>JBBJOG010000002.1:0-199008 GCA_037721775.1 Sphingomicrobium sp. | reverse complement strand
ACAAGCGAAACACCTGCGATATTCATTTTTGTAAGTTTCATTTGAACTTCCAATCTAGCAACAACGGCGGCAACAGCTTTCTTTATCCCGACCTCATCCGCGCTCTGGCCGCTTTCTCGACACGTCCGGGACGGCAGGTCTACGCGCTGATCGGTCGCAACGTCTATTCGGCGGCGGGCAATTTCGCGACCGACCTTGAGCGTTTCGCCAATCCCATTTTCATTGGCGAGCCGACCGGAAACATGGGCAATCAATTCGGCGACGAAGGCGCAGTAGTCCTGCCGTGGAGCGGCCTCCACGCGACGGTCGCCTCTGTCAAATGGCAGCTGAGCCACCCGTGGGACACAAGGGGCTCGATCGTGCCGCAGATTCCGGTGGAAACGTCGGCAGCGGACTACTTTGCAGGACGCGACCCCGCGATGGACATCGCGCAAAGGCTGTCACTTATCAAACGGTGAAACATAAGAAAGGCGGGCTGAGATCACGGGCGTGCGCACTCACCGCCGCTCGCAGAAGCTGAGGTAAGGTCCGCTTTCCACCCAAATCGGACATCGCTCAACGGCCGAGGATGTGATCGACGAGCGCCCGCAAGTTTGCAAATTGCGCCACGGCGATCCCCTCCGCGCCCTGGACTCCGGAAGGCACCCACGCCTTCTCGAAACCGAGCTTCGCCGCTTCCTTGAGGCGCAGCGCGGCGTGCGCGACCGGGCGGATTTCGCCCGACAGCGCGATTTCGCCGAGGATTACGCAGTCGCTCGGCACCGGCCGATCCGACATTGCCGAGACCAAAGCCGCGGCCGCCGCGAGGTCGGCGGCGGGATCGGATAGCCGGTAGCCGCCGGCGACGTTCAAATAGACCTCCGCCGCCGCGAAGCTCATCCCGGAGCGCGCCTCGAGCACAGCGAGGATCATCGCCAGCCGCCCCGAATCCCAGCCGACCGCCGCCCGCCGCGGGGTTGCGCCGCTGGCCAGCCGCACCGTCAGCGCCTGGATTTCGACCAGCACCGGGCGGGTGCCCTCGATCGCCGGGAACACGCTGGTGCCGCTGACCGCTTCGCCGCGCTGGGTCAGGAACAAGGCCGACGGATTGGCGACCTCGGCCAGCCCCGCCCCCTGCATCGCGAACACGCCGATCTCGTCGGTTCCGCCAAAGCGGTTCTTGAGCGCCCGCAGGATCCGATACTGGTGGCTGCGCTCGCCTTCGAAGCTGAGCACCGTGTCGACCATATGCTCGAGCACCCGCGGGCCGGCGATTGAGCCGTCCTTGGTAACATGGCCGACGAGGGCCACGGCGGTGCCGCGCTCCTTGGCGAAGCGCACCAGCTCCTGCGCCGAGGCGCGCACCTGGCTGACCGTCCCCGGAGCGCCCTCGATCAGGTCGGAATGCATGGTCTGGATCGAATCAATCACCAGCAAATCGGGAGCCTCGCCGTCGCTGATTGTCGTGAGGATGTCGCGGACCGAGGTCGCCGCTGCAAGCCGCACCGGCGCCTTGCCCAGGCCCAGCCGGACCGCGCGCAGCCGCACCTGCTCGGCCGATTCCTCGCCCGACACATAGACGACGCTTCGTCCCTGCTTGGCCAAGTGGGCGCCAATCTGCAGCAGCAGGGTCGACTTGCCGATGCCGGGGTCGCCGCCGACCAGCATCGCCGATCCGGCCACCATGCCGCCGCCGATCGCGCGGTCGAATTCGGCGACGCCGCTGACGATGCGGTCGGGAAGCGCGGTGGGAGAGTCGAGCCCGACCAGCTCGACCACTCGGCCCCCGCCCTGCAGATTGTGCTTGGCGGCGAAGATGTTGGCGACTGGCGCCGATTCCTGGACGAGCGTGTTCCACTCGGCGCAATCGGGGCACTGGCCTTGCCATCGGCTGCTGACCGAGCCGCAGGCCTGGCACACATAACGGGACTTCGTCTTGGCCATCACTCGCATGGTCTAAGGACTGTGCCGGCCAGCGCAACGCCTTGGCCGGCCGCGGGTTTAACCAGGACAACCCCAATTTTCAGGAGATCACCATGCCCTATGCGAAGGCCAAGGATTCAACGAGGCTATATTACAAGGATTGGGGCAGCGGAGATCCCGTGGTTCTTCTCCACGGCTGGCCGTTGAGCGGCGACTCGTTCGACGACACGGCTTTGGCGCTGGTCGAGGCGGGAAAGCGCTGCATCATCCCCGACCGCCGCGGTTTCGGCCGGTCCGACCAGCCGTGGGACGGGCATGATTACGACACCTATGCCGACGACGTCGCCGCTGTGCTCGAAGATGCCGGGGTCACACAGCCGGTCGCGCTGGTCGGATTTTCGATGGGCGGCGGCGAGGTCGCCCGCTTTCTGACCAAGCAAGGCGCAAACCGGGTTTCCAAAGCTGTGCTGATCAGCGCGGTGGTCCCCTACATGGCGAAGACCGACGACAACCCCAACGGCGTCCCCAAGGCCACCTTCGACGAGATGACCGCGGCGATGAAAAAGGATCGCGCCGATTTCTTCCAATCCTTCTTCAAGGACTTTTACGGCGTCGGCTGGGTCAGCCAGACGGTCAGCGAGGGCGTGCTGATGAACAGTTGGCGCCAGGCGATGATGGCCGGGCTCCGGCCGACCCTGGCGGGCGCGAAGGCATTCGCGACCACCGACTTTAGACCTGACCTCAAGAGCTTCACCGTGCCGACGCTGATCATCCATGGCACCAGCGACAAGACCGTGCCGATCGACGCCACCGCCCGGGAAGCGGCCAAGGCCATCCCCGGCGCGCAGCTGATCGAATATGACGGCAGCGCCCACGGGCTGTTCGAGACCGACAAGCAGCGGCTGACTGAAGACCTGCTGGGCTTCCTCGGACAGGGAAATACCGGCGCCGACAGCCGCTCGGCCATCCCGCTGAGCGAATCCGTCTGATTGCAGCCATCCGGCTGTCTGACTAGGGGCGGGGAGTGATCCCCGCCCCTCTTCGAATCCCCGCTTTCCGCGCTTATTGGCTGGCGCGGCTGGCGGCAACCATCGCCCAGATGGGCATGGTCATCGTGATCGGCTGGCAGGTGTACGACATCGCGCGCCGGACGATGGACGTCGGCGACGCGGCCTTCCAGCTCGGGCTGATCGGCCTGTTCCAGTTCGTGCCGTTGTTCGTGCTGACGCCGGTCAGTGGCTGGGCGGCGGACCAGTTCGACCGGCGGCATATCACCCGCGCGGCGCTCGGCTTGGAGCTGGTGTGCGCGTTGATCCTCTTCGCCGTCACCTGGAACGGCCAGGTCAACCTGCCGATCCTGTTCGCGGTTGCCGCCTTGCTCGGCGTTGCCCGAGCCTTCGCCGGACCGGCCTTCGGAGCGCTCGCGCCCAACCTCGTGCCGCGCAAGATGCTGCCCAAAGCGATCGCTCTAAGCTCGACCGCTTGGCAGGCGGGCGCGATCGTCGGCCCGGCGGTGGGCGGCATCCTCTACGACATCGCGCCGCACCTTTCCTACGGGGTCAGCAGCGCCCTGTTCGCTTTCGCCACCGCGTGTCTGTTCCTGATCGGGCCGGTGCCACGCACCGCGATTGAGCGCGGCAAGCCGCTCCGACGGATGGCCGAGGGCTTGAGCTACATCCGCCGCAATCAGCTGGTGCTGGGCGCGGTCACGCTCGACCTTTTCGCCGTGCTGCTCGGCGGAGTGACGGCAATGCTGCCGATCTACGCTCGCGATATCCTGGAGGTCGGAGCGCAGGGGCTGGGCCCGCTTCGGGCGGCACCGGCGTTGGGCGCGACGCTCACCGCAATCTATTTCTCCTTCAGCCCGATCAAGACCAACGTCGGGGTCAAGATGCTGGCGGCGGTGGTGGTATTCGGTGCCGCCACCGCGGTGTTCGGGCTGTCGACGTGGATGCCGCTGTCGCTGGCGATGCTGGCGCTGCTGGGCGCCGCCGACATGTTCTCGGTCTATATCCGCCAGTCGCTGATCCAGCTTCACACGCCCGACTCGATGCGCGGGCGGGTCGGCGCCGCGTCGGGGCTTGCCATCTCCGCCTCCAACGAGCTGGGCGAGGCGCGCAGCGGCTTCACCGCGGCAGCGATAGGCCCGGTAACCGCAACTGTGGCGGGAGGTATCGCAGCGATCGTCATCACCCTCATCTGGGCGCGCTGGTTCCCGGCGCTTCGCAACGCCCGCAGCTTCGACCTGCCCGAACCGCCGCCGGAAAGGCCTCCGGTCGTCGCCGGCGGCGCCTGACGCCCTTCAAGGCGGAAGCCCGCGTCCCTATACAGGGTGCAGGACGAGGAAGCGCTGGCCGCTTCTGCGATTTTCAGGAGACAGCGCGATGAAGGCTTCCAGCATCCTCGAAACGATCGGCGATACGCCGCATATCCGCATCAACCGCCTGTTCGGCGACGCCGCCGAGGTGTGGGTGAAGTCGGAGCGGGCCAACCCCGGCGGGTCGATCAAGGACCGGATCGCGCTGGAGATGGTCGAAGACGCCGAGCGCTCCGGCGCTCTGAAACCCGGCGGCACGATCATCGAGCCGACCTCCGGCAACACCGGCATCGGCCTGGCGATGGTCGCGGCGGTCAAGGGCTACAAGCTCATCCTGGTGATGCCCGAAAGCATGAGCATCGAGCGGCGGCGACTGATGCTCGCTTACGGCGCCGAGTTCGACCTCACCCCGCGCGAAAAGGGGATGAAGGGGGCGATCGCCCGGGCCGCGGAAATCCTCGCCGACATACCCGGCGGCTGGACCCCGCAGCAGTTCGACAACCCGGCCAATATCGAGGTCCACGTCCGCACCACCGCCCAGGAGATATTGCGCGATTTTCGTGACCAGCCGTTCGACGCGCTGGTCACCGGGGTCGGCACCGGCGGCCACATCACTGCCTGCGCCCGGGTGCTGAAAAAGGAATGGCCCAAGCTCAAGGTGTTCGCGGTCGAGCCGACTCTGTCGGCGGTGATCAGCGGCGGCGAGCCCGGCCCCCATCCGATCCAGGGCATCGGCGCCGGGTTCGTCCCGGGCAACCTCGACGTCGATATCCTCGACGGCACCATCCAGGTGACCGCTGACGACGCTAAGGCGATGGCGCTTCGCGCAGCCCGCGAGGAAGGCGTTCTGGTCGGCATCTCGTCCGGCGCATCGCTTGCCGCGGTTGCGCAAAAGCTCCCGGAGCTGGGCGACAAGCCGCGCGTGCTGACCTTCAATTACGACACCGGCGAGCGCTATCTGTCGGTTCCGGACTTCCTGCCCGAGCAAGACGGCTAACCGCCCGCTAACCGCGTTCGTTCGCCGCGCCGTTAACTCAAGGCGTTAATGATGGCCCATTGCGGAGCAGTATTCGCTCCGTTCCCCCCGAGGCTATTCTTCAATGCCGCGAGCGCGTTTTGCCAAGGCCGTAAGTCCGATCAGAGACATGCCCAAGCGAGCTTCGGTTCGCGAGGCGTTGTGGTTCGACGTCAAGGGCGGCGAAACCTCCGAAGAGGATTCGCTGACCGAATGGCGGATTGGCAATTTCGACTATGCGGCACTGCTGCTCGGCGCCACCCACCTTCTCATCACGGCCGCGTTCGTCGTCTTGCACCCCCAGCTGGCGCTGGTTCTGTCGATAACCAATCCGTTCATTCCACTGGCACTGGTGCTGATCCTCGATGTCCTCGCGGCGCTTAGCCTGCACTGGCGCGACGAACTGGAGCTGCCAGCCCATACCGTTGCCCGGGCCATGTGCTTTTATCTCGGAGCCGTGGGCTTGCTGTGGACCTTGTTCAGCGTCGCCCTGATCGTCCATGATTCGTTCGGCTTGACCGGGGCCGTCTGGGTTTCGCTATGTGCGAGGATCACGATGGCGGCGATTGTCGCGATCAGCTCCCCGCCCTTGTCGGTGGTCAACGCCTTCGTCGCGACCGCCGCGGCCGCCCTGTTCGCCTCGGCGACCCTTATCCCGGTGGCAGTCGCGATCCTGTGCCTGATGCTGACCACGTACAGCGTCGCCGGCGCCCGCACAGTGATTGCAGCGGGCCGACGCCGGCTCAGTCTCGACGGCGCGGCGCACAAGGCATTGAACTTCGTCGACGAGTTCGAGAATACCGGCCGCGGCTGGTTCTGGGAGACCAACCCGGAAGGGACCTTGTCCTACGTGTCGCAGCAGCTCGCCGACGACTTCCGCTGCGAGCCGGCCGAACTGCTCGGCCGCCAGTTCACCGACCTGCTCTCAGTCGACACCGGCGGCGTCAATTCGACCGAGGAGCGCAAGACATTGGGCTTCCATTTGTCGGCCCGATTCCCTTTTTCCGACGTGGTCGTGCGCCCGGCCAGCGACCAGGACGTGCACTGGTCGCTGTCCGGCAACCCGATCTTCGACAGCCGCGGCCGGTTCCTCGGTTTTCGCGGCATCGGCACCGATTTGACCGAGCAGCGCCGGTCCGAGCGGGAGATCACCCGCCTCGCCCGCTTCGATTCGCTGACCGGCCTGCCCAACCGGGCGATGATACGCCAGACGCTCGAGGAAGCTCTTCGCAACGCGGCTCGCAGGCAAAAGGGCTGCAGCCTGTTCCTGATCGACCTCGACCGCTTCAAGAACGTCAACGACACGCTTGGCCACCCGGTCGGCGACGCGCTGCTCCGCCAGGTCGCCGACTGGCTGAAATTGGTGATGGGCGAGCACGGCCAGGTCGGGCGCCTGGGCGGCGACGAGTTCAAGGCGGTGCTTCCCGGAACCGTCGACATCGGCCTTCTGGAATCGCTTGCCCGAACGCTTATCGAGCAGGTGTCGCGCCCCTATCTGATCGAGAACCACAAGGTGACGATCGGCGCGTCCCTCGGGATTGCGATCGGCGACCCGGGCCGGGCCTGCGCCGACAGCATGATCCGCAACGCCGATCTGGCGCTCTATGCGGCCAAGGCCGCCGGACGCGGCAAGCACTGCTTCTACGAAGCTTCGATGCACAGCGAGGCGGCCGACCGCCAGATCCTGGAGAACGACTTGCGCCAGGCGCTCGAGCGCGACGAGCTCGAAGTCATGTTCCAGCCGATCGTCCGCGCCGCCAGCGAGGAGATCGCCGGGTTCGAATCCCTGGTCCGCTGAACCCACCCGGTGCGCGGCCAAATCTCCCCGGACATCTTCATTCCGCTCGCCGAAGAATGCGGAATGATCGGCAAGATCGGCCACTGGGTGCTGCAAACCGCGCTCAAGGAAGCCGCCCACTGGCCCGAGCACATCCGGATTGCGGTCAACCTGTCGCCTATCCAGTTCAACGACCCCGCAATCGTCGATGCCATTGCCAGGCTGATCGAGGAATCCGGGGTAAAGCCCGGCAAGGTCGAACTCGAAATTACCGAGGGCGTGTTCCTCGCCGAGGGCGATTCCACCGACGAGACGTTCGCTCGCCTCAAGAGGCTCGGAGTCCGCCTGGCACTGGACGACTTCGGCACAGGCTACAGCTCATTGGGCTATTTGAAGAAAGCGTCGTTCGACAAGATCAAGATCGACCAGAGCTTCGTTCGCGGCGCCGCTTCCCCGACCAGCCGCAACAGCGCCATCATCCGCGCCATCGTCAGCCTCGCCGAGAGCCTCGACATGGACACCACGGCGGTAGGCGTCGAGACCCACGACGATCTGGCGCTGATCCGCGAGCTCGGCTGCAGCCAGGTGCAAGGCTATATCTTCGGCCGTCCGGCTAACGCCGCCACCACTCGCGAGCTCGCCAACCGCGCGCGGGTCGAAGCGGCCGGCTTCCAGTGCCTGCGCGAGCCGCGCCATCGGCTGATGCGCCGCGCGACCGGCATGATCGATGGCTTTGAAGAGGAAATCCGGCTTCGCAACATCTCGGTGACCGGCGCTTTGGTCGAGTGCAAGCGGGCGATCGCGCCGGGAGCGCAGATGACCATCAACATCGTCGGCGTCGGGCCGGTGATCGGCACCGTCCGCTGGGCCGGCAACGGCAAACTCGGCGTGAAGTTCGAGCGCGAATTCGACCTCACGCGCCTCGCGCCCAAGAAAGTGAAGAACAGCGGCTTCACCATGATGCGCCCGTGGTACGTCGACAGGCGGGAAGCGGGTTAGCGCCTAAAAGGCCTCCACCGGCATGCTCATCACGCTGTCCGCGCCGGCCTCGACCTGGCGCCTCAGCGACGATGCCGAGACCAGCTCGCGAGTGGCGTAGAACCGGGCGGTGGCGAGCTTGGCTTCGTGGAATTGCTTGTCGTCGCCATCGAGCATCCGGGCGGAGACCCCGGCCATCTTCATCCACATCCACCCCAGGCTGACCAGCCCCATCAAGTCCATATAGGGGTAAGCGCCCGCACCGGCGTTATTGGGGTCGGCAATTCCGTTATGGGCGAGCCACATGGTCGCCTGCGTCAACTCGCCAAGCGCAGGCTCGAGCGCGGCTGCGACCCCGGCCGGATCGCCGGCCGCTTTGGCTTCGGCGATTTCTCGGGTCAGCAGATCGAAAAAGGCGCGGATGGCGCGGCCGCCGTCCTTGGGCAGCTTGCGGCCAACCAGGTCCATCGCCTGGATGCCGTTGGTGCCTTCGTAAATCTGCGCAATGCGCGCGTCGCGGACGAATTGCTCGACGCCATGCTCGCGGATGTAGCCGTGGCCGCCGAATACCTGCTGGGCGAGCACCGCGCCTTCGAAGCCCTTGTCGGTGATATAGCCCTTGATCACCGGGGTGAGCAGCGAGACGAGGTCGTCGGCCAACTGGCGGTCCTCCTCGCTCTGGCTGCGGCGATGCAAGTCGACCTGCAGCGAGCCCCACAGCAGCAGCGCCCGGCTGCCCTCGTTCCAGGCGCGAATCTGCATCAGCATCCGCCGCACGTCTGGGTGGACCATCAGCGTGTCCGCCTTGGAATCGGCGTCGCGTTCGCCGGCGTTGAGCGCCCGGCCCTGCCGCCGTTCGCGGGCGTAAGCGACGGCGTTCTGGTAGGCGACCTCGCTTTGAGCGAGCCCCTGCATACCGACGCCGAGGCGGGCCGCGTTCATCATGATGAACATCGCGGCCAGGCCCTTTTCCGGCTCGCCGACCAGCCAGCCGCGCGCGCCGTCGTAGTTCATCACGCAGGTGGCGTTGCCGTGGATCCCCATCTTCTTTTCGATGGCGCCGCAACTGACCGCATTGCGCTCCCCGACCGACCCGTCCTCGCCCACCAGATGCTTGGGAACGACGAACAGCGAGATGCCTTTGACGTTGTCCGGGGCGCCGGCGATCTTGGCCAGCACCAGATGGATGATATTCTCGGCCATGTCGTGCTCGCCGGACGAGATGAAGATCTTGGTGCCGGTGATTGCGAAGCTGCCGTCGGGCATCGGGTCGGCGCGGGTCTTGAGCAGCCCGAGGTCGGTGCCGCAATGCGGCTCGGTCAGGTTCATCGTGCCGGTCCAGCGGCCGGTGACCATGTTGGGCACATAGGTGCTCTTCTGCTCGTCGCTGCCCTTGATCAGCAAGGTCGCAATCGCGCCCGAAGTCAGGCCCTGGTACATTTCGAAGCTGTGGTTGGCGGAAAGGATATATTCGCCGATCGCGGTGCCGATAGTCTGCGGCAGCCCCTGCCCGCCATATTCCTCGGGCGCCGTCAGGGTCGGCCAGCCGGCCTCGCAAAATTTCGCATACGCTTCCTTGAAACCCGGCGGAGTCGTCACCGAGCCATCGTTGTTACGCTTGCAGCCGATCTCGTCGCCGACCTTGTTCAACGGCTGAAGCACCTCGACGGAAAAGCGGCCGGCTTCCTCGAGAATCGCTTCAATCAGGTCGGGAGTGGCGTTGGCGAATCCCGGAAGGTTTGAATAACGGCCGATTTCGAGCACGTTTTCGAGGATGTAGCGAGTGTCTCTGATGGGCGCGGAATAGATCGGCATGGATTTCTTTCGTCCTGTTTGAAAACCTACACTGAAGCAGCCCGGCGGCCGCTTCAAGCCCGGTTCAGGACGGGGGCGACAAAGCGGCGATCGATCACTATATCAACGGCTCTCGGCAATGCGGCGGGGTATATGCTGACCACCAATCCCTTCGACGACGACAAGCTGCGCGAAGAATGCGGCGTTTTCGGCATCTGGGGCGTCGACAATGCGGCGAGCTTCGTCGCGCTTGGCCTGCATGCGCTGCAGCACCGCGGCCAGGAAGCGGCCGGAGTCACCAGCTTCGACGGCGCGCATTTCCATTCGCACCGGGCGATGGGGCACGTGGCCGGCAATTTCGACAGCGACGAGGTGATGCGGCGGCTGCCGGGGCGGACCGCGATCGGCCATGTCCGCTATTCGACCACCGGCGAGACCGCGCTCCGCAACGTCCAGCCCTTGTTCGCCGAATTGAACGACGGCGGCTTCGCAATTGCCCACAACGGCAATTTGTCCAATGCGATGAAGCTTCGCCGGACGCTCAACCGGCGCGGCTCGATCTTCCAGTCGACCAGCGACACCGAAGTGGTCATCCACTTGGTCGCGACCTCGACTTATTCGACCCCACTCGACCGGCTGATCGACGCATTGAAGCAGGTCGAAGGCGCGTTCGCCATCACCGTGCTGACCGACGAAGGGCTGATTGCTTGCCGCGACCCGCTGGGGATTCGTCCGCTGGTGATGGGCAAGCTTGGCGAAGCGACGGTCTTCGCATCGGAAAGCGTCGCTTTGGACGTGATCGGCGCGACCTTCATACGCGACATCGCGCCGGGTGAGCTGGTCATCGTCAACGGCTCTGGCCTGCGCTCCTTCCGGCCATTCGTTCAGGTCGCGCCACGCCCATGCATTTTCGAGCACGTCTATTTCTCGCGGCCCGATTCGGTGGTCGACGGGACCTCGGTCTACCAGGTCCGCAAGCAAATCGGCGCCGAGCTTTCGCGCGAAGCCCCGGTTGAGGCCGATTATGTCGTCCCGGTGCCCGACAGCGGAGTGCCCGCGGCGCTTGGCTTCAGCCAGCAATCCGGAATCCCGTTCGAGCTCGGGATCATCCGCTCCCACTATGTCGGGCGCACCTTCATCCAGCCCAGCCAGGAAGTCCGCCACCTCGGCGTCAAACTGAAGCACAACGCCAATTCGGCGCTGGTCGCCGGCAAAAGGATCGTGCTGATCGACGATTCGATCGTCCGCGGCACCACCAGCTTGAAGATCGTGCAGATGATGCGCGATGCCGGCGCCCGCGAAGTGCACATGCGGGTCGCCTCGCCGCCGACCCGCCACAGCTGCTTTTATGGAGTCGACACGCCGGAGCGCGCAAAATTGCTCGCCGCGCAAATGACCGTCGAGAAGATGCGCGACTACATCAACGCCGACAGCCTCGCCTTCGTGTCGATCGAAGGGCTTTACCGGGCGATCGGCGATGCTCGCGACGACGCCCAGCCCCAGCGCTGCGACGCCTGCTTCACCGGCGATTACCCGACCAGCCTGACCGACCTCAACGAGAATTCGCCAAGCGCCGGCCTGGCGCTTGTGGCTTCCAGATAGCCAGCCTCCGTTGCTTGATGCGCGGCAGGCTTTAGTGGCGCTTCCATGACCGGCCTGGAAAAGCCCCTGACCGGCAAGCTCGCGCTTGTCACCGGAGCCAGCCGCGGGATCGGCGCGGCCACGGCTGAAACGCTGGCTGCTGCCGGTGCGCACGTCATCCTCGTCGCCCGCACCGCCAAGGCGCTGGAGGAGGTCGAGGAGCGGATCCATGATGCCGGCGGCTCGGCGACAATCGCCCCACTCGACCTTGCCGAGGGCGAATCCATCGGCAAGCTCGCCGCCGCCGCCGCCGAGCGCTGGGAAGCGCTCGACATCCTCATGCTCAACGCCGCGATGCTCGGCTCGCTGACCCCGGTCGAACATATCGATTCCAAGGAATATGCGCGACTGCTGACCCTCAACGTGGTCGCCAACCAGGCGCTGATCGCGGCCTTCGACCGGCTGCTTCGCGCCAGCGAGCGGGCCGACGTGATCGCCGTTACCTCATCGGTCGGCAACCAGCCTCGCGCTTTCTGGGGCGCCTACGGCTCGTCGAAGGCGGCGCTCGAAAACCTCATCCTCTCCTACGGCGACGAGACCGAATATTCGGGCAAGGTTCGAATTCACATCCTCGACCCCGGCGCGACCCGGACGAGGATGCGGCAGCTCGCTTTCCCCGGCGAAGAGCCGGACAGCCTGAAGCCGCCGCAAGTGGTCGCCGATTTCATCCTCGAGCGATTGCTGTCCGATGCACCCGGCGGCGAGCGGGTCAGCGTCGACGGCTAGCAGGTCGGGACGACCGACTCGCGACCCAGCCGCGACCGCCTGCCTTCGCCATAGCGGGCATCACCGATCGTCACCTTCGCGGAGCAGCGCGAGTGCTCAACTTCGGCCTGCGGCAGGATCGACCAGTGGAGGAACTTGCGGAGCCCGGGATCGCGGCGGATGGCTTCAAGCACCAGCGGATCGTCCATGTTTGCCGGCGAGCAGCTGGTAACCGGCGTGAAGCCGGCGCCAAGCGGATCGTAGCTGCTGCGGCGATAGCAATCACCCTCCCGCCAGACGAGGTCGCGCCGCCAAGAGTAGAACGGAGGCGAAGAGGCGAAATCCGCCTCGGCCGGGCGATTGTCGACAACTGCCAGGGCGCGCTGGGTAATGAGCAGGTTGAGGCCGATGTAGGCCAGCCCGATGGCGATCGCGGCCTGCACCGGCCGCCGCCACTCGCGCTTTCGCTTTTCCCGCAGCTTCGACCAGGCGATCGTGCCGGCGAACAGCAGCCACAGCCACAAATCGATGATGAACAGGCCGTCGGCGTGGAACCAGGCCGATGAGAAGGGGGATAGCAGCTGAACCGAATAGGTCGTCAGCAGGTCGAGTAGCGGATGCGACAGCGCCCCGAGGTAGCATAAGCCCAGCAACCACCGCCAGCGCATCGCCAGCCCGCTCTTGAACGCCGCTCCGCGGCTCATTTGCCAGCGGTCGAGCAGCCACAACAGGCCGAAGAGCAGCGGCGGCATCACCACCGCCCCGCCGACCAGGCTGTGGGTGACGCCGCGGTGGGTGGCCAGCGGCAGCCACTCCACCCAGCCGAAGAACACGTCGATGTCGGGCATGTTGGCGCCAAGGATCAGCGCCGCCAGCCCCTTGCGGGTCTGCGACTTGAGGCCGGCCTGGCCAAGCGCCCAGCCGGCCAACGAATGCGTGAGACTGTCCATCGGGAAGTGCGGCTAGAGCTCGCGCGGCTCCTTTTCGACCTGCCAGGTCTGGCCCTTGGCGACCAATGTCTGGAGGTCTGGAGTCTTGCCCGTGGCAGCGGCCTGATTCTGCTCGACCACCGCGCTTTCGAAGGTCGGCGCGGGATCATCGTAAAGGACGCCAAGCGCGACGGGAAAACCCTCGTTCGGCATTTCCACCAGCATGTGAGCGATCGAGCGGTTGGTGGGATCGTGGATGAGGACTTCGGGATCCTGCGCGTCGACCACCTTAAGCGCGAGCCGCTCGCGGTCGAGCCCAATGCCCTTGGTGCCGCCGTCGAACAGCATCTTCTCGCCGCGCTGCAGCCAAAGCTGCTTTTGCGCCGCCGACTGCTTTTCGGTGAACGAGGCGAACACCTCGTCATTGTAGACGATGCAATTCTGAAAGATCTCGACGAAGCTGGCGCCGCGATGGGCATGCGCTGCTTTCAAGACGTCGGGCAAATTCTTGTGCACGTCGATGCCGCGGGCGACGAAGCGCGCGCCCGAGCCCAAGGCGAAGCCGCACGGCCGGATCGGCCGGTCCACGGAGCCGAAGGGCGTCGAAGGCGAGCGCGTGCCGATCCGGCTGGTCGGCGAATATTGCCCCTTGGTCAGCCCGTAAATCTCGTTGTTGAACAGCAGGATCTGGCAGTCGAGGTTGCGCCGCAGCACGTGCATGGTGTGGTTGCCGCCGATCGACAGAGCGTCGCCGTCGCCGGTGATGATCCACACGTCCAGCTCGGGGTTGGCGAGCTTGATGCCCGTGGCGAAGGCCGGCGCCCGGCCGTGGATCGTGTGGAAGCCGTAGGTCGCCATGTAATATGGAAAGCGGCTCGAGCAGCCGATGCCCGACACGAACACCGTCTTCTCGCGCGCCAGCCCAAGGTCGGGCATGGTCCGCTGCACGGCTTTCAGTACAGCATAATCGCCGCAGCCCGGGCACCAGCGCACTTCCTGGTCGCTCGCCCAGTCCTTGGCGGTAGTGGTCGGTATCGGGGTGAGCTCGTTCATCGGTTCACATCAGCCAGTAAATCAGCGCCACGACTACGACCAGCATGGCGATTAGCGGGAATGCGTTGACCTGTCTCATAGCCGGGGAACATGGTGGGAAATCACCGCAGCGCCTCCGTGATCGCGGCCTCGATTTCGGCGATGCGGAACGGCTGGCCGCTGACCTTGTTGAGCGGCTGCGCGTCGACCAGATACTGGTCGCGGAGCAGGGTCTTCAATTGTCCCATGTTCATTTCGGGCACCAGGATACGGCCGAAGCCCTTGAGCAGGACAGCCATATTTTGCGGCATCGGCCAGATGTGGCGGATGTGGACGTGGGCGACGTCCTGGCCGTTGGCGAGCGCCCGGCGAACCGCCTGGTGGATCGGGCCGAAGGTCGAGCCCCAGCCGACCACCGCCAGAGCCGCGCCTTCGCGGCCGAGACAGATATCCTGGTCGGGAATGGAGTCGGCGACGTTGGCAACCTTGCCGTGGCGGATGGCGGTCATCTCAGCATGCGCGGCCGGGCTGTAATCGATGTTGCCGGTGCCGGGCTGCTTCTCGATCCCGCCGATGCGATGCTCGAGCCCCGGCGTCCCGGGCCTGATCCAGGGGCGCGCGAGATCGTCATTGCGAGCGTAGGGCATCACCGCCTCGCCTTCGCCCGGCGGCGTGGCAAAGAATTCGACCGGGAACGGCGCATACCCGCTCATGTCGGGCACCTTCCACGGCTCGGCGGCATTGGCGATATAGCCGTCCGTCATAAGCATCACCGGGGTCATGTAGCGGGTCGCGATCCGAACCGCCTCGATCGCGCAGTCGAAGGCGTCGGCCGGCGAGCGGGCCGAGATCACCGGCACCGGCGCGTCGGCGTTGCGCCCGTAGACCGCCTGGTAAAGGTCCGACTGCTCGGTCTTGGTCGGAAGGCCGGTCGACGGCCCGCCGCGCTGCGAATTGACGACGATCAGCGGCAGCTCGGTAATGACCGCAAGCCCGATGCCTTCGGTCTTGAGCGCGATCCCCGGCCCCGACGACGAAGTGACCCCCAGCTTGCCGGCGTAGGACGCGCCGATCGCGGCGCAGATCGCGGCGATCTCGTCCTCCGCCTGGAACGTGGTGATGCCATATTCCTTGAGCCGCGCCAGATGGTGAAGAAGCGGGCTCGCAGGCGTGATCGGGTAGGAGCCGAAAAACATGTCCAGCCCGGCCAGCTGCGCGCCCGCGACCAGCCCGAGCGCGAGGGCCTCCGCACCTGTTACTGTGCGGTAGAGGCCGGGTTCCGCCGGCGCGGGGGCGATATGGTGGCGCCGGATGCTGGGCGCCCCGATCTCGACCGTCTCGCCGTAAGCGTGGCCGGCGTTCAATGCGGCGATATTGGCCTCGGCCAGCTCCGGCGCCTTGGCGAACTTGGTCTTGAGCCAGTCGACGATCGGCTGCCGGTCGCGGTCGAACATCCACAGCGCCAGGCCCAGCGTCCACATGTTCTTGCAGCGCAGCGCTTCCTTGTTGCCAAGCCCGAACGGCTTCACCGCGTCCAGGGTGAGCTGCGAGATGTTGAATCGGATCAGCTGCCAGCGGGCGAGGCTTCCGTCCTCCAGCGGGTTGGCGTCGTAGCCCGCCTTGGACAGGTTGCGCGCCGTGAACTCGCCTTCGTCGGCGATGATCAGCCCGCCGTCGCGAAGGGCGTCGACGTTAACCTGCAGCGCCGCCGGGTTCATCGCGATGAGCACGTCGGGCTGGTCGCCGGCGGTTTCGATCGCGCAGCTGCCGAAGTTGATCTGGAAAGCTGAGACCCCAAACGTCGTCCCCTGCGGAGCGCGGATTTCGGCGGGAAAATCGGGGAAGGTCGCCAAATCGTTGCCGGCCAGCGCGGTCGATAAGGTGAACTGGCCGCCGGTCAGCTGCATCCCGTCGCCGCTGTCGCCGGCGAAGCGGACGACCACCGCTTCCATCGGCGGATGGGCGGTGGCCTCGGCTTCGGTCAGGAAGTGGGTGGCGGTGGCCATAGGTTTCGCTTTTAGACCGGTCATTTCGTCTTTGCGAGCAAAGCGAAGCAATCCAGAGCTTTTTTGGATTGCCGCGCGGCTCCGCCGCTCGCAATGAGGGCTCATGACCGACGACAAACTCTACCGCCGCGGGGTCGGCGTGATGCTGCTCGACCAGCGCGGCCAGGTGTGGGTCGGGCGGCGGATCGATAACACCGACGAGGCGTGGCAGATGCCGCAGGGTGGGATCGACAAGGGCGAGCAGCCTTGGGCGACCGCCCTTCGCGAGCTCGAAGAAGAGATCGGAATCGCGCCGCATCTCGTGGAGCGGATCGCCGAATGTCCCGAGCAGCTCAAATACGACCTGCCGCAAGAGCTTCGCGGGAAGCTGTGGGGCGGGAAATGGAAAGGCCAGCTGCAGGACTGGTACCTCGCGCGCTTCCTCGGCACCGATACCGATGTGAACATCGCCACCGAGCATCCCGAATTCTGCGACTGGAAGTGGGTCGAGCCCGCGCATCTCCCGGACATGATCGTGCCGTTCAAGCGCGACCTCTACCGCTGCCTGCTCAAGGAGTTCGGCGCCTATCTGTAGTGGTGTGGCGTTCGACCGGCTGTCCCGCTAGGGAGGCCGCGATGGGGCCCCTGTCGAGCATCGAACGTGATTGCGTGGACCGCGCGGGCGCCGAGCCGATGCTCGAGCAGGTCGAACAATGGGCTTTGGTCAACAGCGGCTCGCGCAATCTCGCGGGCGTCGAGCAAATGGCCGGTCTCCTGGCCGACGCATTCTCCGCGCTTCCCGGACCAGCGAATCTGCTCGATGCGGCGCGGGTCGAGGGGGTCGACCCGTCGGGCCGGCAATTCGACATCGAGCATGGGCGCAACCTCAGGCTCACGGTCCGCGCCGACGCTCCGGTGCAGCTGCTTTTCACCGGCCACATGGACACGGTGTTCGGTGCCGACCACGATTTCCAGCAAACCCGCTGGCTTGAGGAGGGCATCCTCAACGGCCCCGGGGTCGCCGACATGAAGGGCGGGCTTGCGGTGATGCTGGCCGCGCTCAAGGCGGTCGAAAGCTCCGGCGTTGCCGAGCGCATCGGCTATGACATCGTCATCAACAGCGACGAGGAGGTCGGCAGCCAAGGCTCGGCGGCGCTGATTGCGCAGGCCGCTCGCGGCAAGCGGGCGGCGCTGACTTATGAACCGTCGGCGCTTCCCGACGGGACGCTTGCAGGTGCGCGGCCGGGGAGCGCTAATTTCGCGCTGGTAGTGCGCGGCCGCTCAGCCCACGCCGGGCGCAATCCCGAGGACGGGCGCAACGCGATCCTTGCCGCCGCCGACCTGGCGCTTCGCCTCGACCGCGCCAGGCGCGACGGGCTTTCGATAAACCCGGCGCGGATCGACGGCGGCGGCCCGGCCAACGTCGTTCCCGACCTCGCCGTGCTTCGAGTGAATTTGCGGCCGCGCAATGCTGAGCTCGAAGCCGAGGCCAAAAGGCTGATCGACGAGGCCGTTGCCGCGGTTTCGAGCGAGCGCGACGTGACCATCGAAGTGCACGGCGGGTTCGGCCGGCCGCCCAAGCCGATGACCCCGGCAATGGAGCAATTGTTCGAGCTTGTCCGCGATGCCGGCGCCGACCTCGGCCAGGCGATCGGCTGGCAGGCCAGCGGCGGGGTTTGCGACGGCAACAACATCGCCGCTTGCGGGGTGCCGGTGGTCGATACGATGGGGGTTCGCGGCGGCAAGATCCACAGCGCGCACGAATATCTGATCGCCGACAGTCTGGCCGAGCGCGCGGCGCTGTCGGCGCTGGCCATCCTTCGGATCGCGGAGCCGCGCGCATGAGCTACCGGGTGCGCCCGGTGCGCGGCGACGACTTCCCGGCGATCTACGAGATGGCCAAGCTCACCGGCGGCGGTTTCACCAACCTGCCGCCCGAGCGGGGCACATTGGTCGCCAAGATCGCCCGTTCGGATGCCTCGTTCGAGCGCCAGGAGGACGAGCAGGAGGGCGGCCTGTACATGTTCGCCCTCGAAGAGCTGAAGACAGGCAAGATTCGCGGCACCTGCCAGGTGTTCGGCAAGGTCGGCGTGGTCCAGCCCTTCTACAGTTATCATTTGAGCACGCTCACCCAGAGCAGCCCCGAACTTGGCAAGACCTTCCGCAACGAAATGCTCAGCCTGACCACCGATCTGGAAGGCTCGTCGGAAGTCGGCGGGCTGTTCCTTCACCCCGAAGCGAGGGCCGGCGGCTGGGGCGCTTTGCTCGCGCGCAGCCGCTATCTGTTCATGAAGCTTCACCGCCGGCGCTTCGGCGACCGGACGCTGGCCGAGCTTCGCGGGGTCATGGATGATGCCGGCAATTCGCCCTTCTGGGATTCGCTGGCCGGCCGGTTCTTCGACATGAGCTTTCCGGACGCCGACGAGTTCAACGCCATCAACGGCACCCGGTTCATCGCCGATTTGATGCCGCGAACGCCGATCTACGTCGCGCTCCTGCCGGACGTCGCGAAGGCTGTGATGGGCTTGCCGCACCCGACCGGCCGGGCCGCGCTCCGGATGCTCGAAGCCGAAGGCTTCGTGTTCGACCGCTATGTCGACATTTTCGACGGCGGGCCGACCGTCATCGCCGCGACCGACAGCATCCGCACGATCGACGAGGCCGAGACGTACACGGTGGACAAAGTCGGCGACGGCGGAAAGCAGCGCATGTTGCTGGCGGTCGGCAGGCTGACCGAGTTCAAGTCGTGCTGCGCCTGCGTCCGAAAGCTTCCCCGCAAACGCCTGGGCATCGACCGCGAGGCAGCCGAGCTGCTCGGCGTCCGCGAGGGCGACGAGGTGCTGGCGGTCGCGCGCTGATGGCGGTGACCGAGATCAATTTCGACGGCATCATCGGGCCAAGCCACAATTATGCGGGGCTTAGCCTGGGCAACCTCGCCTCGGCACGCAACGCTTTCCAGGTTTCGCGTCCCCAAGCGGCGGCGCTTCAGGGCATCGAGAAAATGCGCGCCAACCTCGCGCTGGGCCTCGCCCAGGGGATTTTCGTGCCCCACCCGCGGCCGCACCGGGCTTGGCTAGCCGAGCTTGGGACGACCATCGACGAGGCCGACCCGCTGCTTGCGGCCAACGCCATGTCGGCCTCTGCGATGTGGGCGGCCAATGCGGCGACCGTATCGCCGGCCCCCGATACCGCCGACGGACGCTGCCACCTGACCGTGGCCAATTTGCGCACCATGCCGCACCGAAGCCACGAGTGGCCGTCGACGCTGGCGCAGCTCGGCATCGCGTTCGGCGACGGCGCGTCATTCGCGGTGCATGGCCCGGTGCCGCCGGCGTTCAGCGACGAGGGCGCGGCCAACCACATGCGGCTGACCGGCGCCTACGACCAGCCGGGAATTGAGCTGTTCGTCTATGGCCAGACGGTCGGCCCGTTCCCCGCGCGCCAGCATCTGCAAGCGTCGAAGGCGATCGCCCGGCTTCACCGGCTCGATCCCGAGCGGACCTTGTTCATCGAGCAATCGGAAGACGCCATCGCCGCGGGCGCTTTCCACAACGATGTCGTCGCGGTTGCCAACGGACCGGTGCTGTTCGCCCACGAGAAAGCCTTTGCCGACCGCAACCACGTGGTCGGGAAATGCGAGCGCCTGCTGCCCGGCTTCGAGCTGGTCGAAGTCAGCGATGCGCAAGTGCCGCTGGCCGACGCCATCTCATCCTATCTGTTCAACGCGCAGCTGGTCAGCCCGCCGGGCGGCGAAATGACTCTGGTAGTACCGGCCGAGGCGCGCGAAACCCCGAGCGTATGGAGCTGGCTTGAGCGCCACCTCGCCGGCAACGGGCCGATCCGGCGCGTGGAAGTGGTCGACGTTCGCCAGTCGATGGCCAATGGCGGCGGCCCGGCCTGCCTCCGGCTCCGGGTGGTCGCCGACCCCGCGACCATCGATCCCCGCTTTCTCGTCGACGAGGAAAAGCTCGACCGGCTTGCCGCGCTGGTCGAGCGGTCGTGGCCGGCTGACATCCACAATATGCAGCTGCAGGAACCTGCGCTGATCAGGGACGTCGAGGCGGCTCGCGCGGCGCTGCTCGAAGCCCTCGATCTCGCGGGTTCCTTGTCGGGTTAATTTACATTTAACCATTTTCATTAGAGTCGAAATGGCGGAATTGCGCCATTGGCACGATGCTTGCTTAACTATTGGCATGGGTCGAATCGCGCGCCTTTTCGTCATCAAGACACGCACCGAAACGTGGTTCGTGATCTATGCGATCGCGCTCGGCGCGGTCGAACGCGCGCAGCATTATCTGCAGGCCTATCCGGGGTTTAACGGCTGGACTCTGGCGCTCGCCTGCACCGGCGTCGTTTTCCTCGCCGGGGCCAAGCTGCTCGATTCAGTCAGGCCGCAGCCCGCCCGGGCGCTGGCCGGCCGCTATTCGGCGCGATCGGTGCGCCGCGACGCCATCATTCGTAGTCGACCCACAAAGCACCGCCGGCTTTCTGGTTCAGGGTCAACACCTTCACCTGGCACAGGTTCACGCCCGGCCACATCACTGTTCGGCCGTCGGGGAGAGTCGCCCGAAGATCGAACGCGCAATCCTCGTTCCTGAAGTCGGCAGAGCCGCGCCCTCCCGCCTTCATCACCGGCACTGGTGAGACGGTCAGCGGAAGCCAGTCGCTGGTCCCGAACCGCCGGACCATCAGCCCGGTCATGTCGATCGGTGTGGCGTTGACGATGGTGAAGTTGCCGGCTTGCGCGAGCGCCGGAGCCGGCAAGACGGCGGCCGCGGCCGCGAGCAGCAAAAGAAACAGCTTTTTCATGGCGCACATATTACGCCTGCGCAGCCCCGTTCCAAACAGCTTTCTTCGAACGCCTTGGCGGGATCAGGCGGCGTCGAGTTGCGGACGGACCGGCCACGAGCGGCGGACCACCGCTGCGGACTGGCCGTGCCGCTGGCTCTCCGACAGCGGCAAAGCGGTCGCACAGAACGCGCATTCCGCAAGCATCCGGCCGATGATCCAGTGGGTGCGGCTGCAGCCGGGGCAGTGATTGACGGTGCCTTCGCGATAGACGGCGTGGTAACCGCGCGCATTCGGGTCGAACGTCCCGCGGCCATTGTGAATTGAACTCAACACGGTCGATTCCTTTCAACCATTTTACGGTTCAACGAGCGACGACGTTAGGTTTCAGCGACCGACTTGTTGCGGCTCCGAAACTGACTTAGGGGAGGAAGTTCTGTGCCAGCGCGGGACGGCTGTGGATATTAACCATCCGTTAGCCCTTGGGGAGCATCGTGCGCCGGAGCGGGAGGGGGACGAACATGGAGTCTAACGAGCGCTATTACCGGCGCAGGGCGTTTGAAGAGGGGTCGCGGCGCAACGCGCAATGACCGAGCAGGCGAAGGCCTGGCATGCCACGCTGGCGGAAGATTTCGCTAGTCGAGTGCAGACCCAGACAGCCGCACTCAGCGCCTGAACAACAGCATCCTATTGTTAGCCGGCATCGCCCGCTGCTCGATTAGGGCAAGCCCGCGACTCTCCGCCTCGGCCGCGAACGACTCGACCCGCCGAAGCCCCCACCGGGGATTCCTCCGCTTCAGATCCAGATCGAACTCGATATTTCCGGCGGCGGTCTCGACCGATTCGCTTAGCCACGGCCCGTAGAGGATCAGCGGCGCTTTCCGCCCCAGCAAACGCGAAGCCCCGTCCAGCAACCCCAGCGCCGATTCCCACGGGCTGATGTGCACCATGTTGATGCTTAGCAGCGCGTCGGCGCGATCGACCGGCCAATCGCAAAGCGCGGCGTCGAGCTCGATCGGCTCGCGCAGGTTTGCCAAGCCCTGATGCGCGCGCCAGGCGTGGATCGAGGCCAGCGCATCGGGGTGGACGTCGCTCGGCTGCCACTCGAGGCCGGGAAAGGCTTGCGCGAAATAAGCCGCATGCTCGCCGGTGCCACTCGCGATTTCCAGCACCAGCCCGCTCGCCGGCAGCCAGTCTCGAAGCACCTCGGCAATCGGCTCGCGGTTGCGCAGCGCCGCGGGGGCCGAGCGCCGCTGCCCCTCGTCGGGAGCCTCGTAAAACCGCTCGGTCAGCGGTCGCCAACTTCGCTTGGGGTCGGCGCACCGGCTGCTTCGGGCACCGGATTGCGATAGGTGAGCACCGGCTTTCGCGCCGCCAGAGTCTCGTCGAGCCGCCGCCGCGGCGCGTAGATGGGCGCCTCCTTGAGGCTTTGGTCGCCGGCTTTCGCGCGCTCGGCGATGCCGCGCATCGCAGCGATGAACTGGTCGAGGCCGGCGCGCGATTCGGTCTCGGTCGGCTCGACCAGCATCGCCCCGTGCACCACCAACGGGAAATACATGGTCATTGGGTGGAAGCCTTCGTCGATCAGCGCCTTGGCCAGGTCGATGGTGCTCAGGCCGCCCGTAAAGCCGCGGTCGGAGAAGATCGCTTCGTGCATGCACGGCCCGGTCTTGGCGAGCGGCGCGTCGAGCACGTCTTCGAGGCTTCGAAGCACGTAATTGGCGTTGAGCACCGCATCCTCGGCGACCTGCTTCAATCCGTCGGCGCCGTGACTGAGGATGTAAGCGAGCGCGCGGGTGAACATGCCCATCTGGCCGTGGAAGGCTACCATCCGCCCGAAAGCCTCGGGATGCCCGTCGGCGGCGCCTTCCTCCTCGACCATCTTGAAGCTGCCGTCAGCGTAGCGGGCCGAATATGGCAGCGGGCCGTAGGGGGCGAGCGCTTCCGACACCACCACCGGGCCGGAGCCCGGGCCGCCGCCGCCGTGCGGGGTGGAGAATGTCTTGTGGAGGTTGATGTGCATCGCGTCGATGCCGAGGTCGCCGGGGCGGACCTTGCCGACGATCGCGTTGAAGTTGGCGCCGTCGCAATAGACGAAGCCGCCGGCCGCGTGGACCGCGTCGGAAATCGCCTTCATGTCCGGCTCGAACAGGCCGCAGGTGTTGGGGTTGGTGATCATCACCGCGGCGACGTCGGGGCCGAGCCGGTCTTTGAGCGCGTCGAGATCGACCCGGCCGGCGGCGTTGGCGGGAATGTTCTCGACCCGATAACCGGCGAAGGCGGCGGTCGCCGGATTGGTGCCGTGGGCGCTTTCGGGGACGAGGACGACCTGGCGCGCGTCGCCCCGCGCTTCCAATGCCGCGCGGATGCACAGCAGCCCGCACAACTCGCCGTGGGCGCCGGCCTTGGGGCTCATCGCCACGCCATACATGCCGGTCAGCGCGATCAGCCATTCCGACAGGACGTTGATCACCTCGATCGCGCCTTGCACCGTTTCCTGCGGCTGCAGCGGGTGGATGTCGGCGAAGCCCGGCAGCCGGGCGATCTTCTCGTTGAGCCGCGGGTTGTGCTTCATTGTGCACGATCCCAGCGGGAACAGGCCAAGGTCGATCGCGTAATTCTGCCGCGACAGGCGGGTGTAGTGGCGCACCGCTTCGGGCTCGGACAGGCCCGCGAGGCCGATCGGCGCGGTGCGGTAGAGCCCGGCAAGCCTGATCCCTCCCCCCTGAGGGGGAGCAGCAACCGCGTCGAAATCGACGCCGGTGGTCTCGGTATCGCCGATCTCGAACAGCAAAGGCTCCTCGAGCATCAGCGCGCGGTTGCCGGTGATAGTCCCGGTCTCGCTTTGCTCAGTCCCCGGCGTCGAGGGGCGCCATCCGGACGGGTTGACGGTCATCGGATCACCTCCTTCAGGCCCGCTTCCAGCGCGGCGATGCCCTCGTCGGTAGTGGTTTCGGTGACGGCGACGACCAGCCCGTTCTCAAGCGAGGCGGCGCCGGGATAGAGCCGCCCGAGCGACACCCCGCCGAGGATGCCCCGCTCAACCAGCGCGTGAACCGCCGGCCTTGCCTTGACGGCAAGCCGAAGCGTGAACTCGTTGAAGAAGCTGTCGTTGACCAGTTCGACGCCGGGAATCCCCGCCAGCCGCTCGGCGACCTCGCACGCGCGCGCATGATTCAGGGAAGCGAGCTGGCGAAGTCCCTTCTCGCCTAGAAGGCTGAGGTGGACCGAGAATGCTAGCGCGCACAGCCCCGAGTTGGTGCAGATGTTCGAGGTCGCTTTCTCGCGGCGGATATGCTGCTCGCGGGTCGACAAGGTCAGCACGAACCCGCGCTTTCCTTGCGCGTCCACCGTCTCGCCAGCGAGCCGACCGGGCATCTGCCGGACGAATTTCTCGGCGCAAGCGAACAGCCCGACGTACGGCCCGCCGAACTGAAGCCCGACGCCAATCGACTGGCCCTCGCCGACGACGATGTCGGCGCCCATCTCGCCCGGCGACTTGAGCAGCCCCAGCGCGACCGGCTCGGTGACCACGGCGATCAGCAGCGCGCCCTTGGCGTGCGCCGCCTCGGCGATCGGCGCGAGGTCGAAAACCCGCCCGAGGATGTCGGGATATTGGACGACGACGGCGCTGGTCTCATCGTCGATGCCGTCCAGCAGCCGCTGCGTGTCCGGCTCGGCGTTAAGCTCCGGCGCCGCGACATGAAGCTCGTCGCCGGTGAACTTCGCCATGGTCGTGGCGACGTTGACGTAATGCGGGTGAAGCCCGGACGACAGGATCGCTTTGGCCCGGCGAGTGATCCGCCGAGCCATCGTGACCGCTTCCCAGCAGGCAGTGGAGCCGTCGTACATCGACGCGTTGGCGACATCGCAGCCGTACAGGCGCGCGACCTGGGTCTGGAATTCGAATAGGACCTGCAGCGTGCCCTGCGCGATCTCCGGCTGGTAGGGCGTGTAAGAGGTCAGGAACTCGCCGCGCTGGATGATGTGGTCGACCGAGGCCGGAATGTGGTGCCGGTAAGCGCCGCAGCCGAGGAAGAACGGCACTTCCCCGGCGACCATGTTCTTGCGCGCCATTTGAGTCAGCTGCCGCTCGACCGACATCTCCGACGCGTGGAGCGGCAGCCCGTCGATCAGACCATCGACGCGCACGTCTTCGGGGATGTCGACGAACAAGTCGTCGATCGACTTGGCGCCCACGACGGCGAGCATTTGCCCGCGATCTTCATCACTCAGCGGCAGGTAGCGCATTCAAGCAGGCTTTCTCATGATGAAGCGGAGGCGGACGTAATCGGCGACGTCGGATCCAAAGCGGTCGGCGACGGCGGCGGCAAGGTCGCCCCGCTCCTCTTCCGGCACTTCGGCGTGGTCGAGCCAGCCGCGGCGGAAGGTTGTAACCCAGGCGGCAACGCCGTGCTGAAGCGGGGTCGGACGGTCGATCAGCCGAGCATCGATTTGCGTGAAGCCGGCAGCCTCGTAAATCTGAGCGAACTCCTCCGCCGACGCATACCAGTTGGAAGCTTCGAGCGGCGGCGCGTAGCCGCGGATCACCAGCTCGGTGTCGAGCGCATCGCGGAGCGCCGCGAGATTGCCCTCCCCGCCCATCTCGCCGGCGAAGCGCCCGCCGAGCCGAAGCGCCCGAAAAATCGCGCCCGCGACACGCTCCTTGTCCAGCATCCAGTGCAGCGCCGCGTTGGAAAACGCCGCGTCGAACTGGCGGTCGTATTCCATGTCGGCGGCGTCGAGCAGCTCGGTATAGACTCCGCCGGCCCGCGCCCCTTCGACCGGTTCCGGCGAAGCGTCGACGCCGACCACTTCGGCGCCGCGGTCGATGATCCTGAGCGACAGCGCGCCGTCACCGCAGCCGACATCGAGAATCCGCTCGCCCGGCCTGGGGTCGAGCAACTCGAGCGCGGCCATGCCGAGCTCGGGCACGAACGCGCCGACGGTCGCATAGTCCGCCGCGTTCCAGCGGCTGGTCGAGGCGGGAGCGAGACTCAGAGCGTCTTCACCCACTCGCGGTACGACGCCTCGTCCATCAGCCCGTCGAGCTCCAGCGTGTCGCCGAGCCTGAGCTTGAAGAACCAGCCGTCGCCTTCGGGGTCGCGGTTGACCAGCGCGGGGTCGTCAACGACCGCTTGGTTGCCCTCGACGACTTCGCCGCTGACCGGCGCGTAGACGTCCGACGCGGCCTTGACCGATTCGACCACCGCCGCCTCGTCGCCCTTGTTCAGCGACTTGCCCACTTCCGGCACCTCGGCGAAGACGATGTCGCCGAGCGCCTGCTGCGCATGGTCGGAAATGCCGACGGTGGCGGTATCGCCGTCGAGCCGGACCCACTCATGCTCACGGGTGTAATAGACGGTCATGCGGATGCTCCCTTGCGGTGGTAGCGGTGGGGGACGAACGGCATCGGCACGACGCGCGCGTCGAACAATTTGCTGCGCTGCTCGAGCTTCAACGCGGTGCCGGGCTCAGCGAGGTGGGCGGCGAGATAGCCCATTGCGATCGGCCGCTGCAGCGACGGCGAGAAGCCGCCGCTGGTGATCCGGCCGACCTCATTGCCCTCGCCGTCGAGCACGCGGGCGCCTTCGCGCACCGGCTGGCGCCCGTCGACGTCGAAGCCGACTCGCTTCTCGATCGGGCCGTTGGCGAGCTCCGACAATATCCGCACCGCGCCCGGAAAGCCGCCTTCGGCGCGGCGCCGTTTCTGGATGGCGAAGGTGAGGCCGGCCATCACCGGGGTAGTGTCGCGGTCGAGGTCGTGGCCGTAGAGCGGCAAGCCCGCTTCCAGTCGCAGCGAATCGCGGGCGCCAAGACCGATCGGCTTGACCCGTTCGTCGGCAATCAGTGCATCGGCCAATTTCTCCGCCGACACGCCCGCGACGGAAATCTCGAACCCGTCCTCGCCGGTGTAGCCGGAGCGGCTGATCCACAAATTGCCGCCGTATTCGGGCGCCTGGAACGCATTGCCCTCCATGAAAGTGAGCTGCGCCACGCCGGGGACAAGTGCTTCGAGAACCTCGACCGCTAGTGGCCCCTGCAGCGCGAGCAGCGCCTGCTCCTTCATATGGTCGAGGACGATTTCGCGCGGCAGCGAGCGTTCGAGCATTTCGATGTCGCCATGCTTGGTGGCGCCGTTGACCACCAGATAGAAATCGTCGCCGCGGCGCGTCGCCATCAGATCGTCGATGATCCCGCCGCTTTCGTCGAGCAGCAGCGAGTAGCGCAGCTTGCGGTCGGCCAGGCCACGGAGCTCGCCGGGAAGCACCGCCTCGAGGGCGTGATCGGCGCGCTCGCCGTGGACCAGCAGCTGGCCCATGTGGCTGACATCGAACAGGCCGGCGCTTTCTCGAGTCCACAGATGCTCGGCTATGATCCCTTCGTACTGGACCGGCATCATGTATCCGGCGAACTCGACCATCCGCGCGCCCTGAGCGCGGTGCCACCTGTCGAGGGAAAGGGTCTGGGGCTCGGGCCGAGCGGCGCCGGAACCGCCGTCGGGATCGCCGCTATAGGGGGTCCCGCGCGCCTGATTGTGCTGGTCGGTCGGGCCGTTGTGGACGTCTCGGCTCATGGCGCGCTCCTTGCGGCGGTTGCGGTTCACCGGGTCGCAACGTGCGAACCGCGGTCCCCGCCCCCGTCTGTCGGTGCGACCTCAGAGCTTTCCCCGCCTTCGCCACGCGAATGCGGGTTACCCCTTCGGTGGCCCACCACTGCCGAAGCAGCGGAGAGCGCTTTCCAGACTGTCAGGCGCACGCGGTCCTTCTTGCCTGAGAGATTCCGGGGGCGGTTGCTCCTTCGGCGCCGCCAGTCCCTTCACAGGGCTGGACGAACTCTCCCGCGCGGCCTTTCCGAAGGCCTTTCAGCCGCCGGAGACGGGCGGAGCCTTGGTCGCGCCGCAGCGGCGAGTCAACGGATTCGCTTATCGGGTGGCGTTGTAGCGCAACTGGTCCGGGTTGAGCTGGAAGCCGACCAGATGCTGGAAGCTCGCCCGGGCGACCGCTTCGCGCACCGCCGGGTCGCTCAGCGGATCAACCGCCGCATTCTCGTCGCCGACCTTGCGGCGGCGGGTGAGGATCGAGCGTACGTCCGCCGGAAGCGTTGCCGCGGCGCGCGAAATTCGGACGCTCGCCTGTCCTGAAGTTTGCGCGCGCATGCTTCCAGCGGCGAAGTTGAGCCCGACCTGACCGACGCGCTTGGCAACGACCTGGTTGCCGGCCTGCACGACGACGTCGAAGTAAGGGAGCACGACTTGCCGCGCCTGGCCCGCATCGCGGCGCGTCGCCAGCACGTTGAAGGTCGCCGTCGAGACGATGTTGCTGCCGCTTTCGTCGCAGGCGGCGCGGACATGGGTCATGGTCGCCGAGATGTCGATTGCCGTAGATTCGGTCATTCCGGCCGGGTTGAACAGAGTGACGTCGCCAGTGCCGGCGGGGATCGCGACCTGCGGGCAGGCGCTGCGCACGGTGTAGATTCCGCCGTCTTCGACCGTCCCCTGCCGGGAGCAGGCGGCGAGCAGCAATGTAAGCAAAAGCGAAGGGAGGCGGAGCTTCACTATATGGTGTTCCTTGGCCGGCCGGGATGGAGCGCCGTCATAGGAAGCGCCTTTCAATGCTGCAAGCGAGGGCTTACATCGCCGCCACGATGGCAATTGGCTCAAACCCTGGCCGCCCTCCCCTGCACGTGCTGATCGCCGCTCCGCGCGGTTTCTGCGCGGGCGTCGACCGGGCGATCCGTATCGTCGAGCTGGCGATCGAGCGCTTTGGCGCGCCGGTCTACGTGCGCCACGAAATCGTCCACAACCGCTTCGTCGTCGACCGGCTGCGCGAGCTTGGTGCGGTGTTCGTCGACGAGCTCGACGAAGTGCCCGACGACCGGCCGGTGGTGTTTTCCGCCCACGGCGTGCCCAAAGCCGTCCCGCAAGCGGCCAGCGAGCGAAGCCTGAGCTTCCTCGACGCGACCTGCCCGCTGGTGTCCAAAGTGCACCGCCAGGCCGAACGGATGATCGAGGAGGGACTGCACATCCTGTTCATCGGCCACGCCGGCCACCCCGAGGTGATCGGCACGTTCGGCCAGGTACCGGCGGGAAGCATGACGCTGGTCGAGACCGTCGAGGATGTCGGCGCGGTTGACGTCGCCGACAGCGAGCGGCTGGCGTTCCTGACGCAAACCACCCTGTCGGTCGACGATACCGCCGCGATCGTCGAGGCGCTGCAACGCCGCTTCCCGAACATCCGCGCGCCGCGCAGCGAGGACATCTGCTACGCGACGTCGAACCGACAGGCGGCGGTCAAGGCGATCGCGCCGCGCTGCGAGAAGATGCTTGTGATCGGCGCGCCCAACAGCAGCAATAGCCTGCGCCTGGCCGAGGTCGCCGAGCGGCTGAACGTGCCGTCGCGCCTGATCGAGCGCGCGACGGATATCGATTGGGACTGGCTCGGCCAGCCGCGAACCTTGGGCGTTACGGCCGGGGCCTCGGCGCCCGAAACGCTGGTCCGCGAAGTGATCGACGCGCTCGCCGCCCGCTTCGACCTCACCGAGGAAGAGGCCGACCACGATCCCGAGCGAATGACCTTCAAGCTCCCGCGCGAGCTGGTTGCCTGACCGGCTGATGCTCGAACCGTCGAAGGTCGAGATTTTCACGGACGGCGCTTGCCGGGGCAATCCGGGGCCGGGCGGCTGGGCGGCGCTGCTTCGGATGGGCAAGCGCGAACGCGAGCTTGGCGGAGGCGAGGCGCTGACCACCAACAACCGAATGGAGCTGGTAGCGGCGATCCGGGCGCTGCAGGCACTCAAGCGGCCGTGCCGAGTGGAGCTTCACACCGACAGCGTCTACGTGCGCGACGGCATCACCAAGTGGATCCACGGCTGGCAGCGCAACGGCTGGCGGACCTCGGACCGCAAGCCCGTGAAGAATGAAGAGCTTTGGCGCGAGCTTCTCGATGCCGTCGCCACGCATCAGGTCCGCTGGCACTGGGTGAAGGGCCATAGCGGCCATCCCGAGAACGACCGCGTCGACGCGCTCGCCTGCGCCGAGGCCGACAAGCAGCGCTAGCGAGGCGTTATGTCCGCTTTCGACCCAAAGCAGACACTGAATGTATTCCGATCACGCAAACCGGGTTGGGCTGAAGGGCGCGGGCGTGATTCCGGCGACCATGGCATGCGGGTCTGCGCCGAGCAGCTGCGCGCCGCGTAAGCCCCTTCCTGTCGTTCGTCCTGAGCGAAGTCGAAGGGCGCAGCTCCATGGTCGTGCAAAGCGCCCTTCGACTTCGACCCTATGGGCCGCTCAGGACGAGCGGATGTTTGCGAGCCGAGCTGGAGAGAAGTCCGCCGGGTCGATTCCGGTCAGCTCCTCGGGCAGCGGCTCGCCGCGGATCAGGGCCGCGCAGAGCAAGGACGCCGCGGGCGCGGTCTGGATGCCCATGCCGCCCTGGCCGGCGCACCAGAAGAAGCCGGGAACGAGCGGATCGAAGCCGAACTTCATCACGCGATCGGGCGCGAAGGTGCGAAGCCCCGCCCATTTGCGCTCGACCGCCTCGACCGGCCAGTCGACCGCGCGTTCGAAACGGTCGATCGCGGTGGCCACATCAATCTCCTCGGGCGCGGCGTCGCACGGATCGAGCGGAGTTTCGTCGAGCGGGCTGACCCAGATGCTGCGGTCGCCCTCGCCCTTGAAATAAAAGCTGTTGTGGAGGTCGGTGACCAGCGGCAGGTCGCGAAGGTTTGTCCGGCCGACGCGCAACTGGACGACGGTGCGGCGCATCGGCTGCATCCCGATCGCGGGCACTTCGCAGCGGGCGGCGACGTCATCGGCCCACGCACCGGCGGCATCGACCAGGATTGCAGCGCGCATTTGACCGGCGGCGGTTTCCACCTTCCATCCCTCGGCTGTCCGGCTCGCTGAGCGCAGCGCGGCATCGGTCCGCACCGTGCCGCCCCCGCGGCGGATCGCCGCCAGGCACGCGGCATGGAAGGCGGCGACCTCGATGTCGGCGCAGCTCGCCTCATACCAGGCGCCGGTCCATTGCTCGCGCAGCCCCGGGATCATCCGGTCGAGCGCGGCGCGGTCGAGCCAAATCAGCGCGTGCTCGCCGGTCAGTTCCTCGGCTCCCTCAAGCCGCTCACCGTGAGGGCCGGTCAAATGAACCGTGCCGCGGCGGCGGAGCAAGGGCGTCGAGGTTCCCGGCCAGCCAGCGTCGAACATCGGCTTGGACGCGAAGGTCAGGCGGCGCGCGGGTCCGGCGCCGAGGCTCGCTTCCCAGAACGCTGCCGAGCGCCCGGTCGAATGGCGGCCGCACAGATCCTCGCTCTCGATCAAAGTCACGCGCATGTCGCCGGCGAGCCGCGCCCCGAGGCTGGCGCCGGCGATCCCGCCACCGACGAAAAGAATGTCGCACTCGTCCGAAGTCGCTGAAGCTGCCATTGCTTGGCCTGGTTACGGTTTTGAAAGCCGCACCGTCTAGTTGCCGAATGATGATCGACGCCGGATTGACCGAACTGCTGCTCGCGCTGTTGGCGCTGCTGGTGATCGTCGCCGCGGCGATCGACATCCGCACGTTCACCATTTCGAATCGGCTGAACCTGGCGATCGCTTTGCTTGCGCCGCTGTACTGGTGGTCGATCGGGCTGCCGCTGTGGCCCGAGGCCGCGATCCAGATTGGCGTCGCTACGGCGGTCATCGCCTTGCTGGCGCTGGCTTTCTACACCGGGATGATGGGCGGCGGCGACGTCAAGCTCGCTGCGGCGCTGGTTTTATGGTTCTCGCCCGCCTCGACGGTCCGCTTCCTGGTCATCATGTCGGTGGCCGGCGGAGTGCTGACGCTGGCCGTCTTGCTCGTCCACCGGCTCCGCAAAAAACCGGGCCGGCCGGAGATTCCGTACGGCGTCGCTATTGCCGCCGCTACGTGACCGTCGCAGCCATGCTGATCGGCGGCTACAAGGCGCCCGACATCTGGCTGAAGAACAGGGTCACCAAGCGCAGCCATGCAATCCGCAAGGGGCTTCCCGACGCTCTCGACCTTTTGGTCATCTGCGCCGAAGCCGGCCTGACCGTCGATGCGGCCTTCGGACGCGTCGCCAGGGAATTGGGCAAGGCTTACCCCGAGCTCGGCGACGAATTCGGGCTGACCGCGATCGAGGTGGGCTTCCTTAACGAACGGCGCCAGGCGTTCGAGAACCTCGCCGGCCGGGTTGACCTCGAGGCGGTGCGCGGGGTCGTCACGACCATGATCCAGACGGAGAAATACGGCACTCCACTGGCGTCCGCGCTGCGCGTGCTGTCGGCGGAATTCCGCAACCAGCGGATGATGCGCGCCGAGGAAAAGGCCGCCCGGCTTCCGGCGATCATGACCGTGCCCTTGATCCTGTTCATCCTGCCGACCCTGTTCATCGTCATCCTCGGCCCGGCAGCCTGCTCGATCAGCGACAACCTCATGAAAAACTAGGTTCGCCGCCGGAACGGATCTCAAGCTGCTGCGCTGTAGTCCCGAACGCTGACGAACAAGGGGACTCGAACATGCTCGCCTTCACATCCGACCAGTGGATCATCATCGCCCTGGTCTTCCTGCTCGGGCTATTGGTCGGCGGCTTCCTGTTCGCCGGCAGCGGCCGCAAGTGGAAGACACGTTACCGCGAGGAAACCCGCCGCCGCGAAGAGGTCGAGCAGAACCACGTCGAGCGCCAGCGCGAGTGGGACGAGCGCGAGAAGAACTGGCGCGAGCAGGATTCGCTGCGCGGCGCCGCGATCAAGGACCGCGACGGGCCGACCAGGAGCGACGTTGACGGAGATGGGGTCCGCGACGACGCCGACCGCCGTCCCACCGACGACCGCCGGGCCTAGCCGTTCCCGGCGCAGGCCGGGTCCAGCAAACTAACCTTCGATTTTCGAGAAATCGGCGACCCGGTGGACGGCGTCGCGAAAACGCAACAGCAGGTTGAGCCGACGCTCGCGCTTGGCCGCGTCGGGATCGTTGACGGTCACCTTGTCGAAGAAAGCGTCGATCGGCGCCCGTAGGCTGGCAAGTGCCGCCATGGCGGCAGTGAAATCCTCGGCCTCGACTGCGCTCGACGCTTCCCGCTCGACCTCGTCTAGCGCGGCGATCAGCGCGCGTTCCTCGGGCAGGTCCGCGCCGGCACGGCCCGACGCCATCTCGGCAACGGCCTCCGCCATGCCCGGCTCCTCGACCAGCACTAGAGGGTCCTCCTCGCCGGTCTGCGGGATGCCCTGCTCGTCGGGCGAGCTCATCACCTGCGGCGCGGTCCAATCCTCTTTCTTCAGGATGTTGGCCACGCGCTTGTAGCCGGCGAGCAAATTCGTGCCCTCGCCCGTCTCGACGAACGCCTGCAGCGCCTTCACGCGGGCGAGCAGCCGGACGGGATCATCATCAATCTTGTAGTCGTGAAGGCGCATACGTGTGCGGCGGCCGAAAAGAGGCAAGGTAAACTCCACAATCTTTTTTGAGAGAACGGCTCTGACCAGGTCGTATCGCCGACCTTCGCGCCGCTGGCGTTCTTCGAGACGGTCGAACAGATAATTCGAAATGCTCTCCACGACGCTTGTCATGTCCCCGATAACGAACCGAACCAACTCGTCTACGTTCGGCCCCGCCGTATAGCTTTCCTCCTCGCCTTCCTCTGGTGTCCAGTCGACCGGTCGAGCAGTGAGTACGGCCAACCTCCCGGTAAAGCCTTTGAAATTCACCTTCGTTATGCGCTGATGGCGTCCTTCAACGTCCCAGTCGCACACAGTAGAGGTGGTAATGATCGGAAGGACGACGTTTCCATAGGCCTCAGCGGTTGAGAATCTGATCGGCAGTCGGACATCATTTTGAATCGCGATCTCAAGTAGACTGAGCGCCGCTCGCCGAAGGGCAAATGGATCTTTCGACCCAGTGGGGCGCTCGGAAGCAGCGAAGAAGCTCACCAGCGTGTCAAGCTTGTCCGCCAGCGCGACCGCGACAGTCACCGGCGCCGTCGGGACATCATCCCCTTGCCCCATCGGCTTGTAGTGGTCGCGCACGGCGTCGGCGATCGCGTCCGGCTCGCCATGGGCGCGGGCGAGGTAGCCGCCGATTACGCCCTGCAGCTCTGGGAATTCACCGACCATGCCGGTGACGAGGTCGGCCTTGGCCAGCCGCGCGGCGCGTTCCGCCTGATCGGAGTCGGCGCCTTTGACGATCCCCTCTTCCACCAGCCAGCGCGCAAGCTTCGCCACCCGCTCGACCTTGTCGGCGAGCGTGCCGAGCTTTTCGTGGAAGACGATTCCGCTCAGCTTCGCCGCCTGCTCTTCGAGCGGCACTTTCAGGTCCTGCTCCCAGAAGAAACGCGCGTCGGCGAGGCGGGCGGCGAGGACCCGCTTGTGGCCATTGACGATGTTGGCGCCGCCATCTTCGGCATCGATGTTGGCGACGCAGACAAATGCGGGCGCGAGCGCGCCCATTTTGCCAGTGCAGGCGAAATATTTCTGGTTGGCGCGCATCGTCAGGACGATGACCTCGCGCGGCACATCGAGATGTTCGGCGTCGAAGCGGCCGAGCAGAGGCACCGGCCATTCGGTCAGCCCGGTATTCTCGACCACCAGGCCCTCGTCTTCGACCAGCGACAGCCCGGCGTCGGCGGCGGCCGTCGCGGCGCCGTCGCGGATCAGCGCCTCACGCTCATTGTGGTCGACGATGACGTGGCAGGCGCGCAGTTTTTGCGAATAATCATGCGCCCCGCCGATGGTGATCGGCCCGGGATGATGGAAGCGGTGGCCGAGCGTGGCCGCTCCCGCCTCGATGTCGTCGATCGCGACCGGCACGATCTCCTCACCGAACAAGGCGACGATGCCGTGGAGCGGCCGCACCCAGCGAAGCGACTCCATGCTCGACGACGCTTCGCCCCAGCGCATCGATTTGGGCCAGGGAAAGGTGCGGACGACGCGCTCGATAATCGGGCCGAGGAGGTTGAGGGTCGCCTGACCCGGCGTGTCAACCGAGGCGAAGAACACACCGTCGCGCTCCTTGAGCTGGTCGCGCGTCAGGCCGGTCTTGCGCAGGAAGCCTTCGAGCGCCTGCGGCGGCGCCGAGCTTCTCGGGCCCTTGATTTCCTCGCTCCGTGCCTGCGTTTGCAGCGGCAGGTCGCGGGCGATCAGCGCCAGCCGCCGCGGCGTCGAATATACTTCCACCGAACCGCTCGACAGCCCTGCCCGCTCGACCTCCTCGGCGAACAGCCGTGCAAGGTCCTTGCGTGCGCCCGCCTGCATCCGCGCCGGAATCTCCTCGCAGCGAAGCTCGAGCAGGAAGCGCTCACCCTCTCCCTCGGGAGAGGGTCGACTCGCCGCAGGCGAGCGGGGTGAGGTCGATTGCCCCATCCTCACCCTCCCGCCACTTCGCGGCGGGCCCCTCCCTCTCCCTCAGGGGGAGAGGGGTTTTTCAGCTCCATCCACGCCGCGCAGGCGCCCTTGGCGAGGTCGCGGACCCGGCCGATATAGGCCTGCCGCTCGGCAACCGAGATCACCCCGCGCGCCTGCAGCGTGTTGAAAATGTGGCTGGCTTTGATCGCCTGCTCGTAAGCGGGAATCGGAAGCTTGGCGCCAAGCGCATTCTCGCACTCGGCGGCGGCCTTGCGGAAGGCGTCGAACAGGATTTCGGTGTCGGCGTGCTCGAAATTCCACGCCGACATCTGCTTCTCATTTTCCAGGAAAACGTCGCCGTAGGTCACGCCCCCTCTTCCCTCGATGCCGTCGTTGAACTTCAGATCGAACACGTTGTCGACGCCCTGGATGTACATCGCCAGACGCTCGAGCCCGTAGGTGAGCTCGCCGGCGACCGGCTTGCAGTCGAAGCCTCCGACCTGCTGGAAGTAAGTGAATTGGGTGACTTCCATGCCGTCGCACCACACTTCCCAGCCAAGCCCCCAGGCTCCCAGCGTTGGGCTTTCCCAATCGTCCTCGACGAAGCGGATGTCGTGTTTCAGAGCGTCGATGCCGATCTCGGCAAGGCTGCCCAGGTATAACTGCTGAAGGTCGGGCGGGCTCGGCTTGAGCATCACCTGATACTGGTAATAATGGCCCAAGCGGTTGGGGTTCTTGCCATAGCGGCCGTCGGTCGGCCGGCGGCACGGCTGGACGTAGGCGCATTTCCACGGGTCGGGGCCAAGCGCGCGAAGCACGGTCGCGGGATGGAAGGTGCCGGCCCCCATTTCCAGGTCGTACGGCTGCAGCAGCACGCAGCCCCGCGCGCTCCAATAGCGGTGCAGCGTCAAAATCAGATCCTGGAAGGTCAGCGCCAAGACGAGCCCCGTGGTGCTTCAACAAGCCGGGGCTTTGGAGCAAGTGACGCGCGCAGGCAATCCGGCGGTGCATGGCAGTCTGACAGGGGCAAGTGGATGTTCAGCTACGGCTCCCTACATCAGGCACGTAACCGCGAAAGGTATTCGAGTGCTCCTCAAGCTCCTGCGACGCGCCGCCGCTTTCGTCGCAATCCCAATGCTCGCCTCGGGCGCGGCGATGGCGCAGACCGCGCAAGTCGCCTCCACTGCCCGTCCGGCGCTGTGGGAAGTGTCCGACCCGGACACCAAAATCTATCTGTTCGGCACCATCCATTTGCTGCCCAAGAATTATGCCTGGCGGTCCAAGGCGCTCGACCGAGCGATCGCAAGCTCCGACACGCTCGTCATCGAGACCATCGTCGATCCGAAGAACCCGGCTGAGTTGGTGCGCGAGCTGGTCAGGCTGGGCTATGCCGACGGCCTGCCGCCGCTCGCCAACCGGATCGACCCGGCCAAGCGGCCGATGCTGGAGGCAGCGATCGCCAAGAGCGGCCTGCCGCGCCCGATCTTCGACCGGATGCGCACCTGGGCGGCGGCGTTCACCTTGCTGGGCGTCCAGTTCAAGGAGCTTGGGCTGCAGGGCGAAGAAGGCGTCGAGAACAATCTGCGCACCGCCTTTGCCGCCGCCGGCAAGCCGGTCGGCCAGCTCGAGACCAACGGTGAGCAGCTCGGCTTCTTCAACACGCTTCCAGCCAAGGCGCAGCGCGACTTGCTCGAAGGTGCGATCGAGGCGCCCAAGGCGGCAAGCCAGGAATTTGCGCAGATGCTGAGCGTCTGGGCGAGCGGCGACGTCGCCGGCATCGCCAAGACCTTCAACGACCAGCTGGCCGGATCGCCCGACCTGATGGACGCGTTGATCCGGCGCCGCAACGTCAGCTGGACGCAGTGGGTCCAGCGCCGGCTGGCGGCGCCCGGGACCGTCCTGCTCGCGGTCGGCGCCGGCCATCTCGCCGGCCCCGATTCGGTCCAAACCATGCTCGAGCGCGACGGTTATCAAGTGCGCCGAATCCAGTAGTTTTGGCGAAGCCCGAAGCTCCCGCCGGCGCGCCTTTGTTACTGACCTGCAATGAGAAAAGTTCACTTGGGTCAGCTTTTCGCTAGACATTTTTAACGCCTCGGTGACCATGATGTCCGACGGTATCGGGCGGGGGCCACGAACCAGCAGGTGACTTAGGGTGCGTGTTTCGCGCCGGCGGCGACATGCGCCGTTTGCGCGAGTGGAATGAACCTTGATGAGCCCGTTTCGTGGCTGCTGCTCCGAAGAATATCGGAAAGGGCGGGATCATGGGCTTGTTTCCCATTTTGCTCACTGCATCGATGGCGGGCGCGAGCGTGCCTCATTCGCCGGCGCGGTTGGCGCCGCCCGACCCCGTCATCCGGCGATGTGGAAGATCGAGGATCGCGACACGACCATCTTTCTATTCGGCACGTTCCACGCACTCGACGGCTCGACCAACTGGTTCAAGGACCGGGTGAGAACCGCCTTTCAGGCGTCCGATCAGCTGGTTCTGGAAACATTGGTGCCAAGGCCGCAAGCAAGGCTGGCCCCGGCCAATTGGCCGCTCTCGATCGGCCGCTCGAGCGTGCTTGCCCAGCCGGCCACGTTCGCCGCCTCGACGCAATTGGTGCTGAACGCCGGCCGCAGGCGCGGGATGTCGCCCGGCAATGGCGCCGACGCCGCGTTGCGCATGGCTGCCGAAGGCTCCGGCAAGCCGGTCGGCGCGCTCGAAAGCTTCGAATTCCAGATCAACATGTTCAGCTCGCTTCGCGCTCCGGCCCAGCCGCAACCGCAGGCCCAGGCGCAGGACCCCAATGTGATGAAGGCGCTGGCGATCGCCTTGGCGCAGCTTCAGGATGCGTGGGTCCGCGGCGACATGGCGACCTTCGCGCCAATGCTCGAACAGATGCGGACGCAGACGCCGCAGGCCTATCGGACGATGTTCGTCGAGCGCAATGCCCGCTGGGCGAGCTGGATCGCCGGTCGGATGCGCGAGCCCGGAACCGTGTTCGTCGCGGTCGGCGCAGGGCACCTGACCGGCTCCGACAGCGTCCAGAACCAGCTGGCGGCGATTGGCGTCGGCACCACCCGGATCAACTGACCAAGCAGTGCCGAAGGCCATTTCTTGCCATAGCGGCGACCCTCACCTATAGGCCCGCGCTTCCCTAGTCATGGTCATCCCTGGAGGCGTGGCGGGGTTATTTTATTGGAGAATAGTCAATGAGCGAACAGCTGACGCTGCCCGCCGAGACGCGTCAACGGGCAGGCAAGGGAGCCTCTCGTGCGCTGCGTCGCGAAGGCCGGGTCCCCGCCGTGGTTTACGGCGACAAGCAAGAGCCGCTTTCGGTGCATGTCGAGGAGAAGTTCCTCATCAAGATGATGTCGAACGGCCACTTTATGAACACCGTCGTGATGGTCGAAGTCGGCGGCAAGCCGAACCGCACCCTGCCAAAGGACGTGCAGTTCCATCCGGTGACGAGCCGCCCGATCCATGTCGACTTCCTGCGCATCGGCAAGAACAGCCAGGTGAACGTCAACGTGCCGGTCAATTTCATCGACGAGGAAGATTCGCCGGGCCTGAAACGCGGCGGCGTGCTCAACGTCGTCCGCCACGACCTCGAGCTGATTTGCGACGCGGCCAGGATCCCCGACCAGATCACGATTTCGCTGACCGGGCTGGAGATCGGCGATTCGCTGCACATCTCCAACGTCGATCTTCCCGAAGGGTCGAAGTCGGCAATCGACGACCGCGATTTCACCATCGCGACCGTGGTCGCGCCGTCGGCGATGAAGTCGGAAGAGGACGAGGCCGAAGCCGCGGCCGCGGCCGCCGACGAGGTTCCGACGCTCGACGAAGCCGAGGCCGGCGAAGCTGGCGGCGAGGATAAACCCGAATCCGAGTAACTTTTCGGGTCGTCTGTAAGGAGCCGCCTGCCCCTCGCGGGGTGGGCGGTTTCTTTTTGCCCCAACGAAACGCTAGGGGACGCGCATGCAAATCTGGGTGGGTCTCGGCAATCCCGGCGCCAAATATGCGCTTCAGCGGCACAACGTCGGCTTCATGGCGGTCGACGCGATCGGCGAAATCCATCGCTTCCCGCAACCGCGCAAGGCGTTCCGGAGCCTGGTCAGCGAAGGCAAGATCGGCGGCCACCGGATTCTGCTGGTCCGCCCCCAGACGTTCATGAACGACAGCGGCGACGCGGTTCAGCAGGCGCTGCGCTTCTACAAGCTCGAGATGAACGCCCTCACCGTCTTCCACGACGAGCTCGACCTCGCGCCGATGAAGGTCAAGGTGAAGACCGGCGGCGGTACCGCCGGCCATAACGGGCTGCGCTCGATCGACTCGGCCCTGGGACCCGACTTTCGGCGGGTGCGGATCGGGATCGGTCACCCCGGCCACAAGGACCGGGTGACGCCTTACGTGCTCGGCAATTACGCCAAGGCGGATATGGACCCGCTGTCCGACCTGCTCGCCGCCATCGCCAGCGAGGCCGACTGGCTGGCCGACGGCGACGATCCGCGCTTCATGAGCGAAGTGGCCCTGAGGATGCAGGAAAAATGAGCGTCCGCAGCTTGTTCGTCACCCAGCTTTATGAAGCTCAGATCGCCGACCAGGCGCTGCTCGAAGAGCTTGCCCATTCGGTCCGCAGCTTCGCCGCCGATGACGGTGCCGGGCGGCGCTGGAGCCGCGATCACGGCTATAGCGGCTACACCAGCTATGCCTCGCTCGACGACCTGCGGACGCGCGACCCGGCGTTCGCTGCTCTGGGCAAGCTTGTCACCCGCCACGCAGCCGAGTTCGCCAGGGACTGCGCGTTCGACCTCAAGCGCAGGCCGCGGCTCGACAGCCTGTGGGTCAATCTGTTGAAAAGCGGTGGACAGCACAGTGGGCATCTCCACCCGCACTCGATCGTCTCGGGCACGCTCTACGTCGAGGCGCCGGCGGGATCGGGCGCGATCCGCTTCGAGGACCCGCGCCTGCCGATGATGATGGCAGCACCGGCTCGGCACGCCGACGCTCCGCAAGAGCTTGCGCAATTCGTCAGCGTTCAGCCGTCCGCGGGCCTGCTGCTGATGTGGGAAAGCTGGCTTCGCCACGAGGTCCTCGCCGGCTCGGGCAAAAGCGACCGGATCAGCGTCAGCTTCAACTTCGCCTAGGGCAGGACACTCGTCCTTGCCGGATATTCCCACTGGTCGGGAAAGCCGGTGTCGCCGAGGATGGAACGGACCAGCCACGGATAGGCCCGTTCCGCGCGGACGTCGTTCGACAACAGTAACAGGCAGCGCTGCTTTGTCTCGACGCACACCAGCATATTGGCGGTGCTGTCGTTATGGCCGCCCTTCATGAACCCCCGGCCTTGCGGCCCCGAAAAGCTGATTACGCCCAGCCCCGCCGCCAATCCCGGCCAGCGGGCGTCCGGCGCGGCCTCGGGCACCAGGGTCGGGAATTGCGAGCGGGAGGTGATCGTCAGGTGGGGCGCCGACAGCATGGTGCGCGAGGCGGATTTAAGACCCCATCCGCTTGCCAGCGCCGCGACCCATCTGGCGAGATCGTCCGGCGTGCTGTCCATCGACCCGGCGGCGCGAACCTTGCTTCGCTCGTCGTGCGGCTCGACGCTGCCGTCTTCCTTCCACCCGTCAGCCAGGTTCATCGCGAAGTCCGGCCGCCACATCAAGCTCGTGCGGCGCATTCCAAGCGGCGTGAAAATCCGCCGCTGGATATCCGCTCCGACATCGATCCCAAGCCCCTTTTCGAGCGCGAACTGGAGCAGGATGATGCCCTCGCCCGAATAGGCGTAGCGGCTACCCGGATCGAAATGGAATTTGAGCTTGCCGTCCCGTTCGAGAAACGAGAAGTTGGCGAAGCCGGTGCTGTGAGTCAGGATATGGCGCGGCGTAATCCGCTTCCAGCGCTCGTCGCCGGCAAGGTCGCCCCAATTTCCGTATGCGTCGAGATTGCCATAGTCGGGCAGCGGCCGGGGCAGGATGGCCGCCACCGGCCGATCGAGGTCGAGCCGGCCCTCGTCGACCAGCATCAGCGCATAGTGGCCGAACAAGGCCTTGGTCAGCGAAGCGCCGTACATCACCGTGTCGCCGGTCAGCGGCTCGCCCTTGGCATTGCGCTCGCCGAACGCCTGGACCGACGACACGCGGCCGCCGTCGATTACCGCGAGCGCCAACCCCTTCGCCCCGGTTGCGCGCATCGCCTTGTCGGCTAACCGCGCGATCCCCGCCTTGTCCAGAATCGCTGATGCTGCCGCCAACGACGGCATCGACACCGCGGCGGCGACACCGGTCAATATCGCCGTCAACCGACCCATTCGCTTCCTTTCGATCGAGGCTGGTCATCAGGTTTGCACAACCCTATCGCGCGGGCAATTACGACCTCGCGGAAAAACACAGTCATGGGATTCAAATGCGGCATCGTCGGCTTGCCAAACGTCGGCAAATCGACGCTTTTCAATGCGCTGACCGAAACCGCGGCGGCGCAGGCGGCGAACTATCCGTTCTGCACGATCGAGCCCAACGTCGGCCGCGTCGCGGTTCCCGACCCGCGGCTCGACCGGATCCGAGAGATCGCAGCTTCCGCGCAGGAGATAGAAACCCAGATCGAGTTCGTCGACATCGCCGGGCTGGTGCGCGGCGCTTCGCAGGGCGAGGGTCTGGGCAACCAGTTCCTCGCCAACATCCGCGAGGTCGACGCCATCGTCCACGTTGTGCGCTGCTTCGAAGGTGGCGACGTCACCCATGTCGAGGGCCGAGTCGACCCGCTGGCGGATGCCGAAACGGTCGAGACGGAGCTGATGCTCGCCGACCTCGACAGCCTCGAGCGGCGCGTGCCCAATTTGATCAAGAAAGCCCAGCAGGGCGACAAGGAAGCCAGGATAGAAGCCTCGGTCCTGGGCCAGGCGCTCGAACTGTTGCGGGCAACCAAGCCGGCCCGCCTGACCCAGCCCAAGGACGCCGAAGAAGCCAAGGCTCTGGCCCGGGCGCAGCTATTGACCGGCAAGCCCGTGCTTTACGTCTGCAACGTCGATGAAGGGGATGCGGCGTCGGGCAATGCGCTGTCGCAGCGGGTGGCGCAGAAAGCCAAGGCCAAAGGCGCGGTTTCGGTCGTGATCTCGGCGGCGATCGAAGCGGAAATCGCGACTCTGGCGCCCGACGAGCGCGACGCATTCCTCGCCGACCTCGGCCTCGATGAAACCGGCCTCAGCCGGATCATCCGCGCCGGCTATGAGCTGCTCGGCCTGATCACTTTCTTCACCGCCGGCCCCAAGGAAGCGCGCGCCTGGACGGTACATCGGGGCGCCAAAGCTCCCGAAGCCGCCGGCGAAATCCACAGCGATTTCGAGCGCGGCTTCATCCGCGCCGAAACCATCGCCTTCGACGACTTCATCGCTTGCGGCGGCGAGGCGGGCGCCCGCGACGCCGGCAAGCTGCGCTCGGAAGGCAAGGACTATGTCGTCCAGGATGGCGACGTGCTGCTGTTTCGCTTCAACGTCTGAGACCAGGACTTGCCAGCCTCTCGGCCATCGGCAGCGCAACCAGCACCCACAGCAGCCCGAACGACCAGCCGCCGACGACGTCGCTCGGCCAGTGAACGCCCAGGATCATGCGGCTGAGCCCGATCATGATCGACAGTGCCGCGGCCGCGGCGACCACGGGCCGGGTCCAGCGCGTGCCGACGGTCAGCATGATGGCGATGGTCAGATAGACGATCATCGAGCTTGCCGAATGGCCGCTCGGGAATGACGGGTTGTGGACCGGCACAAGGTGGGCGTGATCTTCCGGGCGAAATCGGCCGATGCCGTACTTCTGCACCTGCACCAGCCCGCGGCCGATCATGGTGACGGCGATCACCGCGAAGCCGTATCGCGGCTTGCCCTTCCACAGCAGCCAGGCGGCGGCGGCGACGCTGACCAGGATCAGCACCCGGCGCGTCGCCCAGCACGGTGAAGCCGGCGGCGATCGAGGCGATCAGCGGCTGGTCGCTCGCATACATGGCCGCCAACACCAGGCCGTCGACCGCGCCGGCACCCAGCGTCAGCATCGCCAGCCACAGCGCCGCAAGCAGCGCTACGGGGATCGCTACCCGCCGGGGCTGCGCCTTTGTGCCAAGTTCGAGGTCGTCCATGCGGGGCTTAACCCGGCGTACCGCTGAATCGTGCCCGCCAAGCCGACTCTCCCTAGAATTTGGTGCCGAGCCGGAACCCGATCGTCCGCGGGCGACCTGGCGTCACCCCTGGTGGAAGACCGCGCCGTTCCAGCGCAGCGGCCCGAACGACGTTTTCCAGCCCGCTTCGAGCGCCCGCCGAAGCAATGTCTCCGAATCGCGGAGCCGGCCGATCCTTGCGGCCAGCTCGGCCAGCATCCGGATCGCCCGGACGTCGAAGGGGTCGTCCAGCAAATGCGGCTTGAGAATCCGTTCGGCGACGTCGAGCCGGTCGTCGTGCATCGCCAGCGCCGCCTCGACCAGCCGCGGGTGCCGCGGCGGCCATCTCACGCCCCTTGCCCCTTCGAGGCGCGACGATGCCAACGGCGGCAGCGACTGGCAATCCCGCTTGCCTCTGCTAGGCGCGGCGGAGGGAGAGCCAATGATCTATTTCGAGGATTTGGAAGTCGGCGCCGAAACCTGTTTCGGCTCGTGCGAAGTCACACGCGAAGAGGTCATCGAGTTCGCGTACAAGTACGACCCGCAACCGTTCCATCTGTCGGACGAGGCCGCGGCCAAGACCCATTTCGGCCGGATCGCGGCGAGCGGGTGGCACACATGCGCGATGACGATGGGGGTCATCGCCCGGCACGTCGTCAAAGAGAAGCAGGCCGGCCTCGGCTCACCGGGGGTAGACGAGCTTCGCTGGTTGAAGCCCGTTTACCCCGGTGACACCTTGCATGTGCGCGGCAGGATCGTCGAAACCCGTGCCTCCCGGAGCAAGCCGGAAATCGGCTCGTTCCGAAGCGAGACGACGGTCACCAATCAGGACGACGTGCCGGTGATGACCTTCACGTCGATTGTCCTGATGCGCCGCCGCCCAACGGGCGACTAAGCCTTAGTCGCGGTCGCGGCGAGCGCGGCGCTCGTCGGTCCTGCGCCGTTCGGTGCGCGTCGCGCGGGTCGTGCGCCGCTCGGCCTGGCGAGCCTCGGTCCGTGCCCGCGCCCGCTCCGGCCGCTCGGCCCGGCCCGTCGGCTGCACCCTCGTCCTCGGGGTCCGGGACGTGCTCTCGCGGTTGAAAGTGCTCCAGTTGGGGCTGAGCCTCGCTCCGGACGTCGACTGGCGCGTCGATCGGGACGATGTCGTCCGGCCCTCCCTGCCGGCAGCGGCGGCCGCTTCGGCGACGCGCTGCATCCAGTGACGCCGCTGCGCTTCGCTCCATACCCGCCGACGACGATCACGGTCGTACACGTAGTGGCCGCTGCCCGGATAATAATAATTATTGTACCAGCCGTAATAAGGCGAACGGTAATAAGGGTTGTAGCCGTAGCCGCCCCCGTAGCCGCGGCCATAACCGCCGTAACCGGCATAGCTGCCATAACCGCCGCCGTAACCGCCGCCATAGCCGCCGTAACCGCCGTAACCGCCATAGCCGCCGTAACCGCCGCCATAGCCGCCGTAACCGTAGCCTTGTTGGCCGTAACCGCCGTAGCTGGTGCCGACCGACAACCCGCCGAGGCCGCCGCCATAAGCGCAGCCTCCGAGTGACACTCCGGCCGCCAGGATCAATGTTGCCAAACGCGCACGCATTGCTCTCGTCCTTACATAATGGAACGAAAAAACAATGCCTTTCGGTAGCTGCACGTTCCATTAACGCGCTGACTGCGGCGACTTTTTACGGTCGTCAAAGCCGCTTGCTCAATCGGAGTCGGGGTAGACGTATTTGAACGGGTCGGTAGGGGTCGGAAGCGGCGGGCGCGGCAACTCCTTGTCGCTGTTGGCGGCCGCGAGCAGCATTCCCGCCATCACCACCGCCGCCTGAAGAAGGTCGTCGCCGCGCACATGGTCGAGCGTGTCGCTGCTCGAATGGACCGTGCTCTCATAGTCGAGCGGATCCTGGATGAACTGATAGCCTTCAACATCTCCCGCGAAAGTGAAGCGACACGCTGCCTGAATTGAGCGGGTCCGCAAGCCGATCTCTACGAAACGGCGCGCCGGCCTAGCCGTCGATACCCGACTTGCGCTTGGCGCTGCGACTCTTGGCCTGATTTTCCGGATCGAGCGCGCCGGTCACCCGCACCGAGCGCTTCGCCTCCGCCCAGATGTTGCGATAAGCGAAATAGCCCAGCACCGTGGCGATCAGCAGGAAGATGACCACGGCAAGGCCGGCAGCATGACGCCGCTCGAGGGTCGGCTCGGCCGCCCACAGCAGGAACGCCGAAACGTCCTTCGCCATCTGGTCGACGGTGGCTCGGGTGCCGTCGGCGTAGGTCACCTGCCCGTCGCTGACCAGCGGCGGGGGCATGGCGATGTTCAAATTGGCGAAATAGGGGTTGTAATGAAGGTTGGCCGGGGTCTTCGCCGCCGGGAACTTGCGCAGCAGCTCGGCCGGCTGCCGCTCATAGCCGGTCAGCAGCGAATAGGTATAAGCGGCCCCGCCCCCGCGCGCCTTGGCGATCAGCGACAAATCGGGCGGAAGCGCGTTGCTGTTGGCGGCCCGGGCGGCGATCTCGTTGGGATAGGGGTTGGGGAAGCGGTCGGCGGGCGTCGCCTTGCGCGTCGCGGCCTCTCCGGTGTCGGGATTGATGCTCGGCACCTCGATCTGCCACTGGTCGGCGATCGCCTTCACCTCGGCCTCGCTGTAGCCAAGGTCGGCAAGGTTGCGGAATGCGACCAGGTTCAGGCCGTGGCAGGCCGCGCACACTTCCTTGTAGACCTGGAAGCCGCGCTGCAGCTGCTGGCGGTCGAAGTGGCCGAGCGGCCCGTCGCTGGCGAGGTGAAGCGGCTTGACGCCGTGGTGGTAATATTCTTCCTCCGCGGTCGCCTCGGGCGGATTGCTGAAATAGTCGCCGAGATTGATGAACAGCGAAATCAGCAAGACGCCGATAAAGCCGAGCCCAACGAGAAAACCGATTATCCGGACCATGTTTTCGACCCGCCCCCTTATTCGGCCGCGGCAGTTGCAGTGGTGCCGCCGCGGCGCTTCGCCCCGGCCGGCGCGCTTTCCTGGGCTTCGCCGTGAAGCACCGAGCTCGAGATCGAATCGGGCAGTTTCAACGGCCGCTCGAACTTCGAAATCAGTGGCAGAATGATCAGGAAGTGCGCGAAATAATAAGCCGTGGCGAGCTGGCTGATCGCCACCACCTGCGGCGTCGCAGTCGCACCTCCCGCCCACCCGAGCACGAGCACGTCCACCACCAGCAGCCAGAAGAAACGCTTGAAGAGGGGGCGATAGCTGCCCGATCGCACCGGCGATTTGTCGAGCCACGGCAGGAAGAACAATAGCAGGATCGACGCGAACATCGCCACCACGCCCCACAGCTTGGCCGGCAGGATGAAATCGACGGTGAACGCTTTGAGGATCGCGTAGAACGGCAGGAAATACCATTCAGGGACGATGTGCGCCGGGGTCGCGAGCGGATTGGCCGGAATGTAATTGTCCGGGTGGCCAAGCATGTTCGGCGCGAAATAGGTCACCGCTGCGAACAGAGCGAGGAAGCCGGCCGCGAACCAGCCGTCCTTGGCGGTGTAGAACGGGTGAAAGGGCAGCGTGTCCTTCTCATCCTTGACGTCGACGCCGGTCGGGTTGCCCGAGCCGGGGATGTGGAGCGCCCAGATATGCAGGATCACCACCGCCGCAATCACGAACGGCAGCAGATAATGGAGCGAGAAGAAGCGGGTCAGCGCCGCCTGGTCGGGGGTGTAACCGCCCAGCAGCCAGACCCGAATAGGCTCGCCGACGATCGGAAAGGCCGAGAAGAAGCCGGTGATGACCTGCGCACCCCAATAGCTCATCTGGCCCCAGGGCAGCACGTAACCCATGAAGGCGGTCGCCATCATCAGCAGATAGATGACCAGGCCGAGCATCCACACCAGCTCGCGCGGCGCCTGGTAGCTGCCATAATAAAGCCCGCGGAAGATGTGGATGTAAGTGACGATGAAGAAGAAGCTGGCGCCGTTCATGTGCGCGTATCGAAGCAGCCACCCGGCATTGACGTCGCGCATGATGTGCTCGACCGAGTTGAAGGCTCCGTCGACGCTGGAGAAATACCACATCGCCAGGACGATCCCGGTGACGATCTGGATCATCAGGAAAATGCCGGCGAGGACTCCGAAATTCCACAGATAGTTGAGGTTGCGCGGCACCGGATAGCCGCCGCCGATCGCCCCATAGATCAGCCGCGGCAATGGCAGGCGCTCGTCCAGCCAGCGCATGAACGGGCGCTTCGGCTCGTAGGTCTTTGCCCAGGAAAAGCTCATCTCAGGCCTTCTCCCCCTCGCCGATCCGGACGAGCGTGTCGGACGCGAACACATAGTCCGGCACCACCAGATTGGTCGGCGCCGGGCCGGTGCGGATCCGCGCGGCGGTGTCGTAAGCCGAGCCGTGGCACGGGCAGAAATAGCCGCCGTACGGCCCCTTATTCTCACCCTCGCCGGCGCCCAGCGGGACGCAGCCCAAATGGGTGCACACGCCCATCGTGATCAGCCAGTTGGCCTTGCCCGGCTTGGTCCGCTGGGACAGCGTCTCGGGATCGCGAAGCTCGCCCAGCGGAACCGCGTTCGCCGCCTGGATTTCTGCCGGAGTGAGGTTGCGGATGAACACCGGCTGCTTGCGCCACACCGTCTTGATCGCCTGCCCGACCTGAATCTTGGAGATGTCGACCTCGGCCGTCGCCAGCGCCAGCACGTCGGCCGGCGGCGCCATCTGCACCAGCAGCGGCGCGACCGCGGCGACGACGCCGACCCCAGCGAAGCTGACCGCGGCGACGTTGAGGAAGTCGCGGCGGCGCACGCCGTCGCCTGCCGTGGTTGTGCTTTCGGAACCCTCTGCGGACTGTTCCAGCGTGGCCATGGTCACCCTTAAGACGCTTGTTTTCTGCGCACGTGCCGGAAGACACGAATATGACGGCGCCTCAAGAGCCCCCTGAGACGATTGGCCGGCCTGATAGCGAGCGCTCGATGCACTGCCAAGGGGCTGAAACGTCGAGCAGAGGCCGCTAAGAGCAGGTGATGATCGAGCTCGACCAACAGCAACAGGCCGCGCGCGACTGGTTCGAATCGCTTCGGACGAGGATTTGCGCCGCATTCGAGGAGATCGAGCGCGAGGCTGGAAGCGACGCGGCGTTCGTTTTCACCCCGTGGGAGCGCAACGATGAGAGCGGCGAAGCCGGCGGCGGCGGCGTTCGCGGGCAGATGGGCGGCGCGGTGTTCGAAAAGGTCGGGGTCAACGTCTCCACCGTCGGCGGCCGCTTTTCACCGGAGTTCGCAGCGTCGATTCCCGGCGCCGAGGACGACCCCAGCTTTTTCGCCACCGGCATCAGCCTGGTCGCGCACATGGCCAACCCGCACGTGCCAGCGGTTCACATGAACACGCGTTTCCTGACCACCACCAAGCGGTGGTTCGGGGGCGGCGCGGACCTCAACCCGGCAATCCCCTATGACGAGGATACGGACGCCTTCCACGCCCGGCTGCGCGCCGCCTGCGCCGCCCACGATCCGACCTTCTACCCGCGCTTCGCCAAATGGGCGGAGGAGTATTTCTGGCTTCCCCACCGCAGCGTACCGCGCGGGGTCGGCGGCATTTTCTGTGACCATCTGGAAGGCCATTTCGACGCCCATTTCGCCTTCACGCGCGAGCTCGGCGAGGCCTTCCTCGACATTTTCCCCAAGCTGGTCCGCAAGCGCAGGGACACAGCATTTTCCGACGAGGACATGGAAAGGCTGCTCGAGTTTCGCGGCCGCTATGTCGAGTTCAACCTGCTCTACGACCGCGGCACATTGTTCGGCTTGAAGACCGGCGGCAACATCGACGCCATTCTGATGAGTCTGCCGCCGCTGGCGCGCTGGGCGTGAGCCATGACGGAGTAGCCGACGGCGAGATCGCCGCTGTCGTCACGTTCCTGGAGATGCGCGAGCCGCCCGGCGAGCGGGTGCCGGCCTCACCGCTGGCGCTGCGCCGAATCGAGACGCCGCAAGCCGACGAATATCGGTCGCTGTTCCGCCTGGTCGGTGCGCCTTGGCTGTGGTTCTCGCGGCTGATCATGGATGATGCCAATCTGCTGGCGATCATCGGCGACCTGAAAGTCGAGCTGTACGCGGTGGAGGATGGGGGCGAAAAAGTCGGAATGGTCGAGCTCGACTTTCGCGCAGCGGGCCAGTGCGAGCTCGCCTTCATCGGGCTGGTGCCGGAGCTTGCCGGCCGGGGGCACGGGCGCTGGCTGCTTGCAGAAGCTGTCAGCCGCGCCTGGCGGCAGGGCATCGAGCGGGTCCACGTCCACACCTGCACGCTGGACCATCCCGCGGCTTTAAACGCGTACCGCCGCGCGGGTTTCGTCGCCTACAGAAGGGCGATCGAGCGCTTTGGCGATCCGCGGCTGCGCGGCATCCTGCCCCGCGACTGCGCTCCTCAGGTGCCGCTGGTGGGGACGCTGACCTCGGCATCGCCACCCCCGGCGAGCTGAACGTACATCCGGGCAAGCATCACCGCGAAGATCGTCGTCGCGGCCGCGGTCGCAAGCCCCTGGACGAGGCCGACCAGCAGGGCCGCGGCGCTGAGCGGCTCGACCTCGCCGAACAGCACTCGCGCAAGCAGTCCCGCCATCACGCCGAGCGCGCCGAGAGCGGCGATCACCGCGACCAAGAACAGCAGAAGGAAGCCGATCAGCTTGCCGCTATGACCGCGGGTGAGCGCCCAGCTGCGCTTGAGGATCTTGATCGGGCCCGCGGATTCGGCGCTTGCGACCGACGAGGTCATCAGCATCCGCACCCCGACGTAGAGCAGCACCGCCATGAACAGCAGGATGGGGATCCAGGCACCCGCCGGCGGCGCGCCCGCGCCCTCCTCGAACGATACGCCCATCGCCGCCAGCGCGATGATCAGGGGGACTGCCAGGATCAGCAGCGCGATGACGATGAGGATGACCGAGCCGAGATAGGGGAGCGCCCGCTTCGCCGCATGGCGAATCGCATCTCCCACCGACACGGACGGGCCGATGGCCAAGCGGATAAGCGCCAGCTGGCCGACCATAGCGATCAGCGACATGATGAGGACCACGAGCCCGGTGCCGAGCGATCCGCTGCTCTCCGCCATTCCCGAATTGGGATTGACCAGCGTCGAAATGGCCGACGGCAACGCGACCAACGCCAGCGCCACCGTCGCCAGCAGCCGTCCGTCGGACGCCAATCGAGCCTTGGTTTCGTCCCAGGCCGTGGAAATCGAAAGTCGGCTCATATATCCCCCTAGTGTCGTGGTCGCCCGGTTTATGCGGGGCTTGGCGGCGGCTTGCAATCGCTCGTGGGTTGCAGCCGGGGCGACGCAGTTGCATCTGGCGGCTCGTGACCGGCTTTCCCGACATCGACTGGCGCGTGAGCGAGGCGCTCGTGCCCTATGAGGAGGCGCTGGCGTTCATGCACGCCCGTGCCGCTGACATCCGCGCCGGCACCGCGCAAGAATGCGTGTGGCTGCTCGAGCATCCGCCGTTGTTCACCGCCGGCACCAGCGCCGACCCGGCCGAGCTAACCAACCCGCTCGGCTTTCCGGTGCATGCAGCCGGCCGCGGCGGGCGCTACACTTATCACGGCCCAGGGCAGCGGGTGGTCTACGTGATGCTCGACCTGGAAAAGCGCAGCCGCGACGTCCAGGCGCTGGTCCACGCGCTGGAAGGCTGGATCATCGCCACCTTGGCCAAGCTCGGCGTCGAGGCTCACCGGGCGCCCGGCCGAATCGGCATCTGGGTCGGCAGCGGCCCGGAGGAAGCTAAGGTCGCCGCGCTAGGGATCCGGGTCAAGCGCTGGGTGACGCTCCACGGCCTGTCGATCAACGTCGACCCGGATCTGTCGCATTTCGGCGGGATCGTGCCGTGCGGAATCAGCGAATTTGGGGTCACAAGTCTGTCAAAGCTTGGGAAAGAAACCGCCATGTCGCGCGTTGATACCGCACTGAGCGAAAGTTTCCGTCAGTTTCTCAATGAGTTAGCGGGATCAAATCAAGTCTCTTGATGGAGGCTAGGCGTTCAGATTATGCTGAGTGCGATTTGGGAGGCGGGTTCACCCGTGTCCAAGTCAGATAATCAAGGGAGTTTTGAATGCGTGCTCTTATCCTGGTCGCCGGTGCGGCCTTGGCGCTTGCAGCTTGCAGCAGCAACACTGGCGCCGACAACAATATGGCCGTCGACAACCTGACGGTCGACAATCTGGTCATCGACAACACGACTGCCATCGACACGAACATGGACGCCAACATGATGGTCGACAATTCGACCATGATGACGAACGACATGAACATGATGGACAACAACATGATGATGATGAACAACACCACCAACGCTATGTAATTGGTGGACGGCTTCGCTAGCGGGGCCGTCGTTGTTTTTAAGAGGCTGCCGGTCCATCCGGCAGCCTCTTTTTTTGACTTTCAAGCGCGACTGATGTGGAGGTTTCGCATGCGTGCACTAATCCTGCTTGGACTCTCGGCGGCGGCGTTGTCGGGGTGCAATGAAGACAAAGCGTCGCGGAACGAGGCGGCGTCGGAACGCAACGTGACCAGCGAGGTTGCCGCCACCAACGACACGACCGCGATCGACGCCGCGACCGGCGAGGCCGCCGACATGGCCGCCGATGTCGATTTCATGCCTGAGCTGCACAATGAATCGGACGACAATCGCGCCGCGCCTTCGGCTGCGCAGCGCACGACGTCGACCAACCCGGCCGACTCGCGAAACACCGCCGACACCGACACCCTTTAGATCGAGTTCGCCTCCGCGGCGTAGCTGGTCGGGTCGGGCAGTCCGGCCTCGGCAAACCCCTTGGCGCGAAGCCGGCAGGCATCGCACCGGCCGCAGTGGGCGCCGTTCGCGGACGGGTCGTAGCAGCTGTGGCTAATCCCCGCGTCGAGCCCGAGTCGCGCCGCCTCCTGGGCGATCTGCGCCTTGGTCATATGCTGCAGGGGCGCGTGGATCCGGAACAGCTCGCCTAGCGTGCCCGCCTTGGTGGCGCGGCCGGCGAGCGCCTCGAAGGCGGCGATGAACTCCGGCCGGCAATCGGGGTAGCCCGAATAATCGAGGGCGTTGACGCCGATGAAGATATGACTGGCGCCGGCCGCCTCTGCCCAACCCAGCGCCAGGCTTAGCAAGATGGTGTTGCGAGCGGGCACGTAGGTGACCGGGACGCCGGGGACCAAGCCGTCCTTGGGAACCGGGATGTCGGCGGTCAACGCCGACCCGCCGAAAGCGGTGAGGTCGACGGCCACGACGACGTGCCTTGCCGCCAGCTTCGCCGCGATCCTCTTCGCCGCTTCAAGCTCGGCCCGGTGCCGCTGGCCGTAATCGACGGTCAGCGCCAGGACCTCGAAACCCTGCTCGCGCGCAAGCGCCGCGCAGACCATCGAATCCAGCCCGCCCGAGAGCAACACCACCGCTGCTGCTGCGCTCAAAGGGCGATCCCCAGCTTCGGCGCGGCCCAGAACATCGCCGCGTAGAGGGCCAAAGTAAGCGCAATGCTTATGCCCATGGTCGGCCAGAAATCGAGACCAGCCCGAATCAGCGCAGGAATGATCAGGAACAGCGGCAACGAAGGCAGGATGAACCAGAAAATGCTGGCTGCAAGCGCGCCTACTTGCGCTGCGTCACCGGTGTCGCGCCACAGCCAGATCATCGCCATCAGCGACGTCAGCGGCAGCGAGGCGACGAGCCCGCCCCAGCCGGGGTAACGGCGGGCGATCTCGGCGATCGCGGCGGCGAGCAGGCCAGTGAGCGCCACCTTGGCGATGAAGTACCACATCGCTTTGCCAATATCGCCGGCGGGGCGGCAAAAGAAGGGCCGCTCGTCCAGGGGATGAGCGGCCCAGTTAACCGGGCTCGCGCCCGATTTGGGAGGAAAGCGTGCCGGATCCGGCACCCGAGACGTCATAAATCGATTTGGTTAAACGGGCGCTTAATGGCCCGGACAATTTCCGACGCGGCGGGCGTCGACGGTGTAAGCGAACGGCGCATAGTCGGCGATTCCCTGCGTTTCGACTCGCACCGAGCGCGGGGTAATGACCCTGATCTTGCTATGCCCAAAGCCTGCACCGGGGCAGCTGTACTCGATCACCGCCGACGCCGAATCGTTGCGCAATATCGTCCGGCTGCACTTGGCGGAGCGATGCTCGACCTGGGCAAGCAACGGCGGCTGGGCGACGCACAGCCGAGTCGCCGGAGCGCCGCGGGATCCGGAAATCTCCCACAGTCCAGGGGTGATCTGCGACAGAACTGAGGGCCCGCTCGCGGCCGCAAGGCCAAGCGGAAGCACCGCCCCAGCGGTCCCCAACAGGATCAGTCTCGCCCCCATATGCCCGCATGTAGCATGATTCGGTTAAGAGGTTGAGTCGGGTGAAACATCTTCAAGACCGATCGGGAAACTAGTCGAGCAAAACGCGCAGTCGACCCGAATCAGGCCGTCGGGGCCGACCATCTCGGCCCGCTCGCCGGCCGGGAAGCGGGCGATGATCGAGCGCACATAGTCAGAATCGCAGCGGCATCCCTTCGACAGCGGCAGCGGCTCGATCGTTCGCACCTCCGCCTCGTCGTGAAACAATCGCCAAGCAACGTCGTCGAGGCCAAGCGCTGGATCGGTCAGCTCCTCGGGCTTCACCGAGCCGGCGAGGACGGCGACGTGCGGCCAGTCAGGGTGGTCGAGGCGCGTGTGCAGCCGCTCCCTGCCCTCCTCGCCTTCGGGCAGATGCTGGAACAACAGGCCGCCGGCCGACCAGCCGCCGTCGCGCCTTTCGGCGGCAAGACGGACGACGCTCGGGATCTGCTCGGACTGGGCGAAGAAGCTTTCGGCGGCGCCGGCAATGCTGTCGCCCTCCAGCGGCACGATCCCTTGATAGCGCTCGTCGCTGACCGGCTGGTCGAATGTTATCGCCAGATAGGCCTTGCCGAACAAGGCGAACAGCGACGGGCTGGGCCCGGCTTCGGCGAGCCGGTCGGAGTCATGGCGGACATAGCCGCGAAGCCGGCCGCCGAGATAATCGCAAACCAGCAGGTCGACGATCCCATTCTCGGTTTGCGCCTGGAGAGTCACCTGGCCTTCCGGCTCCTGGAGCATCGAGCCAAGCAGCGCGGTGAGGACGAGCGCCTCGGCAAGCAGCCGCTCGACCGCTGGCGGGTAGCGATGGTTGGCGAGGATTTGGTCGAGCGCCGGACCAAGGCGCGCAAGCCGCCCGCGAGCGTTGCGCGCCGGAATGGTGACGCCAAGTGCGACGTCGGTGGTAAACTTCGTTTTCGGCATCGCGGCTAGATAGGAAAGCGCCGGGCCAGTCTCAACTCAGACAGCTTGCGCCGGAAGCTCGTATTCGGCGGCGGCGGCCGAAAGCCGGTCGACGAACTCGCGGACATGGCTCTCCTCAATGTTGAGCGGCGGCAGGATGCGCATGACGTTGTCGCCTGCCGCCACCGCCAGCAGCCCGCGGCCCCTGAGCCAATTGACGAAGGCGCGGCTGTCGGTCTTCATCTTGATGCCGAGCATCAGGCCCATGCCGCGAACGCTGTCGAACAGGTGGTCGTGATTGGGAATCATCTGCTCGAGCGCCGAACGCAGGCGGTCGCCGGTCTGGCGGACCTGGGCGAGGAACTCGTCATTGGCGACGATGTCGAACACCGCCTGACCGGCCGCCATCGCCAGGGGATTGCCGCCATAAGTGGAGCCGTGGGTGCCGACCACCATCCCGCTCGCCGCTTGTTCGGTCGCGAGGCAGGCGCCCAGGGGAAAGCCGCCGCCGATGCCCTTGGCGCTGGCGAGGATGTCGGGCGCGACCCCATATTGCTCATAGGCATAAAGCGTGCCGGTCCGGCCGACGCCGCACTGGACCTCGTCGAACACCATCATTAGGTCCTGCTCGTCGCAAGCGCGGCGAAGGCCGGCAATGGCCTCCTGGCTCGCCGGGCGAATTCCGCCCTCCCCCTGCACCGGCTCGAGGAGGAACCCGGCGGTGTTTTCGTCGATTGCCGCGAGCGCCGCTTCGAGATTGTCGAATTCGACCACCTTGAATCCGGGCAGCAGCGGCGCGAAGCCGTCGCGCAGCTTGTCCTGGTCGGTGGCGCTGATCGTCGCCATCGTGCGCCCGTGGAAGGCGTTGGAGAAAGTGATTAGATCGTGCTTGCGGGGGTTACCCTTGGCATGATGGTAACGGCGCGCGGTCTTGATCGCGCACTCGACCGCTTCGGCGCCCGAATTGGTGAAGAAGACGGTGTCGGCGAAGGTCAGATCGACGAGCCTTTGCGCGAAAGCTTCGCCTTGCGGGCTTCCATAGAGGTTCGACACATGCATCAGCTGCGCCGCCTGCTCCTGGATCTTTTTGGTCAGATGCGGATGGCCGTGACCCAGCAAATTGACCGCGATGCCGGCGGCGAAATCGAGATATTTCTCGCCGCCCTCGCCGTACAGATAGGGCCCTTCGCCACGCACCGGCCGCACCTCGCAGCGCGGATAAACGGGCATGAGCGGGGTGATGGCCATGGCGGGCGGTCCTTCTGGTCTGTGGCGGGCTTGACGCGGCAGCGGCCGTCGGGGCGGCGCTATAGCCAGAGGCCCCAAAAAGGAAAAGGCGCGCCGAGTGCCCCGGCGCACCTCCCTTAGGCTACCCGCTGACGCGGGAGCTGTGTCCTCAGACTACCAGCGAAACCGCCACTGGCGTCCGTCGCGGACGTCGTGAGCGATCCTCTGTTCGAGCTGGGCGATCTGTCGTTCGGTGTTATATGCTTCCTGCCGGGTAAGGCCGCGGCCGTCACGGGCGTCGCGGGACAGGCGGCGCTCGATCTCGCGCGAGGCGCGAGTCAGACGTTGGTGCTCGGCGCGCGAAATCATCCGATATTGGGCAAGGCGCCGGATTTCACGCTGGATGTGGTCGACCCGCGCCTTGATGACACGCGCCTGGCCATGATTGTTGTTATAGCCGTAGGCATAGCCCTGCGGCTGCGCATAGCGGTTCTGGTAACCGTAGGCCTGCGGCTGCCGATAAGTGTTCTGGTAGCCGTAGGCCTGCGGCTGCCGATAAGCGTTATGGTAGCCGTAACCATAAGCCTGCGGCTGCTGGTAGGTGTTCTGGTAGCCGTACGGATAGGCCTGCGGCTGGTGCTGCGGATACCACTGCGCCGAAGCCGGCGCGGCGATTGCAACCATCGAGGCCGCGGCCGCGAGGGGAATCAGGAACTTACGCATAGTGGCTCTCCTTTTGAGCGGTTTATGCGAACGTTTTTGCATATTCGCTGTGAGAAACCGCTGAACGCGGTGGTTATCTCCGGTTCAGCGGCGAAACGAAAAAAAGCCGCGCCAAACGGTCGTCGGGGCGAGCTTCAGCTCTTGATCTTCCAGCCGCTCTTGAGGAGCGCAAAGCACAGGGCCCACAAAGCGACGTTGAGCGCCAGCAGCGCGATCGCCCCGAACCAGATCGGGGAATCGCTGCTTCCGAGGAAGCCGTAGCGGAAGCCGGAGATCACGTAGAAAAACGGGTTGGCGTGGCTGACTGCCCGGAACGCCGGCGCCAGCTGCTCGATCGAATAGAAAGTGCCTGACAGCAGCGACAGCGGGGTGACGACAAAGTTGGTGACCGCCGCCGCATGGTCGAACTTGTCGGCCCAGATCGAGGTCAAAAGCCCGAGGAAAGCTAGCATCAGCGACCCCATCAGCCCGAACCACAGCACCCACGCAAGATGGACCACCTTCACCGACACGTCTGGCCACAACAGCATTGCCAGCCACACCGCGAAGCCGACGAAAAAGGCTCTCGTCACGGCGGCGCCGATAATCCCCGCCATCAGCTCGCCGGTCGACAGCGGCGGCATCAGATAATCGACGATATTGCCCTGGATCTTGCCCACCAGAAGCGAGAAGCTGGCATTGGCGAACGCATTTTGAAGCATCGCCATGACGATCAGGCCGGGACCGATGAAGTCGGCGAAATCCGCGCCCATGATGGTGCGCCCGCCGCGCCCCAGGGCAACCGTGAAAATCGCCAGATACAGGAGGGTTGTGATCGCCGGCGCCCAGACGGTCTGCATCTGCACCTTGAAGAAGCGCCGCACCTCCTTGATATAAAGGGTCTTGAGCCCGACCCAATTGACGCCGCTCAGCACCGGCTCGCCCGGAGGCTGCTGGGTCCAATGCGGGGTCTGGGGCTTGGCAAGCTGGTCGTTCACGTCGCGCCCGCCTATCGGCTGGCGCAGCAGGCAGCAAGCACCGGCACGGTAGCGTAACTTTCGGAGAATGAGTGAATGTCGTGGACCGAAGAGCGGATCGAGCGCTTGAAATCGATGTGGACCAAAGGCGCAACCGCCAGCCAGATCGCCGACGACCTTGGCGGGGTGAGCCGCAATGCCGTCATCGGCAAGGCGCACCGGCTCGGCCTCGAGGCTCGGCCGTCACCGGTCAAGGCCGGCGAGGAGAAGGGCAAGGAAGCCGCTGCGGCGCCCAAGGGCCAGCCGAAGGCCGCCGCCGCTCCGGAGCGTGAGCCCGCGCCAGCCGCGCAAACAGCAGCACCACAGCCGCAGCCGCAGCGGCAGCGCCCGCCTGCGCTAAACGCCAAGGGCGAGACCATCCAATATCGTTCGGTCGGCCCGGGCGGCTTCATCCGACAGGGTCCGGGCGACACCCAGGCGCCGATCCCGCCGGCCCCGCCGCGCCGGCTGGTGCCGGCCAAGCCGAGCTCGGAGGTCGCCGACAAGACCGGCCTGCTCGAACTTAACGACCGCATCTGCAAATGGCCGATCGGCCACCCCGGCGAGCCCGACTTCCACTTCTGCGGGCAATCCTCCAACCCCGGCTATCCGTATTGCGTGCAGCATTGCGGGGTCGCCTATCAGGCGCAGCTCCCGCGCCGCGACCGCCGCGCGCCGCCGCCGCTTCCGTTCGGTGGTCCCAGGGTCCGCTAGAGCGCCGGTGAAGCCCGGGGAATCATCGCAATGACCGCCTTGCAACTCACCGTGATGCTCGCCGCACTCGCATTTGCGTCCTGCGGTCGTCCCTCGACCCAGGCAGCAGCGCCCGACCAGAGCGTCACCACCGGCCGTGAAACGACGCCCTTGCAGCTTTCGACGCCGCGGGCAGCCCATTCCGCGGTGGCGCTCGCCAATGGCGACGTGCTGTTTTTCGGCGGATGCGTCGAAGACGGCTGCGAAAGGGGTCCGGCGAGCAGCACGGTCGACCGATTTGACTACCGCAGCGGATCGATCGCCCGGGTCGGCCGCCTGACCGGCGAGCGGGTCAGCATGGCTGCGGCAGCGCTGCCGTCCGGCAAGGTCTTGCTTGCAGGAGGCTGGGCGGGATCCGACGAGACCGACGCTGTCGAGCTTTACGACCCGAACACCGGCCGGGCCCGCAGGGTGGCTGCCCTGGCGATCCCGCGCGCCGACATCGCCGAGGCAACCCTGGCCGACGGGCGAATCCTGCTCGCCGGCGGTTTCGCCAATTCGCGGACGCAGACCGTCATCGAGATTTTTGATCCGTCGACGAACAAAGTGGCGATCGCCGGCCATCTGCAAGTGCCGCGCGCAGGCGCAGTTGCGGCCGTGCTTAGCGACGGCAGAGTGCTGATCGTCGGCGGCGGCGAAAATGGCGCCACCGGGCTGGTCCCGAGCGCTTCCGCGGAGATTTTCGATCCTGCAACCGGCAGCGTCGTCCCCGCGGGCCGGCTCGCTGTTGCGCGCTACAAGCATGCCGCGGTGCGCCTCGGCAACGGTCGGGTGCTGGTGATCGGGGGCTCGGATTCGCACGACCGAGATGGCAAGATCAGCGCCCTGGAAGAGTTCGACCCGGTCACCGCGCGATTCCAGCCGGCAGGCGAAACGCTCGACGCCCGCTACAAGATCGACGCCGCCGTTCTCCTGCTTCCCGATTCCCGCGTGCTCATCGCCGGCGGCGCCGCGCAGCCGGAAATCTACGACCCCGCAACTCGCCGGTCGGCGCGGACCGGGCCAAAAATCGGTGAAACGCTCAACTTTTCCACAGCCACCCTCCTGCCCGACGGCGCCGCGATCCTCGCCGGCGGCTACAGCGAACGGGAAATAAGAGTAAGCGACAGAGTCTGGAGGGTTGATCCCGCAGCCGCCGGACCAGCCCCCGCAGCCCCGCCTCCTCGCTCCTAGCCGACGGGCCGCCAACAAAGAGCCCTTGTCAGCGCCCGGGAAGAGCATCGAACCTGTGGACAAACAATGCACATTTTCTGGCACGCGCGTGATGCCGCTCCTATAGTTTTGGTCCATGTCCGACCTGTTCTCCACGTCCGCAGCCTCCGACCCCTCCGGCAACTACGACGCCTCGTCGATCGAGGTGCTCGAGGGGCTGGAGCCGGTGCGCCGCCGCCCGGGCATGTACATCGGCGGCACCGACGCCCGCGCGCTCCACCACCTCGCCGCCGAGGTCATCGATAATTCGATGGACGAGGCGGTGGCCGGCCACGCCAGCCGCATCGAGGTGACGCTCGAGCCCGGCAACCGGCTCACCGTCAGCGACAACGGCCGCGGAATCCCGGTCGACCCGCACCCCAAATATCCCAAGCAGTCGGCGCTCGAAGTGATCATGACCACGCTTCACTCGGGCGGAAAGTTCGAGGGCAAGGCTTACTCCACCTCCGGGGGCCTGCACGGGGTCGGGGTCAGCGTCGTCAACGCATTGTCGAGCGACACGGTCGTCGAGGTCGCCCGGGACCGCAAGCTGTACCGCCAGACTTTCGCCAGGGGCCTGGCGACGTCGAAACTGGACGAGATCGGCGCCGCCCCGAACCGCCGCGGAACCACGCTGAGCTTCGTCCCCGACGCCGAGATTTTTGGCACCGACGCGGCCTTCGATCCGGCCCGCCTGCTCAAGCTTGCCCGCTCCAAGGCCTATCTGTTCGCCGGCGTCGAAATCCGCTGGCGCTGCGACCCCTCGCTCGCCTCCGGCCCCAATGAACTTGAGGAGGTTCCCGAGCAGGCGGTGTTCCAGTTCCCCGGCGGTCTAAGCGATCACCTCGCCGAACAGCTGGGTGAGCGGCCCTGCGTCACCAACCAGCCCTTCACCGGCCGCCAGGATTTCCCGGGCGACCAGGGCTCGGCCGAATGGGCGGTCGCCTGGCCGCTCTACTCCGACGGGTCCGAAAGCTATTATTGCAACACCATCCCGACGCCCGACGGCGGCACCCACGAGGCCGGGCTTCGCGCCGCCTTGACCAAGGGCATGCGCGTGTTCGGCGAGCTGGTCGGCAACAAGCGCGCCAAGGACATTTCCGCCGACGACGTGTTCGACGGGGTCGAGCTGGTGCTGTCGGTATTCATCCGCAACCCGCACTTCCAGAGCCAGACCAAGGACCGGCTGACCAGCCTCGAGGCGGCGCGCTTCGTGGAAGCCGCGGTGCGCGACCATTTCGACCATTTCCTGGCCGACAATATGGACCGCGGCCGGGCGCTTCTCGGCGCGATCGTCGAGCGTATGGAGGAGCGGCTCAAGCGCCGCGCCGAGCGCGAGGTGAAGCGCAAGACCGCCACCTCGGGGCGCAAGCTCAGGCTGCCCGGCAAGCTCACCGACTGCGCCAACGACGATGCCGCAGGCACCGAACTGTTCATCGTCGAAGGCGACAGCGCCGGCGGATCGGCCAAGCAGGCGCGCAACCGCAAGACCCAGGCGATCCTGCCGATCCGCGGCAAGATCCTCAACGTCGCTTCGGCGACCGCCGAAAAAATCCGCGCCAACAGCGAGATCGCCGATTTGCAGCTGGCCTTGGGCTGCGGCATCCGCGACGCCTTCGACGAATCCGCTTTACGCTACGAGCGCGTAATCATCATGACCGACGCCGACGTCGACGGCGCCCATATCGCGACCTTGCTGATGACCTTCTTTTTTCAGGAAATGCCGGAGCTGGTCCGCCGCGGCCACCTGTTCCTCGCCCAGCCGCCACTCTACCGCCTCAGCGCCGGCGCCAAAACCCTCTACGCGCGCGACGACGCCCACCGCGCCGAGATCGAGGCCGCCGAATTCAAGGGCAGACAAGTCGACGTCTCGCGGTTCAAGGGCCTTGGCGAGATGAACCCCAACCAGCTCAAGCAAACCACCATGGACCCGGGCAGCCGCTCGCTGCTCAAGGTGACGCTGCCCGCGGCCTACGAGGACTGCCAGCCGGTCAAGGACCTGGTCGAGCGCCTGATGGGCCGCGACCCGGCGAAGCGGTTCGAGTTCATCCAATCGCGTGCGGCGGCGGTGGATGAAGACGTAATCGACGCCTAGCCGGGGGCTAGGCGGCTAGTACGTCTGAGATCGACGCGTAATCTGCTCTGATTGCCGGAATGGGTGGGGGGCGGTCAATGGCGTGACAGGGCTGATCGCCCGCCTCTGGCCGTTAGCTGTCCGTCCGATTCCGGGTTGCCGAAGGCTATAGCTGCCATTTCAATCAATCGAGCACAGCCTCGGTAAGAATCTCGCGAACTTCATCGAATAAAGGATGGCGTCGCCCGGCATGATCGTTATCGAGCGTCGGCGCGAACGGGAGCCGCGCCCCCGGCTCGCCCCAGGCCGCGATAGTCGAGCCCGGCGCGCTCCGCGTCGTCGCGGTCATAAACGTTCCGCAGGTCGACGATCGTCCGGCCGCGCATCCGCTTGGCGAGCTTGTCGAGGTCGAGGCCGCGAAACTCGTCCCACTCGGTGACGATCACCAGCGCGTCGGCGTCGTCGGCGACCCCGTAGGCGTCTCTGGCGAAGTTGAGGCCGGCGAACAGCGTTTGCGCCTGGTCCATTGCCGCCGGGTCGAAAGCGGTGACCTCGGCGCCCTGCTCGATCAGCGCGTTGACCAGCGGAATCGACGGGGCGTCGCGCATGTCATCGGTGTTGGGCTTGAACGCGAGGCCGAGTACGCCGATGCGCTTGCCGGCGACGCTTCCGCCGAGCGCATCGGCGACGCGCCTGGCCATGCCGAGCTTGCGGGCGTCGTTGACCTCGACGACGGTGCGGATGATCCGCTGGTCGACGCCGGCTTTCTCGGCCGTTTGCAGCAGCGCCAGGGTGTCCTTGGGAAAGCAGCTGCCGCCATAGCCGGGGCCCGGGTGAAGGAATTTCGGGCCGATGCGATTGTCGAGGCCGATGCCGCGAGCGACCTCCTGCACGTCGGCGCCGACCGCTTCGCACAAATCGGCGATCTCGTTGATGAAGCTGATCTTCATCGCCAGGAACGCATTGGCCGCATATTTGGTCAGCTCCGCGGTGCGCCGGCCGGTGAACAGGATCGGCGCCTTGTTGAGGAACAAAGGGCGGTAAATCTCGCGAAGCACTTCGCGCGCCTGGTCGTCCTCGGCGCCGACGACGATCCGGTCGGGGTGCTTGAAGTCGGCGATCGCCGCGCCTTCGCGCAGGAATTCGGGGTTCGACGCGACCGAGGTTCCCGCTGGCGCGCCTTCTTGTTCGAGAATCTTTGCAATCTCGTCGCCGGTGCCGACCGGGACAGTCGACTTGGTGATGACTACCGTGGGGCCTTCGAGCGCCTTGGCCAGTTCGCACACGGCGGCGAACACATAGGTCAGATCGGCATGGCCGTCGCCGCGGCGGGCGGGCGTCCCGACCGCGATGAACACCGCTTCGGCGCCGGCCACCCCTTGCGCGAGGTCGGTGGTGAAGCTCAGCCGGCCGCGCTCCGCATTGGCCTTGACCAGCCCCTCGAGGCCCGGCTCCCAGATCGGCATTCGCCCGGCGTTCAAGGCGTCGATCTTCGAGGAATCCTTGTCGACGCAGGATACTTCATGCCCGAAATCCGCAAAGCAGGCGCCGGAAACCAGGCCGACATAGCCGGTGCCGATCATAGCGATGCGCAATTCAATCCTCCTGCCCGACCGGCGTCGCGCCTCTTAACCAGCGGCATATACATTGGCCAGTGCAGCGGGCGCTGTGTAAGCCTCGCCCACGATGAGTCGCCCCGACCCTTCCGAACTGCACCACATGACGCTGCGCCGGCGCTCGTCCGTGGGCGATTGGGGCCAATTCTGGATCCGCATGGCCTGCTTGTGTTCATCGTCACGTTCCACTGGTTCGAGCGCCAGAATCGAGACTGGCGACCGCATTCTCGAGATCGTCGATAACGACTAAGCCTTGGCGCCGCCTCGCTTTCGCCGCTTGTTTCGGTTAAAGGCGCGAGCCTTCCGATGAAAACCATGACCCTTCCTCGTGCCCCCAAAGTGGGCCTGGTTTCGCTCGGCTGTCCCAAGAATTTGGTCGACAGCGAGCGGATCATGACCAAGCTTCGCTCCGACGGCTACGACATGTCCGCCGATTATGCCGGCGCCGACGTGGTGCTGGTCAACACCTGCGGCTTCCTCGACAGCGCCAAGGCCGAGAGCCTCGAAGCGATCGGCGAGGCGATCGCGGAGAACGGCCGGGTGGTCGTCACCGGCTGCATGGGCAAGGAAGCCGAGGTCATCCGCAAGCGCTTCCCGCAGGTGCTCGCGATTACCGGCGCTCATCAATATGAAGAGGTCGTTGCCGCGGTCCACGAAGCGGCGCCGCCGACCGCGTCGCCGTTCACCGATCTGGTGCCGGAATCCGGACTCAAGCTGACGCCGCGGCACTACAGCTATTTGAAGATCTCCGAGGGCTGCAACCACCGCTGCGCTTTCTGCATCATCCCGCAGCTTCGCGGCGACCTTGTCAGCCGCCGCCCCGACGCCATTCTCCGCGAAGCCGAGAAATTGATCGCCGCCGGGACCAAAGAGCTGCTGGTGATCAGCCAGGACACGTCGGCCTACGGGCTCGACCTTAAGCATGCGTCCTGGCCGTGGAAAGGCGGAGAGGTTCGCGCCCACATGACCGACCTGGTTCGCGAGCTCGGCACGCTGGGCGCGTGGGTCCGGCTTCATTACGTCTATCCCTACCCGCACGTCGACCGGCTGATGCCGCTGATGGCCGAAGGCCTGGTGCTGCCCTACCTCGACATCCCGTTCCAGCACGCCAGCCCGCGCGTTCTTCGGGCGATGAAGCGGCCGGCTAACGAAGCCAAAGTGCTGCAGCGGCTTCGCGAATGGCGCGCGCAAGTACCCGACATCGCCATCCGGTCATCGTTCGTGGTCGGCTTTCCCGGCGAGACCGAGGAGGATTTCCGCTACCTGCTCGGCTGGCTCGAAGAAGCCCAGCTCGACCGGGTTGGCGCGTTCCGCTTCGAACCGGTCGAAGGCGCCGCCGCCAATGCCTTGCCCGACCAGGTCCCCGAAGAGGTCAAGCTCGAGCGCTTCGAGCGCATCATGGAGCATTCGGCGCGGATCAGCGCCGCCAAGCTCGCCGCCAAGGTCGGACGGACGCTCGACGTGCTGATCGACGCCGTTGACCCGCAAAGCGGCGGCGCCACTGGCCGCTCCAAGGCCGACGCCCCCGAGATCGACGGCGAAGTCCACCTGCGCGACGCCGGCACGCTCAAGCAAGGCGACATCGTCCAGGCACTGGTCGAGGACAGCGACGCCCACGACCTCTACGGAGTCCCGCTCGGACTGGTAAATTAGGGACTGCGCGCCCCCGGACGCGACGTGCCAGACGACCTTCAGCTTCGCGGCATTACCCGGGCAACGCACGTTTCGAACAGGTCGAAGGCTGCGAGCGCGCCGGCGGTCGCGCAGTCGAGCGCTCGCGGATCGGTCAGCTTGCACTCCAGCAGTGCGAGCAGCTGGCGCCAGGTGAGCGAGTCGGCGTGGCCGCGGCCGATGAAGAAGCGCCGTCCCTCGTCGCTCGCGCCGAGCAAATAATCGAGTTGCCGGGCGATCAGCTTCCCGCCCATCATCGAACCTTCCGCAACGTAGATCGCGCCCAGCACCGATTCCGCGCAGCCCGGCCGCCAGTCGGAAATCCAGTCGGGTGCGTATGATCTCAGCCGCGACACGTCGGAGACGATGAGATCGAGCTTTTCGGTCGAGCTGCTGACCGACGACCAGCCGGAACGGTGGGCGGCGACCGCGACCGCGGAATGGAAAACAAACAGCGCCTGGAGCAACCTGGCGTAGCGGGTTCGGGTCAGCCGCTCCTCGGCAATCGCCGTGAAGGGCGCCAGGCCGTGCATCCGCAGGTGAGTCTCGGCGGTGGCGTCGCGAAGCGCTTCCCTGGCATAGCTCCCGAACCGGAGCACGCAGCGATTGCGGCCAGACTCCTTGCCTTCGTACAGCGCGACATCGGCAAGGAGGACGCCGTGAGGCTGGACCGATCCCGGGACGTGGATCGGCTCCAGGTCGCAGGCGCGCCAGTCGGCTGGTTGCAGGGTCTGGGCACTCGAAGGTATCCCCCGCCATGGCCGAGCGCGCGTTGCCGGACTACGACCATCGGTCCGGAATGGAGACGGTTGCGTGGCCGCTTTGCCCGATGGCATTCCGCGCCGCCTCGCTTATGAGCGCGGGAATGACCGATTTCGCTTCATTGCTGGTCGCCGACCGCGACCAGAAGGCCAGCCTCATCCACCTGGTCGACAAGGACAGCTTCGACGATTGGGTGAAGCGCCGGCCGGCCGAGGACCGGGCGCTGCTCGACGCGCATCGGTTCGACGGCAAGAAGGGCTATTCCAGTGTCATCCTGCCGCGCGGCAATCAGATCGAGGTGGTCAGCGCCGTCGCCAACGTGGAGGAGTTGTCGCCCTGGTGCATCGCCAGGCTAGCGCAGACGCTTCCCGCGGGCACCTACCAGCTGGCCGATCGGGCGCCCGGCAAGGCCGCGCTGGGATGGCTGCTCGCCCAGCACCGGCTCGACACTTATCGCGACAAGCCAGGCGATGACCGCGGCGGGCGAGTGCTGGTCAGCAGCGAACCGTCAGCGATCGAACCCATGGTCCGGCTTGCCGAGGCCACCGCGCTGGTGCGCGACCTGGTCAACACCCCGGCCCTCGACCTTGGGCCGGAGCAGCTCGAGCAGGCCGCGCGCGACCAGCTGCCGGCGTTCCAGGTCACGGTCACCAGCGGTGACGAGCTGGCCACCGGCTTTCCGCTGATTGCCGCCGTCGGCGCAGCCGCTGCGACCGACCGGGCGCCGCGCCTGATCGAGGCCGAGTGGGGCAATCCGGACCACCCGCGCATCGCCATCGTCGGCAAGGGCGTGTGCTTCGATTCCGGCGGGCTCGACATCAAGAGCTCGGGCGGCATGCGCCTGATGAAAAAGGACATGGGCGGGGCCGCCCACGCGCTGGCGCTGGCCAGGCTGGTCGCGGCCGAGCGGTTGCCGGTCCGGCTTCACCTGCTGATCCCGGCGGTCGAGAATTCGGTGTCCGGGGCGGCGCTAAGGCCCGGCGACATCGTCCGTGCCCGCAACGGCCTTCACGTCGAGATCGACAATACCGACGCGGAAGGCCGGCTGGTCCTCGCCGACGCGCTGACCAAAGCCGCCGAGGGCCAGGCGGAGCTGATCATCGACTTTGCCACGCTGACCGGCGCAGCGCGGATCGCGCTCGGGCCGGATCTTCCGGCACTGTTCGCCACCGACGACGCCTTGAGCGACGCAATCGAGACCGCCGGCAAGGAGCTCGACGATCCGGTGTGGCGAATGCCGCTGTGGGACCCGTACGACGAAATGCTCAAGAGCGAGATTGCCGACCTCGCCAACGCGGCGGGCTCGCCGATGGGCGGCGCGATCGTCGCGGCAATGTTCATGAAGCGCTTCCTGCCGGGCGCAATGGCCTGGGCCCACCTCGACACCTTTGCGTGGCGCGACAGCGCCAAGCCGGGGCGGCCAAAGGGCGGCGACGCATTGGGCCTGCGCGCCTGCTTCGCGGCGCTGCAGCGGCTCTATCCGCGCTGCTAGGAAGGTCGCCCGCCAACTTTTGTGGCAGAATTCGGTTACTTGCCTGCAACAATTCGCTCTCTTGCCGGTTTTAAACGGACAACTGCGCGACCGCACAGGAGTAGTGCAACGTGGCGGACGAATCTCTGTCAGCCTGGATGCGGGCACTGATCGCTTATGTGCGATCGGGCGAGCCCGACTTAACCAATCGTCAGATGGCGCTGCTGATGCTCGTCTATCTGACCCCGGGGCCGCATACGGTTCGCGGGCTGGCCAAGGTCCTCGCGGTTTCCAAACCGGTGGTGACGCGCGCCTTGAACACGCTTGGCGGCCTCGGCTATCTCCGGCGCGAACGCGACCAGGACGACCGACGCAATGTGTTCGTCGTCCGGACCAGCAACGGGGCGGAATTCCTTGAAGACTTCAAGCGTAACCTCCGCGAAAGCGACCGTGCGGCCGCGAGCCACCGGCCGATCATCGGACAAGCGCCAGCCTTCGCCCACCAGCGCTGAAGATTTCGCGCTCGCCGGGCCGTCGGCCCTGCCCGACCCCCGGTTTCACGCCTACCGCAAGGATCTCGCCGACATCGCGCTCGCCGGCCAGGTGATCGCGTCGCATTATGCCGAGCCAACAGTCCGCGTCGTCAAGTCGGCCGGGCCGCTGCGTGCCGCGCCCGATGGCGATTCCGAGATCGTCGGCGAGGTGGCCGTCGGCGAAAGCTTCGAGATGCTCGACAACAGCTTGGACTGGGCGTGGGGCTATGCCGGCAGCGAGCGCAGGGTCGGCTATTTGCCGAGCGGCGCGGTCAGCGGCGGACGCTAATTGAGCACCGCCGTCTGCAGCCACACCAGCTGGTAGATGCTGGTCAGCACCAGCAGCGCGATCAGTAGCCCGATCGCCCAATCGCGGTTGGGAGCCTTGAGCCGCCGGCCGGGGAACAGCAGGACAGCGGCAAGCGCCGCCATTCCCAGCGTCGCCAGCGCGCTGTTGCGCAAATAGACGACCACCACCTCGCGCACATGTTCGGTACCGGAAGCGGCGCTGGTGCCGTGCGGGCTCATCAGCAGGCCGACCGCCCAGACGATGACCGCCGCGAACAGGACAAAGCCGCCGACGAACATCCGGCCCCGGCCGATCCCGCGATTGCTCACATCTCGCCCCGCTGGCGGCGAATCTCATACCATTTGCGGACGTTGGCCTGGTGCTGCTCGAACGTGTCCGCGAACACGTGCCCGCCAGTGCCGTCGGCGACGAAGTAGATGGCCGAGGTCGACGCCGGGTCGAGCACCGCGGCAATGCTCAGCCGGCCGGGATTGGCGATTGGCCCGGCCGGAAGCCCCGGCCGCCGGTAGGTGTTGTAGCCGGTGTCGGCATTGAGCTCCGAGCGCAGGATCCGCCGTCCCAGCGGCTTGCCCTTGGTGATGGGGTAGATGACCGTCGGGTCGGCATCGAGCTTCATCCCGATCCGAAGCCGGTTGCAATAAACGCCGGCAACGGTGCGGCGCTCGGATGCCTTTGCGGTTTCCTTTTCGACAATCGCGGCGAGGGTTACAGCCTCCGCCTTCGAATTGACCGGGCAGGTGGATTTGCGCTTGGCCCACAGCTGGTCGAGCGTTTTGGTCATTGCCTGTTGCATTCGCTGGACGACGGCGGCGCGGGTTTCGCCCCGCTTGTAGCCGTAGCTGTCGGGGAGCACCGAGCCCTCGGCCGGCAGCGGCGCGGGACCGGTCAAATAGGGGACGGCAGCGAGCCGCTCCTGAACGATGATCGACGGCATGCCTTCGGTGACGGTGACCAGTCGCTGCACCGGGCGCCCATGCTGAAGCAGGTCGAGCACCGCCGCGCCGCCGGTCCCCTCGGGGATTTCGAACTCGCCGGCCTGGATCGGATCGCCCGAGCCGAACAGGCGCGCCATCGCCCGGTAGGTATCGGCGCTGCCTGGGATTGCCCCCGCTTCCTCCAGCTGGCGAGCGACGGACGCCAGAGTGGAGCCCTGCTCGACGACGACGGTGTGCGGCCCTGGCTTCGGGCCCGGCGCGGTCCACAGCAACCAGAAGGTTCCGGCGCCGACCAGCAGCCCGAGGAGGGCAGCAATGATGATCAATCGCCGAAGCACGGGCCTAGTCGACCGCCCTCAACACCAGGCTGGCATTGGTGCCGCCGAAGCCAAAGCTGTTGTTGAGCGCCGCCTTGACCTTGCGCTCCTTGGCCTTGTGCGGGACCAGGTCGACGCCCGCGGTGCCGTCGCTGGGATTGTCGAGGTTGAGCGTCGGCGGGACGATCTGGTCGCGCATGGCGAGGATGCAGAAGATGCTCTCCACCGCCCCGGCGCCGCCCAGCAAATGGCCGATCGCCGACTTGGTCGAGCTCATCGACAGCGTCGCGATATTGTTGCCGAACATTTTGCGCACCGCGCCAAGCTCGAGCTCGTCGCCGAGCGGGGTCGAGGTGCCGTGGGCGTTGATATAGTCGATGTCGCCAAGGTCGAGGCCGGAGCGCTGCAGCGCCACTTCCATCGCCCGGTAGCCGCCGGCGCCTTCCGGGTGCGGGGCGGTGACGTGGTAAGCGTCGCCCGACATGCCGTAGCCGATCAGCTCGGCGTAGATCTTGGCGCCGCGCTTCCTCGCGCGCTCATATTCCTCCAGCACAACCACCCCGGCGCCCTCGCCCATGACGAAGCCGTCGCGGTCCTTGTCGTAGGGGCGGCTGGCCTTTTCCGGCTGGTCGTTGAAGTTGGTCGACAGCGCCCGGGCCTGGGCGAAGCCGGCGATCCCGAGCGGGCATAAAGCGCTTTCCGATCCGCCCGCGACCATCACGTCGGCATCGCCGAGCATAATCATCCGACCGGCGTCGCCGATCGAATGGGCGCCGGTCGAGCAAGCGGTGACCACCGCATGGTTCGGGCCCATCAACCCATATTTGATTGAGACCTGGCCGGAAATGAGGTTGATCAGCCGCCCGTGGACGAAGTGCGGGCTGACCCGGCTCGGCCCCTTTTCGTGGAGGACGATCGATTCCTTCTCGATCCCCGGAAGCCCGCCGATTCCCGATCCGATCGAAACGCCCATCCGGTAGCGGTCTTCCTCGCTCGCCTGGTCGAGCCCGGCGTCCTCGAGCGCCTGGCCGGCGGCGTCGATGCCGTAGATGATGAACGGGTCGACCTGGCGCTGGACCTTGTGGTCGACGCGGAGGTTGGGGTCGAAGCCATATTCGTGGCCCGGCGGCTTGATCTCGCAGGCGATCCGGCATTTCTGGTCGCTTGCGTCGAACCGGGTGATCGGGCCGGCGCCGCTGCGGCCGCCGATGATGTTGCGCCAGCTGGTCTCGACGTCCGCACCAAGCGGAGTCACCAGACCTAGACCTGTCACTACGACACGGCGCATTCGCTCACTCCGTTCCTGTCCAAAAACAAACGGCCCCCCGCTTTGTTCGGGAAGCCGTCTGTGCCGCCTGAAATGGCGTTATGGCGCGGCAGCAACCGGCTCCGATCAGCTCTGATTCTGGTCGATAAACTCGATAGCGTCCTTGACCGTCGTGATCTTCTCGGCCGCATCGTCGGGAATCTCGACGTTGAATTCTTCCTCGAACGCCATCACCAGCTCGACGATGTCCAGGCTGTCGGCGCCCAGATCATCGATGAAGCTGGCCTCTTCGGTCACTTTCTCGGCTTCGACACCAAGATGCTCGACCACGATTTTCTTCACCCGATCGGCAGTTTCGCTCATTGGGGTCTTCCTCCGTATTGAGTTTTGCGATGCCCTAGCGAGGCGGAGGAATGGGGGCAAGTGCGCCGGGAGGTTGCAAACGGCATGGCATCAGGCAAGTCCCGACCACTGACCAGCGGCGAGGTCGAGCTTGCCCGTTCGATGTTCGGCGAGGCGGTGGATTATTCGAAGGTCCGCCTGGTCCGCGGCAAATGGTGGCCGTTCCACCCGCGCAACGCGGCAATGGCGCCGACCGGCAACATCCATTTCCACCCTCACGGCAAGCTCTGGTCGGACGATTTCGCCGCCGAGCCGCTGTGGCGGCAGGGCCTGTTCATCCACGAAATGACCCACGTTTGGCAGTCGCAGCGACGCGGCCGCTTTTACCTGCCGCTGATGCGCCACCCCTTCTGCCGATACCGATACACCTGCGTCGCCGGCTGGCAGTTCGAACGTTACGGGCTCGAGCAGCAGGCGGAAATCGTCCGTCACGTCTTCCTTGCCGGCCGCGGCGTCCGCGTCGACGCGCCGCCGCGATCGATCCTGCCCTTTTAGCTAGTTTCGGCTGTGGCATCGAAACAACAGGCGCGGACCTAACTGTAACCTGGCCGACATCAACCTCTTCGCGTCAGCGCCGAACGCGAGTAGATTTCGGCCAATTGAGTGCAATTCACCAGGGGGTTCTTATGCGCATTCCAGCCTATCTTTTCATCGGGACCGCAATCGCGGCCATCGCTTCGCCGTCCTTCGCCCAAACGGCGCCGGAAGAAGTTGCCCAGGAGGCCAACCAGCCGCCCGACACGCAGGCCAACGACGAGATCATCGTCACCGCGACCAAGCGCGCGACGAGGGTCCAGGACGTGCCCTTCTCGATCAATGCGCAGACCGAGGAAGATATCCAGCGCGCCAACGCCACGACGATCGAGGACATCAGCCGCAACGTCGCCGGCCTTGCGGTGCAGAATTTGGGGCCGGGCCAGAGCCAGGTGTCGATCCGCGGCGTTTCCGCCGGCCAGATCGTCCGCGACCAGCCGGGCGTCAAGGAACAGGTCGGCGTCTACCTCGACGAGAGCGTAGTTTCGCTGTCGCTGTTCACCCCCGACTTCGACTTGTTCGACCTCAACCGCGTCGAGACCCTGCGCGGCCCGCAAGGCACTTTGTTCGGCTCCGGATCGGTCGGCGGAACGCTTCGCTACATCACCAACCAGCCCCGCCTCGGAGTGACCGAAGGCGTGGTCGAGGCCAATTTGAACAAGCTTTCGGGCGGGTCGATGGGCGGGCACATCAAGGGCGCGATCAACCTGCCGATTGGGCCCAACGCCGCCTTCCGCGGAGTGGCTTATTACACCAGGTTCGGCGGCTTCATCGATGCGGTCGGCCCGGCCGGCGGCAAGAACGTCAACGACGGCTACCGCGCGGGCACCCGCCTGGCGGTCGCGTTCGAGCCGACCGAGAACATCCGGGTCACGCCCCGCATCGTCTACCAGGAAGTAGAGGCGGACGGCTTCAATCGGCAGGAAGTGTTCAACCTTTTTTCCAACGAGTTCACCACGCCCGCGTTCGAATTTGACGAGCGCGAGCAGTATCTTCTGTTGCGGGAGAAGTTCCGCGACCGCACCGTGCTTGCCGACCTCACCGCCAGCATCGGCTTCGGCGACATCGAGCTGACGTCGGTGACCAGCTTTATCGACCGCGAGATCCTGGTCAGCCGCGACGCATCGGCGCTGACCGGTTCGGTGTCGGTCGACCTCGGCTTCCCCGATGCCGGCGTGAACCTGCCGTCCAACCTGCGCGACACCACCGACCTCAAGCAATGGACCCAAGAGCTTCGCCTCGGGTCGATCGGCGCCGGGCCGCTTCAGTGGGTGATCGGCGGATTTTATTCCAAGGTCGACCGTGAATATGCTCAGCGGCTTCCAACCCCCGGCTATGACGCGTTCACCGACGCCGTTCTCGGCGCCGGCGTGTCTGCCGCGGTCGCCAACGGCTTCCCGGCGGATTCGCCGTTCAATTCGGACATCCCTTACGACATCAAGCAAAAGGCGGTGTTCGGCGAGGCCAGCTACGATTTCGGCCAGTTCAAAATTACCGGCGGCGGCCGTTATTACGACTTCAATGAAAGCCGCGACTTCATCTCCGGCGGCTTGTTCGCCAACGGCGACCGGCGCATCGACGACAAGACCAGCTCGAAGGGGTTCAGCCCGCGGGTCATCGCCACCTACGAGCCGACCCGCAACTTCAGCGTCAACGTCCAGGCGGCCAAGGGCTTTCGCCTCGGCGGCGTCAACGACCCGCTCAACCTGCCGCTGTGCAGCGACGATGACGAAGCGATTTTCGGCCCGTTCGCCGGCGGATATGATGACGAGACCTTGTGGAATTACGAAGCCGGCCTGAAATATCAGCAACGCGGTTTCACCTTCAACACGGCGCTTTTCCATACCCGGATCAAAGACTTGCAGGTCACGCTCGATGCCGGCAGTTGCTCGTCGCGAGTGGTCTTCAACGTGCCAAAGGCGCACACAACCGGTATCGAGGCCGAGTTCGCCGCATCGCCGATGCCGGGCCTCGACCTGTCGGTCGCCGGCAGCCTGGTAGAGGCCGAATTCGATTCGACCTTGCCGGGTGATCTCGCAACGACGACGGGCATTCGCGACGGCAACCGCCTGCCGACTGTGCCGAATTTCCAGATCGCCGCCACGGCGACCTATGGCCAGCCGCTCAACGACCGTTCCGACTGGTACGTGACCGCGTCGGTGCAGCACGTCGGCAGCCGCTTCACCCAGCCGGCCGACCAGGAGAATAACCCGCGCACGTTCGTCCACGGGCTGCCGTTCAACGGCATGGACCCGGGAGACTCGACGACGCTGGATCTCAAATTGCCGTCGTACGAGCTGGTCAACCTATCGGCGGGGATCGAGTTCGACAGCGGGCTCGAGGCGGTGCTCTACGTCAACAATGTGTTCGACGAAAACGCGCTCCTGTCGTTCGACCGGGAGCGCGGCGGACGGGCGCGGCTTGGCTTCAACGTCGGCATGCCGCGGACCATCGGTCTGACGCTTCGCCAGCGCTTCTCGGCGGCACCACCGCCGCCACCGCTGTATGTAGCACCGCCGCCGCCGCCGCCGCCGCCGCCGCCACCGGCGACTCAGATCTGCGCGGACGGATCGGTGATTATGGCGACGGACATGTGCCCGGCGCCGCCGCCGCCTCCCCCACCGCCGGCTCCGGCGCCAGAACGCGGCTGATCGGCTGAAGCGATGAGCCAAGGGAGCGGCAGGCCGCCAGTCGCGCCGCTTCCCTATTTGACCCGCCGCTCGCTCCTTGCCGGGGCAGGCGGCGCGGTCGTCCTGCCGGCTATCGCCAAGGCAGCGCCGGGTTCCTCGAAGGCAAATGTCGTCGTCGTTGGCGCCGGCGTGTTCGGGGCGTGGACGGCAATGCACCTGCTTCGCGCCGGCCATCGGATCACTTTGGTCGACGCCTGGGGCCCGGCACACGCCCGGTCATCGTCGGGCGGCGAATCGCGGATGACCCGCGCCGCTTACGGCAAGGACGCGATCTACACGCAGATGGCGCTCGACAGCCTCAAGGAATATAAGGCGCTCAGCGCGGTTTCCGGCCTCGCGCTCTTTCACGAAACCGGGGTACTGTTCTTCTTCCCGCGGGAGGAAGACTACGTCCGCGACAGCCTGGCGGCGCACAAGGCGATCGGGCTGCCGACCCAGACGCTGGGCCGCGCCGAGATGGCGCGCCGTTTCCCAATGATCAACTTCGACGGGGTCGAGGTCGGCCTATTCGAGCCCGGCTTCGGAGCCCTGATGGCGCGCCGGTCGGTGCAGTTGCTGGTCGACAATTTCATCAAAAGCGGCGGCGCTTACATGCGCGGCCAAGTGCTGCCGATCGACTCCAATTCCGGCAAGATCAGCTCGATCCGCCTCAAGTCCGGCGAGCGCATCGGCGGCGACAGCTTCGTCTTCGCAGCTGGCCCGTGGCTTCCCAAGCTGTTCCCCGACGTCATCGGCAGCCGCATCTTCCCGACTCGCCAGGAAGTGTTCTTCTTTGCTCCGCCGTCCGGCGACCGCCGCTTCCTTGCCGGCGCGATGCCGGGTTGGGCCGACTTCAACGGCGGCGACGTTTACTACGGCTTCCCCGACCTCGAGACCCGCGGAGTCAAATTCGCCCACGACGCCCACGGCGCCGTCGTCGACCCCGACACTCACAGCCGCCAGCCGAGCCAGGCGGCGCTGGCCGACATCATTGCCTTCCGCGACCGCCGCTTCCCGCTGCTTCGCGGCGCTCCGCTGACCGAGTCGCGCGTCTGCCAGTACGAAAACAGCTCGAACGGCGACTTCCTGATCGACCGCCATCCGGGCCATCCGAACGTGCTCCTGGTCGGCGGCGGGTCCGGCCACGGGTTCAAGCACGGGCCCGAGGTCGGCCGCTATGCGGCGCGGCTGCTAGTCGGATCGACCAGACCGGAGCCGCGCTTCAGCCTCGCCACCAAGGCGCACTCGCAAAAGCGCGAAGTCCACTAGTCGGGCTGTTTGGCGACCGCGACCAATGCCGGGCGCAGCAGCCGCTCCTTGAGCATGTAGCCCGACTGCATTTCCTGGACGATGGTGCCGGGCGCCGCTTCGGCGGACGGCACTTCCATCATCGCCTGGTGCTTGTGCGGGTCGAGCGGCTGTCCGACCGCCTCGATCCGGGTGACGCCGTTGCGCGTGAACACCGAGTCGAGCTCGCGCGAGGTCGATTCGATGCCGGCCAGGAAGTTGCTCGCCACCTTGTCGGCGCGAAGCTCCTCGCTGACGGCGGCGAGCGCCCGGTCGAGGTGGTCCTTGATCGCCAGCATGTCGCGGGCGAAGGTCGCCGAGGCATAAGCCGCCGCCTGGCCCTTCTCCGCTTCCAGCCGGCGCCGCACATTCTGCGTTTCGGCGGCGGCGTAGAGCGCCTTGCTGTTGGCTTCGTCGAGCGCCTGTTGAAGCTCGCCGACCAGGTCATGTTCGGCAAGCTCGGGCGCCTCGTCGGCGGTCTGCCTGCGAATCTCCTCCGCCTGCTCGTGAAGCTCGTCTTCTTCGTCCATCATCCCATCAATCTCGTTAGCGCGTTGGCGGTGAAATCAACCATGGGAACCACGCGCGCATAGTTCAACCGCGTTGGCCCGATTACGCCGACAACGCCGACCACCTTGCCCTGGCTCCCGCGATAGGGCGCGGCGATCACCGAGGAGCCGGACAAAGCGAACATCCGGTTTTCGCTGCCGATGAAGATCCGGCATCCCGGCGCGTCCTGCGCGCTTCCCAGCAGCCGCGCGATTTCCTCGCGGTTCTCCAGCTCGTCGAGCAGCTTGCGGACCCTGTCGAGGTCGGCGGCGGCGCCCTCGTCGATCAAATTGGCCTGCCCGCGCACGATCAACACCGGGCGGCGCGCATGGTCCTCGGTCCACGACGCAAGGCCGGACGCGACCAGCTCGGCAGCGGCGGTGTCGAGTGCTTCGCGCCGCTCGCGGACCTCGGCGCGAAGCCGGGCCTCGGCTTGCGCCAGCGTCATTCCGGCGAGGCGGGCGTTGACGAAGTTGGCGACCTCGCCAAGCGCGTCGCCGCCGATCCCGGGGTCGACCGAAACGATCCGGTTCTCGACGGTCCCGTCGGCGCCGACCAGCACCGCCAGAGCGCGGTCGGGGGCGAGCAGGACCAGCGACAATTGCTTGAGCCTAAGCTCCTGGCTGGGCGCAAGCACGACTCCCGCGCAGGACGACAGCCCCGACAGCGCCGCAGTCGCGCTTGCAAGCGCATCCTCGATCGGCTGGTCGCGGCCGATCTGGCGCTCGATCTCGGCCCGCTCGCGTTCATCCGGGACGGAGGCTTGCATGATGCCGTCGACGAACAGCCTGAGCCCGGTCTCGGTCGGAACCCGCCCCGCCGAGGTGTGCGGATGGGTGAGAAGCCCGCGCTCCTCGAGTTCCTGCATCACTCCGCGGATCGAAGCCGGCGACAAGCTGGCGGCGCCGGCGAGCGCCTTGGAGCCGACCGGCTGGCCGCGCTCGAGATAGGCCTCGACGACCAATCCGAAGATCGAGCGCATCCGGTCGCTGAGTTCAGTGATGGGCTGCGCCATGCCCGAGCATCTAGGATTGCAGCCCGGCCCGGTCTAGGGAGCGCCATTCGATTGCGAGGAGACCTGCATGCGCCCGAGCGGACGCGCCCCCGACCAGATGCGCGAGCTGGGCTTCGAGCCGGCCTTCACCCGCCACGCCGAAGGCTCCTGCCTGGTGTCGTTCGGCGACACCAGGGTGCTGGTCACCGCATCGGTCGAGGACAAGCTTCCGCCGTTTCTTCGCGGCAAGGGCCAGGGCTGGGTCACCGCCGAATATGGCATGCTGCCCCGAGCGACCCACACCCGCGGCAACCGCGAAGCCGCCAGGGGCAAGCAATCCGGCCGAACGCAGGAAATCCAGCGGCTGATTGGCCGAAGCTTGCGCGCCGTCGTCGACCTGCCAAAGCTAGGCGAACGCCAGATCATCGTCGATTGCGACGTCATCCAGGCCGACGGCGGCACCCGAACCGCGTCGATCTCCGGCGCCTGGGTCGCGGTTCGAATCGCGGTTGACAAGTTGCTCGAGTCGAAGGCGCTGAGCGTCGACCCGATCCGCACCCAGGTGGCGGCGGTCAGCTGCGGCATCCACAACGGCGCCGCGGTCCTCGACCTTGATTACGAAGAGGACAGCCATGCCGGCTGCGACGGAAATTTCGTGCTGACTGAGGACGGCTCGATCGTCGAGGCGCAGGTCGCGGCCGAAGGCGAATGCTATGACGAGGAAGGGCTTTTGCGCTTGCTCAGGCTCGCCCGCATCGGGTGCGGTGAAATCTTCGAAGCGCAGCGAAAGGCGGTTGGCCGATGATCAGGCGAATTGGCGAGAAGCTGGTCATCGCCACCCACAATGACGGCAAGCTGCGCGAGATTAGCGCGCTTCTCGAGCCGTTCGGAATCCACTGCACCGGCGCTTCCGAACTCGACCTTCCCGAGACGGAAGAAACCGGCATTACCTTCATCGACAATGCCGAGCTCAAGGCCCGGACTGCCGCCGATCTCAGCGGGCTTCCGGCGCTGGCCGACGATAGCGGCCTGTGCGTCGACGCGCTCGGCGGGATGCCGGGGGTGTTTTCGGCACGCTGGGCCGATGCCCGCGAAGGCTGCCGCGACTTCGCTTTGGCCATGGAGCGGGTGTGGGAGCAGATCGAAGCGTGCGGCCGCCACGCCAGCCACGACGCCCATTTCGTCTGCGCTCTGGCCATCGCCTGGCCGAATGACGGGCAAACGGAATCGTTCGAAGGCCGGGTCGACGGAAAGCTCGTCTGGCCGCCGCGCGGCGACCTGGGCTTCGGCTACGACCCGATGTTCGTACCTGAGGGATATGAGCAGACGTTCGGCGAAATGGACCCGGGCGAGAAGCACTCGATCAGCCACCGCGCCCGCGCGTTTCGCAGGCTAGCCGACGAACTGGGGTGATGGCCGAGCCGCTCGCCCTCTACATCCACTGGCCGTTCTGCGTATCAAAATGCCCCTATTGCGACTTCAACAGCCACGTCCGCGCCGAGGTCGACCAAGACCAATGGCGCGAGGCGCTGCTTGCCGACTTGGCACACGAGGCGCGGCTGCTTCCCGGTCGCACGCTGAGCTCGATCTTCTTCGGCGGCGGCACTCCATCGCTGATGGAGCCGGCGACGATTCAAGCGCTGATCGACGCCGCACGCACCCATTGGGCGCCCGCCGACGACCTCGAAATCACCCTCGAAGCCAATCCCAATTCGGTCGAGGCGGCACGCTTCGCCGACCTTGCGGCAGCCGGCGTCAACCGCGTGTCGCTGGGGCTCCAGAGCTTCGACGATGATGCCCTCGCCTTCCTCGGGCGCGCTCACTCGGCCAGCGAGGGGCTCGGCGCGCTGGAGGTTGCGCAAAAGGCATTCGAGCGGGTCAGCTTCGACCTCATCTACGCGCTTCCGGGCGACAATGAGCCAGGCTGGTCGGCATCGCTCGACCGGGCGCTGGGCCTCGGCACTACGCATTTGTCGCTATATCAGCTGACGATCGAGCCGGGCACGCGCTTTGCCGCGCTCCACGCCGCCGGGAAGCTCGAGCCGCTCGATGTCGATGTCGCGGCCTTGCTGTACGAGCTGACGAGCGAGCGCACCGCTGCGGCCGGCCTGCCGGCCTATGAAATTAGCAATCATGCCGCTGCCGGCGCGCAGAGCCGCCACAACCTCGCTTACTGGCGCTACGGCGATTATGCCGGGATCGGCCCCGGCGCTCACGGCCGCCGGACGGGCATGCGCACGGTGCGGCACCGCAAGCCCGAGAACTTCCTGTCCGGGCTGGAGCGCAACGGCCACGGAATCGCCGAGGAAGCGCCGCTCGAGCCGCGCGAGGCGGCCGACGAGGCGCTGGTGATGGGGCTGCGCCTGTCCGACGGGATCGATGCCGGAGCGCTCGAACGGCGCTTCGGCCTGCCGCTGGTGAATTGGAACGCGATCGGGAGGCTCGTTGACAGCGGCCATGTCGAGCGATCCGAACAACGAGTCAAAGTCACGCCGCGCGGGCGGCTGGTGCTCGACCGTCTGCTTGCCGAAATGGCGGTCTGTTAGCGGCTAACGCGGCTTGGCCTGCGCCGCGTAACGCTCGCTCGTCATCGTCACGAACTCGTCGATCTGCGACTCGGCGTCAGCTTCCGCCTGCTTGCGCGAAATCTTGTTCTTCACGTCGAAAGCAACCAGCGCCGATTTCAGCGAGGTGGCGGGCGCGCCGCACTGCCCGCGCGCAAAGCCAACGAAGGCATCCGCGGCAATGCTTGCCGTCTTGCCCTTGGTGACGGCCTCGTCGAGACACGACATCAGCTGATCTCGCGAATTGTTTGCAGCGGCATTCTGCAGCGCGACCAGATAGATCGCCGAGGCGATTGATAACACGATCATTCCGACTCCTCCCCTTGAAGTCGACATCGGGCCGAACATGACTCTTTTCGACGATCATTGGAAGGGAATTGCGCGAATGCCCGCCCCCGCTTGCGGGCCGGGCGGAGATGATGCGATGCTGGCGCCCGATCCATGGACCAGCCACTTGCCCCCGGACTCTACATCGTCGCCACTCCGATCGGGAATCTCGGGGACCTGTCGCCGCGCGCCGCCGACACGTTGCGCGCGGCCGACCGAATCCTAGCCGAGGACAAGAGGGTAAGCGCCAAGCTGCTCGCACTGGTCGGCGCCAAGGCGTCGATGAGCAGCTACCACGACCACAGCAGCGAGGCCGAGCGCGACATTATTCTCGCCATGCTGGGCAGCCAGGTGGTGGCGTTGATCAGCGACGCCGGAACGCCGCTGATCTCCGACCCCGGCTACAAATTGGTTCGTGCCGCGCGCGCCGCCGGCCATGGAGTCCACACCATCCCCGGCCCAAGCGCGGCAATCGCGGCGCTGACGGTGGCCGGGCTGCCGACCGACCGGTTCCTGTTCGCCGGCTTCCTTCCGGCCAAGGACAAGGCCCGTGCCGACGCCATCGCCGAGCTTGCGGGCCTGCGAGCGACTTTGGTCTTTTTCGAGAGCGGGCCAAGGCTGGGCGCCGCGCTCGCGGCGTTATCGCGCGGCCTCGGCGATCGAGAAGCCGCGGTCGCCCGTGAGCTCACCAAGCTCCACGAAGAATGCGTGACCGGCTCGCTCGACGATCTTTCCGACCTTTATGCCGAAGCGCCGCCGCGCGGGGAAATCGTCATCCTTGTCGGCCCGCCGCTCCGGTCGGACAGCGCCAGCGACAGCGAAGTCGACCAAGCCCTTGACGAAGCGCTTACCCAGCTGTCGCCGTCGCGCGCCGCGGCGCAAGTCGCCGAGCAGCTGGGCGTCCCGAGGAAGCGGACCTACGCCCGGGCGCTCGAGCGTTCGGGCAAATGAAGCGGCAAGCCGCGGAGAAGCGCGGCCGCGGCGCCGAAACCATCGCGGCGATGTGGCTGCGGCTATTCGGCTGGCGGATCCTCGCCCGGCGGGCGCGGGTTCACGGCGGCGAGGTCGATATCATCGCCCGGCGCGGGCGCATCCTCGCCTTCATCGAGGTCAAGGCGCGCGGCACCGACCAAGCCGCCGCCTTCGCGCTCGACCGCTACCGGCTGCGGCGAGTGGCAGTCGCCGCCGCAGTGCTGGCCCAACGGTACATGCGAAGCGGCGATGATTTAAGGATTGACGCCATGTTCATCGTCCCCGGACGGCTGCCGCGCCACCTGCCCGACGTCTGGCAAGGGTGACAAGAACCGGCGGCTCGCTTAGTCGGCGGCCCATGCCGCTTCGCGTTGCCGTTCAGATGGACCCGCTGGAAAGCATCGGCATCGCCGGCGATTCCACCTTCGCGATCATGCTCAAGGGCCAGGATCTCGGCCACCAGCTGTTCCACTATGTCGCCGACGACCTCGGCTACGAAGACGGCAAAGTCCGCGCCCTTGCCCGGCCGGTGCAGGTGCGGCGCGTCGAGGGCGACCACTTCACCGCCGGCGAGGCACGCTTGCTCGATCTTGCCAGCGACATTGACGTGGTGCTGATGCGGCAGGACCCGCCGTTCGACATCGCCTACATCACCGCCACTTATCTGCTCGAGCGGATTACCGGCGAGACTTTGGTGGTCAACGATCCGCGCTCGGTTCGCGACGCTCCGGAAAAGCTGTTCGTACTCGACTTCGCGCACTTCATGCCGCCGACGCTCATCACCCGCTCGATGAGCGAGCTTCGCGATTTCCACCGGCGCCACGGCGAAATCGTGCTCAAGCCGCTGCACGGCAATGCCGGAGCCGCGGTATTCCGGATCGGCGGCGACGGCATGAACCTGACCGCGCTCGCCGAGTTGTTCGGCCAGGTGTGGCGCGAGCCGTTCATCGCCCAGGCGTTCCTCCCCGCGGTTTCCCAAGGCGACAAGCGAATCATCCTGGTCGACGGCGAAGTTGCGGGAGCGATCAACCGCCGGCCCGGCAAGGGTGAGATTCGCTCCAACCTCGCCGCCGGCGGAAGCGCCGAAGCTGCCCAGTTGAGCCAGCGCGAGCTTGAGATTTGCGAAGCCCTTGGAGCCGAGCTCAAGCGACGCGGCCTGTTGTTCGTCGGAATCGACGTGATCGGCGGCATGCTGACCGAGATCAACGTCACTTCCCCGACCGGGATCGTGGCGCTCGACCGATTCGACGGGGGCGACACGCCCGGCCTGATCTGGGCGGCTATCGATCGCCGCCTCGCGCAGCGCAGCGGCGACTGATCCGATGGGCAGCTGGGTGGTGCGCCTGATCGAGCAATCGGGCTATCTGGGCGTCGGTTTCCTGATGTTTCTAGAAACCGTCTTCCCGCCGATCCCGTCGGAAGTGATCATGCCGGTCGCCGGGGTGGCGGCCGCGAACGGCCAGTTGAACCTGTGGCTGGTGATCCTGTCCGGCACCGCCGGGGCGATGCTCGGCAACATCTTCTGGTATCTGGCCGCGCGCGCGCTCGGCCTCGACCGATTGAAGCCGCTGATCGACCGCCACGGGCGGTGGCTGACGGTCAACTGGAGTGCGGTTCAACGCGCCCAGCGCTGGTTCGAGGGGCATGGCGTCGCGTTCGTCCTCATCGGCCGGGTTATGCCGACCATGCGCTCGCTGGTGTCGGTGCCGGCCGGCCTCCTGAAGATGCGCTTTCGCGACTTCGTCATCGCCTCGACCTTGGGAACGTTCGCCTGGACCGCCGTCCTCGCCGGCGCCGGCTACCGCCTCAAGTCGGATTTTCACCAGGTCGATCAGTTCATTGCGCCGATGGCCAACGCGGTCCTGGTCGTCATTGCCATCGGGTACGTGTGGCGGCTGATCACCCACCGGGCCGACTGACAAGTCCGTTTCGGACCAGCCGTATCGGCTTGCTTTACCTTGCGACTGCCAAAACGGCTTTGTCGCGGACGACCACGCTTGCCCCACGGAGCGGGTTTCGCCGCGGCGAACTTCACGCTCTCGGGTGCGCGTGCCTGTAAACGTCGAGCAGGCGCGCCGCGTCGACTTTGGTGTAGATTTGGGTCGACGACAGGCTCGCGTGCCCGAGCAACTCCTGAAGCGACCGCAAGTCGGCGCCGCGCGCCAGCAAATGCGTTGCGAAGCTGTGGCGAAGCGCGTGCGGGGTCAGCGTCTCCGGCAACCCCAGCCGACCCCGCGCGGCACGCACTGCGCGCCGCACCAGATCGGCATTGAGCGGCCCTCCGCGAGCGCCAAGGAACAGCGGCGAGTCGGCGCTGACCGGGAATGGGCATTCGAGCACGTAGCTCTCGATCGCCTCGCGCACCGCCGGGACGATCGGCACGATGCGGGTTTTCGAGCGCTTGCCGGTGACGCGGATCGCCTGCCCCATCGGCAACGACCGCGCGGTCAGCGACAAAGCTTCTGTAACGCGCAGCCCCGACCCGTAGAGCAAAAGCAGGATCGCCAGGTCGCGCGCGCCGATCCAGGCTTGCGAAGCGCCGGCGGCGGCATCTTCGGCCAGAGCGACCGCTTCGTCGGGCGCAGCCGGGCGAGGCAATGTCCTGGGCCGGCGCGGCGCCCGGGTGCGCGGGATGTTCGGCGCCTCGCCCGCTTGCTCGGCGGCAAAAACGAGGAAGCGGCGGATCGCCGACAGCTCGCGCGCCGCCGACGCCGGGCCGAGGCCACCATTGCGCCGGGAAGCGAGGAATGCGCGCAAGTCCGACGCGCTGACAGCGAGCAAAGCGCCGGCCTCGATCGATTCGCCTCGATAGCCGCCGAGGAAATCGATCAGCCGATGGGCGCTGCCGCTGTAGGCGCGGACCGTATGTGCCGAGCGGCGCTTGTCGTGGGTCAGATAGCCTGCCCACCGCTCGATCAGCACCGACGCGGGATGGGGAAGGCCGCTCATTCTATTCCTCGTACGACGCCGTGGTCTTTGCCCGAACCTCTTCCTTCGTCACCCCCGGCGCAAGTTCGATCAGCTTGAATGGGCTGTCGTGGTCTGGCCGGTGGAACACCGCGAGGTCGGTGATGATCATGTCGATGACGTTCTTGCCGGTCAGCGGCAGCGTACATTCGGGGATGAACTTGGGGCTCCCGTCGCGGGCGTTGTGCTCCATGACGACGATGATCTTCTTGACCCCGGCGACCAGATCCATCGCCCCGCCCATGCCCTTGATCATCTTGCCGGGAATCATCCAGTTGGCGATGTCGCCCTTCTCGCTGACCTCCATTGCGCCCAATACGGTGAGGTCGATATGCCCGCCGCGGATCATCGCGAAGCTGTCGGCGGAGCTGAAATAGGAGGATGACGGAAGCTCGCTGATGGTCTGCTTGCCGGCGTTGATCAGATCGGCGTCGACCTCGTCGTCATAAGGAAACGGCCCGATGCCGAGCATGCCGTTCTCGCTCTGCAGCGTGACCGTGATGCCGGCCGGAATGTTGTTGGCGACCAAGGTCGGTATGCCGATGCCGAGGTTGACGTAATAGCCGTCGCGCAGTTCATTCGCGGCGCGGGCAGCCATCTGGTCGCGGGTCCAGGGCATCAACGATCAACCTCCATCACAAAGTTTGCCACGCGCGCCACGTACCAAAGGCGTGGATCAGCCCGAAAGCCAGCACAATCAATGAGGACCAGACCAGGAACGACGTCGAAAGGTCCGGCCGTCCCAACGCGGAAGGCATGAACAACACAAGCCCGCGCAACAAATAGACCGCGCTTATGACGACCAGCCCAAGCTTTAGCAGCGGCAGAGGTGCTATCAGGCCCGCACCTGAAAAAGCATATGCACTCGCGACCGCAAGTACCAATGCGATGGCCGCGGTAATCCCGGCCGCACGCCAGTCGCCGCGCTCGGCCGCGCGAGCCATGCCTTCGCCCGCACCCAACGCCCGATACCAGTCCGGTCCACCGGCGATACAGGCGAGATGAAGCAGCGCTGCCGCAAGGCTCAGGCAGCCGCCCACCAGCAGCCATCGGTTGGGCTCATTCACGCCGCCTCACGCTCGCGGACGGTACGGAACTCGATCTTCTTCTCGTAGGGCGCGCCAAGGATCAGCCGCTTCACGTAGATTGACGGCAAATGGATACAGTCGGGGTCGAGGCTGCCGACGGCGACGATTTCCTCGACCTCGGCGACGCAGATTTTCCCACAGGTCGCCGCCGGCTGGTTGAAGTTGCGCGCGGTCTTGCGGAACATGAGGTTGCCGGCCTCGTCGGCTTTCCAGCCCTTGATGATCGACAAATCGGCGCCGATGCCGCGCTCGAGGATATAGTCCTCGCCGTCGAAGCTCTTGACGTCTTTGCCTTCCGCGACCTGCGTGCCGACACCGGTCTTGGTGTAGAAGCCCGGGATTCCGGCGCCGCCGGCCCGCATCCGCTCGGCGAGCGTGCCCTGTGGGGAGAATTCGACCTCCAGCTCGCCCGCCAGATACTGCCGCTCGAACTCCTTGTTCTCGCCGACGTAGGAGCTGATCATCTTCTTCACCTGCCGGGTCCTCAGCAGCTTGCCGAGCCCCTCATTGTCGATCCCGGCGTTGTTCGAGGCGATGGTCAGATCCTTGACCCCGCTGTCGACGATTGCGTCGATCAGCCGCTCGGGGATTCCGCACAGGCCAAAGCCGCCCGCCGCGATCGTCATTCCATCGAACAGCAGCCCGTCGAGGGCATTCTTCGCGTTGGGATAGATCTTCTGCATCGCCGCCTCCTGAAGCGCCGCGATAGGCGGAGCAGCGGCGACAAATCAACGGCGGCCGCGCATTCGTCGGCTCAGCCGAAAGCCCACTGCCACATCGTCCGGCCGGGCGACGTTCATCGGCTATGCGATCATGCGACCGACGCTGCTTGCGACGACCGCACTGGCGACCGCATCGACCTGCCCCGCAACCTGGCGATGCTGATCGGCGTGATAATCGCCGCGGCGCCGCTGACGCTGGCCCTGCTGTGGTGGAACGGCAGCGGGCTCGACGTGCTTCCGTCATTCGCCGATTGGCTGCAATTCTACACCAACGTCGTCATTGTCGCGGCCGTGATTACGTTGCTGTTCGCGCTGCTCGAACCCCAACTCGCATCGCGCCGTCCCGAGCCGGCCGAGGGGGAGCCTCCCGCACGTGAAACGCCCGAATCGCCGTTCCTCGATCGGCTTCCGCCGGTGATTCGTGACCGGCTGATCGCGCTCGAGATGGAAGACCATTATGTCCGAGCCCACGCGCCGGGGACGAGCGTCCTGGTGCTGTTGCGAATGCGCGACGCGTCGGCCGAGCTTGCCGGCATCGACGGCGAGCGGGTGCACCGCAGCTGGTGGGTCAGGCGCGACGCCGTCGAGCGGGTCGCCGGCGACAGCCGCAACCTCCGGCTGGTCCTCACCGGCGGGCTCGAAGCGCCCGTGGCGCGCGACCGCGTTGCTGATCTTCGCGCCGCCGGCTGGCTGGAGCGCTAGCCGTTAGCCCTTGAGCTTGGCCAGCACACCCTGAAGCTGCATCGCGTTGGACATGTCGCCTTCGACCTTGAGCTTGCCGGTCATGAAGGCGGTCATCCCGTCGAGCTCGCCGGACGCCATTTTCTCCCAGTCTTCCCAGCTGGTCTTGATGGTCGTGTCGGCGGTGCCGTCATCCTCGCTGACTTTCTCGGCCGAACCGTCGAGCATGATGGTGCCTTGCGAACCGAAGTCGAGCTTCACCGTCTTGCCGGCGACCCACGCCTTATTGTCCTGCATCTTTTGAACCAGTTCCTGCTTGGTCATGTCGAGCGTCTCCCTTTGGCCGCGCTGCTAGCCGCCCGTTGCGGGCGCATCAAGGCGCGCCTATCTGCCGCCCCATGGGATATGAAACCGAGCTCAAGCTCTTCATCAACGGCAGCTGGCGCGCGGGTGAAGACCGCGACCATTTCACCGTCGTCGATCCGTCCACCGGAAACGGCATTGCCGAAGTACCGCTGGCAAGCGAAGCCGACCTCGACGAGGCATTGGACGCCGCCAGCCGCGCTTACCCCGAATGGCGGGGAGCCGACATAGAGAAGCGAAGCGCAATCCTGCACAAGGCCGCCAAGCTTTTGCGGGAACGGGCCGAGGAGATCGGCCGAACCCTGACCCAGGAGCAGGGCAAGCCGCTTGCCGAGGCCAAGGGCGAAGTGCTGGGATCGGCGCAGCTGTTCGACTGGTACGCCGAGGAGATCAAGCGCGACTATGGCCGGGTGCTGGTTCGCCCGCCCGGGCAGCTGTCACGGGTGATGCATGAGCCGGTCGGCCCGGTGGCGACCTTTACGCCGTGGAATTTCCCCATTTACCTGCTGGCTAAGAAGGTCGCGGCGGCGCTGGCGGCGGGCTGCTCGGTCATTTCCAAGCCGCCGGAGGAAACACCAGGCTCGACGCTGGCGATCGCCAAAGCGCTCGACGACGCCGGCCTGCCCAAAGGCGTGTTCCAGCTGGTCCACGGCGTTCCCGACATGGTCAGCCGCCACCTCATCGCCTCGCCGCTGATCCGCAAGGTCAGCTTCACCGGTTCGATCCCGGTGGGCAAGCATCTGATGAAGCTGTGCGCCGACAGCATGACCCGCGTGACGATGGAATTGGGCGGCCACGCGCCGGTGCTGATCTTCGACGATTGCGACCTGGGCAAGACGCTGGACATGGTCGTCCCGCAGAAATTCCGCAACGCCGGCCAGGTATGCGTGTCGCCGACCCGCTTCTACGTCCAGGAATCGATCTACGAAGCGTTCGTTGCCGGTTTCGCCGAGCGTACGCGTGGCGTGAAAACCGGCAGCGGCCTCGACCCCGACACCAATATGGGACCGCTCGCCAACAAGCGCCGGCCCGACGCGATTCGCGCGCTGGTCGAGGACGCGAGGGCCAAAGGCGCCCGCGTGGTCGAGGGCGGCGAGCCGGGGAACAGCGGCTATTTCTACAAGCCGACCTTGCTTGCCGACGTTCCGTTGGAAGCCGACATCATGAACAATGAGCCGTTCGGCCCGGTCGCGGTGTCGCGATCATTCAAGACCCAGGATGAGGCGATCGAGCAGGCCAACCGGCTGCCTTATGGCCTTGCCGCCTTCGCCTTCACCGAGAACGGACACCGCGCCAACCTTCTCGGCGACGCGATCGAGGCCGGCATGGTCGGAATCAATACCTTCGCCATCTCCGTCGCCGACGCGCCGTTCGGCGGCGTCAAGGAATCGGGCTTCGGCAGCGAAGGCGGCAAGGAAGGCCTCGAAAGCTACCAAGTTGTGAAAGCGATCCACCAGGCATGACCAAATTTCTCGCGATAGCCGGCCTCGCTGCTGTTCTCGGCGCCTGCGCCGCTTCACCCGTCCCTTCCGCGGCCGAAGCCGGGCTGATCGTGCCTCCGGACGACAATATCCCCGTCCACGGCGCCACCGGCGTCGCCGAATGCAGGAACGACGGGCTCGACCAGTTCAAGGGCCGCACGGCGACGAGCTTGGTCGGCGCCGAGATGCTCCGCGTGTCCGGCGCCCGGACGATCCGCTGGGCTCGCCCCGGAACGATGATGACGATGGAGTTCAGCCCCGAACGGCTGACGGTTCACATCGACCCGGCGAACCGGATCACGCGCGCGATCTGCGGCTAAACTTCGCCAATCATTCCGGCTTCGACCAGCGCCCGACGGATCGTTGGCAGAGTCAGCCTCGCCCGCTCGGCGATCGCGTAACGGTCGACCGCTTCCACGGCCCGCTCCGCTGTCCAGTAATCTCGCTGGATCCGCTCCGACATGAAGCGCACCGCCTCGCGCGGGATGTGCAGCCCGCGATCGGCGAAGTGAAGGTCGATGAGCTGCTGGAACAAGGCATCGTCCGGCTCCAGCATCCGCGCCACCGGGGTCACCGCCAGCCGGGTGCGAAGGTCGGGTAGGCCGACGTCCCAGTCCGGCGGCACCCGGTCGGTGATCATCACCAGCGGGCGGCCGCTGTCCTGCGCGCCGTTCCAGGCGTGGAACAGCTCCTCCTCGTCGCTGCCTTCGGCCTGGTCGACCAGCCGCCCGCCGACCCGCTCGACGAAGCTTCGCGCAAGCAGGCTGCGGCCGGACCGCCGCGGACCGGTGAGGATGGTCGCGCGAACCGGCCAAAGGCTCCATTTGCGAAAGTGGTCCGAGGCATCGCGGTTGGCATCCGAAATAATGAACCGCGAGTCGCCCTGCGTCTGCGGCCAGTCGAGGGGGAGCGCGATCTGGTCCGCGCCGCGGGTCATGGCGACCCGCCAGGATCGGCAGCCGAGTTCGGAACTGCGGTGGTGTTGGTCTGCGGCTGGACCGTATTAGTCGGGGCCGGTGCCGGCTGTTGCGGAGCTGGAGTGGCCGGCACTGGCCGCGCCACGAACATGCGCAGCCCGGTGCCCGTCGATTCAACCCCCCACCCGCGCGAGGCAAGCACCGAGCGCAGGGATTCGAGGCTTCCGCGGTACCTGATTGTGAAGTTGCTGACGGCTCCGATCGCGATGTTGATCTGGTCGACACGCTCGACGCCTGGAACCGTGCGCAGGTGCGCGAGCGCTGAATTGTAGGTTAGCGCGTTCGCGGCGGCCAGGTGGATCTGGAACGAGGACGATGTCGCTTCCTTCTTCTCCTCTTCCTCTTCTTCCTCTTCGGGCGGCGGCGGCGGCGGCTCGGGCTGGTTGAGCGTGGCGTCGCGCTGCAGGAAGCCGGCGGCAAAGGCATCGGTGAACAAGCGATCCATCCGCTGCACGCCCTGGGCCATCATCTTCGGCAGCTCGGCGCTTTTGGCGGCCGACAAAGTGAAGCCCCCGACCACTTCGCCATCGGGGCCGTGCCGGCCGATAAAGCGCGCCTGCGCCGGACCGCCGGGGTAGAGGCGGCGGACCATCACTTCGGCGACGAGGATGTCCGACGCCCCGTAAAGGTCGAGGATATTGCGCCACCAGCCGCGTCCGGGACGGCCGGTCTGGGCGGCGTTGATCAGCAGCGGATCGGCGCCCATGCCGCTGATTCGGACATAGTCGATCGGGCTTTGCGAGGTACGGAACTGCGCCCAGGCCCGCTGCCAGGCGTTGCGCAATTCGACGCTGGTGGCGGTCCCGGCGCTGATTGTCACCGGGATCAGGAGCAGCGGCTGCGAGCGCTGCTGCACGCCGCCGATGCCCAGCAGCTGCCCGGCTCGGGCGCGGTCGAACAATATGCCGAGGTCGGCGATATAGCGGGTCGGGCCGATCTGCTCGCGCTCGACGATAATCGAGCTGACCAGCTGGTCGAGAGTCGAATCGGGCAGGTTCGGAGCCTGCGAAATCGGCAGCTTGTGCGCTTGCGCCCACAATTTCTTGAAGCCTTCGCGCTGGGCGATGCGCCAGCCGGCGAAGCGCGCGCTATCCGCGTCCTTGCCGCCGACGTCGACATGGATCCCGCCGACTTCAAGCGTCCCCGAGCTGTCGAGCGGCAGAATCCCGCGCTCGCCGCTTTCCATTTGCGCATAGATGCCCGCCCCGGCGCCGAGGCCGAGGAGCATGAGCAAAAGGAGAAACCACGGGCGGCGAGCCATTGGCGGCGCTTTTGGCGATAACGGCGTGGAAATCCAAGCGGGATGTCGGTAACCGGCGACCCGATGTCTCAAAAGCCGTTGACCTATGCCGACGCCGGCGTCTCGATCGATGCCGGCAATGCGCTGGTCAAGGCGATCGGCCCGCTCGCCCGCTCGACCGCCCGGCCGGGCGCCAGCGCCGAGCTCGGCGGCTTCGGCGGGTTGTTCGACCTCAAGGCCGCTGGCTACCGCGACCCGCTGCTGGTCGCCGCCAACGACGGCGTCGGCACCAAGCTCAAGCTCGCCATCGAGCTTGGCCGCCACGACGGCGTCGGCATTGACCTGGTTGCGATGTGCGCCAACGACCTCGTCGTCCAGGGCGCCGAGCCGCTGTTTTTCCTCGACTATTTCTCCTCAGGCAAGCTCGACTCGGCGGTCGCCACAAGCGTCGTCGCCTCGATCGCGGAGGGGTGCCGACAAGCCGGCTGCGCGCTGATCGGCGGCGAGACGGCGGAAATGCCGGGCATGTACGCGCCCGGCGATTACGACGTCGCCGGCTTTTGCGTCGGCGCGGTCGAACGCGAAGCGCTGCTCGACGGCAGCCGGATTGCGCCGGGCGACGCGATTGTCGGAATCGCCAGCTCCGGAGTCCACAGCAATGGCTTTTCGCTGGTCCGGCGGATCATCGCCGAGAGGCAATGGGACCTGGCGGCCGACGGGCTGGGCGAGGCGCTGCTCGAACCGACTCGAATTTATGTTCGGGCGCTGCTGCCCTTGGTCGGAGACGGTCTGATCCACGGCCTCGCCCACATCACCGGCGGCGGCCTGGTCGAAAACGTGCCGCGGGTGTTGCCGGAAGGGTGTCGCGCCGAGATCGACTCGGCAAACTGGGACTTCCCGCCACTGTTCGCCCGGCTTCAGGACGGCGGCAACGTGGCGGCGGAAGAAATGGCGCGAACCTTCAACTGCGGCATCGGCATGGTCGCCATCGTCGCTGGTGCCGATGCCGAGACGGTGATCTCGCGCCTTGCCGGCAGCGGCGAGAATGCGATGGTAATCGGCCGGGTCGAAGCGGGCCGACGCGGCTGCAGCGTCCGCGGAGGCTCTGGAAGCTGGGGCTCCGACCAGGAGTGGGCAGCCAGCCACGATGGGTGACCGGGCGCGGGTCGCGGTCCTGATCTCCGGCCGCGGGTCGAACATGGCCGCGCTGATCTATGCCGCGAAAAGCGCCGGCTGCGCGTTCGAAGTGGCGCTTGTGACCGGCGACAATCCGCAAGCGCCGGGCCTGGTCGTCGCCGAAGCGGAAGGCGTGGCGGTCAAACGGCTGCCCAGGCCGGCCGCGAATGACAGAAGCCAGTTCTTCGAAGCGCTGGACCGCGAGATTCGCCTGGCCGACGTCGATTACATCGCGCTGGCCGGCTTCATGCGTATCCTGCCGGCGGATTTCATTGCCCGCTGGGAAGGCCGGATCGTCAACATCCACCCATCCCTGCTACCCAAGTACAAGGGCCTGGACACTCACCGGCAGGCGATCGAGGCGGGCGACCGGTTCGCCGGCTGCTCGGTCCATCTGGTCACCGAGGCGGTCGACGACGGGCCGGTCATCGGCCAGACGCCAGTCGCGATCCTGCCCGGCGACACGCCGGAAAGCCTGACCGAGCGCGTGCTGATTGCCGAGCACGAGCTTTACCCCAGGATGCTCGCGCGTTTCGCCGCTCGCGAAAGAAGCGCCGATTGGATCACCGGCAAGGTCGGCGAGCTGGCGCTTTCCCTGCCTGAAACGCGCGCCAAGACCAGCCATGGGTCGCCCGGATGGCGGGTCGGCAGCGAATCCAGCGGCAAGTTCTTCGCCATCATGTTCAATCGCCACCACGGCGAGGACAGCATCGGGGTGCTGGTCAAATGCAGCGGCCAGGACGAGATGGCGCAGCTGATCAACACCGACCCGGACACCTATTTCCGGCCGGCTTATTACGGGCCGTCGGACTGGGTCGGCATCCGGCTCGACCGCCGCGGGGCCGACTGGTCCCACGTTGCGCAGTGGCTGGCGACAAGCTGGCGCATCGTCGCTCCGCCGCGATTGACCAAGCTGCTTCGCGCCGCGGACGAATTCTAGCCGATCGTCGTCTAGCAACCGTCCCCCGGACGGTCGCTATCCGACGATTTCGTCAGGCTTGAAGAAATACTCGATTTCGATCCGGGCGTTGTCGTCGCTGTCGGAGCCGTGGACCGAATTGGCCTCGATCGACTCGGCGAACGCCTTGCGGATCGTGCCCTCCGCCGCGTTGGCCGGGTTGGTCGCGCCCATCACTTCGCGATTGCGCAGGACCGCGTTCTCGCCCTCGAGGACCTGAACGACGACCGGGCCGGAGGTCATGAAGCTGCACAGATCGTTGAAGAACGGCCGCTCTTTATGAACGGCGTAAAAGCCTTCGGCCTGCTCGCGGCTCATGCGGATGCGCTTGGAGGCGACCACCCGGAGCCCCGCATCTTCCAGCGTCTTGGTGACCGCGCCGGTGAGGTTGCGGCGGGTGGCGTCGGGTTTGATGATCGAGAAAGTGCGCGTCGCGGCCATGACCAGCGATCTCCTGAATTTGTGGGTGGATGGATTGCGGCTGCGCCTAGCGGGGCGGGCGCTGCCCGGCAAGGCTCAGGCTTTTTCCGTCCACAGCCCGTCCTCGTGTGTCCAGTAATGCGGCTCGACGCCCTTGCCGGCGAGGTGCTTCCAGGCGGTTCGGGCAGCGCGTAGCGTGTCGGTGTCGAACAGATAATAAGCCCGCTGGAAGTTTAGCGCGGCCTCGCGCCACTCGCCATCGGCGATCAGCAGGTTGCGGGCGACGTTGGCGGCGTCCGGCGTGGTCGACAGCAGGATCGGCTGGCGCGAATCGGCGGTCCCGCCAGCAACGCCGTGGGGCAGGAAAGCGGTGCTCCCGACATCCCACAGCAAGCGGTCGAGCCGCGCCAGGAGCAACTCATCCGAGGCGATGACCAGCAGCCGCTCGTCATTGTCCAGCAACTCGCGCGCGAGTTTGGCGATCACGCCTTCAATCGGCGCTCCGCCGAGCTGGTAGAAATCGACGCGCACGGCTGGCGCTTACTGCTCCAGATTGTCGGCGACGAAGGCGTCGATAAGCCGAACGGCAAAGCCGGTCGCACCCTTGTCGTAGGTATCCGACGGCTTGTCCGACCAGGCCTTGCCGGCCATGTCGACGTGCGCCCACTTCACCCCGTCGTCGACGAAGCGCTGGATGAACTGCGCTGCGGTGATCGATCCGCCTTCGCGCGGGCCGACATTCTTCATGTCGGCGATGGGCGAATCGATCAGCCGGTCGTACGGCTCGCCGAGCGGCATCCGCCACAATTTGTCGCCGCTCGCCGCCCCCGCCGCGCCAAGCTTGTCGGCAAGCTCGTCATCGGGGGTGAACAGGCCCGCATATTCGTGGCCCAGGCTGATCAGGATCGCTCCGGTCAAGGTCGCGAAATCGACGATCGTCGCCGGCTTGAACGTGCGCTGGACGTAAGTGATCGCGTCGGCGAGGACCAGGCGCCCTTCGGCATCGGTGTTGATCACCTCGACCGTCTGGCCGGACATGGTCGTAACGACGTCGCCGGGCCGTTGGGCCGTTCCGGACGGCATGTTCTCGACCAGGCCGCAGATGCCGATGACATTAGCCCTGGCCTTGCGCTTGGCCAGAGTCATCATCGCCCCGGCGACACCGCCAGCGCCGGCCATGTCCCACTTCATCGCTTCCATATTCTGCGCCGGCTTGATCGAGATCCCGCCGGTGTCGAAGGTCACGCCCTTGCCGACGAATGCAGTGGGCGGGGCGCCGTCGGCCCCGCCGTTCCAGCGCAGCACAAGCATTCGCGGCTCCCGGATCGAGCCCTGGGCGACGCCGAGAAGCGCGCCCATGCCGAGCTCGCGCATCTGGACGCCGTCGAGGACCTCGATTTCGATCCCGAGGCCGGCAAGCGGCCGGCACAATTCGACGAAGCTTTCCGGATAAACGATGTTGGGCGGCTCGGTGACCAGCGCGCGGGTGAAGGCGACCCCTTCCGCAACCGGCTGCCAGCGGCTCGTCCAGCGCTCGGACGCGCCGGCGCCGCCGCCGACGATGGTGACCTTTTCCAGCGTCGGCTTGTGCTTGTCCTTGATCCTGGTGTGATAGCGATCGTAGCGCCACGAGCGAAGCGACGCGGCGAGACCGACCCGAGCGGCGGCGTCCCCATCGAAATCGAGCCCGCCAAGGTCGATGACCGCATGCTTCTCGCCCGACTTGAGCAGCCTGGAAACGGCGGTCCCGCCAAGCTTCTCGGCCGTGTCGGCAGCAATCGAGCCGCCGCCGGTGCCGACGAACAGCACTCGCCGCGCGCTGCCATTATCGTCGGCGAAGACCTCGGCGGCACTTGCCGCCTCGCCTTCGAAGCGCTGGCTTCGAAGCGTTGCCTCCAGCTTCGCTAAATCGCCGAGCGAGGCCGCTCCGGGCCGCTTGCCGCCCGCGGACGGCAGCACCAGCGCATAATCTCCAGTCGGTCGAGTGTCGGCAAATTCGATCTTCATCGGTCGAAGCTTCCATGTCAGGGAAAGAGGTCGGCGCGGCTTTAGGGCGCGGGGCCAGCGATGGCAAAGCGGCGACGACAAGTGATTGTCGCGGCGCGGCCGAGGTGCGATAGCCGCCCGAGGAAGCGGGATGTAAGCGGGCGGAAGGCAAGGGTTTGCGTAGTCGACTGGTCTGGTGGACGGCCCTGCCGATCCTGCTTGCACCGCTGACTGCCGTTCGCGCGCAAGATGCGGTCCTGTCCGAATCGCCTAGCTCCGAACCCGCGACCTCGATTGATCCCGCAGTCGAATTCAGCGCCGACCAGGTGACTTACGACAGCGAGGCCGAGGTACTGACCGCTGCGGGCCGGGTGCGCATGTCGCGGGAGGGCAATTATCTGGCCGCCGACCAGGTCGTTTGGAACCGCAACTCGGGCGAGGTGCGCGCCCGGGGCAACGTCGTCGTCGTCACTCCGCAAGGCGACAGGCTGATCGGCGACAGCGTGCTTTTGACCGACACCTTGCGCGACGGGACGGTCGACAATCTGCTGATCGCCCTGGAAAGCGGCGGCCGAATCGTCGCCCAGCGCGGGACCCGCCGCGGCGATGTCACCACGCTCGAGAACGCAGCCTATTCGGCCTGCCCGGTCACCACCGAGGCCGGCTGCCCGCGCAACCCAAGCTGGATGATCACCGCCGCGCAGGTGATCAACGACCCGGCCAACGGCCGAATCCGCTTCCGCGGGGGAAGGCTGCTGATTTTCGGGCTGACATTACCGCTGCTGCCGATCTTCAGCGTCGGCTCCGACGGCGAGGGCGCGACCGGCTGGCTTCCTCCCGACCTCAAGCTGTCGCGCAAGAACGGCTTCGAGGTCGCACTCCCCTATCACTGGCGGATCGCGTCCAACCGCGACCTGACGCTGACGCCGCACCTCTACACCGGCACCGCGCCCGCGCTCGAAGCCAAATACCGGCAGCTGGGCAGGCTCGGCGCCTTCCAGATCGGCGGTTTCCTCGCCTACAGCCGGATCGAGGATGAGGATTCGACCGATGGGGAGGAGGATCGTGGCCTGCGCGGTTATGTCGAGGCCAACGGCCGCTTCCAGTTCGGCCCGCTGTGGACGGTCACCGGCTTTTCCAGGCTGGCCACCGACAAGACCGTCACCCGCCGCTACGACATCACCCGCGACGACCGGCTCCGCACCGCGATCAACGCCGAGCGGATCAGCCCCAATAGCTACATTTCGATCGCCGGCTGGGCGTTTCAGGGGCTCAGGGTCGATGACCGGCAGGCGCGGATTCCAATCGCCCTTCCGGCGATCGACGCGCGCTTCAACCTGGTCCCGCCAGTCCTTGGCGGGAAAGTGCAGCTGCAGGCCAACAGCCTCGCCATCCTTCGGGTCGACGGCCAGGACACGCAGCGGGCCTTCGCCAGCGCCAAATGGGACATGCGCCGGCTGACGCCTTGGGGCCAGCAGCTGACCCTGACCGCTTACGCGCGCGGCGACGTCTACCACACCGATGAGTCGGCCAAGACCGAGGTGGCGATCTATCGCGGCACCGATGGCTGGCATGCACGCGGCATCGCCGCCCTCGCCGCCGACCTCCAGTGGCCGCTGATCGGGCCGCTGCTGGGCGGGATCCAGCGGCTAACCCCGCGGATCCAGATCGTCGCCACGCCGCCGACGCCCAATTTGTCGATCCCCAACGAAGACGCCAGGGCGGTCGATCTCGAGGACAGCAATTTGTTCGCGCTCAACCGCTTCCCCGGATACGACCGCTGGGAAGACGGCTCGCGGGTCACTTACGGCGTCGAGTGGGCGTACGACCGCCCGAGCCTGTCGATCAGCACCATTATCGGCCAGAGCCTGCGGATCAGCCGCGAGCCCGGCATTTTCCCCGAAGGCACCGGCTTGACCGACCCGCTTTCGGACATCGTCGGCCGAACCCGCGTCCGCTACGGCACGTTCGTCGACCTCACCCACCGGTACCGGCTCGACAAGGATGATTTTGCGGTCCGCCGCAACGAAGTCGACCTGACCATCGGATCGAGCGAGACCTACGCCCAGATCGGCTATCTGCGGCTCAACCGGAACATCGCCGAGACGGTCGAGGATCTGCGCGACAAGGAAGAGCTGAGGCTCACCGGGCGAATCAAGATCGCGCGCTATTGGTCGGTTTTCGGAGCGACCGTCCTCGACCTCACCGACAAGGACGAGGACCCGTTGTCGGTTGCAGACGGCTATGCGCCGGTACGCAACCGGCTCGGCATCGCTTATGCAGACGAATGCCTGGAGCTTGGAGTTACGTGGCGCCGCGATTATGAACGCCTCGGGGAGTTTCGCAAAGGCAACACTTTTGCGCTTCAGATCGCCCTGAAGGGACTTGGCCGCTAAGGCTGCGTTCAGCGGGCGCGGCTAAGGCCATTGGGGCGCAAATCGACTGGGCAATAAGGGAAATTCGTAAGTGGTAGCTTCTAAATCGACGCGCACGCGGCTTGGTTCGGTGCTTGTGGTCCTGGGCCTGGGCGCGGCAACCGCGGCCATTGCGCAGACCGCGCCGACGCCCGAGCAGCAGCCGGCGCCCAGCAGCGTCAGCGCCCTGCGGCTGCCGGAGAACCCGCAGCTGTTCGGCACCACCATGCCGTCGGTGGTCAAGGCAACCGCCATCATCAATGGCGAGGTGATCACCCAGACCGATATCGACCAGCGCCTCGCTTTGCTCGCAATCGCCAACGACGGCCCCATTCCAGCCGACAAGATCGAGGAGCTTCGCCAGCAGGTGTTGCGCAACCTGATCGACGAGACGCTGCAGATCCAGGCCGCCAAGGCCGAGAAGATCACCATCGGCCCCAAGGACATCGACCGGGCGATCACGCGCGTATCCGAGAACAACAAGCAGACGCCCGAGCAACTCGAAAGCTACCTCACGGCGCGCGGCTCCGCGCTCAAAACGCTCCGCCGGCAGATCGAGGGCGAGCTGGCCTGGGACCGGCTGCAGCGCGCCAAGATCGAGGTCAGCGTCGGCGAGGACGAGGTTAACTCGGTGATCGATCGGCTGAACGCATCGAAGGGCGAGCGCGAGTATCGCGTCGGCGAGATTTACCTGCCGGCCGCGGGAGACCCCGCGCAGGCGATCGGCAAGGCCAACCAGATCCTCGAGCAGCTCAAAAGCGGCGCATCTTTCACCGCTTACGCCCGCCAGTTCTCCGAGGCGTCGACCGCGGCCGTCGGCGGCGACCTTGGGTGGGTCAGGCCCGAACAGCTTCCGCAGCCGATCGCGGCGGCTCTGCAGACGATGACGGCCGGCCAGATCAGCAGCCCGATTTCGGTTCCCGGCGGCGTTTCGATTGTCGCCGTCCAGGACACCCGCAATATCCTGATGCCTGACCCGCGCAACGCGGTGCTCAGCCTCAAGCAGGTTTCAATCAGCTTCCCGCCTGGCAATTCGCGCCAGCTGGCGGAGCCGCTGGTCGCCCGCTTCGCCGCGGCGGCGCTAAATGTCGGCGGTTGTGGCGGGGCCGAGAAGATCGCCAGCGACTTCAATGGCGAGGTCGTCCAGAGCGACAACGTCAAGCTTCGCGAGCTTCCCACCGCCTTGCAGGAAATCATGCTTCCGATGCAGGTCGGGCAGGCCACGCGCCCGTTCGGATCGATCGAGGAAGGGGTCCGGATCCTGGTGATCTGCGGCCGCGACGAAGCTGACCCGACGATGCCGAGCTACGACCAGGTCTATGCCCAGCTCAACGAGGAGCGGGTCAACTCGCGCTCTCGCCGGTTCCTTCGCGACCTTCGCCGTGATGCGGTGATCGACTTCCGCTAGAGCGCGCTGGATGGCGCGCCACCCGTTCCCCCCGCTTGCAGTCGCGCTCGGCGACCCGGCCGGAATCGGACCCGAAGTCGTCGGCAAATGCTGGGACAACCGCGACCGCTTCGGGCTGCCGCCGTTCATCGCGATCGGCGACCCGAGGTCGCTAACCGCGGTATGGGACGGGCCGATCGCGGGAATCGACGATCCGCGAGAGGCCGATTCCGCTTTCGACGTCGGCCTGCCGCTACTCGGTCTTGCGGCTGCCGAGGCCAGCGCCCCCGGGCATCCGTCGGTCGCCGGGGCGCATTGCTCGCTCGATTGCCTGGAAATCGCCGTCGGACTGGCGCGGTCGGGCTCCGCCTCGGCCGTCGTTACCGGCCCGGTATCAAAGGAACAGCTTTACGGAATCGGCTTTTCCCACCCGGGACAGACCGAGTTCGTCGCTGAGCGCTGCGGGGTGGCGGCCGGCAATGTGGCGATGATGCTGGCCGGACCGACGCTGCGCACGGTCCCGGTCACCACCCACATCCGCTTTCGCGACGTCCCCGCTCATCTGACTTCCAGCCTGGTCGAATCGCGCGGGCGAACGACCTTGCGCGGGCTGCAGCGCAATTTCGGGATCGCCGAGCCGCGGCTGGCGGTCGCCGGGCTCAACCCGCACGCCGGCGAAGGCGGAATGCTCGGCCGTGAGGAAATCGACATCATCGAGCCGGCTATTGCCGCCTTGCGCGCCGAGGGCTGGCGGGTGACCGGGCCGCACCCGGCGGACACCTTGTTCCACGAAAGCGCACGCGCCAGATATGACGCCGCATTGTGCCCTTATCACGACCAGGCGCTGATCCCGGTCAAAGCGCTTCACTTCGCCGATTGCGTCAACATCACGCTGGGGCTGCCGATCATCCGCACCGCCCCCGATCATGGCACCGCCTTCGACATCGCCGGCCAGGACAGCGCCGATCCCCGGCCGATGGCGGCGGCGATCCGGATGGCCGCGCAATGCGCGCAGTTCCGCTCGGACGGTGCGTGAACCAAGCGCCGGAACCGCTTCGCGAAATCATCGCCCGGCACGGCCTCAGCGCAAGCAAGGCGCTGGGCCAGAATTTCATCCTCGACCGGCAGTTGCTTGCCCGGATAGCCGCGATTCCCGGCACCATCGAAGGCCGGACCGTCTACGAGGTCGGTCCCGGCCCCGGGGGGCTGACCCGCGCGCTGCTCGATCGGGGCGCCAACGTGGTAGCGGTCGAGTGCGACCGCCGCTGCCTGCCGGCGCTGGCCGAGCTGGAGCAGCGGTTCGGAAGCGCGCTCAAGGTCATCGAAGGCGATGCCCTGCGTACCGACGAGGAAGCCGCGGTCGGAGAGGGCGCCGACGTAGTCGCCAACCTGCCCTACAATATCGGCACCGCGCTGCTTTTGCGCTGGCTTGGCACGGCCTCATGGCCGCCGTGGTGGCGATCGCTGACCTTGATGTTCCAGAAGGAAGTCGCCGAACGCATCGTCGCTCAGCCGGGCAGCCCGGCGTACGGCCGGCTGTCGGTGGCGGCGCAATGGCGGGCGCGGCCGCGAATCGAGATGACGGTCAACCGCTCAGCCTTCGTGCCTCCGCCCAAGGTCACGTCGGCAGTCATCCACATCACGCCCGCGCCGGCGCCCGACGGAGTCGATGCCCGGATGATGGAGGAGTTGACCGAGGCGGCGTTCGGCCAGCGCCGCAAGATGCTTCGTTCAAGCCTGAAAAAGGTCGCTGGCGCGGTTGATGCGCTGGCGCGGCTCGGGATCGATCCCGAGCGGCGGGCGGAGACTCTGGGCGTATCCGACTATATCGAGCTGGCGCGCGAGCTTGGCTAGTTGCGCTTCGCAACCTTCGGCGTGCTGGCCTCCGCAACGGTCGGCCCGCGCGAGATTGCAGCGGTAAGAGCGGTCAGCTGCTTGCAGCCGTTGGTGCAGATCCGCTGCAGCTTGGCGAGGTTCTCGCGGGCCCGCGGGAGCGCGCCGAGCTCGACCATCGCTTCGCCCTGGACTTCGATGGCGTCAAGGTCGTTGGGCTCAAGCTCAAGCGCGTTGTTGGTGAGGCGGATGGTCTTGCCGAACAGGCGCTGCTTCTGGGCGACGCGGGCAAGATCGACGAAAGCGGCGCGGTTGCGCGGATCGACCGCGAGCGAGGTTTCCAAAAGCTCGCCGGCTTCGACCAGCTTGCCGGCTACGACACGCGCCTCGGCCTGGCGTTGAAGCTCGATCGAGCGGGGAAGGATTTGATTGTCGGCGCGCTGGCCGACCACCGGGCTGGCAAGCAGCGTGGCGGCTGCTCCCAGCACCAGAAAACGCACCATATTCAGCATTCCCGTCTCCATCCCGTCGACCCGCTTTCCTAGCATGGCTTGTCGAGCCGCGCGATGAAAAACCCGTCGGTGCCGTCATGCGCCGGAGTCAGCAGCCGTCCGCCACCATCCGAACGCCCGACGCTCTCCAAAATGTCCTGCGCGCTCCAGCCTGAACGAGAGCCTAAGAAAGACTCGATTTGGCCGGCGCCTTCGCGGCGCAGCAGCGAGCATATGGAGTATATCAGCGCCCCGCCCGGCCGAACCATCTGCGCGGCGATGCCGAGCAATCGTTGCTGGGCGGTGACCAGCCGGTCGAGCCGGTCGGGCGTCAGCCGCCACCGCGATTCCGGGTTGCGGCGCCAGGTGCCACTCCCCGAGCATGGCGCGTCGACCAGCACAGCGTCCGCCGTTTCGCGCCAGTCGGCCAGCTGGTCGAGCTCGCTCCCCGAGTTGAGCAGGCGGGTCTCGATTGCAGCGCCGGCGCGGGTGGCGCGAGGCGGAAGCTTCGACAATCTCGAGCGGTTGGTGTCGGTAGCGAGAATGATTGCACCCGGCGCCGCGGCGGCCAGCGCAAGCGACTTGCCTCCTGCCCCGGCACACAAGTCGAGGATTCGTTGGCCGGCCTGCGGGTCGCAAGCGAGCGCGATCAGCTGGCTGCCCTCATCCTGGACCTCGACCAGGCCCTCCACGAACTCTGGCCGATCGTCGACCCGAGTGTCGGCGGCAAGGCGCAGACCCCACGGGCTGACCCGAGTCGGCGCGGAATCCGGGAAGGCGGCGAGCATCGCGTCGCGCGTCGTGCGGGCGACATTGGCCCGAAGGTCGAGCGGCGCCCGCTCGACTAGCGCCGGCCACTGCTCGGCGCCGACCAGCGGCGAAAGCTCAGGCCCCAGCCATTGCGGGACGACGCCAGGCGGGCTGGCCGGCTCGCCGTCGACCAGCGGCTCCGGGCCGCGCGGCTCGCCGAACAGGTCGAGCAAGCCGGGATCGTCGGCGGCAAGCCCGACCATCACCGCCCGGCCGCTGTCGGGCCGCTCGGCCGTCCGCCGGATGCCACGGAACACCAGCTCGCGAACCGCGCGACGGTCCTTGGACCCGGCATAACGGCGGGTCTTGAAATAGCGGGTGACCAGCGCGTCGGCGGGCGCGCCCTCGTCCCGCGCCGAGACGATCACCTGGTCGAGGATTTCGATTCCCGCCTGCAGCCGCGCTGCGGGAGTCAAACTTCCCCTCCCGCCCCGCGGGAGGGGGCCAGAGGGAGGGAATGTCCCGATTGCTCGGCAAAATAGAACATGCCCTTCCCTAGCCCCTGCCGCTTGCGGGAGAGAATCGATTACCGCGTCGGATAATTGGGCGCCTCGCGGGTGATCGCCACGTCGTGGACATGGCTTTCCGACAGGCCGGCGTTGGTGATCCGAACGAACCGCGCGCGCTGCTGGAGGTCGTCGATGGTGCTTGAGCCCGTGTAGCCCATCGCCGCTTTCACGCCGCCGACCAATTGATGGATGATGTCGCGCGCCGGCCCCTTGAACGGCACTTGCCCCTCGATGCCCTCGGGCACCAGTTTCAGATGGTCCTTAATGTCCTGCTGGAAGTAACGGTCGGCCGACCCGCGCGCCATCGCCCCGACCGAGCCCATGCCGCGATAGCTCTTGTAGGCGCGGCCCTGGTACAGGAACGTCTCGCCCGGTGCTTCCTGAGTCCCGGCGAGAAGCGAGCCGATCATCACCGCCGACGCGCCCGCGGCGATCGCCTTGGCGATGTCGCCGCTGGTGCGGATGCCGCCGTCGGCAATGATCGGGACTCCGGAATCGCGGGTTGCCGACGCTGCATTCATCACCGCGGTGAGCTGAGGGACGCCGACCCCGGCAACGATCCGCGTGGTGCAGATCGATCCCGGGCCGATCCCGACCTTGATCGCGTCCGCACCGGCGTCGACCAGCGCCCGCGCGGCATCGCCGGTGGCGACGTTGCCGGCGATCACCTGCACCGAGTTGGACAGTGTTTTGACCCGCTCGACCGCTCTTGCGACGTCGGTGTTGTGGCCGTGGGCGGTGTCGATGACGATGCAGTCGCAACCCGCTTCGATCAGCGCTTCCGAGCGGGCAAAGCCACTGTCGCCGACGGTGGTCGCGGCGGCGACCCGAAGCCGGCCTTCGCCGTCCTTGGTGGCGAGCGGTGCGGCGACCGCTTTTTCGATGTCCTTGACCGTGATCAGCCCAACGCAGCGGCTATGCTCGTCGACCACCAGCAATTTCTCGATCCGCCGGCCGTGGAGGATGCGCCGGGCTTCCTCCTGACTGGTGCCGATCGGCACTGTCGCCAGATTGTCGCGGGTCATCAGCTCGGAAATTTGCTGGCCCATGTTCTCGGCGAAGCGGACGTCGCGGTTGGTAACGATCCCGACCAGCTTGCCCGATTTTTCAACGACCGGGATGCCGCTGATCCGGTTGGCGCTCATCAGCTCGAGCGCTTCGGCGAGCGTCTGCTCGGGCCGCATCGTGATCGGGTTGACCACCATCCCGCTTTCGAAGCGCTTGACCGCCCGGACCGCCGCCGCCTGGTCCTCGATCGTCAGGTTGCGGTGAAGGACTCCGATTCCGCCGAGCTGCGCCAAAGCGATCGCCATGTCGACTTCGGTGACCGTGTCCATCGCCGACGACAGGATCGGGATATTGAGCGGGATTTCACTGGTGAGCTGGGTGCGGGTGTCGGCCTGGCTCGGCAAGACGCTCGATTCGAGCGGCTGCAGGAGCACGTCGTCGAACGTCAGACCCAGCGGGATGTCGGGAGAGGCGTCGTGGTCGGCCATATCGGCCCATGACAGAGCAGGCGCCTTTAGCCAAGGCCAAGCTCAGCCGCGAGCCCGCTCGATCAAGCGCTGCGCGGCGGCGATATGCATCCGCTCGATCATCGCGCCTTCGAAGCGCTCGGCGCCGCCGCCATAGGCTTCGACCAGCCGCCGGGCCCGGTCGATCTCCTGGTCCGAAGGCAGGAAGGCGAGGTTGCACGACTCGATCTGCGTGGGGTGGATAAGGCTTTTCCCGTCGAAGCCCAGCGAGCGCCCGTCCCGACATTGCGCGGCAAAGCCGTCGAGGTCGTCGAGCCTGTTGAACACGCCGTCAAACACCGGGATGGCGGAGGCGCGCCCGGCCAGGACGATGGTCTGCAGCGCGACCTGCAGCGGCCCACGCCCGGCGTCGGGAGGCAGGCGCAGGTCGGCGGCGAGGTCGTTGGTGCCGGCGATCAGTGCCGCTGCTTCGGCTGCGATCTGGGCCGCAACGAGCACTCCGGCCGCGGTCTCGATCATCGCCAGCACCGGTTTGCCCACCGCATCGCGAACGCCGCGCAGCAAATGCGCCGAGGCCGCGCGTGGCAGCACCGCGAAGGCCGCGCCGGACCGGGACACCGAATCGACGTCGGCCGAATGCCACTCGCTGCCGATCGAATTGACCCGGATCGCCACCGGCATCGGCCAGTCGCAGGCGACCGCCTCCACGGCTGCAGAGCGGGCATCTCCCTTGTCCTCGGGCTTCACCGCATCTTCGAGGTCGAGGATCACCAGGTCGGCGGCGGACGCCCGCGCCTTGGCGATCGCCCGCGGATTCGACGCCGGGAGGAACAGCAGCGACCGTATGGCGAACAGATCGCTCTTCACGTCGATTTTCCTTCCGCTGCGCGCCCCGTCGTCGCATCATGGCCGGCAAGGGAGAGACCTGGAATGGAAATGCTGACCACCTTCATGACCGCGATCGCGGTGCTTGCCTTGTTGTTCGTGATGATGGGCATCAAGATCGTCCACCAGGGCTATCGCTACACGATCGAGCATTTCGGGCGCTTCGTGCGCGTCGCCCAGCCCGGCTTCAACTTCGTCCCGCCCTTCTTTTATCGCGTCGGGCGCAAGGTCAACATGATGGAGCAAGTGCTCGACATTCCGGGGCAGGAGATCATCACCAAGGATAATGCGATGGTCGCGGTCGACGGCGTGGTCTTCTTCCAGGTGCTGGACGCCGCCAAGGCCGCTTATGAGGTCAGCGACCTCTATCCCTCTCTGCTGGCGCTGGCGACGACCAATCTGCGCACCGTAATGGGCTCGATGGATCTCGACGAAACCTTGTCGAAGCGCGACGAGATCAACACCCGCCTGCTCCAGGTCGTCGATCATGCGACCGAATCCTGGGGAGTGAAAATCACCCGCGTCGAGCTCAAGGACATTCGCCCGCCGGCCGACATCGTCAACGCGATGACCCGGCAGATGAAGGCGGAGCGCGAAAAGCGCGCTGCGATCCTCGAATCGGAAGGCATGAGGGCCTCCGAAATCCTTCGCGCCGAGGGCGAGAAGCAGGCCCGCATCCTGCAGGCAGAGGGGATGAAGGAAGCGGCGTTCCGCGAAGCCGAAGCCCGCGAGCGCGGGGCCGAGGCGGAGGCGGCGGCGACCAGGTCGGTCAGCGACGCCATCGAATCCGGCAGCAGCCAGGCAATCAACTATTTCGTCGCCCAGAAATATGTCGAGGCGCTCGGCAAGTTCGCCACCTCGCCCAACGCCAAGACCATCCTGTTCCCGGTGGAGGCGACGCAGCTGATGGGGACACTTGGCGGCATCGGTGAGCTCGCTCGTGAGGTCTTCGGGTCGGATAATGCCGGCAAATCGGCGGCGGCGCCGAAATCGAAACGCGAAGCCACAGCCGGCCGCGGCGCGCCGCCGGCGCTTCCAGGAGTGCCGAGGGTCGAAGGCTGATGTTCATGGACATGGAGCCCGGCTGGCTGTGGATGATCGGCGGCGTGCTGTTGCTGATCGCCGAGATACTGGCACCCGGCTTTTTCCTAGTCTTCATCGGCAGCGCTGCGATCGCGACCGGTGTGTTCGCGCTTCTGTTCGGCTTCGGCCTGCCGGCGCAGCTCGCCTTGTTCGCGCTGTACAGCCTTGTCGCGCTGCTGATCGGCCGCAAGGTCTACGCCAACATGCCGACCGCAAGCAGCAACCCGATGCTCAACGACCGCGCCGCGCAGCTGATCGGTAGGCAAGTCACCGCAATTTCGGCGATCGACGAGCATTCGGGCCGGGTGCAGGTCGGCGACGGCCAATGGAGCGCCAGAGGCGGCCCCGCAGCCAAAGGCGAGCATGTTCGAATCACCGGGGTTGAAGGAAACTGCCTGATCGTGGAGGCTGAGGGACAGCTTCCCCCAAGCTGACGGAGACGTCCTTGTACCAGCAAAAGATCAGCCGCCGGCACGTGCTCGCGGCGCTCGCCTCGACCGCCGCTTACCCGTTGCTGTCCGGCTGCACCCGATCGGTGGTCGAAGCGCCGTTGGCGCCGCCGCTACCGGTCGCGCCGATCGCCCCAAGCGAGCCGCAGGCGCTCGCGCTTCTCAACTCGATTGCGGAAAACCTGCTTCGCGTTTTTCCTGAAAGCGCGACGTCACTCGGTATCGACACCGGCGCCCGCGCTACCCTTCGCCACCAGCTGACCGACCGGTCGGCGGCCGGTCAGCAGCGGATCGCGCAAGTCGTTCGTGCCGACCTCGCCCGGGCGAACGCCTTCGACGCGACCGCGCTCGGCGATTCGATGCGCACCAACTTCGACGTCGTTAGAACCGCTTACGCGACCGCGCTCGAAGGCTTCGCGCTGCCTTATGGCGACGTTGCCGTCGGCGGCTGGCGCAATACGCCCTATGTGGTCATCCAGAATGTCGGCGCCTATCTCGACATTCCGCGGTTCCTCGATAGCGATCATCCAATCGAGATCGCGAATGACGCCGAGGCCTATCTCGACAGGATGACGCTGTACCCGATGCAGCTCGACGGCGAGCTCGGCCGTATCCAGGATGCGCGAGCCAAGGGCCTCGTCCCGCCGGCCTTCCTGATCGACAAGGCGCTGGCCCAGTTGCGAGCCACTGCAAGAAGCGCGAGCGAAGGCGGCGCGCTTGTCGAATCGATCGGGCGAAGGACCAGGGAAAAGAGCATTGCCGGCAATTGGGCGGAGCGCGCCCTGGGGATTTCCCGGCAGCAGATTGTCCCCGCGCTCGAGCGGCAGATCGCCGAGCTGGAAGCCGAGCGGAAGGTCGCGACCAACGACGCGGGCATAAGCGCGCGTCCGGGCGGCGATCGCTATTATGCCTGGGCGCTCAAGGCTTCGACCACCACCACCATGACCCCCGACGAGGTCCACGACATGGGCCGCCGCGAGGTCGAGGCCCTGCACGCCCGGATGGACGTGCTGCTAAGGCAAATCGGTTATACGCAGGGCTCGGTCGGCGCGCGAATGCAGGCGCTTGCCAAGGACCCGAAATATCAGTTTGCCCCGGGCGACAAGGGCCGCGCCGAGATCATGGCGTTCATCGAGGATCGGCTGACCTGGATACGGTCGCAAATGCCGCGCGCCTTCAACACGCTCGTCAACCCGAATATGGAGGTCAAGCGCCTCCCGCCCGAGGAGGAGCCCGGCGCGCCCAACGCCTACGGCGGCGCCGGTTCGATCGACGGCAAGATTCCGGGGCGGTTCTGGATCAACCTCCACACCACCGACCGCCACAGCAAGTACAGCCTCGCCGACCTGACCTTCCACGAAGCGATCCCGGGCCACATCTGGCAGGGCGAATATACGCGCAAGGATCCGCTGATCCGGCAGATGCTGGCGTTCAACGCTTATTCCGAAGGCTGGGCACTCTATGCCGAGCAGATCGCCGACGAGCTTGGCGCTTACGAGGGCGATCCCGTCGGTCAGCTCGGCTATTTGCAGTCGCTGGCGTTCCGCGCCTGCCGGATGGTCGTCGACACCGGCCTCCACGCCAAGCGCTGGAGCCGCCAGCAGGGCGTGGATTATTTCGTCGAGGTCAACGGATCGAACCCGGAAGAAGTGCGCAGCGAGGTCGACCGCTATTGCTCATGGCCGGGCCAGGCGACGGGTTACAAGGTCGGTCACAGCGCCATCAACCAGCTTCGCGACAAGGCGAAAGCGTCGCTGGCGGCAAGATATGACTTCAAGGCTTTTAACGACGCCGTCGTGCTTGGCGGCAATGTGCCGATGACCGTGCTCGCCAGGATCGTCGACCAGTATATCGCCACGGCGAAAGGCGCCTGATCACCGTGAAATTTTGAAAGGACAGGCCGTTGAAGATCGCTCCGTCACTCGCACTTCTGCTCCTCGCAACAACCGCCTGTACGACAATTGTCCCCCCACCTCCGCCAGCGGCGCCGGTGGCAATTGTACGGCCGGCGGCACCCGCCGACCCGGCGGCCGAAGACCAGCGCCTGATGGCGTTCCTCGACGCCGCGTTCGAGGTTCAGGCGGCGCGAAGCCCGCAATTCCTCACCGCGCTCGGCCGCAAGGACCAGTATGACCGACTCAACAATTACACCGACGAATATCGGCAACAGAGCCTGGCTCTCGCCCAGTCGCAACTGGCGCAGCTGCGCGGCGATTTCGAACCGGCGCGGCTGACCGCGGCCGGGCGGCTCAGCTACCGCCTGTTCGAAGAGGACGTCGAGCAGGACGTCGACAGCTTTCGCTGGCGTTGGCACGGGTTCCCGGCGAGCACCAACGGCAGCCCGGCCGGCTCGATACCGGTGTTCCTGATCAATCAGCACCGCATCTCCAGCGTAGCGGACGCCCAGGCCTACATTTCGCGGCTGCGCGAGGTCGAGCGGGTGATGGGCGAGATCACCGCCAACATGCGCCGACAGGCCGCCGCCGGAATCGTCCCGCCGCGCTTCAATTTCGATCCGGTTCGGGCCGACGCCCGCCGGGTGCTTGCCGGAGCACCGTTCAGCAAGGGCGACGACGTGCCCGTCTTTGCCGACTTCAAGGCAAAAGTCGGAAAGCTCGACATCCCCCAGGCGGAGAAGACCCGCCTGATCGCTGAAGCTCGCGAAGCGCTCACCGGGCCAGTGCGCCGGGGCTATCAGACGTTCCTCAGCAGCTGGGACGCGCTTGAGGCGCAGGCGAGGGGAAACAATGGCGCCTGGAGCCTGCCCGACGGCGAGCCATATTACGCCAATCGCCTCAGCAATTCGACAACGACGGACCTGACCGCCGACCAGATCCACCAGATCGGGCTCGAGCAGGTGGCGCGAAACCACCGCGAGATGGAGCGGATCAAGGCCCAGGTGGGCTTCACCGGCACGCTTCAGCAATTTTTCAAGCACATCATCGACGAGCCGCAGTTCGAATATCCGAACACCGAAGCGGGTCGCCAGCAGTACCTCGCCGATGCCCGGCGCTACATCGCGCAGGTCATGGCGGAGGCACCAAAGTGGTTCCGGCGCCTTCCGAAGGCCGCGCTCGAGGTTCGCGCGGTTGAAACGTGGCGGCAGGAGACGGCCGCGGTCGCCTTCTACAACTCGCCTTCGGAAGACGGCTCGCGCCCGGGCATCTATTACGTGAACCTGGCCGACATGCGGCAGGTGCTCAAACCCCAGATCGAGGCAATCAGCTATCACGAGGGGGCCCCCGGCCACCATTTCCAGATCGCGCTGGCGCAGGAGCTTCCCAACGTTCCCAAGTTCCGGCGCTTCGGCGGCTACGGCGTCTACGCCGAGGGCTGGGGCCTCTACTCCGAAGGCCTGGGCAAGGAGATGGGGTTCTATCAGGACCCGATTTCAGAGTTCGGAATGTATTCGACGCAGCTTTGGCGGGCAGTCCGGCTGGTGGTCGACACAGGCATTCATTCCAAACGCTGGAGCCGGGAGCAGGCGATCGACTATTTCCGCGCAAACGCGCTGATTTCCGAGCGCGACGCGGTCAAGGAGACCGAGCGCTATTTCAACAATCCCGGCCAGGCGACCAGCTACATGATCGGGCAACTCAAGATTCTCGAGCTTCGCGACCGCGCGCGCCAGGCGCTTGGGGCCAAGTTCGACATCCGCGATTTCCATGGCGTGGTGCTGGAGAATGGGTCGGTGCCGCTCGACGTGCTCGACGAGCTGGTCAACGCCTATATCGCCGAGCGGCGCAGCCGGGCCTAGGCAGCGAGGCGAGGTCGGGCCGAACCCACTCGCGCCGGGCTTCGACCGAGAACAACCGTTCGGGCGAGTAGAAGCGCAGCGGCCAGTCGCGCTTGCCCATCGGCGAGAGCAAAAGCTGGTTGACCAGTTCGAACAACGGCTCGGCCTTGTCGGCCTCCGCCAGAAACAGGCGGACGCCGCGCAGGAACACGCGGGTGATGGTCTCGTGATAGCCTTCGGTGTCGCTGTTCACGCCGCCGACGCTCTTGTTATAGGCGCGGATAATCCCGGGAATCCGTTTGTCGATGTCGACGTCCGGGCGGCGCAGCAGCAAAAAAGTGGAGGCGGCGAGGTGCGCTTCGTGGGTCCATTCGGCCCGCGGCAGGGTGCGCGCCAGCAGGCCCTCGCCGATGCGCTCGATCTGGGCGTCGGAGGTAAACAGCCGGGATGAGTGTTCGGTCATTCGATCGGGTCCTGGCTTGGCCCGATCGGTGACCGGGCATCAAGCGGGTGTTGGCTGGGTCTGCGGCTGAGCCCGGGTTTGCGCCGCGCTGGGGCCCGATTGCCGGACGCCCTCGTCGACGTGATCCGCGAACTCGGCAAAATTGGCGACGAACAGATCGACCAGCCTGGCCGCGGTGCGGTCATAGTCCTCGCCGTCGGCCCAGGTTCCGCGCGGGTCGAGAATCCGGTCGTCAACGCCCGGGACATGAACCGGCACTTCGAACCCGAAATTGGGGTCCTTGCGGAACTCGGCATTCTTCAGGCTGCCGTCAAGCGCGGCATTGAGCAAGGCGCGGGTCGCCTTGATCGGCATGCGCATGCCGACGCCATATTTGCCGCCGGTCCAGCCTGTGTTGACCAGCCAGCAATCGACCCCGCCCTTGGCGATCCGCTCTTTGAGCAGATTGCCGTAGACCGACGGGTGGCGCGGCATGAACGGCGCGCCGAAGCAGGTCGAGAAGGTGGCTTCGGGCTCGGTGACGCCAATCTCGGTGCCGGCGACCTTGGCGGTGTAGCCCGACAGGAAGTGGTACATCGCCTGGTCGGGCGTCAGCCGCGCGATCGGCGGCAGCACGCCGAATGCGTCGGCGGTCAGCATCACCACATTTCTGGGCAGCGGCCCCATGTTCTTTTCCGACGAGTTCGGAATGAAGTCGATCGGATAGGCGCCGCGGCTGTTCTCGGCGAGGCTCGGGTCGTCGAGGTCGAGCTCGCGCGTGACGGGGTCGATGACGACATTCTCGAGCACGGTGCCGAAGCGACGGGTGGTGGCGAAGATCTCGGGCTCGGCTTCGGCCGACAGGCGGATCATCTTGGCGTAGCAGCCGCCTTCGAAATTGAAGACCGCGGTGTCCGACCAGCCATGCTCGTCGTCACCGATCAGCGTGCGGTTTGGATCGGCCGACAACGTCGTCTTGCCGGTGCCCGACAGGCCGAAGAAAATCGCTGTGTCGCCGCCCGGCCCGATGTTAGCCGAGCAGTGCATCGGCATGATCTTCTGCGGCGGAAGCAGGAAGTTGAGCAGCCCGAACACCGACTTTTTCATCTCGCCGGCGTAAGCGGTGCCGCCGATCAGGATCAGCTTCTTCTCGAGGTTTACGGCGACCACCGTCTCGCTTCGGCAACCGTGCCGCTCGGGGTCGGCACGGAAGCTCGGCAGGTCGATGATCGTATATTCGGGCACGAAGTCCGCCAGCTCGTCGCTCTCCGGCCGCACCAGCAGCGTGCGGATGAACAAATTGTGCCACGCGAGCTCGTTGATCACTCGCACCCGCACCCGGTGCTCGGGCTGCGAGCCGCCGAACAGATCGGCGACGAACAAAGTTTCCTTGCCCGCCAGCGCCGCGAGAAAGTCCTGGTGAAGACGGTCGAACGCCGCGGGCTCCATCGCCTTGTTGGTCTTGCCCCACCAGACGGTCGATTCGGTCGCCGCGTTGCGGACGATGAACTTGTCGTTGGCGCTTCGGCCGGTGTGTTTGCCGGTTTCGACCACCAGCGGACCGTCTTTGGCGAGCAGCCCCTCTTCGCGGCGCACGGAATGCTCGACCAGAGGCGCGGTCGTCAGGTTCCAGTGAAGCTTGGCGGATGTGGTCACGCCCTGCGCATCAAGCCCGAATTTTGCGACCCGCTCGGCCACTGCATTCCTTCCGGATAAGAATAAGCGGCGGCGACCCCTTCCGGCTGCCACCGCACCAACAATATGCAAGCGCCTATAAGCCCGAAGAACTTGCCTCGTCAAAACGGCTGGGCAGCGCCTTGTTTCGTCTCGGCGCGGGGGGTAAGCCGCTAGGCGACCGTCATGAACCATGTGATCGCGCTGGTCGACGACGACCGCAACATTCTCACGTCAGTGTCGATTGCCCTGCAGGCGGAGGGATTCGTCACGCGGGTCTATTCGGACGGCGCCGCGGCGCTGAAAGCGATTGCCGAAAATCCGCCGGACCTGGGCGTGTTCGACATCAAGATGCCGCGCATGGACGGGATGGAGCTGCTCCGCCGCCTGCGCGAGTTCAGCTCGATGCCGGTGATCTTCCTCACCTCCAGGGACGACGAACTCGACGAAGCGCTCGGCCTGGCGATGGGCGCCGACGACTATATAGCCAAGCCATTCTCGCAGCGGCTGCTGATCGCGCGTATCCGGGCGCTCCTGCGCCGGCAGGACCTGGCGAAGAGCGAGGCAACGGCGGCTTCGGACGAAGCGGAGCCGGAATTGCTGGTCCGCGGCCGCCTGTCGATGGACCCGGCGCGCCACAAGGTCGGCTGGGACGGCAAGGACGTGACCCTGACCGTGACCGAGTTCCTGATCCTCGAGACGCTCGCCCAGCGCCCGGGCGTGGTCAAGAACCGCAACCAATTGCTCGACATCGCCTATCACGAAGACGTCTATGTCGACGACCGCACGATCGACAGCCACATCAAACGGATCCGGCGCAAGTTCCGGGTGGTGGATCCCGTATTCGACGGGATCGAGACGCTGTACGGCGTCGGCTACAGGTTCAACGACCAGTGAGGCGCCACAAGCAGCGTAGCTGGGGATGGTCGCTCACGCATCGGATCCTGGCGGTGAACATCCTCACCATCCTGATCCTCGCGCTTGGCGTTATTTACCTCGACGCGTTCCGCAACCGGCTGAGCAAGGAGCGGATCCAGCGCACCGAGCGCGAGGCGCAGATCAGCGCGATCGTCGTCGATAATGCGCCTGTCGAACGGCGCGCCGCGGCGCTGGCGGCAATCGGCCAGTCCACGCGCAGCCGGCTGCGGCTGTACGATTCCGCGGGCGACCTCATCACCGACAGCTGGAGCGCGACCGGCCCAACCTACCGGCTGCGCGACCCCTCGACCGAAAGCTGGATGAAGGATGTGGCCCGTACGCTCGACAAGGGCTTCAATGCGCTCGTCGGCGCCGAAGCCGTCGACGATTTCGAGGAACCCGGGGGCGATCATATCAACGCCTGGCCCGAAGCCTTGCGAGCCCGCCAGTCACAGGCCGTCACCAGCGAAATCCGGCAGGCACCGGACCTGACTCCGGTGATGTCCGCGGCCGCCCCGGTCGACGGCGGGGCGCTGCTGGTCACCGCCAACGAGCGCGGGGTCACCCGCACCGTCCGCAGCCAGCGGGCGGTGCTGGGCGTGGCGATGGCGCTTTCGATCCTGCTGTCGGTGGCGCTGTCGCTGTTCCTCGCCCAGACCATCGTCCGGCCGCTCCGCCGAATCGCGATTGCCGCGCATCGGGTCCGCCTCGGCCGGGCACGCGAAGTTCGGGTGCCGAGACTGCCGTCGCGGCGCGACGAGATCGGGCTGCTGGCGCGCTCGGTATCCGACATGAGCCAGTCGCTACGCCAGCGGATCGACAATATCGAGGCGTTCGCCGCCGACGTCACTCACGAGCTCAAGAACCCGATCGCGTCGCTTCGCTCGGCGCTGGACGGCGCCGAGATCATGGAGGACGACACGCTTCGCAGGCGCCTGATCGCGGTCGCCCGCGATGACGTGCTGCGGCTCGACCGGCTGATCAGCGATATCAGCGAGGCGGCCCGAACCGATGCCGAGCTTGCCCGCGCCCGGTTCGAGCCGGTCGACCTCGGGCCGATGATCGAGCAATTGGTCTCGAGCTGGGAAACGCGCCGCGAGAAAGGCGACGCCCGAGTGGCCTATGCCAGACCGCGCAAGAAGAGCACGATCGTGCTTGGAGACGCCGGCCGGCTCGCCCGCGCGCTCGACAATGTCATTGACAATGCGATCAGCTTCTCCCCCGCCGCCGGGCTGGTCGAGATCGCCGCGTCGCGGGTTGGCGCGCAGGTGCGAATCCGAATCGACGACGAAGGCCCGGGAGTGCCGCCGGAAGCGCGTGAAGCCATCTTTAACCGCTTCCATTCGATAAGGCCCGACAGCGAGGACTTCGGCCGGCATTCCGGGCTGGGGCTGGCGATTGCCAAGGCCATCGTCGAAGGACATGACGGAGAAATCACCGTGCAGGATCGCGACGACGCGCCGTCTGGCGCCCGCTTTGTCATCTGCCTACCAGTGCTGGAAGACCAATGAACACACGCCGCCTTTCCGCCGAAACCGTGCATGCGAGCAGTGTCGCCATCGATGGCCGCGCGGTGCTGATCACCGGCCCGTCGGGGGCCGGCAAGTCCGACCTGACGTTGCGGCTGCTCGACCGCGGCTTCACCCTGGTCAGCGACGACCAGACCATCGTTCGCCGCGAGGGCGACCGGCTGATCGCCTCTGCCCCGCCGTCGATCGCCGGCAGGCTGGAGATCCGCGGGATCGGGATTGTCGACATGGAGACGGTCGACGACGTTTCGGTCGCGCTGCTGGTGGAGCTGACCAGCGATATCCAGCGGCTGCCCGACGACAAACGCGAACGGCCACTGCTCGGGGTTGCGCTGCCGCTGATCAGCATCGACGCGATGGCTGCGTCGGCGGCGTCCAAGGTCGCTCTGGCACTCGATCGCCTGGGGCTCCCGGCCAAGTGAACGGCAAGCGGCGGCAGCCGCGACTGCTGCTCGTCACCGGAATGTCCGGTGCGGGCAAATCCTCGGTGCTCGACGCGCTCGAGGACATGGGATGGGAGTGCGTCGACAATTTGCCGATGGCGTTGCTGGGCGATTTCGTCGGCGAGGCGCGGCGAGCGAGCCGCCCGATCGCGGTCGGAATGGACGTTCGAAGCCGCGGCTTCGACCCGGACAAGGCCGGCGCCGTCCTCGGACAAGTGCCCGATGTCGAACCCGAAATCCTCTACCTCGACTGCAGCGGCGCCGAGCTGATCCGCCGCTTCGACCTGACCAGACGCCGGCACCCGCTTGCCGGCGACCGGCCGGCCGAGGACGGGATCGCGCGCGAGCGGAGCCTGACCGCGTCGCTTCGGCAATCCGCCGACTCGGTGGTCGACACCACCGATCTGTCGCCGGCCGAGCTTCGCGACGAGCTTCGCCGGCGGTTCCAATCGGATTCCGAGCAGCCGGTGCTGACTCTGGTCTCATTCGGCTTCTCCCAGGGCATCTCACGGACAGCGGACCTGGTGTTCGACATGCGCTTCCTCGACAATCCGCACTGGGTCGACGAGCTTCGCCCGCTGACCGGCGCCGACCAGGCGGTGCGCGATCACATCGCCCGCGATCCAGCCTGGGGCGAATCCATGGACCGCGTCGAATCGCTTCTCAGGACATGGATTCCCCGCTATTGGGCTGCCGGCAAAAATTACCTTACAGTCGCGTTCGGATGCACCGGGGGGCGGCATCGGTCGGTCGCGGCGGCAGTGGAAATGGCCGAGAGGCTGGGAGCGGTGGGGCTAAGCCCCAATGTCCGCCACCGGGATCTCGGATCGCCGCCGAAGGACAGGATCGAAGACAAGTCAAAGCGCACGGCCGAAGGCGAGAGCGGAAGCGAGTATAGCAAATGATCGGACTGGTGCTGGTAACTCATGGCCGGTTGGCCGCGGAGTTCATCACCGCGATGGAACATGTCGTCGGCCCGCAGGAGGCGATCGAGGCGGTCTGCATCGGCCCCGATGACGACATGGAGGCGCGGCGCAACGACATCTCCAACGCGATCACCAAGGTCGATAGCGGCAAAGGGGTGATCGTCCTCACCGATTTGTTCGGCGGCACGCCGTCGAACCTCGCCATATCGCTGATGAAGACCGAGAACGTCGAGGTCATCGCCGGGGTCAATTTGCCGATGCTGATCCGGCTCGAAGGCGCCCGCAAGGTGATGGCTGTCCACGCCGCCGTCGCCGCGGCCCGCGAGGCCGGGCGCAAGTACATCTCGGTCGCGTCCGAAATCCTCGGGGAAGCCGCCGCTTGACCCTGGCGAGCCGCGAGGTCCGCATCGTCAACAAGCGCGGCCTGCACGCCCGGGCAAGCGCCAAGTTCGTCAACCTCGCCAGCGAGATCGACGCCAGCATCGAGGTTGAAAAGGACGGCAGCCGGGTCTGCGGGACCTCGATCATGGGCCTGATGATGCTCGGCGCGGCAATGGGCGACTGCATAATCGTCCATGTCGAGGGGGACGGCGCCGACGACGCGCTGGCAAGGCTGGCGGGACTGGTCGAGAGCGGATTCGGCGAAGAGGAAGCCTGAAGCTTTGCCTCGGCAGGTCACCGCATTCTCCAACGCGACGGTCAAGCGGCTGCGCTCGCTTCGCGACAAGAAAGCGCGGCGCTCGGAAGGGCTGTTTTTGGCCGAGGGCCTGAGGATCATCGCCGAAGCGCATGGCAGCGGCCGGCTCCCCGAGATCATCGCATATTCGGCGGAAGGCGCCCGCCACCCGCTGGCCGCCGAGATCATCGCCGCGACCGAAGCGGCCGGTGGCGAAGCGATCGAAACGGCGCCCGACATCCTGTCGAAAATGTCGGGCAAGGATAATCCGCAAATGGTGATCGGCGCGTTTCGCCAGCCGGACATTTCGCTGGAGCTGGTCGAGCGATCGAAAGCGCCGTTGTGGATCGTCGCCCAGGCGCTTCGCGATCCGGGCAATATCGGCACCATCCTGAGGACCGGCGACGCGGTCGGCACCGGCGGGCTGATCCTAATCGACCAGTGCGCCGACCCTTTTTCGGTGGAAGCAGTGCGGGCCTCGATGGGCGCCATCTTCACCCAGCAGGTGGCGGCCGCGCGCTGGGACGAGTTTCTGCCGTGGCTCCGCTCCGGAGCCGGGCAGCTGGTCGGGACCAGCCTCAACGCAACGCGGGATTATCTCGACGCCGCCTACGAGAAGCCCTGCTTCCTGCTGATCGGTAACGAGCAGCAAGGTCTGCCCGAAGCCCATGAAGCCGAATGCGACCTGCTGGTGAAAATCCCCATGGCCGGCCGCGCCGACAGCCTCAACGCCGCCGTCGCCGCGGCGGTGATGGCGTTCACGGTGAAAGCGAGCTGGCGCGGCTGAACGGAACCGCCGGGCCAGCCGCGCTTTGTTCGCATATGCGGTTCGCGCGCTCCTCGGCCATCGCTGCATCGGCAGCCCTTGTCGGCGGGTGCCTCACGCACCCGGCCCCGCCGGCGGCCCCCTATCACGCCATCGGCAACGATGGCTGGCACCTGATCATCGACGACAAGCACGTCACTTATATCGGCGCCGGGCAAGCGCCGATCCTGCAGCCGCGACCGCAGGCGATCGTCGGCGTCGCCGGCGATGTTTACCAGACGCCGCGGCTCAACGTGAACGTCGTCCACGCGCCATGCGTCGCCGGCGACCGTGCCTACCCGGACCGGGTCCAGGTCAGCGTCGATGGCGTGCAGCGCAACGGCTGCGGCGGGCTCTAGAATGCGCCTCGCCGCGGCAATCGCCGCGATCCTGATGGCGGCATGCGCGCCCATCGGCCCTGCCCCCGGCGTACCAGGAACCCAGCTTTCCGGAACCAGCTGGCGGGTTACCCAGGTCAATGGCCGCCCGACCCCCGCCACCGGCGACTATTCGATGAGTTTCGACGCGGGCCGCATCGGCGCCCGCTTCGGCTGCAATTCAATGGGCGGCCGCTACCGGCAGGCATCCGGAGTGCTGATGGTGAGCGACCTCACCCAAACCCTGATGGGCTGTCCGGAACCGGCATCCACCCTCGAGCGCGAAGGCGCCGCTGTGCTCGGCCAGCCGGCACGGATCGCCTTTGCCAGCGATGAACGCATGTTTCTCAGCAACGGCGCAGGCTCGACCGTGCTCGAGCCGTTTCCTTGATGTGAGAGCGGCGCTCGCGATAGGCACGGCGCTGCTGTGCGCTGGCTGCGCGACGCCGATGAAACCGGACCCGACTGTCGAACTGACCGGGGACTGGCGAGTGACGGCGGTGAGCGGCGTCGCCACGCCCGGCCGGGTCAACACGTTCGCTCTGGGCTTCGCGCCGCCGTTCGCATCGGCCCAGTTCGGCTGCAATACCGGCAGCGCGCCCGCGCGTGTGGAAAACGGCTGGTTCATCAGCGGCGGCTGGGTCATCACCACCGGCCGTTGCGACGACGAGAGAATGCGACTCGAGGGGCCGGGCTTCGACATCCTGAGCAAGCCGCTGACCATCGAATCGGTCGCTCCCGACCGCCTGCGGTTAAGAAACGACCGCAGGTCCATCAGCCTGGAGCGGCAGCTCGCGCCGCAGCTCGCGGGGACTCAATGGCGTGTTGTCTCGATCAACGGCGTTTCGCCGCCCCGATCGGGCATCGGAACGATGCGCTTCACCGCGACCGAATATAACGCGAACTTCGGCTGCAACGCCATCAACGGCGAATATCGCCTGGAAGGCGTTCGCTTTCGGCCGCTCATGTCGCGCATGTCCGAAAGGGGCTGCGAGCTGATCCCGCCGACCGCGCTTTCGGTCATGACCTATGAGGATTGGGGCGTGGACATCTTGTGGCGCGGTGGGGTGACCGTCTCCACTCCGGCAGAAGACCAGCTTCGCCTTGAGAACGCCAAGGGCGTGATCCTGCTGCAGCGGGTTCGATAAGGTCGAGACTTATTCCGCGGCGATCTGCGGCGGGTCGTCCGCGGCCGGCGGCACGATCTTGGTCAGCGGGCGCGGGCTGGCTTCGACCATCGGAACCACGTCCATCGCCTTGGCGCTGCCCGCGCCCAGGCCTTCGAACTTGCGCGCCTGAGTCAGCACCTGGCTTTCGAAGCTTCCTACCATCTGGTTGTAGGCGGTGTTGGCGGTGGTCAAATTCTTGCCGACCCGCGCCATATGTTCGGCCATGGTCGCAAGGCGCGAGTGCAATTCCTTGGCCAGCTTCGCGATTTCCTCTGCGGCCTCGTTGCGCGCCGATTGCTCCCAATAATGAGCCGCGGTCCTGGCGACGACAACAAGGTTGGTCGGCGTCGCCAGCAGCACCTTGCGCTCGAACGCCCACTCCCACAGCCCGGGATCGACCTCCAGCGCCGCGTTTAGGAAGTGCTCGCCGGGCACGTACATCACGACGAGTTCGGCGGAATCGTCGAATTGCGCCCAATAGGCTTTCGAGCCGAGCTGCTGCGCGTGCGTACGGATCGATGCGACGTGGGCCCGGAAGCAGGCGGCGCGCTTGTCCTCGTCGATCTCGTCGCAGGCGTCGAGATAAGCGTTCAATGAGCATTTGGCGTCGATGATCAGCTGACGTCCGCCCGGAAGCCGAACCACCACGTCGGGACGAAGCCTGCCGTCCTCGCTGTCCACCGAGACTTCGGTCTTGAAGTCCGCATAAGGGCTGAGGCCGGCCTGCTCGAGCACGTTGCGAAGGCTCTGCTCACCCCAGCGGCCGCGCGCCTTGGGCGACGAGCGCAGCGCGTTGACCAGATTGCGGGTTTCGTCGCGAACCTGTCCCTGCCCCGCTCGTACCAGCTCGACCGCCTCACGCAGCCCGGCATATTGGTCGACCCGCTCTTTCTCGACCTTGGCGAGCCCCTCTTCATAGCGCTTGAGCGTCGTTTCGACGGGTTGCAGCAGGGTCTTCAATTTCTCCTCGTGCTTTTCACCCGCCTGGTTGAAGCGGGCGTCGGCCCGCTCGAGAAACTGTTTTTGCGCGTCGGTCAGCAGCTTGGCGCCAACCTCGGCGAATTGGGCGGCGAGGCGAACCTTCGTCTGTTCCTCGCTGGTCCGGATATCGGCCAGCCGAGCCTCGAACGACCGCTCCCGTTCATCCTGCGAGGCGCGCAAGGCAGCAAGGTCCTGTGCCGCGGTTCGGTTCGCATCCCGCTCCTTGACCACCTCGTCGAGCTGCATCCGCAAATTTTCTAGCGCCTGCCTGGCGCCGGCGCCGTCGCGCGACCCGAGCAGCCAGCCGATCGCCCCGCCGACGACGACGGCGACGAGGGCAATGATGACTAAGGCGGCGTCCATGTTGGCGTTCCCCGGCGGAACAGAATGGGAACCCTAAGCCGCCGAAGAATGCTTCTCAAGAAGAACCAGCCTGCTATCCACAGGTTCGGCTAACGACTCAGCAGGAGAGCTGAATGTCCATTCGCAAGATGATCGCGCTGCACCCCGACGTGCAGGGGCACGTCAACCAGGCGCTCGGCGATGCCGCGCATCATTTGATGTATTGCGCGAGGATGTGCCTGAGCTGCGCTGACGCGTGCGCGGCCGAGAAGATGGCCATAGACCAGTGCATCCGCTCGTGCCTCGATTGCGCCGACGTCTGCGAAGCGACCGGCAAGCTGGCGGTCCGCCGCACCGGCTCCAACGAAGCGGTGCTCAAGGAGCTGCTCGAATTCTGTTCGCGGGTTTGCGACTTGTGCGCGGTCGAGTGCGAAAAGCATGACCACGAGCATTGCAAACTGTGCGCCCAGATGTGCCGCGAGTGCGCCGAGGATTGCCGCAACGCGGCAGCGAGCATCACGCCCGCCTAAACCGCGCAGCTTAGGCCGCGCGCTGTTCCTGTTCCTTGCGGAGCTTGGTCAGCTTCTTGAGGATCATCTCGCGCTTCAGCCGCGACAGATGGTCGATGAACAGCACGCCTTCGAGATGGTCCATCTCGTGCTGCAGGCAGGTGGCGAGGAGACCCTCGATGGCTTCGTCATGTTGCTTGCCATTCTCGTCGAGCCAGCGGGCGCGGATGCGGTCGGGGCGGTCGACGTCGGCATATTGGTCCGGTACCGACAGGCAGCCCTCCTTGTACGGCACTTCCTGGTCGGAATGCTCGACGATTTGGGGGTTGATGAAGACCCGCGGGTCGCTGACCGGCTCGCCGTCCTCTTCCTCCGGCTCCTGCAGGTCGATCACCAGGATTCGCTTGGGAACGCCGATTTGGATCGCGGCCAGGCCGATGCCGGGCGCCGCGTACATCGTCTCGAACATGTCCGCGATCAGCGCCCGCACCGCATCGTCCACGGTCTCGACGGGCGTCGAAATCTGGCGAAGCAGCGGGTCGGGGACCTCGATAATCGGGCGGATGGCCATGGTCGTAATGTAGTCTTTCGCGGGCCTCGCTTCAAGAAACAGGACGCCGCGCGCGCAACGCTTGCGCCAGCGTCCCCTCATCGAGATAATCGAGCTCCCCGCCGACCGGCAGGCCGTGGGCGAGCTGGGTGAGCCGGACCGGGAAGCCTTCGAGCCGCTCGGCAAGGTAATGGGCGGTGGTCTGCCCCTCGAGGGTGGCGTTCATCGCCAGCACCACTTCGTCGATTCCGCCGGCCGCGACTCGCGACACCAAGGTGTCGATGGTCAGGTCTTCGGGCCGGACCCCGTCGAGCGCCGACAAGCGCCCGCCGAGCACATGATAGCGGCCGGGGAACAGCCGCGAGCGGTCGAGCGCCCACAGGTCCGATACTTCCTCGACCACGCACAAAGAACGCTGGTCGCGGCGCGGGTCGCGGCAGATGCCGCACGGGTCGGCCGTGTCGACATTGCCGCAGGCGGTGCAGGTGGTGAGCTTGTCGGCAACGGTGCCGAGCGCGGCGAGCAACGGCTGCAGCGCGTTCTCGCGCTTTTTCATCAAATGCAGCACCGCGCGCCGCGCCGAGCGGGGCCCCAGCCCCGGAAGGCGCGCCAAAGCGTTCGCCAGCGCTTCGATTTCCTGACTTGCCACGCGATTTCCTGCTTTACGGCTGAATTAATCCAGCCGGGGCGAGATAGGAATTTCGGTGCTCTCGCGCCATAGCCCGTGAGATGCGGATAATCTTCATGGGATCGCCGGATTTCGCGGTGCCGAGCCTCGACGCTTTGGTCGAAGCGGGGCACGAGGTGGCGTGCGTGTACACCCAGCCGCCGCGGCCGGCGGGGCGGGGCAAGAACGAGCAGCGAACTGCGGTGCACGCCCGGGCCGAGCAGCTGGGCGTCGAAGTGCGGTGCCCCCAGTCGCTTAAGGCTGCGGAGGAGCAAGCGAGCTTCGCGGCGTTGGACGCCGACCTGGCGGTGGTCGCCGCTTATGGGCTGATCCTGCCCAAGCCGATCCTCGACGCACCCAGGGGCGGTTGCGTCAATGTCCACGCGTCCCTGCTTCCGCGCTGGCGCGGCGCGGCGCCGATCCACCGCGCGATCCTCGCCGACGACGAGGTCACCGGCGTGACGATCATGCGGATGGAAGAAGGGCTCGATACCGGGCCGATGCTGCTCAAGCGCGAAACCCGGATCGGTCGCAAGACTGCCGGCGAGCTGACCGACGAGCTCGCCCGGATCGGCGCGCAGGCGCTTGCCGAATGGCTGGCGAGCCCAACGTCGCCGGTGGCTCAGCCGGACGAGGGCGTCACCTACGCGGCCAAGATCAACAAGGTGGAATCGCGCATCGACTGGAGCGCAAGCGCCGAGGATATCGAGCGGCAGGTGCGGGCTTTTGCGCCTGCGCCGAACGCCTGGTTCGAAGCTCACGGAGATCGCATCAAGCTGCTCGCGGCCGAGACGGTCGGCGCGACGGGCCAGCCGGGCGAGGTGCTCGACGACCAGCTGACCGTCGCTTGCGGCGAGGGAGCGATCCAGCCGGTGACGGTGCAACGCGCCGGGCGCGGTGCGATGCCCCCAAGCGAGCTGCTGCGCGGGTTCCCGGTCCCCAAAGGCACGATGCTGCAGTGACCCGCTGGCGGCTGACGATCGAATATGACGGAGGCCCGTTCATGGGCTGGCAGCGGCAGGACCACGGCCCTTCGGTGCAGCAGGCGGTCGAGCAAGCGCTCAACCGGATGACGGGCGAGTCGGCGGCGGTCCACGGGGCCGGGCGGACCGACGCCGGGGTTCACGCACTGGCAATGAGCGCGCACGCCGATATCGCCAAGAGCCTGACCCCGGACCGACTGCGCGACGGGCTGAACGCGCTGGTTCGACCGCAGCCGATCTCCGTGCTGAAGGCTCAGCCGGTGGCCGACGACTGGCACGCGCGCTTTTCATGCATCGGCCGGCGCTATCTGTACCGCATCCTCAGCCGCCGGGCGCCGCCGGCGATCGACCGCGGGCGGGTATGGCGTATCGGCGACCCGCTCGACACCGAGGCGATGGCCCAAGGCGCGGCGATGCTGGTCGGCCGGCACGACTTCACCACTTTCCGCTCGGCGCACTGCCAGTCGGACAGCCCGGTCAAGACGCTCGACCGGCTCGACGTCCGGCGCGAAGGCGACGAAATTCTGATCGAGGCCGCGGCGCGCAGCTTCCTCCACCACCAGGTGCGATCGATGGTCGGCTGCCTCGCGCTGGTTGGCCGCGGCCAGTGGAAGCCAGGCGATATCAAGCGAGCACTCGATGCCCGCGACCGCGCCGCGCTCGGCTTCAATGCGCCGCCCGACGGCCTCTACTTCGTCGAGGCGACGTACCCGGAAACGTTGGCGGGCGGCTGAGTTGGTGAGCCCACTGGGCAGATTCGAGCACGGCGCGAACGTTCACTGAAGTTCGCACTCACATCGCGCAAGCACCACGCGAGTAACTGGAGGCGAGTACGTTGGTACATTGCTGTTTTCTCGCGAGCCATGTGGGAACACAGAACAGGGGCTTTAGGAAAGCTGTAAGACAGCAGCCGAATGTCCGTTTTCGACCCATTGCGGACTAAGGAGCGCTATCGAAGCGCCATCGTCCCGACCGCTGCTCCGAGCGCAAGCACGACGGGTGTGCTGAATTTACTCTTCCATCGATACATGACCGCCAGCGCTACTGCGAAGATGACGATGCTTAAGATCAGGTTTGGTGTTCGGAACACCGCCGTGCGCGTGAGATCGATAAGCGTCACAGCGATCAACCCGACCACTCCTGCCGCTAAGCCGCCCAAGAACAACTGCAAGCGTTTATGCTCAGCAATGGCCTCCAACCGCTCATAGAGAACCAGAGAGAAGGCGAAAGCTGGAAGGAACATCCCGGCTGTAATCGCCAGAGCGCCTGCAGGTCCTCCGCTTATCCACCCTACAAACGTCGAGAATATAACCAGGGGTGCCGGCAGCACTCCCGAAAGCGCAAGCCCGTCAAGGAACTGATCGTCGGTCATCCAGCCCCGACCCACTGTGTCGTTTCGGATGAATGGGATGGCCGTGTAAGCACCGCCGAAGGTGAGCAAGCCACCCTTCAGTCCGGCCCAGAACAGAGCCGAGGTGCTCGGAGCGCTGTCCGCCGCCCTTGCAGTTGCACCGACCAAGCCATCGCCGATCATGAACGGCAGCGTGGCGAGGAGCCCCGCAATGACCAGCACGACGACTACCATCCAGTAGCGCCCAGCTGAGGCAAGGGCGTAAGCTGCACCGGCCGCGGGAAGAACGATCCAGAAGCTGACCCCGAGCAGCGAGGCGGCTGCGGATGCCAAAGCAGTAGCCCAAAGCCAACGGTCCAGAAGGATGTGCTCGCCGATCCGATGCACGGCTCTCAGGATGATCGCCAGAACGGCAGCCTGAACGCCAAGAAACAGCGAGCCCAGCACTGTGCCCTCGATCCTCAGGCGCGTATAGAGCCATGCGAGGGCGAGCATCAGGATGAAGCCGGGGAGCACAAAACCGAACCCGGCCAGCAAGCCTCCAATGCGGCCTTTCGCTCGAATGCCCAGGTGCACACAAAGCTCGTGTGCCTCGGGTCCGGGCAGCACCTGCATCACGGCCAACAGCTTGTTAAAGCTGGCGCTACCGATCCACTTCTCCTCGTCAACGAGCTCGCGGCGGATCATCGCTATTTGGGCGACTGGACCTCCGAAGGCCATCAAGCCGAACCGTAGGAAGCGAACGAACAATCCCCAGTAGCTCAGCTCTGGAGGTAGCAACCGAGCTTCCTCGGCTTCGTCGTCGCGACGTTGGACGGTGGTCACAATTGCTCCCGGATGGCAGTCCGGTGATGCTAGGAAGTGAAACGTCCGCTTTCCACCCAAAGCAGACATTAAGCCCGTCACGCGAGCGTTACGTCGGCCCTGTCGCGCTAAAGCGCGCAGTCCGTCCGGAATTCGGCATCTCTTTGACGTAAGCTCGTGTCTGCTTCGCAGAGCGCTCCCTACACTCGGTGCCTCATTCGGCGGCCAGCGCCTAATATTCCTCGGCGGCGAGGAATTTCTCGGCGTCGAGCGCGGCCATGCAACCGGTGCCTGCGGCAGTGACCGCCTGGCGGTAGATCTTGTCCATCACGTCGCCGCTGGCGAACACGCCGGGGATGCTGGTCCGCGTGGTCCCGACCTCGACCTTGATGTAACCTTCCTCGTCGAGCTGGAGCTGGTCGGCAAACAGCTCCGTCGCGGGCGAGTGGCCGATGGCGACGAAGGCGCCGTCGACGTCGATCCGGCCGACCTCCCCGCTGCGCTTGTTGCGAATGTCGAGGCCGACCAGCGCCTCGGGGTCGCCGCCGCCGACGAACTCGACCACTTCGCTATCCCAGACGACCTTGATGTGGGGATTGGCGAACAACCGGTCCTGCAGGATCTTCTCGGCGCGAAAGCTGTCGCGGCGGTGGATCAGGGTGACGTCGTGGCTGTGGTTGGTCAAATACAGCGCTTCCTCGACCGCGGTGTTGCCGCCGCCGATCACCGCCACCTTCTTGCCGCGGTAGAAGAAGCCGTCGCAGGTCGCACAGGCGGACGCGCCCTTGCCCTTCATATGTTCCTCCGACGGCAGGCCCAGCCACTTGGCCTGGGCGCCGGTGGCGATGACCACCGTGTCGGCGTGATATTGCGTGCCGCTGTCGCCGGTGATGAGGAACGGGCGGCGGGAAAGGTCGACGCTGGAGATATGGTCCCAGACGATTTTGGTGCCGACATGCTCGGCCTGAGCCTGCATCTCCTCCATCAGCCAGGGTCCCTGGATGACGTCGCGGAATCCGGGGTAATTTTCGACATCGGTGGTCGTGGTCAGCTGGCCGCCGGGCTGGATGCCCTGGATGACGATCGGCGAAAGCCCGGCGCGGGCCGCGTAGATTGCCGCGGTCAGTCCGGCGGGGCCGGAGCCGAGGATGGCGAGGCGGGTCGAAATGCTGTTGATCATTGGCGCGATGTAATCTCGATTTTCGCTTAAACCAGCCGCGACTGCTCGAGCGCGGCGCCGATGAAGCCGGCGAACAACGGGTGCGGGTCGAACGGTCGGCTCTTCAGCTCGGGGTGGAATTGGACGCCGATGAACCACGGGTGGTCGGGGCGCTCGACGATTTCGGGAAGCCGGCCGTCGGGAGACATTCCGGAAAAGACCAGGCCGCTCTTCTCCAGCGCATCGCGATAGTAAGTGTTGACCTCATAGCGGTGGCGGTGGCGCTCGCTGATAGTGGTCGAGCCGTAGACCGCCGCGACATGGCTGTTGTGGCCGAGGCTCGCCTCATAGGCGCCGAGCCGCATCGTCCCACCAAGGTCGCCGTCGGCGGCGCGCGCTTCCAGCCCGTCCTTGCCCATCCACTCGGTGATCATGCCGACCACCGGTTCAGTTGTGGCGCCGAACTCGGTGCTCGAGGCAGCGCGGATACCGACCGCGCGGGCGCCCTCGACGCAGGCCATTTGCATCCCGAAGCAGATGCCGAAAAAGGGCACCCGGCGCTCGCGGGCGAATCGGACGCTTGCGATCTTGCCCTCGCTGCCGCGCTCGCCGAAGCCGCCGGGCACGAGGATCCCGTGGAGCGGCTCGAGCTCCAGCGCGAGGTCGGCCTCGTCGCGCTCGAACAGCTCGGCGTCGAGCCAGCGGATGTCGACCCTGGTGCGGTTGGCGAGCCCGCCGTGGATCAGCGCCTCGTTGAGGCTCTTATAGGCATCCGGAAGGCCGATATATTTGCCGACGACTCCGATAGTGACCTCGCCTTCGTAATTGTCGAGACGATCCATGATGTCGTGCCAGCGCGACAGTTCCGGCTGCGGCGAATCGGTTAGGCGGAAGGCGCGAAGCACTTCGTCGTCGAGCCCCGCGGCATGATATTGCAGCGGCACGTCGTAGATCGAGCGGGCGTCGAGCGCCGGGATGACCGCCGATTTGGCGACGTTGCAGAACAAGGCGATTTTCTCGCGGTCGCTCTCGGGAAGCTCGCGGTCGGTGCGGCACAGCAGCACTTCGGGCTGTACTCCAAGGCTGGAAAGCTCGCGGACCGAATGCTGGGTGGGTTTGGTCTTCAATTCGCCGGCCGCCTGAATCCACGGCACCAGAGTAGTGTGGACGCTGACGGTATTGTCGCGGCCGAGGTCGTTGCGAAGCTGCCGGATGGCTTCGATGAACGGCAGGCTCTCGATGTCGCCGACGGTGCCGCCGATCTCGCAAATGACAAAATCGATCCCGTCGATGTCGGTCAGCGCGAATTCCTTGATCGCGTTGGTGACGTGCGGGATGACCTGGACCGTCGCCCCGAGATAATCGCCGCGGCGCTCGCGGGCGATGATGTCGCGGTAGATGCGGCCCGTGGTGATGTTGTCGCTCTGACGGGCGGAAACGCCCGTGAAGCGCTCGTAATGGCCAAGGTCGAGGTCGGTTTCCGCCCCGTCGTCAGTCACATAGACCTCGCCGTGCTGGTACGGTGACATCGTCCCGGGATCGACATTCAGATAGGGGTCGAACTTACGAATCCGGACCCGGTAGCCGCGCGCCTGGAGCAGCGCCCCGAGCGATGCGGAGAGCAATCCCTTGCCAAGCGATGAAACCACGCCGCCGGTGACGAAAATGAACCGCGCCATGGGAGACGAGGCTTAGGGGGCGAGTGCCGGGCAGGGCAACCCACCAGCATCAAAAAAGTTGGGAAAACTCTATTGCGCGAGAGGAACGGCGGGTGCGGGTTGCTGCTGAGCGGGCGCTGCCTGGTTTCCCGTCGGCTGCCCCGAAGCCGGTGCCGGCCGACCCGCGACCGGCGCCGCCTGGTTGGTCACCGGCACGACCGGCGCCACCTGGTTGGTCACCGGCACGACCGGCGCCACCTGGTTGGCGAGCGAGGTGTCGATCGTCGCCGGCTGGCGCGAAACGCCGGCAATCGCGGCAAGCGCAATCGACAGGATGATGAAGATCGCCCCGAGCACGGCGGTCGAGCGGGTCAGCAGGTCGGACGCCCCGCGAGCGGTCATGAACCCCGACGAGCTTCCGCCGACGCCGAGCCCGCCGCCTTCCGAGCGCTGCATGAGGATCACGGCGACCAGCGCCGCTGCGACCAGCGTTTGGACGATGAGCAGGAAGGTGAACATTCGGTCGGGCTTTCAAGGGAAGAGTGCGGCCGCGATCTAGGCGATGGTGCCGACGGGTTCAACCGGCGCCCGCTGCCGCCGCTTCGATTATCGGCACGAAATCCGCGGCCTTGAGGCTGGCGCCGCCGACCAGCGCCCCGCCTACCTCGTCGACGGCGAAAATCTCGGCCGCGTTGGATGGTTTCACCGAGCCGCCGTAAAGGATCCTGACACTGGAACCGGCATCGCCATAGGCCTGGGCCAGCACCTTGCGCAGCACCCCGTGCATTTCGCCGATGTCATCGACCGTCGCCGTCCGGCCGGTGCCGATCGCCCAGATCGGCTCATAGGCGACCGCCAGCTTGCCGATGTCGGAATCGCGCGGCAACGACGCCTCGAGCTGGCTCGACACGGATCCCACGGCCTTGCCCGAATCGCGCTGCTCAAGCGATTCGCCGACGCACAGGATCACCGCCAGGCCGGCCCCAAGCCCCGCCTCGGCCTTGGCTCGAACATCCCCATCACCTTCGCCATGCGCCTCGCGCCGCTCGGAATGGCCGACGATGGCCACGGCCGCTCCGGCGTCGATCAGCATCGCGGCCGAAAGGCAGCCGGTGTGCGCGCCCTTTTCGGCAAAATGGACGTCCTGCGCTCCGATCGTGAATTGCGGAACCGCGCTTGCCGCCCGCTCGACCAGAGTCGCCGGCAGGCACAGCGCGACATCGACGCCGGAATATTCGGCTGCTGCCTCGGCAATGTTGCGAACGACGGCGAGGTCGGCGGCCAGCCCGTGCATCTTCCAGTTGCCGGCGACCAGCTTCCTTTGCGTCATTCACACGTCCCCTTTGCGCCGCCCCTAGCGATGTTGCCTTGCGCCGAAAAGCGGAGCCGCGCTTGAAGGGGCGCACGGCCCCCCGTAAAGCGGCGCCCAAGCCCCATGTGAGACCCTGATTAAATGCTGCAATCTTTCCGCCGCGCGACGAAATCCAAGATCGGAACCGTCCTTCTGGCCCTGTTCGGGCTCGCCATCGTTGCCTCGTTCGCGATCGCCGACGTTTCCGGCATCCAGATGGGCGGGTCGGGCCTCAGCAGCTCGACCCTGGTCAAGGCCGGCTCGCTGGAAGTGACCGACCGCGAAATGGACGCGGCGATGCAGCGGCGCCTGGCGCAGGTCCGGGAGGAAAACCCGACGGCCGACTATTCCGCTCTGGCCGCCGATTTCGAGCCATTGCTCCAGGGCCTGGTCGACCAGAAGACGCTGCAGGCTTTCGCGCGCAAGCACGGGTTCAGTATGTCGAAGCGCCTGGTCGACGCGGAAATCGCCAACCTCCCCGGCGTCAAGGGCCTCAACGGGCAGTTCAGCCAGCAGGCCTATGAGACGTTCCTCGCCCGCCAGCGGCTGACCGATGCGGAGGTTCGGGACCTCATCGAAGGGACGATGATCCAGCAGCTGCTGCTCACCCCGGCGGCCAACAGCCCGCGGGTGCCGGTCGGAATGGCGACCCCGTACGCCTCGATGCTGCTCGAGCAGCGCGAGGCCGACGTCGCCGTGGTGCCGATCGCCGCCTTCGCCGCGGGTCTCGATCCGACCAACCCGCAGCTGCAGCAATATTATGCGTCGAACCGCGACCGTTACATGGTGCCTGAGCAAAGGGTGATCCGGATCGCCCGAATGGGTCCGCAGCAGCTCGCCGGCGTGACCGCGAGCGATGCCGAAATCGCTAAATATTACCAGGCCAACCAGGGTCTGTACGGCGCCAGGGACATACGGGTGATCAGCCAGGCGCTGGTCCAGGACCGCAATGTCGCCAACCAGATCGCGGCGCGAGCCAAAAGCGGGCAGAGCTTCGTCGACGCCGCCAAGCCGGCGGGCCTTAGCGGTGAAGATATTTCCATCGGGCCCCAGACACGGGCGGAGTTCACCGAGCTGGCCGGCGCCGCGGTTGCCGCCGCTGCTTTCGGAGCGGCGTCCGGCGGAGTCGTCGGCCCGGTCCAGTCCGAGTTCGGCTGGCACGTCGTCAAGGTCGATTCGATCCAGACCCAAGGCGGAAAAACACTCGACCAGGCCCGCGCCGAAATCGCCGCCAGGCTGACCGCTGAAAAGCGGATCACCGCGCTCGCCGACCTCGTCGACAAGGTCCAGGACGCGCTCGACGGCGGAAGCAATTTCGACGAAGCCGCGAAGGCCGCGGGGCTGCCGGTGGTGTCCACGCCGCTGGTGACGGCAACCGGCGCCGCGCGCGGCAATTCCGCCTTCCGCTTCCCGGCCGACCTCGCCAACGCGCTGAAAAGCGGGTTCGAGCTGGCCGCCAACGACGAGCCGGTGATCGAGCAATTGAGCGATGACGCCTTCGCGGTTGTCGCGCCCGCCGAGATCGTTCCCGCGGCGCCGGCTCCGCTGGCGACCATCCTCGCCCAGGTGAAATCGGATTGGATCCAGAAACAAGCGACCGACCGCGCCCGCGCAGCGGCCGCCTCGATCGCCGCCAAGGCAGTTGGCCAGGCGCCGCTCGCCGATGCAGCAAGACAGGCGAGCACCGCGCTTCCGCCGGTCCAGCGCATCGGCGCGCGTCGCATCGATTTGGCGAAGATGGGCGACGAGGTGCCCGAAGCACTGCAGACCATGTTCACTTTGGCCCAAGGCAAGAGCCGCGTCGGCGCCGACCGGGAAGGCCGCGGCTTCTTCGTCGTCAAAGTCACCAAGATAGTCCCCGGCAACGCGCTCAACCAGCCGCGCCTGATCGCCCAGGTCCAACAGGAGTTCCGGGAGCCGGTGAGCCAGGAATATGCGCAGCAGTTCCTTGCCGCCGCCCGCAAGGCGCTTAACGTCCGCCGCAACGAGGATGCGATCGCCGCCACCAAGAAACGGATCTTCAGCGGCAGCTGATCTTGACCGGCGACATTTTGTTTCCTACACGTTCCCCATTCGTTCCAGAGGGGACCGGCACATGCTGACGTCAAAACAACGAGAACTCCTGCTTTTCGTCCAGGGCCGGCTCGGCCAGACCGGCGTCAGCCCGAGCTTCGACGAGATGCGCGAAGCGCTCGACCTCAAGTCGAAATCGGGCGTTCACCGGCTGATTTCGGCGCTCGAGGAGCGCGGGTTCATCCGCCGCTTGCCCAATCGTGCGCGGGCTCTGGAAGTGCTCAAGCTTCCCGACTCGAGCGCTCCCGCAGCGGCGGCGCCCAAGGCTGCGCTCCCGGCCGCAGCCAACGACACCATCGACCTGCCTCTGCACGGGCGGATTGCGGCCGGAACGCCGATCGAGGCGCTGCAGGGGACCGAGACCTTTGCGGTGCCCGCCGCGCTGCTTGGGCCGGGCGAGCATTACGCGCTTGAAGTGTCGGGCGATTCGATGGTCGAGGAAGGCATCCTCGACGGCGACTTCGCGCTGATCCGCAAGGTCGATGTCGCCCGCGAAGGTGAGATCGTGGTCGCTTTGGTCAATGAGGAGGAAGCGACCCTCAAGACCTTCCGGCGCGAGGGCAACATGATCCGCCTCGACCCCGCCAATCGCAGCTACGAGCCGCAGCGCTACCGCCCCGAGCAAGTGCAGATCCAGGGCCGGCTCGCCGGCCTGATCCGCCGCTACTGAACGGTGGCAGATCCGCGCATCGACTATATCGAGCTGCCGAGCGCAACCGCGCACGAGCTGACCCGCGCTTTTTATTCCAAGGCGTTCGGCTGGGAGTTCACCGAATACGGACCCGATTATTCGGCGACGACCACAAGCGACGTCGATGTCGGGCTCAACGGCCAGCCGGATGGTGCGCTGTCAGCACCGCTGCCGGTGGTCCGGGTCGACGACATCAACAACGCGTTCGATTCGGTAAGCAAAGCCGGCGGGGTCATCGCCAGGCCAATATTCGCATTCCCGGGCGGCCGCCGCTTCCACTTCATCGACCCGTCGGGAAGCGAGCTCGCCGTGTGGGAAGCAGCGAGCGAGTAATTACTCGGCGGTCGTTGGATCGATGACGGTGCGCACCTGCGAGATTGAGTTGGCGGGAAAGCCGCCACGCTCCGCATGCTCGCGGATGATATCCTCGTTCGGCGCACGATAGATGCAGTAGATCTTGTCGTCGGTCACATAGCTGTGGACCCACTGGATCTCCGGCCCAAGCTCGCGAATGACCGAACAGCTGGTTTGGGACGCGCCCTTGAGATCGTCGAGGCCAAGGCTTCCAACGCCCGGCATGTCCCGCTCGATTACGAACTGCGGCATTGCTTTTTCTCCTCGCTGGGAAGCGGCTGTCTTTAACTGAATTTCGCGGTTGTGTCGCCCACGGGTGGCGGCCGACCCGCTCCGCAACCGTGTCGGCCCGCGGCTCCCGGCCAAGGTAGATTGCGACGCCGCCGGTGCGCTCCAGCTGGACGCGGTCGAGCTTCAGCCATCGCGGCGCGCATGCTGGAGGAAGCCGCCGGTCAGCAACCACGATGTCGGCCTCTCCGCAGGTGCGCACCAGATCGGCCCACGGAAACAGGGTCGAGGAACGAGTCGCCAGCAATCGCCAGCGTCGCCCCGCCCGCTCGATGTCGGCAATGCAGCTGTCGCGCGAACAATTCGCGGTCGGCGCGGCTTCAAGGTTGGCCGGATCGCCGTCGAAGCCGGAGCTTTCGGCAAGGATCTCACGGACGAAGTCGCCGCTGCGCGATCTCAAGAGCAGCGGCGTCCCGTTGCTGGCTACCACAGCGAGGTGCCGGCCGTCGCCGGTGACGAGCAGGTCGGGCGTCGGCGACACAGCCGCGACAGCCGCGCCGAGCGCGAAGGGCAGCAGTCCGAGCAACCGGATGCGGGTGGTCCACAGGCAAAGCCACAGCCCGCCGGCGATGATCAGCGCAAAGGCGTGGGGCGGCATCGAGGCGAGCATGGCGACCGCGCCTTTCGCATCGCCGACAGTGTTCGCGATCCACAGCAGCAGATCGATTGAACGGCCCGTCAGATACCAGAGCGGTGCGCCAAGACCGACCGCGTCGAGCAGCAGGGCACCCGCTTCCAGCGGCATGATGACGAACGTCGTCAACGGGATCGCCACCAGATTGGCGCCGACGCTGTACAATCCAGCCCGGTGGAAATGGTAGAGCGCGAACGGGATCAGCGCCATTTCGACGGCAAGGCCGGTCGCGATCATCGCCAGCACGGCTCGACCGAAGCGCACTCCAAGGCCCTCCTCGCGGCGAAGGAACATAGCCCGGGCCCAGCGACTCGAATGCAGCGCGATGATCGCCGAGACCGCCGCGAAGCTGAGCTGGAAGCTCGCGCCGGCCAGCGATTCGGGCTTGATCATTAGAATGACGAGGGCGGCGACCGACAGCAGCCGCATGCTCAGCGCGTCGCGTCCCAAAGCGATTCCGGCGAGCACCAGCAGCGCCACAAGGCAGCTCCGAACCGTAGGCACCTGGGCGCCGGTCAGCAGGGTGTAAGCGACCCCGGCAATAGCTCCTGCCCCGGCCGCGACCAGCACCAGGTTCAATCGAAGCGCAAGCCGCTCCGACAGCGCCAGAAGCTTCATCGTCAGCAGCATCACCGCGCCCACCACTGCCGCGATGTGAAGGCCGCTGACCGACAGCAAATGGGTGAGGCCGCTTAGCCGCATCGCTTCGGCGTCGTCCTTTTCGACCGCATTCTGGTCGCCATTGGCGAGCGCGGTCGCGATTCCGCCCGAATTCTCGGGCAAGCGCTCGCGGACATGGTCGCCGAGCCGGTCGCGCACTCGTTCGAGGCCGCCCGAGCTGCCGGGGCGAAGCTGCTCGATCGGCCCCAGCGCCCGCCTGACCCCGCCGATCTTCCTGAACCAGGCGTCGCGCGCGAAGTCGTAGCTGCCCGGCAGCGCCATCGGCGGCGGCGGCGCGAGCCTCGCCCGCAGGCGCACGGTCGCTTCCTCGCTGACGTCCTGGGGCGCGCCCTCCTGCTTGACCGTCACTCGCACCCGTGGCGGCAGCTCCGAATTGATCGGCGCCAGCGTCAGCCGGACATCGCCCTTTGCGACCAGGCTCTCGACCCGCTCGACGCGCGCGTCGAAGGCGGAGATGAGCGGCCAATCCAGCCGAGGCGATGCCACCCAAACCGAGCGCCCCCACACCAGCGCGCAGCCCAGCACCAGCGCGAGCGCGAACCAGCCAGCGGCGCGCTCCGCTCGGCCGCCGCGCATAGTGAAACCGGCGAGAGCGACCCCGCTGCCGATTGCCAGCAGCGCCATCCACTGCGTCGCCGTATTGAGCACGAACCAGGCGGCGATGCCGGTTCCGAACCCGACCACGAACCACGGCGGAAGCTGCGCGCGCTCGCGCTCGAGGAAGGCTTCCACCCTCTCCCGACCAACGCTTAAATGCGCCTTCCAATAGCCCCGAGCCGGCTGTGGAAGAGGCGCACCCGCTATGTTAGGGGCGCTCATCCATTGCACGACCGGCCCAAACGAAAGGAAAGCGCGCCTCAGCGCAAGCGACAATTATGACCAGCGCAAGCGACAATCCTCCTGCTATCGTCACTCGCTTCGCGCCTTCGCCCACCGGCTTCTTACATATCGGCAACGCCCGCACCGGCCTTTTCTCCTGGCTTTATGCCCGCCACCACGGCGGCAAAACGCTGCTTCGCATCGAGGACACCGACAAGGCTCGCTCGACGCAGGAGGCGATCGACGTCATCCTCGACGGGCTCCACTGGCTCGGCCTCGATTGGGACGGCGACGCTTACTTCCAGTCGCAGTTCGAGGAGCGCCATGCCGAGATCGCCAATCAGCTGATCGAGCGCGGAGCCGCTTACCGGTGCTACCTGACGCCCGACGAGCTAAAGGCGCGGCGCGAGCAGGCCCAGGCCGAGCGGCGACCGTTCCGCCTTGACAGCGAGTGGCGCGACTGCAGCGACGCGGGGCCGCAAGGCACGCCCTTCGTGGTCCGGCTCAAGGCCCCCCGGGAAGGCGAAACCGCGATCGAGGACGTGGTCCAAGGCCGGGTCGCGGTCAGCAACGCCGAGATCGACGATTTCGTGCTGCTCCGCTCCGACGGCAGCCCGACCTACATGCTGGCCGTCGTCGTCGACGATCACGACATGGGCGTCACCCACATCATCCGCGGCGACGACCACCTCAACAACGCGTTTCGGCAGCTCGCGATCGTCAAGGCGATGGGCTGGGCCGAGCCGACCTATGCCCATGTGCCGCTGATCCACGGCCCCGACGGAGCCAAGCTGTCGAAGCGGCACGGGGCGCTCGGCGTCCACGACTATCGCGACATGGGGATCTTGCCCGAGGCCCTGTTCAATTATTTGCTCCGGCTCGGCTGGGGGCATGGCGATGATGAGCTCATCTCGCGCGAGCAGGCGGTCGAGTGGTTCGACCTGGACCATGTCGGCCAGTCGCCGTCGCGGTTCGACCTCAAGAAGCTCGAAAACATCAACGGCCACTACATCCGCGAAGCCGACGACCAGCGGCTGGCCGAGCTGGTCGCGCCGCAAATCGGACCCGACGCCGACCTGGGCCAGCTGGTCCGGGCAATGCCGGAGCTCAAGGCGCGGGCGCATACCGTCAACCAACTTGTCGAAGGCGCCGGCTTCCTGTTCGCCAGCCGGCCGCTCGAGGTCGACCAGGCCGCCGGGGCCTTGCTGACACCCGAAACGCGGGCGCTGCTGGCTGCCGCTCATCTCGAGCTGAGCAGCATCTCCGACTGGCAGTTGGAGTCGATCGAAGCTGCCGTTCGGAACGTTGCGGACGCCGCGGGCGTAAAGCTTGGCAAGCTTGCCCAGCCGCTTCGCGCCGCCCTCACCGGGCGAACGACGAGCCCGGGCATTTTTGACGTGCTCGCGTTGCTCGGGCAGGGCGAAACCCTCGCTCGAATATCCGATCAGATGGTGGAGCCTGCGGAATGACCGACAAGACGATGACCATGACCAAGGGCGAGGGAAACTGGGACTATCCCGTGATCCCGGGCTCGGTCGGCCCCGAGGTCATCGATATCCGCAAATTCTACGGCCAGACCGGGATGTTCACTTACGACCCCGGCTTCACCTCGACCGCCAGCTGCGAAAGCGCGATCACCTATATTGACGGCGACAAGGGCATCCTTCTCCACCGCGGCTATCCGATCGACCAGCTGGCGCACAAATCGACGTTCATGGAGGTCTCCTACCTCCTCCTGCATGGCGAGCTGCCGACCGCCCAGGAGCTCGAGACCTTCACCTACACGATCTCGCGCCACACCATGCTGCACGAGCAATTGTCGACATTTTACCGGGGCTTCCGGCGCGACGCTCACCCGATGGCGATCATGTGTGGCGTGGTCGGCGCGCTGTCCGCTTTCTACCACGACAGCACCGACATCACCGATCCCGAGCAACGCATGATCGCCTCGCACCGGCTGATCGCGAAGATGCCGACGATCGCGGCGATGGCGTTCAAATATTCGATCGGCCAGCCGTTCATGTATCCCGACAACAGCGTCAGCTACACCGGCAACTTCCTGCGCATGACGTTCGGGGTTCCGGCCGAGCCCTATGAGGTCAACCCGGTGATCGAGCGCGCCATGCGCCGGATCTTCATCCTCCACGCCGACCATGAGCAGAATGCATCGACCTCGACGGTGCGGCTGGCCGGCTCGTCCGGCGCCAACCCGTTCGCCTGCATCGCCGCCGGAATCGCCTGCCTGTGGGGCCCCGCCCACGGCGGCGCAAACGAGGCCGCGCTCAACATGCTTCGCGAGATCGGCACACCCAAGCGCATCCCCGAATATATCGCCCGCGCCAAGGACAAGGACGACCCGTTCCGGCTGATGGGCTTTGGCCACCGGGTGTACAAGAATTACGACCCGCGGGCGAAGGTGATGCAGCAGACCGCGCAGGAAGTGCTGGACGAGCTCGGCATTTCCGATCCGGTGCTCGATACCGCCCGCGAGCTCGAGCAGATCGCGCTCAAGGACGACTATTTCATCGAGAAGAAGCTTTATCCCAACGTCGACTTCTATTCGGGCGTGATCTTGAACGCGATCGGATTCCCGACCGAGATGTTCACGGCTTTGTTCGCGCTTGCCCGCACCGTCGGCTGGGTCGCCCAGTGGAACGAGATGATCTCCGACCCCGAGCAAAAAATCGGCCGTCCGCGCCAGCTGTACGTCGGTGAGACCCAGCGCGACTATGTCGCCGTAGAGAAGCGCTAGGCGGCGGGCAGGACCAGGCTGAAGCGCGAGACCATGCCCGGCCTGCTCTCAAGCTGAATATCGCCGCCCATCGCCCGTGCCAGCCGGCGGGCAATGGCAAGGCCCAGCCCGCTACCGGGCCCGTGGGTCGTTCCCTGCTCGAACCGTTCGAAGATGCGCTGCTGGTCGGCCGGGTCGATGCCCGGCCCGTCGTCGTCGGCGACGTGGACGGTCGAATAGCGGACCGAAGCCTCGAACGAGATAGTCACGGTCGCCTGCTCCGACGAATGCCGCACCGCATTGCCGATCAGGTTGACCAGGATCTGGATCACGCCGCGCGACTCGCCCTGCGCGGTGAAGGTTTGCAGCGGCTCGACCGCAATCGCGATCTCGCGCTCGGTCGCAGCCGATTCGATCAGTCCGACCGCCTCATAGACAAGCTCCACCAAGTCGATGGTCGCTCGCCCCGAGGCAGGGTCCTGGCCCATCGATCGGACGACCGAGAGCAAATGGTGGGCGGCAGCCGAAATATCGGAGGCATAGACCGCATATTCGTCGCGCAGCGGCCCGTCCGAGCGGCCGACGATATGATCGGCGCTCTCGATGATCCGGCGCAGCGGCAAGCGAAGCACTTCGTTGAATGCCGGGTCGCTGGTCACCGGCTCGGCCGCCGCCGGCTTGTCGGCAAGCGCGATCGAGCCTTCGAAACCGGCAAAGCCGTCGTCCGGCCCGAGCACCACCTCCCCGCTAAGCAGCAAAGATGAATCGTCACTTCGGCGGCGGCCCGGCTGCCCGGTAAAACCGGAGCGCGAGGCGAGCGCCTGGAGCATCGACATTTCGCCATCGCCGTTTCCTCCAGCCTGACCAATTTGGTCAGCGGCTGGCCCCCAGCCTCGGCAACGGACACGCCAATCAGCTCGGCGGCAGCCTCGGAGATGACGACCAGACGAAGCTGGTCGTCGACCGCCCAGCGGCACGGGCCCCCGCAGCATCAGGCTCGACATCCGACAGGCTCGCCAGCCGCGGCCTCGTCGGCGGGCGGGCGCTCCACCGCTCAATCGTCAGCGCAACCTCTTCGCCTTCGGGCACGGCGCGAACCCACATGTCAACGTCCTGGTCAGCGCCGGCGGCAACGGCTCGGCGCGAGACCGGGATTTTCAGTTGCCGGGCGATCCGGACGATCGCCGCGAGCTGCGGGATCGCGACCGGCGCTCCGAGGCTTGATCCGGCGTCGCGCTGCAGCGCCTCCAGCGCGGGGTCGGCGGCGACCAGCCGGCCGCTTGCGTCGATCCGCCCGGTAACCGGCCCGGGATCAGTCGGACGCGTTGCCATCGGCCCCACCAATTGCCGCGATTGAAACGCGATAGGTTCGATCGAGCCGCAGCCAGTCGCGCGCGCGCTCGACTGCTCTTGCGACAAAGCGTCGAAGCGGCAGATCAGCTCGCCTGGGCCGCGTGCGGTCGAATCGCCGAGCGTTGCCGCAACCTGGGCGGCAAACGGGCGCGGCACGCCCGCCATCCGCAACAAATTGGCGAGCTGCCGACCTCCGCTAACGAACTGATTCCAGGCGGTTTCGAAATCAACCCCCGCGCGGCGGGCGAGCGCTTCGGCGACCAGCGCCACCTCGCCGTCGGCGAGCGCGGAGCGGAATGTCTCATCGTCGAGGCGTACGGCGGAATCGAACGCGTGGATCAGCGCGAACGACAGCGCCTCCATCCGTCTTCCTTCATTGTGCCGGGCGAACACCGCGCCGGCAGCGTCGGAAAGGCGGCGGTCGGCTTCGGTCCCGCTCGACGATGCCTCGCCGCGCAGGGCGGCGGTCACGGCGTAAACGAGGCGCACCGCGACATTGGCCGGCACATCGTCGAGGTCGATTCGAGGCAAATCGAAACGGTCGCGGCGGCGGCTGCGGCCGAGAATCAGAGCCATTGCCGCGGCGGAAATATCGGAGTCCTGGTCGGCGGCGAGCGCGTGCAAGAAGTGCGCGGAGCCGCCGTTGCCGCGGGCGCGGATGGCGGCGGCTAGCCGCTCCTGCTCGGCGCGGCGAAGGAGCAGCGCCATCAGCTGCTCGATGTCGAGCAACCCGCTCGCGCGCAGCCGCTCGAACAAGTCGCCGCCGTCGTCGTTCGCGGCCTCCGACCGAAGCTCGGCCGCCGCCCTGACCTCGTCGGCGACGACGGCGACCAGATCGGCCAGCATCGCCGTCATCAAAGCGCGTTCCTGATCGGTCAGCCGGGCCTTGGTATCAAGGAAGAAATCGGCGCGGACGGTGGACAAGCGGCCCCGGTCCACGCGGCGCGTGGAAATTGCCCCTCGATCGTCTGATCGTGCGGCGATTGGCCATTCAACAGGCGCCATCACCCGCGGATTATCCAATTTTCGTTAACGCCCGGTCAACTCGGTTGAAGGCGGTGGTTTACATATTGAGCGAAGAAGAAGCTTCCCGCGGCGTATAGCGAGACCCCGACAATCGCCGTGGTCCACGCCCCGAACAGTGCGAAGGGAATCGCCGCGAAGATCGCGTTGCGCCTTGAAAACAGCCAAATCTGGCCCGGAAGCTCGGTCTTGCCGCGCTCGATCCGGGCAGCCTCGGCAAAGGCGGCCGCGGCAAGCGCCGCATAAGACGCGCCCCAGCCGCCGCCGTTCTGCGAAATCCACCAGCCGAGCGCGAGCAATGCCAGGCCCGCCGCCGGCCACAGCAGGCCGCGTATCCGCGAGCGCTGCGAAATCGGCCGGAGCCGAAGCGCCGCCAGCCGGCGGGCGACCAGGTCGAGCGGGGTCGAAAGCACCAGCAGCGCCATTCCAGCCCACAGCCAGCCGCTGGCGAAAGCGAACACCGAGCCCACCGTCACCAGCAACGCCGCCTCGATCAGCCGCTCCGGCCGGACGGCTGTGTTGAGCAATGCTTCTGTCGAATATTCCTCAACGATCGGAAGCACATAGCGGCTAGCCCAATCGCGTCGGCTGCCGCGCGAGGCGACGATCAGCTGGCGGTCGAGCGCGGTCAGCTCCTCGGGCTTGTTGGCAAGCACCGGCTCGCCCGCGTCGGAAGCGATCGGGAGGGTCAGAGCGCCGGCCTGCAACGTCCGCCGAAGCAGGGTCGACTGGAGGTCCCAGTCACCAAGCATCGCCGCGGTCGCGCCGAGCGCGTGCGAATCGACCAGAGCGACTCCGGCCCAGCGCGAGACCGCATCGATCCGCTCGAAATGCTGGTGCGTTGTGTCGTCGGGCACGGTCACGATCGCAGGCTCGGGCTCTTCGGCGATGCTCGTCAGCAGCTCGGCGGGCGGCGCGATTCCATCACCGATCAGCAGGATCATTTCACCGGTCGCAAAGCGGTTCGCCGCTTCGAGCCCGTCGCTGACGGTGTTCACCGAAATGCCTTCGCGCTGAAGCCGCTCAAGGGCTTCGTTGAGCGCCGGCGGGATGCGATCGACGAGAAGCACGATCGGCGCGGCGCCGGCGGCGGCGGCGCAGCGCACCTGATATTCGATGAGGGTTCGGCCGGCGAGCGGGAACAGCGCGCGAAGGCCACCCGAATCATCTTCCTGATAGGCTCCGACAAGGGCGCCGAGCGCCATTCAAGTCCTCCCAAAGAATCGCCGATAGCGGCCTCGCCGCGCCAATCCGTTCTAATCGCTTTCGCCGGCAGACAAAGCTGGTAAACTGCCCGGGCCATGATCACACCCAGCCCGCGCTGCGCTTCTGCCGTCCCTCCGGAGCAGGAGGTTGCCCAGGCCGACGGCATCGATCTCGACTCTCCCGGCTTCGACCGGGTCCACTGGGACGAAAGCCGAGCCGAGGGCGATGTCCATGCCGCCGGTGGCCGCACCGTCCTCGGAAGCGCGCTCGCTTTCCTCGCGGTGCTTTGGGTCGGCTACACCGCCTGGTCGGCCGGACGGGCGCTTGCAGCCGAGCCGATGACCTCGCCGCAAATCGCGCAATGGGTCGCGATCGCCGCCGGCCCGCTCGCTTTGCTCGGCCTGGTCTGGCTGATGTTCGGCCGAACCCGCCGGAAAGAAGCCGAGCGCTTCACCCGCTCGGTCGTGGCGATGCGCTCCGAAGCCCGCTCGCTCGAAGCTATCCTCGGGGTTCTCTCCGAAAGGATCAGCGACAGCCGGTCGGAACTGACCTCGGTGGCAGAAAATCTGATGCGGCTCGGCGACGATGCGACGGCTCGGCTCGGCGCCGTGACCGGCGAGCTTGGCGCCGGCTCGGATCGCATGGTTCAGAACGCAAACCTGTTCGACCGCGCTGCCGAGACCGCGCGCAACGACCTCGCGGTGATCCTCGACGATCTGCCGCGCGCCGAGCAGCATGCCCGCAACATCGCCGAGCAGCTTCGCGCCAGCGGCGCCGAGACCGCCGGCCGAACCGCCGAGTTCACAGCGCAGGTGGCGGCGCTGACCGAGCGCACCCGCGAAGCCGACGAGATCGTCGCCGCCGCCGCCCAGCGGCTGGTTGGCTATCTCACCCACATCGAAAGCGCCGGCGCGGCCGCCGCGGCGCGGGTCGGCGAGGCGGAAGCCGGCTTCTCGACCGCGATCGACGCGCTGCTCGATCGTACCGCGCTTACGCTGGACGAGATTCGCGGCGGAATCGACGTCCAGGCGTCAGCGGTCACGGCGCTGGTGGAGCAGGCGTCGGCGGGCATCGGCCGCGCCGGGGTCGAGGCATCGCAAGCGCTGGGCACCAACGTCAGTGCGGCGAATGTCGCGCTGGAATCGCTGTCGACCCGGGTAGCCGACCAGGAGCGCTCGTCCCATCGCATCGTCGCCGAGGTCGATCGCGCGCTCGGTGAGCTCGAGCAGCGCTTCACCGCGCTTGCCGAGATCGGAGACGACCGCGCCGCCCGCTTCTCCCAGGCCCTGGCCCGATCCCGCGCGGACATGGACGCGCTCGCCGACGTCACTGGCGGCCAGGACCAGGCGATCCTCGTCCTCGCCGAGCGCACCGAGGCGCTTCGTAGCGGGATCGAGACATTGTCCGCCAACGTGCGCGACGAGCTCGGCACCGCGATCGGCGCAGCCGTTGGCCAGGCGGATCGGCTCGCCCAGTCAACCGACACCCTGCGGCCCGAAATCGAATGGCTGCGCGACGCTGCAAGCGAGGCAAGCGAGCGGATCGCGGCCAGCGCCGAAGGCATAGCCGATCAGCAGGACCGATTCGCGGCGCTGCTCGCGGCGCTCGACGACGGCGTCGGCACAGCGGAAGATCGACTCCTCACTTTGTCGACCGCGATTTCAGGCGCTCAGGCGGAAGCCGCGCGCCTCAGCGCCGAAACCGGGCCGGCGCTGGTGCAGGCGATGGTCCAGGTGCGCGAAGCCGCCGCCCACGCATCCGAGCGCGCCCGCGAAGCGATCGGCAGCATCGTCCCCGAGACTGCCGAGAAACTGTCGCAAGCGACTCGCGAAGCCCTGGAGCGGGTGATCCGCGAAAGCATCGAGGAGCGGCTTCGCGAGGTCGAAGCGGTCGCTGCCCGCGCTGTCGACTCGGCGCGCATCGCGACCGAGCGGCTGACGGTCCAGATGCTCAGCCTCGGCCAGAGCGCGACCGCGCTCGAGCAGCATGTCGAGCGCCAGCAGTCGACCGACCGCGAGAAGGCAACCGAGGAGTTTGGCCGGCGGGTGTCGTTGCTGATCGATTCAATGCACTCGGCGTCGATCGACGTCGGCAAGATCCTGTCCGACGAGGTCGACGAGAAAGCCTGGGAATCCTACCTCAAGGGCAATCGCGGCGTGTTCACCCGCCGCGCGGTGCGGCTGCTCGGCGGCAGCGAGAGCCGCGCGGTCCGCTCGCACTATGACGCCGACGCCGAGTTCCAGCAGTCGGTCAACCGCTACGTCCACGACTTCGAAGCCATGCTCCGGCGAGTGCTTGCCGAGCGCGACGGCGAGATGATCGCGGTGACCCTGATGTCGTCCGACATGGGCAAGCTCTACGCCGCGTTGGGCGAGGCGATCGACCGCAAGCGCTAATTGTAAAAGTCGAGGTCGTCGGCGGTGATCCAGCCGTTCGCCCAGTTCGCATAATAAAGCGCGAACAGCACCGCCGCCAAACCGAGCGCGCGGAGCAGATGCGTCGGCAGGTGGAATCGGTGCGGCGCGCTTTCGGCCTGCCCCGCCACCAGTTCGTTCCCGGCCTCCTCGTCGGTGGTCACCCCGAACGGCAGTAGGACGAAGGCGCTGGCGACGAAGAAGAGGAAGTAGATCGCCAGGATCGACGTCCACTTCACTTTAGCCGACCCGCACCAGCATCACCTCGACCAGTGGCTTCTTGCCGGTCCAGGCGGTGGCGCAGCGGCGCACCGCCAAGCGAACCGCCTCGCGCATCTTGTCCTCGTCGGTACCGCGATCGAAGGCGCGGGTCGCCGAATCGGTGGCGTCGGCGACGAAATCGTCGCGGTCTTCCTCGACCGGCACTCCGAACGGGCGGACGTGCGGCGTCCCCGCAAGCCTGCCGTCTTTGCCGACCGGGATGGCGACCGTGATCAGCCCGTTGACGCTGATCCGACGGCGTTCGGTGACGGTCGAGCCGTCGGCCGGCAGGATCATGTCGCCGTCGAGGACCAGGCGCCCGACCCGCACCTCGTCGAGCTTCTTCGGGTCGCCCGGTGCGAGGCGGATGACGTCGCCGTTGGTCTGGACCACGGCCTTGGGCACGCCATGGCCAAGCGCGAATCGCGCCTGCTCGGCTAGATGCCGCGCCTCGCCGTGGACGGGCACGATGATCTCGGGCCGGATCCAGTCGTACATCGCTGCAAGCTCGGGGCGGCCCGGGTGGCCCGACACGTGCACATGCGCCTGCCTTTCGGTGACCATCAACACGCCGAGGTCGGACAGCGCGTTCATGATCTTGCCGATCGAAATTTCGTTACCGGGGATGACCTTGGACGAAAAGATGACGGTGTCGCCGTCGACCAGCTTGAGCTCGTGGCCGCCGGTCGCGATCCGGCCGAGCGCGGCCCGAGGCTCGCCCTGCCCGCCGGTGGCGATGACCAGCACTTCGCTTCGCGGCAGCCGCATCGCTTCGTCAAAGGAAATCGGCGATGGAAAATCGAGAAGGTAGCCGGTCGCCCGCGCCACCCGCAAAATCCGGTCGAGCGACCGGCCGGCGACGCACACCCGGCGGCCGGTCTCGGTCGCGACCTTGCCGATCGTGTCGAGACGCGCGGCGTTGGACGCGAATGTCGTGATCAGCACCCGGCCCTTGGCCTTGGCGACCTGCTCGCGAAGCCCTTCGCGCACGCCGGCTTCCGATCCCGACGGCTCCGACTGGAAAACGTTGGTCGAATCGCAGACCAAAGCGAGCACGCCTTCATCGCCGATCCGCTTGAGCGTTTGCGAGCTCGACGGCTCATCGAGCACCGGCGTCTCGTCGATTTTCCAGTCGCCGGTGTGGAAGATCTGTCCGTGCGGGGTCTCGATGAGCAGCCCGTTGCCCTCGGGGATCGAGTGGGCGAGCGCGACGAAGGTCACCTTGAACGGCCCCAGCTCGACGCTGCCTTCGCGCTCGACGATGTTGAGCTGGACCTTGCCCGTGAGCCCCTCTTCCTCGAGCTTCCCGGCAATCAGCCCGGCGGTGAACGGAGTAGCGTACAGCGGCACCTTCAAGTCGTGGGCGAGGTAGGGAAGCGCGCCGATATGGTCCTCGTGGCCGTGAGTGAGAATGATCCCGGCGAGCTTGTCCTGCTGGTTCTCGATGAACTCCAGCTCGGGCAGGATCAGGTCGATCCCCGGATAATTCGGGTCGGCGAAGGTCAGGCCGAGGTCGACCATCAGCCACTGGCCCCGGCAGCCGTAGAGATTGACGTTCATGCCAATCTCGCCTGACCCGCCAAGCGCGAGGAACAGCAGTTCTTCTTTCGGAATCATGCGCCCGCCGAAACCTGTTTGTAGAGGAGGCTCAACCCCTGGATGGTAAGGTCGGGCTCAATCGCGTCGAAGGCCTCGCTGTGACGGTCGAACAGGGTCGCCAGCCCGCCCGTGGCGATCACCGTCACCGGGCGGCCTACCTCCCTTTTCACACGGTCGAGCAGCCCCTCGATCATCGCCACAGAGCCCCAGTAAATGCCGATCAGCATCTGGCTTTCGGTGGTGCGGCCGATGACGCTGGAATCCTTGGGCGCCACGATGGCGATTCGGGGCAGCTTGGCGGCGGCGCTGACGAGGGCGTCGAGCGAGAGGTTGAGGCCGGGCGCGATGATCCCGCCCTTATAGGCCCCGGCCGGGTCAACCACATCGAAGGTCGTCGCCGTGCCGAAGTCGACGACGATGAGGTCGCCTGGATGCTTGGCGTGGGCAGCCATGGCGTTGAGCGCCCGGTCGGCGCCGACGCTTTGCGGCTCGTCGACGTCGAGCTCGATCGGCCATTCGGCTTTGCCCTGCCCCGCGATCATCGGTTCGACATGGAAATATTTGACGCTGAGCACTTCCAGATTGTGGAGCGCGCGCGGGACGACGGTGCCGATGATCACCGCACGAACGTCCTTGTGCGAGCGGCCTTCCATCTCGAGCAGCTGGTATAGCCACACCGAATATTGGTCGGCGGTTCGCCGAGGATCGGTGGCGATGCGCCAGCGCGCCCTGATTTCCCCGGCCTCGACCAGCGCGAAGACGACGTTGGTATTGCCGGCATCGATGGCGAGAAGCATGGCCGCTCCCTAGTCGCGCGATCCGGTCTTGGCGAGTGTTGCCGAGTCCCGCGCGGCTGCTAGGGTCGCGAACCGGGGGATCACTCATTGGCTAATCCATGGGCGCGGGACCGCGCGACCAGCTTCTATCTCGGCTTCGCCCTGGTCGGGCTATCAGTGATCGCCCTGGGGTTCGGCGTGACCTATGTCGTGCCGATGGCGCGCCGCACTTTTTCGGCGCCCTGGTTCGTCCATCTGCACGGCACCTCCGCCCTCGGCTGGATCGTCCTTCTGATTGTCCAGTCCAGACTAGTCAGGAACAGGCAAACGCCGCTCCACCGGCGGGCGCGCAGCGGCTGTTCGGCCAGTGGCTCTATGCGCTTCTAGGCTAGGGCGACGTCACCGGCGCGAACGACCTCGACCGTGCCGCCGGGCGTCAGCAGCCGGAGCGCGCCGTCGGGTTCGATCCCCGCGAACTCACCGGATGTGTTTTCATCGGCGGTAGCATGGACGTTCAATGGCGTGCCCAGCGGATGCGCTCGGGCGAGCCAGGCGCGAGCGATTGCGTCGGGCGCCGTCGTTCGCCACAGACTGAGCATCCTCGCCATGCTCTCCGCCAGCAAAGGCGCGAAGGCCTGCGGCGTAATTCGGCCGCCAAGGTCGACGACGCGTCGGCCCTCGATGTCCGGCGCGCTGGCGAGGTTGACGCCGATGCCGATGACCACGCGCCGGTCGGCGCGCTCGAGCAATATGCCGGCGAGCTTGGCGCCGTCGAGCAGCAGGTCGTTGGGCCATTTGAGCATCAGCGGCAGGCCCGGCAGGGCTGCGTCGACCGCTTCAATGACGGCGAGGCCGGCGACCAGCGACAGCGACTGCGGCGGGGGATCGTCAGTCTGGAGCTCGACCAGCGTGCTGCCGAAGAGATTGCCGCGCCGGGTGAGCCACTGACGGCCCTGGCGGCCGCGCCCAGCTTCCTGCACCAAAGCGACCAGCCAATCGCCTTCGCGGGCTTCCGTATTGCGCAGCAGATCGGCATTGGTCGAGCCGGTCCTCTCGACGATTCGGATTCGGGTCAGAACAGGGACCCCGCGGCGCGGTCGCTGAGCGACGCCAGCGGCCCGATCAGCAAATAGCCGAGCGGCGAGACGGCAAGCGCGGCAGCGAACATCAGCACGCCTTCAATCGGCGCGCGAACCTTCGGCATGGTGCCGCCCGGCTCGTCGAAATACATGATCTTGATCAAGCGCAGGTAATAATAAGCGCCGACGACGGTGCCGATAATCCCGGCCACGGCGAGCGGCATCAGCCCGGCCTGAACCGTTGCGTCGAACACCACCAGCTTGGCCCAGAATCCGAACAAGGGCGGGATGCCCGCCAGGCTGAACATGAAGATCGCCAAGGCGGCAGCGAAAGCAGGCCGGGTCTGCGACAGGCCCGACAGGCTCGCCATATCCTCGACCGGCTCGCCGTCCGCTCCGCGCATCCACAGCACGCACAGGAACGCGCCAAGCGTCATGACGATATAGACGGCCATGTAGAACAATACCGACGAGGCGCCCGCGACCCCGCCGGCGGCAAGGCCGATCAGCGCGAAACCGACGTTGTTGATCGACGAATAAGCGAGCAGCCGCTTGATGTTGCCCTGTCCCCAGGCGGCGACCGCGCCGAGGAAGATCGAGGCGAGCGCGACGAAAGTGACGATCTGCCGCCAGGCATCGATCGCCGGACCGAGCCCATCGAGGCAGACCCGCACCGCCAGCAGGACTGCGGCGGCTTTCGGAGCCGAGGCGAAGAATGCGGTGACCGGCGTTGGCGCGCCTTCGTAGACGTCGGGCGTCCACATGTGGAACGGCACCGCGCTGGCCTTGAAGGCGATTCCGGCAAGCAGGAAGACAAGGCCAAACAGCAGGCCGAGCGATTGGACGCCATCGCGGGCGAACACTGCCGAGATCCCGGCGAAGCTCATGGTGCCGGTGAAGCCGTACAGCAAAGAGATTCCGTACAGCAGGATGCCGCTGGCGAGCGCGCCGAGCACGAAATATTTGAGGCCAGCCTCGGCCGAGCGGTCATCGGTCCGCCGGTAGGAGGCGAGCACATAAGCGGCGAGGCTCTGCAGCTCGAGCCCGACGTAGAGCGTCATCAGGTTGGTGGCGGACACCATCACCGCCATGCCGACGCAGCTGAACAGGATCAGCACCGGATATTCGGGCGCGTGCTCGGTGCCTCGCTCGAACCAGCGGTGAGCGAGCAGGATCGCCACCGCCGCCGCCGGGAAGATGATCGCCTTGCCAAACGAGGCGAACCAGTCGGCGGCGATCAGCCCGCCGAACAATGCGCCGGCGTTGGACGGAGCGCCGATCAACGCGACGGTCGCCGCGGCCAGCAAAACGATCGCCGTCCAGCTGGTGAGCCCGGCGCCGCGCCGGCCGGCGATCGCCGCGACCATCATCAGCACAAGGCCGCCGAGGGTCAGGATGATCTCGGGGAGAATGGGTGCGAAATAGGCCATCAGTGCGCGGGCTCCGCCTCATAAACCTTCAGCGGCGGCCGGGGGTCTTTGAAGAGCCTGGAGTCGCCGGCCGGAGCAGCACGCTCGATCCGCTCGAGCAGCCGGCCGACATCGGCGCGCATCGGCCTGAGGAAGCTTTCGGGATAAATGCCCATCCACAATACGCCGGCGGCTATCGGCGCCAGCAGCCACCATTCGCGGGCGCTCAAATCCTTCATCGCCGAAGCCTCGGCGGTGCGCGCCTGGCCGAAAGCGATTCGCCAATAGAGCCACAGCATGTAGGCGGCGCCGAGGATGATGCCGGTGGTGGCGACGATCGCGGCCCACGTCGACATCTCATAGGTGCCGACCAGCGCCAGGAACTCGCCGACGAAGCCGCTTGTGCCCGGGAGGCCGACGCTGGCCATGGTGAACAGCATGAACAGAAGCGCGTAGCCGGGCATGTTGTTGGACAGCCCGCCATATTGCGCGATTTCGCGGGTGTGCATCCGGTCGTAGATGACGCCGACGCACAAGAACAAAGCGCCCGAGACGAGCCCGTGGCTGAGCATCACCATCAGCGCGCCCTCAATGCCCTGGCGATTGAGCGCGAACAGCCCGAAGGTGACAAACGCCATGTGCGCGACCGACGAATAAGCGATCAGCTTCTTCATGTCGCGCTGTACGAGGGCGACAAGGCTGGTGTAGACCACCGCGATTCCCGACAGGACGAACACCAAAGGCACGAACTGCGCCGAGCCTTCGGGGAACATCGGCAGCGAGAAGCGGACGAAGCCGTAGCCGCCCATCTTCAACAGCACGCCGGCAAGGATCACCGATCCCGCGGTCGGCGCCTGGACGTGGGCGTCGGGAAGCCAGGTGTGGACCGGCCACATCGGCATTTTCACCGCGAAGCTGGCGAAGAAAGCGAGCCACAGCCAGGTCTGCGCATCCGGCGCGAAATCATACGCCATCAGCGCCGGGATCGACGTCGTCCCCGCCGTGATCGCCATGTACAGCATCGCGATCAGCATCAGCACCGAGCCGAACAGGGTGTAGAGGAAGAATTTGTAGCTCGCCTTGATCCGCTCGGCACCGCCCCAGATGCCGATTATCAGGTACATCGGGATCAGGCCGCCTTCGAAGAAGACGTAGAACAGGAACAGGTCCTGCGCGGCGAAGACGCCGATCATCAGCGCCTCCATCAGCAGAAACGCCGCCATATATTCGGGCACGCGTTGTTCGATCACCCGCCAGGAAGCGCCGATGCAGATCGGCATTAGGAACAAGGTGAGCATCGTCAGCATCAGCGCGATGCCATCGATCCCAAGCGCCCAGCGCAGTCCGCTGCCGAGCGAGACGTCCTCGACGAACTGCCATTGGGCGCCGTCAGAGTCGAAGCCGACCCACATGGCGATGCCGATGGCGAAGGCGGCGAGGGTAGTGAGCAACGCGATCCAGCGCGCGGTGTTGGTGCTGACGAACAGGCACACCATCCCGGCGACAAGCGGCAGCGCGATCAGGATCGACAGCACGGGCAGCTCGGTCACTGCGCCCACCAAATCGCCCAGCTCGCGGCGCCGACCAGGCCGAGCAGCATCACCAGCGCGTAGCTGTAGAGGTAGCCGGACTGAAGCCGGGTGGTGAGGCGGTTGCCGAGGCCGACCGCATAAGCCGCGCCGTGAGGGCCGAAGCGGTCGATCGTCTTCTCGTCACCGCGGTGCCAGAACAATCGGCCCAGCCACAGCGACGGGCGGACCAGCACGCGGTCGTAAAGCTCGTCGAAATACCATTTGTTGAGGACGAACCGGTGAACCGCGGGGAATTGCGCGACGAACGCGCCGGCCGCGCCGGGTTTGCGGATGTAGTTGCGCCAGGCGATGGCGAGGCCGACCAGCATCACGAAGGTCGCGGTATATTTAACCGACCACGGCACTTCGTGCATCGCGTGCGCAAGATGCTCGTCGAAGGCGATGCTGCCGTTCCAGAATTCGGCCGAATCCAGGAAATAATGTCCGAACAGCAGGCCCGAAAAGGCCGCGCCGAGCGCCAGCAGCCCGATCGGGACCAGCATCGTCAGCGGGCTTTCGTGCGGGTGATAGCCGCCGGTCCCTTCGGGCGGAGTCGCCTTGCTGTGCGAGCTGTCGCCGTGCTCGTCGGCGGGATCGTCGTGGTCGCCGTGCGTCGCGTGCTGAATATGCTCCGACGACGCCCACCGCGGCTTCCCGAAGAACGTCAGGAAGATCAGCCGCCACGAATAGAAACTGGTCAGAAGCGCCGCCAGTGCGCCCAAGAAGAAAGCGATCCCACCGGGCACGCTGCCGTTGGCGAAGGCACTTTCCAGGATCGCGTCCTTGCTATGGAAGCCGGCAAAGCCGACTCCGGCGATGCCGACCCCGGTGATCGCCAGAGTGCCGACCACCATCACCCAGAAGGTGAACGGAATTTGTGTCCGCAAGCCGCCGTAGAAGCGCATGTCCTGCTCGTGGTGCATGGCGTGGATCACCGATCCGGCGCCGAGGAACAGCAGCGCCTTGAAAAAGGCGTGGGTGAACAGATGAAACATCGCCGCGCCGTAAGCACCGACGCCGGCGGCGAAGAACATGTAGCCCAATTGGCTGCAGGTCGAATAAGCCACGACCCGCTTGATGTCGTTCTGAGAGGTGGCGACGGTCGCGGCGAAGATCGCGGTCGCAGCGCCGACGTAGATGACGACGTGCTGGGCGGTGACGCTGGCCTCGAACATCGGCGACAGGCGGCAGACCATGAACACGCCAGCGGTCACCATCGTCGCCGCGTGGATCAGCGCGCTGACCGGGGTCGGGCCTTCCATTGCGTCGGGGAGCCAGGTGTGAAGCCCGAGCTGCGCCGACTTGCCCATCGCGCCGACGAACAACAGCAGGCACAGGAGGGTCATCGTATCGACGCGCATTCCGGCAAAGCCGATGGTCGAGCCGGCCATGCCCGGAGCGGCGGCGAGGATGGCCGGGATCGACACGGTGCCGAACACCAGGAAGGTGCCGAAGATGCCGAGCGAAAAGCCGAAGTCGCCGACGCGGTTGACGACGAACGCCTTTAACGCCGCAGCATTGGCCGACGGCTTGTGGTACCAGAAGCCGATCAGCAAATATGAGGCGAGGCCGACGCCTTCCCAGCCGAAGAACATCTGCACCAGGCTGTCGGCGGTCACCAGCATCAGCATCGCGAAGCTGAACAGCGAGAGATAAGCGAAGAAGCGCGGCTGGCCCGGGTCCTCCTCCATATAGCCCCAGCTGTAGAGGTGGACGAGGCTGGAGACGGTCGTCACCACCACCAGCATCACCGCGGTCAGCGTATCGACCCGGAGCGCCCAGTTGACTTGGAGGTCGCCCGAGCGGATCCAGTCGAGCACCGGCACCACCTGCGCCTCGGCGCCGCCGATGAACGCGAAGAAAATCGGCCACGACAGTGCCGCGCCGATAAACAGGGCGCCGGTGGTGATGACCTTGGCCGCGGTCGCACCGATCCACCGACCCAGCAGGCCGGCGACGATCGCTGCGATCAGCGGCAGGAAGACGATCGCCTGGAGCGACAAGGTCATGCCCATCAGCCGCGCATCCGGTCGGCGGCGTCGACCGCGATAGTCCCGCGGCGCCGGTAGAAGATCACCAGGATTGCCAAGCCGACGGCCGCTTCGGCGGCGGCCACAGTCAGCACGAACATCGCCATCACCTGCCCGGTCAAGTCACCGAGAAAGGCCGAGAAAGCGACCAGGTTGATGTTGACTGCAAGAAGGATCAGCTCGATCGCCATCAGCATTAGGATGACGTTGCGGCGGTTGATGAAAATGCCGAGCACCCCGAGCACGAACAGGATCGCCGCGACGGTGAGGTAATGGGCAAGGGAGATCACAGCTCGATACCCTCGCCGACACCGGGGTTGGTGTTGCGAACCGCGTCCTGCGGCCGGCGGCGGATCTGCTTGGACGCATTCTGCCCGCGAGCGTCGCCGCGGCTTCGGTGGGTCAGCACGATCGCCCCGATCATCGCCACCAGCAGGACCAGGCCGGCAAGCTCGAATGGGAACAGATAGCGGGTGTAGAGGAGCTCGCCCAAGGCGACGATGTTGGGCTGCGCCGATTCCGGCGGCGCCGCGCCGCTGATCCCGGGGCCGGCTTTCCACGCGCTGACCGCGATCAAGATCTCAGCCAGCAGGACCAAAGCGATGATGATTCCGAACGGCAGGTTGCGGGTGAAGCCCGATCGCAGCGCGGCGAAGTCGATGTTGAGCATCATCACCACGAACAGGAACAGCACCGCGACCGCGCCGACGTAGACGATCACCAGCAGCAGCGCGATGAATTCGGCCCCGGCGAGCAGCATCAGCCCGGCGGCGTTGAAGAAGGCCAGGATCAGCCACAGCACCGAATGCACCGGATTGCGCGCGAAGATCACCGCCACCGCCGAAGCGATGGTGAGCGTCGCGAACAAATAAAAGGCAAGGAGCGCGATCACTCGAAAGCCGAACTTTCAGGCCAAACTCGGCCACTCATCCTGAGGATGAGCGGATGGTGGGGATTTGCCGGGGCCATTATCTATACGGTGCATCGGCGGCAAGGTTGGCGGCGATCGCTTGCTCCCAGCGGTCGCCGTTGGCCAGCAGCTTGGCCTTATCGTAGAGCAATTCCTCGCGCGTTTCGGTGGCGAATTCGAGGTTGGGGCCCTCGACGATGGCATCCACCGGGCAGGCCTCCTGGCACAGGCCGCAATAGATGCACTTGACCATGTCGATGTCGTAGCGGGTCGTCCTCCGGCTGCCGTCCTCGCGCGGCTCGGCCTCGATGGTGATCGCCAGCGCCGGACAGATCGCCTCGCACAATTTGCAGGCAATGCAACGCTCCTCGCCGTTGGGGTAGCGGCGAAGCACGTGCTCGCCGCGGAAGCGCGGGCTCTGCGGCGTCTTTTCATACGGATAGTTGATCGTCACCTTGGCCTTGAAGAAATAGCGCAGGGTCAGCGCGTGAGCCTTCACTATTTCCCACAAAGTGAACGACTTGATCCAGTGGGCGATCATGCGGCCACTCCATAACGGGTGAGCATCAGCCAGCCCGACACCAGCACCACAAAGACGATGCTGAGCGGCAAGAAGATCTTCCAGCCGAGCCGCATCAGCTGATCGTAGCGATAGCGCGGCACCGTCGCCCGTACCCAGCTGAAGACGAAGAAAAAGAACATCATCTTGGCGAACAGCCACAAGATGCCGGGGACATCGAACCACGGGATCAGGTCGATGTTGAGCGGCGGCAACCACCCGCCCCAGAACAGCAAGGCGTTGAGCGCGCACATCAGGATGACGTTGCCGTACTCGCCGAGCCAGAAGAGCGCGAAGCTCATCGACGAATATTCGGTCTGGAAGCCGGCGACGAGCTCGCTTTCCGCTTCGGTCAGGTCGAATGGCGTGCGGAACGTCTCGGCCATCGAGCTGATCAGGAACACCACCGCCATCGGGAACAGCAGAGGATTGAAGCCGAAGCCGTTGAGCAGGCCGAAGATGTGCCCCTGCTGCTGAAGGACGATTTCGGTCAGGTTGAAGCTGTTGGCGTAGAGCACCACGCTGATCAGAACGAAGCCGATCGACACTTCGTAGCTGACCATCTGCGCCGCGGCCCGAAGCGCCGAGTAGAACGGATATTTGGAGTTGGACGCCCAGCCGGCGACGATCACCCCGTAAACCCCGAGCGACGAGGCGGCGAGCACGTACAGCAGCCCGACATTGATGTCGGCGAGCACCACGCCGGCGTCGAACGGGATCACCGCCCAGACGATCAGCGCCACCGCGAAGCTGATGATCGGGGCGATCAGGAACAGGCCCTTGTTGGCCGCCGAGGGGACGATGGTTTCCTTGAGGAACACCTTGAGGCCGTCGGCGAAGCTTTGCAGCAGCCCGAACGGCCCGACCACGTTGGGCCCGCGGCGAAGCGCGATCGCCGCCCAGATCTTGCGGTCGGCGTAAATGATCATCGCCACCGCGAGCATCAGCGGTAACGCGATCACCAATATGCCGATCATGGTCGCGATGAACCACGACCATTCGTAGGTGAACCAGTTCTGGAACCAGGCGGTCACTCGGCCGCCTCCAGGGTTTCGGTGCGGCCGTGGAGGATTTCCTCCGAGCACAAGTGCATCGTCGGGCTGGCCCGGCAGATGGCGTTGGTCAGATAGAAATCGCTGATCGCCAAGCGGATCGGGCCGCTCGCCTTCGCATCGAGCTTCGGAGGCGCCCATTCGAGCTTGATCCGGCCCTCGGTGCCGAGCTGCGGATGCTCGGCGATCATCGCCCGCCGCAGCTCACCGAAATTGTCGAACGGCAGCGGCGTTGCGAGCAGCTGCGAGACGGCGCGGAAGATGGTCCAGTCCTCGCGCGCTTCGCCGGGCGGAAACAATGCTTTCTCGCCGCGCTGCACCCGGCCCTCAAGGTTGACGTAAGTGCCGTGCTTTTCGGTGTAGGCAGCGCCCGGAAGCACGAGATCGGCCGACGCCGCGCCGCGATCGCCGTGGTGGCCGATGTATATTTTGAAGCTGCCGGCGAAACGCGCCGAATCGACCTCGTCCGCGCCGAGCAACAGCACCACCTGCGGGCTAGCCGCCTCGATGTCGGCGATTCCGCCCTTTTGCGCGAAACCGAGGATCAGCCCGGCCATCCGCGAGGCGGCGGTGTGGATGACGTTGAAGCCGTTCCAGCCGTCCCGAACCAAACCGAGCGTGTCGACCAAGCTGAGCGCCGCGCCTAGGCCGCCCGCAGCGAGCGTTCCCGGCCCGACGGTCACCGCCGGCCGCTCGGCCTTGGCAAACACTTCTGTGACTGCCTCGGGCAGCTTGGCGAGCAGTTTGAGGTCGTCGCCGAGCCATTCGACGCGCATCGCCAAATCGACCTCCGGCCCGATGGCGAAAATCCTACCGCCCTTTTGCGCGACCTTGCGCAGCCGGGTGTTGACCAGCGGCGCTTCCCAGCGCGGGTTGGTGCCGATCAGCAGCAGCGCGTCGGCCTGCTCGATCCCCGCGATGGTCGAGTTGAACGCGACCGAGGCGAGGTTCGACACGTCGTAATCGAGCCCGGTCTGGCGCCCTTCGAGGAAGGCGGAGCCCTGGCTGCGAAGCAGCGCCTTGGCTGCGAACATCGTCTCGGCGTCGAGCAGGTCGCCGGCAATCGCGGCCACGCTTGGCCCCGCCGTTTTAAGCTTGGCTGCGAACAGGTTGAGCGCCTCGCTCCAGCTCGCTTCGCGCAGCTTGCCTTCTTTGTCGCGCAGCCACGGCCGATCGAGCCGGTTGCGGACCAGCGCGTCGGCGTGGTGGCGGGTCTTGTCGTGGATCCACTCCTCGTTGACGTCGTCGTTGACCCGCGGGAGGATCCGCATCACCTGCCGCTGGCGCACGTCGAGGCGGATGTTGGATCCGACCGCGTCCATCACGTCGATCGCCGGAACCCGGCGAAGCTCCCACGGCCGCATCTCGAAAATCTGCGGCTTCTGGAGGAGCGCGCCGACCGGGCAGACGTCGGCTAGATTTCCGGCAAGCTCGCTGGTCACGGCCTGGTCGAGGTAGGTGGTGATCTGCGCGTCCTCGCCGCGATAGAGCATGCCGATCTCCGGCACTCCGGCGACTTCCTCGGCAAAGCGGATGCAGCGCGTGCACTGGATGCAGCGGGTCATCGAGGTCTTGATGACCGGGCCCATATATTTGTCGTCGATCGCCCTTTTGTTCTCGTCGAAGCGAGAGAAGCTGCGGCCGTACGCCATCGCCTGATCCTGAAGGTCGCATTCGCCGCCCTGGTCGCAGATCGGGCAGTCCAGCGGGTGGTTGATGAGCAGGAACTCCATCACCCCTTCGCGGGCTTTCTTGACCATAGCCGTGTCGGTGCGGATCGCCTGGCCGTCGGCAGCGGGAAGCGCGCAGCTCGCCTGCGGCTTGGGCGGGCCGGGAGCGACTTCGACCAGGCACATCCGGCAATTGCCTGCGATCGACAGCCGCTCATGATAGCAAAAACGCGGGATTTCCTTACCCGCCAGCTCGCAGGCCTGGAGCACGGTCGCGCCATGCGGCACTTCGATCTCGACGCCGTCGACGCTGACCTTAGGCATGTTTTCGCTGTGGCTCCGGCGACTACTTATCGCTCACGCCCGGGCGCGATGGCCCGGGCGCCTGCCGCCTCCTAACTTCCGCGCCGCTTAACGCAAGCGCGGAAAGCCGGGATTTGCGGCCGTTTCGAGCGTTAGCGCTGCCCCACGGCGCGAGCGTAGCGCCAGGCCGAGTCGGCAACGAAGGCGCGGATGAACGAGCGGCTCAAGTTGGACGGACGTGAGGCGCCGGCGCCGCACTTCTGGCCGGCGGTGAAGAATGTGTTCATGGCGGTGACTTCGGCGGTCGTGCCATGCTGCGTCATTAGCAGTGCGTGAGCCGTCTGCGGGCTGGCTGCGACCATGCAGCTCATCACGCTGGCCATCACCTGGTCGCCCTTGTCGCGCTCGGAATGGAAATCCTTTTCCGCATCAACGAAGGCTTTGGCGCGCGCCGGGTCTGCCGCGAGCGGTGACTGGTGGAATTGACGATGGTACATCGCTTCCGCGAACGAGCCGCGAACCAGCGAGTGGAGGTTCTCGAAGCCCTTGGCCGAACAGGTGGTGACCCTCTGGCGAAGCAAGCCGGTCTTGCTGCGCTCCGACCTGGAATAGGGCTTGGAGGTCAGAACGTTCTCGGCCGATTCGCCTTGGCCCTGGCCCATTACGCAATCGCCATATTTGAGCAGCTTGCCATAGCTTTCCATCGACTCCGCGCTGTCGCGCCCCGGGTTGAACTTGCCCTTGTCCTGGGCGGCGGCCGGAGCAGCGGTCAATCCGGCGCACAGCGCCAGCGCGATGAGTGGCTTGTTCACTGCAATTTCTCTCTCTGACTGATGCACCGTTTGCGCATTACTTCAAACCGGATCAAGCGGATAGCGAACCGAACATTAGCGCTCGCTATCCTCGTCCTCGCGCTCACTGTGGCGATCGATCCTGGTGATTCGAGTGCCACCGCGCTTCATCGAAAGGACGACGATGGCGAAAACCGCGACGATCGCGATCAAAAGGAACAGTTTCATTCGGCGGCCTCCAGCATTGTGCGCCCCGCGCGCTCGGCGATTCGGCGTTCGATCTCGGGGCGGAAATGCTTGATCAGCCCCTGGATCGGCCAGGCTGCGGCATCGCCCAATGCGCAGATGGTATGGCCTTCGACCTGCTTGGTGACATCGAGCAATTTGTCGATCGTCGCGGGCGTTCCCTCGCCCTCGCGCAGCCGCTCCATCGTCCGCCACATCCAGCCCGTGCCTTCGCGGCACGGCGTGCACTGGCCGCAGCTCTCATGCTTGTAGAAGTAGCTGATTCGGCTGATCGCGCGGACGATGTCGGTCGATTTGTCCATGACGATCACCGCCGCGGTGCCAAGGCCGGAGCCTAAGACCTTGAGCCCGTCGAAATCCATCGGCGCGTCGATGATCTCGTGCGCCGGCACCAGCGGCACCGACGAGCCGCCCGGGATCACCGCCAGCAGATTGTCCCAGCCATCACGGATCCCCCCGCCGTGGCGGTCGATCAGCTCTCGGAAACTGATCGACATGGTCTCCTCGACCACGCACGGCGTATTGATGTGGCCCGAAAGCTGGAACAGCTTGGTGCCCTCGTTCTTCTCGCGGCCGAGGCCAGCGAACCAGGCAGGGCCGCGGCGCAGGATGGTCGGCACCACCGCGATCGATTCGACATTGTTGACCGTGGTCGGGCAGCCGTAGAGGCCGGCGCCGGCCGGGAATGGCGGTTTGAGGCGCGGGAAGCCTTTCTTGCCTTCCAGGCTTTCGAGCATCGCGGTTTCTTCGCCGCAGATGTAGGCGCCGGCGCCACGGTGGACGAACAGGTCGAAGTCATAGCCCGATCCGGCGGCGTTCTTGCCCAGCAGCCCGGCGGCATAAGCTTCGGCGACGGCCTTTTCGAGCGCTTCGGCTTCGCGGATGAACTCACCGCGGATGTAGATGTAGCCGGCCCGCGCCCGCATCGCGAAGCTGGCGATCAGCGAGCCTTCGATCAGCTTGTGCGGATCATGGCGGATGATCTCGCGGTCCTTGCACGACCCGGGCTCGGATTCGTCGGCGTTGACCACCAGGAAATTGGGTTTGCCGGGCGTCGGCTCCTTGGGCATGAAGCCCCACTTCATCCCCGTCGGGAAGCCGGCCCCGCCGCGCCCGCGAAGCCCCGACGCCTTGATTGCGTCGATGACCGCGTCCGGGCCAACCTGCATCAGTTTGGCGGTATCGTCCCAGTCGCCCCGCGCCCGCGCCGCCTTCAGGAAGGGCGATTGAAAACCGTATAGGTTGGTGAAGACGCGGTCCTTGTCCGCCAGCGCCCCGGTGTAGCTCACGCGCCAAAGCCCCCGGTCATGAAGTAGAACAAGGCGACCACGATGACTCCGAGCACGACGAATTTCACCATGCCCGCGATGAACTTGAACACGACGAACGCGGCGATCACGGCAAGGATGATAGCCATGATTTCCATCACCATTGCCCCCGATAATCATAATTGCGCTCGGCCATCTTCTTGAGGCTGGTCGGGCCACCCTCTGGGCAGCTGGTCTGGCGGTCGATCTGCGGGCCTGGTTTGGGCGTCTCCCCTCGAGCCAGCGCATCGAGGATCGCGCCCATCGTCGCGGCAGTCAGATCCTCGTAATTGTCGTCGTTGATCTGCACCATCGGCGCGTTGGCGCATGCGCCGAGGCATTCGACTTCGTTCAGCGTGAACAGCCCGTCGGGCGTGGTCGCGCCCTTCTTCAACCCGCGCTTGTAGCAAGCGTCGAGCACATCGTCGGAGCCGCGCAGCATGCACGGCGTCGTCCCGCATACCTGGACGTGGAAACGGCCGACCGTAACCAGGTTGAACATGGTGTAAAAGGTCGCGACTTCGAGCAGGCGGACGTACGGCATGTCGATCTGCCGCGCGACGAACTCCATCACCGGGATCGGCAGCCAGCCTTGCGTACCCGTAATTTCGCCAACTTGCCGCTGGGCGAGGTCGAGCAAAGGCAGAACCGCCGAATGCTGCCGCCCCTGCGGATAGCGCGCGATGATCACCGCCGCCGCAGTGGCGTTACCCGCCGTCCACGCGAAATCCGACCAGCGGGCAAGCACGTCCGGATCTTCGATCGGTCCCTGGACGCTCACCGGTCGCACTCCCCGAAGACGATGTCGATTGCCGACAGCACGGCGGTGACGTCGGCGAGCATGTGGCCCTTCATCATGAAGTCCATCGCCTGCAGATGCGAATAAGCGGTCGGCCTGATCTTACAGCGATAGGGCCGGTTGGTGCCGTCGGCGACGAGGTAGACGCCGAACTCGCCCTTTGGGCTTTCGGTGGCGACGTACACCTCGCCGGCAGGCACGTGATAGCCTTCGGTATAGAGCTTGAAGTGGTGGATCAGCGCTTCCATCGAGGTCTTCATCTCGGCCCGCTTGGGCGGGAACACCTTGCTGTCGGCGCCAATTGGGCCGGACGGCATCTGCTTTAGGCACTGTTTGGCGATTCTGACCGATTGCCGCACTTCCTCGACCCGGACCATGAAGCGGTCGTAGCAGTCGCCGTTGGTGCCGACCGGAATGTCGAACTCCATCTTGTCGTAGACCTCGTAGGGCTGCGAGCGGCGGATGTCCCAGGGAAGGCCCGAGGCGCGGATCATCGGCCCGGAGAAGCCCCAGGCGATCGCGTCTTCCTTCGAGACCACACCGATGTCTACGTTGCGCTGCTTGAAGATGCGGTTGTCGGCGACCAGCGAAATCGCGTCCTCGAACAGCTTGAACCGGGTGTCGAGCCAGTCGCCGATGTCGGCGAACAATTTCTCCGGCAAGTCCGCGCGCACCCCGCCGACCCGGAAGTAATTGGCGTGCATCCTTGCGCCCGACACGCGCTCGTAAAATTGCATCAGATCTTCGCGGATCTCGAACAGCCACAGGTTGGGAGTCATGGCGCCGACGTCCATGACGTGGGCGCCCAAATTGAGCATGTGGTTCTTGATGCGGGTGAGCTCCGCCATCAGCGTCCGGATATACTGGGCACGCGGCGGGATCTCGAGGCCCATCAACTTCTCGACCGCCAGCACGAAGCCATGCTCCATGCACATCGGCGAGCAATAATCGAGGCGGTCGAAATAAGGCAGCGCCTGAGCGTAAGTCTTGTATTCGATCAGTTTCTCGGTGCCGCGGTGGAGCAGGCCGATATGCGGGTCGACCCGCTCGACGATCTCACCATCGAGCTCGAGGATCAGGCGAAGCACGCCGTGCGCCGCCGGGTGCTGCGGGCCGAAGTTGATGGTGTAATTGCCCGGGGCTTCGGCGTCAGCCTCGCCGGCGCCAGCAGCGCCGACGCTGACTTCCAAAGTCCGCGCGTCGCTCATGCGCCGCCGCCCGGACGCCGCCGTCCAGCGCCCTTCGGATAGGGATCGGGCACACCGCTGCCCTTGCTGACCTGGTTGACGGCCTTGGCGTGACTGGATTTGCGCGCTTCCTTTTTCGCCTCCCGGTTTGCCGGCTTGCCGCCGCCGGTGTCGGCAGGCGTTTCCGTCGTCTTCGGCGTTTCCGCCGGCGTTTTCGGGTTCACGGTCGAGCCGCCCGCGGGCGCCGGTACCGGCGATGGCGCACCGGCTTGCTGCGGCGTCGCTTTCTCGTCGCCCGGCAGCCGATACTCTGGCCTCTCCCACGGCATCAGGAAATCGAAGGTGCGGAAGTCCTGCGGCAAATCGACCGGCTCGTACACCACACGCTTTTCGGCTTCCGAATAGCGAAGCTCGACATGCCCGGTGAGCGGGAAGTCCTTGCGCTGCGGGAAGCCTTCGAAACCGTAATCTGTGAGGATCCGCCGAAGGTCCGGGTTGCCGGCGAAAACGACGCCGTACATGTCGTAAATCTCGCGCTCGAACCAGCCGACCACCGGCCACAGCTCGACGACACTCGGCACCGGTGTCGTTTCATCCGTCGAAAGCTTGACCCGGATCCGACGATTGAGGGTCAGCGACAGCAGATGGTAAACCACCTCGAACCGCTCTCCACGCTCGGGGTAGTCCACCCCGGCGATGTCCATCAGCTGCTGATATTCCAGGCCCGGCGTGTCGCGAAGCGCGCGCAGCACCTCGACGATGGAATCGCGGCGGACGGTAAGCGCAATCTCTCCGACCCGGTCCTGCGCGTCGATCAGCGCGTCGCCGATCGCGGCGCGCGCGGCGTCGATCACGCCCTCGTCGGGCGCCATCCTGGGCAGATGGGAAGCAAGCTCGACCGCCATATTATCTCTGGATCGTCCCTTCGCGGCGGATCTTCCGCTGGAGTTGCATGATTCCGTAGAGCAAGGCCTCGGCGGTGGGCGGGCAGCCGGGCACGTAAATATCGACCGGGACGATCCGGTCGCAGCCGCGTACGACCGAGTAACTGTAATGGTAATAGCCGCCGCCGTTGGCGCAGCTGCCCATCGAAATCACGTAGCGCGGCTCGGCCATCTGGTCGTAGACCCGGCGGAGAGCGGCAGCCATCTTGTTGCACAAGGTGCCGGCGACGATCATCACGTCCGACTGGCGGGGGGAAGCGCGCGGCGCCACCCCGAACCGCTCGAGGTCGTAGCGCGGCATGTTCACATGAATCATCTCGACCGCGCAGCAGGCCAGGCCGAACGTCATCCACCACAGCGAGCCGGTGCGCGCCCAGGTGAACAAGTCCTCCGTCGAGGTGACGAGGAAGCCCTTGGAGTCGAGCTCGGAGCGCATTGCCTCGAACAGCTTCGGATCGACGTCGCCCGCCAGAAGCCCGGCGGCGCGCGCAATCTCTTCCTCGGTCGGCTGCGGGTTCTCGCCCGGGCGGAGCATCACTCCCATTCAAGCGCCCCCTTCTTCCACGCATAAGCAAGGCCAAGGCCAAGCTCGGCCAGGAAGATCATCATCGCCGTCCAGCCGACGATCCCGGTTCCGGCAAGCGACACCGCCCATGGGAACAGGAAAGCGGCTTCGAGGTCGAAGACGATGAACAGGATGGCGATTAGGTAGAAGCGCACGTCGAACTGCGAGCGGCTGTCCCCGAATGCCGGGAAGCCGCACTCATATTCCGAGAGCTTATCGGCGTCGGGCTGGTGGGCGCCGGTGAAGCGCGAGACGATCATCGGCAGGACAACGAACGCACTCGAAAGCCCGAGGGCGACGAGCAAGAACAGCAGGATCGGCAAATAACCGGCGGCAACGCTTGCCAAAGGGGGAACTCCGGGGGCTCGAAAACTTGGCCGCGCTTTAGGCCAGCGAGTTTCGCTTCGCAATCATCTGGGACGCTAGCGGACCGCCCCCGCGACGAGTTTCTGGAGCTTGCTGTGGATCGACCCGGCGGCGGCGACATATTCGCGCCGGTCGAATGACCGGTTGCCGCCGCGATAGTCGGTGACGAAGCCGCCGGCTTCCTTGACCAGAATCAAGCCCGCAGCCGTGTCCCAAACGTCGAGATCGTCTTCCCAGAAGCCATCCATGCGGCCGGCCGCTACCCAGGCGAGGTCAAGCGAGGCGGCGCCGAAGCGACGCACGCCGGCAACCTGCGGGGCGATGGCCGAATAGATTTTCGACCAGGATTCGGGCGTCCCCCGGCCGCGGTGTGGGATCCCGGTGCCGATCACCGTCTCGGACAGGTCGCTTCGCGCCGACACCCTGAGGCGCCGGTCCTGAAGCCAGGCGCCGCGCCCGCGCTCGGCCCAGAAGCTTTCGTCGGTCAGCGGCTGGTAGACGAGCCCGTGGCTGATGTCCTCGCGCCCGTCCGGCCGCTTTTCAAGCACGGCGATGGAGATCGCGAAGTGCGGAATCCCGTGAAGGAAGTTGGTGGTGCCGTCCAATGGGTCGACCACCCAGCGCGGCTTGTCCGGGTTGCCGGCGATCTCGCCGCCTTCCTCGAGCAGCAGCCCCCAGTCGGGACGCGCGTGGCGAAGCTCGTCGACGATGGCTTGTTCGGCGCTCTTGTCCGCCATTGACACGAAGTCGGCAGGGCCCTTGCGGCTGACCTGCAATTGCTCGACTTCGCCAAAGTCGCGGCGAAGCCGCGGCGCCGCCTTGCGCGCCGCACGGGTCATGACGGTAATCAGGCCGGAATGGGAAACCATCTGGGTGCGATTCAATCAGTTGGCTGCGGCGGTAGCGAACGCATCGAGCGCGACCCCGACCTTGGCGACGGTTGCATCCTGGCGTGCGGCCCCGTGTCGGGACGCGAGCCATGCGGGATCATTATAGGCCACCATCACGGCACCATCGGACGCCGTATACACGCTGATGCGCTGCGGCAAATCGAGTGACAGGCTTGGCGACGCCTGCATCAGCGGCGTTCCGAGCTGCGGATTCCCGAAAATGAGCACCATAGCTGGCGCCAATGTCAGCCCCGCTTTGGAAGCGTTGGCCGCGTGGTCGACCTTGGCGATGACCTCCAGTCCCTTGCCCGTCACTGCCTGTTCAAGCCGCGCCATCGTTTCGGCAACTGAATGGGAACTGGTACGCTTTATGATCCCGCTGTCGTTCGCGGGCGTGACCGTCGCTTCTCCGGCAACCTCATTGCCGGCATCGGGAGCGGGCGTGCAGGCGCCAAGAACCGCCAGCATGACAAAAGCTTTGTATCGCATTAGTCAGCCCTTCTTACATACGCCTGGTCATAAACATCGACGACGATCCGCGTACCCGCACCGATATGCGGCGGCACCATCACGCGGACGCCATTCTCGAGCAAGGCAGGCTTGAACGACGACGAGGCGGTCTGCCCCTTCACCACCGCGTCGGCCTCGACGATCAGCGCCTCGATCGTATCGGGCAATTGCACCGAGATGGCGCGCTCGTCGTAGAGCTCCATGACCACGTCCATTCCGTCCTGGAGGAACGCCGAGGCGTCGCCCAGCAGGTCGGCCGGCAAGCTGATCTGCTCGTAATTGTCCTTGTCCATGAAGGTCAGCATGTCGCCGTCGGCGAACAGGAACTGGAAATCCTTGGTGTCGAGCCGCACTCGCTCGACCGTTTCGGCGCTTCGGAAGCGCACGTTGGTCTTGCGGCCGTCGATCAGGTTTTTCATCTCGACCTGCATGTAGGCGCCGCCCTTGCCCGGCTGGGTGTGCTGGATTTTCACCGCGCGCCAGATGCCGCCTTCATATTCGATGATGTTGCCGGGACGGATGTCGACGCCGCTGATCTTCATGGATCGCCTGCCTGATTTACGTAAGTGGAAAGAGCAGCCGCGCTGTTAGCCGCTGACCTTTTTCCCGGCAAGGAGCGGGTAGGGGTTGATCGGGCTGCCGTCGTACCACTTTTGCCGCGCCTGCATCCGGTTGATGGCGAAATGGAGGTGGGGGCCCGCCGGGTTGGCGTTGCCGGTCGAGCCGACCGTGCCGAGCACCTGGCCGCGACGGACCCGCTGCCCCTCCGCAAGACCCGCCGCATAATCCTGCAGGTGCGCGTAATAGAATGACCAGCGCCCGTCGTTGGAGCGCACATAGACTGTCTTGCCGCCGCCGCCGTCGCTGAAGAAAATCTTCTCGACGGTACCGGGTGAAGCGGTGACGACCGGAGTCCCGGCGGCGGCCATGATGTCGATGGCGTCATGGACGCGCGCTCCGCCCGCCCTTGCCTGGGTGAAGGTGTCGATCAGCTGGTCCTGCCTGACGCCAGCGACCGGGATCGCGAGGCCCGCCGGCCCGACGACCAGTCCCTCGGCAATATCGACCGGTGGCGAATCCGCTGGATTGACGGTCGCCACCTTGCCCGCGCTGTCGAGCCCTCGCGGCGCGTTGAAGATATTGTAGGCGAACACCCAGAAGGCGCTGGTCAGGATCGCGGTGACGACCGCCGTGGCGATTATGGTCAGCTTGCGCGGCATCAGTGCTACCGTTCCTTTCCACCGTTGTCGTAGTGGAACGATGCAGGCGGGAACTGTTTCCTCGCAGCTCCGGCAGGGCCGGATGCGGATCGGCTGCTCGGGCTGGCAGTACAAGCACTGGCGCGATCGTTTTTACCCCAGGGAGCTGTCAACAATGACATCGAAGCGCACGCCAAATCACGACGCGCAAATTTTGAAGTCGATTGGTCCGGCAGATGCTGCGCTGATTGGCAAATGCGTCGATCTGCAGCATAAAAGGCCCATGGCTGATGCAGACCCCCCGATTTACTACGATCCGCCGACCATGCCCTTCGCGAAGCAGCGCTCGGACACGCGGGCCGCTGCCGGCGCAAAAGTCGGCGAGACGCTCGACGCGACGCCCGGTAACTTGCGGTTGGCGTGCCGGCCAGATCGTCATGCGCAAGTCTACATCCGCGATCAATTCCTGAGCCCCGAGGAGTGCGGGCAGCTGTGCGCGAAGATTGACCAGGGTTGCTACCCCTCGCCCCTCTTCGAGAAAGACAAGTATGAAGGAGTTCGGACCAGCGAGAGCTGCAACCTCGACCGTCGCGATCCCTTCGTCGCACGGATCGACGCGCGACTCGCCGAATTGCTTGGTATCGACCCTTCGTGGGGTGAGCCGCTGCAGGGTCAGAAATATGCGGTCGGACAATGCTTCAAGGAGCACGCCGACTTCTTCTACGTCGACCAGCCCTATTGGGCCAAGTACGAGCCGCACGGCGGGCAGCGCACCTGGACTGCGATGATCTACCTCAACGAGCCTGCTGCCGGCGGAGCCACCGCGTTCAAGTTCCTGAATTTTCGCGTCGAGCCGAGGCTCGGCCGGACCCTCATCTGGAACAACATGGCGCAGGACGGCAGTCCGAACCCCTGGACTGTCCACGAGGGTCAGCCGGTCGACGACGGCGTCAAATATATCGTCACCAAATGGTACCGGGAGCGGACGTTCGTCTGATCGTCAGCGTTCGAAGGCTCGCGCGAAATCCTGGACCGCGGCTGCGGGGTCGTCCCGTCCCCACACCGCCTGGCAGACGGCGACGAAATCCGCACCCGCTGCGACCAGCGGTTTCGCATTGTCCGGCGTGATCCCGCCGATGGCGACGCAAGGGATTTCGAAGATGGCCGACCACCAGCTGAGGATCGCCGGGTCGGGCCGGTAATGGCTGGGCTTGGTCGTGGTCGGGTAAAAAGCGCCGAACGCGACATAGTCGGCGCCAGCCTCGCCGGCGTCCATCGCCAGATGGCGGCTGTCGTGACAGGTCCTGCCGATCTGGGCCGAAGGACCGAGCAGCGCCCGCGCCTCGCGGACGTCGCCGTCGCTCTGGCCCAGATGCACGCCATCGGCGCCCAGCCTTTTGGCCAACGCCATGCTGTCGTTGACGATGAAGGCGACGCCGGCACCGGCGCAAATGGCCTGCAGGGGCTCGGCGAGGGGAGCGAGTTCGTGCTCCGAAATGTCCTTCACGCGAAGCTGGAACGCAGCGACGGGGCCGCCCTCTAGCGCCGCCTTGAGCCGGTCCGGGAACGATCCGCCAACCTCTTGCGGGCTGATCAAGTACAGCTCGCAAGGCTGCGACCGCTGCGGCGGGGAGAAGGTCGACAGGTCCGGGAAATCGTCGTTCACCGCCGCGTCACTAGCGAAAGGCCACGCATCCTCCAATGATCCGAATGACCGCTCTTGCCGTTGCACTGGCGCTTGGCGCCTGCACCACCGCCCCGATCGTCGAAGCGCACATCCGCGCCGACGGCCTCGCCAAGCTCGGCCAGCCGACTGGAGTCGCGCGGCTGGTCGTCACCCCCAAGGCGCTGATCGAGGACAGCCGCTGCCCGATCAACGCCCGCTGCATCTGGGCTGGCCGGGTGGTCCTGCGCAGCCAGATCGACGGCGCCGGCTGGCGCGAGACTCGCGACCTGGTGCTCGGCGAACCCCAGTCCGTGCGCGGAAGCCGGATTGCCCTCACCTCGGCTCGGCCCGACAAGCAGACCGGCGTGGCGGTGCCGCCTAGCGCCTACCTGTTCGGTTTCGAAGGCGGCCGCTGAAGCCGCTACTTAGGCCGTCGAAGCTTGGTAAATCTCGTCGATCGCCGTGCCCAGGCTGCGGTCGAACTCCTCGTCGCTCATCGAAGTACGAAGGTCCGACAGCAGCGCCCGCGAGAAGCTGGCGATCATGCCCGGGTTCCTGGCCAGCTCGCGACACGCGTCTTCGCGGCTGAAGCCGCCGGAGAGCGCCACCACGCGAAGCACTTTCGGATGGTCGACCAACGGCTGGAAAAGTCCCGCTTCGACCGGGATCGACAGTTTCAGCATCACCTGCTGCCCGTCGTCGATCCCGTCGAGGTTGCGAAGGATTTCCCGCAGGAGGATGCGGTCGGCCCCGTCGCGCTCGGGGCTCTTGATGCTGACCTCGGGCTCAATGATCGGCACCATATAGTGCGACAGCACTTGCCGGGCGACGTTGAACTGCTGGTCGACGACGGCGGCGATGCCGGCTTCGTTGGCGAGGTTGATGACCGAGCGCTCCTTGGTGCCGAACACGCCAAGTTGTTGCGCGCGCCCGAGCAGCCCGTCGAGCTCGGGCATCGGCTTCATCATCTGGACTCCGTTAGCTTCCGCCTCGAGCCCCTTGTCGATCTTGATGAAGGGAACGACGCCAAGCCCGATCAGCGCCCGCGGGGTGGGCGTGCCGTTCACCGTGCCGTCCATGGTTCGCTCGAACAAGATCGCGCCGATCACCTTGCCCATGCCGAAGCACGGCGAGTTGATGATCCGGGAGCGCATCTGGTGGATGAGGCCGAACATCTCCTCGTCGTCGGCCCAGGCCCCTTCCTCGATCCCATAACCCTTGAGCGCCTTGGGCGTCGATCCGCCCGACTGGTCGAGCGCGGCGATAAAACCGTCGCCCACCTCGATCTTCGCCGTCATTTCGGACTGATTCATGTCTTTCCCTAATCCTGCTGCAGTGCGGCGACGCCCGGAAGCGTGCGCCCTTCCATCCATTCGAGGAAGGCTCCGCCCGCTGTCGAGACGAAGCTGAAGTCATCGGCGACGCCGGCGTGGTTGAGCGCCGCGACCGTGTCGCCTCCGCCCGCCACCGACACCAGGCCGCCGTCCTTGGTCAGCGCAGCAGCAGTGCGCGCCAGCGCCACCGTCGCGGCGTCGAACGGCGGCGTCTCGAATGCGCCGAGCGGGCCGTTCCACACCAGGGTGCGGCAGGTCTTGAGGACGTCCGACAGCGCCTCGACCGCCGCCGGGCCGATGTCGAGGATCATCTCGTCGGCCGCGACTTCGTGGACGTTGCTGGTGCGCAGGCTCGGGGGGTTGGGGACGAATTCCCTGACGACTACCACGTCGTAGGGCAAATGGATGGTGCAGCAGGCGGCTTCGGCCTGGCTCATGATGCCCTCGGCTTCGCCCGCCAAATCGTGCTCACACAGCGACTTGCCGACATCGACTCCGCGAGCGGCGAGGAAGGTGTTGGCCATTCCGCCGCCGATGATCAAATGATCGACCTTGTCGACGAGGTGGCCGAGCACGGCGAGCTTGCTCGACACCTTGGCTCCCCCGACCACCGCCGCGACCGGCCGCTCGGGGTTACCCAGCGCTCGCTCGAGCGCCTTGATCTCCGTTTCCATGGCGCGGCCGGCAAAGCTCGGCAGCAAATGCGCGACGCCTTCGGTCGACGAATGCGCCCGGTGCGCGGCTGAGAAAGCGTCGTTGACGTAAAAATCACCGAGAGCCGCGATCGCGCGGGCCAGCTCGGGGTCGTTCTTCTCCTCGCCGTCGTGGAAGCGGGTATTCTCGAGAACTCCGATATTGCCGGGAAGCATCGTCGCCAGCGCCCGCTCGGCTTCCGGCCCCTGGCAATCCTCGATGAACCGCACCGACCGCCCGGTCAGCCGCGACAAGGGCATCACCAGCTGGGCGGTCGACATGTCGGGCCGAACCTGGCCCCTGGGCCGGCCGAAGTGCGACAGCAGCAGAACCAGCGCTCCCCGGTCGCTCAGGTCGAGCACCGTCGGAAGCATCGCGCGAAGCCTGGTGTCGTCGGTCACCGACGCGCCGTCCATGGGGACGTTGAGGTCGACCCGGACGAGGACGCGCTTCCCGGTCAGGTCATCGGGAAGATCGTCGAGGGTTTTGAAGCTGCTCATGAGGGACGCACCCCATATCCGCTCGTCCTGAGGAGGGACTGAGTAGCCCAAAGGGCGTATCGAAAGCCCGTCTCGAAGGATCCTTCGAGACGCCGGTTCGACAGGCTCACCGGCTCCTCAGGATGAGCAATAGTGTGCAAGATCACCCCAACCGCGCCATCGCGCCCGCGGTGTCGACCATCCGGTTGGAGAAGCCCCATTCGTTGTCGTACCAGCTGACGACCCGGACGAGTTTGCCTTCGAGCACCGCGGTTTCGAGGCTGTCGACGGTCGAGCTTGCCGGATTGTGGTTGAGGTCGATCGAGACCAGAGGCTCGTCGGTGTAAGCGAGGATGCCTTTGAGGCGGCCGCTCTCGCTCGCCGCCTTGAGCGCGCCGTTGACTTCCTCGACGCTGGTGTCGCGCTTGGGCGTCCAAGTGAGATCGACCAGGCTGACGTTCGGGACTGGAACGCGGATCGCCGAACCGTCCAGCTTGCCCTTCAGCTCGGGAAGCACCTCGGCGACCGCGCGCGCGGCGCCGGTGGTGGTCGGGATAATCGACATTCCCGCGGCGCGGGCGCGGCGCTGGTCGCCGTGGATCTGGTCGAGGATCTTCTGGTCGTTGGTGTAGGCATGGATCGTGGTCATCAGCCCGCGCTCGATGCCGATGGTGTCGTTGAGCACCTTGGCGACCGGCGCCAGGCAGTTGGTGGTGCACGAGGCGTTGGAGACGATCCGATGATCGGCGGTCAATTTGTCGTCGTTGACGCCGTAGACAACGGTCAGATCGGCGCCCTTGGCCGGGGCGGAGATCAATACCCGCCTGGCGCCGGCGTCGAGATGCTTCTGGCCGCCGTCCTTGTCGGTGAAAAAACCGGTGCACTCGAGCGCGATGTCGACCCCGTTGGCTCCGTGCGGAAGCTTGCCCGGGTCGCGCTCCGCGGTGACGTGGATCCGCTTGCCGTTGACGACGAGGTCATTCCCGTCGCTCGAAACTTCGCCGGGAAAGGCCCCGTGAACGCTGTCCCGCTTGAATAGCCAGGCGTTGGACTTGGCGTCGGCGAGGTCGTTGATCGCCACCAGCTCGAGCCCGCTGTCGGTCCGCTCGAGGATCGCGCGGGCGACCAGGCGGCCGATCCGGCCGAAGCCGTTGATTGCAACTTTCGTCATGCCATGTCCTTCTTTTGCAGCGTTTCCACGACCCGCGACGTGATCGCGTCGGCCGTGAGTCCGAAAAATTCATAGGCGTCCTGCGCCGGCGAGGAGACGCCGAAGCGGTCGATCCCGATGCGCAAGCCGTGGAGCCCCGTGTAGCGCTCCCACCCGACCGTGGTCCCGGCTTCGATCGACACGCGCAGGATGTCGCGGTTGGAAACGTCGGGCAGGATGTCCGCGCGGTAACCGGAGTCCTGCGCGTCGAAGCGGTCGGTGCTCGGCATCGACACCACGTCGGCGCCGATGCCTTTGGCTTCGAGCTGCTCGCGGACACCGACCGCAATCTCGACTTCCGACCCGGTGGCGATGAGGATCACCCTGCGGTCCGCCTTGGCCGGCCGCAGCCGGTAGGCGCCGCGAGCGCATAGGTTTTCGCGTGCGGCGCTGGTGCGGACCGGGCTGAGGTTCTGGCGGGACAGCGCCAGCACGGTCGGGCCGTCGCTGGCCAAAGCGAGCGCCCAGCATTCGGCGGTCTCGACCGCGTCGGCCGGGCGGTAGGTCTCGAGTCCGGGGATCATGCGCAGGCTTTGCAAATGCTCGATCGGCTGGTGGGTCGGCCCGTCCTCGCCAAGGCCGATGGAATCATGGGTCATCACATAGACGACCCTGGCCCGCTGCAGCGCCGACAGCCGGATTGCCGGCCGGGCGTAGTCGGTGAACACCAGGAAGGTACCGCCATAGGGGATGACCCCGCCATGCAGCGCCATGCCATTCATCGCCGCCGCCATCCCGAACTCGCGGATTCCGTAATAGATGTAGCGGCCGCCGTAATTTTCAGCGGTCAGCGGCTCTTGGCCCTTGGTCTTGGTGTTGTTCGACCCGGTGAGGTCGGCAGAGCCGCCGATGGTCGCCGGCAAAGCGGCGTTGATTGCCTCGAGCGCCATTTCCGACGCCTTGCGGGTGGCGACCGGTTTGAGCTCGCCGAGCAGCTTGTCGAGGTAGGGCTTGAGCCAAAAGTCGTCGACCTTGCCCGACAGCCGCGCGAGCAGCTCGTCATCTTTGCCGCTTGCCTCCAGCCGCTGCTTCCACTCGCAATGCTCCTCCGAGCCGCGCTGGCCCACCGCACGCCATGAGTCGAGCACGTCGTCGGGCACGGTGAACTCGACCGGGTCGAGCCCCAGCTCCCGGCGCGCGGCCTCGACCTCATCCTTGCCAAGCGCGGCGCCGTGAGTCGCCGCGGTGCCCTGCAAATTGGGCGCGCCATAGCCGATGATCGTCTTGCAGCGGATCAGGCTCGGCCGCTCGTCGGCGATGGCCTGCTCGATCGCCTTGCCGACCTTGCCCCCGTCCAGCCCGTCGCATTCGACCGTGTGCCAGCCGCAAGCGGCGTGACGGGCGACCACGTCCTCGTTTCGCGACAAATCGGTGGAGCCGTCGATGGTGATCCGGTTGTCGTCCCACAGCACGATCAGCCGGCCGAGCTTGAGGTTGCCGGCAAGCCCGACCGCCTCATGGTTCACCCCCTCCATCAGATCGCCGTCGCCGGCGATCACGTAGGTGCGATGGTCGACCAGATCGTCGCCATAGATAGCGTTCAGGTGGCGCTCGGCGATCGCCATGCCGACCGCCATCGCCAGCCCCTGGCCGAGCGGCCCGGTGGTGACTTCGACTCCGGCAAGCTCGAAATTCTCCGGATGCCCCGCGCACGGGCTGCCAATCTGACGAAAATTGCGGATGTCGTCCATCGTCGGGCGCGCGAAGCCGGTCAGATAGAGCAAGGCGTAGATCAGCATCGAGCCGTGGCCGGCCGACAGGATGAAGCGGTCGCGGTCGGGCCAATGCGGGTCGGCTGGGTCGAACTTCAGGTAGCGCGTGAACAGCGTGGTCGCCGCGTCGGCCATGCCCATCGGCATCCCCGGATGGCCGCTGTTCGCCGCCTCCACCGCGTCCATCGCGAGGGCGCGGATGGCGTTCGCAAGTCGGCGTTGGGTCGGCTGCATCGACGCTCCGTATGCGGGGTTCGACCGGCCCGAGACTCCGGTGCCGATGAGAGGTGGCCATTAGCCGCCTTCCCGGCGGCGTCAAATGGCCACCTCCTTTGAAAGGTGCGCCGTTGGGCGTCAATGCTTGCGGGCAAACGGCATCTTGCCCTAGGCCGGGGCAATGGATGACCGCGGCCTGGCCGACGCATTAGAACGAGCGGACCGGGCGCTCGGCCGGGTCGAGCGTGCGCTCGGCGGGCAAGCCCAGAGCGGACGCGACGACGAGCTTCGCGACAAGGTCCGCGAAGCCGTGGCCGAGCTCGACCAGCTGATCCGGACGGCGGGGCGTTAGACGATGGCCGAAATCGACCTCATCATTGCCGGGCGGCCGTACCGCGTCGCCTGCCGGACCGGCGAGGAGGAAAGCCTTCGCGCCGCGGCGCGGCTGGTCGACGCCAAGAGCCGCGAAGCCATTTCCGGGCTTGGAACGCTATCCGAAGCCCGGCAGCTGCTGTTCGCCGGCCTGCTGCTCGCCGACCAGCTGATCGAGCAGCATGGCGGCGAGGTTGCACTGCCCCCTTCCGAACCGGCTGCCCCGGATCCCGAGCTTGCGGCGCGCGCGCAGCAACTCGCCAGCAGGCTCGAGTCGCTCGCCGAATCCCTTGAGAATCGCTCCGTGAACGCCTAAATAAGCGGTGACGGGTACTGCCCGGTACGTGGCTTTAGAAAATCCCTGAGGCTATTCTTTATCCTAGGGAGCTGTCCCTGCCCGGACCCTGGTCCGAAGCACATGGCCCCCACCTGACGTTTGTGGCGTCAGAGGATTTCCGGCAAACGGCCATGGTGGTCCCGTCACTTCCCTCCCCTCCCGAGCCCTTCGGGCCGCAGCCGCCGGCCGAGCCTTCGGCCAAGGACGCGCTGCGAATCGCCGCGCTTGACGCGCGCAAGGCGTTCGTCCGGAGCGTCGGCGACGCGGCCAAGACCCGGCTCGAGCTCAAGCTCGCCGAGCGCCTGACCGCCATCTGCGCGTCGGCCTCTGTCGTCGGCGGCTATTCGCCGCTTGGCAGCGAGATCAGTCCGCTTCTGGCGATGGAGGAAGCCCGGGCGGTCGGCGCAATCGTCGCTTTTCCTGCCTTTCACAACCCGGCCAAGCCGTTTCGCTTCCTTGCCGGCGACCCGCTTGCGCCCGGGCCGTTCGGGATCCTTCAGCCCGCGCTGACTGCTCCGGCGGTCGAGCCGGACCTTGTGCTGGTGCCGCTGATCGCCGTCGATTCGAAAGGCGCCCGGCTCGGCCGCGGCCGGGGCCATTATGACCGCGTGCTTGGCCGGCTTCGCAAAAGTGGCGCCAGGCTGGTCGGGGTCGGCTGGGCGAGCCAGAGGATCGGGCAAGCCATTCCCAGCGACCCGTGGGATGTGCCGCTGGACGGGTTTGCGAGCCCCGACGGGCTCGAATGGTTCAAGCGTTGAGCCCGTCCTGGCGCAAGCCCGCCGCGATCGCCGCGATCGTCGCGCTGATTGTCATCTGGGCAGTGCTGGTCGCCTCGCTGTCGCCGCTGGTCGGGACCTGGCCGGTGCTTCTCCAGGCCGTGTTCTATCTTGCCGCCGGACTCGCCTGGATCCTGCCCTTGAAGCCCCTGCTTCGCTGGGCCGAGACGGCCCGCTGGAGCGACCATTCGCGCAAGGGTCATTGAAAAAAGCCCAATATCGCCCTACTTCACCGGGGCTTCCGGAATGACAGCGACGATCCATCCAGCAGCCCGCTTGTGGCACAACCACCCGCGCGAATTGCTCGCGCTCGGGGCTATTGCCACGGTCGCCTTTCTGGCTGCTGCGGGCGCTGCCTGGTCGAGTCCGGGACTGGACGGGCTGACGCGCCCGAGCGCCAACACGACGCCGCCCGCGCCGCCACCGTTGCTGATCCGCGACGTCGCCCCGGAGCAGGCGCAGACGCTTAACCTGAAGATTCCCGTCGCAACCGGCCCGAACCCCGCTGCCCGGCCATTCAGCACCGCCGGCCTCTCGCCGATATCGCAGGCTCGCGCCCTCGATTGCCTGACCAGCGCGGCTTATTACGAAGCCGGCAACGAGAGCGACGACGGCATCCGGGCGGTGGCCCAGGTGGTGCTTAACCGGGCCCGCCATCCGGCCTTCCCCTCGAGCGTCTGCGGAGTCGTCTTCCAGGGCTCGACCCGCGCGACCGGTTGCCAGTTCACCTTCACCTGCGACGGCTCGCTGCAGCGCCGGCCCAACGCCGCAAGCTGGACCCGCGCCAAGCGGATTGCGCAAGCCGCGCTCGCCGGCTTCGTTTACGCCCCGGCCGGCTGGGCGACCCACTATCACGCCAATTACGTGCTGCCCTATTGGGCGCCGAGCCTGGCCAAGAATGCGGTGGTCGGCGCGCATTTGTTCTACCGCTGGAGCGGTGGTTGGGGTCGCCCGGGCGCCTTCACCCAGCGCTATGCACGCCAGGAGCCCGATTCGAGCGGCCTACGCACCATCTCGCTCGCCGCCTTTGCTTCGCGCTCGGCAACCCCCGCGGATCAGCAGAATGTCGAGGAGATCCCCGGCGCAGAGGTTGCCAAGGCCGAGCCCGGCCGGGTTGCGATCCGCTTCAATCTTGCCCAGCTCAACCTTGCCCGCGAAGCGGCCGACAAGGCGCCGCGCGAGCCCTATATCGAAAAGGTCGCCGCGTCCGACAATCTGCGCTGGACCTTGTCCGAGCAGGCGACCAGCGCCGAAGCGCCGCTCGGCCGCTCGACCGTCCCCGCAGGTTCAGCCGACGCGGCTCCCAACTAGCTGGCTGTTGCGCCTGACGGCCGAGTCGTGCGGGCGCCACTGAAAAACGGTCGCATCTAAGAAGCGGGAGTCGAGCCCCGCAACGGCCGCTGCCATGCCGGCTTGATCGGTCGCTGCCATGCCGGCACTTTTCGCGGTTCAGCCGCTGGCGTTCGCGCCGCGCGCTGAACGGAAGCCGCGCGCTGAACTGGAGTTGCTCGCCGCCGCTGCGCCGTCGCCACTGGGCGGGCCAGTTCCTGCGGACCAGATGCTATTGAGCGGGCTCGCTGTTGCCGCGCCGACGCCACCGGGCGGGCGTGTTCTTGCGGCTGGAGCGCGCCGCTGCTGCGGCGGAAGCTCGGGTTCGGCTCGGTCCGCGGCTCGATCGCTTGCGCGATTACCGGCGCCCGGGGAATTTCCGGAGCCGGGAGGGTGGCGATTGCCGACCGGTCGCTGACGCGGCCGAAGTCGGGGATTTTCGGAAGCAGGATCAAGTGCACTCGCGAGCGGATCTGCTGCAGCCGCGATTCCGATTCGAGGTAGTCAGCCGACATCAAGCGCGCCGCGCCAACCTGCCGGGCAGTGACCGCCGACGGATTGAACGGGCCCGAGTCGAACGCGGGGTTATCGGCGGCGAGGATGGCGACCGCCTCATCGTAGGCCGCGCAGGAATCGAACAAGGGAAGGCTGGGATTGCTGCTCAGCCGGCTCAGGCACTCGCGGCTGAATTCGGCCGCCAGCGCAGGGTTTTCGGCGGCGTCCATCCGCAGTGCGTCAGCAATCGACTGCTCGATCAGTTCGGTCGAGAGCGGGTCGTCGAGGCTGAACGCCAGGGTCGCCGGCCGGGCAGCACGGCTCTCCGCCGCCGCGCCGCCCGCCGACGGATATTGCGGCCATGACGGCCCGGTTTCCATCATCGCCGCACTTTGTGCGAGCAGCAGCGCTGCCGCGAACGCAGCCAATACGACCGCGGGGCCGAGCCAGCTCGACCCTGGCCGGGCTCGAAGCTGCGGGGGCCTTACCGCCGCCGGCGGCGCCGGGTGCGGGCGTTGCGGCTGCCGGCCGCGGGCGCGCAGCTCCGAGTAAGCGCGGTTGATCTCGGCGGCGCGGCCTGCATCGCCGCCCGCATAATCGGGATGATAACGCTTGATCAGCCGGCGATAGGCCTGGTCGATCTCGGCGCGCGCCGCTCCGGGCCTGAGCCCAAGCACCGCGTAGAAATCATCTCCCCTCATGGGGAGATGGTTACCGCAGTTGACGGGATTTGCCAAAGCCCTGGACGGGCCTTCGTAATTGGCGCGAGTGACGGGACTCGAACCCGCGACCTCCGGCGTGACAGGCCGGCGCTCTAACCAACTGAGCTACACCCGCGTGTTTGGTGAGGCGGGCGACCTAGGTGAGGCCCTTTTCACTGTCAATAAGCGGCTCGCTGTCCTCTTCCTCTTCGCCGACATGGGTCAAAGTCCCGTGCTCGAACAGGAATCCGGCGATGTCGGGCGTTCCGGCCGCCGAGAACACCTGCTTCATGATGATCAGCAGCGGAACCGCCAGCAGCGCCCCGGTCGTCCCCCACACCCACGCCCAGAAACTCAGCGATACCAGGATCGCAAGCGGGTTGATCGTCAGCCTGCGGCCGACGATCATCGGGGTGATGATATTGGCTTCGATCATGTGCAGCCCGACGAAGATCGCCGGCGGAAGCATCGCCGCCCAGGCGTCGGGGAAGGTCATCAGGCCGCCGAAGAACAACAGCAGCGCAGACGCGATCGGGCCGAGATAGGGGATGTAATTGAGCACGGCGACGATGCCGCCCCACATGACCGGCGAGTCCATGCCCAGCTGCCACAGGATCAGCGCGGTGAGAGCGCCCAGGGTGACATTGATGAGGGTGATGGTGCCGATGTAAGTCGAGGTCGCGTCGACCACCTGCTGGATCACCCGCGCCGTCGTCAGTGCGCCTTCGAAGCTCCCCCGGCTGACGATCGTGCGCTTGCGCATCGCGGTCCAGCCGGTGAGGAAGAAATAAATCACCAGCAATGCGAAAAACAGCTGGATCGCGGCGTGCGGGGCCGAGGAAGTGATCAGGCTGAGCATCGAATTGGGGGTTTCGATCCGCACCGCCTGCGGACCAGCGGGCGTCATCGAGACCTGGGAAATGGTACGGTCGATGAACAGCTCGAGTTCGTTGTAAAGGGCGAGCACCGGCTCGAGCGCATCGCGGACTCGGCCGATACGCTGCGGGATCAGCGCGACCCAGTCGATCGCCGGTAGGACGATCGAACCGATGGCGAAAATCGTCAACGTCAGGAACAGCACCACGCACAGCGCCGCGGCCAAAGCCGAGGGAAGGCGGTGGCGTTCGAACCATTCCAGCATCGGCACTAGCGCAATCGCGATCACCAGCGCGGCGGTGACCGGCAGGAAGAATTCGGCGCCCGCGCGAAGCGCGAACGGCAAGGCGACGATCACGCCGATCCCGACCAGAAGAGTGAGCGCCGCGAGGAGCCGGTCGCGCTTGATGGGTGACCCGCCCTCGGCGAGCTCATGCGCGGCCGCGGTGGTCTTCAACTGCTTCTTGGTTCGCGCATCCATGGGCCGCACCATAGCATCGAGTTTCAGCCCCGCCAGCGGGGTAAATCGTGAGAATTTCGCCGTGGCGTCTGCCGCCTCGATGATCCGGTCGATCATCCCCAATTGGTGCCCCTGGTCGGACTCGAACCGACACTCCGGTTAAGAACTCGATTTTGAGTCGAGCGCGTCTACCATTCCGCCACAGGGGCACGCCGGCCGCTCAAGTAAGCGAGGAGCGGCTTTCAATCAATTGCGCGGCGCCTGGCGGCGATAGCTGAGCGCTTCGGCGACGTGGATCCGCCCGACCTGCTCGGCACCGGCAAGGTCGGCAATGGTCCGCGCCACCCGCATCACTCGGTGGAAGCCGCGCGCCGACAGCCGCATCGCGGCCGCTGCATCGGCGAGCAGCTTGCGCCCCGGCTCGTCGGGGGTCGCCACTTTATCGAGCAGCTCGCCATCGGCTTCGGCATTGGTGCGCGCGCCCGATCCGTTGAAGCGCCGCGACTGCACCGTCCTTGCCCGGGCGACGCGCGAAGCGACCTCGGCACTGCCCTCGGCAGGCGGAGGAAGCGTAAGATCGGCCGCCGACACGCCGAGCACGTCGACGTGGAGGTCGATCCGGTCGAGCAGAGGACCCGACACCCGCGCCTGATAATCGGCCGCGCAGCGCGGCGCCCGGCTGCACGCCAGCGCCGGGTCGCCAAGGTGCCCGCACCGGCACGGGTTCATCGCCGCGATCAGCTGCACCCGCGCCGGAAAGGTAACGTGGGTGTTGGCGCGAGCGACGCTGACGCTTCCGGTCTCGAGCGGCTGGCGAAGCGAATCGAGCACCTGGCGCTGAAATTCGGGAAGCTCGTCGAGGAACAGGACGCCCAAGTGCGCGAGGCTGATTCCCCGGGGCGAACCTTGAGCCCGCCGCCGACCAGCGCCGGCATCGAGGCCGAATGGTGCGGCGAGCGAAACGGCCGGCGCCGGCGGATCTTGCCGCCCGCGAGCTCGCCGGCGACCGAAGCGACCATCGACACTTCGAGCGCTTCGGACGGCTCCAGCGGCGGCAATATGCCCGGCAGGCACGCGGCTAGCAGCGACTTTCCGGCTCCGGGCGGGCCGCTCATCAGCAAATTGTGGCCGCCCGCCGCGGCGATCTCGAGCGCGCGCTTAGCGACTTCCTGGCCCTTGACCTGCGCAAGGTCGGGCCCGGCGTGGGCGACCTCGGCTTCCGCCGGGGCCGGCGGCGCCAGCAAGGTGGTGCCTTTGAGGTGAGCGAGCAGCGCCAGCAAGTCGGGCGCGGCGAGGACCTCGAGCTGTCCCGCCCAGCTCGCCTCGCTGCCTTGCACCGCTGGGCAGATCAGCCCCTTGTCTTCGCCCGAGGCATGAAGCGCGGCGAGCAACACCCCGGGAGAGGCGGCGATTCGCCCGTCGAGGCACAGTTCCCCGACCGCGACATAATGCGACAGCGATTCCGCGTCAGCCGCTCCGATCGCGGCCAACAGGCACAATGCGATCGGAAGGTCGAAATGCGACCCTTCCTTGGGCGAATCGGCCGGGGACAGGTTGACGGTGATCCGCTTGGGTGGGAGCGCCAGGCCGATCGCGGCAAGTGCAGCGCGGACCCGTTCGCGGCTTTCCGGGACCGCCTTGTCGGGAAGGCCGACGATGACGAAAGCGGGCAGCCCGGGCGACAGCTGCACCTGCACTTCGACGGGGCGGGCCTCAAGCCCGAGGTAAGCGACGGTGGCGACGGTCGCGGCCATTTACGACCGCATCCGTTGAATCAGCCCTGCAGCAGCCGCAACAGTCCCCCTAGCTCGGCGCGCCAAGCTAGCGCGTCCATGCACCGCGCGGCAAGCTCCCTTGCGGCAACGCCGTTTTGGCACCACATCCGGGTGCATGATCAGCCGCGACCAAATGCGGGAGTTCTCCCAAAGCAAACCCGTCCGGACGACTCTGTTCATGATCGGGCTGCTGCTGATCATCGTCTCGCCGCTGGCGGGCGCGATTCCCGGGCCGGGCGGAGTCTTCGTCTTCGCCGGCGGGCTGGCGCTGGCTCTCAAGAACAGCGAGTGGGCCAAGCGCCAATATGTCCGGTTCAAACGCCGGCAGCCCAAGGTCGGCCGCTGGGCCGATTGGGGCCTTCGCCGCCGCAGCGCGAAGCGAAGGGAGGCAATTCGCAAGCGACTCAAGGAGGAGAGCGCGCTCAAGCAGGCTGCAGCCCAGCCCGATGAAAGCATTATCGAGGAAGTGATTCCGCACCCCCCGGCGACCCCGCCCGAGACCTGGGCCGACCGCGAGGGCCTGGCCGACCGGCCGGGGCCTGCGGATTGACTTGGGAGGCGCCTTCCCTTATCGGCGCGACCGACAACGGCTGCCCAACGGCGGCCCTTTTTATTTGAAAAATTCGAGGCATGAGCGATGAAGCGCACCTTCCAGCCGAGCAACCTAGTCCGCGCGCGGCGTCACGGCTTCCGTCATCGCAGCTCGACGGTCGGCGGCCGCAAGGTTCTGGCCGCTCGCCGCAACCGCGGCCGCAAGAAGCTCAGCGCCTAGGCATAATCAGGAAGCGCGCAGACTTCCTCGCCGCCAACGCCGGCCGGCGCGCCGCGACCGCTGGATTTGTGCTTCTGGTCCGGGACCGCGCCGACGACGACCCGCAGATGCGCGCCGGCTTTACCGTAACAAAGAAGATCGGCAACGCGGTTGTCCGCAACCGAATGAAGCGGCGCTTCCGGGCGCTTGCCCGCGAGGTCCTGCCGAACCGCGGCCATGCCGGGTCCGACCATGTGATGATCGGCCGCGCCGGCGGCATCGAGCGCGATTTCACCGCGCTTCGGGACGATCTTGCGCGGGCGTTGCAGCGAGCGACGCCGTGATTGCCCGCGCTCTGATCTGGATCGCGCGGGGCTGGCAGCTAGGCCCGTCGAAGGTGCTCCCGCCAAGCTGCCGCTACCAGCCGAGCTGTTCGGCCTATGCGATCACCGCGCTGTCGCGCTATGGCGCGGCCAAGGGCAGCTGGCTGGCGCTCAAGCGCATCGGCCGATGCCACCCATGGGGCGGCCAGGGCCCCGACCCTGTGCCATGACAAATTCGAGGATTCAGCCTGAGTGAACGACAATCGCAACATGATCCTGGCGGTCGTGCTCAGCGCGCTGGTGCTGCTCGGCTGGAGCATGCTGTCCGAGCGGTTGATGCCGCCGACGGCAACTCCGCAGACGCAGAAGGTCGATAACGGCAAGGTCGAACCTGTGCCCCAGCCGCAAGCCGGGCCGGTACCGACGACTGCTCCCGCGGTCCGCAACCGGGCGACGGTGCTGGCCTCATCGCCGCGTGTGCAGATCAGGACCGACAGCCTGCGCGGATCGATCAACCTTGAGGGCGCGCAGATCGACGACCTGCTGCTGCTCCGCGAAACCGAGTCCATGGAGAAGGACTCTTCGCCGGTGCGTCTGTTCTCGCCGGGCGGGGCGCCCGGAGCCCATTTCGCCAGCCTGGGCTGGAGTGGCCAAGGCGTCGACGTGCCGGGGCCGGACACGCAGTGGACGGCGAGCGCGCCGGCGCTGGTGCCCGGCAAGCCGGTGACGCTCAGCTGGACCAACGCCACCGGCCAGCAGTTCGCCATGGTCATCGCCGTCGACGACAATTACCTGTTTACGATCCGCCAGCAGGTCACCAATCGCGGCTCGGCGCCGGTTGCCGTGCGATCGTACGGCTTCGTCAATCGCGCCCAGGAATCGGCCGACTACGACAGCTGGACGATGCATGTCGGCCCGATCGGCTACCTCGACGGCTCAGCGCATTACGGCACCGATTGGGACGATCTGGAAGGCGGGCAGGCCGAGCGCTTCGACAGCCGCGGCGGCTGGGTCGGCTTCACCGACAAATATTGGCTGACCGCGCTGGCGCCGATCGGCAATTCGGCAATCGCGGCAAGCTTCACCGGCACCCCCGCCGGAGGCTTCCAGGCGGATTATGCGCAGGCGCAGCAGATCATTCCCCCCGGCGGAACGCTGGTGAGCGAAACCCGGCTGTTTGCCGGGGTCAAGGAAAAGGCTCTCCTCGACCGCTACGAGGAAGCCGGAATCCCGATGCTGTCCAAGTCGATCGACTGGGGCTGGTTCGAATGGTTCATGCGGCCGATCTTCGACCTTTTGAACTGGCTGTTCATAGCCACCGGCAACTTCGGCGTGGCGATCATCTGCCTGACCTTCATCGTCCGGCTGATCATGTTCCCGATCGCCCAGAAGCAGTTCAAGTCGATGGCGGCGATGCGCAAGGTGCAGCCCAAGATCAAGGCGATGCAGGAGCGCTTCAAGGACGACAAGCAAAAGCAGCAGCAGGAGATGCTCAAGCTGTACAAGGACGAGAAGATCAACCCGGCCGCGGGCTGCTTGCCGATTTTGCTGCAGATCCCGATCTTCTACGCGCTGTACAAGGTGCTGATGGTGTCGGTGGAAATGCGCCACCAGCCGTTCGCCTTGTGGATCAAGGATCTGTCGGCGCCCGACCCGCTGACCCCGGTCAATCTGTTCGGGCTTCTCGACTTCACCCCGCCGGGTTTCCTTCTGATCGGCATCCTGCCGATCCTGCTCGGAGTCACCATGTGGCTGCAGTTCAAGCTCAACCCGCAGCAGATGGACCCGATGCAGCAGCAGATCTTCTCGTTCATGCCGTGGGTGATGATGGTCGTGCTGGCGCCGTTCGCGGCGGGCCTGGTGCTCTATTGGGTGACATCGAACGTGCTGACGATCGCTCAACAATGGTGGCTGTACCGCCGGTTCGGCCTGAATTTGTCCGACACCCACCCGGTCGCCACCTGAGTGGACGGCGAGCCAGACCTCACCGAGCGCGCCCGCAAGCTGTTCGCCGGGCCGATCGAGTTTTTGAAATCGGCGCCGGAGATTAAGTTCCTGCCCGATGCGACGGTCCCGGAAATCGCGTTGGCCGGCCGGTCCAACGTCGGCAAAAGCTCGCTGCTCAACGCGCTGACCAACCGCAAGTCGCTCGCGCGGACGTCGAACACGCCGGGCCGCACCCAGGAACTAAACTTCTTCGACGTCGGCCGTCCGCTGCAACTTCGCCTGGTGGACATGCCGGGGTACGGCTTTGCCGAGGCGCCCAAGGATATGGTCAGGCGCTGGCGCTTCCTGATCAACGATTACCTGCGCGGCCGGGCGGTGTTGAAGCGAGCGCTGGTGCTGGTCGATTCGCGCCATGGCCTCAAGCCCGTCGACCATGACGTGATGGACATGCTCGACGCGGCTGCGGTCGGCTATTACGTCGTCCTGACCAAAAGCGACAAGATCAAGCCGCCGCAGCTGGCCGAGGTTCTGGCCGCGACAACGACGGACAGCGCCAAGCATCCGGCCGCCCATCCGCTGCTAATCGCGACCTCGAGCGAAACCGGAGACGGGATTGCCGAGTTGCGTACAGCGGTGCTCGACGCCGCTAACCAATAAGGAGGGCAGTTTGCTCAAGCTCATCATCGGCAACCGCGCTTACTCGAGCTGGTCGATGCGCGGCTGGCTGGCCTGCAAGCAATCGGGCGAGGAGTTCGAGGAGCTGGTCGTGCCGATGTTCGGCGAAGAATGGGAACGCCACCGCGGAGGCAACGAGTTCGCGCCGTCGGGCAAGGTGCCGATCCTGTGGGACGGCGAATGCGTGGTGTGGGACAGCCTGGCGATCATCGAGTTCCTCGCCGACCGGGTCGGGAGCGACGCTTACTGGCCGCAGGAAGATGCCGCGCGCGGAATGGCCCGGTCGATGGCGGCGGAAATGCACTCGAGCTTCACCAACCTTCGCCGCGAAATGCCGATGAACGTCCGGCGGACTTATCCGTCGATCGACCTGTCCGACGGGGTGCGCGACGAGATCGACCGGATCATGCAGTTGTGGGCCCAGGCTCGCGCCCGCTTCGGCGGCGGCGGCGACTTCCTGTTCGGCCGGTGGTGCGCCGCCGACATCATGTTCGCGCCGGTGGTCACCCGCTTCATCACCTACGGGGTGCCGATGCCGCCGTTCGCCGGCCTCTACATGAAGGCGGTCCTGTCGCACCCCGACGTCAACGACTGGATCGACAAGGCCCAGGACGAGCCGTGGGTGATCGATCAATATGAGACCGAAAGCGAGGCCGCTTAATAAGGCGAGCGGTCCTTGTGGACGTAGCGGTCGTCGGCCGTGAACAGCATGTCGATGTCGCTATAGCCGCCGCCGGTGAACTCGCCGCCGCCGACCACGATGAACGCGCAATCGGTGCCGCTGTCGTTGCGCAGGTGATGGCCGTCGCGGACGCCCTTGGGAAAAGCGACGCAGTCGCCGGCCCGAAGCACGGTCGGGCCGTCATCCTCGACCAGCACCGCCTCGCCCGACAGCATCACCAGAAACTCGTCCTCGCCATCGTGCCAGTGGCGCTGGCTCGACCAGGCGCCGGGCTTGAGCACCACATGGCTGACCCCGAAGTCGGTCAGGCCCGTCGCCGGGGCCAGGCGGCGGTACCAGCGGCCGGCGACTTGCCTGTCGAACGGCGGCGGGTAGCTGGTGCGGTTGGTCTGCGCGATTTCCTCAAGCTCGATCTTCGGCATGGTGCATCCCCGATATGGCTTTGCTAGGCCGCGGCATGGCCGACCCAATCGACCCCATCGCGCTTGCGATCGATCTGATCAACTGCGCCAGCGTCACTCCAGCGAGCGGGCAAGTGTTCGACGTGCTCGCGGCGGCGCTGCAGCCGCTTGGTTTCACCGTCCACCGCTTCACCTTGGGCGAGCCGCCCGACGGGCCGACCGAGAATATGGTCGCGATGCGAGGGCAAGGCTCCCCCCACTTCGGCTTTGCCGGCCATCTCGACGTGGTCCCGGCCGGCGACGGCTGGGACAGCGACCCGTTCGACGCCCGGGTCGAGGACGGCCTGCTCATTGGCCGCGGCGCTAACGACATGAAATCGGCGATCGCCGCCTTCACCGCCGCGATCGGCAATGTCGAACAGGCGCGCGGGACCCTGTCGCTGCTGATCACCGGCGACGAGGAAGGCTATGCGACCTTCGGGACGCTGCGGATCATCGACTGGCTGAACGAGCGGGCGATTCGGCCCGACATGATCCTGATCGGCGAGCCGACCTCGGTGAATCGGCTTGGCGACACGATCAAGATCGGGCGCCGCGGATCGGTCAACATGTGGATCGACATGCCCGGCGTTCAGGGGCACGTCGCTTACCCCCACCGAACCACCAACCCGATCGCGCCGCTGGCCCGGGTCATTGCCGCGCTGGACGCGGTCCACCTCGACGACGGCACCGACGCGTTCCCGCCGTCGAACCTCGAATTCACCGGAATCGACACGCCGACCCATGCCAGCAACGTCATTCCCGGCTCGGCGACGGCGCAACTCAACATCCGCTTCAACAATCTGCAACGCGGCCCCGACCTGGTGCGGATGGTCGAGGAGGTAGCCGGGCGCGAGGCGCCGGGGGCGACGGTCAGGGCGCGGATTTCGGGCGAGGCGTTCCTCACCCCGCCGGGCGAGCTGTTCGATGTCGTCGTCGCCGCGATCGAGGAAGAGACCGGCGCTGCGCCCGAGCTGTCGACCAGCGGCGGGACATCGGACGGCCGGTTCCTGATCCAGCTGTGCCCGGTGGTCGACTTCGGCCTGCCCAACGCAACCATGCACAAGGTGGGCGAGTGCGCGGCGGTCGAGGACATCCGGGCGCTCGAGCGGATCTACGCGCGGATAATCGGCAAGCTGCTCGGTTAGGCCACCGACTGCGCGGCGCCGCCGGCGTGACCGACCCAGGCGCGATAGTCCTCTTCGGCCATCGGCTGCGCGAAAACATAGCCCTGGACGGTCTGGCAGCCCATCGCGCGCAATATGTCGGCCTGGGCGGAGGTTTCGACCGCTTCCGCGACAATCTCGCAGCCGACCCCGTTGATCAGCTGGATGACCGCCTGCACGATTACGCGCGCTTTTTCGCATGTGTCGATATCGGCAATCAGCGAGGGGTCGAGCTTGACCCGGTCGAGCGGCATCGTGCGAAGCCGAGCGAGGTTGGAGTAACCGGTTCCGAAATCGTCGATGGCGATGCGCGCGCCGTCGGCCCGCAAGGCGGCGATTTCGGTTAGGACAGCATCGCTCGCTTCCATCGCCGCGCTCTCGGTGAACTCGAGCTCGATCAGCGACAGCGGTACTTCATGGTCGGCAAAGGTCTGGCGCAGGCGGGTGAAGAAATCGGCGCGGTCGAGCTGGCGCGGGCTGACGTTGAAACCCAGCCGGTGAGCAAAGCCGTCGCGCTTCCAGCCGGCCAGCACCATCGCCACTTCGCTGGTCACCCAGTCGCCGACTTCGGCGATCATCCCGGTCCGCTCGGCGATCGGAATGAAGGTGTCGGGAAGGCGAAGCCCTTCGCGCGGGTGATTCCAGCGAAGCAGCGCCTCGGCTCCAACCACCTCGCCGGTGACCAGGCTAAGCTGCGGCTGCAGTACCAGCGCCAGCTCGCCGCGCTGAAGCGCCTCGGTCAGCGACTTCTCGGTCTCGATCTTGGCCTGGTGCTCGGCGGCAAGCTCGTCGTTGAACAGGCAGTGCTGGCCGCCGCCGCGCGCCTTGGCTCGGTACATGGCGATGTCGGCGGCGCGCATCAGCGATTCGACGCTGGTGCCGTGGTCGGGGCTGATCGACACGCCGACCGAAGCGCCGATGTCGACGCTGTGGCCGTACAGCTCGAACGCTCGGCGATGGCCATCGCGACTCGGCGGGCGACCCGCTCGATCTCCGCCGTCGAGGCGACCTGCGGAAAGAAGATTGTGAACTCGTCGCCGGCAAGGCGCGCGAGCAGCGGCCGGCGGACGACGTTTTCGCTAAGCTCGGCGGTGACGACGACGCGCAGCCGGTTGGCGACCATGATCAAAAGCTGATCGCCGCGCGCATGGCCAAGGCTGTCATTGACGGTCTTGAAGCGGTCGAGGTCGACGAACAGCATCGCCGCGTTGCCGTCCTGCGCGACTCCGCCGAGAAGCTTGTCCGCTTCGGATCGAAAATGAAGGCGGTTGGGAAGCGAGGTCACCGGATCGTACATGCCGAGCGCGTGGGCGTTTTCGATCGAGGCGCGAACTTCCTCGAACAAACGGTCGCCCGCCGCGGCGAGCTTGGGCATGGTTTTGCGGACCGCTGCGGGGGCCGGCGACACCAGATCCCCATCCTCGACCGCAAGCAGCCTGTCGCCCAGCGCGGAGAGCGCGCGGGCGCTTTCGCTGTTCGGCCGTTCGGACGCTATGTAGCTGATAAGTAGGCAAAAGGCTCCGGCCACCAGCGACGCGACGATCTTCCCGTCGAGCTCGGTAATGTAAAGCAGCGCGCTCAGCGAAAAGATGAAGGACGCGAAGCCAGCCGCGCCCGACAAGATTGCGTTGCTTATTTTTTGCGCCGTGCCTGGTTGCATTGGATCTCGCGCCCCGCTTGACGGAGTGATCCGCCTCAAGGCGCGATTAAACGGGTTGGGTTAAGAAAAAGTGGAGCGCGGCCGGCTTTTGCGAAGAATGATGTAGAGGCTTCCGGCACCGCCGTGGCGCCGGTGCGCGCCGCGAACCGCTGCGATCCGGCCCGAGTGGCGCGACGCAGCCAGCCAGTCGTGGACCGCCGCGCGGATCTTGCCGCGCTCGACCGGCGGCTCGCCGGGCCGGGCGTTACCGGTGATCAGCAAAACCAGCCGGTCCTGGTTCGCAATTGCGCCCTCCAGCGCGTCGTCGATCGCCCGCCACGCCTGGTCGAGGTTGCGGCCGTGCAAGTCGAGCACTCGATCGGGCGCAACATCGCCCGACCGAAGCTTCCTGTCCCAAGTGGCGTCGAGGGTCGCCGCCGAATGGGGCCGCGGCTTGAGCTTGGCCGGCGGGGGCTGCGGTGAGGGAATAGGAGTTGGTCGAGCACGAGCGGGCTGCAGCGGCGGCTCTACCGGTTCGTTACCGGGCGGTTCCCTTGAGAGCGGACGGATCGTCGCTGCGACCCGCGCCCAGCGCTCGGCTTCGTCAGGGCCTAGCGAACGCACGCTGCGCCGCCCCTTTCGGGATCAGTACCAGCGCTTGGCCGGACGCCGACATATCGCCGGCTATCCGGGTCGCCTCGGGTCCCGCGCCCCAGAAGGTGTCGAAGCGGTTGGCTCCCTTGATCGCGCCGCCGGTGTCCTGCGCCACCCACAGCCCGTTGGCTTCGGGCCGGTCGAGAGTCAGCCAAGCGGGCGCTCCATAAGGCACGAATAATGGATCCACCGCGACCGTCGCCCTCGGGCTGACCGGAAGCCCGAGCGAGCCCAAAGGCGGCGTGTTGAGCTCGCGGAAGAAGACGTAAGACAGGTTCTCGCGCATCAGCGCCCTGCCCGCTTGCGGATTGGCGCGCATCCACCCGACGATGGCCTTCATGTCCGCGCCGCCCGCCGGCAGGATCCCGCGCTCGCGCAAGAGCCGCCCGATAGCGACATATTCGCGGCCGGTCTGGTCGGCATAGCCGATCCGCATCACCCCGCCGTCGGGCAATTTCAGCCGGCCGGACCCCTGGATCTGGAGGAAAAAGAGGTCGATCGGGTCGGCCGCCCAGGCGATCTCCAGCCCGCGCCCGGCGAGCGCTCCATCCTCGATCTCGGCGCGGGTGTAATAAAGCACGCACCGGCCGCCGGTATCGATCCGGCCGCGCCCGGTGCCGCCGTCGGCGCGGGTGCAGCGTACCAGGTCGGGCGGGGTGCGGTAGACCGGCACTTCAAAGCCCGGCGCGCGGGTCCGCGAGCCGCGGATCTCAGGCTCGTAATAGCCGGTCGCGAACGCCTCGCCATTGCCGACCCGGACCCAGTCGAAGCGGTGGTAGAAGAAGCCGGCGGCATGGCCGAGAGCAAGGGTCGCGGCTTCGGCGCACACCCCGCGCCAGTCGCCCGGCAGCGTCAGCCGCGAGCGATCCTCGCGGCGAGTGACCGCCGGACAGGAGATCTTGAAAGCCTCGAGGGCGCGCGCCGCCTCATCCGGCCTGAGTATCCTTGGCTGCGCGAGCATCACCCCGACCTCGCGCGCGTTGACGCCGACGAGCGCTGGCGTGGGCGTAGGAGCGGATGTCGGAGCGGGTGGCGCAGGCCTTGGCATCGGCGCGACCGGTGGCGGCTCGACCGGCGGAAGTAAGATCGGCCTGGCAACGCAGGCGGACAGCAATGTCAGCGAAGCGAGCGCGAGGGCGCGGCCGAAAAGTCTCACTCTTCCTCGTCGGTTTCGACCAGCAGCCAGTTGGGGTCGCGGGCGCTGATGTCGCGGCGGAAGGTCCACAGGTCGCGGGTCTGAACCGCATCACTCATCGAGCCGGCGACCACTTCGCCATCCTTGTTGCGGGTGACCGCGGCGATGTCCGCTTCGAACCGCACAGTCAGGAAGGCGATATTGTTGTCCAGCGTAGCGGTCGCGATTGTCGCCTGGTCGATCGCCACCACGCGGTTGTCGACGACCAGACCTTCCTTGGCGCGCTGAACGACGCTCGAATCGAAGGTTTCGTAGACATTGTCGTCGACGTGCGGGCGAAGCGTGGCGAGATCGCCCTTCCAAAACGATTCCAGGATCATCCGGTAAGCGGCCTGGGCGCCCTCCAGGAAGCGGGCGACGTCGAAGCTAGGGTCGGCGGCGAGCAGCGCCCGAACGCCCGGGCCGGCCATCGGCAGGAACGCCAGATCGCCCGGGTCGACGGCCGGTTGCGGCGAATTGACAGGGGTGGCGGCGCGGGGCTCGACCCGAGCGTCGGGATCGGCGGGTTTCAGGATCGGCTGCTGCTCATGGCCGGTGCGGTCGCCGAGTACGCTGTAGAGGCGAAGGCCGATGAAGAGCGCGACGAGCGCGAGGATGACGATTACGGTCAAAGACAGGATTCCAGGTCCAACAGTTTCATCCAACATAATGCGCGAAGCGCGCAGATTCAAAGTGCGCTTGGGCGCGCTCTGGCGCCATTGCACCCCATTTCAGCGGCTGCTAGTCGCCCTGCGCACAACGCGCCCGGCATTCTTCCGGGTCCGCACCACCATATTCGAAGGCGAAAATTGAATGGCTGACCAGGATCCGAACCCCGCTGGAAACGGCGCCGACGGTGCTGGCGACGAACCGCAGGCCGCGACGCTTGCGCAATATATCAAGGACCTCTCGGTCGAAAGCCCAAGCAGCCCGCAAGTGTTCCAGTGGCAGGACCAGCCCGGGCTCGACGTCAACTTCCAGCTCAACGTCGAGCGCGCGTCCGAAGACGTCCATGAAGTCGCGTTGAAAATCGAAGTGAAGGCCCAGTCCGACAAGGGCGTCCATTTCCTCGTCGACCTCAGCTACGCCGGGCTGTTCGGGATTCGCAACTTTCCCGAGGAAGCGCTTCCGCCCTTCCTGCTGATCGAAGCGCCGCGGCTGCTGTTCCCGTTCGCCCGCCAAATCGTCTCCGAAGCCATCCAGAACGCCGGCTTCGCGCCGCTCCTGCTCGACCCGATCGATTTTGCCGCCGCTTATATGGCGCAGGTGGAAGCGAACCAGGGCCAGCCGGCGATAGGTGAGCCCGCCGAAGGCCAGGCCGGGGAAGAGCCGGACGAAACCTCCAAGGGCTGACAGTCAGCCGATGAACCTCGTCAAAGCCGGCGCGACGATCGGCGGCCTGACGATGGTCAGCCGGGTGCTCGGCTTCGCCCGCGAAATGATCTTCGCCCGAGTGATGGGCGCCAGCATGGCCGCCGATGCCTTCGCTCTGGCCTTCCTCATTCCCAACCTGTTCCGGCGCCTGTTCGGCGAAGGCGCGTTCAGTCAGGGCTTCGTCCCGCTGTTTGCAAGGCGGCTGGACGGCGAAGGGGGGATCGAGGAAGCGAAACGCTTTGCCGAAGAGGTTCAGGCGGTCTTTCTGCCTATTCTGATTGTCATCACGGCGGTCTTCGTCATCGCGATGCCTGCGTTTGTCGGCGTGATCGCTGCCGGGTGGCGCGACGATTCGGTGAAGTTCGATCTCGCCGTCGACCTCACCAGCATCACCTTTCCGTACCTCATCTTCATCAGCATGGTCTCGCTGTTCAGCGGCATCCTCAACTCGCTGACCCGCTTTGCGGCTGCCGCGTTCGCGCCGGCGCTGCTAAACATTGCGCTGGTCGCCGCGTTGCTCGTGGTGCCGACCGGCGGCCCGGCGACTGCCAGGGCAATGGCCTGGGCGGTCATCATTGGCGGCGTCGTGCAGCTCGCGCTGCTGATGATGGCGACCCGCCGGGCCGGGCTGACCCTCAAGCTCCTGCCGCCCAGGATGACACCTCGGGTGAAGGAGTTGTTCACCCTTATCCTTCCAGCGACGCTTGGCGCCGGCGGTTATTACATCAGCCAGCTGTTCTACGCTTTTTTCGCCACCAGCCTGCCCCAGGGGAGCCTCGTCTATTTGAGCCAGGCCGATCGGCTGAATCAGCTTCCGCTGGCGCTTGTCGGCTCCGCTCTCGGAACGGCGATCCTGCCGGCGATCAGCCGTCTCATCGGCGCCGGCGAAGAACGCCAGGCGGCGAACATTCAGGGCCGGGCGACCGAATTGGCGATGCTGCTCACCATTCCCGCCGCCGTCGCCCTCTCGGTCGCCGCCGGGCCAATCATGACCGTGTTGTTCGAGGGCGGCCGGTTCACCGAGGCTGATGCGGCGGTGTCGGCGCTGGTGCTGTCGATCATCGTCGCCGGACTTCCCGCCTACGTGATGATCAAGGTGCTCGCCCCCGGCTTCTTCGGCCGCAAGGATATGTGGACCCCGCTGTGGATTACGGCGGCTTCGCTGGCGATCGGCGTCGCTGCCAATTTCGTCCTGGTGCCGAGAATGGGAATCGCGGCGCTTGCCGCGACGACCGCCGGAGCGGCCTGGATCAACGCGGTTGCGCTTTACGTCATTCTCGCCCGCCGCGGTCATTTCCGCTTCGAAGCCTGGCTGGTCGCGCGGCTGGTCAAACAGCTGATCGCTGCAGCGCTGATGGCCGGCGCGATAATGCTCGTCCAGTCGGCGTTCGCCGGTTTCTTCTCTGGCTCTGCCGGCGAACGGCTGCTCGCCACCGTCGCGCTGGTCGCCACCGGCGGCGTCGCGTACTTCGCGATCGCCTGGTTCAGCGGAGCGATGGATAAGGAGGACCTGCTGATTCTGCTTCGGCGCAAGAAAGTGAAAGCATGAGCGAGAGTGCAATGCGCGTCGTTTCCGGAATCCAGCCGACAGGCGACCTTCATCTGGGCAATCTGCTCGGCGCGATCCTGCGCTGGGTGCGGATGCAGGATGAGGCGGAATGCCTGTTCTTCCTCGCCGATTTGCACGCGCTTACCGTCGACAGCGACCCCGCCAACCTTCGCAACAATGTCCGCGAAATGGCGGCAGCGCTGATCGCGAGCGGCATCGATCCCGCCAAATCGACCCTGTTTGCGCAAAGCGCAGTGCCCGCCCATAGCGAGCTCGCCTGGCTGTTGCAGTGCACCGCGCGGGTCGGCTGGCTCAACCGCATGACCCAGTTCAAGGAAAAGTCCGGTAAGAGCCGCGAGGGAGCGTCGGTGGGCTTGTACACCTATCCGGTGCTGCAGGCGGCCGATATCCTGCTCTACCAGGCGACCCACGTGCCGGTCGGGGACGACCAGAAGCAGCACATCGAGCTGGCCCGCGACATCGCCATCAAGTTCAACACCGACTTCGATGTCGAGCTGTTCGTTGCGCCCGAGCCATTCATCGGCGGCAGCACCGCGGCGCGGGTGATGAGCCTTCGCGACGGAAGCGCCAAGATGTCCAAGTCCGACCCGTCGGACATGAGCCGGGTCAACTTGAGCGACACCAATGACATGATCGCCCAGAAAATCCGCAAGGCCAGAACCGACGCCGAGCCGCTGCCCGAGGACCCCGAGCTGCTCGGCGGCCGCGCCGAAGCGCGCAACCTGGTCGGAATATACGCCGCCGCAACCGGCGAGAGCGCTGGGCAGGTGCTCGAACGCTTCGCCGGCCAGGGCTTCGGCGCGTTCAAGCCGGCGCTCGCCGATGCCTTGGTCGCGCTGATCGCTCCGATCCGCGACCGGCTGGGGCAGCTTCGCCAGGACAGCGGCGAGCTCGACCGGGTTCTTGGCCGCGGGGCCGAGCGGGCGCAGGCACTGGGCGCACCGACGCTTGCCCAGGCCAAACTCGCGCTCGGCTTGACGCGCTAGGCTTTCACTTCATCGAAGGTTCAGTCTGTTTCTGCTACGCATCGAAATTCCTAGGATTCCATTTTTCCGAGTCGAGTGCGTTGATATGAGAATGATCAAGAAGCTTGGGGCCGCCGCGATGGTCGGTGCCGCGTCAATTGCGCTGTCGGCATGCGCGACCGGCATCCCTGCCAATGTCACCCGTTATTCGGCGCTGCCGATCCCGGCCGGGCAGACCTTCCAGGTCGTTCCGGCAAACGGCATGACCGCTGGGCTGGAGTTCGGCCGCTTCGGGTCGATCGTCGCTCAGCAGCTGCAGGCGCGCGGCTATCGCCCGGCTGCAAACCCCCAGTCCGCCGACATGATCGTCCGCATCGGCTATGGCGTCGACCAGGGCACGCGCGAGCGTTCGTTCGACCCGTTTCAGCGCCACTACAGTCCGTTTTACCGGCCTTACGGCTACGGCGCTTATTACGGCCGCCCTTATTACTCGCGCTACGGGTATTGGGGCGCGCGCTCCCCGTTCTATTACGGCTGGGATGACCCGTATTGGTCGGGCGGGTTCAGCGACTACGTCGTCTACAAGAGCGTCCTGGACATGAACATCGTCCGCCGCGTGGACAACGCCCCGCTGTTCGAAGGGCGCGCGCAGGCCCGCTCGCACACCGACCAGGCGGGCGTTCTCGTCCCGAACCTGATCGAGGCGATGTTCACCGGCTTCCCGGGCCGTAACGGCGAAACGGTGAGGATCACGGTTCCGCCGGCCCCGAGGCGCTAGATCAGCTTTCCGTGAGCGGGAAAATGGGCCCGTCCGATTCGCCGGGCGGGCCTTTTCGTATCTGCCGGTAAGCGGAGCTTAGCCTTCGAGTTGGCGGGTGAGCAGCCGGATGTCGGCATCGAGCTCGGAATCGCTGGCCCGCAATTTTTCAATCTGCTTGACCGCGTGGATCACCGTGGTGTGGTCGCGCCCGCCGAAGCGGCGGCCGATGTCGGGCAGCGACTTGGGCGTAAGCTGCTTGGACAGATACATCGCCACCTGCCGCGGACGGGCCACTTCGCGCGCACGCCGCGCCGACGTCATCTCGGCCTTGCGGATGCGGTAATGCTCGGCGACCTGGGTCTGGATCTCATCGACCGAGATGCGGCGCTGGTTGGCGCGAAGCACGTTTGCCAGCACCTCCTCGACGAAGGCGACGTCGATCTCGCGCCCGGTCATCATCGCGTATGCGGCGATTCGGTTGAGGGCGCCTTCGAGCTCGCGGACGCTGGACGTGACCCGGCGGGCGAGGAAGTCGACGACAGCGCGCGACATCTCGACCGCTGGAAGCGCCGCGAGCTTGGTCAGGATGATGTTGTAGCGAAGCTCGAAATCGGCCGAGTTGATGTCGGCGACCAACCCCCACGACAGGCGCGAGAGGATTCGCGGAGCGATCCCGTCGAGGTCCTGCGGCGCCCGGTCCGAAGTGATCACCAGCCGCTTACCGGCGCCGATGATCTCGTTCATCGTGTGGAAGAATTCCTCCTGCGTCGAATCCTTGCCGGCAATGAACTGGACGTCGTCGATCAGCAGCAGATCGGCTCCCCGAAGCCGGCTCTTGAAGCCCATCGTGTTGTTTTCTTTGAGCGACCGGATGAACTCGACCATGAACTTCTCGGCCGACATCGACACGATCTTGCGCCCGCGGTGGCGCTCGCCGAAAGCGTGGCCGATGGCGTGCAACAGATGGGTCTTGCCGCGACCGGTGCCGCCATGGATGAACAACGGGTTGAAGCTCACCGTGTCGGCGGTCGCCAGAGTCCGCGCGGCCGTCGCCGCGACTTCATTGGCTTTGCCGACGACAAAGGTTTCGAACCGGTAGCGCGGGTCGAAATTGGGTGCGGCGGGGTCGCGCTCGGTGCGCCGGGGGGCCGGGATGTCCTCCAAAATCAGCAGCGGCGCCGGCTTTGGCGCATCGGCAGCGGCAACCACCCGGACATCGCGCACCAGCGGCAAGGTCGATCGCCAGGCAAGCGCCAGCCGCTCGCCGAAATGCGAGCGCACCCAGTCGGCCATGAACTGGCTTGGCATCAGCAAATCGAGCATCCCGGTGTTGGGGTCGAGCTTTCCGAGCTGCGCCGGCTTCAGCCAGCCGTCGAACGTCCTGGCGCCGAGATCGCGGCGCAGGCCGGAGCGGATCGAATCCCAGGCAGCGTCGAGCGGCGCTGCGATCTTGCCGTCGGCAAAATCCTTAACTGAATCCGAGCTTCCGCCTTGCACTTGCTCGCGCCTCCCTCCGATGTCCCCTGGTCAAGACAAAGCGGACCCGTCGCGCCCGACCCGAGTCGCGCGCCCCAAGCTTTGTTTCTGTCTTGTCCCCTGGCGCGGATTCGCGCCTCGGAAGACTGTTTCTGAAAGCCTCGGCGGCAGCTTTCAAGGCCTGTTTTTTCACAAAAGTGAAATAAACCGGCTTGACACCGAAAATGCGAGCAAACGCGTCAGAAGTCCGGAAAACTGCCGAATCCTGCGGCATTCAGTTTTCGGTAAACGCGCGAATCGCGGGGAATCCTCGCTTTTTTGAAAAAGCCAAAAAAAAGCGGGCTGCCGGATCATCCGACGGCCCGCCATCAAGTCCCGTTTCGGTGCAGAATTAGCCGAGCGCCGCAACCCTTTTCGAAAGCCTCGAAATCCTGCGGGCGGCAGTGTTCTTGTGAAGGACTCCGCGGGCAACGCCGCGAGCAAGCTCCGGCTGCGCCTGGCTGAGTGCCTTCATCGCATCGTCCTTCTGGCCCGCGGCGACTGCCGACTCGACGGCCTTGATGAAGGTGCGGATGCGGCTGATCCGATTGTGGTTGATCGCCTCGCGATTCGCGTTGCGGCGGATGCGCTTCTTGGCTTGCGGCGTGTTCGCCATTCAAAAGTCCCTTAGTCCATGAAAAAGCGGCGCAAAGACCCCGCAGGCCCGCGCCGATACGGTGGTTCCCCTACCTTCCGAGGCGATTCGGGTCAATGCTGGCACTTGGGACAATGAAAGGTCGACCGGCCGCCCTGCACGATCCGTCGCACCGGCGCCCCGCACGAGCAGTCCTGGCCTTCCCGGTCATAAACCGCGAACCGCTTGGAGAAATAGCCGAGCTCACCGTCCGGCCGCGCATAGTCGCGCAGAGTCGAACCCCCGGCGGCAATGGCTTCCTCGATCACCTCGCGGATGGCGGCGACCAGCCGGTCGATTGCGCTTACGGAAATCCGGCCCGCCGCCCGCCGCGGATTGATCCGAGCCCGGTGAAGCGCCTCGCAGACGTAGATATTGCCCAATCCCGCCGCCAGCCGCTGGTCCAGCAACAAGGTCTTGATCGCTGCCGAGCGGCCGCCAAGCGCCGCATGCAGCGCCGAGGCTTCAAGCTCGGTCGGCTCCGGGCCCAATGCGGCGATCGGCCCCCATTGATCGAGCTTGCCGCTTTCGACGAGGTCGACCGAGCCGAAGCGGCGCGGGTCGTTGAGCGCAACTCGCCGGCCGTCGTCGGTATCGATCAGCAAATGGTCATGGCGACCAAGCTCGTCCGGGTCGACCCGCCACTTTCCCGACATGCCAAGATGGAAGACCAGGGTGTCGCCGCGGTTGGTGTGGACCAGGCCATATTTGCCGCGCCGCCCTAGCCCCGTCACCCGCGAGCCGGTCAGACGCTGCCCCAAATCATCCGGAAAGCTTCGCCGCAAGTCGGCTCGGCGAAGCTCGACCCGCTCGATGCGACGCCCGAGCAGGACCTTTTCCAGACCGCGGACGGTGGTTTCGACTTCGGGAAGCTCGGGCACGTCGACCATATGGCGAACGTTCCCGCACCCAGCTAGAGGCGACGAACGATGAGCGATCCGGTCAATTTCGGCGACGAGCTGGTCAGCCCCGACGAGAAGACTCGCCGGGTCGGGCGAGTCTTCAGTTCGGTCGCTCGCCGCTACGACGTGATGAACGATGTGATGTCGGGCGGCATGCACCGATTGTGGAAAGACCGCTTCGTCGCCCGGGTGAAGCCGCGGCCCGGCGAGCGGATCCTCGACATGGCCGGCGGCACCGGCGACGTCGCCTTCCGCATGGCCAGGCGCGGCGCGCGTGTGACCGTTTGCGACATCAACGCCGACATGCTCAGCGTCGGCATGGACCGGGCGGCCGAGCGCGGCATCGAGCATTTGAGCTGGAAGCAGGAGAATGCCGAAAGCCTGAGCTTTGCCGACGGCAGCTTCGACGCCTTCACCATCGCCTTTGGCATCAGGAACGTCACCGACATTCCGGCGGCGCTTGGCGAGGCCCATCGCGTGCTCAAGCGCGGCGGGCGCTTCTATTGCCTCGAGTTTTCGACCAGCGAGTGGCCCGGCTTCGCCGACCTTTACGAAGCCTATTCGAAACACGTCATCCCGCGGATCGGCCGCGCCGTCGCCAATGACGAAGCGAGCTACCGCTACCTGGTCGAATCGATTCGGCGGTTCCCCAGGCTCGAGCAGTTCCGGCGGATGATCGCCGACGCTGGCTTCCAGCAAACCACGGCCGAACCGATCCTCGGCGGGCTGGTCGCAATCCACGGCGGTTGGCGGATTTGACCCGCTCGACGACCCACCTCTGGCGGCTGTTCAAGTGGGCCCGCACTCTCGCCCGGCACGGCGCCCTGCGCGGGATCGAGAGCGACCCGCTGACGCCGCCCCAGGTCAGGCGAATCGCCCGAATCGCGCGCTTCGGCGCCCGGGTGCCGGCTACGCCCGACTATGCGGCGGCGCTGCAGGACATCGGGCCGCCCGCGATCAAGCTCGGCCAGACCTTGTCGACGCGGCCCGACCTTATCGGCGCCGCCGCCGCGACCAACATGTCGCGGCTGCAGGACAATTTGCCGCCGGCGCCCTTCCCGCTGATCAAGGCGGCGATCGAGGCTGCGTTCGGAGCACCCCTCGAAACGCTCTACGCGTCGTTCGATCCCGTCCCGATCGGCGCCGCCTCGATCGCCCAGGTGCACCGGGCGACGACCACTGAAGGCCGCGACGTCGCGGTCAAAGTGCTCCGCCCCGGCATCGAGCAGCAATTCTCGCGCGCCATCGACACTTACGAATGGGCGGCAGCGAAGACCGAACGGGCCAGCGGCGAAGCTCAGCGGTTGCGGCCGCGGCTGGTCGTCGCTCATTTCAAGCAATGGACCGCGCGTGAACTCGACCTCCAGCGCGAGGCGGCGTCGGCGTCCGAGCTGAAGGAGAATATGGTCGCCGAGCCCAGCTATTACGTGCCGGAAATCGACTGGCGCCGAACCGCCCGGCGGGTGCTGACGCTGGAGTGGCTCGACGGGATCAAGCTCAACGACCGCGAGGCGCTGATCGCTGAAGGGCATGACTGCAAGGCGCTTGCCGCGACCCTGGTCCGCGCCTTACTCCGCCAGGCGATCGTCGACGGTTTCTTCCATGCCGACCTCCACCACGGCAATCTGTTCGCTCTGCCCGACGGCCGGGTCGCGGCGATCGACTTCGGGATCATGGGCCGGGTCGACCGCCGTGCCCGGGTGTGGCTGGCGGAAATCCTCTACGGGCTGATCACCGGCGACTACCGCCGCGTCGCGGAAATCCATTTCGAGGCGCAATATGTGCCCTCGCACCACAACGTCGAGGAGTTCGCGACCGCGCTTCGCGCCGCCGGCGAGCCAATCCGCGGCCTTCCGGTCAAGGACATTTCGGTCGGCCGGATGCTGGAAAGCCTGTTCGCGATCACCCGCGATTTCGACATGCCGACCCAGCCGCATTTGCTGCTGCTGCAAAA
>JBBJOG010000011.1:0-84732 GCA_037721775.1 Sphingomicrobium sp. | reverse complement strand
CGTGGTGGTTTCGGCCAACCTGGCTCGCTGTTCCGACTAAGGTAGCCGATGCCCTTGGCGCGTGCCCGCCGAAAATGTCCGGTTTGGGTGGAAAGCGGACATTCGCGATCAAACAGTCGCCGGCGCCGCGACTGAGCCCGTCGTCGGCGTGCCCTGCTCCCGTTCCGCTGTTTCCAGCAGATGCAGAAGCGGGCGAGCGAAGACGATCATCGTGACCGCACCTGCGATCGGGAGCAGCGCGGTCAGCAGAAAATATAGAGAGGGACCGAGCGGCTCATAAAATCGAGCGAGGTAGCCGAGAAGGAAGAATCCGCCTGCGGCTGCGACGTTCGATACGGCGAACATCGTGCCGTTCACTGATGCTGGGGCGTAACGCGCCACTAGCGCCTTTCCGGGCGGGTCCCACCATGCATACGACAAGTCGAGAATAAGGTAGAAGGCGAGCCACGCCAGCAGCGGCACCTTGGGCAAGCCAGCGATCAACCCGACGAAGACAAAGCCGGCTGCCACGATTAGGTTACCGATGCCCAGTTTACGGACATCGTTGGGCTCAACACCTCGCCGGCCCAGGGCTACCCAGATCCTGTTGGCCACGATCACTCCGATGATCGTCAGAATGCCGTCGGCTGTGAGCACCCATGACACGGGCAATTCCCAGCCGAACATTGTCCGATCCACCGCGGTATCTGCCCAGACCACCATCAGACCATATGCCTGCTGCGCCGATGCATTGGCGAAGACACGGGGTAGGATAGTGATTACCAGGGCGCCGATAGTCACCCATTGCGCTTTGTTCAGCAGTTTGTGCTTCACGTCGCGAGCCATGCGATCCGGGGGTAAGTGACGGCGTCCTGCGAGGTAGATCAGCAGCCCCACGATCATCCCGATGCCCGCTGCACCAAAGCCCCAGTGCCACGCGACAGTCTCGCCCAGGGTCCCCACCACCAGCGGGGCCGCGAGCGCACCGACGTTGAGCGCGATCAGATAGATGCCAAAGGCGCGGGTGCGGCGAGTATCATCCGGCGAATAGAGCGCACCGATCTGCGCCGTGAGGTTCCCGATGAAGCAGCCGCCGCCGAGGATCAGCAACAGTAAGGCAAGCAGGAACAAATGCTCCAAGCCCATCACAAGGTGTCCGGCAGCCATCAGGAGCGCGCCGATCGTGATCGTCTTCGTACGTCCGAGGATTCGGTCTCCGAGCCATGCTCCAATCAGAGGTGTCACGAGGATTAGGCCGGAATAGAGGCCGAAGGTTTGCGCGGCGAAGGCTAGGTCCGTCATCGGGCCGAACAGATCTGATAGAACTTGTCGAAACGTCCCGAGCCCCACGACCTCGTCCGCCACCGCTGGGGTGAGCAGATATTTGGTCATGTAAAGCATGAGAATGGCTTGCATCCCGTAGAAGGAGAAGCGCTCCCACAACTCCGTCCCAGCGAGGTACCCAAGACCTTTGGGGTGACCGAAAAATGCCTTGTCGTGGGGGTCCGGTTGCAGCGCGCGGGCACCCGTTGGATCGGCGATGTCCTGCCCGTCCAGACCCGCCCCACCGTCGCTGACCGGCATCAGGTTCCCCCGCAGGAACTGCCCCTATCAGAGCGTCGCTACTCTTCAACGATGAAGGCGGCAAGTGGTGGGCTAATATTGGCCCATCGCTAATGTCCGCTTTGGGTCGAAAGCAGACATTCGGGCTCGCGACCATGTTCACGAATCGTTCCGCCGCAGCTATTGCGGACGGATGCCGAAACCTCCAACGCCGCCCGACCTGAAACACTGCGCCGAATGTGGCAAGGTGGTCGGGCCGCATAAGGGCTGGTTCGGATCTGAGTGTCAGTGTGGCCGAGAGCCAGGCAGTGCGCTTCGCGGCGCTCATGGTAGGGGCACCGGTGCGTCTGCTCAGATAACAAAGCGGCCAATCTGAGGGTGCTGTCAGCCTTTTAATGTCCGCAATGGGTGGAAAGCGGAAATTGCTTCAACTGCACGATTCTTTTTAGGCTGCTGCCGGTTGCTCGATTTTCCCGCGCGCTTGCAGCCACAACGTAACAGCCCAGCAAACCAGGGCCCAAGCCGAACCAACGCACCAGCCGGCTATTACATCACTGGGGTAATGCACTCCAAGATAAACGCGGCTTATCCCGACCATGATTGTCAAAAGCACCGCTACCGCGAGAAAATACAGTTTGAGGCGCCAGCCTACATTCACTCGCGTGAGAAGCGCTCCGAGCGTGAGAAAGGTAACTGCCGACAGCATTGCGTGGCCGCTCGGGAAGCTCGGCGTGAACACCTGGGCTGCATGGCTGAGGTCGGGACGTGGCCTGTCGAATCCCATCTTCAGCACGTTGCTGATCAGCATTCCACCCACCACCGCTGCAACCATCAGGACGGCCAAGCCCGGCTTGCGCACCAGTACAAGGTAGCCGGTGGTGACTGCTGAGACGATGAAGATAAATGCGTAGCTACCTAATGCCGTTAGATCGCGCATCATTTCCTCGAACCAAGGAGGTCCAATCAAGTCCGCCGGATTATTGGGCATCCTAAGCGCCATCAGAACAGCCATATCTAACTGATGGGTGTCCCCCTCGACCACCTCCTCGGCGATGGTCCCGAAAGCCAGGATCAAGCCAGCGCATAGAAATATCGCTATCAGCGCGCCAACTTCGTGCACACCAAATTTCGCTAGTCGCGAAGCAACAAGCCCGACCGGATGCGCAATGCGGTTCAACATCTTTTTCCGAGCGCCAACCGTCCTCATGAGTTCCACTCTGCCCCTCAGCGCTAATGTCCGCAATGGGTCGTAAGCGGACATAAGGCTATTCCGCGCGCAGGGCCCGCAAAAGCCTCGCTGCAGCCCTGCGGAGGCTCACGGCCTCGTTGCTCCACCCACCATGCTTCCAGGCGCCGTTCGCCTCACCTATCGGTGCCCCTGATCCTCTTGCTCCCCCGTGCTTGTGGCAGCGTGGCCGGCCCCTCATCACGGCGCATTGGCAGGACGTTCCCTGGCGTGTCCGGGCCAGGCAAAACCTTGCGGAATAGGTACGCTGGAGTGACGTTCACAGCCTCGACCGGTCGTGGAACCAGCAATTCAGAAACCTCAAGGCAACGAGATTTCCCGCTTCCCGGCTCAGGTGAAAGGAAGGCAATGCGCGGCGTTGAATCCCAGCGATCCATTGCATGTGTGTGAGTGATCCAGAGCGTATGCGCGGCATGTGCATGCTCGCTTGGGTAGCTGACGAACCTACCGAGATAGCTGTATATGTCATTCAGCAACTCCGCCCCGAAGGTCTCTGCCCACGGATCGGCATAAGCGAGGTCACCATTAAGCATCAGGAGCACCGACGCGCTCGATCCAGCCAGCAACTAGGAAAAGTCGCGTCAGATTCTGGATAACTTCGCTCAAGTCATCGTTGGTCATTCGGGCGAAGACCCGAGCCGACGCCATTTGAGCGGCGACCCCGTAGATCATGCGGGCTTCGCAATGCATAGACCGGCTAACGCGGGCAGTTGCGGTATCACGCGCCTGATGAATGCGAATCCGAAGGGCGCGCTCGGCCTCGCCAGCCCAGGGAGCGAAACGGGCTACGGGATCGAGCCACATGTTCACACGGGGATCTAGGTTCGCCTTAGAACTCCCATCGGCCTTGGGTTCGTTCCTCATTACAGGGCCACCTTTTGCGACGTGGACTCGACTACTCGGCCAGCCAGATACGCTTCGAGGTCGCAGATACGATAACGGACCGATCGTCCGAGCTTTACGAACCGCGGCCCATCCCCATAGACCCGCATTTTCTCGAGCGTGGAAACGGCCAAGCCGAGGTGCTTTGCAGCGCATTCGGTATCAATTGCCAAAATAGTCATTTAGAGCCTCCGCATGAAGCGATACCGCGCCCGACACGGGGCGGCTGGAGGCAATTGAGGCTAATCGCTTTGGAGTAGAACGGGGTTAAACCCCGAATTTGCGTTCCGCGTCAGCGAGGCTGCCGAATAGGGCTCCAAACATCTGTTTTCGATTCAATTGGTAAGTCTCGAAGCCTGCATCAGCCAACTCTGCCGCTTTGGCCGCCAAAGCGGCTTCCGCGTTCTGATAGTGCGACCGCTCTTCAGGCATTGATCCGCTCCCTTTCACGTCCGTTCGCCAATCCCGAATAGTCTTTGGTTTCACGGCCACGGCTGGGACAACTAAAAGCCCAAGCTTCCGCGCGACCAACCGCAGTGCTTCCTCTTCCGAGGCTCCATCCTTAATTAAGAACTCTACCGCCAGCACGGCCCTCGCGCGCAACATCCGAACTCGCATCCCCGGCTCCCGCCGACCCTTCAGTGGCTGCAAAAGGGGATCTCGTTTGCCCGCGATCACATTCGATAGTGCGACGACGAGCTCCTCAAGGGGTTTAATCTCGGCTTGAATACCCTTCAGGCGCAGCAGGCCCATTCTGATCATCGCCACTGAGGCCACGGCTAAGTTCAAAGGTGGCTCATTGCCTTGGCCTTCGGAGGCATCGTCCCACCTCCTGTCCACCTCCCCGAGCAACTCGTTCATTCTGCACACCCACTCAGGGCTCGGTTGCAGTGCCGTTTCTTCCGGAAGCCCCTCAAACGGGTCCCAAGCGTCGTCCTCGTTCACGCGCGGCGGCCGGCGAGCGCGATTACGTTTGTCTTGTCTGTGCCACTGACGATCCGTTGAACGTGCGCCGCCCAGGCGTTGAGTGCATCCCGCTTTTCCTCCCGCCAATCATGGCGCTGGTACACACCGGCCACGCCGGATTTCGAGCCTGAGACATGGTTCAAGATTGCTTCCGTTACTTCGAAGCGCACACCTAGGCGCTGCATCCCCGTCGCCAGCGTCCGCCGCAGATCGTGGACCCGCCAGGGCTCGATCTCCACCTGGTCGGGATCTTCCTTTGCCTCTTCTGCTTCTTCGCGCGCAATCTTCAGCATCTGCTTGTCCAAGCGCGACTTGCCCCGCGAATAGCCCGAGACGGGCGTTTCGCCGGTTGTCGTGAACACCAAGCCCCGGCGCGGCCATTTGTCGCCTTCAGCAATGCGGTCCAGCTCAGCAATCACCGGGGCGCTCAGTGGAATGACGCTGGCGATACCGTTTTTCGACCTTGCCGCCGGCAAATGCCATTCGGCACTGTCACGATGAAGCTCTCTCCAGCTGAGTCCCGACACTTCCTCGCGGCGTTGCCCCGTACCGATCAGGAGCCGATACAGCGGCCCGAACGGATAACCGAGCCTTTCTGCGGCAAGCCATGCCAGGCGCAGCTCCGCGTCCCTCAACACCCTATCCCGCGACGTAGGGGCGGGCGGCACTTCGAAGCCTTCCAATGGCGAACGCTCGAGGTCGCCACGACCTACAGCCCAGCGAAACATTCGGCTCAGGATGGCATAGACCTTGCGGCGCAATGCCACCCGTTCAGCGGGGAAGGTGTCGAACAGGCTTGCGACTTCGCTCCTGGTAATGGCGGGCAGCGCCTTCGACTTAAAGAACGGGCGCAGATGCAGGCGTAGCACCCCTTCCGCATCATCGTAGGATGCTTCGCGGTTGCGCTTCTTGTAGTCCTCGAGGAACCGATCAGCATAAGTGCTGAAAGCGAGATCGGATGAGATGCGCCGCCGATCATCCCGTTCGGCGAGCGGATCCCTGCCCTGCCGGACTAGCTGCAATAGCCGCTCCGCTTCATGCCTGGCGGCAGTTGGACTCCACGGACTGCCATATGTGCCAATTGTGTAGCGGCGCGTTGGAGAGCCCCGGCCGCCTAGCCGGTATTGAAGGAGAAACACTTTGTTGCCCGCAGGCGTTACCTTGAGCCCAAAGCCGCGCAACTCGTCATCCCAAACGAACTGATCCTTGGCCGCAGGGTGCGTTGCATCCACGCTCCGCTTGGTCAGTCTACCCGTAGCCATGCTGATCGCTTCCTAGTAACCACTTAGCAATCACGCTAGCGAGAACCCCGCGCAACGGCAAGCAAGAACAGGAAAGGAACACTGGCGGATTTTCGGGTTTTCTGGAAACCCTGTGCGGGCTCTGCGCAACTTAGGGAAAGATTGGCCCCAGGATTTGTAAACCGAAGGTCGCGGGTTCGACTCCTGCATCCGGCACCGTGCTTCCATGTCCCAGCCTCACACCTCCACTTCGACCCACATCGGCGCGTGGTCGCTGGTCTTTTCCCAGCCGCGCGGGGTTCGGTCGACGCCGGCGGCCTTGAGCTTTGGCGCGAGGCTGGGACTGAGCAGAGCGTGGTCGATGCGGATTCCGGAGTCGCGCTGGAACGCGTTCCGCCAATAGGGCCAGAAGCTGTAGATCCGCTCGTCTGGGTGGAGGTGGCGGATGGCGTCGGTCCACCCTTGCGCGACCAGTTGCTTGTACTTCTCGCGCGCCTCGGGCGAGAACAGGGCATCCTTTACCCACCGCTCGGGCTTGTAGACGTCCAGCTCGGTCGGGATGACGTTGTAGTCGCCGATCAGTATCGCCGGAAGGCCGCTGTCGAGCAGGTCCCGGGCATGATCGTGCAGCCGATCGAGCCAGCCGAGCTTGTAGTCGAATTTCGGCCCCGGCCACGGATTGCCGTTTGGCGCGTACATGTTGCCGATCAGAAGCCCGCACACAGCCGCCTCGATGTAGCGACTCTGGCCGGTGTCGGGATCACCGGGAAAGCAGCGGCGGGTCTCGACCGGCTCGCCGACCCGGCTGAGGATCGCCACTCCGTTCCAGCTTTTCTGGCCATGCCAGATCGCCGAATAACCGGCATCGGCGATGGCTTGCGCCGGGAAGTTCTCAGCTGTCGTCTTGAGCTCCTGCAGGCCGACGATGTCGGGCCGGAACTCGCCCAGCCAGCGCAGCAATACCTCCAGCCGCGAGGTGATGCCGTTGATGTTGTAGCTGGCGATGCGGAGGCGGCGCTTGGGCATGCTCGTCGGAACGGCCTAGAGCTGGTTCGGCTCCGCTTCGGCGAGCTTAAGCGTGCCTGCTCGGTCGGCAAGCGGGTATTTGTTGCCGTTGGCGCAGTTGAACAGCACCACTTGCTCGTCGCCGCCGACAAGGCCGCGCTCCAGCGCCTGTCGCCAGGCCGCCAGCACGGCCCCGCCTTCCGGGCACAGCAACATCCCGTCGTCGCGCGCGGCGTCATCGACCGCAGCGAGGATGGATTGCTCGTCGACGGCAAGCGCGGCGCCGCCGCTGTCGCGGACCGCGCGCAGGATCAGGAAGTCGCCGACCGCCTTGGGGACCCGGATCCCGGTTGCGACCGTGAAAGCGCCTTCCCAGCGCTCGGCGAACTCGTCGCCCTGCTCGAATGCGCGAACGATCGGCGCGCAGCCGGCCGCCTGCACCGCATACATGCGCGGCCGCTCGGGTCCGATCAGGCCCAACGCCTCGAGCTCGTCGAAGGCCTTCCACATGCCGATCAGGCCGGTGCCGCCGCCGGTCGGGTAGAAAATGGCCTCGGGTACCCGCCAGCCGAGTTGCTCGACCAGCTCGAGGCCCATCACCTTCTTTCCCTCCAGCCGGTACGGCTCCTTGAGCGTCGAACAGTCGAACCAGCGGCCCTGCGCCGCGCCCTTGCCGACCAGCGCGCCGCATTGGTCGATCTGTCCGTCGGCCACCCACACGTCGGCCCCATAAGCGGCCGTCTCGCGGACGTTGATCACCGGCGTTTCCGCAGGGCAGATCACCAGGCTCGGGATGCCGGCCCGGCTGGCATAAGCGGCGATCGCGGCCCCGGCATTGCCGTTGGTGGGTATGGCGATCCGCTCGACTCCGAAATGCCTGGCCATCGTCACCGCCACCGCCATCCCGCGCGCCTTGAACGATCCGGTTGGAAGCCGGCCCTCATCCTTGACCAGAAGCTCGCGCGCGCCCGAACGCGCGGCGGTTCGCGGCAGCGGGACAATCGGCGTTACCGGCTCGCCCAGGCTGACCGGCTCGACGCCATCGGGCATCGGCAGTAGCTCGCGCCACTTCCACATCGTCGCGGGACGCCGCGCGAGCACGTCGCGGGTCAGCCTCTCGCGGACACGTGCGAAAGCGTATCGCACCAGCAGCGGCTTGCCTGCGCGCGACAAGTTATGAATCTTACCGGCGGCGTAGCGCTCGCCAGTTAGCGAGCATTCGAGATGGGTGACGAACATCGCGCCCGCTTAGCAGGCGACCGCGCCGACTCAACCTTGCGGGGCGGGCGCTCCCGATGGACATTTCGGCCGCGCTGGGTGAGTGGGGCGAGGATGGCATTGGACCTGTATCAACGGCTGGGGCTGAAGCGCGGCGCGAGCGAGCCCGAGATCAAGAAGGCGTACCGGAGTCTTGCAAAACAGCTTCACCCCGACCGTAACCAGGATAATCCCAAGGCGGCGGAGCGCTTCGCCGAAGTGACCCGCGCCTACGATTTGCTGTCCGACAAGGGCAAGCGCGCGCAGTACGACCGCGGCGAAATCGACGAGGAGGGCAACCCCAAGATGCCGTTCGGCGGCGGCTTCGGCGGTGGAGCCAGCGGCAATCCAGGCGGGGGCGGCGCCGGCTTCGAAGGCTTTCCCGGCGGTTTCCCCGGCGGCGCGGCCGGCGGCTTCAGCGGCGACACCGCTGACTTGAGCGATTTGTTCGAAGGGCTGTTCGGGCAAGCGGCAGCGGGACGCGGCGGCCGCGGCGGCGGCGGCTTCGGCGGCTTTCGCCAGCGCGGGCGGCAGGTGCAAAAGGGCGCGGACGTCGCTTACCGGCTGACCGTCCCCTTCATCGACGCCGCCGGGCTGGCGGCGCAGCGCATCACCCTGGCCGACGGCAAGACCATCGACCTCAAATTGCCCAAGGGCGTCGAGGACGGCACCCGGATCCGCCTCGCCGGCAAGGGCCAGCCGGGCCCGGGCGGCACCGGCGACGGGATTGTCACCATCGCGGTCAAGCCCCACCCTTTCTTCGCTCGCGAGGGCAATGACATTCGCCTGTCTCTTCCGGTGACGCTGAAGGAAGCGGTGCTTGGCGCCAAGGTGAAAGTTCCGACGCCGGAAGGCGTGGTGATACTGACGATCCCCAAGGGAAGCTCGTCGGGCAAGGTGCTTCGCCTCAAGGGCCGCGGCTTCACCGGCAAGAGCGGGAGCCGCGGCGACCAGCTGGTCACCCTCGCAATCGACCTTCCCGCCGGCGACCCCGAACTTGCAGCCTTCGCCGAGCGCTGGAGCGGCGGCGGCAACCCCCGCTCAGCGCTGGGCGTGTAGCGCAGCTCCGGCATGCAGGACCATTCACCTTTAGCTCCCGAAGAGAGGCGAAAGCACCTCGCCGCGACCGCGGCCGCCGTCGGCCCCGACGTCGCCGAGCGGATCAAGCCGCACGACTATCCGTGGGAGGTGGTCAAGCGCGTTGCCGTGGGCGTCTATAACGACGGCTTCATTCACGCCGGCAATCTGGCGTTCCTCGCTTTGCTCGCGCTGTTCCCCTTCTTTATCGTCGCCACCGCGGGCGCGACTCTGCTGGGGCAGACCGAAAGCGGGGCATTGACCGTCGCCACCATCCTCAGCCAGCTTCCCCCTGAGGTCGCGCGAACGCTTCGGGCTCCAATTTCCGAGGCTCTGACGGCGCGCACCGGGCCCCTCCTCTGGCTCGGCGCGCTTGTCGGCGTGTGGACCGCAGCCAGCTTCGTCGAAACGGTCCGCGACATCCTGAGGCGCGCCTACGGGGTCAAATATTCCGCTCCCTTCTGGGAATATCGGCTGGCGTCGATCGCGCTCATCTTGGGCTCGGTCTTCCTGTTGATGTTCGCACTGGCGCTCTCCGTGCTGCTGCGTTCGGTCGAGGCGGCGATCGGCGCCTGGTTTCCGATCTGGAGTGACATCGCCTCGACGATGGCGATGGTCCGCCTGGTGCCGGCGGTTGCGCTGTACGGGACCATTTATGTGCTGTTCTTCGCGCTGACCCCGTCGCGGTACCGAAAGCCCGGGTGCAGGAAGTGGCCGGGCGCCCTGCTGATCACGTCCTGGTGGCTGGCGACGGTAGAGTTTCTCCCCTGGGCGATCTCGATGTTCGGCGGCTACGATCTCACTTACGGAAGCCTTGGCGGCGTCATGGTCGTCCTCATCTTCTTCTTCATGATCGGGTTGGGCGTGGTGGCCGGCGCGGAACTCAACGCGGCGCTGGCCGAGGTCAAGCCGACGGCGCTAAAAGGCGAAATCTACAGCGGACCCTTCAAGGATAAGCTCGAAGTGGAGGAGCCGCAGCCTGGCGAGGATGTGGAGCTGGTGCGAGAACAAGGGGAGCCGGAGCTTTGAGCGGATTGATGGAGGGAAAGCGCGGGCTGATCATGGGCCTTGCCAACGACCGGTCGCTCGCCTGGGGCATCGCCAAGGCGCTCGGGCAGCACGGCGCCGAGCTCGCTTTTTCCTACCAGGGCGAATCGCTGGAAAAGCGGGTGCGCCCGTTGGCCGAGGAGGTCGGATCGAACTTCCTGATTGATTGCGACGTGTCCGACATGGAGGCCCTCGACCGCGCCTTCGCCCAGATCGAGGAGCGTTGGGGCGGGCTCGATTTCGTCGTCCACGCGATCGGCTTTTCCGACAAGAACGAGCTTCGCGGCAAGTTCGTCGACACCAGTCTCGACAATTTCCTGATGACCATGAACATCTCGGTCTACAGCTTCGTCGCCGTCACCCAGCGCGCCGCGCGCATGATGAAACCAGGCGGGTCGATCGTAACGCTCACTTATTATGGCGCCGAGAAAGTAATCCCGCATTACAACGTCATGGGGGTCGCTAAGGCGGCGCTTGAAAGCAGCGTCAAATATCTGGCGATGGACCTCGGCCCCGACGGAATTCGGGTCAACGCAATCTCGGCCGGGCCGATCAAGACGCTTGCGGCAAGCGGCATCGGCGACTTCCGCTACATCCTGAAATGGAACGAATATAATTCGCCGCTGCGCCGCAACGTGACGATCGACGATGTCGGCGGCGCCGCATTGTATTTGCTCAGCGACCTCGCCAGCGGCGTGACCGGTGAAATGCACCACGTCGACGCCGGCTACAATGTCGTCGGCATGAAGGCAGAGGACGCGCCGGATATCTCGACGGTCTAGGCCTGGTCCAGAAGTGTCCCGGCGGCTGCCAACAGGCGCGCTCGATCCCGCGGGCTGACCATTGCTTTGTCGGAACGGTCGATAATGGAGCACACCTGCTCGCGCGCCGCCGCGTCAAACAAGTTGGGGTGGTTCTCGGCTAGCGCGGAGAGGACCTTGATCAGTCGCAGCTGCACCTCGAACATCGCGGCACCATCGCGTGCGATGGGATTGAAGAAGTTGAAGAGCAGGTCGGCAATCTCGATGGAGGGGGCGTGAACCCGCTTGCAAACCGGCTCGGGCTCGGCGGCCGCACATGCGTCGCCGTAGGCCAGGAACAGACGCAGCCCGGCATCGGCAACTTCGATTGCCGTTCCCGGATCGTTGACGGCCGGTGACAAGGCGCGTGAAGCGATTTCCGACAGGACGATGATTCCGAAGCCCGGGTCGTTATCGAACTCGCGTTGCCTGCCAATCGAGAAGCAGGAGCAGAGCTTCTCGATCGTGTCGATGTCAGTGGAGGGTTCGACGTACATCAATATCTCGCGGGGATGCACCATGGCGCCCGGAAGGACAGCGACGTGTATCGTCAGTTGTGCCGCGGCGGCAATTTCGTCGAGCTGCTCGATGTCCGTGTGTTGGACATGGCCACTACGCTTCGATCGGACCGGTGTCACTTTCTCAGGCAAGGCGACGGGTGAGCGCGCGCCGGAATTTGGGCGGCGGGCAACGTCTTCCAACGACGCGCGAGCGGCTTTCTCGACCCGGAAAATAGTATCGCCAACACGGCCGAAACGACCGAGATGATCGATCCAGCGCAGCAGCGCCGCGACCACGATAAGGATGACGACCAGCGCGGCGAAGAACAGAAGAACCCGCCCATTGCTTTGATAAAGGCCGGCTGTGAGCCCAATGATTCCAACGATGCTGAACAGAAAGGATCCAATGAATGTGGACAATGTGTTCTGGGCCACCGGATCCGCAAGGAGCAGCTTGACCGATCGCGGGGTCATTTGTGACGAAGCGCTTGAATAGGCCGCCACCATGATCGACAAGGAGAAGATCGTCACAGCGAGCATCGAGGTCGCGAGAATGTTGAGGATCGAGTCGACCGAACCCGAGGCGAGCGTCAGGCCAGTATCGTAAGGGAGATGAGGGCCGACACAGGCAGCCAGCAAAGCGACGATCACCGCAGCGATGCAGAAAAGGGCGGCCCGCACCCAGATTTGTCTGAATAGGTTGCGCACGATCCAGCCGATCCGGCCGATGGGGCTCGATTGATCGCTATTCAATGCGACGTTGGCTTCCAGCGAAAAGAAAATGTTTGGGTTACGCCCATTTAACGTCACCCTTGCCGCTTGGTTGCGTCACCCCGCGAACGGATCACGCACCAAAATCGTGTCGTCGCGCTCGGGCGAGGTGCTGACCAGCGCCACCGGGCAACAGATCAGCTCCTCGATCCGGCGCACATATTTGATCGCCCGCGCCGGCAAGTCGGCCCAGCTGCGAGCGCCGCGGGTCGAGCCTTCCCAGCCTTTCACGTCCTGATAGACCGGCTCGACCCGCGCCTGGTCGGCGGCGTGCGGCGGCAGATGGTCGAATGTCTTCCCGTCGATCTTGTAGCCGGTGCAGATCTTCACCGTCTCGAAGCCGTCGAGCACGTCGAGCTTGGTCAGCGCGATCCCAGTTATCCCCGAAATTGCCACCGCCTGGCGGACCAGCACCGCGTCGAACCAGCCGCAGCGGCGCCGCCGGCCGGTGACGGTGCCGAACTCGTGGCCCCGCTCGCCCAGCGTCTGGCCGGTCTCATTGTCCTGCTCGGTCGGGAACGGCCCTGAGCCGACGCGGGTGGTGTAGGCCTTGGCGATGCCGAGCACGAAGCCGGCCGCGGAGGGGCCGACGCCGCTGCCCGAGCCGGTAGTGCCCGCGACGGTGTTGGACGAAGTGACGAACGGATAGGTGCCGTGGTCGACGTCCAGCAGCATCCCTTGCGCGCCTTCAAACAGGATTCGCTTGCCCTTACGCAGCGCGACATCGAGGTCGCGCCACACGGGGCGAGCGAATTGCAGCACGAAGTCGGCGATTTGCGCGAGGTCGCCGCGAAGCCGCTCACGGTCGACCGGCGGCTCGTTGAACCCGGCCCGAAGCGCGTCATGGTGGGCGCACAAACGGTCGAGCATCGGCTCCAGATCGTCCAGATGCGCCAGGTCGCACACCCGGATCGCGCGGCGGCCGACCTTGTCCTCATAGGCCGGGCCGATGCCGCGCCGGGTAGTGCCGATCTTGCCGGCGCCCGACGCGTCCTCGCGAAGCGCGTCGAGGTCGCGGTGAATGGGCAGGATCAGCGGGCAGGTGTCGGCGATCATCAAGATGTCGGGGGTGACGGCCACGCCCTGCTCGCGGATCCGCTCGACTTCGCTTTTCAGCGCCCACGGGTCAAGCACGACGCCGTTGCCGATCGCCGACGGCTTGCCGCGTACGATTCCACTGGGAAGCAGCGACAATTTGTAGGTGGTCCCGTCGACGACCAGCGTGTGCCCGGCGTTGTGCCCGCCCTGGAAGCGGACGACCAGGTCGGCGCGACTGGCCAGCCAGTCGACGATCTTGCCCTTGCCTTCGTCGCCCCACTGCGCGCCGATGACGGTAACGTTGCCCAATTCGAATGCCCCTGCTGACGGATCGCGGCTCTAGTTTAGCTGCAAAGCGAGGTCAAAAGCTGAGCGGCACGACGTCGCGGACGCCCGGGAGCGAGCGCAGTTCGTCGGCCAGCTCCGGCGTGATCGGATCGTCGACCGCAACCAGCGCGACCGCTTCGCCGCCGGCCTTGCGCCGGCCGAGGTTGAAGGTTGCGATGTTGACCCCGTGCTGCCCGAGCGTGGTGCCGAGCGCGCCGATGAAACCGGGCGCGTCGGTGTTGACGATGTAGATCATCCGCGGCGTCAGCTCGGCTTCCACGGCCACTCCGAAAATCTCGACCAGCCGCGGTGCGCGGTTGCCGAACAGGGTGCCGGCGACTCGCCGCTCGCCCGCGTCGGTGCCGACCGTCACCGCCACCAGCGTGTGATAATCCACCTCCCGATCGTGGCGGATTTCGCGGACATCGAGCCCGCGCTCCTTGGCGAGGTGCGGCGCGTTGACCATGTTCACGCTGTCCGAATAGGTGCCCATCAACCCGGCCAGTACGGCGCCGGTGATCGGCTTCATGTTGAGCTCGGCGGCCGCGCCCTCGGCTTCGACCGCGACCGAGCGGATGTCCTCCCCGACGATCTGGCCGACCAGCGCGCCGAGCTTTTCCGCGAGCGCCATGTAAGGCCTCAGCCGCGGCGCTTCCTCGGCCGACAGCGACGGCATGTTGATCGCGTTGGTGATTCCGCCGAGCAGCAGATAGTCACTCATCTGCTCGGCGACCTGGATCGCGACATTGACCTGCGCTTCGCTGGTCGACGCGCCGAGGTGCGGGGTGGAGATGAAGTTGGGCGTTCCAAACAACGGCGATGCCTTGGCCGGTTCGTTTTCGAACACATCCAGCGCGGCACCGCCGATATGGCCGGATTCGAGGCCGTCCTTGAGCGCGGCCTCGTCGATCAGCCCGCCGCGCGCGCAATTGACGATGCGCACGCCTTTTTTGGCCTTCGCAAGGTTTTCGCGGCTGAGGATGCCGCGCGTCTGATCGGTCAGCGGGGTGTGCAGAGTGATGAAATCGGCGCGCGCCAGCAGCTGGTCGAGCTCGACCTTCTCGACCCCCATCTCGACCGCCCGTTCGGGCGTCAGGAACGGGTCGTAAGCGGCCACCTTCATGCGCAGGCCAAGCGCCCTGGCGGCGACGATCGAGCCGATGTTACCGGCGCCGATCAGGCCCAGCGTCTTGCCGGTGACCTCGACGCCCATGAAGCGGTTCTTTTCCCACTTGCCGGCCTGGGTCGACGCGTCGGCTTCGGGCAGCTGGCGGGCAAGCGCGAACATCAATGCGATTGCATGTTCGGCGGTGGTGATGGAGTTGCCGAACGGCGTATTCATGACGACGACCCCGCGCGCGGTCGCGGCCGGGATATCGACATTGTCGACTCCGATCCCGGCGCGGCCGACGACCTTGAGCCGGTTTGCCGCTTCCAGCAGGTCGCGGGAAACCCTGGTCGAGGATCGGATCGCCAGCCCGTCATAGCCGCCGATGATCGCCTTCAGCTCCTGCGGAGACATGCCGGTGATCTCGTCGACCTCGATCCCGCGCTCGCGGAAGATGGCCGTGGCCCGGGGGTCCATCTGATCAGAAATCAGGACTTTGGCGGTCATCGGCTTTGCTCCCAGGCCCAGTCGAGCCACGGCCCGAGCGCTTCGATGTCGGCGGTGTCGACGGTTGCCCCGCACCAGATGCGAAGCCCGGGCGGAGCGTCGCGATAGCCGGCGATGTCGAAGGCGGCGCCTTCGGCTTCGAGCAGTCCGGAGAACCGGTAGATGACCGCTTCATCGGCGCCTTTGACGGTCAGGCAGACCGAGGTCTTCGATCGCGACGCCGGCTCGGCCGCGAGGTGATCGAGCCAATCGCGCCCAGCAACGATGCGGTCGAGCGCGGCGGCATTGGCGTCGGACCGAGCGATCAGGCCGCGCAAGCCGCCAAGGTCCCGGGCCCATTCGAGCGCGAAGATCGCGTCCTCGACCGCAAGCATCGATGGCGTGTTGATTGTCTCGCCGACGAACACGCCTTCCGACAGCTTCCCCTTGGACATCAGCCTGAACAGCTTCGGCAGCGGCCAGGCGGGCGTGTGGCCGTGTAGCCGCTCGACCGCCCGCGGCCCGAGGATCAGGACCCCGTGCCCGCCTTCGCCGCCGAGCACTTTTTGCCAGGAGAAGGTGGCGACATCGATCTTGTCCCAGGGAATGTTGTAGGCGAACACGCCGCTGGTCGCATCGGCGAAGCTCAGCCCTTCACGGTCCGCAGGAATCCAGTCGCCGTCCGGCACGCGCACGCCCGACGTGGTCCCGTTCCAGGTGAACAGGACGTCGTTGCTCCAGTCGACCTCGGCAAGGTCTGGAAGCTGGCCATAGTCGGCGGGGATGACAGTCGGATCGATCCTGAGCTGCTTGACCGCATCAGTGACCCAGCCTTCGCCGAAGCTTTCCCAGGCGAGCGCGGTGACGGGGCGGGCGCCGAGCATCGTCCACATCGCCATTTCGAACGCGCCGGTGTCGGAGCCGGGGACGATCCCGATCCGGTGAGTGTCGGGCAGCTCGAGAATGTCGCGCATCAGCTCGATACAATAAGCGAGGCGCGCCTTGCCGGGCTTCGACCGATGCGATCGGCCAAGGACTGCGGTATCGAGCTTGGCGAGGGACCAGCCGGGCGGCTTGGCGCACGGACCTGACGAGAAATGCGGGCGCTCGGGACGCGCCGAAGGCTTGTTCAACACTTAAAACTCTCCTCACAGAGAGCGCGCGCCGCGTTGGGACGGCGTGGCCCGCCGCGGGGTCTAGGACCTCGGGTCGATAAGGCAACGTTGAAAGATTTGCGTCGAACCGAGCCTAAACGCCATTTTTGTCCTCGGAACACGACGTTGAGCCTGTTTTCCATCAACTCACCGCAACATGCAGACGGTTCGTCCCGACAAGGGGAACGTACTGTTGAATTTGTTAACCAAGGCGGGTCAGCTTCACCCTCGTTACGAGGCGGTGGGCATTTCGTCGCGTGACAGTGGGGGCTGGGGAGCTCCTTCAATGATGGAACAGTGCTCGCGCAGCTAACCCTGTGTGGGCCGCCACGATTGGAGCGAAGACAAGATGACGCAATCGCCGACAGCTACGTCCGCTTTGTTTCGCGATCGCGATTTCTTCGTCCACGACGGCCGCCGCCTGCGCCGTTTCAGCCTCACCGCTCCGGTCCAGGCCTGTCTCTTTCTCCTCGCCGCCTTCCTCGTCACATGGTCCGGTTATTCGGCCGCCCGCCTGATTGCGCCATCGCCGGCCGCGAACCTCGGCATGTCGGCCAATGGCTATTCCGTTGAACTGGCGAAGCTCGCCGCCGAGACCGAGCGCCGGGTCAAGACCATCGAGCAACGCCAGTTTGCTCTGGGCGCAGCTCTCGCCAGCGCGGACGTTGACGCCGCCTCGCTTCGCCACCTCGGTTTCTATCCGGCCGAGGGCGGCAAGGGCGGCCCGTTCGACACAGCCAACGGCGACCCCACTTTCAAGCAGCTGTTCAGCAGCTGGAAGAAGCTCGACAGCCTGCAGAATGGCGCGATCGCCATTCCGTCCGACAAGCCGGTCAGGACTGGCGCCTTCACCAGCGGCTACGGAGTGCGCTCCGACCCGTTCCAGGGCCGCGTCGCGATGCACGCTGGTATCGACCTCTCCGGCCCGGTCGGAACCCCGATCTACGCGACCGCCGACGGCACCGTCAGCAACGCCGGCTACAACAGCGGCGGCTACGGCAATCTGGTCAAGATCGACCACGGCCGCGGCATCGAGACCCGCTACGGCCACTTGTCCTCGATCGACATCCATCCCGGCCAGCATGTCACCCGCGGTCAGCTGATCGGCCGCATGGGCTCGACCGGGCGGTCGACCGGCAGCCACCTCCATTATGAAGTCCGGATCGACGGCCGCGCCGTCAACCCGATCCCGTTCATGAAGTCGACCGACTATCTGATGGCGATGAAAAAGTCCGGCAACAACAGGCCGATGGACCAGGTCGCGCTCGGCGGTCCCACCAGCGGCCGCAAGTAGGCGCACTTGCCGCCAAGGCGGCACCTTCCTATCTCGCTGGCTCGTGACCGAGCCTGACATCATCCTCACCGAAAGCGCCGCCCGCCGGGTTGCGGCGATAGCCGCTCGCCAGGCCAAGCCGGCGATCCTGCGGCTGTCGGTCGACGGCGGCGGCTGCTCGGGGTTCACCTACAGGTTCGAGCTGGCCGATGCCGCCGAGGGCGACGACGCCGTCGCCGAGGCCGGCGGAGCGACGCTGGTCGTCGACCCGACCAGCCTCGATCTGGTGCGCGGTTCGGCGGTGGATTTCGTCGAGGATCTGGGCGGCGCCGCTTTCAAGGTCACCAACCCCAATGCGGCCTCGGGCTGCGGCTGCGGGTCCAGCTTCTCGGTCTAGTCCGGTTCTTCCTCGTTCGGGTGGTTGCGTTCGGCACCAGCCTGCTTAGTGACCAAGCGCGATGAAGCTCGCCACTTTCAACGTCAACGGCATCCGCGCGCGCCTGCCGCGGTTGCTCGAGTGGCTGGATCGCGAAAAGCCCGACATCGTCTGCTTGCAGGAGCTTAAATGCGCCAACGAATCGCTTCCCACCGCCGACATCGAGGCGGCCGGCTATGGCGCCGTGTGGCATGGGCAGAAAGGCTTCAACGGGGTCGCGATCCTGGCTCGCGGCACTAACCCCGAGCTTCGCCAGATCGGGCTGCCCGGCGACCCCGACGACAGCCACAGCCGCTATATCGAAGCCAAGGTGGCGGGACTGATCGTCGCTTCGATTTACCTGCCCAACGGCAATCCGGTCGGGACCGACAAGTTCGACTTCAAATTGCGCTGGATGGAGCGGCTCGCCGCCCGCGCCGCCGAACTGCTCGATGAGGAACGGCCGGTGGTGTTGGCCGGCGACTGGAACGTGGTGCCGGAGGACCGCGACGTCTTTTCCGCCCGCGCCACCGCGCACGACGCTCTGCTCCAGCCCGAGACCCGCGCCGCCTACCGCCGTATCGTCACCCAAGGCTGGACGGACGCGCTCCGCGCGCTTCACCCCGACGAGCCCAGGCTGTTCACCTTCTGGGACTATACCGCAGGCTGCTGGCAGCGCGACGCGGGATTCCGGATCGACCATTTGCTGTGCTCGCCGGAAGCGGCCGACCGGCTGCGCTCCGCCGGCGTCGACAAATGGGCACGGGCCGAGGAGAAAGCCAGCGACCACGCGCCGACCTGGGTCGAGCTCTCCTAGAGCTTGCGTTCGTACACGCGGTAGACGTGATTGACGAAGGCGCCGGGCAGCTCGGCGATCGACAGCATCCCCTTATTGTCCTCGAGGATCCAGCCGAACTCGCCGGTTGTCACGCCGAATTTCCCGACCGCGTCGCGGCGGGTGTATTCGATCAGCATGAAGGCGATCTGGCTCGCCAGCCGCGTGTGGTGGAGGGTCTTTGCGACCCCCATCAGCGGCACCCGAACGCGCCGCGTGCGGGGCTTGCGCAGCCGCCACAGCAGCTTCGCCCAGCCGAACGGGAACAGCTCGCCGTCGAGGTCGCGGATCAGCTCGTTGATGTCTGGAAGCGTGATCATGAAGGCGACCGGCTCGCCATCGAGCTCGGCGACGCGCACCAGATCCTCGTAAATGATCGGCTTCAATTTCTTGCCTGCATAAGCGATCTCCGCCTCGGTCAGCGGCACGAACCCCCAATTGTCGGACCACGCATCGTTGAGCAGCCCCAGAATCAGCCGCGCCTCCTCGGCGAAGCGCGACTTGTCGATCGTTCGGATGCGGATGCGCGGGTTGCGCTCGCCGAACGCGATCAGCCGGTCGATCTTGGGGTCGCTCCAGCCGGCGATTTCGACTTCGTAGGTGAGCAGGTCGCGAGCCTTGGCGTAGCCTGCCGCCTCCACCCAACTTTCATATTCGGGCCGGTGGTGGGGCATCATCGCGGTCGGCGGCTCGTCGAACCCCTTGATCTCCAGGCCGACCTCGTCCCAGATCGACAGGCTGAACGGGCCGATCGAACGGGTCATGCCCTGTTCGCGCAGCCACTGCTCGGCGGCGGCGATGAGGGCGGCGGCGGCCTCTGCCTCCAGGCTCTCGAACAAGCCCCACTGGCCGGTTCCGGCACCCATGTGCAGCTGCACCAGCTCGTCGACCTGGGCGCTGATCCGGCCGACGACCCCACCGCTGCGCTCCGCCAGCCACAGTTGCGCTCGCGCATGCTCGAACCACGGGTTCTTGCCGGGCGTGATCAGGCCGTGGACCTCGGCCTTGAGCGGCGGGACCCAGGCTGGGTCGTTCTTGTACACCTGCCACGCCAGCCCGACGAACGCCTTGCGGTCGGCACTGGTGACGATTGGGCGGATGGTCAGTTCGGCCGGATTCATTTGCGTTGGGCTAGCGCGCCGAGCGCGCCCGCGCCAGCGCCCGCCGTTGAAGCGCCACGATAGCGCCATTATCTCCTGTCATTCGGCAAAGCCGGACAAGCCCTTATGAGTCACGCAGCAACCTTCCAGCGCCAGTGGGGCGCCCGCGAAACCGCGCCCGCACCCGTGCGCGCGATGCTCGACGACAAGGCGATGCTGCTCGCGGCGGCGGACGTGACTCGCGCGCTCAACGTCCCCAAGCCGGCGATTTATTGGGCCGACCTCATCGGATCGGCGCTCCTCGGCTATGTGGCGCTGGCCGGGGCGCTGGCCCTGCAATCGCCGCTTGCTGCCGTCAGCGGCGCGGTCGCGGTCCTTGCGCTCTATCGCGCCGGAAGCTTCATCCACGAGTTGACCCACATCAAGAAAGGCGCAATCCCCGGCTTTCGGATGGCGTGGAACCTGTTGGTCGGAGTGCCGCTGTTGGTGCCGTCGTTCCTCTACGAAGGGGTTCACAACCAGCACCACGCCAAGCGATATTACGGGACCGCCGACGATCCGGAATATCTGCCGCTGGCGCTGATGAGGCCGTGGACCTTGCCGCTGTTCCTCGTCGCCGCGGTGCTGGCACCGGTGGCGATGCTTGGCCGCTTCGCGATCCTGGCGCCTTTGTCGCTGCTGTTTCCGAGGCTGCGCCCGCTTGTCGTCGGCCGCTATTCCGGCTTGCAGATCAACCCGCGTTTCCGCCGTCCTGCGCCCGAGGGTGAATTCAAGCGGCAGTGGGCGCGCCAGGAAACCGCCGCCAGCCTGTGGGCGATCACGCTCCTGGCGCTGACCGCTGCGAACGTGATCGCGCTTCGCGAGTTCGGCATCCTGCTTGGCATCGCCTCGGGCGTGATGTTCCTCAACCAGGTTCGGACCCTGGTCGCGCATCTGTGGGAGAATGACGGCGAGCCGATGAGCGTCACCGCGCAATATCTCGACAGCGTCAACGTGCCGCCGCCGGCCACCCTGCCGGTGCTGTGGGCGCCGGTCGGGCTTCGCTACCACGCGCTCCACCATCTGCTTCCGGGCCTTCCCTATCACGCGCTCGGAAAGGCGCATCGACGCCTTTGCGTCGCTATGGGCGAGGCCTCGCCTTACCATGTGGCGAGCCACCGCCGGATGTCGAAGCTGGTGGCGCGATTGGCGGCTAGCTCGTTGAGGACCGCGCAGAAGTAGGCTGGCCAGGGGGTCCGTCTCCTGCTGCACCCGACAGGAAAGTTACGCTTCCTCGAGCTGATCCACGGCGGAAACGGCTGCTCTGCGCCATGGTTTCGTCCCATGTTGGAAGCGTGGCTTCAGTCCTTTTTCGCCTTCTTGGCCTTCTTGCCTTTGCCTTTGGCAACGCGTTTTTTACCCGCGCCTGTATCCTGGCCGATGGCGTCGATGCTCCGGCGGGCGATATCCATGGCGAGCTGCCACAAGGCGCCCTCCCCCTTGGCAGCGCCCTTGCCCAGCGCCTTTAGCTCGTTGCCCGCCGCGCTCGCCATGTTGCGGGCCTTTTGCGGATCCTGGATGGCCGCAGCTGCCGCCACTAATGTTGCAGCGACAATCTCGGCAACCACCGGACTTGCCGCAAGGTCGATCGCCTTGCTCTTCGCCAGCCGCGCAGCTTTCGCCACCTTTGCTCGTTGACTGGTCGGCGATGCGGTTGCGGCTGGCAGTGCGGCCTTCGCGCGCGGCTTCTTCGCCCCGCTAGCCTTCGCCTGTTTTTTCGCCTGTTTAACTTTAGCCACATCGGCCTCCCGGCAGCAAAGACACGTCCAATGAAGCGTTCCGCGACTCGATTGTCATACCAGCGTCACAGATTTGTGTTTCAACCATGAGACACAACCATCCGCTGCCGGCCCGCGCCCAGCCGTTCCGCGCACAAGTCAAGAGAGCCATGGAAGCCGAGATCGAAGCGGACGCCGAGCCCGCGGAGGCCGCCAAACCCCCGGAGCCTCCCGCCCGTTACTTCAATCGGGAGCTGAGCTGGCTGGCGTTCAACCGGCGCGTGCTCGAGGAAGCGTGCAACGAGGCCCATCCACTGCTCGAAAGGCTCCGCTTCCTTTCGATTTCGGCGAGCAACCTCGACGAGTTCTTCATGGTCCGCGTCGCCGGCCTCAAGGCCCATCAGGCGCTCGGGGTCGAGGAGCGATCGGCCGACGGGCTGACGCCCGGCCAGCAATTGTCGGCGATCACGGCGGATGCCGACCGCCTGGTGGCAAGCCAGCACAAGGTGTGGGACGACCTTCGCGGCGCGTTGCGCGAGGCCGGCGTGCTGGTGGTCGGCGACGAGGCGCTCGACGCCGCCACCGAGGCATGGCTCGACCAGCATTTCCGCGAACAGATATTCCCGGTGCTCACTCCCCAGGCGATCGACCCCGCCCACCCGTTCCCGTTCATTCCCAACCGCGGCTTTTCGCTGATCTTCGAAGTCCGCCGGGGCAAGGCACAGCCGGTTCGCGAGTTGCTGATGCTGCCGGTCGCGCTGCCCCGCTTCATCCGCATTCCGGGGCCTGAGTCGCGTTTCATCCCGCTTGAAACGCTGATCCGCCGCAAAACCGACTATCTGTTCCCGCGTTACGATGTGCTTCGCGGCGGCGCCTTCCGGGTGATCCGCGACAGCGACATCGAGATTGAGGAGGAGGCGGAGGATCTGGTCCGTTACTTCCGGACCGCGATCAAACGCCGTCGCCGCGGCAAAGTGGTCCGGCTCGAGCTTGAGCCGGACATCGCCGACGGCCTGGTCCGGGTGGTCCAGGACGGCGTCGACGCGAGCAACGCCATCGTCTCCGAAACGCGCGGCTTCCTTGGCATGGCCGACTTGTCGGGGCTGATCGACGAGGACCGGCCCGACCTCAAGTTTCCACCGTTCGACCCGCGCTTCCCGGAACGCATCCGCGAGCATGGCGGCGATTGCTTCGCGGCCATCCGGAGCAAGGACATCTTGATCCACCACCCGTACGAAAGCTTCGAGGTGGTGGTTGCCTTCCTGCAGCAGGCGGCGGCCGACCCCGACGTCGTGGCGATCAAGCAGACGCTGTACCGGGCGGGCAAGCAATCGGCGATCATCCGCGCGCTGATCGATGCCGCCGACGCCGGCAAGTCGGTCACCGCGGTGGTCGAGATCAAGGCCCGCTTCGATGAGGAGCAGAACCTGCTGTGGGCAAGCGCGCTCGAGCGCGCCGGGGTGCAGGTGGTTTACGGCTTCATTGACTGGAAGACCCACGCCAAGGTCTCGGTGGTCATCCGCCGCGAGGCCAAGGGCTATCGCACTTACTGCCACTTCGGCACCGGCAATTATCACCCGATCGCCGCGCGCACCTATACCGACCTCAGCTACTTCACCGCCGACCCGAAGATCGGGCGGGATGCCGCCAAGCTGTTCAATTACATCACCGGCTACCTTGAGCCCAGGAACCTGCGCCATCTGGTGATCTCCCCGCAGCACATGCGCGGCGAGCTGTTGCGCCTAATCGATACGGAGATCGCGTTCGCCCGCGCCGGCAAGCCGGCCGGAATCTGGGCCAAGATGAACTCGCTGGTCGATCCCGCGACCATCGACAAGCTTTACGAGGCGAGCAGCGCCGGAGTCCAAGTCGACCTAGTGGTCCGCGGCATTTGTTGCCTGCGGCCGGGGATGCCGGGCTTGTCGGAAAACATCCACGTCAAGTCGATCGTCGGACGGTTCCTCGAGCATGCGCGCTTCTGGTGCTTCGGCAACGGCCACGAGCTACCCGATCCCGGCGCGCGCGTGTACATCAGCTCGGCCGACTGGATGCCGCGCAACTTCGACCGGCGGATCGAATATATGCTGCCGATCGAAAATCCGACCGTGCACGCGCAGTTGCTGGAGCAAGTGATGGTCGCCAACCTGATCGACAATGAGCAAAGCTGGCGGCTGACCTCGGACGGAAGCTACCAGCGCCTTCACCCCAAGCCGGAAGAAGCGTTCAACCTGCACCATTATTTCATGACCAACACGTCGCTGTCGGGCCGGGGCCAGGCGCTGAGGAAGGGCCGACGAGTCCCCAAGCTTCGCTTCCGCCGCGGTCGGTAAAGGTCGTGACGACCGCAGAGCCGTTCGCGATCGTCGACATTGGCTCGAACTCGGTGCGGCTGGTGGTCTATTCCGGCCCGCGGCGGGTTCCCGCGCCGATCTTCAACGAGAAAGTCCTGGCCGGTTTGGGAGCCGGGCTCGCCCAGACCGGCGAGTTGTCGCCGGACAGCCAGGAAATCGCTCTTGCGGCCCTGCGCCGCTACCGGCTGCTGCTCGATCACATGCGGATCAAGCGCACGCGCGTGCTGGCGACCGCCGCCGTCCGCGATGCCCGCAACGGGCCGCAGTTCGCGCGGCTGGTCAAAAAGATCGGCTTCGACGTTGAAGTGCTTAGCCCCGAGGACGAGGCGCGGCTCGCCGGCGAGGGCGTGCTGTCAGCGGTTCCCGGTGCCGACGGCATCGTCGGCGATCTGGGCGGCGGAAGCCTGGAGCTTGCCGACGTCCGGGATGGTGCGGTCCGGAACGCGATTTCGCTCCCGCTCGGAGTGCTTCGGATCGCCAACGACGGCAAAAGTGCGCTGGCGACGCTCCGGGCGGCGCTTAAGGACAGCGATATGGGGCGCGAGGCGCGGGGCCGATCGTTCTACATGGTCGGCGGATCGTGGCGCGCGCTCGCCCAGATCGACATGGTGACCCGCAATTATCCGCTGGCCGTCAAACATCAATATGCGATTCCGCCCGCGCGGGCCGAAACGCTGCGAAAGATGGCCGGCTCGCTGGACGTCAAGCTGCGCAAGTCGATCGCCCCGGCGCGGCTTGCAACCTCGCCGGTCGCGGCGATGCTATTGTCCCATCTGGTCGACGAGCTGAGGCCCGGCGAACTGGTCCTTTCCAGCTTCGGAATCCGTGAAGGGCTGCTGTTCTCGACGCTTGGCAAAGCCGCGCGCGCGCAGGATCCGCTGATCGAAGCCGCCCGCGCTTCGGGCGGTGCCGGGAACCGTTTCGGCGAGCATGGCGACATCCTCGACGACTGGATCAGTCCGGTGTTCGACGACCCGGCGCGGATGTCTCGCCTCAGGCTAGCATCGTGCCTGCTCGCCGACGTCGCGTGGCAGGCGACCCCGGACTTCCGGGCCGATCGGGGCGTCGAAATGGCTCTTCACGGCAACTGGGTCGCCGTCGACACCGCCGGCCGGGTGATGATGGCCCAGGCGCTGTCATCCAACTTCGGCCGCGACAAATTGCCCAGCGAGTCGCTTCGGCAGCTATGCAAGCCGAGCGAGCTCGAACGCGCCCGCCAGTGGGGGCTAGCGATGCGGCTTGGCCAACGCCTGTGCGGCGGGGTCGGCTCGGCTCTGAATGGCACCAGCCTGAGCCTGACCGGCGACGAATTGCGGCTACAGGTCTGCGAGAAGGGCAGCGCTCTGGTCGGCGGCGCGGTCCGGCGGCGGCTGTCGCGGCTCGCCGACTCGCTCGGCCGGTCGGCCAGCGTCGTCGTCGGCTAGCGCCTCGGGATCGAGGGACAGCCAAATCTGTCACCATTTTCTTCGAGGTGACCCGGCACCTTGAAAAAAATGGTGACCCCAACGGGACTCGAACCCGTGTTTTCGCCGTGAAAGGGCGACGTCCTAGGCCACTAGACGATGGGGCCGCAAAGCGGGTCGCCGGTTAAGCGAGCGCCGTTAGCGGGTCAAGCAAGCACGGCATCATCGACGTGCATCTCGGCCGCATGGCCGCCGGTCCACTCGTCGCGCTTGATGCTTCCAGCAAGCCACCAGCGGCTGTCGGCGCCGGACGTAAGCAGCGCCTGACCAAGCGCGGTCGAGGCGCTTCTAAAGGCGATCCACTTGAAGCTTTTGCCGTCGTCGCCGCAGGCGATGCCGCGGACGTGGCCGTCGCCGACGATGCTTGCCTTGAGCAGCCGGCACGGGCCGGCGGCGACCCGCGGCGACGGCCAGCCGGCGCCATAGGGGCCGCCACAGTCGAGCGCGTCGCACAGCGAGGCGACGATCCCGCCAGGGGTCAGCAGCGCGTCGAGCAGCAGCGCGCGGGAGCCGACCGAAGCCTCGACGTCGGCCGCCAGCCGCTGGTTGATGAATTCGCGAAACGGCTCGAGCCCGCCGGCCGGAAGCGTCAGGCCCGCCGCCATCGCGTGCCCGCCGCCGGCAATTAGAAGGCCACTGTCCTTGGCGGCGAGCACCGCGGCGCCGAGGTCGACTCCAAAGATCGATCGGCCCGAACCCTTGCCGATGCCGTCCTCGCCTTGCGCGATGACAATCGCCGGCCGCCCGAACCTTTCCTTGATCCGCCCGGCGACGATGCCGATCACGCCCGGGTGCCAGCCGCTGCCGATGACGGTGATCACGGACGCGTCCGTCTGCTCCCTGGCCCGCGCTTCGGCCTCCTCGCAGACCTGCATCTCGATCGCCCGCCGCTCCTCATTCAAGCGGTCGAGCTCGGACGCGATCTGCCGCGCTTCCTCGGGGTCGGCACTGGTCAGCAGCCGCACGCCCAAGTCCGACTTGCCGACCCGTCCGCCGGCGTTGATCCGCGGGCCCAGCGCAAAGCCGAGGTCACGGCACAACGGCGCCTTCACCAGCCGCGCCGCTTGGGCCAGCGCGACCAAGCCGATATTCCGCCCGACCTCCATCACCTTCAGGCCCTGAGTCACGAACGCGCGGTTGAGCCCGTGCAGCTTGGCGACGTCGGCGACCGTGCCGAGCGCGACCAGATCGAGCAGGTCGAGGATCGCCGGCTCGGGCCGCGCATCGCCGAAAAAGCCGCGGCACCGCAGCTCGCGGATCACCGCGACCCCGACCAGGAACGCCACCCCGACCGCTGCGAGGTGACCGTGGGCAGCGCCGATCTCGGCCTCGTCGAGCCGGTTGGGGTTGATGATTGCAAAAGCGACCGGAAGCAAAGTCGCGCACTGGTGATGATCGACGACGATGACGTCGAGCTCGGCGGCTTTCGCCTGCTCCAGCGCCTCATACGCCTGGGCGCCGCAATCGACGGTCACCGCGACACTGGCGCCCCGCGCCTTGAGTTCGACCAGCGCCGCTCCCGACGGGCCGTAGCCCTCCATCAGGCGGTCTGGGATGTAGACCATCGGATCGGCGCCCAGGCGGCGCAGCAGCAAGGTCAGGAGCGCCGCGCTGGTCGCGCCGTCGACGTCATAGTCGCCGAAGATGGCGATGCTTTCCTTGCGCTCGATGGCGTCGGCGAGCCGACTGGCCCCCTTGTCCATGTCCTGGAATGCCGACGGATCGGGCAGGAAGTCGCGGATCCGGGGGTCGCGGTGGCGGGCCAGGTCTTGCGGAGCGACTCCGCGGGCGAGCAGCAGCTCGTCGACCAATTGCTCAAGGCCCGGCCCGGGCTCGCCCGAGCGCCGCCAGCGCCACGGCTGGCCGGCGACCGATCTTTCCACCCCCAGCGCGAAACTCATGGGGTTTTGATTAGCAGGTCGTCACGAAGCTTGCGCGCCGTTTCGCGCGGGACTGCCGGTATTATGCGGGCGGAATAGCCGCTTCCACCGGCGACTCCGAAAACCACCGTGGCAATGCCGAACCAGCGGCTGACCAGGCTCTCCTTGATGTCGATGCTCTGCAGCCGGTCGAGGGGAAGCAGCAGCAGCCGGCGGCGCCACCAGCCGGTGCGGATCAACAATCGCTCGCCGTCGAGCGCATAGGCGGTCCTGCGCCACGCCAGCCAGCGAGCGGTAATCGCGCCGACAACGGCAAGGAAGAGCAATGCCGGAACCAGCAGCGGCGCCGACCCCTCGCCGGGGCCAAGCGGGACCAGTCTGGCCACTGCCGCTTGCGCCATCGCGATCAGCAGCAACGGGCTGAGCGCGATTGCCAACGTCCAGACATAAAAGGGCGAGACCCCGGCCCAGCGCGCGGACCCCGGCGGCCAGCGCCAGCCGATCTCGCTTATGATCGAAGCGATTTCGGCATCGCCGGCGAGTGGCGCGAGCAAATGATACCCGCTTCCCCCCTCGTCGCGCGCAAGGCTCTGCAGCTTGAGCTCGCGCCAGCCGAAGCCATCGCGCACCGGACCCGTCAGGATCAGCGCCGCTTGCGCCCGTTTGACGGGCAAGGTGACGTCGGTGCGGGTGAGCAGCCCACGCCGCCGGCGAAGCCCGCCCTCGGCGCGGTCGAGCCGAAAGCCGAAATCGCGGATCACGGTCCGGACGATGCCGGTCGCAAGCCCGATCAGCATCAGCAGCAAGGCGCCGGCTATCGCGGTCGCTACGCGATGGGCGAGCAGGAAGTCCGCGATCGGGTCGCCTGCGCTCAGCACCGACAGCCAGAAGCGGCGGGTGAACGGGTCGAACCCGAGCACGTCGCCCATCGTTTGGGTGAGGCCGAACAGCCCGGCAAACAGAGCGAGGCTGAAGTTGAACGTGCCGGCGAGCGCCAGCCGCTTCAGGTCCATCGCATAGACCGGCGGCCGGTCCGACTTTGAGCTGGAGGTTTCCGTCTCGGTCGAAGCCAGGCGGCGGCTTCGAACCTGCAGGCGCAATTGCTCGGCGCGCTCAAGCGGAATCGCCGCCAGCACGCCTTCGTCCGCCCCCGCCGAGCCGCCGGTTTCGAACTTGACCTGGGCGAGGCCGAGAATCCGCGCCAGCGGACCCTGAGCGATGTCGACGTCCTGGATCCGGTCGAACGGGATCGAGCGATGGGTGCGGCTGAAAATGCCGCTGTCGATGCGGATCTCGTCGGCGCCGACTCGAAACTCGAAGCGCCGCCAGTAGATGAAGGTGCTGACGACGAGGAGCGCGACAAGGGCGATCACCCCGATCAGCGCCGTCGCCGCGCGGCCGGAGAATAACAGATAGGCGATCACCGCATAGCCGCCCGCCGTGCCTCGCAGCGACGCGCCAAGCCCCGTCAGCAGGAACAGGGGATGCAGCCGCTCCGGCGCACCGACGGCTTGGTCCTCCCTCATTACGCAAAATCCGTGCGCACATGCTCGCGGATGACATCGCGGATCTCGGCCGCCCGCTCCGGCGAAAGGCCGGGCAAAGTCACGATACTGTTGTGGGTTCCGGCAGTATGCACCACCAGCGTCGCGGTGCCGAACAGCTTGTCGAGCGGCCCGCGGGTCACGTCGAGGTGCTGCACCCGGACTAGCGGGACGATGGTGTCGGTATGCAGCAGCCATCCGCGCAGGACTTGCAGGAAACGCTCCGTCAGCCGGTAGCGCAGGCGGGAGTAGATCCGCTGCGGGGCGGTCGTCAGCGAAATCAGCGCGATGATTGGAAGTGCGATGCTGGGCAGGCCGTGGAAATCGGTGTCGGCAAGCAGCAGCTGGTCGGCCACGGCGGCAGCCACCCACAGCACGACCCAAGTCACCGCCTGGCGCCCGCGCAGGACGTTCTTGTACGCCGGCTCCACCGCAAGCAGCGGTGGCGTGTCGCCGGTCAGATCGTCCACTTGCGGTGCTCGGCGGTCACTCGCCGCACCGTTCCGGAGCTGGCGCGCATGACGATGGTTTGTGTGGTCACACAGTCCTTCTTGCGCCTGACCCCTTGCAGCAGCGAGCCGTCGGTCACCCCGGTGGCGGCGAAGATGCAGTCGCCCTTGGCCATGTCCTCGATCCGGTAGATGCGGTCGAGGTCCTCGATTCCCCAGCGCCGCGCGCGGCCGATCTCATCGTCGTTGCGGAACAAGAGCCGCCCATGGATCTGGCCGCCGACGCAGCGCAGCGCAGCAGCGGCGAGCACGCCTTCGGGGGCTCCGCCCGAGCCCATGTAGATGTCGATGCCGGTTTCGGGGTCGGTGACCGCGATCACCCCGGCGACGTCGCCGTCGGGGATCAGCTTGATCCCGCAACCCAAAGCACGAAGCGCGGCGATGATCTTCTCGTGGCGCGGGCGGTCGAGCACACAGGCGATGATCTCGCCCGGGTCGACGCCCTTCGCTTTGGCCAGCGCCCGGACGTTGTCCGCCGGGCCGCGGTCGAGCGAGACCAGATCGTCGGCAAAGCCTGGCCCGATGGCAACCTTGTCCATATAGACGTCGGGCGCGTTGAGCAGGCAGCCTTCTTCCGATATTGCCAGCACCGCAAGCGCGTCCGGCCCGGCCTTGGCGGTGATCGTCGTGCCTTCCAGCGGGTCGAGTGCGATGTCGATCTTGGGACCGCTGCCCTGCGCCGATCCGACCTTTTCGCCGATGTACAGCATCGGCGCTTCGTCGCGCTCGCCCTCGCCGATGACCACGGTCCCGTCCATCGGCAGCTGGTTGAGCTCGGCCCGCATCGCCTCGACCGCGGCGGCGTCGGCCGAATCATTGTCCCCGCGGCCGATCCATTTCGACGCGGCGATCGCGGCGGCTTCGGTGACTCGGACCATTTCCAGGACCAGGACCCGGTCGAGGACGGACGACGTTGGCACGCAGGCGCGGTTCATCGGATCTTTTCAAACTCCCTGTTGAGCCAGCGCGATAGGAGCGGCCCGCGCCACTGTCGAGAAGCGGCTAGGGCTTGTCTTCCGCGCGGTGTTCGAGAAGCGCGTTGCGCACCCGAACCGCTTTGGTGCCGAGACGAGTCTCGACGAGGAAAACCGCAAAGGCTGCACCCAAGGCAACCATTGAAGCGATGAACAGGATTGCGATCGCGGTCCCGAAATGGCCGCTGACCAGCATGCCGGCGAACAGCAGCACCACCACCAGGCAGGTCAGAACGGCGGCGAGGACCGACAGCCAAATCGCCCTGCTGACCAGGACGATCCGCCGGTCGAGGGTGCGGATTTCGATGAGCAGTCGGTCGTGGTCGGCACCGCGGCTCTGCAACAGGTCCGGCTCGATCTGGCGCGTCCGGTCGACGATCCGCGACAGCCTCCCCGTGCAGGCGTTCAGGAACGCGCCGATGCCGGCCAGCAGGAAGACCGGCGCAAGCACCGTCTGGATGATCTGCGCGACTTCGGCGACGGCGGTTTCGTGCGGCGGCAGCGGGATCATGCGGTCATTTAATCACGATAGACGGGCAGCGACCAGCCGCGAACGATTGCCAGGCCGCGCAAGGCAACCCCCCGCTGCCGCGATGACCACTGCCGCGGGCGTCGCGACACCCGCCGCCGGTGCCGGTGGCAACAGCGAAGAAGATGAAGGTGACCAGCGTCTGCTTCTTTTCGGCCGCGAGCAACGCGCCGGAGTCGGCAAACAACGCGATCCCGAAATAATCGAGCAGCTCGAGCGCGGCCGGGATGGGGTTTGCGTCGATCACCGCCGCCTCATACATGGCACCGATGACTGATGACAAAGATACCGGCACCGGTACCGGCAGCCCCGCTCTGGAAGACTGGCAGCATTGGACCTGGGTGATGGGCCGCGCCCAGCAGATGCTGATGGAGGCGTGGGCTGACGGGTTGAAGACCGCGCCGCCGACCCCGGCGGCAGCCGCGGCCCCGCCGGCGTGGGGCGCCTTCCCGCCCGCTTTCGGCTTTGGCGGCGGCGCCCTGCCGGCCGACCCGATGACGATGATGAGCGCCGGCGCCGAGGCATGGGCCAAGGGCCTCGACTCCTGGGGCAAGATGGTCGGGCTTGATTCGGGCAGCCAGTCGCAGGCCAAAGACCGCCGCTTCTCCGCCCCCGAATGGCGCGACAACCCTTTGTTCGACCAGATCCGCCAAAGCTATCTGGCGCTGTCCGACCGGATGCTGGGCACCGTCGACGACCTAGAAGGCGTCGATGCCGAGACGCGGCAAAAGATGAAGTTCGCGACCCGCAACTTCGTCGATGCGATGAGCCCGTCCAACTTCGCTTTGACCAACCCGCAGGTGCTGAAGAAAACAATCGAGAGCCGCGGCGAGAATTTGCTCAAGGGCCTCGCCAACATGCTGGGCGACATTAGCTCGGGGCAAATGACGCAGACCGCCCCGGGCGCGTTCGAGGTCGGCAAGACTCTGGCGATCACACCCGGCAAGGTGGTCAAGGAAACGCCGCTCTATCAGCTGATCCAGTACACGCCGACCACCGATCAGGTGATGGAAACGCCGCTGGTGATCTTCCCGCCGTGGATCAACCGTTTCTACATCCTCGATCTGACGCCCGACAAAAGCTTCGTCAAATGGTGCGTCGACCAGGGGGTGACCCTGTTCATGGTCAGCTGGAAATCGGCCGACGAGAGCATCGCCGACACCACGCTCGACAATTATGCGCTGAACGGCCAGATCGACGCAATCGACACCGTCCGCGACCTGATCGGGGTCGAGGGCGTTCACGCCATGGGTTATTGCGTCGCGGGCACGACGCTGGCGGCCGGCCTGTCCTACCTGCACTCGAAGAAACGGCAGAAAGCGGTGCGCTCGGCGACCTTCCTGACCGCGCAGGTCGATTTCAGCGAGGCCGGGGACCTCAAGCTGTTCAGCGGCCCGGACACGCTCGCGCTGCTCGAGCAACTGACGGCCGATAAGGGCTACCTCGACGGCCGCTACATGGCGGCGACGTTCAACCTGCTGCGCGGCCGCGACCTCATCTGGAATTACGTGGTCAATAATTATCTGCTTGGGGAGGAGCCGGCGCCGTTCGACCTGCTGCACTGGAATTCGGACACCACCAACCTGCCGGCCGGCTGGCACCGCGACTATCTGGAGACCCTCTACAAGTCGAACAAGCTCGCCGAAAAAGGCGGCGTTTCGGTCGGCGGCGTGCCGATCGACATCACCAGCGTGAAGACGCCCTGCTACATCCAGGCCGGGCGCGAGGACCATATCGCCCCGCCCGAAAGCGTGTGGAAGGTGATGGACCATTTCGCCGGCGACAAGCGCTTCGTTCTCGCCGGGTCGGGCCACATCGCCGGGGTGGTCAACCCGCCCGCGGCTGAGAAGTATCAATATTGGGTCAACGATCAGCCATGCGGCACGCTGGAAAGCTTCATCGAGGGCGCGACCGAGCACAAAGGCAGCTGGTGGCCCGACTGGATGGAATGGCTTCGAAAGCAGGATCCTAAGACAGTGCCGGCCACGGGCGCGCGGATTCCCGGCAAGGGCAAGCTCAAGGCGATCGAGGACGCGCCCGGGCGCTACGTCAAGGAACGGTAGCTAGCAGCTCTCATACTTCCAGTTTCGCTTCTTGCCCTCGGCCAGCCATTCGACCGCCGTGGCGATTCGCTTAGCCCGGGTCTCGTCGCGCTTCGCGTCCGCGATCCAATCGACATACTCGCGCCGCGCGCTGGGGCTGAACCCGTCAAGCGCGGCCTTTGCTTCGGGCGCCTGGTCGAGCGCCGCCGCGAAATCCGGGTGAAGCTCGGCCTGCGGCTTGGGCGCATGCTTGACTTGGCGCGGCGCCGGGGCCGAGCCGGCCAGTTTTGCTGCCTGCCGGATCAGCCGATCCAGTTTCTCGTCCGCCGGCAGGTCGTCGATCGAGGTCAGCTTGCCGAACTGCCCCATCGCATCGGCTTTCGCCGCCTCGCCGCGAAGCTCCTGTCCGCGCCAGAAATTTAGCGCCGCATGGGCTTTGAAGGCAGCAAGCATCAGCACGATCTTGCCCTCCAGCGTGAACGCCGGAGAGCTCCACTTCAGGGTCTCCTCTGCCTCAGGGAGGACGCAGTGCACGCGTTGGCGGACATGCTGGAGGATCGGACGGGCAAACGGCTGCGCCCGCGCAATATAGGCATCGACCCTCGGGTCGCGGCTCACAAGATGCCGCCGCCAAGCATCAGCCGGATAATGCCGATGACAATCACGAACAGGTTGAGGTTGCGGCCGGCGGTGCTGCTCGAGGCCATTCCGACGACGGCGCCGACAATCGCCAGCGGGATGATCAGCCAGTTCGCCCAGCCAAGCAGCGGCAAAAAGGCGATCAGCGCCAGAACCAGCGCAACCGCGCCGATGATCAGTGATACCAGGTTCAACATGTCGCCCCCTTTGTTGTGCCGGGCGCCTTCTTAGCAGATCAGCGCGCGGTTTCGACCGGTGAAATCACCGCCAGAGTCTGCCCGCCGCAGCGGATTGTGACCGAACCGACCGGCGGGCTCATCGGCCATTGGCCGCGCACGTCGTGGGTGACGATCGCCTGGGTCGCGCCGCCGGTCGGCGGAACCGGTTCAAGATCTATTGATACCTGCACCGGATAGCCTTCCATGACCCGCATGTCGCGCCAGGCGAAGCGGTAGCCGCCGGTGGGCACGGTCACCTTGCCGGTGACGATCAGGCTCGGCCGCGCATTGGGCCCCGGCATTGCGTTGATCCAGCCGGCCCAATTCGACGAACTCACGATTGGGCAGCCGATCTGCTGTGGCGGGTAAGGGCTATGCGGCTGGTAAGGCTGCGACGGGTAGGGTCGGTAGGGGGCGGCCTGGCAACCGGCCACGACGAGGGCGGCGGCGATCGGGAAGAGTGTCTGTCTCATCGCACACCAATGTGGCACGCTGCAGCGGGTTCCGATTGTTCCATTCATTGCTGATGCATCGACGGCCCGCAAAGCGGAAGTGAACGGCTTTGGTGAAGCGCGCATTGGTTGAATCTCGACCGCTGCAATGCCACGCTGCAGTCTTGGCGAAGGGATGATCTCGTGAAACGCTCCGGTCTTGCCTGGATTGTTGCGCTGACGGCGCTCGCCGCCGGCTGCACCACGCCCGAAATGCGCGCTCGCCGAGCCGGCGCCAGCGTCACGGTGGAGCCGCAAGCCGTTTCCGAAGGGTGGAAGCGGGTCGCGACCGCGGCCGACCAGAGCCGGATCAATCGGCTGGGGCTCGCCTGGCACCAGTCGCTGGCCGAGGCCCGCCCCCGGCACGCCCGGGAAATCACCGGTGAAGGCGAATTGCTGACTCCGCGCGCCGCGCTTGCCCGGCCGGCGCCGACTCCGGGGAGCTACAATTGCCGGATGATCAGGATCGGCAAGCCAGACAGGAAAAGCCCGGCATACGAGAGGTTCGAGCCGTTCTTCTGCTACGTCCAGATCGATGACCAGGGGTCGCTGACGATCACCAAGCAAACCGGAAGCCAGCGGCCGGCGGGCCGGCTGTGGGACGATGACGATCCGAACCGAATGATCTTCCTCGGCAGCCTGGCGCTTGCCGACGAGCAGGAGCCGCTGGCGTACGGCGACGACTCCGAGCGCAACATGGCCGGCGTGGTCGAGCGAATCGCGCCGTTCCGCTGGCGGCTGGTGATTCCCTGGCCGCAAAGCGGCGCCAAGCTCGAAGTGTTCGAGCTAACGCCGGTGGCCGACCAGCCGGAATGAGTTCGGCGGGGTTGCTTGCCGACCCGGCTGAGGTGCGCGCCCACTTGATCGCCGCCGCGGCCGCCGGCCAATCCATCACATATTCCGATTTGCTCGGCGCGCTTGGCCACCGGTTCAGCCGCCCCAGGATGCGCGCTTTGTGCAAGGTTCTTGCCGCGGTCGATGTCGAAGCGGCCGCGCTTGGCGAGCCCGAACTTGCAGTGCTGGTGGTCCGCCAGTCGGACGGGCTGCCGGGGCAAGGCTGGTGGGTCGGGGACGCGGCCATGATCCACGGCTACGACGGCTTGTGGGAGGGTCCGCAAGCCGCCAAATTCGTCAAACGGCTGCAGGCCCAAGCGTTCGATCATTGGGCGACTCGTCATTGCCAGGAGCGCTAGCGACGCGGCAATCCAGCTGGATTGCTTCCCCCGGCTCGGGGCCGGGGTCGCAATGGCGAAGCTGGTCCGTTAAGCGCCACCGCGTGACCAACGAGCGCACCTTCACCGTAGTCGAGGACGACGACGGGATTCGCCTGGACCGCTGGTTCAAGCGGCACCAGGCCGACGTCAGCTTCAATATCGTGTCACGCTGGGCGCGAACCGGTGAGCTTCGGCTCGACGGCAAGCGCGCGGCCCCGGGCGACCGGATCGAGGCAGGGCAGACGATCCGCATTCCGCCGGTCGAAGCGCAGCCGGCGCAAAGCGCTCGCCCGATGCCGCGCCGCGATCCCGTCACCGCCGAAGAAGCCGAGTTCGTGCGATCTTTGGTCATCGAGCGAAGCCGCGACGCGTTCGTGCTCAACAAGCCGCCGGGCCTGGCGACCCAGGGCGGGACCAAGACCCACAACCATCTCGACCGCCTGCTGGGCGGGCTGGAAGATGACGAAGCGGGACGCCCTAAGCTCGTCCACCGGCTCGACAAGGACACGTCGGGAGTCCTGCTGGTGGCTCGGTCGGCAAAGGCTGCGGCCTTTTTTTCAAGGTCTTTTGCCGGCCGCACCGCGAAGAAGGTCTATTGGGCGCTGGTTATCGGCGTGCCGCCGGGAGGGGAAGGCGAGATCGATCTGCCGCTGTCCAAGCAGCCGGGCACCGGCGGCGAGAAGATGCACGTCGATACGGAAAACGGGCTTGCGGCCAAGACCCGCTGGCGGATGGTCGACCGCGCCGGCAACCGCGCCGCCTGGCTGGAGCTTCAGCCGCAGACCGGCCGCACCCACCAGCTTCGAGTCCATCTGGCCGCGATCGGCTTCCCGATCGTCGGCGACGGCAAATATGGCGGCATCGACGCTCATCTGACCGGCGGGATCAGCCGCAAGCTTCACCTTCATGCGCGGCGGCTGAAGATCGACGCACCCGACAAAGCGGTGATCGACGTCAGCGCCGACTTGCCCGACCATTTCGAGGCGAGCCTGGAGATGCTCGGCTTCTCGCGGCTGGCCGGCGACATGATGCCGCTCGACCGCCCCAACCCGTCGGCAACCCCGCAAGCCAAGGAGCGCCGGGTCGCTGCCGCGGCCAAGACACGCCGGCGCGAACGCCGCGGCGAGCGCCGCGCCCGGGGCAGCGCGCCCGCGCCAAAACCCAAGCCCAAGCGCAAGTGACCAGGCTCGCCATCTTCGACTGCGACGGCACACTCGTCGACAGCGGCGCGACCATCTACCGCGCGCTGGCCGAGACGTTCGCAATTCACGGCGCGCAGATGCCGCCGGCGAGGGATTGCCGACGGGTGATCGGGCTAAGCCTGACCGAGGCGATGGCGGCGCTGCTCCCGGATGCCGATCCTCAAGCGCATCGGCAATTCGCCGAAACCTACAAAGGCTGCTTCATGCAGGCCCGGGCCGAGGGTCGCGTCGAAGAGCCGCTGTTCGATGGGATCCTCAACCTGCTCGACACCCTGGAGGGCGAAGGCTGGCTGCTGGCGGTGGCCACCGGCAAATCGGACCGCGGCCTTCGCCACTGCCTCGATTCGCACAATATCCATGCCCGTTTCATTTCGCTGCAGACCGCCGACCGCCATCCGTCCAAGCCCGATCCGGGCATGGCTCTGGCGGCAATCGCCGAGTCGGGGGCGGCGCCGCAAACCACCATCGTCATCGGCGACACCGCTTTCGACATGGGTATGGCGAAAAGCGCCGGAGCAGCCGGGATCGGCGCGGCCTGGGGTTATCACGAGGCGCATGAATTGATGGCTGCAGGCGCGGTCGCGGTGGCCCAAGCGCCGGCCGAGGTTGCGCTCCTCGCCGCCGCGGCAATGGGGGGCGTCGGTGGTTGACGAAGCAGTCTGGAAGAAGCGCTTTGCAATGTTCATGCTGGCGCGGCTTTTCGGCCTCCTCACTTTCCTCGCCGGGGTCGCCATCACTTACTCGGACGTGCTTCGCCCCGGCGGCTGGCCGATGGTCGGGAGCCTGCTCATCATCGTCGGGCTGATCGACGCGGTCTTCGCTCCCAAGCTGATGAAGAAGCTTTGGGACCGGGCAGACTCCTCGGGGGACGATCGTTCGGTGCGCTGACATGAAGCGTTTCTGGACGAAAGCCGAAGCGGTCGCCGGCGCCGGCGGTTGGGGCATCGAGCTGGACGGCAAGCCGCTCCGCACGCCGGCCCGAGCGGCGCTGATCGTTCCAACTGAAGCGCTTGGAGCTGCGGTGGCCGACGAATGGAATGGCGCGCAAGCGACGTTCGATCCCCAGGCGATGACTTTCACCGGGCTCGCCAATGCGGCGATCGACCGGATCGCGCCCGACCCGGCGGCCTTCGCGGCAGCGCTCGCGCATTATGGGACCAGCGATCTGACCTGCTACCGCGCCGAGGGCCCGGACGCGCTGGTCGACAGGCAGAGCCAGGCCTGGGACCCGCTGCTTGCCTGGGGCCGGCGCCGGTTCGACATGGATTTCACCACGACCTGCGGGATCATTCCCGTCGATCAGCCGACCGCCACCACCCGGCGCCTGGCGCATGAGGTTGCAACGCTCGACCCATTCCGGCTGGCCGGCCTGTCACCTTTGGTCACCATCGGCGGGTCGCTGCTCGCCGCGCTTGCGGTGCTGGAGGGCGCGGTGACGCCCGGTTCGGCCTGGGACTCGGTGACGGTCGACGAGCGCTGGCAGCTCGAACAATGGGGATCGGACCTTGAAGCGGAGCAACGCCTGGCCAACCGGAAGCGCGATTTTCTCGCCGCCGCCCGGTTCCTCGAGCTGCTGGAGCCCTAGTGCGGCGAACCCAGGTCGCGGACGAATGCGACCAGGCCGATCTGGCGACGCGCCCGTAGCCGCTCGGCGGCGACGATGGTGCTGATCTCCTGAAGGCAGGCGTCCGGCTTTTTGTTGATCAGCACGTAATCATACTCGGCCCAGTGGCTGATCTCGCTTTCCGCCCGGGCCATCCGGCTGGCGATGACCTCGCCGCTATCGGTCCCCCGCGACTCAAGGCGATGCTCGAGCTCTTTCATCGAAGGGGGAAGCAGGAAGATGCGCACCAGATCCTCTCCCATCGCCGCGTGCAGCTGCTGGGTCCCCTGCCAGTCGATGTCGAACAAGATGTCGCGCCCGGCCTTCAGCGCCGCTTTCACCGGCGCCTTGGGGGTACCGTAACGGTGGCCGAACACCGGCGCCCATTCGACGAACTCGCCTTGCTGGATCAGGCGGTCGAACTCGACATCGTCGACGAAACGATAATCGAAGCCCTCGCGCTCGCGGGGCCGCATCGGGCGAGTCGTTGCCGATATCGACATGGCGATGTCTAGGTCGGCTTGAAGCAGCATTCGCGACAGCGTCGACTTGCCCGCGCCCGACGGCGACGACAGCACGATCAATAGTCCGCGGCGGCTTCGGCCGGCGGCTGGCTCGGCGGGCAGATCCATGGCCGTTCTTGCGATGCCGCTTGCCCGCTCGTCAAGCAGCGGCTGCTGCACTGCACAAAAACCCCTTGAAATGCTGCAACGGAGCATCTATGTTGCACTGCACAATAAGGAGATTAAGACATGGCTACCCAAATCGACACCCCGGCCGAAACCGTCACCAAGGCGGTCGAAGCGCAGACCAAGACGGTCGCCAAGACCGCCCGCGCCGCCGCCAAGGCGAACACCCGCCAAGCCAAGAAGACCCGCACTGCCGCCAAGCGCAAGCCGGTCCGCGCCACTCGCCGGGCAAGCACCACGCGCAAGGCTCGCGCCACGCGCACCGAAAGGACCACCGAGATGAAGTTCCAGCCCAACAGCGCTTTCGCCAGCTTCGGCGCGTTCCCGGCCGCTGCCAACTTCGAGAAGATGGTCAACGAGACCACGGGCCGCAGCGAGGAAGCCGCCAAGCGTTCGCGCAAGGCCGCCGAGCAGATGGCCGACATCACCCGCGGCAACGTCGACGCGATGGTCGAAGCCGGCCGTATCGCCACCAGTGGCGCTCAGTCGATCGCCCAGAAGGCGCTCGCCAAGAGCCGTGACAGCGTCGAGCTGGCCGCCAACACCGTCCGCTCGATGGCCGAAGCCAAGAACCCGGCCGACCTCATGCAGCTGCAGGCCGAGTTCGTTCGCGGCGCGTTCGACCGTTTCGTGTCGCAAAGCTCGAGCATGACCGAATCGATGGTCAAGCTGGCCGGCGAGAGCTTCCAGCCGCTTTCGAACCGCGCGACTCGCAACGTCGAGCGCTTCAACGACATCATTGCCTGACACCCTCCCCTCTCCCGTCAGGTAATGTCCGGCGGCCGCTCCCCTCGTGGGGGCGGCCGCCTTTTTATGTGCGCGAGGATTACGTGCGCCTTGCCCCGGTCTCACTCGCTGCCATATTTAGGGCCAGAATATGCACAGGTTTTTGATCACTATGGGCGACGGCCCGGGACGAGGCGACGGGCTCGAGGATAACGAGACCGGCGTTGCGACCCGCACCCGCGCCAAGACCAAGAAGCCGTCCAACTACAAAGTGCTGATGCTCAACGACGATTACACGCCGATGGAGTTCGTGGTGCTGGTGCTGCAGCAATTTTTCACCATGAGCATCGAGGATGCGACGCGGGTGATGCTGCAGGTCCACCAGCAAGGCATCGCGGTGTGCGGCGTGTTCACCTACGAAGTCGCCGAGACCAAGGTCACGCAGGTCATCGACTTCGCCCGCGAAAACCAGCACCCGCTGCAATGCACGTTGGAGAAAGCATAGACTCGTCATTGCGAGCGAAGCGAAGCGATCCACGTCGCTGAATTGCCGCGTCGCTGTCGCTCCTCGCAATGACGGCTGCTTGTCAGAGGTAGCCGACACGCTAAACCGCCGCGGTGGACAGCATCTGGATCAAGGGCGGCAAGCGCCTCGAGGGCAAGATTCCAATCAGCGGCGCCAAGAATGCGGCGCTCACCCTGCTCCCCTGCGCGCTTCTCACCGACGAGAAGCTGACCCTCGGCAACCTGCCGCGGCTCGCCGACGTCGACAGCTTCGGCCATTTGCTCAACCAGCTCGGCGTTTCGACCAAGGTCGAGGGCGTCAAGAAGGGCGAGGTGGGGCGGCGGATGACGCTCCAGGCCGGCGAGATCGCGTCGACCGTCGCCCCCTACGACATGGTCCGCAAGATGCGCGCCTCGGTGCTGGTGCTCGGCCCGATGCTTGCGCGCGCCGGCGAAGCGGCGGTCAGCTTGCCGGGCGGCTGCGCGATCGGCGACCGCCCGATCGACCTGCATCTGAAAGCGCTCGAATGCCTCGGCGCCGACATCGAGCTTTCGGCCGGCTACGTTAAGGCGAGCGCCCCCAAGGGGCGACTCTCGGGCGGCGACTTCAGTTTCCCGGTGGTGTCGGTCGGAGCGACCGAGAATGCGGTCATGGCGGCGGTGCTCGCCACCGGCCGCTCGCACTTATTCAACGCCGCCCGCGAGCCGGAAATATCCGATTTGTGCAACCTGCTAGTGGCGATGGGCGCCAAGATCGAGGGCATCGGCTCAAGCCATTTGATCATCGACGGGGTCGAGGGGCTCAACGGCACCACCTATGACGTCATGCCCGACCGCATCGAAGCCGGCAGCTACGCCTGCGCGGCGGGCATCACCGGCGGATCGATCGAATTGGTCGGCGCCCGGCCCGACGACATGCTGGCGATCACCAGCGCGCTTGCCCATGCCGGGCTGGTGGTCGAGTTTTGCGAGGCCGGGATCAAGGTCAGCGCCAACGGGCCGATGAAGCCCCTTGCACTGTCGACCGCGCCGTTCCCGGGTTTCCCGACCGACATGCAGGCGCAATTCATGGCGATGCTGGCGCTGGCGCAAGGTGACAGCTTCCTCGAGGAGACCATTTTCGAGAATCGCTACATGCACGCGCCCGAGCTTCGCCGGATGGGCGCCGACGTCGATATCCACGGCCGCTCGGCGATCGTCCACGGGGTCGAAAAACTGACCGGCGCCGAAGTCATGGCGACCGACCTTCGCGCCTCGATGAGCCTGGTGCTCGCCGGGCTCGCCGCCGAGGGCGAGACCGAAGTGCTCCGGGTTTACCACCTCGACCGCGGCTATGAGCGGCTCGAGGAAAAGCTTTCCGGCGTCGGCGCGACGATCGAGCGCCAAACCTCGGGATAGGGAGAAACAGATGCTGCTGCGTATTTCGGCCCTTCTCGGCGCGCTCGCGATTGCCGGCTGCACGACCATGCAGCCCTACCCGACCTACATGTCGGAGCCTCTGGCCGGGCCGATGGAGCCGCCGCCGCTCGGCGGCCCCGCCGAGATCAACACCGGACAAGCGCTTGCCCGAATCGATCAGCTCAACCCGCTGCTGCACGCGGTAATCGCCATCGACCCCACCGCGATGGAGCAGGCCCGGGCTGTCGACGCATCGCCGGTAAAGGGCCCGCTCGCCGGCCAGCCGATCCTGATCAAGGACAATATCGAAACCGCCGGGGCGCTGCCGACAACGGCCGGAAGCCTGGCGCTGGCCAACAACGTCACCGGCCGAGACTCGCCGCTGGTCGCCCGGCTACGGGCCGCCGGCGCGGTCATTCTTGGCAAGGCCAACCTTTCGGAATGGGCAAACATTCGCTCGACCAAATCCATTTCCGGCTGGAGCGCGGTCGGCGGCCAGGCCCGCAACCCTTATGCGGTCGACCGCAACCCGTGCGGCTCGTCGAGCGGCAGCGGGGTCGCCGTCGCTTCCGGCATGGTACGGATGGCGATCGGCACCGAGACCGACGGTCGGTGACCTGCCCGGCGGCGATCAACGGCATCGTCGGCATGAAGCCCACCGTCGGGCTGGTCAGCCGCACCCACATCATCCCGATCAGCGCCAGCCAGGACACCGCTGGCCCGATGACCGCGACGGTGCGCGAGGCGGCGCAGCTGCTCACCGTCATTGCCGGCAGCGACCCGGCCGACGCCGCGACCGGCGAAGCCGACGAGCGCAAGACCGACTATGCGGCGGCGCTCGACGCCAATTCTCTCAGCGGCAAGCGCATCGGCGTTATGCGCTTCGCAGCCGGCTTCGGCACCGACATCGCCTTCGACGCCGCGCTCGCCAAATTGCGCGAGCGCGGCGCGATCCTGGTCGACATCAAGGAGTTCGACGACAAGGACATCGGCGACAACGAATTTGAAGTGCTGCTGACCGAGTTCAAGGCGGGCCTTAACGACTACCTTCGCACCAGCCCGGCGCCGATTCCGGTGCGCAGCCTGGCCGACGTCATCGCCTTCAATGTCAGGCACCAGGCGCAGGAAATGCCGCTGTTCGGGCAGGAGATATTCTTGGCTGCGCAGGAGAAGAAGAAGCTCGACAACCCGGCCTACATAAAAGCGCGCCGGACCAGCTTCCGCGCCGCCGGACCCAACGGCATCGACCGGCTGCTCAAAGCACACAGGCTAGTCGCTTTGGTCGGCCCGACCATGCCGCCGGCATGGAAGATCGACGCCGCGAACGGCGATCAACATCCCGGCGCCGGCGCCGGCAGCCTCGCCGCGGTTGCCGGCTACCCGCACCTCACCGTGCCGATGGGGATGGTCAAGGGATTGCCCGTCGGCCTGAGTTTCCTCGGCCCTAAATGGTCGGACGCGCTGCTCTTGAGCCTCGGCTACGCCTATGAGCAGGCGCGCGGGCCCTTCCCGGCGGCGCAATTGCTGCCGTCGATCGAGGCGAGCCCGCTGGTCGCCCCATATTTCGAGCCGCAGCGGCTCAGCTTACCGGTTTCGGCGACTCCATAATCTCGACCAGCACCCCGCCCATGTCTTTGGGGTGGACGAAGAACACCAATGTCCCGTGCGCGCCGATGCGCGGTGGCCCAAGCACGCGCGCGCCCTTGGCATCGAGCTCGGCCTTCGCCGCGTGGATTTCGGGCACTTCGAAGCAGACATGATGCTGCCCGCCCGCCGGGTTTTTCTCGAGGAACTTCACCAGCGGCGAATCCGCGCCCAGCGGCTCGATCAGCTCGATCTGGCAATTGGGTGTGTCGACGAAGCACACCCGCACCCCTTGCGCCGGCAGGTCGAAGGCGGGCCCGTGCGGCTCCGCACCGAACAGCGCCCGATAGGTCTCTAGGCTCTCGGCGATCGAAGGCGTCGCCACGCCGACATGGTTGAGGCGCCCCAGTTTCATCACCGTCCCCTCAAATTCAAGCCAAACAGCAGATCCGCCGCGACCGCGCCGGCAACCAGCATGCTGACGACATGCAGCACGAGCAATGCCGCAAACTTCGCGCCGTCTTCGTCGCGCTCGATGTAAGTGCGATAAACCGGCAGCCGGCCAGCGCGAACCCCCCGAACGATGCGCCAGGCGATAAGCAGCGCGAGCGCGGCCGCGACGAGGCCAACCATGAGGTCTTCGTTATTGGTCATGCGCAATCGTCATTGCGAGGAACGAAGCGATGAAGCAATCCAGTTGTCATGCGCCCGCGGCGGCGACCTCATCGAACAGGTCTCGCCATTCCGGATTGCCCTTTTCGATCAGCGCGAGCTTTTTTGCCCTCGAGCCGCCCCTGATCTGCTTCTCGCGCGAGATTGCCGCTCCATCGTCTCGGCCATTTCGAACCAGACGAGCGTCTTGCAGCCATAGCGTTTCGTGAAGCCATCTGCAGCACCTTCGCGATGTTGCCAAGCGCGCTGGACGAGGTTCGACGTGACCCCGGCGTACAACGTCCCATTACGCCTGCTCGCCATCTTGTAAATTGCCGGCTGCTTCACGCCGCCGTCATTGCGAGGAGCATGGCGACGAGGCAGTCCACATTTTTTTCTCGGATGTCCTGGATTGCTTCGCTCTGCTCGCAAAAACGGTTACCGCCCCTCCACCCTTACCTCCGTCGTCACCGAATTGGCGATGAAGCAGGCTTCGTGCGCCTTGTGGTGGAGGTCGGCCAGCGCCGCCTCGTCCGGCGCCTCTCCGCCCCACGTCACGCGCGGGCGCAAGGTCACCCGGCTCATCCACGTCTTGCCGTCGCCGCGCTTCTCGAGCGCGCCTTCGGCCTCATCGACATAGCCGTCGACCACAAACTCCGCCCGCCGCGCGAAATCGAGGAAGAACAGCATGTGGCAACTCGACAACGACGCGACGAATGCCTCTTCCGGATCGACCGCGTTGAGGTCCGACCACGGCTGCGGAACGATGTGCGGGCTCGGGCTTGCCGGGACGGTCACCCCGCCATCGAACTCCCACGTGTGGGCGCGGCTGAACTGCCCCTTGGCGAACCCCTCCGCGCCCTTGCGGCTCCAACGGATGGTGGCGGTGTAGGTGCTCATGGCTCTCTCACAACGGAATGTTGTCGTGCTTCTTCCACGGGTTCTCCAGCTGCTTGTCACGCAATTTGCGTAACCCCATCGCCACCCGCCGCCGCGTCGAATGCGGCATGATCACGTCGTCGATGAAGCCCATGCTTGCCGCCACGAACGGGTTGGCGAAGCGCTCTTCATAGTCACGCGTATGCTCGGCGATCTCGTCCGGGGTTCTCCCGCGAAAAATGATCTCGACCGCGCCTTTCGCCCCCATCACCGCGATCTCCGCGGTGGGCCACGCATAGTTCAAGTCGCCGCGCAGATGCTTGGACGCCATCACGTCATAGGCGCCGCCATAAGCCTTGCGCGTGATCACCGTGATCTTCGGGACCGTCGCTTCGGCATAAGCGAACAGCAATTTGGCGCCGTTCTTGATGATCCCGTTATGCTCCTGCGCGACCCCGGGCAGGAACCCGGGCACATCGACCAAGGTGAGGATCGGGATTTCGAACGCGTCGCAGAAGCGCACGAACCGCGCGGCCTTCTTCGAGCTGGCGATGTCGAGCACTCCGGCAAGCACGGTCGGCTGGTTGGCGACGACGCCGACGCTTCGGCCCTCGATCCGGCACAAGCCGATGATGATGTTGGCCGCGTGGGCCGGCTGAAGCTCGAAGAAATCGCCCTCGTCGGCGACCTTTCGGATCAGCTCGTGCATGTCGTAGGGCGTCGCCGCGCTCGGCGGGACCAGCGTGTCGAGGCTTCCCTCCTGCCGGTCCCACGGGTCATGGCACGGCCGCTCGGGCAAATCGTGGCGGTTGGACAAAGGCAGGAAGTCGAAGAACTCGCGCGTCGCCAGCAATGCGTCGATATCATTTTCGAACGCGACGTCGGCGACCCCCGATTTGGTGGTGTGGGTGACAGCGCCGCCCAATTCCTCCTGGGTCACCACCTCGTTGGTCACCGTCTTGACCACATCGGGGCCGGTGACGAACATATAGCTGCTATCCTTCACCATGAAGATGAAGTCGGTCATCGCCGGCGAATAGACCGCGCCGCCGGCGCACGGCCCCATGATCAGCGAAATCTGCGGGATGACGCCGCTGGCGAGCACATTGCGCTGGAACACCTCGGCATAGCCGCCCAGGCTGGCGACGCCTTCCTGGATTCGCGCGCCGCCTGAATCGTTGAGGCCGATAACCGGCGCTCCAACCTTCATCGCCATGTCCATCACCTTGCAGATTTTCTGCGCGTGACGCTCCGACAGCGAGCCGCCGAACACGGTGAAATCCTGCGCGAAAACGAACACCAGGCGGCCGTTGATGGTGCCCGATCCGGTGACTACGCCGTCACCGGGCACGCGCTGCTCGGCCATGCCGAAATCGGCGCAATTGTGTTCGACGAACATGTCATATTCTTCGAAGCTGTCGGCATCGAGCAGGACGGACAGACGCTCGCGGGCGGTGAGCCGACCCTTGGCATGCTGCGCTGCAATACGCTTTTCGCCGCCGCCGAGGCGCGCCGCCTCGCGCCGCTTCTCCAGCTCTTCGATCCTCGTCGCCATAAATTTCCTCTGCGGCCGCGGGCTGCCTTGTCCTTTCATGCTCCCCGCTGGCGGTCAATCGCTCGGCCCGTCTGCGCTGCAGTGCAGCACAGCGAAAATTGGCCGATTCCGGCTAGTGTTACGGAACCACGACCGCCGCAACGCCGTTGGTGTCTAGAATCATCTATAGTCGGGAGTTTTGGGCGAAATGCTAACGCGCGTCGGGGTGCCAGTTGAGTCGGATATTGAGTGTTCGGAAGCCGATTCCGATCGCCCAACTTTGCTGTGCTTCTCGCACTTGCGGTGGGATTTTGTCTTCCAGCGGCCGCAGCAGCTGATGACCCGCTTCGCCCAGGACATGACCGTGGTCTATTGGGAAGAGCATGTGGACATCGGCGCCCACGACACCGCGCACGTCAAGGTTCGTTCGGCCGATGGCTATCCGGCGGTCCGGATCGTCGTTCCCCACTTGCCCGAGGGGTTGGACGACGAGCGCCGCGACGCCATCCTGAAACGGCTGCTCGACGCTTACTCGGCCGGTCTCAGCCGCCCGCTCGTCGCCTGGTATTACACGCCGATGATGCTGCCCTTCACGCGCGACATCGACGCGAGCGTGGTGGTATTCGACGCCATGGACGAGCTGTCGAAGTTCAGGGGCGCCCCGCCCAGGCTGCTCGCCCTCGAGGCTGAGCTGATCGACCGTGCCGACCTGGTCTTCACCGGCGGATCGAGCCTGTTCGCGGCCAAGAAGGGACGCCACCCCAGCACGCATTTGTTCCCCTCGTCGGTCGACCGCGCCCACTTCCAGCAGGCGCGCAAACCGCTCCCGGAGCCGGCGGACCAGGCCGAAATCCCGGGGCCGCGCCTGGGATTCTACGGAGTGATCGACGAGCGCTTCGACATCGAGCTTCTCGACAAGATGGCGCAGATGCGCCCCGACTGGTCGTTCGTCATGGTCGGCCCGGTGGTCAAGATCGCCGATGAAGACCTGCCAAGGCGGCCCAACATCCATTATCTGGGCGGGAAGAAATATGGCGAGCTGCCGATTTATCTGTCGGGCTGGGACGTCGCTTTGATGCCCTTCGCGATGAACGAATCGACCGAATTCATCTCACCCACCAAGACGCCCGAATATCTCGCCGGCGGCAAGCCGGTCGTGTCGACCCCGATCAAGGACGTGGTTCGCCATTACGGGCACCTCGAGGGCGTTGGCATCGCCGGCGACGCGGAAAGCTTCGTCGCGACATGCGAGCGGATGCTCGGCCTCGCGCCAAAAGGCGATTGGCTCGGCGAGGCCGACCTGCTCCTCTCCGCGACCAGCTGGGCCACCACCCAGGCGCGGATGGCGCTGCTGATCGACGAGGCGCTCGGCGAGCGCTTGCCGGCCACTGAGTCGCTGGTGGTGGCCGCGGAATGACTCCGCCCAAGCCTTATGACTATCTGGTTGTCGGAGCGGGCTTCGCCGGCTCCGTAATCTCTGAGCGTCTAGCCAACGAGCATGGCGCCCGGGTGCTGCTGATCGACCGCCGCGACCACGTCGGCGGCAACGCTTTTGACGAGCATGACGAAGCCGGCATCCTCTATCACAAATACGGCCCGCACATCTTCCACACCAACAGCGATGCTGTAGTCGATTATCTGTCGCAGTTCACCGAGTGGCGCCCGTACGAACATAAAGTCCTGGCCAACGTCCGCGACCAGCTGGTGCCGATCCCGATCAACCGGACGACCCTCAACAAGCTGTTCGACGCCGGCCTCGAAACCGACCAGGACGCTGCCGCTTACCTCGCCTCGCGCGCCGAGCCGGTCGACGACATCCAGACCTCGGAAGACGTGGTCGTCAACGCCGTCGGGCGCGAGCTCTACGAGCTGTTCTTCCGGGGCTACACGCGCAAGCAATGGGGTCTCGACCCGTCCGAGCTCGACAAGCAGGTGACCTCGCGGATCCCGACCCGCACCAACACAGACGACCGCTATTTCGGCGACAAATTCCAAGCGATGCCGCTCGAAGGCTACACGGCGATGTTCGAGCGGATGCTCGACAGCCCGCTGATTGAAAGGCGCCTCGGCACCGACTTCCGCGATCTCAAGGAGACCGCCCACGGACTTGCCGACCACATCGTCTACACCGGCCCAATCGACGAATATTTCGACTTCCGCTTCGGCAAACTGCCCTATCGCAGCCTGCGGTTCGACCACCAGACCCACGACCGCGAGCAGTACCAGGACGTCGCGGTGGTCAATTACCCGGCCGAGGATGTGCCCTACACGCGCATCAGCGAATATAAGCATTTGACCGGCCAGGAGCATCCGCGCACGACCATCACCTACGAATATCCGGCGGCCGAGGGCGACCCATATTATCCGATCCCGCGCCCGGAAAATCAGGCGCTGTTCAAGCGCTACGAGGCGCTCGCCGACACCACCGAAGGCGTGACCTTCGTCGGGCGGCTGGCGACCTACCGCTATTACAACATGGACCAGATTGTCGGCCAGGCGCTGGCGACGTTCCGTCGGATGAGCGAAAAGCGCGGGCTGGAAGAGCCGCAGGAGACTGCGGTCGCAGCCGAGTGACGAATTCCCATCAAAGAGGGACTTTGATGGGGGCCCGAACCGGCCCCCCTCCACCGCTGGAGCTGTGGGGCGGGGTCGAATGCTCGATCGTCCGGCTGGGCGACGATTACCGCAACCAGATCGTTGAAACCGGCCACTCCGCGCGATTGTCGGACATCGATGCCATGGCCGACCTCGGGATCAAGGCGGTGCGCTACCCGATCCTGTGGGAAAGCGTCGCGCCGCAAAGTCCGAACGAGCGCGACTTCAGCTGGCACGACAAGCGCCTCGCACGACTGCGGGAACGCGGCATCAGGGTGATCGCCGGCTTGCTCCATCACGGGTCCGGGCCGCGCTACACGCGCCTCGACGACCCGAACTTCCCCTGCCTGTTTGCCGATTATGCCGGCGCGGTCGCCCGCCGCTATCCGTGGATCGAAATGTGGAACCCGATCAACGAGCCGCTGACCACGGCCCGGATCGCCTTCCTTTATGGCCACTGGTACCCGCACATGAAGGACCGCGGTGCGACGCTTAGAGCCGTCGTCAACCAGTGCGTCGCGATCGCCGACGCGATGGCACAGGTTCGCAAATGCAATCCTGCCGCTCAGCTGATCGTCTCCGAGGACGTCGGGAAGACGTTCGCTACCGACAAGCTCGCTTATCAGGCCGAGCATGAGAACCACCGCCGATGGCTGTGCTTCGACCTGCTCGCCGCTCGTGTCGCCCCCGGCCATTACTACCACGACGACCTTGTCGATCAGGGCGTTCCGCAGGCCGCGCTGGAGAAACTGGCGAGCGGCGCGGGCATGCCAAGCATCCTCGGCTTCGACCATTATCTGACCAGCGAGCGCTACCTCGACCACCGCGTGTCGCGCTACTCGAATGAGCCGGTCGGCTCCAACGGCCGCGAGAGCTACGTTGACGTCGAGGCTGTGCGAATCGCCAAACTCAAGGGAGCGGTCGGGCCGGCCAAACGGCTTCGCGAAACCTGGGAGCGTTACCGGCTGCCGATTGCGGTCACCGAAGTGCATCACGGCTGCAGCCGCGAGGAGCAGGTGCGCTGGTTCCACGAAGTCTGGTCGGCCGCGATGCGCGAGCGGGCGCGCGGCGCCGACATCCGCGCGGTGACTCTGTGGGCGATGTTCGGGATGTTCGACTGGCGCTCGCTCCTGACCCGCCGCGACGGCTACCTCGAGCCCGGCGCGTTCGACACCCGATCTCCCGAACCGCGCCCGACGATGGTCGCCAAGGCGGCGGCGGCGCTCGGCCGGGGCGAGAAACTGGACCACCCGATACTGAAGCTTCCGGGCTGGTGGCGGCGGCCGGGCCGAACCTACGCACGAAGCCGCTTCGAAATGCTGCCAAAGGGCGCCATGGACAAAGCGCGTCCGCTGTTGATCACCGGGGCAACCGGCACGCTCGGCCAGGCGTTCGCCCGCATCTGCGCGCATCGCGGGCTGCCGTACGTGCTGACCACGCGCGCCGTCCTTGACATCACCGACGAGCAATCGATCGCCGCCGCGGTGGACCGCTTCAAGCCGTGGGCGGTGATCAACGCCGCCGGCTTCGTCCGGGTGGATGAAGCCGACGCCTATGACGAATGCTTCCGGATCAACGTCTCGGGACCGGAGTTGCTGAGCAAGGCCTGCAAGCTGCACGGCATCCCGCTGGTCACCTTTTCATCCGACCTGGTGTTCGACGGCCAGCTCGGCCGCTCATATGTCGAAGCCGACCAGCCGGCGCCGACCTGCGGTTACGGACGCAGCAAGGCCGAGGCGGAAACGCGGCTGCTGGAGGCAGACTCCGATGCACTCATCATCCGCACCAGCGCCTTTTTCGGGCCGTGGGATCGGCACAACTTCATTTACAACACCGTATCCGCGCTGCGCCGCGGCGAGGACGTGCTGACAAGCGACCAGACCGTCGTGTCACCTACCTACGTCCCCGATTTGGTGCACGCGACGCTCGACCTTCTGCTCGATGAGGAAAAGGGCGTCTGGCACCTGACCAATCAGGGCGCGGTCAGCTGGCACGAGCTTGCCTGCGAGATCGCCGACCGAGCGAAGCTCGACCGCACCCGGCTGCTTCCCGATCAGAATGCCGTCGCCGCCGACACCAGCCTGAGCAGCAAGCGCGGGCTGATGCTGCGTCCGCTCGAGCACGCGCTCGACGATTTCATGGCCAGCGCGGAAACACTGCTGCAGCTGCCTTAGTTACATCTTACCAGATCGTCGGGCGGGGCGTCGGGTTTGGCTGCGTCGGCCTTCCGCCAGCAGTGCTTGAGCAGTTCCCACGCTCGCTCGCGGCTGATCCGGCGGCGCTCCGCTAATGCGTCAATGAGATGCGCTCGCACCCGGAACTGCGCGGCGCTCTCGGGATTGCCGACATTCTGAATCGGCGCGTTGCCGCAGCGCTGCCGAAGCTCACGCACCATCGGCATGTCCTCGCTGATATGGTTCGGACCGGCCCAACTGAACCATTCGCCGATCCGGCCCTTGCTCTTGCCGGTTCGGCGGTCGGTGAGCGCGAGGTAACCCTGCTCGTCGACGCCAATCCCGGTCTCGCGATGGAAATAGGCGAGCGCATTGCCCGAATAAAAGCAGCCGTCGCGCATCGTGATGCGACCGGAAAAACCTGCCTCGAGCTGCATTCCGGTGCTCCGGCTGTTCTGAGCGAATATCCGCACGAGGGGTTTCGCCCTCTCATCCATGCTCGGGTGGTCGAGCGGGGCCGAAAAGCGGAGCACGACCGCATCCGGCACGGGGCCCCAACCCTCGCGCGCCGCGATTGCGCGATACTCTTCCTCGGTCACGTTCATCATCATCTCGGCGGTGCCGAAGGTCGCGTCCGTGCCCCAACCGTCGATGAGCTTGCGCGCGACGAAACGGTCGGCCCAGGGCGTGGCAATCGCCCGCAGCTCTTCCTCCGTGTACCGCGCCAGCGCAGCGCGGATCCTGGGATGGCTGGTGTACTTGGCAAGTGTCCCCTCAGGGTCGCGCTTGAAGTAGAGCACATAAGCCCACTCGGGCTTGTGCACCATGCGCGGAGCGGTGAAATTGCCCGCCTCCCGCGCTCGGAGAAGCGCAATCAGCCGCTCGAACTCGGGCCTCGCCTCCTGCTGCTCGCGGTTGCGCCGCTGCGCTTCCTCGACGCTGATCCCGAGATTGCGCGCGTACCATTCGGCCTCGAACCGCGGCCGATCCTCCGCCGGCGGAGGCGCGTCCGGATAGGGCACCGGCGGCGCTCTCTCGATCGTCGCGAATCCCGACGGTTCGATCTTCGCGCCGGTCGGGGTGAATTGGGGGGCGGCCGCCGCAGCAGTCGCTAGCGCCAGCAGCGCACAGCCGAGATTTGCTCGCACACCCATCACCCGCTCCATGCTTGAGCGGACACAATAACTTGCTCATGCTTTCTCACCCATGAAGGAGGGCGAATGACAGTTCGTCAGAACTGGCCGGAACGGATGTGGCTAGTCCGCCATGGGCAGAGCCAGGGTAACGTCGCGCGTGACGCAGCCCACGAAGCCGGGCTTCACGAAATCGGCATTTCGGTGCGCGATGTCGATGTGCCGCTGTCCGACCTCGGCTTCGAGCAGGCGCGCGCGGCCGGGCGCTGGTTCGCCTCGCTGCCCGACGACGAACGGCCGGAGATCATCCTGTCGTCGCCCTACGTGCGGGCGCGGCAGACGGCCAAGGCGATCTGCGAAGCCGGCGCGTTGCGCGGCGGGCCGGCCAAGCCGATCGTCGACGAACGCCTGCGCGAGCGCGAGTTCGGCATTTTCGACCGGCTGACGACCGAAGGCATCAAGGCGCGCTACCCGGAAGAAGCGGCGCACCGCGCGATGCTCGGTAAATTCTATCACCGCGCCCCCGGCGGCGAGAGCTGGGCCGACGTCATCCTTCGCCTGCGCTCGATGATGAACACCATCAACCTGCACTACAGTAACAAACGCGTGATGGTGGTTTGCCACCAGGTCGTCGTGCTGTGCATGCGCTACATCCTCGAGGAGCTCGAGGAGGGCGAGATTCTGACCATCGACAAGCAGGCCGATGTCCTCAACTGCGGCATCTGCGCCTACGATTTCGATCCTGACGAGGACGGCCTGTGCGCACCCTCGCTGGTTCTTTGGAACCACGGCGCCCCGCTGGAAGCCGAAGGCGCCGCCAAGACCGACGCCCCGGACGCGGTGGCGGGGTCGCGGTGAAGCGGGCCAGGGACCTCACCCGCTCGGCGCTCCGCGCATCCCCGCTGCCGCCGCAAGGGAGCGGCGGCAAGGACGAGCATGGCCGACTGCTGATCGTCGCCGGCAACCGGCAGGTGCCGGGCTCGGCGCTGCTTTGCACCGCCGCGGCCCTGCGCAGTGGTGCCGGCCAGGTGCGGATCGCCACCGCTGCGAGCGTCGCCCCGGGACTTGCCCTGCAGATACCGGAGGCTTTGGTCGTCCCGCTTGCGGAAAACCGGGCGGGCGACTGTGCGCGTAGCTCGGTGCGCGAAATCCGGGAGCAAGCCGCGGCAATGGACGCGGTCGTCGCCGGCCCCGGGATCCGCGAGGGCGCGGTCGCTGGTGCGATCGCCAAGGCGCTGCTGGCAGCTGAGCGGCCCCTGGCGCTCGACGCCGGCCTGCTTCACAATCTGGCGCCGCTGGCCAGGCAATGCCGCGGGTGTTCCAGTCCGCCGGTGCTGCTCCCGCACTCGCGCGAGATGGCGTCGCTGCTCGGCGTGGACGAAGACCAAGTGGAGGCCGATCGCCTGGCCGCGGCCCACAATGCGGCCGAGCACTACGGAGCGGTCGTCCTCGCCAAGGGCGCGACCAGCCACATCGCGGCTCCTGACGGCCGCGCCTGGACCTATCGTGGCGGCGCTCCGGGCCTCGGCGTGGCCGGAAGCGGCGACACGCTTGCCGGGATCGTCGGAGCGCTTCTGGCGCGCGGCGCCGAGCCGCTTACTGCGCTGTTGTGGACCGTGCTTCTGCACGGCGAAGCCGGCGAAGCGCTGTCGCGCAAAATCGGCCCAATCGGTTTCCTGGCGCGCGAAATCCCCGACGAGATACCGGCGCTGCTCGACCGCTAGAATTTATCCGTCGGAGGGGGCGTAATTGTCGAGCTCGTCGCCGACCAGGCGGACGACATGGATGACGTTGGTCGAACCGGTCGTCCCGAACGGCACCCCGGCCATCAGCACCAGCCGGTCGCCGCCCTTGGCGATTCGGTGGCGGAGCGCCATCCGTTTAGCCTTGGCGACCATCTCCTCGAAGCTCGAAACGTCGCGGGTGTGGACCGCGTGGACGCCCCACAGCAGCCCGAGGCGCCGAGCCGCGACCTGCGACGAGGTCATTGCCAGCAACGGCACCGACGGGCGCTCGCGGGCGATCCTTCGCGCGGTCGAGCCCGAGCTCGTGTAGCAAACCATCGCAGTTGCCGAGACGGTGCCGGCGATCTGCCGGGCGGAGCCGGCCAGCGCGTCCGCCGTGGTCGGCTCGAGCTTGGTCTTGGTGAAGTGGACCCGCGCCGGATAGACCGGGTCGCGCTCGACGCTGCTGGCGATTCGGTCCATCATCTGCACCGCCTCGCACGGATACTCGCCGGTCGCGCTCTCGGCCGACAGCATCACCGCGTCGGTGCCGTCGTAGATTGCGGTGGCGACGTCGCTGACCTCGGCCCGGGTCGGCGACGGCGAGCTGATCATCGATTCCAGCATTTGCGTCGCCACCACCACCGGCTTGCCGAACTGCCGGGCGCAGGCGATGATCTTGTTCTGCAGCGGCGGCACGTCTTCGGGCGGAAGCTCGACGCCAAGGTCGCCGCGAGCCACCATCACGCCGTCGGACAGCTCGATAATCTCCCACAAGCGGTCGATCGCCGCCGGTTTCTCGATCTTGGCCATCAGCGACGCCTTGTCGCCGATCAGCGCCCGCGCCTCGGCGACATCTTCAGGACGCTGGACGAACGACAGCGCGATCCAGTCCGCTTTCTGCTCGAGCGCGAAGGCCAGATCGGCGCGGTCTTTTTCGGTCAGCGACGGGATCGGGACGACGACATCGGGGACGTTGACGCCCTTATGGTCGGAAATACGTCCGCCGACCTGCACCTCGGCGACAATCCGCGAGCCCTGAGCTTCGAGCACCTTCAAGCGCACCTTGCCATCGTCGATCAGCAGCCGGTCGCCGGGCCTGACCGCCTCGAACAATTCGGGATGGGGCAGCTCGACCCGCGTCGACTCGCCAAGCGCCGGGTCGCGGTCGAGCACCAGTTGGTCGCCAGCGCGAACCTCGGCCGATCCGCCCTCGAAATTGCCTACGCGAAGCTTGGGCCCCTGCAGGTCGAACAGGATCGTGGTCGGCCGCTGGAACTCCTTTTCGAGCGCGCGGATGGTCTGCACCAGCTCCGCCTTTTGCGGATGGTTGCCGTGGCTCATGTTGATCCGGAAAGCGTCGGCGCCCGACTGCATCAGCCGCCGCACCATGTCCGGGCTGCTCGACGCCGGGCCAAGCGTCGCCAGTATCTTCACCTTGCGCGATCGCGGTTTCAGAGATTCGCTTGCCATCCGGTTTTTTCCGCTTTGCGCCGGCAATAGTGGCTCAATGTGACGGTTCAACCGGCTTGAGCCGCTTCGGCTCCTCGCCTAGAGCCCGGCGGCAACCTGACAATCACGGAGCGTAAGCATGGCGGATGGCCCCGTCGCAGCAGATCAGCTGCGGCTGTTTATCGAACGTATCGAACGGCTGGAGGAAGAGAAAAAGGCAATCGCCGACGATGTCCGCGACGTCTATTCCGAAGCCAAGTCGAACGGATATTGCAGCAAGACGATGCGCAAGGTCATCGCCTTGCGGAGGATGGAGACTCACGACCGCCAGGAAGCCGACGCGCTGATCGAGACCTATCGCGTGGCGCTCGGGCTCGGTTAAGGAGCCGTCATGGCCGGTCACAGCAAATATAAGAACATCATGCACCGCAAGGGCGCGCAGGATAAAAAGCGCTCGACGATGTTCTCCAAGCTTTCGCGCGAGATAACGGTCGCGGCGAAGATGGGACTGCCCGATCCGGAGATGAATGCGCGGCTCCGCGCCGCGGTGCTGGCGGCCAAGGCGCAGTCGGTGCCCAAGGACAATATCCAGCGCTCGATCGACAAGGCATCGAGCAGCGATGCCGAAAATTACGAGGAAATCCGCTACGAAGGCTTCGGGCCGGGCGGCGTGTCCCTGATCGTCGAGGCGTTGAGCGACAACCGCAACCGCACCGCAACCAACGTGCGCACCATCTTTTCCAAGAATGGCGGCAATTTGGGCGCGAGTGGCAGCGTCAGCCACGGCTTCGACCGGGTCGGGCTGATCGAATATCCGGGCACCGCCGGCGATTCCGAAAAGGTGCTGGACGCGGCGATCGAGGCGGGAGCCGACGACGTCGAATCGCATGAAGACGGCCACCAGATCTGGACCAGCGTCGAAACCCTGCACGAAGTTGCCAAAGCCCTGGAGCCGATGCTTGGCGAAGCCGACGGCGCCAAGCTCGCCTGGAAGCCGTCGACCGAGGTCGAGGTGCGCGGCGACGACGCCGCCAGCCTGATGAAGCTGATCGACGCGCTCGAAGAGGATGACGACGTCCAGACCGTCTGGGGCAATTACGACGTCCCCGACGAGGAGCTGGAGCGGCTGGCGTGACTCCAGCCCTCCCCCCAGGGGGGAGGTGTCATGCGCAGCATGACGGAGGGGGCCTGCGCGTCTTTCAGTCCCCCACCAGCGCTCCGTGCCACCTCCCCCCGGAGGGGGAAGGTAAGTGATCGTCCTCGGCCTCGATCCGGGGCTCGGCACCACCGGCTGGGGGCTGATCCGGGCCGACGGCAACCGCCTGAGCCACATTGCCAACGGCGAGATGAAGACCAGCGCCTCGGCGCCGCTGCCCGAACGCCTCGCCGCTCTCGCCGACCAGCTCGAAGCTCTGCTCAACCAACACTCGCCCGATGCCGCCGCGGTCGAGGAGGTGTTCGTCAACAAGAACCCGCAATCGACCCTCAAGCTTGCCCAGGCGCGCGGCGTCGCACTCATGACCGCGGCCCGCGCCGGCGTCGCGGTCGGCGAATATGCGCCGAGCCTGGTCAAGAAAGCCGTGGTCGGCACCGGCTCGGCCGACAAGCCGCAGGTCCACGCGATGGTCGCGCGACTGCTCCCCGGTGCCAGGATCGCCGGCGCCGACGCCGCCGACGCGCTGGCGGTGGCGATCACCCACGCCCATCATCTGGCGAGCGCCCGGGCGTTCAAGTGATCGTCATTGCGAGGAGCCGAAGGCGACGCTCCAATCCAGCACTGCTTTGGATTGCTTCGCTTTGCTCGCAATGACGAAAAACCGCGTTAGTGTCGCGACATGATCGCCCGCCTCACCGGAACCCTGGCCGAAGTCACCGCCGATGGCGCGATCATCGACGTCGGCGGGGTCGGCTACCAATTGCTCGCCAGCTCGCGCACCCTCGACGCCCTCGGAGCGCCCGGAAGCGAAGTCCTGGTCCTGACCGAGCTTCAGGTGCGCGAGGATGCGTGGACCCTGTTCGGCTTCGGCTCGCCGGCCGAGCGCCACGCTTTCCGTGCGCTGACCAGCATCCAGGGCGTCGGGGGGCGGCTGGCACTCGCGATTCTCTCGGTGCTCCCGCCCGACGAGCTCGCCCGAGCCGCGGCCAATGGCGACAAGGCGGTGATCTCGCGGGCGAACGGAGTCGGCCCCAAGCTCGCCCAGCGAATCGCCAATGAGCTCCAGGGCAAACTGGTGCCAGGACTCGCCGCCGGAATAGGATCGCCCGCGCCCCGCGCCGGCGCCGCCGTCGACGCTCTGTCCGCGCTCGCCAACCTCGGCTTCAGGCCCGCCGACGCCAGCGCCGCGGTCAACGCCGCTTTGGACGATCTCGGCGCCGACGCCTCGCTCGACGCGCTGGTTCGGCTGGCGCTCAAGAAAGCGGCGAAGTAGGACAGGAGATGCCCAACCAACTGTCGATGCAATTGGTGCCGCCGGTCGTCGAGGCGATCGAGCTGGTTGGCGTTGCCATCATCGCGACGGGCGCGTTTTTAACGCTTGGAATGTTCCTGCTTAAGCTTCTGCGCCGCGAAGACACCGCCGAGGCTCTCTCCAGCTTCCGCTCCAGCCTCGGCCGGGCGATCCTCGTCGGCCTCGAGTTCCTGGTCGCCGCCGACATTATCAACACGGTGGTGATCGAGATGAACCTCGAGAATGTCGCCTCGCTGGCGATCATCGTTTTAATCCGGACCCTGCTGAGCTTCAGTCTCGAAGCCGAAATCGAAGGCCGGTGGCCCTGGCAGCGCAGCGGCCGGTCGGGCGCGGCGTGAAAAGACTGTCCTACACAGGCATGAATGTGCATCATCGCCGCATGGTCCGCCTGACCAGCGCCGTTTCGCCAGCTCATCAAGTACACGCTCGCGGTCGGACCCGAGACGCACGCACGCGTGGTACTGCGAACATTGGGACCATTGGCGGCTGAAATGGCGACCGACCCGGCCCGAATCACCACGCCCGAGCGGACCAGCGAAGACGCCGACGCGGCGCTTCGTCCGAAGACTCTCGACGAATTCATCGGCCAGCAGGCGGCGCGGGAGAACCTGCGCGTGTTCGTAACCGCCGCCAAGAGCCGCGGCGAAGCGCTCGACCATGTGCTGCTCCACGGGCCGCCGGGCCTCGGCAAGACGACTCTGGCCGCAATCCTCGCCCGCGAGATGGGGGTCGGTTTTCGCGCCACTTCCGGCCCGGTGATCGCCAAATCGGGCGACCTCGCCGCGCTGCTCACCAACCTGGAGGACGGCGACGTCCTGTTCATCGACGAAATCCACCGGCTCGCGCCCGTGGTCGAGGAAGTGCTCTACCCGGCGATGGAGGATCGGGCGCTCGACCTTATGATCGGTGAGGGGCCGTCGGCGCGCTCGGTGCGAATCGATTTGCCGCGCTTCACGCTGATCGGCGCGACCACCCGGCAGGGGCTGCTGACGACTCCGCTTCGCGACCGCTTCGGTATTCCGGTGCGGCTCAATTTCTATTCGGTCGAGGAGCTCGAGCAGGTGGTCCGACGTGCCGCCCGGCTGCTCAACGTCGAGCTCACCGACGACGGCGCCCACGAGATCGCCCGCCGTTCGCGCGGGACTCCGCGGATTTCGGGGCGGCTGCTGCGGCGGGTCCGCGATTTCGCTCATGCGTCGGGCGCTCCGGCAATCGACAGCGAGGTCGCCGACAAGGCGCTGTCGCGCCTGGAGATCGACAGGCTCGGGCTCGACGCCATGGACCGGCGCTATCTGATGATGATCGCCGACCTCTACGGCGGCGGCCCGGTCGGAGTGGAAACGCTCGCCGCCGGCCTGTCGGAGCCGCGCGACACGATCGAGGACGTAATCGAGCCGTTCCTCATTCAGCTCGGCCTAATCGCTCGCACCGCAAGGGGCCGTGCCTTGAACGGCCGCGGCTGGACTCACCTCGGGCTTCCGCAGCCCCAGGGCGGGCAGTCGGGGCTGTTCGACAATGGAGCCGCCCCGAAGTGATTCGACGTTTATTGCTGACTTGTGTCGCGGCCACCGCCGCCTGGCCTGCCGCGGCCCAGGGACAGGCCGCGCCCGCCCCGGTGGACTACGGGCTGCAGCGAAGCTGGCTCTGCCTGCCGGGGCGCGCGGACGTCTGCTCGACGCCTCTGCCCACCACCGCGCTCAACCCCAACGGCTATGGCTCGACCGGCCCCAGCCGCGTAGCGAAGAACCCGCCGGTCGACTGTTTCTACGTCTACCCGACGGTTTCGGCCGACCGCGGCATGAACAGCGACTTGTCCGCTTCCGAGGAAGCAGGTGCGGTGGCGAGCCAGTTCGCCCGCTTTTCCGGCGCATGCCGCACGTTCGCTCCGGTCTATCGGCAGATGACGCTTGGGGCGGTCGCCGCTGCGGCTGTCGGCGCCGACATGCGCCAGCCCGGCGAGATCGCCTACCGCGACATCGCCAACGCCTGGCGATCCTATCTTCGCAACCACAATCGTGGCCGGCCATTCGTGCTGGTCGGCCACAGCCAGGGCTCGCTGATGCTGCAGGAGCTGATCAAGCGCGAGATCGAGGGCAGACCGGTGGCGCGGCAAATGCTCCGCGCGATCATCCCGGGGTACAACGTCTATGTCCCGCAAGGGACGCGCGTCGGCGGCACGTTCAAATCGACGCCGCTGTGCGGTTCCGCGGCGGAGACCGGATGCGTCATGAGCTGGGTCAGCTTCCGCGAAAGGAACGTCCCGCCCAATGGCGCGATCTTCGGCCTTGCTGCGCCGGGGATGAAAGTCGGCTGCACCAATCCTGCCCGGCCGGGCTCGACCCAGTGGGAGCGCCTCGACAGCTATTGGTCGGCGCGCTCGGGCCTGCCGGTGGCCGGCGGGCCGATCGACTGGTCGAGCGAGGGCTCGCCGCCGACTCCCTGGCTTCGCACCGAGGGGTTGGTGTCGGCGCGCTGCGTCAGCGATGGCCGGCGAGGCTATCTGTCGGTGCGCACCAACGCCGATCCAAAGGACAAGCGCACCGACCGGGTCGGCGGCGAAATCGCCGTCATGGGCATGTTCCTGCCCGGCTGGGGCATGCATCTGGCCGACATGGCGATCGCCCAGGGCGACCTCGTCCGCCAGGTCGGGGCGCTGGGCGCCCGATGACGCTGCATTCGCTCGACCAACCTTATCGCGGCGGCTTCGTCGGGCGCGAGCATTGGTTTGCGCTGAGCGTCTATTTCGAGGACACCGACGCCGCCGGCATCGTCTATTACGCCAATTACCTCAAATATATGGAGCGGGCGCGATCCGACATGATCCGTGCCGCCGGAGTCGACCAGGTGGCGGAGCTGCGCTCGAGCGGCAGCGCTTATGCCGTCGCCGAAGTCGCCATCAAATATCTCCGGCCGGCCCGGCTCGGCGACGATCTTGTCGTCGTCAGTACGGTCGACGCGGTCCGCGGGGTATCGGTGTTGATTCAGCAGCGGGTCATGCGCGGGGCTGAACTATTGACCGATGCAAGAGTCACAGCCGCATTCCTCACCGCCGACGGGCGCCCGCAACGCCAGCCAAGCGACTGGGTCGAGCAGTTCAAGGCGATCAGTTCGGGTGATGCGTGAACGTGCTTAGACTATATCCGGTTATCCTGTTCGGCGCGGTCGCTGTTCTGGCAGCTCCGGCGGCCGCGCAGACGGCGCAGGCGCCGGTGCTGGTCGTCGCGGTGCCGCCGCTCGCCACTCCAAGCGACGTCGAAACGCCCGCCGGCAGCACCTGGGCGATTTCCAACCAAATCGCCGAGCTGATCGCCAAGGATTTGAAGTGGAGCCGGCGGTTCCTGCCGGTCAACGTCAAGTCGATCCGCGCGCCCTCCTATCCGGAAGTTACCGCGCCCTCCTTCGCCCTCTGGCGCGGCGCCGGCGCCCGGGCGCTGCTCTCCGGCTTCGTCCAGGCGCGGTCGGACGGGCGGCTGACCGTAGGCTGCTACCTTTACGACGCCCGCAGCGAGCGCGAGCTCACTCGCAAGGGCTTCCTGATCGATCCCAGCGACTGGCGGCGCGCCGCTCACCGATGCGCCGACGCAGTTTACTCCCACTTCACCGGCGAGCCAGGCCTGTTCCAGACCCGTGTCGCCTACACCGATGAAAGCGGACCGCCGACCGCGCGGATCAAGCGGATCGTGGTGCGGAACGTCGACGGCACCGATCACAAATATCTGACTCCGGGCGATTCGCCGGTGATGACCCCGCGCTGGGCGCCCAAGGGCGACAGGCTGGCTTATTCCAGCCTTACCGCCGGCCAGCTTCACGTCCGGGTGATCGACGTCGCCAGCGGCGACAACCGCCCGCTGATCGAGGACGGCGGCATCACCTTCGCCCCGTCCTTCGCGCCCGACGGCAACCGCATCGTCTTCTCGACAGCGGTCGCCGGCAATACCGACCTGCAGGTGATGGATTTGGGCAGCGGCGCGGTCCGCCGCCTGACCAGCACGCCGGGCATCGACACCAGCGCGAGCTTCTCGCCCGACGGTGCCCGGATTGCCTTCGAAAGCGACCGCTCGGGATCGCAGCAGCTCTACGTGATGAACGCCGACGGGTCGGACCAGCGCCGGATCAGCTTTGGCGGCGGCGCTTATGGCTCGCCGCGCTGGAGCCCGGACGGCGCGCATATCGCCTTCACCAGGATCGCCGGGCCGGTGCGGCGCATCGGCATAATCGGTCCCGATGGATCGAACGAGCGGATCCTCACCACTGGCGTAGCGGACGAGGCCCCGTCCTGGGGACCGGGCGGCCAGCACGTCCTGTTCCAGCGGCGCGATTCGACCGGCAAGACCGGCCTGTTCATGATCGCTTTGTCCGGCGGCGACGTGCGCGGCATGGCTACTCCGGCCGACGCGACCGATCCGTCATGGTCGGCACTTCAGGAGTGAGATGGTGAGGAAATTGATTCGCGCCGCTTTTATGTTGACCTGCCTGGGCGGGTCGACTCTGGCCGTTTCGCAACCGGCGCCGATGCTCAATCCTGCCGCGTTGCAAGTGGACCTGCGGGCGAAAGCGGGCAGCGATACCGTCTTCTTTTCGGCGCAAGGCTACGGCCTCGATGCCTCGGCGATCGCAATGCTGAGGGCGCAGGCGGCCTGGCTTCGAGGCAATCCGGCGATCATGATTCGCCTCGACGGCCATGCCGACCACAGCGACACCCGCGATTATGCGTTCGGGATCGCCGAGCGGCGCGCCGCGGGGGTTCGCGATTTCCTGATCACGCAAGGGGTTGCGCCCGACCGGATGAGCATCGCCAGCTGGGGAAAGGAGCGCCCGGGCACGATCCGCGTCGGCACTTCCACCGTCGGCGTCGGGCCGAGGGTGGTGGTGACGGTTCGTTAGCTCCTAAGCGGCGTAGCGCTGCTGGGTGGTCCCAAGCCACGAGCGCGCCTGGCGCTGGGCTTCGGCAATCTCGCGAGCGGTCATCTCGACCGAAATCTCCGCCCGGCATTCCTGCCCGCGCGTGCAGCCCGAAAGCGCCGCCAGGTTAAACCACTTGTGCGCTTCGACCAGGTCGACGGCCATTCCGCCGCGGCCGGTCGAATAAGTCACTCCAAGCTCGAACAAGGCATCGACATCGCCGCGCTCGGCGTCCGCGATCCGGCTCTGGACCAGAAATTCCTGCGCTTTTCCACTAATCGCCATGTGCTCAACTCCCCCCGGGTTTTCCCCGTTGAGACGAATGTCGGCCCAGCATTGCCAACAAATGGTTAACGCGGCTGTGACCCTGTCGCCGCAAGCTCGACCGGCACATTGTCGATCAGCCTGGTGCCGCCGATCGTCGCCGCCGCGATCAGCCGCATCCGACCGGTCGGAGCCTGCAGCGGCTCGAGGGTCGAAGCGTCGACCAAAGCGACGTAATCGACACTGGAAAAGCCGGCGTCGCTTAGCGCCCGCTTGGCCTGGTCCAGCGCCTGGCCAACATCCGTTCCGGACGCGATTTCTTCGGCTGCCCGCTCAAGCGCCTGCGGCAAAGCGACGGCGCGAGCGCGATCGTCCTGTGAGAGGTAAGCATTGCGCGACGACAGAGCGAGGCCATCACCGTCGCGGACCACCGGCACTCCGACAATGCTGACATCCAGCCCGAGGTCGAGCGCCATCCGCCGGATCACCGCAAGTTGCTGGAAATCCTTGTCGCCGAACAAGGCGAGCTCGGGCCGAACCGCGCACAACAGCTTGGCGACAACCGTCGCGACGCCGTCGAAATGGCCGGGCCGCGCCTCCCCTTCCCAACGGCTGCCGAGCCCCCGCACGGTGACCTTGGTAGCAAAGCCGGGCGGGTACATCTGCTCGGCGGTCGGCATCCACAGCAAGTCGCAGCCCGCATCTTTCAGCCGGCGGGCGTCGTCATCCTCCTGCCGGGGGTATCGGTCGAGGTCTTCGCCGTCTCCGAACTGCAGCGGGTTGACGAAGATGCTGGCGACGACCCGGTCGGCCTGGCGCCTGGCTTGCTCGACCAGCGCAATATGCCCGGCGTGAAGCGCGCCCATGGTCGGCACCAGCGCGACCCGGTGCCCGCCGGCCCGCAAGGCGGCGAGCGCGCTTCCCAGCTGACCGATGTCACGGACCGTTTGCACCGGGGATTCGCCTCCGATAAGCTGCTTCAAGTGGGCCGCGCTTTCGCCGCGCGGGGGGTCAAAGACAAGGGGCCGGCATGAACCAGCCGCATTTCATCGTCTTCGCCAACGAAAAGGGCGGCACCGGCAAGTCGACGACGGCGGTGCACACGGCTGTCGCGCTGGCCGCCACCGGCCGCCGCGTCGCCGCGCTCGACCTCGACAGCCGCCAGCGGACGATGACCCGTTATTTCGAGAACCGCGAGGCAACGATGCGCCGGCTGGGCGCCGAGCTTCCGCAACCGCGCTACGAAGTGCTCGAAGACGCCAGCGAAAAGGCGCTCGAAGCGGCCTTCGAGCGGCTGTTGGAGAACGCCGATTTATTGGTGATCGACACCCCGGGGCGCGACGACGCGCTTGCCCGCGCCGCGATCCTCAAGGCCGACACTTTGGTGACGCCGATGAACGACAGCTTCGTCGACCTCGACCTCATCGGCCAGGTCCACCCGGAAAATTTCAAGGTGACCAAGCCCAGCTTCTACGCCGAGCTGATCTGGAACAGCCGTACCCAGCGCGCCAAGGCCACCGGCAAGAGCGTCGACTGGGTGGTGCTCAGGAACCGCCTGCAGCACGTCGAGTCGCACAACCTTCGCCGCGTCGGCGCGGCCCTGGGCGAGCTGTCCAAGCGCGTCGGCTTCCGAGTCATCCCCGGCCTTGGCGAGCGAGTCATCTACCGCGAGCTGTTTCCCAAGGGCCTGACCTTGCTCGATTTAAAGCAGCTCGGCGAGGTCGGAATCGCCCACATCGCCGCCCGGCAGGAGTTGCGGGAGATGATCTCGGGCCTCGGCATTCCCGGCGCGGATGAAGAGCGGGCGGAGGTCGCTTAGCCATAGCAGCGTCATTGCGAGCGAAGCGAAGCAATCCAGCTGGATTGCCGCGTCGCTTCGCTCCTCGCAATGACGGGTGAACCATAGTCCATGATCTGGCGTTCGAAAGTTCAATGACCCACAGCTTCAACCCAACAATCCTGCGCGAATATGACGTTCGCGGAATCGTCGGCGACACGCTGACCGCAGCCGACGCCTACGCGCTCGGCCGTGGCTATGCCGCGCTCGCAACCGAGGAAGGCGCGCGGCGGATAGCGGTCGGCCGCGACGGGCGCACCCATTCGCCCGAGCTCGAGGCCGAGCTGGTGCGCGGCCTGACCGAGGGCGGAATCGACGTCGTCCGCATCGGCGAGGGGCCGAGCCCGATGCTCTATTTCGCCACCTATCACTTGGGCATCGACGGCGGCATTCAGGTCACCGGCAGCCACAACCCCGCCGACTACAACGGCTTCAAGCTGCTGCTCAAAGCCCGCTCGGTGTTCGGCGAGGAGATCCAGGCGCTTGGGCGGCGTTGCGCGGCCGGCGAGTGGAGCGAGGGCGAAGGGCGGATCGAGGATGCCGACGTCCTCGATGCTTATGTCGACCGGCTGGTCGAGGACTTCAAAGGCGGCGCTTTCCGCATCGGCTGGGACGCCGGCAATGGCGCCGGTGGGCCGGTGCTCGACAAGTTGGTCGAGCGCCTGCCGGGCGAGCATCACACCATCTTCACCGACAGCGACGGCACCTTCCCCAACCACCACCCCGACCCGACGGTCGAGGCGAATCTCGCCGACCTCAAGCGCCTCGTCATCGACCAGGGCCTCGATTTCGGAATCGCGTTCGACGGCGACGCCGACCGCATCGGCGCGGTCGACGGCAAGGGCCGGGTGATCTGGGGCGACCAATTGCTGATGATCCTCAGCGGCCCGGTTCTGGAGGAAATCCCCGGCGCCACTATCATCGCCGACGTCAAGGCCAGCCAGCTGCTGTTCGACCGAATCGCCGAGCTCGGCGGCAAGCCCTTGATGTGGAAGACCGGCCACAGCCTGATCAAGGCGAAGATGAAGGAAACCGGCTCGCCGCTGGCCGGCGAAATGAGCGGCCACATCTTTTTCAAGCACCGCTGGTACGGCTTCGACGACGCACTCTACGCCGCGGTGCGGCTGATCGAGGCGGTAGCGGCGTCGGGCAAGACGCTGACGCAGATCATGGCTGCCATGCCGAAGACCTGCGCGACCCCGGAAATACGTTTCGAGGTTGAGGCCGCGCGCAAGTTCGCGGTGGTCGAGGAGGTGCTGGCGCGGCTGCAGGCCGACGGCGCAAAGGTCAACGCAACCGATGGTGCCCGGGTCAACACCGAGGACGGCTGGTGGCTGCTAAGGGCATCCAACACCCAGGACGTGCTGGTAGCGCGGGCGGAGGCGAAGGATCAGGGCGGACTTGAGCGACTTGTTGCGCAGATCGACGACCAGCTAGCGAAATCCGGCGTGGAGCGGGTCGGAGCCGTGCAATAAGCGGCTCCGGTGTCCGCTTTCGACCCATTGCGGACATTGGCCAGAGCGGCCAGTCTGTCGACATGATCATACGAAATGAGCAGCGGGGAGATGTGTGCGCGATCCGCGAACTTGTGCGAGGGGCGTTTGCCGAAGCTATTCACAGCAGCGGAACGGAGTGGGCAATTGTCGACTCGCTAAGGGCAGCGGGCGCTCTGACAATCTCGCTGGTTGCTGCTGAAGGTGCGGACATTTTGGGTCACGTCGCCGTGTCTCCCGTTATCGTGCATGGTGCGGAAGGATGGTTTGGCCTTGGCCCTGTTGCCGTGCGCCCTCAGCAGCAGAAGCAGGGGACTGGCGCAGCCCTGGTCCGCGAGGCTTTAAAGCAACTCCGACGGTCTGGCGCTGCGGGTTGCGTCGTTTTGGGAGAGCCAGCTTTTTATGGCAAGTTCGGCTTTTCGCATGATCCTGACATGACCTACGCGGACGTGCCGCCCGCGTACTTTCAAGTTATGGATTTTGGGGCCCAGCGTCCGACTGGGCCGGTCGAGTATCATCCTGCGTTTCAGGCCTAGAGCTAATGGCCGCTTTCCACCCAAAGCGGACAGTCACTCAATCATCTTCATCCTCATACCCCACCAAATCCAGCTCGCGCGCCTTGATCTGGTGGGTCATGCACCAGTGCATCAGCGCGTCTTCGCGGCCGTGGGTGATCCATACTTCCTTGGGCGCGACCTCCTGGATCGTGCAGGTCAGTTCGTCCCAGTCGGCATGGTCGGAGATGATCAGCGGCAGCTCGACGTTGCGCTGGCGGGCGCGCTGGCGGATTCGCATCCAGCCCGAGGCCATCGCCGTCACCGGGTCGGGCAGCCGCCGCGACCAGCGGTCGCCCAGCGCTCCGGGCGGCGCGATCACGATGTGGCCGCGCATCTCCTCCTTGGTTGCCGACGCCACGTGGCGAAGCTCGCCAAGCTCGACCCCGAAGCTTTCGTAAAGCTGGCACAATCGCTCGATCGCGCCGTGGTAATAGATCGGGTCGTGATGACCGCGCGCCCGTAGCTCGGCGATCACCCGCTGCGCCTTGCCCAGCGCATAGGCGCCGACCAGCACGCAGCGCTCCGGCTCCGCGTGGAGCCGGTGAAGCAGCCGGTCGATCTCGCTTGCGGTATCAGGATGGCGGAACACCGGCAGGCCGAACGTCGCTTCGGTGATGAACACGTCGCACGGCACCGGCTCGAACGGTGCGCAAGTCGGATCGTCGCGACGCTTGTAATCGCCGGAAACGACGATCCGCTCGCCCACATGCTCGAGCACGATCTGCGCCGATCCCAGCACGTGGCCGGCTGGGACGAAGCTGACGTCGACGTCGCCGACCCGGACCGATTCGCCATAGGCCACCGGCTGCCCGCTCTGCTCGCCGTAGCGGACCTCCATGATCGCCAGCGTCTCCGCCGTCGCCAGCACCGCGCCGTGCCCGCCGCGCGCGTGATCGCCGTGGCCGTGGGTGATCAGCGCCGTCGGCTTGGGCTGCGCCGGGTCGATCCACGCGTCCGCCGGGCGAACGTAGATGCCCTCGGGAAAAACCTCGATCCAGGAACCGATTCGCGCCATTGCGAGCTATAGTGAGCGAGCGCACGGACGTGTTCCGGATTATTGAGGAGGAAATTGCATGGCGGAATCAATGTGGGGGCTGATGACCATCATCCTCCCAATCACACTCCTGGTCGGGCTGGTCTGGCTGGTGTTCCAGCGGCGGTCGAACAAGACCACCCATAAGACCGAAGCCGGAACCCGCGCCGAATATGACGACGAAGAACAGCGCCGCCGCGAGGGGACCGACTGCCTCTGAACGGGCGCGCCGAGCTCCCGCAAGCGGTTGAGCAATGGTTCGCGGGCCGCGGATGGGCGCCGCGTCGGCACCAGCTGGCAATGCTGGACGCGGCGCGGGCCGGACGAGGCGCCCTGCTGGTCGCCGCGACCGGATCGGGCAAGACGCTCGCCGGCTTCCTGCCCAGCATCTGCGAGCTGATCCAGGCGCCGGCTGAGGGACTGCACACGCTCTACGTGTCGCCGCTGAAAGCGCTCGGGGTCGACGTCCAGCGCAACCTGATCGGCCCAATTGCGGACATGGAGCTCGACATCCGGGTCGAGACCCGCAGCGGCGACACGCCGCAGGGCCGCAAGGTGCGCCAGCGCCTCAAGCCGCCGCACATGCTTCTGACCACGCCCGAATCGCTCAGCTTGCTGCTGAGCTATCCTGACGCCGTGACGATGTTCGAAGGCCTCAGGACCATCGTCGTCGACGAGCTTCACGCCTTCGCCAAGGAGAAGCGCGGCGACCTTCTGGCGCTGTCGATGGCGCGGCTGCAAGCGATCGCGCCGAAGCTGCGCCGCGTCGGGCTGTCGGCGACGATCAGCGATCCGCAAGCCTATCGCGGCTGGCTTGCGCCCAATGCTGACGCCGAACTGGTCGACCTGGTCATCGGCGATCCCGGAGCCGAGCCCGATTTGTCGATCCTGATCCCCGAGAACCGAATCCCCTGGTCGGGCCATTCCGGCCGCCACGCTGCGCGCGAAGTGATGCAGCTGATCGAGGCGCACAAGACGACGCTCGTCTTCTGCAACACGCGCAGCCTCGCCGAGCTGATCTTCCAGGATTTGTGGGCGGTCAACGACGGCTCGCTACCGATCGGGATCCACCACGGCAGTCTGGCGCTGGAGGCCCGCCGCAAGATCGAAGCGGCGATGGCGGTCGGCAAGCTCCGCGGGCTGGTGGCGACGGCCAGCCTCGACCTTGGCATCGACTGGGGCGACATCGATTTGGTGGTGCAGATGGGCGCCCCCAAGGGCAGCTCGCGCTTGTTGCAGCGGATCGGACGCGCCAACCACCGGCTCGACGAGCCTTCGCGCGGCATCATCGTCCCCGGCAACCGCTTCGAATATCTCGAGGCCCGAGCAGCGCTCGACGCGATCGACGACGGCGAGCTCGACCCGGAGACGTTTCGCCCGGGTGCGCTGGATGTGCTGGCGCAGCACCTGCTCGCCGCCGCCTGCTCGGCGCCATTCGACGAAACGGCGATGCTGGGCGAGGTCCGCTCGGCCGCGCCCTACGCCGGGCTCACCGACGCGGCGTTCACCGAAGTCCTCAATTTCATCGCCACCGGCGGTTATGCGCTGAAGGCCTACGACCTGTTCCGCCGGCTGGTGCGCGAAGCCGACGGCAGCTGGCGCCTGGCCAAGCCGACCGTCGCTGCCCAGCACCGGATGAACGCCGGGGTGATCGTCGAGCAGCCGTTGCTCACGGTCCGCTTCCGCGGCGGCCGAAGGCTCGGCACCATCGAGGAAGGCTATGCCTCGACGCTGGCGCCAGGCGACCATTTCTATTTCTGCGGCCTCAGCCTGGAGGTCGAGCAGTTCAAGGACACCGACATCATCGTCCACGCCAGCTCGAAGCGGGCGCGGATCGTCACCTACGGCGGCCAGCGGATGAGCATGTCCACCCACCTCGCCAACCGCGTCCGCCACATGCTCGCCGACCGGCACGGGTGGAGCCGCCTCCCGCAAGATGTCAGCGACTGGCTGGAGGTGCAGGACCGGCGCTCGGTAATCCCGGAACCCGAGCAATTGCTGGTCGAAACCTTCGGCCACGAGGGCCTCCACTACATGGTCGCGTACAGCTTCGAGGGCTGGAACGCGCACCAGTCGCTGGGCATGCTGATCACCCGGCGGATGGAAACCGCCGGCCTCAAGCCAATGGGGTTCGTCGCCAACGATTACGGCCTCGCCTGCTATGGGCTGGAGCCGGTCCGCGACCCGCAATCTTTGTTCTCACCCGACATCCTAGAGCGCGAGTTCATCGACTGGGTCGAAAACAGCTATTTGCTCAAGACCGCGTTTCGCGAGGTGGCGGTGATCGGCGGGTTGGTCGAGCGCCAGCACCCAGGCCGCCGCAAGACCGGCCGCCAGGTAAGCTTCTCAACCGACCTGATCTACGACGTGCTGCGCCGCTACGAGCCCGAGCATTTGCTCCTCCGCGCCGCGTGGAGCGACGCCCGGGCGCGGATGACCGAGCTTGGCCGGCTGGTCCGGCTGGTCGATCGCGCCGCGGCGACCATGGTCCATGTCGAGGCGGACCGGATCACGCCGATGGCGGTGCCGCTGATGGTGATCGTCGGGCGCGAGGCGTTGCCGCCGGGCGCGCAGGCCGACGAAAGCCTGCTGGTCGAAGCCGAGGCGCTGGCCAACGAAGCGATGCGGCTGTGACTTGCAAGCCGGGCGAGCAAATGCGAGTCTCGCGCGATGAAAATGCCCTCCGCGATCCCGCTCGCTTTGCTGCTGCCCGGCTGCGCGCTCGGCACCGTTGCAAGCACCGCCGTTCAAGTCGTCACTTTGCCGGCCAAAGTTGCGTCGACCGCCGTTGACCTGGCGACCACCAGCCAGGCCGAAGCCGATCAGAAGCGGGGCCGCGAGCTTCGCAAGGCGGACGAGCGCCGCGCCCGCGAAGCGCGCCAGCTGGCCGACCGCTGCCGGGCCGGGCGGGCATTGCCGACCGAATATTGCGGCGCGGTCCAGCCCCGGTAAGTGCGCTACTTTCTCGACACAGAATTCAATGGGGTGTGCGGCGCGCTGCTCAGCCTGGCGCTGGTCCCGGACGACGGCGAGGAATTGTATCTGACGCTGCAAACCGACGACCCCATCGTCGAATGGGTCGAGCGGCACGTGATCCCCTACCTCGACGCCGTGCCCGAGCAGCTCAAATGCCCGAGGCTTCGGCGCGCGGACGCTGTGCATGAGCTGTGGCGATATCTGCACAGCGACAGCGACGTTCTGATCGTCGCCGACTGGCCCGAAGACATTGCCCAGTTCTGCAACCTGATGATCACCGGACCGGGGGATATGGTCGACCTGCGCGAGCTGTCGTTCAGGGTTCACTCGCTGCCCGGTTTCAGCACGGCCGCCAACAGCAAGGTGCCGCACAACGCGCTTCATGACGCCCGTTCGCTTCGGGATCACATTCTCAGCTTGGAATAATGAACGTCACTGCGAGCGCAGCGAAGCAGTCCAGCGCAACCAATAAATGGATTGCTTCGTCGCTCCGCTCCTCGCAATGACTATCTCATGGTTCCCTTTTCGTTCGCAGGTGAAACTCTCGTCCCGTCGGGCGACGGCGCTTTGTTCTGGGCTGAGCGCGACGCGCTTCTCGTCGCCGATTTGCACCTCGAGAAAGCGAGCTGGTTCGCGCGGCTGGGCCAGCTGCTGCCGCCCTATGATTCGCACGCGACCCTGACCGCTCTCGCCGCCGAGATCGAGCGGACCGGCGCCAAGCGGCTCTATTGCCTCGGCGACAGCTTCCACGACCGCTTTGGCTGCGAGCGGCTGCCCCCGCAAGCGCGCGCGCTCCTCACGCAAATGACCGGCGCTGTCGACTGGACCTGGATCGTCGGCAACCACGATCCCGGCTTTGCCGACCAATGTGGCGGCACCATCGCCGACGACGTCGAGCTTGGCGGGATCATCCTGCGCCATGAGGCGGTTCGCGAAGAGTCGCGCCCCGAAATCTCCGGGCATTTCCATCCCAAGGTGCGGCTCCACCTGCGCGGACGCCGGGTCTCGCGCCGCTGCTACGTCGTTGCAGAGAGCAAGATCATCATGCCGGCCTTCGGGTCGCTGACCGGCGGGCTCGACGCCAGCCACCCGGAAATCGCCAAACATCTGAGGACAAAGGCGCAGGCGCTGGTGCCGGTCGCGGACCGGCTGCTGCGCTTCCCGATCGCAGCCTAGTCGGAACGAAGCTCGATCGCCATCGCTCCGGTCGGCGACAGCAGAAGCCGCGCCGTCGCCGGCTTGCGCCGGCCGAAAGTCGCCGCCTGAAGCTCGTTACGAGCCGCGTGACGGTCGAACTCCAGCCCTTGCTCCTCGGACGCCCGCATCAGCCGGTCGAGATGCTCGTCGAGGTCGAGAATCCCGTCTTCCGGGTCGAAGCGCATCACCTGTTCAAGGTCGCGCGGCTTGTGGGCGCCATCCATCGCCCCCCTTTTGCGGGCAATCGGCCACAGCACAAGCCCTTGCGATTGCGCCGGGGAGTGAGCGACCGTAGATCAGGGCTATGCATTCCAAAGCCATGCTTCCGCTGCTGCTCGCGGCGATGTCCTTCGCAACCCCGGCGCCCGCGCAGCAGATCGACGCCCGCACTCAGGCCCGGATCGACCGGATCCTGCGCTCCACGCCGCTGATCGACGGCCACAGCGACCTTCCAGGCGAGCTTCGGGACGCCGGATTCCGGGTCGACGGGCTGGAGAGCGGCGGCCAGGCTCGGCCGAAACCGCTGATGACCGACATGGCCGGCCTTCGCGCGGGGCGCGTCGGCGGCCAGTTCTGGTCGGTTTACATCAGCGGCACGATCACCGGCGATGCGGCGATCCGGACCACGCTCGAGCAAATCGACATCAGCCGGCGGCTGATCGACGCCTATCCCAGCGATCTCGCGCTGGCGCTGAGCGCCGACGATGTCGTGCGCATCCACAAGTCCGGCCGAGTCGCCTCGATGCTCGGAATCGAGGGCGGCCGCCAGATCGGCGGGTCGCTTGCCGCGCTTCGCCAGTTCTACAACCTCGGCGCCCGCTACATGACGCTGACCCACAACCAGACGACCGAATGGGCCGACAGCGCGACCGACGAGCCCAGGCACGGCGGCCTCAGCCCAATCGGCGTCCAGGTGGTCGCCGAGATGAACCGGCTCGGCATGCTGGTCGACTTGAGCCATGTTTCGCCCGAGGCGATGACGGATGCGATCGCCGCGACCCGCGCTCCGGTGATCTTCTCCCACTCCAACGCATTTGCGCTCAATCCCCACCCGCGCAACGTACCCGACGACGTGCTTCGCTCGCTCACCGCCAATGGCGGCGTGGTGATGGTCAATTTCTACCCGGTGTTCCTCTCGCCGCAAGTCGCCGAATGGGCGCGTCGACGGATCGGCGAGGAGGCGAGGCTGAAAGCGACCTTCCCGTTCAGCGCCGAGCGGGTGAAAGCTGCATTGACCAGCTGGGAAACGGCAAACCCGCGGACGGCCGTCGGGGTCGATGTCGTTGCCGACCACCTCGACCATATCGCCCGCGTCGCCGGCCCTGACCATGTCGGCCTTGGCGGCGACCACGATGGCATTCCCTACACCGTGGTCGGGCTCGAGACCGTCGCCGGATACCCGCTGATCTTCGCCGAGCTGATCCGGCGCGGCTGGAGCGATACCAACCTCGCCAAGCTAGCCGGCGGCAACGTGCTTCGGGCAATGCGGCAGGCCGAGCGGGTGGCGGCGTCGATGCGCGGCCAGCCGCCCTCCCTGATTACGCTCGATCCGGCCAAGTGACCGAGCCTCCGCTGCGCGCGGCGATCACGCCGGTGACGCCGTTGCAACAAAATTGCACCTTGCTGTGGTGCACCGCGACCATGCGCGGCGCGTTCGTCGACCCCGGCGGCGACCTGCCGCGGCTGAAGGCCGTCGCCGAACAGGCCGGCGTGACCATCGAGAAGATCCTGCTCACCCACGGCCATATCGACCATTGCGGCGAGGCGGGCGTGCTGGCGAAGGAGCTTGGCGTACAGGTGGAAGGCCCGCACGAGGCGGACCGCTTCTGGATTTCACGGCTCGAGGATGACGGCCGCCGCTGGGGGATTCGCGGAGAGCCGTTCGAGCCCGACCGCTGGCTCGACGATGGCGACACGGTGACCGTCGGCAATCTCACGCTCGACGTCCGCCATTGCCCCGGCCACACACCGGGGCACGTCGTTTTCCACCACCCGGGCTCGAAACTGGCGATCGTCGGCGACGTACTGTTCAAGGGCTCGATCGGCCGTTGGGACTTCCCCATGGGCAATCACCGGCAACTGGTCGAGTCCATCACCCAGCGGCTGTGGCCAATGGGCGCCGAGACGGCGTTCGTCCCCGGCCACGGGCCGATCTCGACATTCGGGCACGAGCGGGCAACCAACCCGCTGGTCGGGGACGCCGCGCTCGCCGCCTGATTGCCTTGCGCTCACCCGCGGTTGCGCTATAGGAGCCGCGGTTCGCGACGATCCGGCCGCCGCCGCAGGTTTTCCTTAAAACGGAACGCTTGCTGAGTAAGGCGCAGATCGTCGCCAATTTTTTTGAATTTCAAAGGTGCCGCAATGGCTGTCCCTAAAAGAAAGACTTCGCCTTCCAAGCGCAACATGCGGCGCAGCCACCACGCGCTCCAGCCGACTCCGTATCAGGAATGCCCGAACTGCGGCGAACTGAAGCGGCCGCACAATTTGTGCCAGGCTTGCGGTCACTACAATGGCCGCGAAGTCGTTTCGGACGAGGGCTGAGCGGCACCGAAGGCAGGGGCGAAAAGCGATGCACGCAGCCCCACGGATCGCCGTCGACGCAATGGGTGGAGACAGCGGCCCGTCGGCGATGGTCGCCGGAATCGCCCGCGCCCACCGAACCGATTCGACCCTTCGGTTCCTGATCCATGGCGATGAGAGGCTGATCCAGCCCGAGCTGGACAAGCACAAGAGGCTCGCCGGCGCCGCCGAGATCGTCCACACCTCCGAATTCATCACGTCCAGCGAAAAGCCCAGCCAGGCGATCCGCCGCGCCAAGACGACGTCGATGGGCATGGCGATCAATTCGGTGAAGGAAGGCAAAGCCGACGCCGCGCTGTCCGGCGGCAACACCGGCGCGATGATGGCTATGGCCAAGCTGGCCCTGCGGACCATGCCGGGGATCGACCGGCCGGCGCTCGCCGCTTTGCTGCCTACGCTATCCGAAACCGACATGGTCATGCTCGACCTTGGCGCCAACACCGAATGCGACGCCCAGAACCTTGTACAGTTTGCGGTCATGGGCGCGGCTTATGCCCGGACCGTGCTTTCCCTCAACAAACCCCGGGTCAAGCTGCTCAACATCGGCACGGAGGAGCTCAAGGGCACCGGCGAGCTAAAGGAAGCCGCCGCACTCTTGCGCGAGGCCGATTATCTGCCGCTCCGGTTCGATGGCTTCACCGAAGGCGACCAGCTGTCGCGCGGCAACATCGACGTGGTCGTGACCGACGGTTTCTCCGGCAACATCGCGCTCAAGACCGCCGAAGGGACGGCGAGGTTCGTCACCGATTTGCTGCGGCGCGCCTTCAAGAGCTCGCTCCGGTCGAAAGCGGGATTCGCGCTGTCGCGGCCGGCGCTCAACCTGCTCAAGGTCCATCTCGACCCCAATAACCACAATGGCGCCGTCTTCCTCGGCCTCAACGGGCTGGTGGTGAAAAGCCACGGCGCCGCCAACCCGAAGGGCGTTGCCAACGCGGTCGGGGTCGCGGCGCGGATGGTGCGCAACGACATCACCCGCAAGATCGGCGAGGACCTCGACAACTTCCGCGCCCACGCCTTCAACCACGAGGCCGCTTGAGTGACAATTCGCTCGGTCATTGTCGGGGTCGGCTCGGCGCTGCCCAGGCGGCGCATGGACAATGCCGAGCTGGCGGCCACCGTCGACACCACCGACCAGTGGATCGTCGAGCGGACCGGGATCAAGAGCCGCTACATCGCCGGCGATGGTGAAACCACCGCCACTCTGGCCACGGACGCGGCTCGCAAGGCGCTTGCCGACGCCGGAGTCGAGGCTGGGCAAGTCGGGCTGATCGTCCTTGCCACCGCGACCCCCGACCAGACCTTTCCGTCGTCGGCCACCAAGGTCCAGGCGGCGCTCGGAATCGACGATTGCGTCGCCTTCGACGTCCACGCCGTGTGCACGGGCTTCCTTTATGCGCTGACCGTGGCCGATTCGATGCTCCGCTCGGGCGCGGCGACGACAGCGCTGGTGATCGGCGCCGAAACGTTCAGCCGGATCCTCGATTGGGAAGACCGCGGCACCTGCGTCCTGTTCGGCGACGGCGCCGGAGCTCTCGTCCTTCGGTCCGAAGACGGCGAGCGCGGGATACTGGCCACCAAGCTCCATGCCGACGGGCGCCACAACGATCTGCTGTTCGTCGACGGCGGCCCATCGACGACCGGCACCGTCGGCAAGCTCAGGATGAAGGGCCGCGAGGTCTTCCGCCACGCGGTGGTCAACCTTGCCGAGGTCCTCAACGAAGTGCTCGCCGCCGCCGGGCTGACCGCCGACGAAGTCGACTGGGTGGTGCCGCACCAGGCCAACGCCCGGATTCTCGACGCTACGGCGAAAAAACTCGGCCTTCCGTCGGAAAAAATTGTGGTGACGGTCGATCAGCATGCCAACACGTCCGCGGCGTCCGTTCCCCTCGCGCTCGACACCGCGGTCCGCGACGGCCGAATCAAGCGCGGCGACATTGTCGTGCTCGAAGCGATGGGTGGCGGCTTTACATGGGGCGCCGCAGCGCTCAGGTATTGAAATGCTTGGCGAAACCGGGCTTAATGTCGAATTGCCGACAGCAAAATATTCCGTTACGCTGGTGAACCGGCAGCCGGGGCGCCAAAACGGGGGGCGGGGAGGAAATGATGGCCGACTTGGGTATCGCGCGCGCTAGCGGGGACAGCGCGCTTTCGGGGACTTTGACTCGGGCGGACCTCGCCGACGTCGTCCATCGCAAGCTCGGGCTTTCGCGGGCCGAGTCGGCGCATCTGGTCGAACGCACGCTCCATCACATGTGCCACGCGCTATCCGACGGTCATAACGTCAAGATCTCGGGCTTCGGCAGCTTCATCCTTCGCGACAAGGGCGAGCGCGTCGGCCGCAACCCTAAAACGGGCATCGAAGTGCCGATCGCCCCGAGGCGGGTGATGACGTTCCGAGCCAGCCAGATCTTCCGCGACAAGATCGCCAAGTAACTTCGGCGTGGCGACCGGCGACAAGGCACCGGGCGCGTTCAGGACCATCGGCGAGCTTTCCGCCGAGCTTGGCGTCGCCCAGCACATCCTGCGCTATTGGGAAACCAAATTTCCGCAGCTGAGGCCGCTTCAGCGCGCCGGCAACCGCCGCTATTATCGCCCCGACGACGTCGAGCTTGCGCGGCGCATCAACCGGTTGCTCAACCAGGACGGCTATACCGTCCGCGGCGTGCAGAAGCTGCTCGGCGTGAAGGGTGCAGCGGTCGCGGCCGATCAAGCCGTCGAATCCGCTCCGCAGCCCATCATCCAGCAACAGCCCGGCATCGACGTCGATCAGCTGGTTCAGGTTCGCGACCGCCTGTCGGCGGCGCTGGGGGACTGAAGCGGCGTTGTGACGCCTCAATCGAGGTCGCGCGGACGGAGGAATCGGACGAGCCGCCCAGTGGCCCCCTGAACTTCCGCCCAATTTCGAATCGGAAGCTCGATTTCGGCCAGCGAGCCGGTCGGGAATTTGGCGGCGAGCACGGCGGCTTCGGGCGAAAGATATGCGCGCGTCAGTTCTACCGCCAACTCGTGCAGGCCGGGATTATGCCCGACCAGCAGCAATCGTCCGATTTCCGAACCGCTTTGGCCGACGATGTCGAGCAATCCGTCGACCAACGCGCCATAGATGCGCGGTTCCTCGCGGGCCGTGATCTCCTGGCCCCATCTCTTGCAAAGCCGGTCGAAAGTCTCGGCGGCGCGGCGGGCGGGGCTGACCAGCGCCAAATCGAAGCTCAGGCCGAGCGAGCGGAATTCCTCGCCCATCCGCGTTGCAGCCTCGCGCCCGCGTTCGTTGAGCGGGCGGTCGAAATCGTCGAGCGCGGGATCGTCCCAGCTCGATTTGGCGTGCCGGAGAATGCCGAGCCGCTTCACCACACCCTATCCCCGACCGGGGCGTCGGTTGGTTGCGACAGATGCGCGCGCACGCGCTCGATCGCCTCGTCGAGCGGCACCCGGCTAACCTCGACGCCCGTCGGGAATGCCCGAAGCAGCCGCGACGGCATCGCCGCCGACAGGATAACGAACACGCCGCGGTCGTCTTGCCGCCGGATCAGCCGGCCGAACGCCTGGGCAAGGCGCGCTCGAACCACCCGGTCGTCATAAGCGCTGCCACCACAGGCCATCCGCCGCGTCGCGTGAAGCACGGTCGGCCGCGGCCACGGCACCCGCTCCATCACCACCAGCCGAAGCGATTCGCCCGGAACGTCGACCCCGTCGCGAAGCGCGTCGGTGCCGAGCAGCGACGTGCGCGGGTCGTCCCTGAAGATGTCGACCAGGGTCCCGGCGTCGATCGGATCGACGTGCTGTGCGAGCAAAGGCAGCCCGGCGCGCGCCAGCCGATCGGCAATTCGCGCATTCACCGCCTTGAGCCGCTGGATCGCGGTGAACAGGCCGAGCGTGCCGCCGCCCGCCGCTTCGATCAGCCGCGCATAGGCGCCTGCAAGCGCCGGCGTGTCGCCCTGGCGGATGTCGGTGACGATCAGCACTTGCGACGCCGCCGCATAATCGAACGGGCTGTCGGCTTCGAACCGCTCGACCGGAGAGTCGAGGTGCGCCGCGCCGGTTCGCTGCTCGGCGGTTTCCCACCCGTCGCCGCCGCGCAGGGTCGCCGACGTTACCAGCACGCCCTGCGCCTGGTTGAGCACCTTGGCGGCAAGCGGCCGAGTCGGGTCGAGCCAGCGGCGGTTGATCGCGACGTCATATTCGCGCCCGTCGACGCGATCGACCGCCAGCCAGTCGACGAAATCGGGGTCGGCCTGGCCACCGGCGCGGGCAAGCAGCCCGATCCAGGCAAGCAAGGTCTCGCGCCGCCAGCCCAGGCCGTTGATCGCGCCTTCGACCCGCGCCCGCGCCTGCGTGTCCAGCCAGTCGGGCGCGTCGGCAAGCACCGCTTCCAGCCTCCGCGACAAAGCGGCCAGCGGCTTTTGCAGCGCCTCGAGCGCTTCCATCGCCGCCGCGGCGCTGGCGACCAAAGGCCCGTCGGCCTCGGCCAGCTCGGTCTCCAGCCCGTAACCAGAGTCCTGCGCCTTGGCCCGCGCGTAAACCGTGCCTCGCACCTCTGCGAGCAACGCCTCGAACGGGCCGAACGGCGCCCCTTCGGCGACCCGGCCAAGCCATCCGTCCGAGGGCAGCGCCCGCGCCGCCTCCAGCGCCGAATCGAGCGCCGCCGCCCCTTCGTCGTCGTAGGAGGCAACATCCATCAACCGCGCCGCGAGCCCGCGCCGCCGGCCGCGCGACTTGCCTTCGGGGCCGACGATCCAGCGCCGCATCTCGATCGCTTCCTGGCCGCCAAAGCAGATTGCGAAGGTCGAATCGGCGGCATCGAACAAATGATGCCCCTCGTCGAAGACGATCCGCTGCGGCGCGGCTTCGCGCATCCGGGCGGCGTTGACCATCACCAGCGCGTGGTTGGCGATGACGATGTCGGCCTCGCGCCCGGCCCGCTCTGCCCGCTCGATGAAGCAGCGGCGGTAATGCGGGCAGCCGGCGAACACGCATTCGCCGCGGCGGTCGGTCAGCGCGGCGGAGCCGGCGCGGCGGAACAGGCTCGGCAGCCAGCCGGGCAAGTCGCCGCCGACCATGTCGCCGTCGCGGCTGTAGGCGGCCCAGCGGCCCACGAGTTGCGCGAGGATCGCCGCGCGTCCGGCAAAGCCGCCCTGCAGCGCGTCTTCGAGATTGAGCAGGCACAGATAATTCTCGCGGCCCTTGCGGATGACGATTCGCCTCGCGCGCTCGGCGGGGTCGGCGATCAGCCGCGGCCCTTCGGCATCGAGTTGGCGTTGCAGCGCCTTGGTGAAGGTCGACACCCACACCGTCCCGCCGGAGCTATCCGCCCACAGCGACGCCGGGGCGAGATAGGCCAAAGTCTTGCCGATTCCGGTCCCGGCCTCCGCCAGCAGCATGTTGGGCGAGTCCTGCGACTTGCGCGGTGCGAACACGCCGCTGACCGCCCCCGCCATCGCTCGCTGACCCTCGCGCGATTCGGATTGCGACCCGACCAGGCTTCGAAGCTTCGCCTCGGCGTCGGCGGGGTCGATTCTGACGGCCCGCGCCGGCGGCCGCTCGGGCGCGTCCTCCCACGCCTTGAGCCGGGAAAACAGCATCCGCTCGCCGCCTTCGGGGGCTTCAAGCCGCCGAGCGACCAGCGGCGCCCACGACCAACCGAGCCGGGACAGGCTGGAATTGACCGTCCACGCGCCCTCGCGCTCGGGCCAGTCCGGATCGCCGAGCCGCTCGAGCATCGCCGCCGCGAGCGTTTGCAGGCCCGTCGCCGCGTCGGCCTCGGCCGCCGGCGGCTCGATGCCCAGTGCCCTGCTCAGCCCGGCCGGAGTCGGCACCGCAAAGTGCGCCGGGTGAACGAAGGCAAACAATTCGAGCAGGTCGAGCCCGGACAATTCGCCGTAGCCGAGCCTCTGCCCGATCAGCGGCGCATTGAGCAGGAGGTGCGGGGTTTCGGCAGCGCGGGCGATCGCCTCGCCGCGCTGGGCCTCGCGCACGTCACCGCAACCATCGGCGATCCAGATGCCGGCGTGGGTTGCGTGCAAGGCAGGAAGGGGCAAAGGAACGGCCACCTCCCGGACATTGGCGGCACGAGAACAGAAGAGCAACGAAATTGGACCCTGATAGTCTCCGGTCTGCCGCGATGCAGTCCAAAGCCTGGCCCTATGAGGAAGCGCGCAAGCTGGTGAAGCGCTTCCCCGACGGCAAGCCCGGCGGCGGCCCGGTCGTCTTCGAGACCGGCTACGGCCCGTCGGGGCTACCGCACATCGGCACGTTCAACGAAGTACTGCGCACCACCTTCGTCCGGCAGGCTTATGCCGAGCTGACCGGCCGGCCGACCCGGCTGATCGCGTTCAGCGACGACATGGACGGCCTTCGCAAGGTGCCGGACAATTTGCCCAACCCGGAGCTTTTGCAGCCGCACCTCGGCAGGCCATTGACTCAAATTCCCGATCCGTTCGGAAGTCACGAAAGCTTCGCGCACCACAATAATGCACGGCTTCGAACCTTTCTCGACCGATTCGGCTTCGACTACGAGTTCCTGTCGGCAACCGAATGCTACGCAAACGGCAGGTTTGACGACGTCGTCCGCCAGGTGCTTGCCAACTGGGACTCGGTGATGGGCGTGATGCTGCCGACGCTGCGCGAGGAGCGCCGCAAGACCTATTCGCCGGTGCTTCCGGTCTCGCCGAGCAACGGAATCGTCCTGCAGGTGCCGGTCGAGGTGGTCGATGCCGAGGCCGGCATTATCGCTTTTGAGGACGACGGCCAACGCATCGAGCAATCGGCGTTGGGCGGCAGGGCCAAGCTGCAGTGGAAGGTCGACTGGGCGGCGCGCTGGGTCGCGCTCTGCGTCGACTATGAAATGGCCGGCAAGGATCTGATCGACAGCGTCACCCAGTCGAGCAAGATCGCGCGCGTCCTCGGCGGCGGCCCGCCCGAGGGTTTCAACTATGAGATGTTTCTCGACGAGAAGGGCGAAAAAATCTCCAAGTCCAAGGGCAACGGGCTGAGCCTGGACGAGTGGCTCCGCTACGGCAGCGAGGAGAGCCTGGCGTTCTACATCTTCCGCGAGCCGCGCAAGGCGAAGAGCCTGCACATCGGCGTCATCCCGCGCGCGGTCGATGATTATTGGCAGTTCCGCGAGAAATATGCCGACCAACCGGTCGAGCAGAAGCTCGGCAATCCGGTCCATCACATCCACGGCGGCCAGGTGCCAGCTGGGGCGCTGCCATTGACCTATGGCCTGCTGCTCAACCTCGCATCGCTGCCCGGGTGCGGCGACAAGGCGACGGCGTGGAAGTTCGTCCAGCGCTACGCACCGGGCACGTCGCCCGAGACGCACGCCGAACTCGATGAGCTGATCGGGCTCGCGGTCAACTACGCCCGCGATTTCGTCGCTCCGACCCTCGAGCGCCGGCCGCCGGCGGAAGTCGAGGCGTCGGCGTTGCGGGACCTCGACGCGGAACTCGCGAGACTGCCTGCCGACGCCGAGCCGGACGCGATCCAGAACATCGTCTTCGAAGTCGGCAAGCGCCACGATTTCGAAAGCCTGCGCCACTGGTTCCAGGCGCTCTACGAAACCCTGCTCGGCTCCAGCCAGGGTCCGCGCATGGGCAGCTTCATCGCGCTCTATGGAATCGCCAACACCCGCCGACTTATCGGAGAAGCCCTCAATCAGCTTTAGTCCGAATGTCTGCTTTCGACCCAAATCAGACATTACAGGAGCGGCCGGATTCATCGACAAAGGCGCTTCGGGTGTAAGAACAAACTGCGCGCCTTCCAACATGGAGAGCTGGTCAGGACCAGGCTAGGCGCGGCTCATGTTAACGGCGAAAGGGAGGCATGGCGAACATGCGGTTGATCCTTCTCGGCGCAGGCCATGCGCATCTGTTGCTCACCGAGCGGCTTGATGTGCTGCATGGCGCGGGGATCGATCCGCTGCTGATCGCACCGAGATGGTTCGATTATTCGGGCCTCGCGACCGGAGTGCTCTCGGGCGCGCTGCCGCCGGACGCCAACCGGATCGATGTCGCTTGCCTGGCAAGCCGGCGCCGAATGGCCTTTGTGGCAGGCCGTGCCATCGCCATCGACCGTGCGGCGCGCGTGGTTGCGCTGGCTGATGGCAGTCGGCACCACTTCGATTTACTGTCGCTCAACCTTGGCAGCGTAGCCGCGGCAGGCATCGCAGGGAACAATGCCTGGCCGGTCAAGCCGCTCGCCGGACTGACCGCATTACGAGCGCACATCGAATCCCAGCCCGAATTCCCGCGCTTGCTCATCGTCGGCGCCGGCCCCAGCGGCACCGAGGTCGCAGCCGCTCTCTTGGGGCTGGCGGAGCGGATGGGAGCCGTGCCGCGCATCACGCTCACCGGGCGAAGAACCGACGCTGAGCGCTCTTGGCGCTCACTCTATGCCAGTCTTGGGCACCGTGGTCTCAACTTGCTTCCCGAGGGCGCGCCTTTGCCCGAGCATGATCTGATGATCGCCGCGACCGGGCTTCGGGCGCCGAGCCTCGTTCGAGAAGCGGGTCTGGGGAACCGTAGCGGCGGAGGTGTGGAGGTCGCGGCGACACTGCGATCAACCATCGACCCGGCGATTTTCGCGGTCGGCGATTGTGCCGACTTTGGGCCGCACGACCTTCCCCACCAAGGCGTATTCGGAGTGCGCCAAGCACCGGTGCTCATCCGCAACCTCGCCGCCGCGGCGAGAGGCAAGCCCCTCGAAGATTATCGTCCGCAACGCTGGTGGCTGGCGATCATGGATCTCGGCAATGGGACCGGTTTCGCGACCTGGGGTCCGTTCGCCTGGCGGTCGCGCGCCATGCTGCGCTGGAAGCGACGCCTCGATCTGGCGTTCGTGCGTCGGTTCCAGTAACGGATCGCGATCGGCCTAGCGCGCCGCTTTGCCCCACACTTTCCTCACCTGCGCGTCCCGGCCGCAGGACAGACAATAATAGCGATATTTGATCAGGTTCTTCTGGTAATAATCCTGATGTTAGCTCTCGGCCGGATAGAAGCGGCCGCGCGGCGGGATGTCGGTGGCGATCGGCTTGCCGAGCGTTGTGCGGTGCGGGCGTTCGCGGCTTCGGCCGCCTTGCGCTCGGCGGAGCTGCCCACGAAGATCGCCGGGCGATACTGGCTGCCGCGGTCGCAGAACGCCGCCGCCGTCGGTCGGATCGGACGTGCGCAACGCCTGATTTACCAACGCCGCGTAGGTGACCCGCGACGGATAATAAACGACCCGGAGCGCCTCGATATGCCAGGTGTTGTGCGCCGAAGCCAATGTGGTCGCGATTTCCTTCCTCGCTGGCCGAGGGGGAGAATACCGGCACCTTCACCGTCGCTGCTGTCTGCCTGAAATAGCGTCGACGAGATATCAGCCAGGAAGAGCGCCGCAAGCGCGGTCTGCCCGTTCTCCCCACGACCGGGAACATTAAGGCTTGGACTTGCTCCTGCCCACAGGCGCGCCCCAAGCTGTGTCGACGCTGATCCAGCGCGGGTCTTGCAGGCCGTCGATCGCGTACACCCTGGAACCGCTGATGATTCCGATCCACTGGGTCATGGGTGCCTTCCGCCGAACGGCCGGGCGATCCTCGGCAGCCGAATCAAATCAGCAAAGGGCTTCGCTCGGCAAACCGTCCGCCATCTGCCCGCTGGCTTGACTGGCCTTCAGCTCGCTTCCGCGCGCCATGATCCATATCGCGGTTCCGACGAACAGCAGAACCATGATGACCATCGGAAGAATTTCGCCCGGAGCCGGCAACACACCCTGCACGGTCGAGCCGACATCGACGGGAACGGTCGGAGGCTTGCCACCGGGCACCGCCATTTCCTCGCAGGCCTGCAGTACGCTCGAAAGCAGCCTGGTCGTCAGCAGATCGAGATAGTCGGGCATTGTATGACCCTCACTCTAGAGTT
>JBBJOG010000028.1:0-6817 GCA_037721775.1 Sphingomicrobium sp. | reverse complement strand
CGTGGAAGACCACCACGTTGATAGGCCGGGTGTGGAAGCGCAGTAATGCGTGGAGCTAACCGGTCCTAATTACTCATTTCGCGCTTGATGAATTTGCACCATCATCGACAGCTCTGCTGTCGATGTGGTCGATACATCTCGGCTAGATGCCTAATATACTGTGCACGATTTCTGGAATTTCTTGCTGCTCGGGGTTTCCCATCAAAGTAATACCTTGATGGGGTCCTATCGCCGGCTTCATAGCTTGGTGGTCATAGCGTCTGTGACCCACCCGATCCCATCCCGAACTCGGCCGTGAAACCGGACTGCGCCAATGGTACTACTGCTTAAGCAGTGGAAGAGTAGGTCGCCGCCAGGCTTTGTAGCCGGCGATCGGCAAGAAACCCATTCACAATGTCGAAAAAGCCGCTGCCGGCTCGCCGAGCGGCGGCTTTTTTGTTGGTGACGCGGGGTGGAGCAGCCCGGTAGCTCGTCAGGCTCATAACCTGAAGGTCGTAGGTTCAAATCCTACCCCCGCAACCAACGCAAAACTAAGCGGGCGCCAAGTTTTGCATTGCCCCGGATCGGATCCGGGGTCCACTTTCTTCCCTTCTTCCTCATCCTCGGCCTGCCAGCAGAGGGGAGCGCCGGACTTGGAACCGCGACCACCTCCACCTTACCCCAACAGCCCCGCATTCGCGGGGTTTTTTTTGCCCGCGTTACCCGGCCTTGCGACATTCGGCACTCATCCGCGCCTCCAAGCGTCTGTTTACCGACCACAGGTCAAATAACGGAGGACGCAATGGCATCGGCAAGGCTGCGGTGGCGCCTTTTGGGCGATCTGGAAGAATGGCTGACTGTGCCGATGGCGCTGCTCAGCCTCGCATGGCTGGCGATCGTCGTGTGGGAACTGGTCTCGGGAAGCACTGAGCTTCTCGAGACGATCGGGATCGTCATCTGGGTCATCTTCATCGTCGAGTTCGTGATCCGGTTCGCGCTCGCCCCAGCCAAGCTTCCGTTCCTCAAGTCGAGCTGGATCACGATACTGACACTTGCGGTGCCGGCGCTGCGGCTGTTCCGGGCGCTCGCCTTCCTGCGCGCGGCGCGGGCACTCCGCGGCCTCCGCCTGGTGCGCATCGTCGGCACCGCCAACCGCACCATGAACGCGCTCAAGGCCACGCTCGCCCGGCGCGGCTTCATCTACGTCGTCGGGCTTACACTGCTTGTGACCCTGCTCGGCGCCGCCGGCATGCTGAACTTCGAAAACGCACGCGAAGTCGAGGGCGGCTTCAGCAGTTACGGGCACGCCTTGTGGTGGACCGCGATGCTCGTCGCCAGCCTCGGCAGCGATTTCTGGCCGGCAAGCACAGAAGGGCGGCTGTTGACGCTGCTCCTGACGATCTACGGCCTCGCCGTGTTCGGCTACATCACCGCGACCTTCGCCAGCTTCTTCGTCGGCCGTGACGCGCAGGATTCCTCGAGCCCCGTCGCCGGCAATGCGGACATGAAGCGGCTGCTCAAGGAAGTCGCCTTGCTTCGGCGCGATCTGGCGGAACGGCCGCGGGCCACCGCGGCTTGACGCCGGTGATGCCGATTGACCGAGCCCCGCCGGCACCGATGGAAGCCTTGCTTGCGGCCGAGCTGCCGGACGGCGGCGGCTGGCAGTATGAGCCCAAGTGGGACGGCTTTCGCTGCCTCGCGCGCCGCAGCGGCGCCGCGGTCAACCTGATATCCAAGAATGGCAAGCCGCTCGGCCGCTACTTCCCGGAGGTCGCCGAAATGCTCGCGGGGCTAAGCGAGGACGACTTTTTGCTCGACGGCGAGCTGATCGTGCCGGTCGGCGACCTCATGTCGTTCGACGCGCTGCAGATGCGGCTACATCCGGCCGAAAGCCGGGTGCGCAAGCTGTCCACTGAAATACCCGCCCAGCTGATGCTGTTCGACCTATTGTCTCTGTGCGGCACCGAGCTCGCCGATCGCCCATTGTCCGAGCGCCGCGCCGCGCTCGAGCGTTTCCACCGCTCGACCGAAGCGCCGCGCCTCAAGCTTTCCCCCGCGACTCAAGACCGCGACACCGCGCTCGGCTGGCTGAAGCGCAGCGGCGGCGCCCTCGACGGCGTCATCGCCAAGCGCCTCGACCAGCCCTACCTTGCGGGCGAGCGGGCGATGGTGAAGGTCAAGCCGACCCGCACCGCCGACTGCGTCGTGGGAGGCTTCCGTTACGCCGCGAAGCAATCCGTGGTCGGCTCGCTCCTGCTCGGCCTGTACGACGACCACGGGCTGCTCAACCACGTCGGCTTCTCCTCGGCGATTGCCGCGAGCGAGCGCGACGAGCTGACCGCAACCCTCGAAAAACTGATCGAAGCCCCGGGCTTTACCGGCAACGCGCCCGGCGGCCCCAGCCGCTGGCGGACCGAGCGTTCGGCGCAGTGGCAGCCGCTCAAGCCGGCGCTGGTGGTCGAGGTGAAGTACGACCAGGTCACCGCCAACCGCTTCCGTCACGGCACCGGCCTGGTGCGCGGCGGCCCGACAAAAATCCGAAGCAATGCACGTTCGATCAACTCAAACCGGCGCTTCGGCCCTCGCAATTGGCCGAGCTGTTCGGCCAATGACCGCCGACCTGTTCGGCGAGGCGCTTGTGCCGGGGCTCGGCTATTGCCCCGATTTCATCGACGCGACCGAGGAGCGGGAGCTGGTCGAGCAGCTCTCGGGCGTGAACCTGTCCCCATTCCGCTTCCACGGCTGGATCGGCAAGCGAAAGATCCACAGCTTCGGCTGGCGCTACGATTTCGACGACGCCAGCTTCGCGCCGTCCGATCCGCTGCCCGACTGGCTGCACCCGCTCCGCGCCAAGGCGGCGGCGTTTGCCGGCGTAGAACCCGACGCGTTCGTCCATGCGCTTCTGACCCACTACGAGCCCGGCGCCGGCATCGGCTGGCACCGTGACCGGACCGTGTTCGACAAGGTTGTCGGCGTTTCGCTCCAGGCGCCGGCGGTCCTTCGCTTCCGCCAGCGGACCGACGATGGCTTCCGCCGCATCGCGTTGCCGGTCGAGCCGCGCTCGGCTTATGCGCTTTCCGGCGACGCCCGCCACGGATGGGAGCACAGCATCGCGCCGGGCGCCGAACTGCGGCTTTCGATCACCTTGCGCACTTTGTCGGACCTCGGGCGCCGCAAGGCCGCCGCGCTCTAGCGGGTCTCGAATCCGGCCACGCATTCGGCCACCCAGCGGGCGGCGGTCAGCGCGCTGAGGTCGGTCGAGTCGAGCGACGGGTCCCACTCGGTGAGATCGACGATGCGCGTGCGCCGGTCGCTCGCCAGGTGCCGAACCGCTTCAAAGAAGTCGGTGACCTGCATCCCGCCGGGCCGGGCGCCGGGAGCACCGGGCAGTTGCGAGCGGTCGATGACGTCGATGTCGCAATCGATCACCAGCGCGGTGCAGTGCGCGACATGGGCGAGCGCGCTGTCGATCACCTCCGCGATGCCGCCGCGCCTGACCGCCTCCATCGTCACCACCAGATTGCCGGCGGCGATCGCGTCATGATGCATGGCGGCGCTGTTGGCGAAGCTCGCCAGCCCGATTTGGGCGATGTTACGGCCCGGCAGCCCGTCCTCGATCAGAGCGCGCACGGGATTACCGTTGCTCAAGCCCTGGTCGAGGTCGCGCATGTCGAAATGGGCGTCGAGCGTGATCAGCCCGACGGTGTCGAGCGGCTCGCCGAGGCCAAGCGCGGCGGGCCGAGTCACGGCATTGTTGCCGCCGATTACGAGCGTAAGCGCATGCTGCGCGACGCACTTCTCGACCGCTTCGCGGATCGGCGCCGTCGCCTGCTCGATGATCAGCCCGACCACATCGACGTCGCCCCAATCACGAATCGGGCTCGACAGCTCGCGGCCGATCTCGACGTCGTAGCGGCCGATTCGGTTGAGGGTGCGGCGAAGCAGCGCCGGCGCCCGGTCGCAGGCTCCCGGCGTAACCGACCCGGTAGCAAGCGGCGCTCCGACCAGCCCGATCGGCGCGCCCTTGACGTCGCTCGACACCAGGTCCGCAAGGTTGGGCCACAAACTCATGGCTTTGCCCTATCAGCCGCCCTCGCATAAGGGAATCGGCGCATGTGGGACCGCCTCTTCATCGACTGCCGAATCGCGACCATGGAGCCGGCCCCCGGCAATCCGCTGGGACTCATCGAAGACGGCGCGGTCGGCATCCAGGATGGGCGCATCGTCCGCGCCGGCAAACGCGCCGAGCTCGCCGGCTGCAAGGCGCGTGAGGTGATCCCGCTCGGTGGCGCCTGGGTGACCCCGGGGCTGGTCGACTGCCACACCCATTTGATCTTCGGCGGCACCAGAGCGGACGAGCATGCGATGCGCCGCGCCGGCGCCAGCTACGAGGAAATCGCCAAAGCGGGTGGCGGCATTGCCTCGACCGTGAGGGCCACCAACTCGGCCGAGACCAACTCGCTGCTGGCCTCCGCCGCGATGCGGCTCGACGCCTTGATGAAGGGCGGCGTCACCACCGTCGAAATCAAGTCCGGCTACGCGCTCGACGTCGAAGGCGAGCTGAGGATGCTCCGCTGCATGACGGCGCTTGCGGCGAGCGAGGCGGTGCGCATCGTGCCGACCCTGCTGGCGCTGCACGCGCTCCCGCCCGAGTGGCGCGACCGGCGGTCCGACTATGTCGACCTGATCGTCGAGCAGCTGATCCCGGCCGCCGCCGACGCCGGCCTCGCCACCGCTGTGGATGCTTATTGCGAGGGCATTGGCTTTCTGCCGCATGAGGTCGAACGGCTGTTCCAGGCGGCCGACAGCCACGGCCTGCGCGTCAAGCTCCACGCAGAACAGCTCAGCAATCGCGGCGGCGCCAGGCTCGCCGCCCGCTTCAACGCGCTGTCCGCCGATCACCTCGAGCATCTCGATGAAGCAGGGGCGGAGGCGATGGACGACGCAGGCACGGTCGCGGTGCTGCTCCCGGGCGCCTTTTATGCGCTCCAGGAAACTCGGAAGCCGCCGATCCAGCTGCTTCGCGACCATGGCGTGCGACTAGCCGTCGCCACTGACTGCAACCCCGGCACCTCGCCTTTGCTGTCGCCCACTTTGGCGATGAACATGGCGTGCACTTTGTTCGGCCTGACCCCGGAAGAAGCGCTGGCCGGGATGACGGTCAACGCGGCGCGCGCGCTCGGCCTCGACAGGGACATCGGCACCATCGCTCCCGGCAAGGCTGCGGACCTCGCCGTCTGGCGGGTCGAAAGCCTGGCCGAGCTTAGCTACTGGATCGGGCATCCGGGGCCCGAGCGCCGGATTTTCGCGGGCGAAGACAGTTGACCGACCGACGCGACAACAGCCGCCGAATCCGTGCTCGCCGTGGTAGTGAGATCGTTGCCAGGAGCTGGGCAACCGAGGCGGCGGTGCGGATGCTGATGAACAACCTCGATGATGAGGTTGCCGAGGACCCCCAGAGCCTGGTCGTTTACGGCGGCATCGGACGCGCCGCGCGCAACTGGGACAGCTTCGACAGGATCGTCGAGACGCTCGAGCGGCTGGAGGACGGTGAGACCCTGCTGGTCCAGTCGGGCAAGCCCGTCGGCGTCTTCCGCACCCACAAGGACGCGCCGCGGGTGCTCATCGCCAACTCCAACATCGTGCCCAAATGGGCGAATTGGGAAATATTCAACCAGCTCGATCGCGCCGGGCTGATGATGTACGGCCAGATGACCGCCGGCAGCTGGATCTACATCGGCACCCAGGGCATCGTCCAGGGCACCTTCGAAACCTTCGCCGAAATGGGCCGCCAGCATTACGGCGGCGATTTGCGCGGCCGCTGGATCCTGACCGCCGGCCTTGGCGGCATGGGCGGCGCGCAGCCGCTCGCGGCGGTGATGGCGGGCGCCCACTGCATCGCCATCGAAGTGCAGGAAAGCCGCATTGAGAAACGGCTCGAGACCCGCTACCTCGACCGCCGCGCGGCAAGCATCGACGAGGCGCTGGAGATCATCCGCGCCGCCGACCAGCCGACCAGCGTCGGCCTGCTCGGCAACGCTGCCGAGATCGTGCCGGAGATGCTGGCTCGCGGGATCCGTCCCGACGCGCTCACCGACCAGACCAGCGCCCACGACCCCGCCAACGGCTATTGCCCGGCCGGATGGAGCGTCGCCAAATGGCAGGACATGCGGACACGCGATCCCGCAGCCGTCGCGCATGCCGCGCGGGTGTCGATCGCCCGCCACGTCGAGGCGATGCTCTCCTTCAAGGACCTGGGCGTTCCGGTGTTCGATTACGGCAACAACATTCGCCAGGAAGCCAAGGACACCGGCGTGGAGCATGCCTTCGACTTCCCCGGCTTCGTCCCCGCCTACGTCCGCCCCTTGTTCTGCCGCGGCATCGGGCCATTCCGCTGGGTGGCGCTGTCGGGCGACCCCGAGGACATTTATCGCACCGACAGCCGAGTGAAGGAGCTGATCCCCGACGACCCGCACCTCCACCGCTGGCTTGACATGGCGCGCGAGCGGATTGCCTTCCAGGGTCTGCCGGCGCGAATCTGCTGGGTCGGCCTTGGCCAGCGCCACCGGCTGGGGCTGGCGTTCAACGAGATGGTGAAAAACGGCGAAGTGTCGGCGCCGATCGTCATCGGCCGCGACCATCTCGATTCGGGTAGCGTCGCCTCGCCCAACCGCGAGACCGAAAGCATGAAGGACGGCAGCGACGCCGTCTCCGATTGGCCGCTCTTGAATGCGCTACTCAACACCGCATCGGGAGCCACATGGGTGTCACTTCACCACGGCGGCGGGGTCGGCATGGGCTATTCGCAGCACGCCGGCATGGTGATCGTCGCCGACGG
>JBBJOG010000010.1:0-92567 GCA_037721775.1 Sphingomicrobium sp. | reverse complement strand
CGGCGACCCGTTCACCGAGAAATTGCTGATCGAAGCCTGCCTCGAGCTGATGGCGACCGACGCGATTGTCGCCATCCAGGACATGGGCGCGGCCGGCCTCACCTCCTCCTCGGTCGAGATGGCGAGCAAGGGCGGCGCCGGCATCCGGCTCGACATGAACCAGGTGCCGTGCCGCGAGGAGGGTATGACGCCCTATGAAATGATGCTGTCCGAAAGCCAGGAGCGAATGTTGATCGTGCTCAAGCCCGGCCGCGAGGCCGAGGCCGAGGCGATCTTCCACAAGTGGGAACTGGACTTCGCGGTGATCGGCGAGGTCACCGAAGCTGGTCCGGATGGGGGCCACATGGTCCTGGAATGGAATGGCGAGGTAGTGTGCGACATCCCGCTCGGCCCGCTCGCCGACGAAGCGCCGCTTTACGAGCGGCCGCACCTCAGCCTCGATGAGTACAAGGCGTGGGCGCAGGTCAAGCCGCTCGGCGAGGTGCCGGAAAGCACCGACATCGCCGCCGATTTGCTCAAGCTGATGGCCTCGCCCAACCTCGCCAGCCGGCGCTGGATCTGGGAGCAATATGACAGCCAGGTCGGCGCCGACACCGTCCAGACCGGCGGCGACGCCGCGGTAGTCCGTATCCACGGCACCAACCGCGCGCTGGCGATGACCACCGACTGCACCCCGCGCTATTGCTATGCCGACCCCTATGAAGGCGGCAAGCAAGCGATTGCCGAGGCGTATCGCAATTTGTGCGCGGTCGGCGCGCGGCCGCTGGCGGTCACCAACTGCCTCAACTTCGGCAACCCCCAGCGCCCCGAGATCATGGCCCAGCTGGTCGAGTGCCTGCGCGGCATGGGCGACGCCTGCCGCGCCCTCGACTTCCCGATCGTGAGCGGCAACGTCAGCCTTTACAACGAGAGTAAGACGACGGGTGGCGGAAGCGCGATCCTGCCGACGCCAGCGATCGGGGGTGTTGGGCTGCTCGAGGATTGGCAGAAGTCGATGACCATCGGGTTCAAGGCCGAGGGGGAGCACATCATCCTCATCGGCCACAGCGACAGCCGTGTCGGCCAGTCGCTGTGGCTAGAGGTCTGCCATGGCCGCCGCGCGGGCCTGCCACCGCGGGTCGATCTTGCCGCCGAGCGACGCGCTGGCGAGCTGATCGTGCAGCTCATCGCCGGGAAGCAGGCGACCGCCGTCCATGATTGCTCCGACGGCGGAGCGGCAGTCGCCGTCGCCGAAATGGCGCTTGCGGGCAACATCGGTCTCAGCATGACTGTCGTCGAGCAGATCCCAAACCCCGCCGCGATCCTGTTTGGCGAGGACCAGGGCCGATACGTCGTCACCACGAAGGACCCGGATGCGGTGCGGGCGGGCGCTAATGCCGCGCAGCTGTTCGCCGTGCCGATTGGACTCACCGGGGGCGCCAGCATCACCTTTGACCTCGTCGGACGTGGCGGGAACCAACGCGTCCCACTCGCCGACCTGCGCGCCGCGCACGAGGGCTTCTTCCCCAGGCTGATGGGCAGCGACGCGGCGCTCGCCTGATGAAGGACGTCCCGCACACCGCCTACACGGCGCTTCCTGCACTCAGCGACGATGAGCGGATCGCAGGGGCACGGGAATATCGCGAGCAGATTTCGACCCGCCGCACTTGCCGCATGTTTTCCGACGCGCCGGTTCCGCGGCAGGTCATCGAGGAGGCGATCCTCGCCGCCGGCACCGCACCGTCCGGCGCCAACCACCAGCCGTGGCACTTCGCCGTCGTCTCCTCACCCGAACTGAAGCACCGGATTCGGCTTGCGGCCGAGGAGGAAGAGCGGGCTTTCTATGCCGGCAAGGCCGGACAGGAGTGGCTCGAAGCGCTGGCGCCGCTGGGGACCGACGAGAGCAAGCCATACCTCGAAACCGCGCCGTGGCACATCGTCGTGTTCGGCCAGCGCCGCGGCGGCATCGAGCCGGGCGAGAGCAAGACCAATTATTACGTTACCGAGAGCGTCGGCATCGCCTGCGGCTTGCTGCTTTCGGCATTGCATCTCGCCGGCCTTGCGACCCTCACTCACACACCTTCGCCAATGGGCTTCCTGCGCGAACTCTGCGGGCGGCCAAAGGACGAAAGGCCGCTGATGGTGATCGTCGCCGGGCTGCCCGCGCCCGACGCGGTGGTGCCGCTGCACGCGCTGTGGAAGAAGCCGCTGGAACAGATCAGCAGCTGGCTTTAGCAATTTGAGTTGCGAACGTTTCTCATTAGCGCTACAGATCGCGCATGATCGTGTGCGTGTGCAATGCCATCGACGAGGACGAGCTGCGCACCGCCGCTCGGGCCGGGGCGCCCTGCCCGCGCTCGGCTTATGCCAATCTCGGCTGCGAACCGCAGTGCGGTGCCTGCCTGTGCTATGCCCGCGAGATCATCGAGGCCGAGCGCGCGCAGCTTCTTGCGGTTGACTCGCAAGCCGCCTGAATAGCCAGTTGCGACTCACTAGCATTCGCAAACTTTCGGCAGTTTTCCGCCATTTTTTGCTTTTCTAATCGGCCCGACAAGCGTAGATACGCCTGGCGACAAAGGAGGCGGGAATGAAGGGCGACGCGCGGGTCATCGAACTGCTCAACGAAGCTCTCCTCAACGAGTTGACCGCGGTCAACCAGTATTGGCTGCATTACCGCCTGCTCGACAATCAGGGCCTCAACAAGCTCGCCCAGTTCGAGCGGCACGAATCGATCGACGAGATGAAGCACGCCGACAAACTCGCCGAGCGCATCCTGTTCCTCGACGGCCTGCCCAATTTCCAGGCGCTCGGCCGGCTTCGCATCGGCCAGAACGTCGAGGAGATCCTGCGCGCCGACCTCGAATTGGAAATGGAAGCGCTGGCGCAGCTCAAGGGCGCGATCGCTTATTGCGAGACGGTGCGCGATTACGTCAGCCGCGACCTGTTCGCCGAAATCCTCGAGAATGAGGAAAGCCACGTCGACACGCTCGAGCAGCAGTTCGAAATGATCGCGGCGATGGGCATCCAGAATTACAGCCAGTTGCAGTCGGATCACGCGGAGGGCTGAAAAATCGCACCCTCGCCGTCGCCGAAAAGGCGATGGACTGCCCGTATGAGACAGCTATAGCACCTCCTCGGAAGAGAGGGGGCTCTCATGGCGACGATACCGGCCGACGTGCGCGGCAAGCGCATCCTCACGCTCGACATCGTCCGCGGCGTCGCGGTGATGGGGATACTGGCGATGAACATCGTCGCTTTCGCCATGCCGGAGCAGGCGTATTTCAACCCCCTCGCTTTTGGCGGGGAGCGCGCCATCGACCTTGCCGCCTACGCTTTCAACTTCGTGCTTGTCGACGGGAGGATGCGCGGCCTGTTCTCCTTCCTGTTCGGGGCATCCATGCTGCTGGTGATCCAGCTCGCTGCGAAGAAAGGGGACTCGCCGGCCAAGCTCACCTTCAGCCGGCAGCTTTGGCTGCTGCTGTTCGGAATGGCCCATTTCTACCTGATCTGGTGGGGCGACATCCTGATTGGGTACGCGCTGATCGGCATGATCGCCTGGTTCTTCCGCGGCAAATCGCCGCGCAGCCTGGTCCGCTGGGGGGTCGCTTTGGTGATCGTCCAGCTGGCGATCATGGCCGCGGTTGCAGCGGCGATGACCAGCCTCAGCGCAGCCATCTCCGCTCCGAACCCCGACCCGCAACTGCTCGCCACGTGGGAGCAATTCAGCGCCAAGATGGCCGTCCCCTCGGCGGCCGTGCTGCAGGAAAGCATGAACCTGCATCTCGGTCCCTGGTCGGGGATCGTCGAGGAGCAGGTGACGAACAATCTGTCGATGCCGTTCATCTTCACCGCAGTCATGGGCTGGGAAACGCTTGCCTACATGCTGTTCGGAATGGCGGCGCTGAAAAGCGGCTTTCTCACCGGCGAGTGGGACGACCGCCGCTATCGCAAGGCGGCGATGATCGGCTTCGCGATTACCGTGCCCGCCTACGCTCTTCTCACCACCTGGATGTTCGCCGACGATTTTGAGATTACCACCTTGTCGTGGGCAGCGGCGGCCGCGGTGCCGTTCCGGCCGGTCATGGTTCTCGCTTATGCCGCGCTGATCATCCTCGTCACGCGCCGCGGCGGCTGGCTGGTCGATCGGATCGCCGCCGCCGGCCGCGCCGCCTTCACCAACTACCTCGGCACCAGCGTCCTGCTGACCGGTTTGTTCTACGGCTGGGGCCTTGGCCTGTACGGCTCGGTCGGCCGGGCCGAGCTGTGGCTGGTGGTGATCGCCATGTGGGCGCTGATGCTCGCCTGGTCGAAGCCGTGGCTCGACCGCTTCGCTTACGGCCCGTTCGAATGGGCGTGGCGAAGCCTGTCGCGCTGGAAAGTGCAGCTGATGCGCAAGCTCGGCGCCGGTGACCCGCTGCCCGTCGGGGCCTGACATTGGCGACGACTTCGCCGCCCTCCGAGCGGCTGGTCACGCTCGACCTCATCCGCGGCGTCGCCGTGATGGGCATCTTCTCGGTCAACGTCGTCGGCATGGCGATGATCGAGGACGCTTATTTCATCCCGCCCGCCTATGGCTTCGACGGGATCGGCGACAAGCTCACCTATGCGGCTAATTTCCTGCTGGTCGACGGCAAGATGCGGTCGCTTTTCTCGATATTGTTCGGAGCTTCCGCGCTGCTGGTGATCGATCGCGCGGGGGCCGCGGGGCGATCGCCCGCGAAGACCCATTACGCGCGCATGGCCGCGCTCCTGCTGTTCGGCCTCGCGCACTTCTACCTGCTGTGGTGGGGTGACATCCTCGCCCAATATGCGCTGATCGGCATGGTCGCCTTCCACTTTCGCAAGCTGCGGACAAGAGCGCTACTGACTTGGGGCGTCGCCTTGCTGCTGCTCCATTCGGTGCCGTCGGCCATCTTCTCCACGACGGAACTGCGCGCACAGCAGGCAGAACGCGCCGGGGAGCAGCTGAAACCGGCGTCACTTTCCCGGCAGGAGCTCGCCGAGGACGCCGTCGCCCACGAGACGATTGCCGCCCACGTACGGCACTCGCTGTCCGAATACCCCCTCCGCCCCTTCAGCCTGGCACTGGGCTTGATGCCCGAAACGCTCGGCCTGATGCTGCTCGGAATGGCAGCCTACCGCTCCCGCTTCCTCACCGGCGACTGGCCCGACCGCCGCTATCGGCAGGTCGCGATCTGGGGCATCGGGTCGGGACTGCTGGTATCGGCCTTCAGCCTTTATCTCGTCGTGGAATCGGCTTTTGCCCCGGCCTATTTCGGCGCCGCTCGCAATGGATGGACGGTACCGGTGCGCGCGCCAATGGCGCTTGGCTACGCGGCTCTGATCATCCTGCTGTTCCGCCGCCGGGGTGCGGTCCGAGACCGCTTCGCAGCAGTGGGCCGGGCCGCCTTCACCAATTATCTCGGCTGCACGCTGCTCGGCGTCGCGGCCTTCTACGGTTTCGCAGGCGACCTTTACGGCGACCTGTCCCGGGGACAGACCTGGCTGCTGGTGCCGCTGGTGTGGGTGCTCATGCTGCTGTGGTCAAAGCCCTGGCTCGACCGCTTCAATTACGGCCCGTTCGAATGGGCGTGGCGAAGCCTTGCCCGGTGGCAACTGCAGCCGATGCGCCGCAGAGCCTAGATCCGGCCGAAGTCCTGGTTGCCGACCTTGCGGCCAAAGCCGGTCGACGCCGGACGGACGCGCGACAAGAGCGGGTTGGTCGCCTTGTCGAACAGCTCGACCGTGCGGTCGAACAGCTGGCGAAGCTGGACGACATCGCTGATCAGCTCGTCGGGGAAGCGGCGGCTCTCGATGCAGAAGCGCGCGGTGCTTTCAATCAGCTCGGCGACATTGGCCAGCGATTCGGCGCCAAGCTGGCGCGCTTCGCCTTTGAGCGTGTGCGCGGGAAGCACGAGCGCGGTCGTCGCCTGCTCGCGCATCGCCTGCTCGATTTTGGGTCAGCGACTTGGTCCCGTCCTCGCGGAAGTAACTGAGGATGCGGATGAAACCGGGCCCAAGCTCCTGGCGACTACGCTCGAAATGCACCCAGTCGACGATGTCGGGCTCATCGCTCACTTGGCTCTCCTGAAAGGCTCCGGCACGCGCCGGGCATGGTTCCACGCCACCGGCCTAGCCGCCAAAGTGTAAAATTAGGCTTATCGGCCGGAAGGGCCGCAGCTTCAGCGCTTGTCGTCGCGCTCCACGTCGAACGGGTTCTTCGACGAGCGCATCGACATCCTGAGCGGCACCGGGCCGAGGCCGGTATCGCGGCGAAGCGAGTTGAGCAAATAGCGGCGGTAGCTTTCGGGCAGCTGGTCGACCCGGCTTCCGAACACCACGAAGGTCGGTGGCCGCGACTTGATCTGGGTGATGTAGCGAAGCTTGATCCTTTTGCCGCCCGGCGCTGGCGGCGGGTTGGTCTCGACCGCCTTTTCGAACCAGCGGTTGAGCTCGCCGGTGCCGATCCGCCGCGACCATTGGTCGCGAAGCTCGAAAGCGACGCCGAGCAATTGGTCGATGCCCTTGCCGGTCATGCCCGACACGGTCAGCACCGGCACGCCTTTCAATTGCGACAGCCCTTCTTCGAGCGCGCCCTTGATGCCGTTGAACAGGCCCGATGCGTTTTCAGCGATGTCCCATTTGTTGATCGCGACGATCAGCGCCCGCCCTTCCTCGACGACGCTGTCGGCAATCCGCAAGTCCTGCGATTCCAGCCCTCGTGACGCATCGAGCAGCAGCACCACCACTTCCGCCATGTCGATCGACCGCCGGGCGTCGGCGGTCGAAAGCCATTCCAGCTTGTCCGTGACCTTGGCGCGCTTGCGCAGGCCGGCCGTGTCGACCAGCCGCACCGGCCGCTCGTTCCAGGCCAAATCCATGGTGATCGAATCGCGGGTGATCCCGGCTTCCGGGCCGGTGATCATCCGCTCCTCGCCGAGCATCCGGTTGACCAAGGTCGACTTGCCGGCGTTGGGCCGCCCAACGATCGCCAGCTTGAGCGGTCCGCCCTCGCTGTCCTCCTCCTCCGCCGCTTCACCCTCTCCGCGCTCGACGAACGGGCGAAGCGCCTCGAACAGGTCGACCACTCCGTCGCCATGCTCGGCGCTGACCGGGATCGGGTCTCCAAGCCCGAGCGAATAAGCGTCGAGCAGCCCCGATTTCGCGGCGCCGCTTTCGGCCTTGTTGCCGACCAGCACGATCGGCATGTCCTCGGCGCGCAACCAGCGGACGATTTCGGCGTCGAGCGGGGTCACGCCCTCGCGCGCGTCGATCATGAACAAGGCGACGTCGGCGCCGCGCACCGCGGCTTCGGTCTGCTGGCGCATCCGCCCCGGAAGACTGGCCGCGTCCTCGTCCTCATAGCCGGCGGTGTCGACCACCCGGAACTCAAGCCCGAGCAGCGACGCGTCGCCCTCGCGCCGGTCGCGGGTGACTCCGGGGCGGTCATCGACCAGCGCCAGCTTCTTGCCGACCAGGCGGTTGAACAAGGTCGATTTACCGACGTTAGGCCGGCCGACGATTGCGACTGTTGGTTGCGGCATTGGGCCTCTCTACGGCCCCGCCGCTGTCCGTCCAGTGGTAAGCGATTAACGAAACGCGTGGAGCCGGCCGTCGTCGTCGAGCAAATAAAGGGTCGAGTTGGCGACCACCGGCGGCAAACTGACGCTGGCGCCGATGCTGGTTCCGCCCAGGACGTTGCCGCTGGTCGGATCGGCGATCACCAATTGCCCGCTGGTGCGAGTAAGGACCAGCCGGTTGCCGGCAAGCACCGGTCCCGAATATCTGATCGGCCCGGTCTTCTTCTTCTCGTTGCGGAACTGCTGGAGCTGGCTGATCCAGCGGATCTTGCCGGTCGCCCGGGCGACCGCGATCAGCTTGGCGTCGTCGGTGACCGCGAAGATCCATTCGCCCGCGACCCACGGAGTCGAAATGCCGGCGACGTTGAGCTCCCACATCCGCTGGCCGCTGATCAGTTCCAGCGCGACCATCCGGCCGCCCTGTCCGATGGCGATGACCTGGCCGCCGTCGATCACCGGGTCGGCGTCGATGTCGGACAGCGACGACACGCTGGTGCGGATGCTGGTGCGGGCAAGCGCGTCCTGCCAGACGGTGCGGCCGTTTTCATAACGGTAGGCGTTGAGCTCGCCCGAGGAGAAGCCGGCGACGACCGTGCCTTGAGCGACGGCCGGCGAGGCGGTTCCAAACACGCCCGCGATCTCGAGCGATGCGGCCTGCGACCAGTTGGTCGCCCCGTTTTCGGCCTTCAGCGAGTAGATCTGGTTGTCCTGGCTGATCACGTAGACGGCGCCGCCGTCGACGGTCGGCGATCCGCGAAGCGGTCCACCCGGGCGGACCTGCCAGGCAAGGGCGCCGCTAGCGGCATCCAGCGCGGCGACGAAGCCAAGGCCGTTGGCGGCGTAGATACGGCCGTCGGCATAAGCCAGACCGCCGCCGAACAGCGATGCGTCATTGCCCTTCTCGCGGCCGAACTGGGCCTGCCACACCGCTCCTCCGGTCTGGGCGTCGAACGCCCGGACAGTAGCGCTGGCGTCGATCGTATACACTCGCCCGCCGCCGACGACCGGGGCGGCGCCAAGGCGCGCGGTAAGGCTGGTACCTTGTCCAATCGATGCCGACCAGACGCGGGCGAGGGTTCCGCCAAGGGCGACGTGGCCCATCGATTTGGCGGCATTGCCGCCCGACTGAGCCCAATCGGTGTTGGTGACCGGCGCCGGAAGCGACAGCGGCAGCGATGCGGCCGCCGGATCGACCATGACGTCGGTCTCGCTGGTCAGGACGGCGACCCGCTCGCCGAGCACCGGGGTGGCCGGGCTCGATCGCTTGAGGATGCTGCAGCCGCCGGCGCCAAGCGCGGCAGCGACCATCAAGGTCAGCTTCATTCGGTTGAGTTGCATCGATTAATCCTGCTGATTGGTGTCGACGAGCGATGCGCTTGCATCGACGCCCAAAGTTCCTGCGATCTGCGCCGCTCGGCTCCGCAGCGTTTCCGGCACCGTCTTGTCGGCGGCGATCGCCGCGAACATCTTCGCCGCCGGCTGCTTCTGGCCCTGCTTGAGATAGGCCATCGCCGTCATTTCGCCCGCCGTCCCGAACCACGGTTCGCCGGGCTTGGCCATCGGCTGAAGCCGCGCGATCACCTCTTCGGGCTTGATCGCGTCGAACTCCAGCGCCGTCGCCCTGATCAGGCCCAGCTCCTGGTAAGGCGCCGGCATGTCGCCGTCGGCCAGTGCCTTGTACTTGGCAAGCGCGCCCGCCCGGTCGTTGGCGTCGAGCGCGAGCGCCGCCTGGGTGAGCAGCGCCGAAGCCTTGATGACGTCGCCTTCGGCCGACTCCAGCGCCTGCAGCCGCTGTTTGGCCTGGGCGGTCTTGCCCGTGCCGATATCCATATACGCCGCTGACAGATCCTCGGACTGGGCTTCCGCCTGCTGCTTTTGCCGGTCCTGCCAGTAAAGCCATCCCGCGATCGCGGCCAAAAACAGCACCACTCCGACGATCAGCCACTTGCCGTAGCGTTTCGCGAAATCGCTCATCTTGTCCCGGCGGAGGTTTTCGTCGACCTCTCTCAGGAAGGATTCGTTCGAGGTATCGGGCGTCAGGGCCAAAGATGTGCCTCAGCAACAAGGAAAGCCAATGCCGGCGCTTCCTTCCCCACCGCGGATGAACGAAAGCTGGCGTCGCTCGTCTAGCCGCACGCCGGCAAAAGGGAAACAGCGATTGCGCGGGCCGGCCCCCGACGCATTTGCTTTTAGCGGCCCCGGCTCTTGCTTCCGGCGAGCTCGCCGGCGTCGAGCAAGCCGTTCTTGTCGAGGTCGTGAGTCAAAAAGCGCCGCGCCGCCGCCCGCGCAAATTCCTCGGCGGTGACCGAGCCGCTCATGTCGACGTCGGTCATCGCCACCGGCTGCGGAATGCTGTTCAACCCACTATATTCAGACCGGTGCCCGCCCGAACCATAGCTTGTTTGCGGGCCCTGCATCCCGCCCGGCAAGCCATCCCGTCCCGCGCGCGGCGCTTCGCGGCTGTCGGCCTCGCCGTATGTCTCACTTGCCACGTTGGGCAGGTCTGCTCCGACGGGCCGCGCGCCGGCGGCCGCGCGCAAGCCGGCTGGCGCAATTTGCTGCTCGTAGCGGGTCATTTCCTCGCCGCCGATGCGGCCGTCGCCGTCGACATCGAGCTTCTTGAAGAAGCGGTCTGCGTCGATCGTCAGCTCGGCCAGGCTGACCATCCCGTTCTTGTCGACATCGGCGCCGGCGACCCACGACCCGAGCGGCGACTGGCCCGGCGAGGCGACGAACGGCTCGCCCATCAGGCTTAGATAGACGGAGCCGCGCTTGGTCTGGGCCGATGCCGGCTCGGCGGCAAACGCCACTGGCAAAAGGCTGAGCAGACTTGCCGCAAGAGTCACGCGCATGGATCGTCCTTCCGCTTCGACGCCGCCAATCGCCACGTCGAGAAAATGATCGGCGACCATGGCATGCGGCTTGCTGAATGTCGCCCTAACACTTGGCTCTCGCGACCAACTTTTAGCTGCGCGGCCGGATCGCGCGCAGCTTGAAGTCGGTGATCGCGTTGGTGAAATGGCACTGGAACGACCGCCGCTCCTTGCCGTCGTAGACCGTCCCCCAGACGATCAGCTTGCCGATGCCGCGCTGCTCGACGTCGATGATGTGAACCGCGCCGTGCTGGGCGGCGCGGGCGGTGCAGGCTTGCCTCGCGGCGGGCTTGAGGTGGGCGTTGCTCTGCGGCTTCGGCTGGGCGCTTCGGATCGCCATCCCGGCCGCGCTTGCCGCAAGGCTGGCGACGCAGCCGCCGAGCAGCAGCGTGGCCGGCGCCACCAGCAGGAGGGTCAACCGCCTCGGCATGGTCATCACTGTTCCTTTTTCGGGCGGTAGGTTTGGTCCGCAGTCGGGAAGGCGCGGCTGCGGACGTCCTCGGCATAGCTGGCGGCGGCGGAGCTGATCCTTGCCGCGAGGTCGTCGTAGCGTTTGACGAAGCGCGGGGTGCGCTCGAACACGCCGAGCATGTCGTCGGTGACCAGCACCTGCCCGTCGCATTCGCTGGATGCGCCGATGCCGATCACCGGGCACGCGATTTCCCTGGTCGCGCGGGTGGCCAGCTCCTCCATCACCCCTTCGACGACGATGGTGAAGGCGCCGGCGGCGGCGACCGCCCGGGCGTCGGCCAGGATCTTCTCCGCCTCGGCCCCGCCCCGGCCGCGGACTCCATAGCCGCCGAGCACGTTGACCGCTTGCGGGGTCAGCCCGACGTGGCCGATCACCGGGATTCCGCGCTGCGTGAGGAAGGCGATAGTCTCCGCCATCGCTTCGCCGCCCTCCAGCTTGACCGCCGCGCAGCCGGTTTCCTTGAGCAGCCGCGCCGCGCTCGCGAAAGCCGCTTGCGGCGATGCCTCATAGCTTCCGAACGGCATGTCGACTCCGACCAGCGCATGCCAGCTGCCGCGCACCACCGCGGCGCCGTGGGCGCACATCATCTCCATGCTGACCGGGATGGTCGACGGCAGGCCGTAGATCACCTGGCCGAGGCTGTCGCCGACCAGCAGCATGTCGCAATGCGGGTCGAGCAATTGCGCCATCCGCATCGTGTAGGCGGTGAGCATGACAATCGGCCGATCGGTGACGAAGCCGTCGCCCTCGGCTGCCTTGCGCTCGCGGATCGCGGGCACGGTCATGCGCTTGCCGGGCACCGGTGACGGAGTCGCCCGGCTGGTGCTGGTGTCGATGGTGAAGGTCGACATGCTCGCTCCTTGAGCCGCCCCTTAGCGCCCAGCCCTCAACGCAGCCACCCCCGGCGGTTCGAATGACGGGCGAACAGCCAGATCGCCAGGCAGACGAGGATGATGCCGATCGGCATGATCCAGGCAGCAGGCGGCGTGATGTCGCGCAGCGCCGGCACCAGCAAATGGGCCGAGAACTGGACCAGCACCGCGATCAGCGAGACCAGCAGAACCACTTCCGCGAGCTTGCGCCGCATCAGGAGGAGGATCGCGCCGGCAAGGCCGACCCACACCGCGACGGCATAAGCGCCGATCGACCAGGCGGGCGTTGCCCGCCACATCGCGGCCTGCTCGGCCGGAAGGCCCGCGCCATCGGCGCTGACCTGGAGCACGTACATGGTGCAGCCAAAAATTTCCCACAGCAGCACCGCGATCGCGGCTGCCGGAAACCAGCGGGGCGCACCCTGAACTTCGTTCAAGGCTTCCATTATCCTTCTCCCCCATGAATGGTGATATTAGCGAAGCCACCCGCGCTGCTGCGAATGGCGCGCGAACCAGAAGATCGTCCAGGTGATCGCAAGCACGATGATCGCTGCGGCGATGTCGTTGGTGGTGCTGTTGTCACGCACCGCCGGGACCACGGCGAGCGGCAGGAAAGTGACGACCGCGCCGATCAGCGAAATCAGCAGCAGCGGCTGCGCAAGCTTCCTGCGCAGCACCAGCATGATCGTCCCCGCCAGCCCGACCCACACGGCGATCGCATAGGCGGCGAACATCCAGGTCGGCTGCGCCTCCATCATCGCGCGCTGGTCGATCGGCATCGCGCTCGGGTCGGCGGTGACCGCCAGCAGATATCCGCCGCAACCCACGAGCATGAAAACGACCGACGCAATCGCCGCGACCATGTACCAGCCGGCGACCGGGCGCGGCGCGTAATGTTGGTCCGCCATGATATTCTCCCCCTGATCGCGGGGGAGAATAGTCGACTAGCCCTCGATAATCACCTTCGAACCGATTTTGGTCATCGGGAACAGCGCGGCGGCGAACTTGAGCGGCAGCCGGACGCAGCCGTGGCTGGCCGGATAGCCGGGGTTCTTGCCGGCGTGAAAGGCAAGGCCCTTTTCGTCGTACATCTGCATGAACGGCATCGGCGCATTGTCGTATTTGCGACTGTAGCCGAGCTTCTTCTTGGTCCGCACTGCCCAGAAGCCGAGCTGCGTCTCCTTGCCCTTCTTGCCGCTGGACATGGTCGATACCCCGACCAGCTTGTCGTCGCGGTAGACGTAGAACAGCTGGGTGAGCAGGTCGATCACGACCTTGGTCTCGCCGGTCTTAGGAACGTCCGCGACCCAGCGATATTCGCCTGGCCGCATGTTGAGCGGCCCGAACAGCGCAACAGCTTCCTTGTAGGCGCCCGGCGCATTGCCCTGGCTCCAGCGGTAGGGTGCTTCCTTCGCCACCGGCGCGGGCGGCGCTTGCACGACTTGCCTCGGCGCGGTCGCGCAACTCGCTAGAAGCCCGGCGGCAACAACGCCGACTCCCGATTTGATGATTGTCCGCATGCTTGCTGAAACAGCGCAAGCCGCCGGCCTCGTCAACCCGATGGTAAACGCAAATTTAGCGGTTAACCGCTAAAAATTCGCGCTTTCAGAGCGAACGACGGCTTACTCCCATTCGATCGTTCCCGGCGGCTTCGACGTGTAATCGTATACCACCCGGTTGATGCCGGGCACTTCGTTGACGATCCGCGTTGCCACCCGGCTCAGGAACGCCGCGTCGAACGGATAGACGTCGGCGGTCATTCCATCGACGCTGGTCACGGCGCGAAGCCCGCAGACACAATCGTAGGTGCGATAGTCGCCCATCACGCCGACAGTGCGCACCGGCAGCAGCACGGCGAACGCCTGCCAGATGGCGTCGTACAGGCCGGCGTTACGGATTTCCTCGAGATAGACCGCGTCCGCCTTGCGAAGGATGTCGCAGCGCTCCCTGGTCACTTCGCCCGGAATGCGGATGGCAAGGCCGGGTCCCGGGAACGGGTGGCGGCCGACGAACGCTTCGGGCAGCCCAAGCTCGCGGCCGAGCTCGCGCACCTCATCCTTGAACAATTCGCGCAAGGGCTCCACCAGCTTCATGTTCATCCGCTCGGGCAGGCCACCGACATTGTGGTGGCTCTTGATCGTCACCGACGGCCCGCCGGTAAAGCTGACGCTTTCGATGACGTCGGGGTAGAGCGTGCCCTGGGCAAGGAAATCGGCGCCGCCCACTTTGCCCGCTTCCTCGTCGAACACGTCGATGAAGGTCTTGCCGATGAACTTGCGCTTGGCTTCGGGGTCGGTGAGCCCGGAAAGCCCGTCGAGGAACAGCTCCTCCGCGTCGACGTGGACCAGCGGGATGTTGTACGAATTGCGGAACAGCGAAACCACCTGCTCGGCCTCGTTGGCGCGCATCAGCCCGTGGTCGACGAACACGCAGGTCAATTGCTCGCCGATCGCTTCGTGAATCAGCACCGCTGCGACCGCGCTGTCGACGCCGCCGGACAGGCCGCAGATCACTCGGCCCTTGCCGACCTGCCCGCGAATCTCGGCGATCTTGGCGTCGCGAAACGCCCCCATCGTCCACTCGCCCGAGCAGCCGCAAATGTGCCTGGCGAAATTGGCCAGCAACTTGCCCCCGTCGGGCGTGTGCACGACTTCGGGGTGGAACATCATCGAATAGCGCCTGGCGCCCTCGTCGGTGGCGATCGCGAACGGCGCGCCTTCGGAAGCCGCGACGACCGCGAAGCCCGGCGCCAGGCTCTCGACCCGGTCGCCGTGGCTCATCCACACCTGGTGCTTGTCGCCGACCTTCCACAGCCCGTCGAACAAAGCGCTGGGCGCGACGATGTCGATAAAGGCGCGGCCGAATTCCTTTCTGTCGGAGGTGACGACCCTGCCGCCCAATTGCTGGTGGAGAGTCTGCTGGCCGTAGCAGATGCCGAGCAGCGGGACGCCGCTTTCGAACAGGATTTGCGGCGCTCGCGGACTGTCTTCGAGCGTGACTGACGCCGGCCCGCCGGAGAAGATCACGCCTTTGGGCTGCATCCGCTCGAAGGCGTCTTCGGCGGCGTTGAACGGGGCGATCTCGCAATACACCCCGGCTTCGCGGATGCGCCGGGCGATCAGCTGCGTCACCTGGCTCCCGAAGTCGACGATGAGGATGGAATCAGCGGGCGCGACCGTCATTGCGGGGCGCTTAGGGATGGGTCGCCGACCTGTCCAGCGAGCGCGCGGCACGGCCCGATGCCAAGATCGCCGGCTCTGCCGCTACCACCGCCGCCGCCTCCATAAGCCGCTCACCCGCGCCGAGCCGCTCCGATCATGCGCCCGCCCGAGCTATCGCCTCGGCAAGCGCAGGCTATCCTTAGCGCTTTGCCGGGGAGTGTGAATGATGGGTTGGTGTATTGCTCGAGACGAGGCCATGTCGGATCCGGTGGCGGCGCGGCTGAAAGCCATGGACAAGCTTCGCGGGCTCGCCGAGCTCGACGATCCCGAAAGCCTGGTCGTGCCGATCCTGATCGACGCCATACTGATGGCGGAATCCTATCGCGGCGCTCGCCACCAGATCACTTTCCTGCCCGAGCTCACCCGAAGCGTCGACGAGTTGATTCGCGAGCTCAACCTGGTCGAAACGACCAGGGAGTGGTCGGCGGCCTGATTGGCCAGCGGCGCACGCTGCGCTAAGCTCCCGCCTTCAAGGGGGAAGACTATCCGATGCGCTGGACCGCAATCACTGTGCCGTTGGCGGCTTTGCTCGCCTGCTCGTGTGCGGCAGTGCCGCCTCCGATCAATCCCGCGCCACCGGTCGCCCCGCCGCCACCGGTCGCCGCGTCGTTAGTCATCACCGGCGTCTCGATCGTCGATCCGGAGACCGGCACCGCCTCGGCCCCGCAAGACATAGTGATCTCCGGCCGCGACATTGCCGCCATTGCGCCCGCCGGCGCTCTTACCGTGCCGACCGGCACCCCGCATCTCGACGGCGCAGGCCGCTTCGCAATGCCGGGCCTGATCGACGTCCACGCCCATCTCGGCGAAGGCGGAATCGTGGCTGGCAGCCCGGTCGGGCGCGAGCGGACGCTCAAGCAGTTCCTGCGCTACGGCGTGACCACCATCTTCGTGCCCGGAGCGAGCGGGGCGAGCGACACGGACTTTCCCGCCTTGCGCGAAAACTGCCGCTCGGGCGCCATCGCTTGCCCCGGCATCTTCGGCTCGGCTTCGCTGATCACCGCTCCGGGCAGCCACCCGATCTCAAACATTTTCCAGATGCCGCTCGATACGCCGGCCGCCGTGATCGAACCTCTCGGCGTCACCATGCTCCAGCCCGGCGCCGACATCCCGGCGCTGGTCGCGGCGAAGAAGGCCGCCGGTGCCGACGCGATCAAGATTATCGTCGAGGACGGGCCGCCGCCCTGGTATCCCAAGCCGCGCCTGAGCGACGCGCAGGTCGGCGCCATCACCGCAGCGGCCCACGCGCTGTCGCTTCCGGTCTTCGCCCACATCAGCACGGCGGCGCATGTCCAGGTCATCCTTGACGCCGGGGTCGACGGGATCATGCACTCGCCGACCGACCGGATGCCCGACCAGATGATTCGCCGAATGGCCGAGCAGCGGGTCTGGTATGTGCCGACCTTCGCGCTTTTCGACGGAATTCTAACCTGGGCGCGAAAGCAGCGCGAAAGCGATCCATATGCGCTCAAGGGCGTCGAGCCCTCGGCGATCGAGAGCCTGACCGCGCCGCCGTTCCTCGCCGCGTCGGCGGAGAGCGAGGCCCAGGCACTTGGCTATCTGGCCAACGGGTCGGACAACATCCGTCGAGCCGCCGCCGCCGGAGTCCCGATCGCGCTCGGCTCCGATGTCGGCAACCCGTTCGTCTACCCCGGATATTCGGCGCATGAGGAATTGTCGTTGCTGGTTCGCGCCGGCCTGACGCCGAAGCAGGCGCTTCATGCCGGCACGCTTGGCGCCGCCGCCTTCCTCCGAAGCCCGCGCGTGGGCCGCCTGGCGACAGGCTTCGAGGCCGACCTCATCCTGCTCGCCCGCAACCCGCTCGATCGGATCGAGAACAGCCGCGGCATCGTCGCGGTGATCTCCGACGGCAAGCTGGTGCCGGCCCCCGTCACCGCCGATTAGGGGCGGCACCATGAGCGAAAAGTTCGAACGGCACCGGCAGCCCTGGCGGCAGGATGAGATCCAGAAGCTGCATTTGCTTGCCGGCAAGGGAATGGCGCTCCGGGCCATCGCCAAGGCCCTGACCCGGAGCGAGGAATCGGTCCAGATCCGCGCCAAGGCTGACAAGCTCAAGATTTCCAAGCTGCGCTAGGCGGCACGTCTCACTTGGAGACGCGCTTCCCCTGAAGCTCCCGCGCTCCGCGATACAGGGTCAGCCTGTTCACCTGACCATTTTCCTTGTGGAAGACCAGGCGCATGGGGGTGCCGTCGATGCGGAACTCGGTTTCCGAGACCGGCCGCAAGGGCATCTGGTCCTGACCGGCAGGCTTCAGGGTCAGCGAGCCGCCCTTACCTAAAGCAATCGTCACTGCCACCGTTTCTGTCTGAAAGGTGCCGACGTAGGTTTGAAGCACGGCCGGAGCGACGGTGAATGGAGGCGGGACAGCGCCGGTTCGGACCGCGCGCTGCGGCTGCGCGTCCTCGGCCCGGTGCACCTCGACGACATGGGCGCGGTCGGCCTGGCGCACGAACCTGATCCAGGTCAGGTCGTCGGGGCCAAAGAAGAAGCGGTCGTCGCCGGCGGGGAAAGCCTCGAGCTGGCCCTCACCCTTGCCCACGTAAAGCTTGCCGTCCCGGGCGAAGAAGCGAAGCGGCGGCCCGTCCTTGGCGCTATAGACGCCGAACAGCGGCTCGATTGCCGCCATGCCGACCTTGGCACGGGTCAAGGTGGGAATAGGCTCGCCCAGCGCCAGCGACGCCAACCTGCTGGTCAGGATGCTGGGGTCGGTCGCCGGGTCGTCGCTGTTGGCGAAGACGGCGACGAACAGGTCCTTGGACGGGATATAGACATTGTCCGTGTCCAGGCCGGCGCCGGCGCCGCCATGGACCAAAGCCGCTCGCCCGCGGATTTCCCGCAGGCGAAGGCCAAAGCCGTAACTCTCGGTCGATCCGTCCGCCAGCTGCGCCGGCCGCACCATCTCCTGGTAAAGCGCCGGGCTGACAACGCCATCATGGTGCAGCGCCTGCGCCCAGCGCGCCATGTCGCTGACGCTCCCGACAGCCCGCCGGCTGCGTGAGGGACGCTGGGATGAGGCGGCGGCACCGGCTGCACGCGGCCATCGTCATCGCCATAGCCCCGCGCGAGTGGGCCGGTGACCTGGCCCGGCAGCGGATGGACAATCGTTTGCAAGCCGAGCGGCCAGATGGTTCGCTCGGTCATGGCCTGGTGCCAGGCTTTTCCGGTCACGTTTTCAATGATCGCGCCGAGCATCACATAGCCGCCATTATTATATTCCCACGCATGCCCCGGCTGCGCTTTCGCGGGCATATCGCGGGCGACGGCGAGCAGCTCGGCAGTGGTAAAGGCGCGGGTGCGGTTCTTCGCGATCCACCCCGGTATTTTCGAGAAGTCCTGAATGCCCGACGTGTGGTTGGGGAGCTGGCGAACGGTCGCCTTCGCGCCCGGCTGCGGCCAGTCGGGGAAGAAACGCGAGATCGGGTCGTCGAGCGACATCTTGCCGTCCGCGACCAGCTGCAGGACTGTCGCCGCGGTGAACTGCTTGACGATGGAGCCCAAAGGAAACGCGGTGTCCGGCGTGATCGGCTGCCGCTTTTCAACGTCGGCAAGCCCCCGGCCCGCCGCGTAGACGACCTTGCCGCCGCGGGTGACGATCACCGCCGCGCCGGGCCCGTCGGCGGGATAAGCCGCGGCGACAATCGAAGCGATCCGGGCCTTAAGATCAGCGGTCGTCATTTCTGCCGATTGCGCCGAAGCCGCGCTCGCTGCCATCACCAGCGGCAACGCCGTTGCCGCCAGCGCAATGCTGCCAAAGAATTTCGTGAAGGTCATGCCGCCGTCCTCCGGATATGGGTGAGGCGCCAACTGACCCGGTCAGCCGGTGAGCGGCATGAGCAACATCTGAGGTTTCGCTGAAAAGAGCGCCGCGGCCAAAGCGACGGGACGCCCTCTATGTTTGGCGGCGAGTTTTACTCCAGGCCGGTGAAACGGGCGAGGAACGCGTAGACGTCGGCCGCTTCCTCGATGATCTTGGTCGTCGGCTTGCCCGAGCCGTGGCCGGCGCGGGTCTCGATCCGGATCAAATGCGGCGCGCCGTTGGGGTCGGCCGCCTGCAACGCGGCGATATATTTGAAGCTATGCCCGGGAACGACGCGGTCGTCGGTGTCGGCGGTCGTCACCAGCATCGGCGGGTAGGACGTGCCGGGCTTGAGGTTGTGATAGGGCGAGTAAGCCAGCAGCGTCCTGAAATCGGGCTCCTTGTCGGGATAGCCGTAATCGTCGACCCAGTAGCGGCCGGCGGTAAAACGATCGAAGCGGAGCATGTCCATCACGCCGACCGCCGGCCGCGCCGCGTCGAACAAATCGGGCCGCTGGTTGATCACCGCGCCGACGAGAAGGCCACCGTTGGATCCGCCATCGATGGCCAGCCCCTTGGGCGAGGCGATCCCCTGCGCTTTCAAATATTCGCCCGCGGCGATAAAATCGTCGAACACGTTCTGCTTGTTGGCCAGCCGTCCGGCATCGTGCCAGGCCTTGCCATACTCGCCGCCGCCGCGGATATTCGCGAGAGCGAAAGTACCCCCCGCCTCCAGCCAGGCCAGCCGTGTCGGCGAGAACGCCGGAGTGATCGAGGCGTTGAACCCGCCGTAGCCGTACAGCACCGTCGGCGAGGGCCCTGCCACGTCCTTGCGGCGGACAATGAACATCGGAACGCGAGTACCGTCCTTCGATGCGAAGAAGCGCTGCTCGACCGAATAATCCTCAGGGTTGAATGCCACCTTCGGCTCTGCCCAAGCGCCGACCTGACCCGAGGACGCGTCGTAGCGGTAGATCGTCGTCGGCCGGTTGAAGCTGGTGAAGGAAAAGAAAGTCTCCGGGTCGCCAAAATCGCCGGAGAAACCGGAGACGCTGCCGATCCCCGGAAGGTCGATCACCCGCTCGCGGCTGCCGTCGAGGCCGTGCACCCGCACTTCGCTCTTGGCGTCGGCGAGGTAGCTGGCGATCAGCTTGCCGCCGACGATGCTTGCGCCTTGCAGCGTGGCGGCATCTTCGGCGATCAGCGTGCGCGGCCGCGGCGAGCCGGCGGCGATGTCGAGGCTGACGACCTTGAGCCTAGGAGCGCCTTGGTTGGTGACGAAATAGAAGGTCGAGCCGCGGTTGCCGATGTAGCTGTAATTATACTTGAAGCCGGGAATGAGGACGCGCGGCTGCGGCGACCGTCGGGCGAGATCGATCAGAGTGATCTCGTACCGCTCGTCGGTGCCGCTCGAGGAGGTGACGACCAGCCATTTGCCGTCGTCGCTCACCTCGGCCGTATTGTTGAGGTCGGGTCGCCTGGGAGTCGCGAAAACCAGCCGGTCGGCCGACTGGGGAGTGCCGAGCTTGTGGAAGTAGACCGTCTGATGCTCGTTGAGCGACTGGAAGGTGCCGCCGGCGCTCGGCTCGGGGAAGCGCGAATAATAAAATCCCGACCCGTCCTTCGCCCAGTCAAGGTCGGAGAACTTCACCCACTTCACTTCGTCGCCGAGAGGCTTGGCCGTCGCAACGTCGAGAACGCGCACGGTTCGCCAGTCGGTGCCGCCGTCCTGAACCGAATAAAGCAAATGCTTGCCGTTTTCGCTGGGCTGCCATTCGGCAAGCGCTGTCGCGCCGTCGGCCGACCATGAATTGGGGTCGATCAGCTGGCGGCCCTGCCCGCCCAGCTGGTCGCGCACGAACAGCACAGACTGGTTCTGCAAGCCGTCGTTGCGCGTGTAGAAATAGCGGCCGCCCTTCTTCTCGGGCACTCCGAACCGCTCGTAATCGTAAAGCTCGGTCATCCGTTTCTGGAACGCCTCGCGGCGCGGCAGGGTCGACAGAAAGGCGTTGGTCACGCGGTTTTGCGCGTCGACCCAGGAGCGCACTTGCGCGTCGTTGCGGACGTCGTTCTCGAGCCAGCGGTAGGGGTCGGCGACCGGCACTCCGAACTGCGTTTCGACCACAGCCGTTCGCGCGGTTACCGTATAAGCGAGCGGCGCCATCGCAGGATCGGGCGCCACCATCGGCGCGGCAATCACCGGGTCAGCCGGCGGCGGGGTGGTTGCGGTTGTGCAGGCGGTCATCATCAGCGGCAGCAGCAGGAACAGGCGCAACGGAGATTCCTCAATGAGATCGGTGGAGCGATGCGTAGCAGCCGCTGCCGGAGTTTCAACGATCCCATGGAAAAGCGCCGGGACGTTGCTGCCCCGGCGCCATTCCGTCTTGACGATAACCGTCGTTTAGCGGCGACGATGGATGTCGATGTCGCGGACGTAGCCGCGATAATCGATGTCGCACCTGAACGTCAGGTCGGCACTCTGGGCGGTGTTGTATCCGCCATAGCCGCCCTGGTAGCCACCATAGCCGCCTTGGTAGCCACCATAGCCGCCCTGGTAGCCACCATAACCGCCCTGATAGCCGGCTTGCATGCCGCTGCTGGCATAACCGCGGACCCGCAAAGTCGAACTCGAGCGCTGCTCGATACGGCTGATGCCAAGCACCCGCGCGCTGCTCTGGGTATTGCCATAGCCGCCGTAGGGGTTGTTGCCGTAACCGCCATAGGGGTTGTAGCCGCCGCCATAGCCGCCGCTGCCGTAGCCACGCTGGCTAAGCCGAGCCTGGACCGCGGCGCTGCACTGACTGGCAGCGGTCTGCGGGTTCATTCGGTACTGCTGCTGCTGCCCGTAGGGGTTGAGGATGGTGTTGAGCACCTGCCCAATGACGTTGGTGCCCTGGTTGTAGCCTTGGTTGTAGCCCGGGTAATAGCCGGGATATTGGGCGGCGGCCGGGGCCGCCATTCCGACGAGGGCGGCGACACCCGCCGCGCCGGTCATGATCTTTGTAACAGCCTTCATGGCCACTCTCCTTCAAAGCTCGCTCTCTTCGTCAAACAAACGAATGAAGCTTGCAGAAGGTTTATCCGATTCGGGGTGGTAATGACCTGAACGGGTCGGTCTGCCGCCGTTCAGCAACAGCTTCCCGCGCGTTTATCGCCCGTTCAGCCGAAAAGCGCTGACTGAAATGCTTACAAAGGCTAGGCGCCCTCGAACTCGGCATCGGCCATCACCGGGCCCGAATCCTGGCCCTTGGCGCTGACGTCGCGGTCGACGAATTCGATGATCGCAATCGCCGCCGAATCCGACATCCGGGTACCGGCCTTGATGATGCGGATGTAGCCGCCGCTGCGGGCCACGTAGCGCGGGCCGATGACGTCGAACAATTTAGCCAGCTGGGCGTCGTCCATCAGCCGCGCGCTCGCCAGCCGGCGGTTGGACAGCCCGCCGCGCTTGGCCAAAGTGACCAATTTCTCGACGTAGGGCCGAAGCTCCTTCGCCTTGGCGGTGGTGGTGGTGATCTGCTCGTGCTTGATCAGCGCCGCAGCCATGTTGCGGAACAAAGCGGTCCGGTGGCTGGAAGTACGCTGCAGCTTACGATGGCCAACGCGATGGCGCATGTCTTTGTCTCCGTTCGTCAGGGGGCCGTATCAGGTATCCCCGGCCAGGCGATGCTTTGTGGGGACCGCCCTTACCCAAATAAAACAGCGGACCTTCAAGGGCCCGCCGGACGCCGTCCGCTCAACCCGAAACCCCGCTCCAAGTCAAGGTCGCGCCCGGCGCGCCGCGGCTCAATATTGCCAGCGCGTTGCGCTCAATACTGAACGTAGCCGAACGCCCACGGACGATAGGGCCCGAGGAAGCGGCGAGCCTCGCCGGTGCGCCAGTGGAGCGAATGGACCTGCAGGTCGGCCGCCTGAGCCGGCAGCGGCGCCTTGAGGTCGAAGCTGGTGCCCGGTACCATCCGCGCCGCTTGGCCGCCGACCTCGCCGACCGGCCGGCCGAAGCGGTCGAGGAAGCGGATGGTCACCGCGACGTCGCGATATTCGCTGTCGGTGTGATTCTTCATCGCGCCCAGCCAGACTCGCTCACCCGACGCCGCCTTCACCACATCGTTGCGGGTGAGCACGATATTCTCCCGTCGTCGTCGGTCGCTACCAGCACCAATAAGGCCAGCAGCGGCAGGACGATCAGCGCCCCCGCGCCGGCGAACACGGCGAGCCGGAAGCGCCGCCTGAACCGCTCGAAATCGCTGTCCGCTTCATTTGCCATTGCCTTGCCTCCATTCATCATCGAGGCTTGGCTTTGGCCCATGCGGCGGTGAGCGGCATGAGCAACCCCTGAGGAATAGCTGAAAAGATGAATTCCGGCAGCTTTCGCTTCGACCGCTTCGTGCTCGATCCCGGCGACCGCCAGCTCAGGCGCGACGGCGCGCCGGTGGAGTTGAACGCGCGCTACCTCGACGCGCTCGCGCTGCTGGTTCGCGAGCAGGGCAAATTGGTGTCCAAGGACCGCTTCCTCGACGAGGTGTGGCGCGGCGTCCCGGTCACCGACGAAGCGCTGACCCAGTGCATCAAGACGCTCCGCCGCCAGCTTGGCGACGATGCCTCCCGGCCGGTGTTCATCGAGACCGTGCCCAAGCACGGCTACCGATTCATCGCGGCGGTCGAATCCATTGCCGATCAGCCCGCGGCCCGCAGCGGCTCGCCGCTCGACTGGCGGCGGTTCGGGCTGCTCGGCGGCGCCGGCACGATCGGCGGCGGCGTGGCGGGAGTCGTCGGCGGCCTGTTCTACGGCCTGGCCGGCGCATCCCAGCCAATGGGGCCCGGGACGGGCGCCGTTTCAATGCTTCTGGTCCTCCTCTGCGTCACCATCCTCCTCGCCCTTATCGGCGGTGCGGGGGTCAGCTTCGGCATCGCCGCGGCGGGTCTTGCGCCCGGCCGCCGCTGGCAGTGGACGATCGCCGGCGGAGCGCTCGGCGGGCTGGTAGTCGGCACCTTCGTCAAGCTGATCGGGATCGACGCTTTCAACTTGCTGGTCGGCGCCCCGCCGGGCGACATCACCGGCGGCGCCGAGGGCGCCCTGCTCGGCGCCGCGGTCGGGCTTGGCGCCTGGCTCGCACGCCGCCCGGGAATCGCCCCCTCGCTTCGGCGCAGTGTCGCCACGGCGGCAGCGGCCGGCGCCGCCGCCGGGATCGGCATCGTGCTTCTCGGCGGGCGGCTCATGGGCGGCAGCCTCGGCTTGCTCGCCAGCCACTTCCCCGACTCAAGCCTGCGCCTCGACCAAATCGGCGGCCTGCTCGGCGAGGACGGGTTTGGTCCGGTCAGCCAGATCGTCACCGGCGGCCTGGAAGGCGCCTTGTTCAGCGGCTGCGTCGTCGGCGCGATGATCTTTGCTCGGCGCGGGCTCGGGCTCGGCGAGACCGGATAGCAAGCGCTGGGCGGCCGATCGCGCACCGTCAGGTGACACTCCAATGAAAAGGGCCGCCCCAAAAGGAGCGGCCCTTCAATTGTACGATGGACTTGTCAGTCGGCTTAGCCCAGCATTTCCTGCTCGAGCTTCTTAGCCATTTCCTCGATGTTCTCGGGCGGCCATCCGGGGATGTCCATGCCGAGGCGAAGGCCCATGCTGGCGAGCACTTCCTTGATCTCGTTGAGGCTCTTGCGGCCGAAGTTGGGAGTGCGCAGCATCTCCGCCTCTGTCTTCTGGACGAGGTCGCCGATGTAGATGATGTTGTCGTTCTTCAGGCAATTGGCGCTGCGCACGCTGAGCTCAAGCTCGTCGACCTTCTTCAACAGGTAACGGTTGAGCTGGTTGGTGTCGGTCGGGGTCTCGCTCGCCATTGACGGGGTGCCAATCATCGCCGGAGCGGCGGTGCGGATCTGGCCCTCTTCGAAGTGGACGAACAATTGCAACTGGTCCTGGAGAATTCGCGCCGCATAGCCGAGCGAATCTTCCGGGGTCACGGTGCCGTCGGTCTCGATGGTCAGGGTCAGCTTGTCGTAATCCAGCTCCTGCCCGACGCGGGTGTTCTCGACCTTGTAGGCGACCTGGCGCACCGGCGAATACAGCGCGTCGACCGGGATCAGGCCAATCGGCGCGTCGGCCGGGCGGTTGGCCTGGGCCGGCACATAGCCTTTGCCGATGTCGACGGTCAGCTCCATGTTGAGCGTCCCGCCTTCATCGAGGTGGCAGATGACGAGGTCGGGGTTGGTGACCTCCATGTCGCCGCTGACCGCGATCATACCGGCGGTGACTTCGGTCGGGCCGGTGGCCGAAAGCTGCAGGCGCTTGGGCCCCTCGCCTTCCATCTTGAGCGCGATCTGCTTGACGTTGAGGACGATGTCGGTGACGTCCTCGCGGACCCCCACCAGGCTGGAGAATTCGTGGAGCACGCCCTCGATCTTAATCGAGGTGACGGCCGCGCCCTGCAGCGAGCTAAGCAGCACCCGCCGAAGCGAGTTGCCCAGAGTCATTCCGAAGCCGCGCTCGAGCGGCTCGGCGACGAACACGGCGCGGCGGCGGATGTCGCCCCCGCCGATCTTCTTTTCCAGAGTGTTCGGCTTCTTCAGTTCCTGCCAGTTCTTCGCGTTGACGGCCATTTTCATTCCTTGGCAGTTGGGGTGACGGCGTCCCGTCGAACCCGGATTGCAATTCTGCGACCCTTCCGGAAGCGGATCGCTTCCGCGAGAAACCGCTAGACTCGGCGGCGCTTGCTCGGGCGAACGCCGTTGTGCGGGATCGGCGTGACGTCGCGGATCGAGGTGATGGTGAAGCCCACCGACTGAAGCGCCCGAAGCGCGCTTTCGCGGCCCGATCCCGGACCCTTCACTTCGACTTCGAGCGTCCGAACCCCGTGGTCGGCGGCTTTCTTGCCGGCATCCTCGGCGGCGACCTGCGCCGCGTAGGGCGTCGACTTGCGGCTGCCCTTGAAGCCCATCATCCCGGCCGAGCTCCAGGCAATCGCATTGCCTTGCGCGTCGGTGATGGTGATCATGGTGTTGTTGAAGCTGGCGTTGACGTGAGCGACGCCGGAGGTGATGTTCTTGCGCTCGCGCCGTCTGATGCGCTGAGGTTCGCGTGCCATATCCTAAATCCTAAAATCGAAAGCTGACGGTGCGTGCGTGGACGAGAAGAAATATTCGAGCATCCCCCGGATGCCCGTTATTTCTTCTTCCCCGCGATCGGCTTGGCCTTGCCCTTGCGGGTGCGCGCATTGGTGTGCGTACGCTGGCCGCGGACCGGAAGCCCCTTGCGGTGCCTGAGGCCGCGATAGCAAGCGAGGTCCATCAGGCGCTTGATGTTCATCGCGGTCTCGCGGCGAAGGTCGCCCTCGACGCTGTGGTTGGCGTCGATCGCCTCGCGGATGTGAAGCACCTCCTGGTCGGTCAGGTCCTGGACCCGCCGCTCGGGCGCAATCTTCAGCTTATCGGTGATGGTCTTGGCGGTCGTTCGGCCAATACCGTGGATGTAGGTGAGCGCGATTTCGACGCGCTTGTTCGATGGAATGTTAACGCCGGCGATACGTGCCATTCTTTATCCTTTATCAGCTCCACGGGCGGCAATGCGCCCATCTCTTCGCTACAGGCCCGCTCCAGGACCCCGCCAAAGCCCAGGACTTCGACGGGAACCCTTTCAAACGAAAAACCGACGCACACACGAATGCGCCGCCGGAAACCGGAGAAACGGGATGGGCGGGAGATAGGTGCGTGGACGGTTTGAGTCAAGCCGACTAGAGCGCGTGGCCGATGCAGCGCTTGACCTCGAACGATCCAATTCCGGACCGCCTCCGCGGCAGCATCCTCGCGCTCGGCAACTTCGACGGCTTTCACCTCGGCCACCAGGCGGTCGTCAACCGCGCGGTCGCCCGCGGCTTCCACGAGCGGCGGCCGGTGATCGTCGCCACCTTCGACCCGCACCCGGTGCGCTTCTTCAAGCCGCAAGTGCCGCCATTCCGCCTGACCACGCTCGACCAGCGTGAGGCGCTGTTCGCGAACGCCGGCGCCGACGCGATGCTGGTGTTCCAGTTCGACGCCGACCTCGCCTCGACCGGCGCCGAGGAGTTCGTGTCCGACATCCTCGCCGCACGGGTCGGCGCCGCCGGGATCGTCACCGGCAGCGATTTCACCTTCGGGCGCGGCCGCACCGGCAACGCCGAACTGCTTCGCGAGCTTGGCGAAGAGCAAGGGATCATCGCCGAAGCCATCCCCCCGGTGCTTCTCGACGGGGCGCCAATCTCCTCCAGCCGTATCCGCGACGCGCTCGCCGCCGGCGATCCCGCGACCGCGACCCATTTGCTTACCCGCCCGTTCGCGGTGGAAGCGGTGGTCGAGCATGGCGACGGGCGCGGCCGCGATTTCGGCTATCCGACCGCCAATTTGTCGCTCGGTCGCTACCAGCGCCCCGCTTACGGCATTTACGCGGTCAAAGTGCGCCTGGACGACGGAGCTGAGCATCCGGGCGTCGCAAGCTTCGGAATCCGCCCGACCTTTGAGCCGGCCAAGGAGCTGCTCGAAGCCTATGTCTTTAACTGGAGCGGCGACCTCTACGGCCGCACCATCGAGGTTTCGCTGGTCGCCTTCATCCGGCCTGAAGAGAAGTTCGACAGCGTCGACGCGCTGGTGTTCCGAATGCGCCAGGACGAAGTCGAGGCGCGCCGCCTGCTCGCCCCCGACGGGTAGGGAACCGGCTCCGACCGACAGACCCGTCCGCGGCGTTTTTCCGCAGATTTCCCGTTGTTCCGCCCGTTTTTGTCTCCGGTCGCACGCCAACCACGATTGAGCAGAACGGCCTCGGAACGCCCGCAACCATAAGCGCTCCGCCCCGTTGGTTTTAGGTAGCTGAAATTAAAATCAGAAAGGGCGAACACAATGAATTCACCTCCAAACAATGACGGCAATCAATCAAACCAGGCGGGCAAAACGTCGGAACTGAGCAATGAGCTCAGGTCCGACGCGAAAGCTGAAAAGCTCGGCCAAGGAACGGGTCCATAGCGAGCTCGACGCCAGGAAATGTACCGCCGCAAATCAGGCGAAGTCGGTTTCCTCGGCGATAGAGCGCACCGCCGGCGAGCTTGATGCCAATGCCCCCGAATGGCTGAAATCAACGATGCGTCAGGGCGCTCAGCAGGTCCAACGCTTCGCCGACACGCTCGAGCAGAAGGATTCGCGCGAGATATTGAGTGATGTGCGCACCTTCGCACGCGACAATCCCTCGACGTTCCTCGCTGCATGCGCGGCAGCGGGCGTCGCGGCTGCGCGAATCTTCAAGGCCGGCGGCAGCGACGGCTATTCGCAGGGCTTCCGCTCGCAGACTCAGGGCCCGCCCCCGCAAGTGCAGGAGCCGACGTTCCAAAGCGGCGCCCCCAACTCGACTCGCCAGACCACCGGAGGAGAGTTCGCATGACACCCCCTGACACGACAGTGGACAGAAGCCGAGAGCGGCCGGCAATCGGACCGCGATCGGAGGCACCGGTTTCGACCGGTGCCGCGGTCGGCGATGACAATATCGTCGACCTGGTTCGGCAGCTTGCCGACCAGGGCTCGCAGCTCGCTGGGCAGCGACTCAGCCTGGTCAAGGCCGAGATCCACGAAGCGTCGTCTGACATCAAGCAGGCGGTGGCCGGAATGGCAGGCGCGGCCGTGGCCGGAATTGCCGGCCTTGGAGTCACCTTGATGGGTCTCGCCTTCCTGCTTGGCCAGGCGATCGACAATGTCGGAATTGCGACGCTGATCGTCGGCGTTGCGACGCTTGCAATCGCTTACTTCCTCTACAGCAGCGCGTCCACGAAGGTGAGCACGACCCATCTCACCCCGGATCGCTCGCAACGAACCCTTGAACGGACGCCCGACATTGCTCGCGGCGACCTTCACACGGAGCAGACACGATGAACACGACCAACACCACCCAAGACCCCGCCGCGATCGAGCGGGATATCCGCCGCACGCAGGAAGACATGAGCCGCACCGTTGACAAGATCGGCAACCAGCTCGCCATGCGTAACATCTTCAATGCCTTGCTCGACAAGGCCGACGAGAACGATGTCGACGCCCGAACGGTGGTCGAAGGCGCCCGCCGCAACCCGGTCGCCCTCGGGCTGATCGCCGCCGGCACGATCTGGCTGGTCAGCGACAAGGATTCCAAGTTCCCGTCGACGGGGTCGGGCAAGTCCGGCGAGAGCGACGACCAGGACGTCCATCACCGCGACTATGTCTCGCACATGTCGGCCGTTGAAATCCGCCAGGGCGAAGATCCGGTCGCCTATCAGCAGCGCCGCGACATCGCCCGTGCGAACTTCATGATGTGCGAACGCGGGCCCGACGAGGACGAGCACAAATTCCGTCAGCGTCTCGACGACATGACGGAATGTTCCGCCAGAAGCGGCGCGCGTGGATGGACTCGGCAGACCATGCCCTGCAGTCGACCAGCGAGACCGCTCGAAGGGCGGCCAGCCGCACTCAGGACATGTACAACAGCAATCCGATGGTCGGCGGGATTCTCGCCGCTGCCGTAGGCGCGGCCTTCGCTTCCGCTCTTCCGATCAGCCGGAAGGAGCAGGAGAAGCTCGGCGACCTTGGCGAAAAGGCCCGGGACGCCGCCAGCGAGCAGAAGGACCAGCTCACCTCCAAGCTTCGCGAGAAGAAGGACGAGATGGTCGACAAGACCAACCAGAAGCTCAACGAATCGAGCACGTCGGATTCGAAGGGAGGGCCGGACCGCAGCGGCTCCGCCATCGGCGGCAGCCAGTCGCGCCAGCCCGAACCGGCCCCGACGGGCAGGTCCCGCTTCTAGGGCGCTAAGCTTCTAGGACGCATCGAGTCGTTCTAGTCGACAAAAGCGTCGGGGCTTGGCGGCTGCCCCGTTTGCATCTCCTTCGCGTCCAGCTAAGGCCCGCGCGCAATGGCTGACGCGCCAAATCAGGATCCGGGCTCGAAGCCCGACTATCGACCGACCGTATTCCTCCCGAAGACCGACTTTCCAATGAAAGCCGGCCTTCCGCAGAAGGAGCCGGCGATCCTTGCCCGCTGGCAAGAGCAGGACCTGCATGCCCAGCTCCGCGCCAGCCGCTCGGGCCGCGACAAGTTCATCCTCCACGACGGCCCGCCTTATGCCAACGGCGACATCCACATCGGCCACGCGCTCAACCACATCCTCAAGGACATGGTGGTGCGAACCCAGACCCTGCTGGGCAAGGACGCGCCTTACGTTCCCGGCTGGGACTGCCACGGCCTTCCGATCGAATGGAAGGTCGAGGAGCAATATCGCAAGAAAAAGCTCAACAAGGACGAGGTGCCGGTCCGCGAGTTTCGCGCCGAGTGCCGCGCTTATGCGCAAGCTTGGGTGGAGGTCCAGCGCGAGCAGCTGAAGCGGCTCGGCATCGGCGGCGACTGGGACAACCCTTATCTGACCATGCACTCCGAGGCCGAAGCGACGATCGTCGCCGAGCTGATGAAGTTCGCCGAGACCGGCCAGATCTACCGCGGCGCAAAGCCGGTGATGTGGTCGCCGGTGGAGAAGACCGCGCTGGCCGAGGCCGAGATCGAATATGAGGACATCGTCTCGACCCAGATCGATGTCGAATTCGAGATCGTCGAAAGCCCGATCCCCGAGCTGGTCGGCGCCCACGCGGTGGTATGGACGACGACGCCGTGGACGATCCCGGTCAACCAGGCGATCGCCTACGGGCTAGACGTTGAGTACGTCCTAGTTGGGTTTGGTGTCGGCACCGTTGGTTGGGGGCCACAGCAAACACCAAGCGACTTCCCTGATCTTAACAATGTCATGGCTCAGCGTTATTTGATTGCCGAACCCTTGGCTCATGAGTTTGCTAAGCGCTTCTCTAAGTCTCTGACGGCGATGCTAGAGGCTAACGGTTCGGGGACACTCACCCTGACGCCCCATGCTGAGCAGGTCATCAAAGGTTCCGACCTCGCCGGCACCGTCGCCCGCCACCCGATGCACCACCTCGACGGCTTCTTCGCCAAGCCGCGCCCGTTTGTGCCCGGCGACTTCGTCACGACCGACACCGGGACCGGGCTGGTCCACATGTCGCCCGATCATGGCGAGGATGATTTCGAGCTGTGCAAGGCGAACGGCATCGACCCGGTGTTCGCAGTCGAGGGCGACGGCAAATATCGCGCCGATTGGGCGTGGCTCGGTGGCCAGGGCAGCGTCATCAACAACAAGTTCAATGCCCCCGACGGGCCGATCTGCTCCGACTTGCGCGAGGCCGGCGCGCTGCTCGCCGCCTCGGCCGACTACCAGCACAGCTATCCGCACTCGTGGCGCTCCAAGGCCAAGGTCATTTACCGCTGCACCCCGCAATGGTTCATCGCCATGGACCGGCCCCTGAGCGCGGAGCATTGCGCGAGTTTCGCCGAGCGGCGATGGGAAAATGAGGGCGGCGCGCTGGCGCAAGAAACCCCGACCCTTCGCCAGCTGGCGCAGCGCGCCATCGCCGATACCCGCTTCGTCCCCGACAAGGGGCGGAACCGCATCGGCTCGATGGTCGAAGGACGCCCCGACTGGGTGATCAGCCGCCAGCGCGCCTGGGGGGTGCCAATCGCTTTGTTCGTCGAACGAAAGACCGGCGAGCTCCTGGTCGACGCGGCGGTCAACTGCCGCATCGTCGACGCGGTGCGCGAAGCGGGTGTCGACGCCTGGTCGGACGAGCGCGCCGCCGACTATCTCGGGCCCGGCCGCGACCCGACCGACTACGAGCGGGTCACCGACATCCTCGACGTCTGGTTCGACAGCGGCTGCACCCATGTCTTCACGCTCGAGAGCGGCAGGTGGCCCGACCAGCGCTGGCCCGCCGACCTCTACCTCGAAGGCTCCGACCAGCACCGCGGCTGGTTCCAGTCGAGCTTGCTGGAAAGCTGCGGCACCCGCGGCCGGGCGCCCTACGACGCGGTCTTCACCCACGGCTTCACCATGGACGCCAAGGGCATGAAAATGTCCAAGAGCGTCGGCAACACCATCAACCCGCTCGATCTGATGAAGGAACAGGGCGCCGACATCCTGCGGCTGTGGGCGCTGTCGGTGGATTCCTCGGAGGACCACCGCATCGGCAAGGAAATCCTCGCCGGAGTGTCCGACCAGTATCGCAAGCTGCGCAACACCTTCCGCTATTTGCTCGGCGCGCTGGCGGGGTTCGGCAAACAGGACCGCGTCGATCTCGCCTCGCTGCCCGCGCTGGAGCGCTATATGCTTCACCTGACGGCGGAACTGGACGGCAAGCTTAAGCAAGCGGTCAACGACTTTGATTTCAACAGCTACACGCGGCTGCTGTCGGACTTCGCCAACAACGATCTGTCCGCATTCTACTTCGATATCCGCAAGGACAGCCTCTACTGCGACGTCAACGCGGAGACGGGTTTCGAGCTCGACAAGCGCCGCGCCTATCGCACCGTGCTCGACATCATCTTCCACGCGCTGGTGCGCTGGTCGGCGCCGGTGTTGGTGTTCACGGCCGAGGAAGTTTGGGGAACGCGCTTCCCCGACGCCCGGTCGGTGCATTTGCTCGAATGGCCGGAAGTGCCGGCGATCCAGCCCATCGGCGAAGGTTGGTTTAGCGTTCGATCGCTTCGTGAGCAGGTTTCAAATGCCATCGAGCCGATGCGCCGCGACAAGATTGTAGGCTCATCGTTGGAAGTTGAATTGGACGTCGAGGTTTATGACCAGGATCTCTTCGAATATCTAGCAGAGCGAAATCTCGACTTGGCGGAACTGTGCATTGTCTCGTCACTCTTGCTAAGAAACGCGCCGATGCCGCGCGCCCCAGACGAATGGTGTGCCGCCAAGCCGTATCGCGTTTTGCGAAGAGTCGGCGACGTTGCCGGGTTGGGACTATCTCCTTCCAAATCGTCCAACCTAAAATGCGGCCGCTGCTGGCGCCACTTGCCCGAGGTCGAGGAGGATGGCGGCCTTTGCGGCCGCTGCGCCGAGGTTGTGGATCGCTAGAGAAATGCTGTCCTACAGGGGTGCACTTGTGCAAGGTGAACCGATGCTCGACCTTTCCCGCAAGATTTCGGTCCGGCTCGTGACCGGCGTTAGCGCCCTCGCGCACGCGCGGGGGCGCGAACCAGTGCTGGTTAGTGCGAACATTGCGAACATTCGCGCAGCTTCGGCATGAAAAGCCGCGGCTTCGGCTTCGCGATCGCGCTTGGCGTGTTCCTCGCCGACCAGCTTAGCAAGTGGCTGGTGACCGGGCCGCTGAACCTGCGCGAGGTCGGGCAGATCTACCTGCTGCCGATCTTCAACCTCACCTGGACCGAAAATTACGGCATTTCGCTGGGGCTGTTCAACGCCTCGACCGACACCGGCCGCTGGATGCTGGTCGGGCTGACCAGCGCAATCGCCATCGGCGTCGCTTACTGGATCGGGCGCGAGAAGCTGCGCGGCGACCAGATTGCGCTCGGCATGATCCTGGGCGGCGCGATCGGCAACATCCTCGACCGCATACGCTTTGGCTACGTGGTCGATTTTGCCGACCTTCACTTCGGGGCGTTCCGGCCGTTTTTGGTTTTCAATGTCGGCGATGCTGCCATTAGCATCGGGGTCGTGATACTGTTACTCCGCGCCTTCCTGATGCGGAATGAGCAGCCCAAGGAGTCCATCGAGAATGCGTAAGAGCCTGTTTTTTGCACTGCTGCCCGGAATCGCGCTTGGCGGCTGCGCCCTGTTCGGCGGCGGCGAGCGCGACGCCAGCGAGTTCGGGGTCGCCCGCAACGCGCCGCTGGTAATTCCGCCCGACTTCTCGCTGACCCCGCCGGTCGCCGGCACCGCCACCGGCGGCCCGGCCGATTCGCAGCAGCAGGCGATCGACGCCTTGTTCGGCGGCCCTGCCCCGCGCAGCCAGTCCGAGACCAGCCTGCTCGACCAGGCCGGCCGCGACCGCGCGTTGGTCGGCGCACGCTCGACCGCTGGCGACCCCGACACCAACGTCGTCGATCTCGGGCCGGTCACCCAGACGATCCTTTCCGCCGAGCCCGCCGACAGCCAGATCGCCTCGGCCCAGGTTCCCTGAACGGCCGCTGGGGGACGAATAAAGCAATGCCAGAGGAAAGCCTGACGTCGCGGCTGGTCGAGATCGAGTCGATGCTCGACCGCTCGCGGCGCCGTTTCGAGGAAGGCTCGCGCCTGGTCGAGTACGCTCACAAGGCGCTCGGCGAGCTCCAGCAGGCGCTGATGGGAAGCCCCGCAACGCTGTCGGAGGAAGAGAGCGACCAGGCCGCCTCGCGGCTGCTGGCGTCGATCAAGGAGGCCGGCGGCGACATGCCCGCATCGATGTGCGGCGGCCGGCTCGCGGTCGACCAGATGCAGCGGCTGATCCGGATCGACGGCCACCCGATCGGGATCACCGAAATGGAGTATCGGGTGCTCGAGCTGCTCGCCTTCGCCCGCAACAACGTCGTCACCCGGGTGATGCTCCTGAAGCACCTCTATCGCCGCTCCGACGACCAGCCGCAGCCCAAGATTATCGACGTCTTCATCTCCAAGCTGCGCAAGAAGCTGCGCAGCGCGGCGGGCGGGACCGAGTTCATCGAGACCATCCCGCAGCGCGGCTGGATCCTCCGCGACATCGGCCCGACCTCGGGGACTTAAGCCTCTTCACCAATTGTTAGCCGGCGCGCGCGCGCAAGCGCGTAATACTCAACCTCATCCCCCAGCCAGCGCCGCAAGCGGCGCCGCAACCGGCCCCGGAGCCGGTCATCCGCCTCGCCAGCCTGCGCAACTCGCTTCGCCTGGTCGACGACTTCGGCGGCGGGCCGGCGTCCGATTTCGACCTGGACGAGATGTCAGGCGACTGGGCGGACGCGAGCGATGCCGAGCGGCGCTGTTTCGACCGGCGGTCGGCGGCGTTGCTAGCGGTCGCGACTGCGGGCCTGAACGTGGTGTCGAGCCATCGGCAGGTGGGCGGCGACGTCAGCTCTGCCGCGCTCGCGTTGCTGGCCGACGAGATCCGCTCCAGCCTCGAGAGCATAGAGCGGCTGATCCGCGACTAGACCGCCCCAAGCGCTTTCGGGGTTGCCGGGTCGGCGCCCCATTCCGACCAGCTGCCATCGTAAAGCCGCGCCCTATCGTTGCCGACAAGGTGCGCGGCGAAGATCAGAGAATTGGCGGTGACGCCCGACCCGCAGGTGGCGACGAACGGCGAATCGGCGCTTGCCCCCGCAGCTTCGAACAAGCAGCGGATGTCCTCGCCGCTGCGAAACGTGCCGTCGTCATTGTAAAGCGCCGCGAACGGCAGGTTGAGCGAGCCGGGGATGTGACCCGCCGCGACGCCCGGGCGCGGATCGGCCTCGCTGCCCTCGAAGCGCGCCTTGCCGCGGGCGTCGAGGACGGGGACGCCGTAGCCGCCAAGCAGCTGGTTCTTGCCGACCACGCATTCGCCTGGCTGGGCATCGAAACGGGCAGCGCGCGGCGGCGGCTCGCCGCTTGAAGTCGAGCGTCCTTCGGCGGACCATTTGGCCAGGCCGCCGTCGAGAATTGCCACTTGCCCAGCACCGAAGTGGCGGAACATGAACCAGCCCCGCACCGCGGTGTGAAACGGGCTGTTGTCATAGACGACGATTCGGTCGTCGCGGCCGATCCCGATGGTTTCCATCGCCGTGCCGAACTCCTCCGCGCCGGGAAGCATGTGCGGCGCCGGGTTCGCGCCGTCGGCAACCTCGTCGATGTCGAGGAAGCGCGCGCCGGGGATGTGGGCGGCGAGATATTCCTGGCGGCCGCTGCGCTCGCTCGCCGGCATGTGCCAGCTGCAATCGACGACCGCGAGGTCATCGTCGCCCAGCTGCGCCGCGAGCCACTCGGTTGTAACCAGTGCGTCCATGGCGGCAGGATAGGCTTGGGCCGCAGCTCCTGCTAGGTGGCCGCGCGATGGAGACACGGCACCTCGGCAAAGCCAGCGCGCTTCCCGCTTCCCCGGACGAAGCAGTGCTCGACTATGTGCCCAACCCGCGCGCCGGCGAGCTCTACCTGGTCCGCTTCACCGCGCCGGAGTTCACCTCTTTGTGCCCGGTCACCGGCCAGCCCGACTTCGCGCATCTGATGTTCGATTACGCGCCGGGCGCGACCATAGTCGAAGCCAAGAGCCTCAAGCTGTTCCTCGGCTCATTCCGCAACCACTGCGGCTTCCACGAGGACGTCACCGTCGGCATCGGCCGCCGGCTGACCGACGAGATGAAGCCCAAATGGCTTCGCATCGGCGGCTATTGGTACCCCCGCGGCGGCATTCCGATCGACGTCTACTGGCAGAGCGGAGCGCCGCCCGAGGGGCTGTGGTTGCCCGACCAGGGCGTGTCCCCGTATCGAGGGCGGGGCTAACCCTCGATAAAAGGGACACCCTATCGAGGACGAGGCTAGCGCACCGCCGCCGGTGGCGGCTCGTCCACGAACGGCTCGTTCGCCAGCTTGTCAGCCGCTTCGGCCCGAGTCTTCATGTACAGCCAGGCGATCGCCCCGGCGAACAGGACGAGGCCAAGCGGGATCGCCCAGGCGAAGTCCGCGACCAGTGCCAGCGGCGAATCATTGTCGGTCGCGCCGACCATTGCCGCGAAGGCGACCCCGAACAGACTCTCGCCGACGATCAATCCGGTCGCCATCAGCACGCCCAATCGCTCGGCGAACTTGGGGTCCGGCGCCCGCGCCGCCCATTTGTTGTACAGGTATCCGATCGTCGCGCCGACCGGGATCAGCAGGGTCAGCGACATTGGCAGATAAATGCCCATGCCGACCGCGAGCGGCGGCAGCGAGCCGCGTTTCGACGCCCGCAGCAGCTCGTCGACGATGATCACGCCAACGCCGATTAGGCCGCCAAGACCGATCAGGCCCCAGTCGAGATTGCCGCCGAGCACGCCCTGCGCGATGGCGGAAATCAGCGCCGCTTGAGGCGCGGCGAGCGCGTTGGGCCCGGCGCCGGGCGCGCCGGCGAAGCCGAAGGCATCATTGAGGATGGTCAGGATCGGCGGGATGACCAGCGACCCGAAGATCACGCCCATCACCAGCGCGACCTGCTGCCGCCAAGGGGTCGCGCCGACCAATTGGCCGGTCTTCAAATCCTGAAGATTGTCGTTGGCGATGGTCGCCACGCCGAAGATGATGGCAGTGACGAACAAGGCGTAGGCGACCAGGCTTTGCGACGCATCGACCCCGATCTCGCGCCCGAAGATCGCGACAAGGATCAGCGAGATGCCGAGCACGGTGAGGATGCCGACCCCCGACACCGGGCTGTTGGAGGCGCCGATCAGCCCCGCCATATAGCCGGTGATCGCGGCGATGATCGCGCCGGCGATGAGGATGTAAAGCAGGCTCAGCCCGATGGTCAGCGCCGGAGCGGCGGCGATCGGGCCGCTCTGGGCGAACGCCGACAGCAACAGGCCGATGGGGATCATCGAGGCGATGATCGTCACGCCGATGATGCCGATCGGCAAGTCGCGGTCGGTCAAGGGGAGGCTGTCCTGCCCGCCGACCTGGCGCGCCCGGCTGGCGGTGAGCGCCGACGTGACGCCCTTGACGATCGGGCCGATGATCTTGAGCAAGGTCCAGATGGCGGCGACGCCAATCGTGCCGGCGCCGATGAATCGCACTTTTTCGCGGAAGGTCGTGCCGACCAATGTCTCGAGGTCGGCCGCCGAGCCGAGTCCGGCCAGCCCGGTCTGCCACGGCACCAGCACGAACCAGCTGATGATGAGGCCGACCAGCATGGCGATTCCGACCGCCATGCCGACCAGATGACCCACCCCGATCAGCGCCATCGACAGGCTGGACGTGACGGTGGTCGCGCCGGCCCCGAAGTTGAAGCTGCGGGCCGCCTCGGTGACCGCGAACTTGGTCTGGGCGAGGATGGCATAGGCCGCGGACACCAGCGAGCTCAGCACGATCATCTTCAGACCGCGGCGATTCTCTTCCGCTCCGCCGACGCCGGCGCCGACCTTGAGCACCTCGGCCGCCGCGACGCCTTCGGGAAAGGGCAAATCGGAGCCGGTGACGAGCGCGCGCCGCAGCGGCACCGAGTACATCACGCCCAGGATTCCGCCCAAGGCGATGACCGCAACCGACAGCCAGAACGGGAAACCCGTCCACCACCCGACCATGATCAGCCCCGGCAGGACGAAGATGATCGCCGACAGCGTTCCCGCCGCGGAGGCGATGGTCTGGACGATGTTGTTTTCCTGGATGGTGGCGTCGCGGACGAACTTGAGCACCGCCATCGAGATCACCGCGGCGGGGATCGAGGTCGCAAAGGTAATCCCGAGCTTGAGCCCGAGATAGACGTTGGCGGCGGTGAACAGCACGGTGATGATCGCGCCGAGCAGGATCCCGCGAAGGGTAAGCTCCTTCAGGCCGGTGGCGGGAACGATCGTCGGGTCGCTGGCAGTCGCCATTCGCGTTTCCTTGTCTCTAAGTGGTGCCGGTCAGGCACTCCGCTAAGGGGACCGGGCTCGAATGCCGGCGAACAACTTGCCAGTGGCCGCCGTCGCGAACCCAGACGTCGGTGAGAAGCACGCAATCCTGGATCGGCTTGCCGCGGTAATTGACGCACCAATTAGCTTCGATGGTGCCGACTATTACGTCGTCGAACACCGCAGCGTCCTTAACCTGCAAGTCGATCCCGACCAGCTCGCGCTTCTGGATTGCGTCGAGCCATTCGTCCCGGCCCATGGTGAACGCGCCCGTTGAGCGCGTTCCGATCAGCGTGAATTGCGGGTGGATCAGGGTGCGAAGGCGATCCATGTCCTTGGCGCACAGCGCGTCGCGCCAATCGCGTTCGAGCGAAGCGACCAGCTCGCGATGATCACCGGCCACCAAGAGACCCGTCTGTCCGAAGACGATCTGCCGAACCGGGCATCACCCTCTCCCTCCACCAATGGCCGCACATTGCCAATCCAACGCGCGGGCGCAAGCGGAAGATGAAGCTGTTGCGGCGCTCTAGCCGTTCGGGATTGTGATTCCGAGAAAGCGTTCGGCTGAAGTCCCGCGCTTGATCAGTAGCAGGACGCTCGTGCGGCCCGCCCGTAGGGCAGCGGCGACCGCCGCGGCCACCTGCGCCGGATCGGTCACCGCCTGGCGGTTGACCGAGATGATCACATCGCCGCGCTGGAGCCCTTTTTCGGCCGCATCGCTGGACGGGTCGACGGCGGTGATGACGACTCCGCGAGATGTTGCCGGCAGATTCAGCGCGCGCTGGATCTGCGGCGTTAGCGGCTGCAGCGACAGGCCCAGCGTCTGGCTCGCCGGGGAAACCGGGGCGTTGTCTTGGCCCGTTCCATCGTCGTCGACCCCGAGCCGCCTGGCCAGATCCTCTTCGGTTGGCCGTTGGCCGACGGCAACGGTGAGCCGCATCGGCTTGCCGTCGCGGATGATGTCGACCGGGACCCGCGAGCCGACCGTGGTGTTGGCGATCAGATAGGACACGGTTTCGTCCGGGTTCACGTCCTGCCCGTTGACCCGGACGATGACGTCGCCCTGCTGGATGCCGGCGCGAGCCGCGGGCTCGTTCGGCTGCACGGTGAAGACGATTTCGCCGCGGTCCTTGGGCAGGCCGAGCGACTGCGCGATGTCCTCGTCGACCGGCTGGAGCCCGACGCCGAGATAGCCGCGCGACGGCCGTTCGCCACGGCGAAGGGCGTCGATCACCGGCTTTGCGAGCTCGGTCGGAATTGCGAGCCCGATTCCGACGTTGGTGCCGGTCGGTGAAATCAGCGCGCTGTTGACACCGATGACGTTGCCGTTGAGGTCGAACATCGGGCCGCCCGAATTGCCCATGTTGATCGCCGCGTCGGTTTGGATGTAGCGGTCGTATGCCCCGGCGCCGGTGATCCCGCGATGAAGCGCGGAGATGATGCCGGCGGTGACCGAGCCACCCAGCCCGTAGGGATTGCCGATCGCAAGTACCCAGTCGCCGACCCTGGCGCGCTTGCTGTCGCCCCAATTGACGTGAGGGAAGTTGTTGCCCTCGATCTTGAGGAGCGCGAGGTCGGCGAGCTGGTCGCGGCCGATGATCCGCGCGGTATATTCCTTGCGGTTGGTGAGGGTGACGGTGACGGTGTCGACCGTGCCGGAGCCGCTGGCGCTCTGGATCAAATGGTTGTTGGTGACGACATAGCCATCGGGCGAGATGATGAAGCCGGAGCCGAGCGAGCCGGCTTCTCGGGTCCGCGGACCGCCTGGCTGCTGCTGCTGCTGCGGCTGACGCTGCTGCGGCGTTGGACCGCCGAACTGGCGGAACAGCTCTTCCAGCGGATCGACCTGCTGCTGCCTGACCGCGACCCGCTGCTTGGTCGAGATGTTGACCACCGCGGGCTGCAACCGCGCCGACAATTCGGCGAAGGACATCGGGGCGCCGCCGGGCGGAAGCACGGCGGGAGCGTTTTGAGCGACTTGCGCGCCGACCGGCCCGGACGTGATCGAGAAAGCGGTCCCACCCAGCAGCAGGGCCGCTGCAATCCCATAAGCATAGCGCACTCTTGCGGTCTCCTTCGGCTTCATCGATACCCCTTAATCACGGAATTGGGACCGCTTGCACTAGGTCGAGCCAATGAATGCGATTTGAATGGTCGGCCGGCCGCTCGTCAGCGTCCCGGGCCGGTGAATTCCTTTAAATAGTCGTTCTGCGGCGACAGGATAACCGTTGTCGGCGGACGACTTTCCTCGCCGTCGCCGACAAAGGTCGTCTCATACGACTGCATGGCGCGATAAAATTCGTAGAAGTCCGCGTCCTTGCCGAAGCTGCCAGCATAAGTGCGCGAGGCGTTGGCGTCGGCCTCGGCGCGGATAATCTGCGCCCGCTTGGCGCCCTCGGCGCGGATCGAACGGGCTTCCTGCTCACGCGCGCTGCGCATCTGCTCATAGGCCGATTGCAGCGGCGTTCCGCTCGGCAGTTCGGCTTTCTTGATCCGCACGTCGATGATCTCCGCGCCATATTGGCGGGCGACCCGGTCGAGCCGGCGCCGGACATTCTCCATGATCCCCTGCCGCTCGGGCGACAGCAGCGCGGCGAACGTGACCTTGCCAAGCTCGTTGCGAATCTCCGAGCCGAGGATCGGGCGGAGCGCGGCGCTGACCCGGTCTTCGCTTCGGGCGCTGATGTACATGCGCAGCGGATCGACGATGCGGTAGCGGGCGAAGGCGTCGACCTCGAGCCGCCGCTGGTCGGTCGACAGCACCGGCTGGCGCTCCATGTCGACATCGAGCACGCGCTTGTCGATCCAGACGATATTTTCGGCGAACGGGATTCGCCAGGAAATGCCGGCTCCGGCGGCGCCGATCGGCTGCCCGTCCTGGAATCGGTTGAGGATTCGTTCGGGCTTGCCGAAGCGCACGACGACCGCTTGCTTGGTTTCCGGGACGATCGGGAAGGCGCTTGCAAGCAAGGCCAGCAGCAACAGCGCGATGACCGCGCTCACCAGCGGCCGGCGGGTGATCATCTCTATCACTGGCCCGCCCCTTCCGTGGCTTTCGGAGCGGCCCTTCCGGCTTGCGGAAGTGGTAGATAAGGCATCACGCCCGGCGCCTCGATGATGGTTTTATCGACCTTTGCCAAAACCCGCTCCATCGTCTCGTAATACATGCGACGGCGGGTGACTTCGGGCGCCAGCCTGTATTGCTCGTAGACCTTGTCGAACGCGGTCGCTTCGCCCTGCGCCTTGGCGGTGAGCTGTTGGGCGTAAGCGTTGGCGGCGTTGACGTAGCGCTGGGCATCCTGCTGGGCGGCCGAGACGTCCTTGAAGGCGTCGTTGACCGCTTGCGGCGGGTCGGCCTGCTTGATCGCCACGCCCTGGATGAGGACGCCCGAGCTGTAGGCGTTGAGAATCCGCTGCATGTTTTCGGCCACCCGCGCCTCGATTTCGCTTCGCTTGTCGCCGATGGCGTCGTCGAGGCTGACGCTGCTGACCACCGCGCGCATCGAGCTTTCGGCGACCTGACGGATGGTTTCCTCGGGCCGCGCCAGCTCGAACAGGAACAACTCGGGGTCGCGGATATTCCAGCGCACCGAATAAGCGATGTCGATGATGTTCTGGTCGCCGGTCAGCATCAAATCGTCGGTCCTGGTCGAGCCGAGGTCGACGGTACGGATATCCTCGACGTCGATCTTGTCGACGCGCTCGATCGGCGACGGCAGGGTCAGCCCGATGCCGGGCCCAAGCGTATAGACGTAGCGGCCGAAGCGGGAGACGACCCCGCGCTGCTCGGGGGCGATGCTGTGCATGCTGGTGAATACCAACCACAGGGTCAGCGCCCCGACCACGCCCCAGACGATCGTCGACCGCTCGGGGCGGCGCGGCAAGCCGCCACCGCCGCCGCCCGACCAGCGGGCGCGGCTCTTGCGAAGGAATTCGTCGAGGCTTGCCCGATTGGCCGATGGCTGCCCCGACGGCAGTTTGCCGCCGGCGGACGGCTCGCCCCACGGTCCGCGCACGGGCTCGTTCCCGGCGTCGCCGGGTCCGCTCGACCCCCATGGGCCCTTGTTGTCAGCGAAGAGGCCGCGAAGCGACGCGCCCCACCCCGAAATGATGCTCATGATTGCAGTATAGGAAGCGCGCCGCGCGAAAAACAGTGGCAAGGGGCAAGCGACCTTCTATCCCGAGCAGGAACATGGCCGAGCCCGCCGACCCCCTTGCATGCCTCGACGACCACCCGCACGGGCCACGAATCCGCTCGCGCAAGCTGGCCGGCGGGACCCTGACGATCATCGCCGATGCGACCGGGCTGAGCGGCGATGAGCGCGTTTCGATGGAACGGCAGCTGCAATCTGCCGGCGGCGGGATCGCCGGTGTCGAGGAGGTCCGGGTTGCGCTCACCGTGTCGCAACCGCAGCGCAAGCTGGTTGCGGTCGCCAGCGGCAAGGGCGGGGTCGGCAAGTCGACGCTGACGGTCAATCTGGCGGTGGCGCTGGCACGGATGGGCAAGAAGGTCGGCCTGATCGACGCCGACGTCTACGGCCCGTCACAAACTAGGCTGCTCGGATCGGAGGAAAAGCCGACCGCCGACGACAAGAGGCTCAACCCGGTCGAAGCGCATGGAGTGCGGTTCCTGTCGCTCGGCCAGCTGGTTTCACCCGGCCACGCGCTCGCCTGGCGCGGGCCGATGGCGTCGGGGGCGCTAGCCCAGCTGGTCGACGCCAATTGGGAAGACGCAGAGCTGCTTCTGGTCGACTTGCCGCCGGGCACGGGCGACGTGATATTATCGCTGATCCAGAAGTCGCGGCCCGACGGGGCGGTGATCGTCTCCACCCCGCAGGCGCTGTCGCTGATCGACGCGACCCGCGCCGTCGACCTGTTCGGCAAGATGTCGGTGCCGATTTTCGGGCTGGTCGAGAACATGGCCGGCTACATCTGCCCGCATTGCGACGAGCAGTCCGACCCGTTCGGGACCGGCGGCGCGGAAGAAGCGGCGCTCGAGATGGGCATCCCGTTCCTCGGGCGCCTGCCGCTGTCGTCGGCGCTTCGCATAGCGTCGGACGCCGGACAGCCGCCCGCCGCCGCGGATGGCCCGGAGGGGCAGGCCTTCGCCGAGCTGGCACGCAAATTGCTCGAGGCGCTGGAAACAGCGCCGGCCTGAAGCATTTCCTTGGGAAGGGAGATTGAAACATGCCGCTGACCAGTGACGACGACATTGCCGAGCTGCTGACCAGCGCCCGAACAATCGCCATGGTCGGTGCGTCGGACCGGCCCGGCCGCGCCTCTTATGGCGTGATGAAATTCCTCCAGGACCAGGGCTATCGGGTGTTTCCGGTCAACCCGCAGATCACCGGCGAGCATGTGCACGGCGAGTTCGTGTGGCGCGAGCTCGCCCAGATCGGCAAGCCGATCGACATCGTCGACATCTTCCGCCGGCCGGACGCAGCCGGCGAAGCGGTCGACCAGGCGATCGCGGTCGGTGCCAAGGCGGTGTGGATGCAGCTTGGGGTGGTCAACGAGGAAGCCGCGACGCGGGCCGAGGCGGCCGGATTGAAGGTAGTGATGGACCGCTGCCCGAAGATCGACATCGCGCGGCTCGGCCTTCCGGCCGTCGGAGAGGCGCAGGAGGCCTAGCCCGACGCTATTACCATCTCGGGGAGGAGGATCGTCGGCGCGTCCACCCCGCGCCGCAACTCTAGGTCGGACCCGGGCTCCAGCGTCGCGAACATGTCGACAAGGTTCGCCGCGATGGTGATCTCCTGTACCGCCGGCCCGATCTCGCCGCCGCTGACCAGGAAGCCGGCGGCGCCCCGGCTGTAGTCGCCGGTCACGCCGTTGACCCCCATGCCGATCAGCTCGGTTACCAATATCGCCTCGGGAAACGCCGCCAGTAGCTCGCCGCGGCTGCGCTTGCCCGCCGCCATGTAGAAATTGCTTGGGCTGGCACCGGGCGACCCGCCGACGCCGCGCGCGGCGTGGCCGGTCGGAGCGATGCCCAGCTGCCGGGCCGAAGCGCTCTCCGCCATCCAGGTTCGGAGCACGCCGTCGGCGACGATCTCCATCGTCCGGACCGCCACGCCCTCGGCGTCAAACGGCCTTGACCTCAGGCCGCGGCGGCGCAGCGGGTCGTCGATGATCGTCACCCCCTCGCCGAACACCCGCCCGTCCAACTTGTCCTGGAGGAAGCTCGACTTGCGAGCGACCGAAGCGCCGTTGATCGCGCCGGCGAAATGGCCGAGCAGCGAGGAGGCGACGCGCGGGTCGAATATCACCGGCATCGAACCCGATTTCGGACGGACCGGGTTGAGACGGGCAACGGCCCGCGTCCCGGCAAGCCGCCCGATGTCCTCGGCTTCGTCCAGCTCTTCCAAGTGCCGGGCACTGTGCCACGCATGGTCGCGCTGCATTGACCCGCCCTCGCCCGCGACCACCCCGACCGAGCAGCTGAAGCCGGTCGCTCGATAGGCTCCGGAAAAGCCGCCGGACGTTGCCAGAGCGATGATCGATGCAGAGGCGCCGGACGAGGCGCCGGTCGAGTTGGCGACGCCGGCCACGGCAAGGGCCGCTTGCTCGGCCTCGAGCGCGCGCTGGCGAAGCTGGGCCGGGTCGGGCTCGCGGGGATCGATGCTGTCGAGGTCGGGAAAAGCCCCACGCTCGAGCCGGTCGGGCGGCGCCAGTCCGGCATATTGGTCCTCGGGCGCTTGGGCCGCCATCGCCAGCACCCGCTCGACCAGCGCTTCGAGCGCATCGGTCGACAAGTCCGATGAGGAGACGCTCGCCGAGCGGCTGCCGACGAACACCCGCAAGCCCAGATCCTCGTCTTCGGAGCGGCCGACATGCTCGAGTTCGCCGAGGCGGACCTCGACGCTGCTCGACCGCCCGCCGATGTAGAGCGCGTCGGCGGAATCGGCGCCGGCGGCGGTGGCGCGCTCGACCAGCCGCTCGGCCAGAACCTGTGAATCATCGATTGAAAGCATGGGTCAGCGCCTAGCGGCTGGACAGCCCGACCACCAGCATCGCCAGGAACACCAGCAGGCCGCAGCTGCGGTTCGACCGGAACAGCCGCAGCGCGCCGTCGCCGTCGCCGGGATCGGCCCGAAGCGCCTGGTTGAGCAGGTGAAGCGCCGCCGGGACGAGCGCCACCAGCGCTACCCAGTCGGGCCTGCCCGCCCACACCGCCGCGCCCCACAACAGCACGGCCAGCGCGTAAAAGATGCCGATGCCGAACGGCGCCTTGTCGCCGAGGGCGCGGGCGCTGCTCTTCACCCCGACCAGGGCGTCATCCTCGATATCCTGGATCGCATAAAGCGTGTCGTAACCGATTACCCAGGCGATGCTGCCGAGCCACAACAGGATAAGCGGCCAGCCGAGGCTCCCCGTCACCGCCGGCCAGCCGACCAACGCGCCCCATGAGAAGACCAGCCCGAGCCACGCCTGCGGCCACCAGGTGATGCGCTTCATGAAAGGGTAAGCGGCGACCGGCGCGATGCTGGCGAGCGCGACGATCTGCGCCGTGCGGTCGAGCTGGAGAAGCACCAGAAGGCCAAGCGCGCACAGCAAAGCGACAAGGGTCCACGCCGCGCCGACCGAAGCGCGCCCGCTGGCAAGCGGCCGCAACCGCGTCCGCTCGACGCGCCGGTCGAGGTCGCGGTCGACGATGTCGTTGTAGACGCAGCCGGCGCTGCGCATTGCGAAAGCGCCCAGCGCCAGCCACAGGAACAGGCTCCAGCGGCCATTGACCCCCGCCAGCGCGACGCTCCACGCGCACGGCCAGTAAAGCAGCCACGTCCCTATCGGTCGGTCGAGCCGCATCAGCGAAGCGAACGGCCGAAGCCGCGGCGGCAGCGCGCCGATCAACCCGCGCCGTTCGCTATCGGGGACGATTTCGGTGGTGGCGGTCACGGCCCCGACCTATCCGTTGCAGGCAATGCCTGCCACCCCCGCCTGGCCGCCCAGAAGCCTCCCCCGCCTGTTCGTGCGCGAGCCGCTCGGCAAGGGGATCCCGATCGAACTCGATCCAAGCCAGGCTAATTATCTCGGCAACGTGTTGCGCCTGGGCGAAGGCGGCGAGCTGCTGGTGTTCGACGGCAGCTCGGGCGAGTGGCTCGCCCGGATCGCCGCCGCCGGCAGGAAGCGGATGACTCTCACCGTCGAGCGCCGGACCCGTGAGGCTGAGAGCGTGCCCGACATCTGGCTTGCCTTCGCGCCGGTGAAGCGAGCGCAGACCGATTGGCTGGTCGAAAAAGCGACCGAGCTTGGCGCGGCGCGGCTGATCCCGGTGATCACGCGGCGCACCATTGTCGAGCGGGTCAAGGTCGAGCGCTTGCAATCGATCGCCATCGAGGCGGCCGAGCAATGTGGGCGGACGGTGCTTCCCGAGATTGCCGAGCCGGTCGCGCTATCGAGGTTCCTCGAGAAACAGGACGGTCGCGCGCTCTATTTCGCCGACGAGCGCGGCGGCGAGGCGACCGCGTCGGCATTCAAGCCGGGAGCGGCGACGATCCTCATTGGCCCGGAAGGTGGCTTTACCGACGACGAGCGGGCGCTGGTCCGCGCCGCGCCCGGAGCGGTGGCGATCTCGCTCGGCCCCCGCATCCTTCGCGCCGAGACCGCCGCCCTGGCCGCGCTTGCTTCTTGGATGGCGCTGGCCGGGGACTGGCGCTAAGCGCTCGGCGTGACGACGCGGACCGACGACAGCGAAAGCCCGCTCATCGAGAGCCGCGACGACCTGATTGCGGTCTTTTCTGGCGGTGAAAAGCTTAAAGAAAACTGGCGCATCGGCACCGAGCACGAGAAGTTCGTCTATCGGCTCGCCGACCACCGGGCGCCCTCCTACGACGAGCCCGGCGGGATCCGCGACCTGCTTTTGGGCATGACCGAATTCGGCTGGTCGCCGGTCATCGAAAATGGAAACGTCATCGCGTTGAGCGGCCCCGACGGCACCATCAGCCTGGAGCCGGCGGGGCAGCTCGAGCTGTCCGGCGCGGCGCTGAGCGACCTTCACGAAACCTGCGCCGAGGCCGGCCGGCACCTGAGTCAGGCGAAAGCGGCCGGAGACCGGCTCGGAGTCGGCTTCCTTGGCCTGGGCATGTGGCCGGACAAGGCCCGAAGCGAGCTGCCGATGATGCCTAAGGGGCGCTACGCGATCATGCGCAACTACATGCCGAAGGTCGGCAGCCTCGGCCTCGACATGATGCTTCGTACCTGCACCATCCAGGTGAACCTCGATTATTCGAGCGAAGCCGACATGGTCGCCAAGTTCCGCGTCGGGCTGGCGCTGCAGCCGGTCGCCACCGCTTTGTTCGCCAACTCGCCGCTGACCGAAGGCAAGCCCAACAATTATCTGAGCTTCCGGAGCCACATCTGGGAAGACACCGACCCCGACCGCACCGGGATGCTGCCGTTCGTCTTCGAGGACGGCTTCGGCTACAAGCGCTACCTCGACTATGCGCTCGACGTGCCGATGTATTTCGTCTTCCGCGAGGGAAGATATATCGACGTCGCCGGCGAGAGCTTCCGCGATTTTCTTGACGGAAAGCTGCCGCAATTGCCGGGCGAGAAGCCGCGGCTGACCGACTTCACCGACCATTTGTCGACCGCCTTCCCGGAAGTGCGGCTGAAAAGCTTCCTCGAAATGCGCGGCTCCGATGGCGGCCGCTGGGGCAAGATCTGCGCGCTCCCGGCTTTATGGGTGGGGCTGCTTTACGACGACCAGGCGCTCAACGCCGCGTGGGAATTGGTCAAGGACTGGACCATCGAGGAGCGCGAGGAGCTTCGCCGTTCGGTCCCCAAGCTCGGCTTGAAGGCACTGCTGCCGGGTGGCGGAACCGTGCATGATCTTGCGCACCAGGTCGTGAGCATCGCCGCCGCCGGGCTCAGCCGCCGAGCCCGCCTCAACTCTGCGGGCGACAACGAAAGCGGGTTCCTCGACCCGCTGCACGATATCGTCGCCACCGGCCTCACTCCGGCCGAGCGCCTGCTCGACCGCTTCCACAATGAATGGCGCGGCGACGTGCGCCGAATCTATGAGGAAATGAGCTTCTAATGGACATCCAGACCAGCGACCGCCGCACCCTTTACCCGCCGATCGAGCCGTACAAGTCGGGTCATATCGACGTCGGCGACGGGCACTGCCTGTACTGGGAGTTCAGCGGCAATCCGGACGGCAAGCCGGCGGTTTTCCTTCACGGCGGCCCGGGCGGCGGATCGAGCCCCGCCCACCGCCGCCAGTTTGACCCCGGCAAGTATAATGTCCTGGTGTTCGACCAGCGCGGCTGCGGCAAGTCGACGCCTTATGCAGAGCTTGAGAACAACACGACCGCTGACCTGGTCGCCGACATCGAGAAGCTGCGCGAGCTCGCCGGCATCGAAAAATGGCTGGTGTTCGGCGGCAGCTGGGGATCGACGCTCAGCCTCGCTTACGCCCAGGCCCATCCCGAGCGGGTTACCGAGCTGGTGCTGCGCGGCATCTTCCTGTTCGACCAATATGAAGTCGACTGGCTGTACGTCGATGGCGGCGCTTCGGCCGTCTACCCGGACAAATGGGACGAATTCGTCTCGCTGATCCCCAAAGGCGAGCGCGGCGACCTGGTCGAGGCGTATCGCAAGCGCCTGACCAGCAACGACCCCGACGAGCAGCTTGCCGCCGCGCAGGCGTGGAGCGCGTGGGAGGGCTCGACGGTCACCTTGCTTCCAAGCGAAGCGACGATCGAGCATTTCACCAGCCCGGATGTGGCGATCGCCATTGCCCGGATCGAGAACCATTACATGGCCAACGGCGGCTGGCTGGAGGAAGGCGAGCTGCTTGCCGGCGCTCAAAAGCTGCGCGGGATTCCGGGCATCATCGTCCAGGGTCGCCACGACACCTGCACCCCGCCAAGGGCGGCGTGGTCGCTGAAGAAAGCGTGGCCGGAAGTTGACTTGCAGATCGTCCCCGACGGCGGCCATCTGTTCAACGAGCCCGGAATCCTCGACGGACTGATCCGGGCGACCGACCGCTTGGCCGCAGGCTGAGCGCAGGAGAATCCGATTTGTGTAGAAGTGGCTGGAATATTAGCCGAAAAACAGTAATGACGGCGAAATGAATCTGAGCTGGGGGCCATTGCACGCAGGGTTGCAGAGCGTGCTCGACACGGCGCTCGACGCTGTCATCGTGATGGGCGAAGACGGGCGCGTCGTTGGCTGGAACAACAACGCCGCGCGCTGCTTCGGCTGGAGCGAGGAAGAGGCGATCGGCGCGCGGCTTAGCGATCTCATCATCCCCGACCGCTACCGCGCTGGCCACGAGAACGGAATCACCCATTTCGTGGCCACCGGCGAAGGGCCGGTGCTGGACCGACTGATTGAAATCGAGGGTGTCACCAAGGACGGGGTGGAAATTCCGCTCGAACTGTCGGTCACGGCAAGCGAGCAGTTCGGCGGCCGGCTATTCGTCGGTTTCCTTCGCGACATAACGCAGCGCCGAGCCGAAGCCGAGCGGCAGCAGCGAGTACTCCAGGAATCGGAGCATCGCGTTAAGAACATGCTGACCGTCGTCGCCGCGATCGCGCAGCAAACCGCCCGCGCTTCGCCCAACATGGAAAGCTTCAGCAAGGCGTTTGCGGGGCGGCTCGAATCGCTTGCTCGAGCGCATCAGCTTCTGGTTGGGGGCGAGGAGTGGCGCGACGTTGCGCTGAGCGCGCTTGCCGAACGGGTGCTCGGGGCGGACGTGGCCGCAGGCCGTGCCCGGTTCGGCGGCCCGAAAATCCTGCTCAAGGCCGGACAGGTTCTTGGCCTGTCGATGATCTTGCACGAACTTTACACCAATGCGGTCAAATACGGGGGGCTGTGCAACGATGAGGGCCGTCTCGATTTCGGCTGGCGCCGCGATGGTGAAACGGTCGAGCTCACCTGGGAAGAGCATGGGCCACTGTGCGAATCCGAGTCACCGGGCAGCGGCTTTGGACAGCGAATGATCGCGATGAGCGTCAAGGCCGACCTCAAGGGCACGATCGACAGCGACTGGCGTCCGGACGGGCTGACCGCGGTGCTTCGTTTCCCGATCGAGGGCTGACCGAGCTCGCGGTTACTCTCCGGGGCGGTAGATCCGCTCGATGTGACCCTTGAGCTGGTCGGGATGGAAATAGACATCGCGAAGGCCGCCCGACGCATAGCGCCGCGCCTGGTCGTTGAAGTGCGGCGAGGCGGGATCGCCGCTCTCGCCGCCGGCGGTGACGGCCCGCGCGCGCACCTACGGGCCGAACTCGACGACCGCGACGAAGCTGTTGCCGCCGGTCCCGTACCAGCGTTTGGTGCCCGGCTTCGGGCTGGCGCCGAATGAGGCCAGCGAGCCCCAGCGGCCGGAGCTGAACGGCACCGCGATGCTGGGCGCGGCGTCGCTGAACGGATGGTCGATTGCGCTCGAGATTCGCTGGAAGCGGTTAACCTCGTCCCACGGCACTCGCCAAGTCCCGAAGTCGCGCTCGAGCCGGGTGATGACGGTGTGGAAATTGGCGAGCTTTTGCGCGTCGGGGACGCGGTTCAGCCGGGCATAGACTGGCGAGCTGTCGTCCCACTCGGGACTGGTGACGTTTTTCCACAGCTCGTCCCCCCAGAAATTGGCGACGGTGTTGGGGATGGACGCGGCGCTCCAACGGGAATCCCATCCGCGAAGCGCCGCGACGGGCTCGGCAAGGCGGCGTTTGAGCGGATCGCTTGTCGGCAACGAGTTCCAGGCGGCGACCAGGCCGGGCACCAGTTTCTCGAACCCCGGCTGGCGCGTGCTGAACGCCGCCGCCTGCAGTCCGTCGAGCGTCCAGCCGCTGCTCCCCTGCAACAGATCGACCGCATGCTCGCCGCGCGGGTTCTCGCCGAACATGTCCATATATTTGGGGAAGCGGCTCGCGTTGGGACTCGCCGCGCCGGCCGCGGACCACGGCCAGTTATTGGTGTTCTGCACCCAGCCGGTCGCCGGAGTGACCGCGCTCGGCAATGCCGCCAGCGGCGTTAGCCCGCGCCAGTCGGCCGCGGGGTCGCTGCCATCGACCGGCTTGGTGTAGTCGAAGCGGTTGTCGCGCAGCGGCACGAACTGAGGGTGAAGATAAGCGATCGTGCCCTTGCTATCAGCAAAGATTGTCGCGTTCGAACTGTTCGCTTGCAGTGCAGCAACCTTCAGAAACGACGCCAGATCAGTGGCTTTGGTCCGGAGGTACGATTGCTGCAACGCTTCGACCGGCCGGTCCATCATTGCGAACGTGATCCAGCGTCCCTTGTCCGCTCGGACGATGGGACCGCGATGGGTGTGCAAGGTGGTGAAGCTGCGGGTCGCCAATGTGCCGTCGGCGGCGCGGTAGCGGATCGTCACCGGCCGCTGGTCGAGCGCCCGCCACTCGCCCCCGTAGCGGTATTTCGAGCCGGTCACCGCTTCCGCGAACTCGTCGACACTGTCGACCCCACTGGAGGTGTGCATCCACCCCGCGCTGGCGTTGAAGCCCTGGTAGATGAAGAACTGGCCCCAGGTCGCGGCGCCATAAGCGTTGAGCCCTTCGCCGCTCGTCACGTGCTGCTCGGACCTGAAGAAGAAGCTGGTGTGTGGGTTGATCAGCAGCAGCGCCTTGCCGTCGCGGGTCAGGCGCGGAGCGATCGCAATACCGTTGGAGCCTTTGGGCTCGGGATCGGGCGCCATCGCGACCAGCGTAGACTTGCCCGAGTAGAATTTCTCGAGTTCGACCAGGTCGATCCGTTCGATATCTCCGCCGATGCTGCCTTCGGTGAACGACAGCGCCATCCACGGCTCGAAGCGGACCAGCGCCCGCGGCTTCACTTCGGAGTGGGTCGCCAGAAAGTAATTGAGGCCGCTTGCCCACGAGTTCATCAACCGCTTGAGCCAGTCCGGGCTGCGCGCGTAATCGGCCTTTAGCTTGTCATCGCTGACGTAAAGCCGCGCCCGCAAATCCTGCCAGATCGCTTTCTCTCCGTCAGCTTCGGCAGTCGGCCGAGCGCGGTCAGATAATTGGCCTCGATGCGCGGGAAGTCGTCCTCGGCCTGAGCGTAGATCATTCCGAACACCGCGCCAGCGTCGGTCGGCGCGTCGATGTGGGCGATGCCCCAATCGTCACGCGTGATCGTCACTCGCGACGCCTCGTCCTTCCAGCGGTTGAGCTCGGCCGGCGTTGCGGCGGCGGTAAGCAGGAGGAGGAGCGGGAGCAGGAAAGCGCGCATGCACTTCTTGTAAGCCGCCCAAGCGCGCGGTCTAGGCCTTTGGCAGCTTCTGCCTGGCCTGCCCCCATCCGGCGAGCATTTTTGACGACGAGCGCTCCAGCAGCCGGTCGACATCGCGGATGGTGAAGGCATTGCCGCCGTCAAAATCGTCCAACTCTTCCCACGCTATCGGCGCGGAAACGGGTGCGCCCTCGCGGGCGCGCGCCGAATAAGGCAGCACCGCGGTCGATCCGCGCTGGTTCCTGAGCCAGTCGAGGAAGATTCGGCCCTTGCGCTGAACCTTGCGCATGTTGGCGGTGAAGCGATCGGGCTCAGCTTCCGCCACCGCCTTGGAAAAGCGCTCCGCGAACGAGGTCACCGCGCTCCACTCGGCCGAAGCGTCGAGCGGCGCGACCACGTGAAGCCCCTTGCCGCCGGTGAGCAAGGGAAAGGTCTTCAAGCCCAAATCGGCCAGGAGCTCGCGCAGCCGAACCGCGGCGTCGCGAACCGCCTTGAAGTCGAGGCCAACGTCGGGGTCGAGGTCGAACACCAGCCGGTCGGGCCTTTCGACATCGCCGATCCGCGAGCCCCAGCCGTGGAACTCGATCGTCCCCATCTGCACGCAGGCAAGGATCCCGCGTACGTCCTCGACATAGAGATAGTCCTGTTGGCCGCCCTTCTTCTCGGTGATCGCCACATGCTTGACGTGATCGCCCATCGATCCGGTGTCGTGCTTCTGGAAGAAGCATTTCTTGGCGCGGCCTTGGGGGCAGCGGATCAGGGTCGTCGGGCGGTTCTTCGCGTCGACCATCAACAGCGGATCGATCGCCGCATAATAAGCCGCGAGGTCGCCCTTGGTCAGCTTCTCGGTCGGGAAGATCGCCCGGTCGGGGTTGGTGATGGTGATGCCCAGGCTCTCGGGCGTCGGATGCTCGCGGCCTTTGGCACTCTTCGGCAGCGGCTTGGGCGTCTCGCGCACGACCTGGCTGGCCGGCTTATCCTCGCGCAGGGCAATGAAGCTCGGGTGGCGGAGGATGCCCTCCGACGTGAATTCGGTGAACGCGATCTCGGCGACCAGCTCGGGCTTGATCCAATGCCCGCCGCGGCGCTCGGCGCGCGGGATTTCGACCGCCGCCTTGTCAATCTCCAGCGGCTTCATGCGCTCCGACAGATCCTCGATCATTTGCGTGTTGAAGCCGGTTCCGACCTTGCCGACGTAGGTCAGCTTGCCGCTTTCGTTGGCGGCGAGCAGCAGCGACTTGAAGCCGCGCCGCTTGTCGCTCTCCGACCAGCCGACCACCACCAGTTCCTGGCGCTGGATGCATTTGAGCTTGAGCCAATTCCTGGTGCGCCCGCCGCGATAGGATGCGTCGGCGCGCTTGGCGATCACGCCTTCCCCGCCTTCCTCGCACACCGCGTCGAACAAGGCCTCGCCCTTGCCGAGCATATGGTCGCCGTAGACGATCGGCGGACCAACGCTTTCCAAGAGCGCCGCGAGCCGCTCCTTGCGCTCGAGGTTGGGCAATTTGGTGATGTCCCAGCCGCGGTCGACCAGCAGGTCGAAGGCGTAGAAAGCGAGGTTCTTGCCCTTGCTCTCCTTGAGCGTCGACTGGAGCAGCTGGAAGTCGGGCTTGCCGTTCGGTCCAAGAGCCACCGCTTCGCCGTCGATCATGCAGCCGGCGGGAAGGCTTTCCGCCGCCTTGACCAGCGCCCGGAACTTGTCGCTCCAATCCTTGCCGTTGCGGGTCCACGCGGTGGCGGCGCCGCTACCGGTGGCGATCAACAGGCGGTATCCGTCATATTTATATTCAAACATCCAGTTGGTGCCGGCCGGCGCCTCGTCGACCAGGGTCGCAAGCTGCGGCGCGCGGAACGGCGGCGGCGCCTCGGCGGATTTTTTCTTGCCCCGGCCACCCTTCTGCCCGCCGCGGTTGGAGCGCCAGACGTCGTCGCCGGACGCGATCTCGGCCATGGTTCGCCCGGTCGTGACGCTGGTCACGCAATCGTCGACCAGCGCGTCGCCATTGTCGGCCTGCGCGAACTCGTCGGTCACCTTCTTGAGCATCCAGCTTTCGCCGCGCTGGCCGGGGCGTCCTTTCAGCCGGAACATCACCCACTCGCCCTGCATCCGCTCGCCGTCGAGCGTGAAGTGGAGATGGCCCTCTTCGATGGTCTTGCGTGGATCCTTGGTCGGCTCGGGAATCCAACGCCCGTGGTCCCACAGCATGACCGTGCCGCCGCCATATTCGGCCTTTGGAATGGTGCCTTCAAAATCGCCGTAGTCGAGCGGGTGGTCCTCGGTCCGCATCGCCAGCCGCTTCTGGCCGGGGTCCAGGCTCGGGCCCTTCGGCACCGCCCAGCTTTTCAGCACCCCGTCCATCTCCAGCCGGAAGTCCCAGTGCAAACTCGACGCATCGTGCTTCTGGACAACGAAGCTGTCGCCCTTGCCCTTGAGCTTGCGGCCCTTGGGCTCGCCGGTTTTCGAGAAGGCGCGCTTGGAATTGTAGGTGGCGATGTCGAGCTTGCGGGCGGCGCGGGCCATCGCTTACGCCCGTTTGCGAGCGGCAGCTTTCTTCGTGCCGGTCGAGCGCGGGCGAGCGGCCTTGCGTGCCGGCGTCTTTGTTTTCGGTTTGGCTTTCTCGGCCTTGGCACCGCCGCTTTCCAGGCTCTTCTTCAGCGCCGCCATCAGGTCGATGACGTTGGACCCGCGCGGCGGCGGAGCGTCGGCGTCGGGGTCCTGGATGACCTTTTCGCCCTTGGCGCGCTGCTTTTCTTCGATCAGGCCGCGAAGCGCATCGACGTAGCGGTTGTGGAAGTCAGACGCGTCGAACTTGCCTGTCTTTTTATCGATCAGGGTCGCGGCGAGGTCGAGCAAATCGGGGTCCGGCTGGGCGTCGCCGATCTCGCGGAAATAGCTGGCCGCCTTGTTGACCTCGTCGGCATAGCGAAGCGTTTCCAGCAGTAACCCGCGGCCGCACGGCTTCAGGGCAACGACATATTCCTGACCACGCATCGCCAGCTGGCCGACGCCGACCTTCTTCGCCGCCCGAAGCGCGTCGCGGAGCACGACAAAGGCTTCCTCCGCGAGGTCGTCGGCCGGCACTACGTAATATGGCTTTTCATAATACATGGCGTCGATCTCATGGGTGTCGACGAACTGGACCAGATCGAGCGTCTTCTTGCTCTCCAGCTTCACTTTCTCGATCTCTTCCTGGTCGAGCAGCACATAATGGCCCTTGGAAACCTCGAATCCCTTGACGATCTCGTCGCGGTCGACCGGCCCGATGCCGGGCACGACTTTTTCAAGTTTAATGCGCTTGCCGCTCGGCTCGTGCACCTGGTGAAACTGAACCGAGGCGCCGCTTTTGGTCGCCGAGTAAAGCTCGACCGGAATCGACACCAGTGCCAGGCGTATCTGCCCTCGCCAGATTGGTCTCGCGGCCATTGTTCTCGACTCCTCACGTTGCGGAGCCGATTCAATCAACGCGGCGCGGAGTCGTTCCGTGTCGCATTCTTGAGTGTGGCAACGAGTGCGCCGACATCGCGCCCTTCCGCCGCCGCCGAGACAATCGCCGAGCCGCTGATCACGCCGGCAGCGCCCGCGCCAAGCGCCGCCCGGACATGCTCTGCTGTGGAAATGCCAAAGCCGAACACCGGCGGCGGCGCATTGGCTTGCTCGAGCCGTCGCACCAGCTCGCGATCGAAGCTCGGCTCGCCATGCACGCCGGTGATCCCCGCGCGAGTGACGCAGTAGGTGTAGCCAGAGCCGAGCCAGGCAATTGTCCGAAGCGTGTCCGCGGGCGTGTTCCGCGCCGCAATGAGCACCGGGTCGAGGTCCGCGGCGCGCATTCCGGTCGTCCACGGCTCGGCCTCGAACGCCGGCAAATCAGCGACCAGCATGCTGTCGGCGCCGGCTTCCGACACTCGCCGAAAGAAGGTCTCGCGCCCCGGAGCCATCACCAGATTGGCGTAAGTCAGGATGCCGACCGGCACGTCCGGATGGCCGGAGCGGAAGCGCGCGATCAGAGCGAAGCAGTCGGCAACCCGCACGCCAGCGTCGAGCGCCCGCTTGGCCGCCGCCTGGATCACCGGCCCGTCCGCCACAGGATCGGAAAATGGTATTCCGACCTCGACCATGTCGGCACCGCCCGCGACCACAGCGTCGAGCAGCTTGGCGCTGGTTTCGATATTCGGGTCGCCGAGCATAAGGAAGGCGCCGAACGCGCCCTCACGCTTTGCCGCCAGCCGCTCGAACGTCGTCGAATAGCGGCTCATGCGGAGGGTCCGAGCAACTGCTGCGCCTGGGCAACGTCTTTGTCGCCGCGCCCGGACAGCCCGACCAGCAACACCGCGTCGGGCTGCTCCTTCGCCATCTTGAACGCATGAGCGAGCGCATGGGCGGATTCGAACGCGCAGAGGATGCCCTCGCTGGATGCGAGCGCCTGGAAGGCCGCAAGCGCTTCATCGTCGGTTGCCCCAACATAATCGGCGCGGCCGATGTCCTTGAGATGGGCGTGCTCGGGACCGACCGCCGGGTAATCGAGACCCGCCGACACCGACCAGCTGTCGGCGATCTGGCCGTCGTCGTCCTGCAACACATAGGTCTCGGCGCCGTGGAGGATGCCCGGGCGGCCACGAAGCAGAGTCGCTCCATGCTCGGCGCCGTCGAGGCCCTTGCCGGCCGCTTCCACGCCGATCAACCGGACATCGTCGTCGATGAAGTCCGAGAACAAGCCAATCGCGTTGGAGCCGCCGCCGACGCAGGCGATCGCCGCGTCCGGCAGCCGGCCGACCCGGTCGATCATCTGCAACCGCGCTTCGCGGCCAATGACCCGCTGGAACTCGCGAACCATCAGCGGGAAAGGGTGGGGACCCGCTGCGGTGCCGAGCAGATAATGCGTGTCCTCGAAGCTCGCCGACCAGTCGCGCAGCGCCTCATTGATCGCGTCCTTCAAGCCGCGTCCGCCAGTCGCCACCGGGACCACTTCGGCGCCCATCAGCTGCATCCGAAACACGTTGAGCTGCTGCCGCTCGACGTCGTGCGCACCCATGTAGATTCGGGTTTCGAAGCCGAGCAGCGCGCCGACCAGAGCGGTGGCGACGCCGTGCTGGCCGGCCCCGGTCTCGGCAATCAGCCGCCGCTTGCCCATACGCCTGGCTAGCAGGCCCTGGGCAAGCACCTGATTGGTCTTGTGGGCGCCGCCGTGGAGCAAATCCTCGCGCTTCAGATAGATTTTGCCGGGCAGGTTGTGGCAGCGGGTCAGCGGCGTCGGACGGCCCGCGTAATTGGCGAGAAGCTCGTTGAGTTCGGCCTTGAATTCCGGGTCGTCCTGAGCGTCGAGGAACGCCGCTTCGAGCTGCTCGAGCGCGGGCATCAAGATTTCCGGCACGTAAGCGCCGCCGAACCGGCCGAACCGGCCGTTCAGGCGCATGCGCGAAGCTCGGTCCGGGCGTTCGGCCGAAGCGCCTCGAACAAATCGTGGATCCTGGCGGCGGATTTGACGCCCGGCGCGGCATCGAGCGCCGAGCCGACGTCGATCGCATATGCGCCAAGGGCCGCGGCTTCGCGGGCATTGACTGGGCCAATTCCTCCGGCGACGATCGCTTGGTCGAGGCGCGGGTGATCGCGCAGCAGCCGCCAGTCGAAATTGCTCCCGCTGCCGCCATCCTTATTGTCGAACAGCAGCCGGTGGCCGCCCAGCCGGTCGAGCGGATCGCGGCCGACGCTCACCGCCGTCCAATTCTCGCACTGCGCGGGAAGCTGCAGCCGCAACGCGTTCACATACGCCTCGTCCTCGCCGCCGTGCAGCTGCACCGCATGCAGGTTGAGCAAGGCGGCGATATCGGCGACGACGGCCAGCGGCGCGTCCCGGAAAACGCCGACCGGAAGCATGCCGGCGCGGCGCGCCTGCCCGCCGAGCGGGGCCGCCGCCTCGGCGGCCAGGTGGCGCGGGCTGCCGGGGACGAACACGAAGCCGGCGAAGGCCGCCGCGGCGCCGGCAAGAATGTCTTCACGGCACTTGAGGCCGCACAATTTCACTCTGCCGAAGATCAACGCGCGAGCCGCCTGGGCCGGGTCCGGTGCGCGCATCAGCGAGCTGCCGATAAGGAAGCCGTCGACCTGGCCCGCCAGCCGGTTGACGTCGCCGCGCCCGCTTATCCCGGATTCGGAGACCAGCAGGCGATCGGGCGCAAGCCGCGCCAGCCGCTCGGTCGTCGCCAAGTCGATCGACAGGTCGCGCAAGTCGCGGTTGTTGATCCCGACCAGCGGCGCGCCGAGCCCTATCGCCCGCCGCATCTCGCGCTCGTCGTGGACCTCGACCAGGCAGTCCATGCCGAGCCGCTGGGCTTCCTCTATCATCGCGCGCGCTTGGGCGTCGCCCAACAGCGACAGCATCACCAGGACCGCATCGGCACCCGCCAATCGCGCCTCGACCACCTGCCGGGGATCGAGAAAGAAATCCTTGGCCAGGATCGGGCCATCAAACCGGGTTCGAGCCGTCCTGACATCGTTGATCGAGCCGCCGAAGCGCGGGCCGTCGGTGAGGACGCTCAAGGCGTCGGCAACCCCGGCATAACCGCAAGCGATTGCCGCAACGTCGGCATTGGCGCGGATCGCGCCGGCGGACGGTGATGCCTTCTTGATCTCGAGGATGAAGCGCGCTCCCGGGCAGGCGACGGCTGCCCCCAGACTTCGCTCGGTCGGCGTGGCCTCGGCGCGCAGCCCGTCGAGCGAAACGCCGTCGAAGCGCGCGCTCAGCTCGGCTTTCTTGTCGGCGGCGATCTGGCCTAGAATCCCGCCCGGATCAGGCACGGCTGGCCTCGACGAACCGGTCGAGGAGCCGCATTGCCCGCCCCGACGAAATGGAGTCGAGCGCGGCGTCGGTGCCATCGCGGATATCGGCGGCGAGCCCGGCGGTGAACAGCAAGGCGCCGGCATTGATCGCGACGATCGCCGACTGGGCGGGCGAAGCCTTGCCGCTCAGCGTGTCGGTGAGGATGGCGGCGTTGGTCGCCGGGTCGCCGCCCGCCACTAACTCGAGCGGATAACGTTCCAGCCCGGCCTGCTCGGGCGTGATCTCGAGTGGTTCCAGGGCTCCGCCACTGAGCAGCACGCCTTGCGTGAATCCGTGAATCGCTACCTCGTCGAGCCCCGAGCCATGGACCACCAGCGCCCGCTCCACGCCAAGCGCGCGGAGCGTTTCGGCGATCGGCATCAGCATTTTCGGGTCGGGAACGCCGAGCAGCTGCACGCGCGGCCGCCCCGGGTTCAGGCACGGCCCGAGCAGGTTCATCACCGTGCGCACCTTGAGCGCCCGCCGGACCGGGCCGGCATGGGCGATGCCCGGGTGATAACCCGGGGCGAGAAGGAAGCAGAAGCCAGTTTCGTCGAGCACTTTTCGCGACAGTCCCGGCGGGCAGTCGAGCCGTGCGCCGAGCGCTTCGAGCACGTCGGCCGAGCCGCATTTGGAGGTGAACGATCGGTTGCCGTGCTTGACCACCGGCAGCCCGCAAGCGGCAGCGACCAGCCCGGCGGCGGTTGAGACGTTGATCGACCCGGAAAAGTCGCCGCCGGTGCCGCAACTGTCGGCGAACAGATAATCGGGCGAGGGGAATGGCCGGGCGGCGGCGCGCAGGGCAAGCGCGGCGCCGGTCAGTTCCTGCGCGGTTTCGCCCTTGAAGCGGAGCGCGACGAAGGCCGCCGCCATCAGCGGTTCAGGCAGGCGGCCGTCGACCAGCGCCGAGAACAAGTGGGTCGCCTCGGCCTGGTCGAGGTCGTGGCGATCGAGCAGCCGGGCAATCGACCGCTCTACGGCGGTTGGCGGCGGCGGGGCCGCGGCCGGGGACGAAGCCGGAGGAGAGAATGAAACTACGCTGCTCATGACTATTCACCTGAGACAAAAAAGCCCGCCGAGTGGCGGGCGGGCAGTCGAATGATCGGTTCTTAGCTGTCGATCAGTCGCGCCATCGCGCCGCAAAGATGCCTCCACGCCACCAAAGGCGGGCGGTTGCGGTTGCAGCGGTGAGGTTCCGGTGCGTCATATAAGCTCTGCTAGGGCAAGGCCCTGCCGCCCGTCAAGCCGGAGATGTCGAGGCGCAGATCGCAGGCCGCAATTGCGAAAAGACAGCGGACCCAGGCATATTGAGGTGGCCACTCCGGCAGGTAGCCGACATCCGGCGGCGTTGCGTTGACCAGGCCCGCGTGGTTGTGCAAATCGGCCCGCCGATCAGGGGCGAACTGCACGACGCCCTATGAAAACGGTCGCGCAAGCGGCAGCGAGGCCCCTGCCGATTTGGCGCCAAGCGGGTGTAGCTCAATAGTAGAGCAGAAGCCTTCAAAGCTGTCAGCATCCACGGTTTTCCAGCACCGAGCCTGTAAAAACGCGGGATATGGCGCCAATGAAAACAAGCGCTTACGCGCGTGCCGTAAAAACGTGCCCAAGTATTCTAGAGGCGCGGCGGGCGGCTAACAGTTGTCAAATTTGAGCCCGGCGGCCTCCCGGCCTCGATGGGTTGCCCGATCGGGGCGAGTTTTTTAATGCCCGCTTTCGACCCAACGCAGACATCCGGCGCCCACGTCCTGACATGACACCCAAGCTCTTGACTCCGAGCGGCTGGACACTACCTGCGTTACAGCGTGCTAACACAATGGGACAAGTAGTGAATGTGGATTGCCCCTTGATATCGCCAACGCGGAACCTGGCCGTCCTCACCGATGACCTATGCGGCGCCTTGCTGACGCCGGACGACCGGCGCCAGATGCGCCGCCTGCTGCTGGACATTTGCACCCCGGCCGAAATCCGAACGCTTGCGGAACGCTGGCACGTTGCCCAGCTGCTCGACGCGACTGATCTCTCCTACCGCGACATCCACGACGCGACCGGCGTCAGCACCACCACCATCGTCAGGGTCGGGCGATTCCTGCGGCTAGAAACTAACCAAGGGTACCGTCGCACAATAGATGCTTTGCAGTCCAGCAATGCTGGCTGACCGATCTCGGCTGCACATCGCGCTGCAAAAGAGTGGCCGCCTTTCGGAGTCGAGCCAGCAGCTGCTCCGCGACGCGGGCTTTCGCATCCAAGCCACGAAGAACAGCCTGACGGCGGGCGTTGAGAATTTCCCGGCCGAGCTGATGTTCGTTCGCGACGATGACATCCCGACTTTCGTAAGCGATGGCGTGTGCGAATTCGGGATCGTCGGCCAGAATGTGCTCGAGGAGTTCGCCCTCGGCCAGGCCGAGCCGAAGTACGAAGTCCTTTCGGAGCTCGGCTTCGGCCGCTGCAGCCTGAAGATCGCAGCGCCGGAAACCTTGGCCTACGACGGTCCGCAGGCGCTCGCCGGAGCTCGGGTCGCAACATCCTATCCGCGGCTTACCGACCGATTCCTCCGCGAGCGCGGGATCGAGGCTACCGTAGTCAAGATGAACGGTGCGGTCGAACTCGCCCCGCGGCTGCAAATCGCAAGCTTCGTCTGTGACCTCGTGTCCACCGGCGCGACGCTGGAAGCCAACGGGCTTCGCCCGGTGGAGACCGTGCTCGAGAGCCAGGCGGTGCTGCTCCGCACCCGCAAACCGCTGGACGAAGCGCGCTCTCAGATTGCTGCGGGCCTGCTCAGCCGAGTCGCCGGCGTGCTCGCGACCAAGGAGTCGAAGTACATCATGCTTAATGCCACCGAGGAGGCGCTCGAGCAGATCACCGCCATCCTGCCGGGCGCGGAGGCGCCGACCATCCTGCCGCTGCACGGAAGGCCCGGCCACTTCGCTGTCCACGCCGTCTGCCAGGAATCGATCTTTTGGGAAACGTTGCAGAAGCTCAAGAGCGCCGGCGCCTCAGCGATCCTAGTCGTACCCATCGAAAAGATGATGATGTGAAAACGCTGCTTTGGAACCAGCTTGATGAGCCGGAGCGGAAGGCGGCGCTGGAGCGCCCGGCGCAACGATCGGATCCGCTGTTGCAGTCCGCGGTTGCCTCGATCGTCGAGCAAGTGCGCTCGGGCGGATGGGAGGCCCTGTGCGAAGTCGCGCGGCGCATCGACGGCGATGAGCCGCGCCTGATCAACGTCGCTCCGATGGCGGCCCAAGCAAGACAGCTGCTCGCCGCTGACCAGCTGGCGGCCATCGAGCTGGCTGCTTGCAACATCCGCGCATTCCACGAAGCATGCGTGCCGCAGGATTCCGCCGTGGAGACGGCGCCCGGCCTCGTCGTGAGCAAGGTGTGGCGGCCGATAGACCGAGTTGGGCTGTACGTTCCGGGCGGCCGCACACCGCTCTTTTCCACGCTGCTGATGCTTGCGATCCCGGCGCGCTCTGCGGGTGTTCGGGAGGTCGTCGCAGCCACCCCGCCGCGGCCAGGTGGCGGTCTCGACCCGATCATCGCTTTTGCTGCGGAGCTGTGCGGGATCGATTCTATGTGGACGGTTGGCGGTGCGCAGGCAATCGCCGCGCTCGCGTTCGGGGCCGGCAGCATTCCCCAGGTCGACAAGATCTGCGGCCCCGGCAATGCCTGGGTCGCGGAAGCCAAGCGGCTGGTGGCCAGCCTTGCTGGTGGGACCGCAATCGACATGCCGGCTGGTCCGAGTGAGCTGATGGTCATTGCCGACGAAGGCGCTGACCCGCGGCTGGTAGCCGCCGATCTGCTCAGCCAGGCGGAGCACGATAGCGCCGCCCAGGTTCTGCTGGTCACTCCATCGATCCAGCTTGCCGACCAGGTCCAAGCCGCATTTGCCGCGCAGCTGAAGACCTTGCCGCGAGTGGAGATCGCGCGCGCCTCCCTCGCGTCCGCCCGATTGATAGTCTCGCGCGACATCGAGCAAGCCGTGCAGATCGCGAACCGTTACGCGCCGGAGCATCTGTCCTTGGCGGTCGTGGACCCGAAAGAGCTGATCGCATTGGTGCGTAACGCCGGAGCGGTGTTCGTCGGGCGATATGCAGCGGAGAGTTTCGGCGATTATCTCGCCGGCTCCAGCCACGTGCTGCCGACCGACGGCGCGGCGCGGGCGTGGAGCGGTGTCTCCACCTACACGTTCGTCAAGGCGATGAGCGTTCAGACCGTCACTGCCGATGCGGCGCGACGGATCGCTGGCCCCGCCGCAATGCTTGCGCGAATAGAGGGGCTAGAAGCCCATGCGCGTGCTGCCGATGCCAGGTTGGAGTGCCAGACGTGACCTCGCTTGCAGCGCGCCTGGCCCGGCCGGAAATCCTTTCACTCGAGCCGTTCGACATTGCGGCACAAACCAATGCGCATTTCACCGTTGATGCGATCAAGCTCGACGCCAACGAGAACCCCTTTCCACCGCTATCGGAGGGGCCGCTCGCCGCCGGGCTCAACCGTTACCCCGAGCCGCAGCCGGAGCGCCTGAAGCGGGCGATGGCGGCCCTGTACGGCGTGAAAACCGACAATCTCGTCGTTACGCGCGGAGCCGACGACGCCATCGACATGCTGGTGCGAGCCTTCTGCACGGCCGGCGCGGACACCGTCGGTGTCCCGGCACCCAGCTTCGCGGCGTATGCGCATTTCGCGCGCCTCCAGGGCGCGCGGGTGGTCGAGGTTCCTCTGCGCGAGGATTTCAGCTTTGACCCTTCAGCCTACGTGGAGGCGCTGAGCCGCGAAGCGCGCGTCAAGCTGGCTTTCATCTGCTCGCCCAACAATCCAACTGGCAACGAGGTCGAGCCGCAGGATGTGCTGCGCATTGTCGACGCTCTGGCGGACACGATCATCGTGCTGGACGAGGCCTATCTGGATTTTTCCTCGACCCCGAGCCTTGCCGAGGAGGCCGCGCGGCGGCCGAACCTCGTCGTCTTGAAGACGCTGTCGAAGGCGTTCGGACTGGCCGGCGCCCGGGTCGGCTGCGCGATCGGCAATCCCGATTTGATTTCAATGGCGGCTCGAGCCTTGCCGCCTTACCCTCTGCCCAGCCTTTCGATCGAAGCCGCAATGGCGGCGCTCGCGCCCGCCCGACGCCTCATTCACGAGGAACGGATCGTCCGGATAAAGGCCGAGCGCGAGCGGCTCGCGCCTCTGCTCGCGCAATCGCCGATCGTGAAATCCGTGCGCTGTGGGGGCGGCAATTTCCTGTTTCTCGAAGTTGAGGAACCCGACGCGCTGGCCGCCCGCTTGCGCTGCCTTGGAATTCGCGTCCGCTTTCGCCCGAGTGCCGCGCCGGGCGGGCTGCGCCTGTCGATTGGGACGGAAGCCGAGAACGACGCTGCGCTCGCAGCGTTCGGCTTGGCTTCAGCTCCCGCGCCGGCCCGCCGTGCGGAGCTGGTGCGCGACACCAATGAGACTAGGATCGCGGTCGCGGTGGACCTGGACCGCGCCGCGCCGCGGCGGATCAACACGGGCGTTCCCTTTTACGATCACATGCTCGACCAAGTCGCGGCGCACGGCGGCTTCAGCCTGATACTCGCTTGTGATGGCGACCTCGAGATCGACGCTCACCACAGCGTCGAGGATTGTGCGATCGCTTTCGGGACCGCCTTGTCCCGGGCTCTAGGCGACCGGCGCGGGATCGGCCGGTTCGGCTTCGCTTTGCCGATGGACGAGGCCGAGGCGCAGGTGCTGATCGATTTGTCCGGGCGCCCGTACAGTCGGTTCGACGGCGCGTTTCAGGCCAGTCATATTGGCGCGTATCCCACTGAGCTGACCGCGCACGTCTTCCGCTCGCTCGCCGACGCTCTGGGCGCTGCAATCCACGTCAAGGTCAACGGCGAGAACGACCACCACAAGACCGAAGCCTGCTTCAAGGCGTTCGGCCGGGCGCTTCGCCAGGCGGTTCGGCGCGAAGGCAGCGCCGACGAGCTCCCGAGCACCAAAGGCGTGCTGTGAAGCTCGTCCTCGTCGACCTCGGCTGCGGGAATCTCGGTTCGGTTCGGCTGGCGCTTGGGCGCTTTGGTATTGAGCCGGTGGTGAGCGCGGACGCGCAGGAGATCGCAAGCGCCGACAAGGTCATCCTGCCCGGCGTCGGCGCGGCCGGCTTCGCGATGGAGCGGATCGACGCGCTTGGCCTGCGGGGGCCGTTGTCATCGCTGAAGCAGCCGGCCCTCGGCATATGCCTCGGAATGCAGCTGCTGTTCGAACGCAGCGACGAGGAAGCGACCGAGTGCCTTGGCGTCATACCCGGGCAGGTGCGTCGCCTCGACCCGGCGCCAGGTTTGCCGGTTCCGCACATGGGCTGGAGCCGGGTCGAGGTGCGCGACCCTGACCTCGGCCTCGCCAGCGGGGATTATCTCTATTTCGCGCACAGTTTTGCCTGCGACGACGGTCCCGGGACGGCCGCGAGCGCCAGCTACGGACGCGAAATCCCGGCGGTGGTCCGCCGCGAGAACTGGCTAGGCGCGCAATTCCATCCCGAACGATCAGGCGAAGCCGGCGCGCGCTTCCTCGAGAGCTTCCTGCAATGATCCTTTATCCGGCCATGGACCTGATGGGGGAGCGCGTCGTTCGCCTCCGCCAGGGGCGGTTCGAGGAGGCGACCACCTACTCCGCCGATCCAGGCGAGGCCTTGCGCAGCTTCGCCGACGCGGGCGCCGAGTGGGCGCATATCGTCGACCTTGACGGAGCGCGTGCGGGCACGCCGGTCCAGCACGAGCTGATTCAAGCGCTCGCTAGCTCGGCGAGACTGAAGCTGCAGGTCGGCGGCGGCATTCGCACCCGCGGCCAACTCGCACACCTGCTCGATGCCGGAGTCGAGCGGGTCATTGTCGGCAGCATCGCGGTCAAGCAGCCTGACCTGCTGCGCGACTGGGTCGAGGAGTTCGGGTCCGAGCGGCTGGTGATGTCGCTGGACGTGCGAGTGGAGGACGGCACCCCGATGGTCGCGCTGTCGGGCTGGACCGAACAGTCGGGTCTGACGCTTTGGGATGCCGCCGCGCTTCACCCCGGTATCGTTCACCTGCTGCTCACGGACATCGGCCGCGACGGGATGCTCGCCGGGCCCAACCATGCGCTTCTCGACGAGGCCGTGGATCGGCTGCCGAACCTGAAGATCCAGGCGTCGGGCGGGGTAACGACGCTCGCCGATCTAGAGCGGCTTCGGACCGATGGCGCGATCGTCGGAAAGGCGCTTTGGGAAGGACGGATGTCGCTGGAAGAGGCTCTTGGCCTTGCCCGCGCGTAGGATCATCCCTTGCCTCGACGTCAAGGACGGCCGCGTCGTCAAAGGCGTCCAGTTCCGCGATCATCGCGACGCCGGCGGCATCGTCGAGCAGGCAACGCGCTATCGCGACGAAGGCGCGGACGAGCTTGTCTTCTACGACATCGGCGCCAGCGGTGAGGAACGAACGCTCGATGTCGAATGGGTGCGCGAAGTCGCGCGGCAAATCGACATCCCGTTCACCGTCGCAGGCGGCCTTCGGACCCGGGATCAGGCAGCCGCATGCCTCAACGCAGGCGCCGACAAGCTGTCGATCAACTCGCCCGCGCTGGAACGGCCGGAGTTGATCGGGGAGCTGGCGCGCGATTTCGGAAGCCAGTGCGTCGTGCTCGGCGTCGACAGTTATGCTCGCGAGGGCGAATATTACGTCCATCAATATACCGGCAGCGCCGACAGGAGCCGCGACACCGGGCTTAAAACCCTCGACTGGGTCCGCGAAGCCTGCGAGCTCGGGGCTGGCGAAGTGGTGCTCAACTGCATGCGCTGCGACGGAGTGCGCAACGGCTACGACCTCGCCCATGTCGCGGCGGTCGTAGGCGCAGTCAGTGTGCCAGTGGTCGCATCGGGCGGCGCCGGAGCGCCGGAGCATTTTCGAAACGCCTTTCTTGAGGCAGGCGCGAGCGGCGCACTTGCTGCAACGGTGTTCCACGACCGGATCATCGCCATTCCTGATCTGAAGGAGTATCTGGCCGGATGCGGGATCGAAATTCGCCGCTGACCGAAGCGGACCTGGGTGGACTCGCCTGGGACAAGATGGAGGGCATGCTCCCCGCTGCGTTGCAGAACCCCCGCACGGGCCGGTTGCTCATGCTCGGCTATATGAGCCGCGAAGCGCTTGTCGCCACGCTGCGGGATGGCCTGGCCACCTTTTTCAGCCGCTCGCGACAACGGCTTTGGCAGAAGGGAGAGACCAGCGGCAATCGCCTCCGGGTAAGCGCGGTCTACGAGGATTGCGACGGCGATTCTCTGCTGGTCCTGTGCGATCCGGAGGGGCCGACCTGCCACCTCGGCAACGCGAGCTGCTTCGGCGGAGCGGTCACCGACGGACCGGCATGGATCGCCGAGCTGGGGGCGATCGTGTCGGAGCGCGCCGCCTCTGCCGACGACAAGAGCTATACGCGCCAACTGCTGGCCGCAGGCATCCCCCGAATCGCCCAGAAAGTCGGCGAGGAAGGCGTCGAACTCGCGCTCGCAGCCGTCAGCCGCGACAACGAGGCTTGCGCGGAGGAAGCTGCCGACCTGCTCTACCATTTGACGGTGCTGATGCAGGCGCGGGGCTTTGGCTGGGATGAGGTGATCGCAGTCCTTCGCCAGCGGCACCGGCGCTAGGCCGCACCTTTCATGATTGCGACCGCCGATTCGTAGAGCTCGGGCGTCGCCGCTGCGATCACTTTGCCAGCTGAAAAGTCCTCGCTGCCGCACCAGTCGCCAAAGATGCCGCCGGAACCCCGCACGACCGGGATCAGCGCTTGATAGTCATGCTCCTTCAGTCCGGCCTCAATGACAAGGTCAATGCCGCCCGCTGCGAGCCGCGCATAGGCATATCCGTCGTAGCCGTAGCGGACCATCCTCGCCGTCGTCCGGACCTCCTCGAATGCCTCGGCCGCCGCGTTAGAGAATAGGTTGGGATCGGTTGTCGAAAGCCGCGCGTGCGACAGCATGCTGCACTGGCTTGCCTGCAGCGGCGTAACTCCACCGCGCGCGTGCAACCAGGCGGCGCCATCGGACCCAACATATCGTTCATCGAGGCACGGGGCGTCGATTAGGCCCAGCATCGGCACCTCATTTTCGAGCAGTGCGATCAGTGTCACCCAAGTTGGCAAGCCACAGGTGAAGGACCTAGTGCCGTCGATGGGATCGAGGCTCCAGCGATAGGCGCTCGAGGACGGCTTGGGTCCGAACTCCTCTCCGGCAATGCCGTGCTCCGGACATTCCTGCTCAATCAGGAACCGCATGGCGCGCTCGGCTGCACGGTCCGCGTCGGTGACGGGATCGAAAGGTCCGCCACCGCTTTTGTCTTCGACATCGCCGCCGTCGGCGTAGCGCCCAAGCGTTTCTCGCCTCGCCAGGTCGGCAAGTCTCAAGGCGAAGCTAGCCATTTCAGCGACCATGTCCCGCAGCCTCATTCCCGCCCGATTATTGCCGGTGCGGAGGCCGAGGCGCCCCGTCAAGCGAAAGTACTTACGTCTGCTTCTGACGCATGGCGAGGAACGCACCGGGTAATGCCACATCGGAACGATTGTGTACGTTGACCAGGCCCGCGTCGTTGTGGCAATCGGCCAGCGGATCAGGGGCGGATTGTTAAACGCACTGTAAAACGGTCTGGCAAGCGGCAGCGAAAACTCTGCTAATTCAGCATCGTGCGGGTGTAGCTCAATGGTAGAGCAGAAGCCTTCCAAGCTTACGACGAGGGTTCGATTCCCTTCACCCGCTCCAAATTGCAACCATGCGGGGCATGGTTGAAAATTTGGAGCGCCGGAGCGCACGCCAGCGGGCAACGGCAATACCCGGCCCGGGCCGCGCCGTTGACAGTGTAGCGGGCGCTCGCCATGTCGCCGGCCTGCCACACCTGGAGAGGTGGCCGAGTGGTTAAAGGCAGCAGACTGTAAATCTGCCCGCGCAAGCGTACGCTGGTTCGAATCCAGCCCTCTCCACCAATTCCCGCACGCTCGCCGCCTCCGCACCGCGGCGATTCTCGTCAACACAGAGCATAACAAGCGCGAAAAATTGGCAGAATCCTCCGATTTGACGTAAATGGCCCTGACTCGGGCCTTTGCCCCGGGCAGATGCGATGTCGAAAGGAGCTCGGGTGCCGAATCCCGTGGTCGGGGACGACGATCCGGCGAACAATGATGATGAAATCGCTTTGCGCCTGGCCAGGCTGACCTCTGGCCAGCTCAATTGCCTGCGCCTGGTGGACGAGCATCTCTGCTCCAAGGAAATCGCGGGCCGGCTTGGGATTTCATCCATACGGTGGATCAGCGGATCCGCGGCGCCTTGCACATCCTCGGTGTCGAGCGGCGAAGCCAGGCCGCGCGCCTGGTGGCGAAGCACCCCGGCGAATATCAGCGGTTGATACATCAATCGCCGTACATTGAGGCGGCGGCGGGTTTCGGCGAGCAAGGCGGCGCGGGCAGCAATCAGATTCGGCACGCTGGCCGCGCAGGGGAGACACGGGGGGTTCCGGGTTTCCAAACCGAGCAGAGGTCCGGGCATTCTGGGTCTTCCCTGCAACTGCCGTTCGCAACCAGGAGCCACCCCAGCAATGAGATGAGCGTCGGCCACAAGCTGCTCTGGATTGTCATTATCGCAACAGGAGCAGCATTCTCCGCGGGAATGTACCTTGCGGGCCTGGAAAGCCTCGCAAGACTCCTCAAGAGCTAAGCGACCGACCCCATTAAACTGCCGGACAACCACTCCGTGCGCGATGCGCACCGGGGAAGGAGCAGTCATGCGCAAACAAGATATCGAAAATGCAGCTTTCGAAGTCGCTACCCAGGTCCGCGCGGTCGAGGAAAGCATCGAGGCGGCGCTGGGCGAAATCGCCGAGCTTCAATTAAGGATAGTCCGCGCCCGAGGCGTCACCCGTGTCGGCTTCGTCACCAGCCACGCTGCCTTCGAGCAGCTTGCCAGCGCCACCGTCGGGCTGGTTTCGGCACGCGGCGGGATTGCCAATTGCCACTCTGCGCTTGTCGATGCCAAAGCCAAGGTGCCGGGCCTTCGTACTGTTTCCTATGGCGATGAGGGAGATTGCCCCGAGGTCGCCAGAACCGAACTTCGAATCGTTGCCTGAACCGAAGGGATTGACCGGACAGCGGCATTCGTTGTCCGGTCACGTTCCATGACCCGCCTGATCATCTTCAATGTCCTCCTGCTTGGTTCGTGTGGCTACGCTCTGCTGAAAGGCACACGCGATGCCCAGATCGTCGCCGTGACCACCTTGGTGGCGTCGTTCGCGTCTTATTTTCTGGTCTCGCGCTATGCCGGAGTCGAAGTCGGCGTGCTGGCTGTCGATGTGATGGTGTTGTCCGCGTTCACCGCGGTCGCACTCAAGTCCGATCGCTTTTGGCCGTTGGATCGCCGGCCTGCAGCTCACCTCCACCTTCGGGCATGCATTGCGGGCGGTTGAGGACCAGATGGTGCCGATCGCTTATGCGGTCTCGTTGCGGTTTTGGAGCTATCCGATCCAGATCATCCTCATTGTCGCGGTGTGGCGGAGCCAACGTCGGAAACAGCGGGCAAGAACTCCTGTGTCCGTCTGACCCGATGGCGGTTGCGCCGCGCGCGCCACGCCCGCATTGGGGCGCGATGGCCCGCAAGCGATCCCACCAGCAGCACGGAACGGCGAACCGCCCGCGATTCTGGGGCAAGCATGCGGTTGCCGCGGCGCTCGACAATCCGCAGCGACGGGTGATCAAGGCCTGGGCCACCCAGGAAGCCGCCGGCTTCATGCAATTCCCCAAGGACATGCCGGTGACCCTGGCCGACGTCGCCGACCTCGGCCGCCTGGTTCCGAACGACGCGCCGCACCAGGGGATCGTCATCGAAGCCGAGCCGCTCGAGGATGTCTGGCTCGACGACGTGATTGCCGGCGCCGGCGAGCGCGCCACCTTGCTGGTTCTCGACCAGGTCACCGACCCGCATAATGTCGGCGCGATCCTGCGTTCGGCGGCGGCGTTCGGCGCGCTTGCGATCGTCACCCAGGACCGCCACTCGCCGCCCGAAAGCGGCGCCCTCGCCAAGGCCGCGTCGGGGGCGCTGGAGACGGTGCCGTGGGTTCGGGTGGTCAACCTCGCCCGGGCGCTGGACGACATCGCGCAGGCGGGTTTCTGGCGGATCGGGCTTGCCGGCGACGTCGACATGGACATCCGGGCCGCGCTTGGCCCGGCCCGGGTCACTTTGGTCCTCGGCGCCGAAGGGCCGGGGCTGAGGCCCAACACCCGCGAGCATTGCGATGCGCTCGCCAGGCTGCCGATCAGCAGCGCAATCGAAAGCCTCAATGTCTCCAATGCCGCCGCGGTCGCGCTCTACGCGGCGGCGACGGCCGCCAGCTAGGCGCGATGGTCCGGACCGCCGACGCGCTGGGCGAGAGCCTCGCCGCGCTGGCCGGGATCGAGCCTGGCTTCGCCGCAGCGATCGAGCGGCACGGGCCACCGGAGCCGCGCAATAGCCCGCCGGGCGCGACCACGCTGCTTCGCACCATCATCGGCCAGCAGGTCAGCGTCGCCGCCGCGCGCTCGATGTGGGCAAAGGTGGAAGCAGCCTACGGCTCGCCGCCCGAGCTAGCCTCGCTGCTCACCGCCACCGACGAGGATTTGCGAGCCGCCGGCGTATCGCGGCAGAAAGCCGGATACGTGAGGAGCCTGGCGGCGCTGGTTTCGTCGGGCGAGCTCGACTTGGGCTCGCTTCCCGCCGACGATGAGGAAGCGATCGCGCTGCTCACCAAGATCAAGGGCATCGGCCGCTGGTCGGCGGAGATCTATTTGCTATTCGCGGAAGGACGTCGCGACATCTGGCCGGCCGGCGACCTTGCCGTGCAAATTTCGGTCGGGCGAATGCTCGGCTTGCCCGAAAAGCCGTCGGAAAAGCAGCTTCGCGAAATCGCCGAGGCCTGGCGCCCGCACCGCGGCGCGGCGGCGATACTCGCGTGGCACGGCTATAATAGCGCCGTGCTCTAACGGCGGCGGCCGAGCCCCCAGCCGCGGGCACATGCGTCCCGTTCTGAAGTCGAACGCACCCGCAGAGAAGCGCGCGAAGCCGGCCTTCCACGAACTTCTGCTCGCTATGGACGACGATCTGACTGGGAACGATCAACTCACGCTCTCCCTTCTGCGTCGGGGCGCCGATAGCTGACCACTTCAAATTCAATCCCGTCGGGATCGAGGAAATAGAAGCGGCGGCCGGGTTCGTAGTCGCCATGGGCGAACGGGGTGAGGCCCGAGTCCAGGACTTTCGCCTCGACCGCTTCCAGGTCCGCGACCTCGACGCCGATGTGGTTGAGCGGCCGGCCCTTGCCGAAGTCGCCGTCGGCCTGCGCTCGGTCGGCGGCTTGGTAGAGCGCAATGTAATGCTCGTCCGAGCCGACGTGGACAGCGCGCCCTTGGTCGCGCGCCGGGCCGCTCCACCGAACCTGCCAGCCAAAAATGCCGCGCAGCACTTCGGCGGTGCGATCGGCGTCGCTGACGGTCACATTCACATGTTCTATGCGCATCGATGTCATGCCTTCACTCCTGAATCCGCGGCGGCCAGGCGGCTACCATTTGCCTGTTGTGCAACCTCAAGTTAGATCGAGGTCAAGAGATATTTCCGGAGTAGAAATGGGCGCGACCGCATTGCTGACGATCGGCCAGCTGGCGAAGCGAACCGGGCTGAGCGTGTCGGCTATCCGCTTTTACGAGGCGCGCGGACTGGTCAGCGCGATCCGCACGTCCGGCAACCAGCGCCGCTTCCTGCGGTCGGATATCCGCCGCCTGTCCTTCGCTCTGATCGCCCAGCGTCTCGGACTGACCGTCGGCGAGATCGAAGCGGAGCTGGCGAGCCTGCCCCAGGGCCGCGCGCCAACGCAGCGCGACTGGGCGGCGATCAGCGAGCGAATTCGCAGCCGCCTCGACGAACGCATCGAAATGCTGACGAGGACACGCGACCAGCTCGACGGCTGCATCGGCTGCGGTTGCCTGTCGCTCGACCGTTGCGCCTTGTATAATCCGGGCGACCGGGCCTCGGCCGGCGGAGCGGGCCCGCGCTTCCTTCTCGGCAATCGCGCCGCCGACTTCGGCGAGGTACCCGCCGGCTAATTGCGCTCGAAAGCTACTTGCGTACCCGCAGCTGGTGTTCGCGGGCGGCGAGGCCGCGGAACACGCGGGGGCCAAGGTCGAGGCGGAACGGCGCCAGCTTTTCGCCTTTGGTTTCCTTGCCGACCAGATAGCTCGCCGAGGTCTGACCCTGGCCGTTGCTGCCCCAGCGATAGAGGGCGTTGAACCCGGCCAGCGGCACCAGCAATGGCCGGCCTTCCATTTCCAGCGGCCGTACCTGCGATCGCGGCAAGGTGACCGCGCTTCGCACCACCACGCGCTGGAGCGGCGCGATCAGCGGGACTCGGTCGCCTCGGCCGACCGGGTTGCCGAAGAAAGCGGCGATCTCCCGGTCCTGCGCCGGGCTGGCGTTGAACATGCCGGCTTCAATGAGCACGTCGCGAGCTGGCGCGCTTCCCGAATTATACAGAGTCACGACGAACTCGAGCGCGACCTTGTCGCCGTCGACGATGGTCCGCTCGGGCACGAACTCGATTTCGATCCACGGTCGCAGCCGGGTGGAAACCACGCCCCCGCGATTGGCCGGCGGTGCCGGTGTTGGCGGGGTCGCGGTAGGTACGCGTGGCTGCGGCTGCGGGGTGTCGGGCGCGCTGAACTGCGACATCTCCGGACCGCCGGCGAGCTGAGCGCGAGGGCGGATGCGCAAAAAATAGAATGCGGCGCCGGCGCCAACCATGATCGCCGCCAGCAGCCACGGCAGGATCGACGGGCCCTGTTCAAGCCCTGGCGCGGGCGCGGGCGCCGGCGCGAAGGTATCCGCCGAGGTCTGCCCGGTCGGCTCGTCGGTCGGAGCTACGGATGCGGCCGGCAGCTCCGCCGAAGGCGAAGGCGGCGGCAGTTCGACGGTCACCGAGCGGCGGGCCGGTGGCGGCGGGCTCGTGCCCGATGGCGCGCGAGGCAGGGGCAGCGCCGTCGTTGACGACGACTGGGTTATCGGCGCCTGGGTGGCGGGCGGTGGCGAGCTTGGCGCGGGGCGCGGGGTTTGCGCCGCGGGCTGCGTGGCCGAAGGCCGGGTGACGGTGCCGTTGAGCGTGAAATCGCGCAGCTGCGACGGGCCGACGTCGCTTTCGTTGCTTGGCGGGGCGGGCGTGACGGCGTTCTGCGCGGACGCGGTTCCGGACGCGGCTGCCATCGCGAGCGCCGCTGCGGCAATCAATATGCGCCAGCCTGCCTTCATCATCCCCAACGAATTTCAAGTGGATGCGCACCGCCGCGCGCACCGGCTCAATGGCCCGCGAGCCGGCTCGTTTCAAGCACAGCTTTCATTAACGGGCGTCGACCAGCACCAGTTCGGCGTCTTCCTCGGCCTCGATCGTCAGCGCCGCCTCGCCGATCGCGGCCACTCCGTCGCGGGGTCTGGCCTGGACCCCGTTCACGCGCACCTTGCCGCTTGGAACCAGATAAAGGTGCCGCTCGGGGCCGGCTGCATAACTGATACTCTCCCCGGCCTTAACGCTGGCGCCGAGGATCCGGGCGTCGGCATTGATGGTCAAGGCGCCGTCGTCGGCATTCGCTGGCCAGCAGTTGGAACTGGCCTTCGCGGCTCTCCTTGGGGAAGGGCATCGCCCCCCACCCCGGCTCGGCGCCCGGGCGGTCGGTCTCGATCCAGATCTGGAACAGGGTCGTGTCCTCGTCCTCCAGATTGAACTCGGCGTGAGTGACCCCGGTCCCGGCGCTCATCACCTGCACGTCGCCGGCGCCGGTGCGGCCCTTGTTGCCCAGCGAATCCTGGTGAGTGATCGCGCCGGAGCGGACGTAGGTGACGATTTCCATGTCGCGGTGCGGGTGCGGCGGGAAGCCGCTCTTATCCGCTATCCGGTCGTCGTTCCACACGCGAATCCTGCCCCAGCCCATTCGGCTCGGCTCGTGGTAACTGGCGAACGAAAAGTGGTGACGGGCGTCGAGCCAGCCGTGGTCGGCGTGGCCAAGGCTATCGAATTTGCGGATGTCTATCATCAGCGCAAAATGGCGAGCGCCGCGGAGCCTTCAAGTGTCAATCATGTAGCCGCCGGCAGCGCGGCCTAACCGTCGCCCCAGTCGGCGATGACCTCGCGCGTTTCCGGTTGTTCGATCCAGGCGCGCTGGAATTCGGCCGAGACGACGCACTCGGGCGGGCTGTCGGCGTTGCTTGCAACGCATTCGATGACCCCGCGCCCGGGAAGCGCCCGAAGCCGCCCGGACAGGACGAGGTTGAAGCCTTGCGAACCGATCGCTTGGCCCTCGGCCAGCGTGTGCACCGCCTCATAGGCCCGATTGTCCCGACGCCCGGTGCGCGAATCGGTACTCGTGAAGAATTGCGCAATGCCGATGCGCGGCGCGGCCGGCACCGGTTCGCTTTGCTTGTCTGCCGGATCGTCGGTCGGCTCAGGCTCCTGCTTGGCGGCACCGGCGTCGATTGCAGCGGTGGCCGGGCAAGCGGGCTGCAACAGCCAAGGCCGCGGGATCCAGAAACCCTCGACCGCTTCGACCTCGTCGCTCAGCCGCGCGACCATCGGCTCAACGGCGGAAATCGTTGGCCGCGCACGCACCCGCACGGTGCGCGATTGCGCGTCGTACGACCAGCCGAGCCACTCCTGCTGAAGGTCGTTCGATGGGCCGCGGCAGCCGAACCGTATACGGATCTCGAATTGCCGCCCGTCCATAGCCCGCAGCTCGGGCGGAAGCGCTGCTCCGGATGCAGTCGAGCTCGCCGCCTGGGCGACCGCCGCGAGAAGGCCCGCGCGGTCGATCGGGGGGTTGGGACGCACAACCCTCGGCAATTCCGTCACCGGTGCTTCGACCGCATTTTCGGCGGCGCGCGGCTCCTGGCGGCAACCGGCAAGCGCAGCCAACAGCAGCGGCAGGACCAGAAAAGGCGATTGTATAGGCGACGACTTAGGCATCGTTCGGCACCCATAACACAAACTGGCCGTTGTGCGACCTTGGTGCGACGGGCTACGCCCTAAACAGGAAGGAGCGGGTTCGAACGGATGACCTTCGACCAGATACTCACATTGCTGGTCCTTGCAGCGGTCGTCGCCGCTTTGATCTGGGACAAGGTTCGATCGGACATCGTCGCGTTGGCCGGCGCAGCATTCCTTCTGATGACCGGGGTGATCCGCCCGAGCGAGGTGCAAGGCGCCTTCGCAAGCCCGGCGATCATCGCTCTCGCCTCGCTGTTCGTCATCGCTTACGCGATGGAGCTGTCGGGCCTGCTCGACTCGGCGATCGGCATGCTTGTCAGCCTTTGCAAGCGAATCGGGACGGCCGGACTTTGGGTCCTGATCGGCCTCGCCGGCGTGGGCTCAGCCTTTCTCAACAACACCCCGATCGTGGTGCTTGGCGCGCCCGTCGTCCGCGACGTCGCAAAGTCGATGAACAGGTCGCCGAAACGCTATCTGATCCCGCTGTCCTACGCTGCGGTGCTCGGCGGCAGCTGCACGCTCATCGGCACATCGACCAACCTTTTGGTCAACGACATGGCGATGGCCGCCGGCCAGCCCCGCTTCGGAATCTTCGAGATAACGCCGGTGGGGATTGCGGTCGCGATCGCCGGCGGCCTGTATTTGATGCTGTTCAGCACCAGGCTGGTGCGCGCGGGCGACGACATGCCCAAGTCAAACACCGAAGACGCCGTGGTCGCGTCCGAGGATTTCCGCACGCCGGGCCTTGCCGGCGGGACGATCGGCCACGTCCAGCCTTTCGCCAAGAAGGTCGAATTGAAGCCGTGGCACGCGCTCGCCTCCTCAGGCATCTTCGTCGCCGTCGTTGCCGCCGCGGCGCTCAATGTCGCGCCGATCGCGGCCTGCGCGTTTGCCGGCGCGGTCCTTCTGATCCTGCTTCGGGTGATCACCGCGGACGAGGCCTATCAGGGTTTGAGGCCCGAAGTGCTGATGCTGATCGCGGGGATGATCGTGCTCGGCATCGCGCTGGACGAGACCGGTCTCGCCGGAGCCGCCACTGCGCTGTTGATCGGGTCGATGGAGAATATGAGCCCGCTGCTGGCGCTCATCATTCTGTACGGCGCGACCTTGTTCGCGACCGAGATCCTGTCCAACGCCACCGTCGCGGTTCTCTTCACCCCCGTCGCGGTGTCGATGGCCGAAGCTTTCTCGGCAAGCCCGCGCCCGTTCCTGGTCGCGATCATGCTCGCCGGAAGCGCCGCCTTCGCAACGCCGTTCGGCTATCAGACCAACGTCATCGTCTATCAGATGGGCGGCTACAACTACATGGACTTCATGAAGGTCGGAATGCCGCTCAACCTCATCACCTGGGTCGTCGCGGTGATCGCGATCCAATATTATTTTCCGTTCTAGACACGTCCAGGGATTCCATAGAAAAGCCTTAGCGAGAACCGCTCGACGGGTAAGGACGCACCCGCCGCTGGCTGCAGGGGGCTGCAATGATGCGCGCCGACCCTATCCGAAGTAGAAGCTCTCATTGAGCTCAACGCGCTGCGGTTCGCCAAGCGCAGTACCCTATGTCTGATTTCGACCCATTGCGGACATTCTCTGCAGAATGGGGCGGCTGCGCAACTTCTATCGCGAAGCATTCCCGACTATCACTATCATGATGCTCCAGGCGCTGCCGCCACCCGAGCCGCCGCAGGCGGCAATCGTCATAACGGCGCGGCGGCTTCCCGAGCCAGCGTCCGATCGGGCCTACAGCATCGAGAGGTTCGATCGCTCGCGTCTGGCCAACGCGCCCAGCAGCCAGCTTGACGAGGTGCTGAAGCAGGTCGTTGGGCTGCAGTTGTTCCGCCGTTCGGATGCACGCAGCGCTCATCCAACCAGCCAAGGCGTGACGCTTCGGGCGCTCGGCGGCAACGCATCCAGCCGCGCGCTCCTGGTCCTGGACGGAGTTCCGCAGGCGGACCCGTTCGGGGGCTGGGTCAATTGGCCCGCCTATGACCCCGCAGCGCTCGAGGAAATCCGGGTGATCCGCGGCGGCGGCAGCGTCATCCATGGTCCGGGCGCGCTCGCGGGCGTCATCGCGATGAGCAGCCGCGTCGCGCCAGGACTCGAGGCGAGTGCCCAGGCGGGCAGCCGTGGGTCGCAGGAGGGGCGGCTTCACTTCGGTGCAGCGGTCGGGCGCGGGACGCTGAGCCTGTCGGGACGTGCCGCGCGCGGCGACGGGTTTGTACCGATCACGAGCGGCACGCGCGGCCCTGCGGACCGGACCTCTCCGTACCGCGAGGGAAATTTGCGTGGGCAATGGGTGACCCCTGTGACGGGCGCCGTCGCCTTTGAGGCGAGCGCGTCAGGCTTTATCGACCAGCGCGAGCGCGGTTTGGCGTTCACCGGCAACCGAACGGACGGAGCCGATGCGTCGCTGCGATTGATCGGCAGTGGGAACTGGCGGTGGACCGCGACCGGCTATGGGCAGTGGCGGCAGCTGACGAGCAGCTTTGCCAGCGTCGACGCTGACCGCAGTGCATCGACACGCGTTGCACTGCAGGACGAGGTCCCATCTCATGCTTATGGAGCGAGCGCGGAAGTGCGTCCGCCGCTCAAAGGAGCGGTCGAGCTTCGGCTCGGCGGAGACGCGCGGGCGACGAAAGGCCAGTCGCGCGAGCTTTATTCCTATGTTGCCGGTGAGCCAACTCGCCGCCGAAGGGCCGGCGGCGAAACCGCCACCGCCGGCATCTTTGCGGAGCTTTCGGTGCCTGCCGGCCCGCTCACGCTGAGCGGTGGCGCCCGAATTGACCACTGGCGCATCAGCGAGGGCGGGCTTCACGAGCGACTGCTCGCGACCGGCATGACATTGCGCGACGATGTGTACCCCGCCCGCGACGGCTGGCTTCCGACTGCGCGCCTCGGCGCGGTGCTAGAAACCAGCCCCGGCCTTACCTTGCGTTCTGCTGCTTATGCGGGATGGCGCCTGCCGACGCTCAACGAACTGTTCCGGCCGTTTCGGGCCGGCGCCGATGCGACGGCGGCCAACCCACTTCTCCGGCCCGAGCGCCTTGCCGGCATCGAGGCGGGCGCGGATTACGAACGCAATGGAGTGTCACTGGCCCTGACCCTGTTCTCCAACCGGCTGTCGGGCGCGAGCGCCAACGTCACTTTGGCTGAAGGCCCCGGGGTCTTTCCGGGTGTGGGATTTGTCGGTCCCGGGGGCGAATATCGCCAGCGGCTAAACCTTGAGGCTATCGAAGTCCGCGGCGTCGAAGCATCAGGCGCGGTCAGGCGCGGCAGGTGGACGTTGCGTGCCGGCGCAAGCGTCGTTGATGCCGAGGTCAAGGCCGCGGGCGAAGCGGCTCCGCTTGACGGATTGCGGCCGGCGCAGACGCCGCGCATCGCTTTGAACGCGGGCCTGGAGTGGACACGCGAAGGCCGGACTGCTGCGCTCCTGCTGCGTCACGTGGGTCGGCAGTTCGAAGACGATTTGAACCAGCGGAGTTTGCCAGCCGCAACGACGATAGACGCTTTCACGGCCTGGCCGATCGGCGAGAAATTACAAATCGTGTTTCGGGCCGAGAACCTGCTGGGCGAGCGCGTCGTCGCGGGGATCGGCAGTGACGGGAGCATTGAAAGGGCAACGCCGCGAACGCTTTGGCTCGGACTGAGGTTTAGCAGACCCTCGCGGCGCTAGAAGCAGTTGGTAGCCGCGGCGGTGTCATCCAATGGCCGCAGCAAGCGCTTGCCACATCACGGCGACGATCGAGATGGCGGCTCCGAGGATAGCCAGGCCCGCCAGCCATCGCTCCAGCTTGTTACAATCGGCTCGCCGTCTGCGTGCGGCGCCGAACCACAGGAGGGCCGCATCGGCAGCGAGCGCCGGAATCGTCGCTGCCAGGCTGAGCGTCCTCACCAACCGCTCCCCCGGGAAGAGGCTTGCGAAGCCGTAGAGGAGGAAGAAATGGGCTGCCCAGACCAGCAGCCCGCCCAGCACGAATGTCCACCGCCGCACTTCAAAGTCCGCCCGGGAACAATCGCGTGAGGAGCGACGACAGACTGGCCTGGGCCGCGGTATAGACGATGAACAGCACGGTCAGGTCGAAGCTATTGTTGCGCGGACGGCTGAGCAATCCGCTGCTGGTCCTCGCCGCCAGATAGAGCGCCATCAGGACGCTGACCGCGACCAGCTGGGCCTGTTCGACCAGGAAAGCCATGACCAGCGCGCCTTGCGCGCTCAATTCGGGGTCGAGGCCGTGCAGCCGCCAGCTGCCGAAATCGGCGGTGAAGGCGCCGCCCAATGCCGCGGCGGCGAGAAGAATCTGGGTCGGTGGGCTCCATTTGGTCGATTTCTCGCGAGCCAGCAGGTGGCGGCCGAGCAGAGCCAGCCCGGCCGCCGCCGCATAGCCCCCGAGGATCGGGATCAGCCACAGCCTGTCCGGTGGGGCGCTCCAATATTGCGGATGGATGCCGTAGACAAAGACATAGCTGAAGATTGTCATCAGGAAGACCATCCCGATGACGATCAGCACGGTCACCATCGCCCACCAGCCGTGGGTCGAGGGCCCGGTCGCATAGGTCGGAAGCTTGATGCCGCCACCCACGTCGGCGAGCTTGAGCGCAACCGGCCGGTCGGTCTCCCAAAGCCAGCGGAGCAGCGATATGACCGCCACCACGCCGCTGGCGATGGCGACGCCATAGGCCTGCACCGTCAGCAGCAGGAATGCGCCGGCCGTGCTGAGCGCCGCGGTCAGCGGCCAGGCCGAGGGCAAAGGCATGATCTCCAGATATTGCGGCTCGGCCCTGAGCGGGCTGGAGATGATCGTCTCGCGGTTGCCGGTCGCCGACATGGGAAGCAGGTAGCGGCCCGCCTTGATGTCCTTGCCGAGATCGGGGTTGTCCCACAGCGGTTGGCGGCTGTTGACCACCGGAATGCTGCGCACCGAGTAAATGCCCGCCGGCGCCCATTCGAGCGTGCCGCCTTCGTAGACGTTCCCGGCGCTGTCATCGACCGAGAAGCGGAAGCTGCGGAACAGCTCGACAACGAACAACAGCACTCCGGCGCCGATCATGTAGGCGCCGATGGTGGAGATGAAGTTGGTGACCACCCAGTCGCTGCCTGGCAGATAGGTATAGACGCGGCGGGGCATTCCCATCAGGCCGGTCAGATGCATCGGCAGGAATGTCACCTGCATGCCGATGAACATCAGCCAGAAAACCCATTTGCCGACGCGCTCCGACAATGCGTGACGGCTGCTCATCGGCGCCCAAAAATAGAACGCCGCGAACAGCGGGAACACCGATCCGCCGATCAGCACATAGTGGAGGTGGGCGACGATGAAGTGGGTATCGTGCACCTGCCAGTCGAACGGCACCATCGCGACCATCACGCCGGAAAGGCCGCCGATGACGAAGGTGACCAGCCCGCCGATCAGGAATAGCGTCGGCGTGTTGTAGCGCGGCCGGCCGCTCGCCAGAGTCGCGATCCACGCGAACACCTGAATCCCTGCGGGAATGCTGACGGCCATGCTCGCGGCCGAGAAGAAGGCGATCGACATGGTCGGCATGCCGGTGGTGAACATGTGGTGCGCCCACACGCCGAAGCTGATGAATCCGGTGGCCAGCATCGCGAGGACGACCAGCCGGTAACCGACCAGCGTCGTGCGCGACAGCGCGCCGACCATCATCGACACCAGGCCCGCGGCCGGAAGGAAGATGATGTAGACTTCCGGATGGCCGAAAAACCAGAACAGGTGCTGCCACAGCATCGGGTCGCCGCCGCGGGTCGCGTCGAAGAAGGGCCAGTTGAGCGCGCGCTCGAGTTCGAGCAGCAGGGTGGCGAGGATCACCGCGGGAAAGGCGATGATGATCATCACCGCGAACACCAGCATCGCCCAGGCGAAGATCGGGATCTTGTCGAGGGTCATGCCCGGAGCGCGGGTGCGCATCACCCCGACGATGATCTCGATCGCCCCGGCGATCGCCGAAATCTCGATGAAGCCGATTCCGAGCAGCCAGAAATCGGCGTTGATCCCCGGCGAATAGGTCATGTTGGTGAGCGGCGGGTACATGAACCAGCCGCCGCTTGGCGCGAGGCCGAAGAACAAAGAGGCGAAAAAGCTCAGCCCACCCGCAAAATAGGCCCAGAAAGCGTAAGCCGAGAGACGGGGAAACGGCAGGTCGCGCGCGCCCAGCATCTGCGGGAGCAGGAGGACGCCGATCGCCTCCATAATCGGCACCGCGAACAGGAACATCATGATCGTGCCGTGCATGGTGAAGAACTGGTTGTAGGTTTCCTGCGGAAGCACGCCGTTCAGCGGCAGCGCCAGCTGGGTGCGCATGACCAGAGCAAGGATTCCAGCGAGAATGAAGAACAGGAAAGCGGTGCCGACGTACCAGAGGCCGATGTAATTGTTGTTGATGACGGTCAGCCGCGCCCAGCCGGTGGGCGCCGCCCAGATCCGCTCGAGCTCCCCCAGCTCGCCCTTCGGCCGGGCCTTGCGGATCGGGAAACGGTCGTAGAGCGCTGGGTCGAAGCCGGTCTCGGATGTCACTTGCGCTCCTCGAGGTAGGCGGCGAGCGCGCCCAATTCCTCGCCCGACAGCACGGTGTAAGGCGGCATCCGATTGCCCGGCTTGATCGCCTGGCTGTTGCCGATCCAGCCCATCATCGTCCCGCGGTTGTTGGGGAGGATTCCGGCGCCGAGCGTCCGCCGCGACCCGACGTGGGTGAGGTCGGGACCGGCGAGGCCGTTGGCGGGGGTTCCGGCAATCCGATGGCAGGCCGCGCAGCCGGTCGACTGGAACAGCCGCGCGCCGAGCGCCGCTTCGGGCGTAGCCGGAGCGGACGCGTCGCTCGCGCGGAGCCGCGACTGCATCAGGCGAGCAAACTCCGCGGGGGCGTGGGCGATGACAGTAAAGCCCATTAGCGCGTGGGGGCCGCCGCAATATTCGGCGCACTGCCCGCCATAGACGCCGGGAGCGTCGGCCTGGATCCGCATCAGGTTGCGGCGCCCCGGGATCATGTCGAGCTTGCCGGACAGGCGCGGCACCCAGAAGCTGTGGATGACGTCGGCCGATTCCAGTTCGAGCACCACCGGTCGGCCCGCGGGAATGTGAAGCTCGTTGGCGTCGTGAAGAAAAGGTTGGCGATCGCCGTCGAGATAGGCGACCCGCCACCACCACATCTCGCCCGTGACCCGCACCCGCATCTCGTCGCCGCGAATCGGGCCGGACAGGCTGCGGGTGAGGGACAGGCCGTAAACCAGCAACAGGCTGAGGACGACGACCGGAAAGGCGACCCCGCCGATCCAGATCAGCGTCGGCCCGCCGAGCTTGGCCCGTTGCTCGGCCCGTCCGAACAGCGCGACCCACAGCGCCGCCAGGACCAGCAGCAGGACGAGCGCCCCCATCCCGAACAGAACCCACGCAAGCAAAGTGGTCGAGCCGGCATAAGGGCCGGCGGGATCGAGCAGCGGGGGTGGCCAGCCTTGAAGCATTCTAGTCGCCGATCTCATAGAGATAAGCGGCGACATCGCGCGATTCCTGCTCGTTCAGCGGCATTGCAGGCATGGTGGTCCCTGGCGCCACGGCGGGCGCATTGCGGATGAAGGCTGCGAGCAGATCGGGCCGGTTGGGGACCCGGCCGGCAATTGCCGCCCGTCCGGCGAGCCCGTCAAGCGGCGGCCCGATCGCCCCCTTGGGCCAGGCAATGCCCTCGATTGCATGGCAGCTGCCGCATCCCACGCGCTCGATCGCCTGCTTGCCGCGGGCGGCATCCGCGGCCGGCATGACCGGGCGCTGCTCGGGCGGCGGCTTGCAGGCCGTGGCGAGCAGCAACAACGGCAACAAGGCGTGGACCGGCGGCAATCGTCCCCCAGCAATATTGACGACAAGGAGCTGCATCCGGAACCGACGCGCTCTCCCGCAGGTTCCGCCGGAAGGATGTTTCGCCCCCCGACATGGCGCGCATGGTCCGCCGCCAGCGCGGCGGCGCTGGTTGCCGCCTGCAGCCCCGTCGAGCCCACGTCGACCGACCGTTTGTCGGCGAGCGGCGAGCTGATCGCGCTCAGCGGAGGCGACGCCGGGGCGGCCAACGCCTGTTTCACCTGCCACGGCCTCGATGGTCTTGGCGACGGCGCCGGAAGTCCGCGGCTCGCGGGCGTCGACGTTGGCTATCTCCAGCGCCAGCTGGAAACCTATCGCGACGGGCGCCGCCGTCACCCGCAGATGAGCTGGATCGCCAAGCGCCTTTCGCCGTCCGACCGCCAGGCCGTCGCAACTTATTACGCGGCGCTGACCTACGCGTCCGAGCAGCGACGGGGGCGCCCGCCTCACCGATTGTATGTCGCGGGCGATCCGGGCCGCGGGCTGCCGTCCTGCGCATCGTGCCACGGCGTCCGGGGAGAGGGCCTCGGCCCCGCATACCCGCCGCTCGGCGGCCAGCCCGCCGCTTATCTCGCCGGGCAGATGGACAAGTGGCGGCGATCCGAGCGGCGCAACGACCCGGGGGATGTGATGCTTCGGATCAGCCAGCTTTTGTCTCCTTCGGAAAGCGCGGCTGTCGCGGCTTATGCTGCTCGCCTCCCCGGGGATCCTCCCAGTCAGCAATCTCCGGAAGCATTCCGCGAAGAACATCGTGGCGATCCCAGAAATGATGCTTCAGGGCCGCCCCTACATGTGCCGGAATCAGCACGAGCAGCAGAATGACGAGCCAATGGTGGACATCCTCGGCGACCGCGAGGATGCCAAATCGGGTCATCGTGTCGAGCGAGCTCAGCGGCACTTGCGGCCAGGGCAAGACGCCGGCCAGATAGAGCGGGCCGGGCGCCGCGACCGACGACCACATGATCCACCCGCTGAGCGGCAGGCCGAGAAAGCACAGATAAAACAGATAATGCGTCACATGGGCGACAAACGTCTGCCACCCGAGATTGTCGGCGTCGTTGTCGGGACCGGGGATGATGATCCGCCAGAGGCCGCGCAGCACTGCCAGCAGCAGGATCGGCAGGCCCACGGCGCTGTGCACGTGGTAAGCGAAGACCTTGTCGCCGCCGGGCATCAGCACGTCTGTGTAATAGCCCCAGCCGAGCTGGAAGATGACCAGCGCCGCCATCACCCAGTGGAACAGAATCCCGACCGGCGAATAGCGGTCCTCCTCCGTATGACGGCGCGCCCAGGCTCTGAGCTCCTCGATCATCGCGCCGCGACGGCTGCGTCCCGGCCCAGCCAGCGGTAAGCGATGACAAGCGCCGCCGCGAGGTAGAGCGCGGCCGACGGCGCCCACATGATCAGCCCGGCGAGTTGCTGGTCCTCCAGTGCGGACAAGCCCCATGCGGCGGTGCTTGCCCAGTGCGGCGCGTAAAGCGCGCTGCCGCTGAAAGTGATGAGCGCGCCGAGCAGCCCCATTTGCACCATTGTCGCCAGCAGGGCCGCGACCGCCGCCGGCGCCGCCGACCGGCGCAAGGCCGCCCAGAACCCAGCGGCCGAGCCGAGCAGGCTGAGCTGCATCAGCCAGTAGACCCCGTCGCTCGACAGCGCCGAAGCGTAAAGCGCGGGCGAATGCCAGGCCCAGAACAGAAGCGCCTGAACTGCCGTCCACAAGGCAAGTGGGCCGGGGCAGCGCGTCAGGCTGCGCGGAAAGGATTGCACGAGCAACGGCGCGACCACCGCCGTCAACAGGACGTGGTGGATGACTCGCACCGAAAACAGGGCCGAGGCGAGCGCGCAGAAAGGAGAGATAAACAGCACCAGCACAAGCGCGAAGGCGGCGGCGAACCATTTGCGCCGGGGCGGTTCGCTGCAGCCAGCAGCGAAGTACCAGCCCAGCGCGGCGGCGGCGAGCGCGACGATCAGCGCGGCGTCAAAATTCCACCGCATGATCCATTCGGCGGGCGCCGGCGCGGCACCGCAATAGGGAGTCCATGTTGGTTGCACGCGCATCATCCCACGCTCGTAACGGGCGGAACCGTTCGCTGGCGTCACGGTTCCGAAGACAGCCCGCAGGGGGGCAGGCACAGCCGATCACCTATTGGGAAGACGGGCACCAATATGTGTTGATCATGGCCGGCGGCCACAGTTCGATGAAAGCCGGCGTCGGCGACGGCGGCGGCGGACGGCCGGATAGCAGGGGGGCCCCGCGCAAGGACACCGCAAGGGGCTCGCCGTCCGATGCCCGCAGCGGCAATCGAGGAAGAGACCTTCAGGACAAATCCGCAAGGAATCGGGCTGCCCGGAACATCCGCAGCCCACTTGCATTTGCCAAAGTGTCCAGTTGAACCGGAGCGACCGGTTCGCTTCCGCAGGCAGGGGGATTTGCGTCGTGGCTGAAACTGTCGACCGTACTTCTCGAAGAGCGATTCATCCGGTACATGCATTCCTGCTCGCCGCCGCCGTTCCCCTGTTCCTCGGCGCCTTGCTCAGCGACCTCGCTTATTCGTCGAGTTACGAGGTGCAGTGGACCAACTTCGCGTCCTGGCTGATCGTCGGTGGCCTGGTATTCACCGGCTTCGCCTTGGTATGGGCGCTGATCGAGTTGCTCCGAGCCGACAATCGCAGCGGGGGGCTGCTGATCTATTTTCCCCTCTTGTTGGCGACCTTCGTGCTCGGCTTCGTCAACGCCCTGGTCCACGCGAAGGACGTTTGGGCGGCGATGCCGATGGGCCTCGTGCTTTCGGCGATCGTCGCCGCGCTGGCAATCGTGGCAACCTGGATCGGCTTTTCCACCTTACGCGTAGGAGAGACGAAATAAAGTGCTCAAGCCTGCTCGCCGTCGCCGCCTTATCGGCCCTTCTGGCCGCCTGCGGAAGCGATCCGGACCCGCAGCAATATGGTCCCGACCCAGAGCTTCCGGACCGGCAGCGCGGGCTGCTTCCCAACATGGAAATCGCGAGTCCGGCGGAATGGGGCGACCTGCGGCCGACCGTTCCGCAAGGCTATACGATCACCCCGATCGCCACCGACCTCAAGAGCGCGCGCCAGACGCTGGTCCTGCCCAACGGCGACATTTTGGTCGCCGAGGGCAAGGGAGGACAGGATGCAGCCCCTCTGAGGCCCAAGGACTTCGTCGCCGGGCATCTGATGGAGCAGGGAGCGAGCAAGGTCAAAAGCGGCGACCGGCTGACGCTGCTGCGCGACGCCGACGGCGACGGCGCCTACGAAGGACGGGCGGTGTTCGCCGAAAACCTCAACGCGCCTTATGGTCTCGCGCTGGTCGGCAACCGGCTGTACGTAGCCAACCAGGATTCGCTGGTGCGGTTCGACTACACGCCCGGTCAGATCCGCGCCAGCGGCCCGCCGGTCAAGGTCACCGACCTGCCGTCCGCAATCAACCACCACTGGACCAAGGCGCTTGCCGCCAGCTCCGACGGACGATTTCTCTATGTCGGCATCGGCTCCAACAGCAACATCACCGAGCGCGGCATAGCGGCCGAAGTCGACCGGGCGATGGTATGGCAGGTTGATGCCGAGACCGGCGCGCACAAGCCGTTCGCGACCGGGCTGCGCAACCCGACCGCGCTCGCCATCCAGCCGGGGCTGGGGCAGCTGTGGGCGGTGGTCAACGAGCGCGACGAACTCGGCCCGAACCTCGTCCCCGACTATTTGACCTCGGTCCGCGAGGGCGGCTTCTACGGCTGGCCGTACAGCTATTGGGGATCGAACGTCGACCCGCGCGTCCGGCCGCAGGACCCGGAAAAAGTCGAAGCCGCGATCCGGCCCGATTATGCCCTGGGATCGCATGTCGCCGCGCTCGGCCTAGCATTTTCCTCAGGCGCGATGGGCGCGCGCTTCGCCGACGGCGTGTTCGTCGGCGAGCATGGCAGCTGGAACCGCAGCGAACCGGTCGGCTACAAGGTGGTGTTCGTGCCGTTCAGCGGCGGCCGCCCCAGCGGCCAGCCGATCGATTTCGTCACCGGCTTCATGGGCAGCGACGGCAAGACCCGCGGCCGCCCGGTCGGAGTTACCCTCGACCCGCGCGGCGCCCTGATCGTCGCCGACGATTTGTCGAACACCATCTGGCGCATAGCCCCGAATCGCCAGCCGGCGGCAGCGCAAGGCGCACCGGTCCCGGCGCCGCAACGGTAATTTCGCCAATCGGGAAATGGTGCCAGGAGAGCACTCGAATAGCACGCTCAAACGACTGTGATTGTTTGATAAAGAACGAATACTTTCTTCAGTGGCCCCCATTGTGGCCCCCAGAGGTACGATGCGTGCGGTTTTTCCGCCCTACGTGCGGGTAACTCGGGCCGCCTGTTCCGGAGTCTCTGTACGACCGAGAAGGAAACTCAATGGCTTCCGGCGCAGCAGTGTTCACCATCTCGCCCGCTCTATCAATAGAATATATGTTCACTAAATGTTCTTACCAGCTTATGCGGCGGGCATGTCCACAAAGCACATCCGGACCGCTGCCGACCTCGTTAGGTTCGGGGCTGCATTGAAGGTGGACTGTTGCCACTGTGGTGCGAGCCGGACGTTGGACTGCGCGGAAGTGGTGAAGGCCTGCGGGTCAGCGCCATTTAAGGGATTGTCGCGGCGGCTCAGGTGCAGGCGGTGCGGGATGAAGCAGGCGCGGGTTGCGGTGCTGCCGCCCGTCTAGCCCATGAGCGGAAAACATACATCGTTGACCGTGAATGTGGGGTCAACCAAACTTGGCGAATGGTCAGCAAGCACGAATGCTTGGAAAAATACGATGACGCGTTTGCGGCTGCCTCAGAGGCTTTCCGAACGTTTGAGGCCGCTCTCCCGCCCCCTGTGCCTGTTCGTACGTCGCACGGATGGTCGCCTCGGTATCGGCCTGAATTGATAGGACATGCGCTGCTGATGAAGCTGGCGCGCCTAATCAGCATCACATCCGCATTACGCCGATTGGTGGAGAGTGGACATGTGCATGAACAAGGAATTTTGCAGCGAGCATCTGATGAGACTGCTGAGGACATCATCTTTCTAACCTTGGGCAAACAGAACGGCCTCCGAGCGATTCATCGCAAATATCTTAAGCTGCCCACTATCTGAGTAACTTACGGTCGGAGACTGGGTGTAAGGGGGTGGCGTATGGAGAGTGATACTCAGTACTTCCAGCGGCGAGCCTCCGAAGAGAGAACGGCCGCATTGCAGGCGCGCGATACGCGAGCGCGAAAGGCCCACGTTGAAATGGCGGAGCGATACGAGGATTTGGTCCGCGGTATCTCGGGACACGAGCAATTTCTCGGCCTACCCTCCGTCACGGCGCCTCAAGCTGCTCTGGAACGCTGGCAATAGGCACACTAAAACTGCCGCCGGTCTAATGTCTGCTTTGGGTGGAAAGCGGACGTTCGGATTTGTCCTCGATTGGACTGCATCTGGCCGATTGCGGACTGGCAGGTTGGGCGCTGAAGTTGAATTAGTTGCCGATCGCGGGGCATTGGCCAAGCGGTGGCATGCGAATATATGTCGGAAGGGACGATCAATGAACGTGCAGTCAAAAGCGGTATTGCCCTAGCGTGGTACGTGTTATTGATGGCTATGCGGCTCACTTCTTTGTGGTTGCTCATTGCAATCGGCGTGGCAACCGAGGCACGTGCGAACCCCTTCGCAGACTTGAGAGCGGCCTATGCCGCGCGGGATGCGGCTGCGGCAGCACGGGTCTACACCCCCACTGGTTCGGCGATCTATCGTTACGAGGCCACACCGGAAGAACGCTATACCGGCACGTCTGCAATAGAATCTTCGTTCCGCGCTTTCTTCGCGCAAGTTGATCCTAAGCAGGCAATCGATCTGAATTTCAGGATAACATCGCGCACGCCTCGCAGCTCAGACGGGGTTTACCGGCTTCGCATTGGTCGCTTGACCGCGTCCTATGGGCGGTTCGCGGTCACAATTGGGAGCGATGGCAAGTTTTCGACTGATTTAAGCACAACTGCGAGCGTATGGGATTTCGAAGGTGCCAATGGACCAGTGTTGCTCGCGGCCGACGACGAAACGCTTGATCGAAACTTCTATGGCAAATTGACCGGTCGATACCGCCTACAAGACGGTTGCGACCTCGTCGTCACGCGTTCGGTCGTCCGGCTGTTCGTTCGAAACACGTGTTCGCACACGTGGCGAGGCCTGAACCGCGTTTCCGGTCGCGAATGGACGGCAGGTGACCGGGTGCGCTCCGACAAGCCCGACGTCAGATACGTCTTTGCCGACCCAACGAGGGGGAGCAGCGCCACTGTCGAGGTTTACGCCGGGAGTGAGCGTCAGGTGGCAGCGAGACGTGACGCCTACCGCGTTAAAGACGTTGCGTTCATGGCCGCTGACGGCACTGAATTGCGGGGCAGTGTTTACGTACCTATGCGTGCGTCCCAAGCGAGTAGGCGCTTCCCGGCATCGGTCTTGATCCATGGCTCCGGCCCTCAAGACCGTAACGGTTATGCTTCAATCATCGCCGTGATTGCCGATGAGCTGGCTACCAATGGGCGCGTCGTGCTTACCTACGACAAGCGTGGCAGCGGCGAGTCTGCCGGAGATGGCGACCGTGCCGACTTCGACATTCTGGCAAGCGATGTGACTGCTGCGATGGCGGCGGTCTCACGCAGGCCGGACGTAGATCCTAATGCTGTCGGCCTTGCAGGATCCAGTCAGGCAGGCTGGGTCGCGGCACGTGCGATCCAGAACGGCGCGAGGCCCGCCGACGTTCTGCTGCTGGGTGCAGCTGGCGCGGCACTCACTGTCGCCGAGCAGAACCTCTACAACACCGAAGTGCGGATGCGGTGTGCAAGGCTCGCGGAAGGCGACATCGCGCTCGCGCTCGACCAGCAACGCGCGTTCTTCGGCTTCCTGGCCGATCCCGGCGCAGCACGCACGCTCGACGAACTTTCTGCCAAGGCCCGAGCGCGCCCTGCACTTTCCGAGTGGTTGTTTCCCGATTCACGCTCCGTCGACCGTGCGGCCGGAGCTTGGTATGTTGTGCTCGATCCAAGGTTAGACCCGTTGCCAACATGGCGCGGCTATCGAGGGCGAACGTCTTTCCTTTTCGGGCAATACGACGACGCAACGCCGACGACGGTTGCTATAAACCGCCTATCGAAGACTGCCATCCGCAGCAAGGTGTTGATTGGGGCTCAGCATCTTGGACTGATGGCAAGTCAGCCGTGCAAAGCCGAACTGACCGACGTTGATTCATTCAGCCCGGAACTGATGCGCGAGATCGCCAGATTTGCAAGGGGTTCAGGCAGCCCCGAGCGGTAGCCTGAGCTCGCCCCGCATGCCTGGTCGAAGCAGATCGTCTTCATAAGCGAACAGCCGCTTTCGGGCATCGTGGGCGACCTGACTAACGACCAAGATGGGCGCAAAGCGGACGGCGATCGAATGTCCGGATTGGGTCGAAAGCGGACATTAGGGCGGAAGCCGTTGGCAAGCAGGCTGTAGACGGTCTTTTAGGGGCTAAGACTTGCCTGTCGACCGCTGCTGCCTCACAGTCGAAGCGACCGTCCGCGGTTATAGGTCGCGTTGTCTGGCAGGGGCTACCGCTATGAAGTACGTCCTATTCGGTTTCTTTCTGGCAGTAGCTGGCTGCAAAGAGCAGAGGGGTTACGCCAGCACCGAGGATATGGTCGACCACCTATCTGGCGCGGCAACGCTACGGCCCGCCTGTGGGACGATGGCATCATTGACCCTGCAGACGCGGGATGTGCTGGGGTTGGCGTTCGCGGCGTGCCTCAATGCGCCCATTCCGGGACGCCCGCAGTTCGGCGTGTTCCGGATGTGATGCGGTGACCAGATTCGTCCTTACAGCCGCCTTCGCATCGGGCTTACTGTTCGCGGCCGCGCCGACGCAGGCAGCGGCGCGTTGTGCTCCCGTCCAGTTAGCGGTGAGCGGTGGATCGAAGGCCTTCACAACCGCCTTCGCACTGAAATCGAAAGCCTTCCGCGCGACCTCGGCGAACTTCGCCAAGGCCTATGCCAAGGCCTGCGCGGACGGCCTCCTAAAGACTCGAAAGCTGCCCAGCCGCCTGGTCCTGCTCAATGCGCCCGATGCCAATGTCGCGTCGATCTATAAGAGCGGCGGCCGGACGGTCCTCGAATATTGGTTCTTCGGCCATGACGGCCGCGCCCACGTTCCGAACATCGACGAGCTGCGCGAAGCGATCTTCTGCGATGTGCGCGGCGCGACCCAGGCCGAGCAGGAGAGCGGCCGTTGCCTGCCCGATTGATGGCGACCCCCAGCGTGAGATCGACCAGCGCCAGTCCATCACCGATGCACCATCCTTCAATAAGGGTTGCCGCTGCTCATTGCCCAATTCCATGATCAGCGCGGGGGGAAAGACAAATGCGTAATCCACTTCGCAAGGTCGTGATCTATCTGCTGTTGGTGAT
>JBBJOG010000001.1:0-262225 GCA_037721775.1 Sphingomicrobium sp. | reverse complement strand
AAGGCGCTCAACGCCAGCTTGTCTGCCAGCGAGGCTCCAGTGCGCCGGCCGGGAGAGATGCTGGCGCCAACTACATAGCGCGTATTATCCCGCAGCCAGAGCCGTCACTCTGCGGTTGGTGCAGCAACCACAGCACCGGCCAGTGGAACGGCGGAACGCACCATCTCTCCGGAGGCGTCGCCCGGCGACGCACACGTCTTTCCGACTCACTGCGAGGTGATCAGCTAGACAATTATCGCAGATTGGATGGGGCGCTCGCCCGACGACAAGCGTTCGCACCTTCTTGAGTAAACTCATGTTGCCTCGCCCCCGAATTGCTAACCGATGTTAGCAGCGGCTACCAGATTCACAAGCGCTTGCAGCCAGTTAGGCAGCTCGGAGACAGCCGACGACCTAACGTCCGCTTTCCACCCCAAAGCGGACATTAGGTCCAGCGCATGCGCGGTCGTCAACTTCCGAATAAGCGGACGAATGCTAGGCTCAGGACTCATTGATCACAGCCAGAAGATGACGGTGGCGGCGATGCAGATGGCGGACATGAAGGTGTGGGCGCAGCGGTCGTAGCGGGTGTGGATGCGGCGCCAGTCCTTGAGCCTACCGAACATGTTCTCGATCTTGTGCCGCTGGCGATAAAGGGTGCGATCGTGAGGGATCGGCACCTTGCGGTTTGCTTTTGACGGGATGCACTGCGCGATGCTGCGCTCGGTCAGTGCATCGCGGAACCAGTCGGCGTCGTAGCCCCGATCACCGAGCATCGCCTTGGCCTTGGGCAAGGCGGCGATCATCAGCGCCGCGCCTTTGATCATGTCCGCAATGGGTCGAAAGCGGACATTCGGGCTCGCGACCATGTTCACGAATCGTTCCGCCGCAGCTATTGCGGGCGGATGCCCAAGCCGCCGACCCCGCCGGACCTCAAAGACTGTCCTGCCTGTGGCAAGGTGGTCGGGCCTCACAAGGGCTGGTTCGAGCCTGAGTGTCAGTGCGGCCGGGAGCCTGGAGACGCGCTTCGCGGCGCTCATGGTAGGGGCACGGGTGCGTCTGCTCAGATAACAAGGCGGCCCATCTGAGGGTGCTGCCAGCCTTCTAATGTCCGCAATGGGTGGAAAGCGGACACTGTGGCTTCAGTTCGCGGAGAGTTTAGAGGCAAGCTTCCAGGCGACGACGGGTATCGTCGTCTAGAGGAATGGGTCGCCGAACTCGCACTGCGCCACCGTCGAACACATCAATCTCTAGTCCGCTCTTCGACTTAATCGCAGCCCGCACTCCGAACCTTACCGCTTCCACCGGACCGAACGCGCCCTCTAAGCACTTGGCGAATACCTGCGGACCTTTAGCAGTCGAGTAGGTAGGGCCGGCGGTCTGAGATTGAACCTCGGGCGGAGCTACTGAACACCCGCACACGGCAAGAATCAGAAACGCCCCACTGCGTCGGATCCAATGAGACATAGTAGGCGGCACTCCTAGGTCCTGAAGGTAGACGTGTGGGTCAGCCGCAGGTTCCCGAAGTTTTACATAGCTCCGTGACGCCTCCGCAGGCGCGTGTCTGCTTTGGGTAGAATCCGGACATTAGCCCGACGGTGCTTTTGAACGCGAGGGTGGTGTTGCCCCCCTGACGGTCAAGCGTCGCGGTAGCATTCAAACCGAAGCCGCTGCCGCCGGGTGACGATACCTAGATCGTTACCTTAGCGGAAGCGTTACCCGTGCGGCGCGGACGATCCAGACGATTCTTTCAATAATTTCAATGGGAAAGGTGGTGGACGCACTAGGGCTCGAACCTAGGACCCGCTGATTAAGAGTCAGCTGCTCTACCAACTGAGCTATACGTCCATGCCTGTCAGGCGAAGTCACGGCCGGGCTTGGTGTGCCGCTGCCGATTGCGGGGGCCAGATAACAACGCACCTGTCCAGGCGCAAGGTCAGCCGATCGAGAGGTCGCGCTGCTGGTTGACCAGCCGCCACTCGTCGAGGTCGCCGTGCATCACCCGGGCGGCCTGCTCGGTAAGGTCGGCCGCCCGCGACAAAGTGATGTCCCCGCGCAACTCTTGCTCGAGCTGCCTAAGCGTATTCGCCGTCTCCAGCGATCGCACGGCGTCGCCGCCGAAGTCGGCCTGGAAACGAATGCCGAACACCGCCGTGCCGAGCGCCGGGAAGCCGGCCGAAACCAAGGTGAACCACTCGCCGTAACTCTCGACCCATGACGAGCCGAACGCGAGGCCCGCCAGCGTCGCGACCGAGACGACGACCGTGGCCAGGAACAGCATCGTCGCGATCATTCCTAGCCGCCGGTCGAGCAAGTCCACCTGGCGTGCGTTGCGCCGGTGGTAGGCGACCTGGGGAGCGATCTCATGATCGGCGATCGCCGAAGCAAGCCGCGGCGCCTTCGCGCGATTGATCGAACCCGCCGGGCAGGCCATCGCCCGCCATATCCCGCCGGCGTACCAGTCGATCCACCGCCGCGGCACTGGGTTCGTCTGCGTTCCAGGCGGGTCGGGCGCGGCGATTCCGAGGAGCTTGAGGCTTCGCATCGGCCGCAGCCGCTCCGCCAGCTGCCGATAGTCGAGCCAGCGCCTGTGCCACTGGTCGCGGGTGCCGATGTGAGCGTTGAGCACGATCGCCACCGTGATCACGATTTCAACGGCGGCGAGTTCGAGCCTGTAGTCCGGCGCCATGAATGCGCCCAGGCCAAGGCAGACGGCGACGGCCCCGAAAATGAAGCTAAAGATGTGGCCGCTCCGGTAGGTCTGGGCGAAATGCGTCGCGAGGCGGTCGGCCCAGCTGTAAGCCTGTTCAAGCGTTTCGATGGGTGCATCGACCTCGCAGGCGGTGGCGCAGCCCTGGCGAAAGCTCTGCCACTCGTCGCGGATTTGCCGCGCGGCATGCTGCTCGGCGACGTGACGGGCACCGAAGCTGCCGACTCCGGCCGTGGCAAGCAGCAAAGGATATTCGATGCGCGCGCGAAATCGCCGGATCCGCTCCCTGGCGAAAAGCCGCAGGAATTCCATTTCCTGCGGATCGGGCGGAGGCAGCAGCAGCGCTGTCAGAACGGTCTTGAGATTGGCTGCATCGACGGGCCGTTCCGTCGTCGGATCGTCGGCGGTGGTCAGGACCGCCGGGTCGAACGCGCTCCATAATAGCCGCACGTCGGCATCCGGGCTCATCGGCACGTGCAGCACCGGCGTCCCGCGCGTGAGTGCCAGCTGGACGATTTCGCCGGTGCCGCCGCGTCCGCGTGGCGGAAGCCCGTCCCACACCGCCAGGAGCATGTCGCAGTGAGCGACGGTCGCCCGCCCGGCCATGACGAACGCATCCAGCGTGTGATCGGCCTTGCCGGGCAGCTCGAGAACGCAGGAGGCCGCGGCCAGCAGCTTGTCGAAGCGCCTTGCCGAACCGGGGCCGTCCAGGCTCGCCCGGTAGGTTTCCCGACCGAACGGAAGTACTGCTTGAAGCTCGAAGCTGAGGCCAAGCGCGACGTCGGCGGCCGCCTGGTCGGCCCCATCGGCCAGCGGCGAGACGAACAGGAGCCGCGGATCATCGCTGGAAAAACGGCTTTTCTCGAGCGTGGCGAGCGCCAGCACCTGGCCCCGGAGCATCGCGAGCGCTTCGCGAACCCGCTCAGCCACCCTCGACGCTTCGGCCTTGGTGAATACCTCGCTTCGATGGCCGGTCACCCCGACGCTGAAGACGAAGGGAAGCCGGGGCGGGCCTCCGGCGCTCTGCTCGCTCAGACCGAGCCGCCGTTACGGATCATCGGGTCGAGCCCTTTCGCGCCGATAAAATTCAGCTGGTACACAAGATCACAGGCTTTGCCGTCATTGCTGTCGTGGATGATAAGCATCTTGTCGTGGCATTCGACGACCCGGATCTCCGAGTGCGTTGAATCCTTGGGGGGCGGGCAAGGACCGTCCTTGATCACCCAGATCGGGCTTCGCGTGTCGAATCTGATGCCGGGCGCCTGGACTAGGTGGAAGATGATCCGGGCAGCGCCGGACTTCGGCTTGAGGACAACTTCAGCCTTTGAGTTGCGTGGGGGGTCGCGCTCGAAATCGAGCGCCCACTCGACGTCGTCATTCACCCTGTAAGGCCTTGCATGCAGAACGATCTGGCGAGTCCCTTTCCCACCCTCGCTGCACTGGCTTTGCGGCTGTATCTCCATCAGGTCCTTCTCCCTTTTAATCAGGTGGCACGAGTTTCGACGGGCAAAAAGCCCGGGTAGCGGTAACCGATCGAGTCGAGCTCGGCGACGAGCCGTCGCGCGGCCGCCGCATTGCCGAGCTTTAGCTGGACCGCGGCGAGGTCCGCCTTTTCCGACGGCTTGACCTGGACCGATGGCGGGATCGCCGAAACGGCCGCTCGCCACCAGCGCACGGCCTCGCCGCGCATCCCCGCCTCGGCGAGCACCTGACCGCCAGTGGCAAGCGCGGCGAAGCTCAGCATCGCCCGCTCGGCGCTTTTCGGGCTGGTCCTAGCCGCAGCAAGCGACCGGTGGGCAAGCGCCAGCGCTTCGGTCGAATGGCCGAACTTGCCGGCGAGCTGAGCGCGCAGGTTTAGGCACGTGGCCTGGAACTTGGCTCGCCAGTTGGCGACGCTTTGGTCGCGCTGAAGCAGCCGGCTGACGATGTCGCACGCGCCGCGGGTGGTGCGCGCCGAATCGTCGAGCTCGCCGGTTGCCAGCTGGAGCTCCGCGAGGTCGAAGCGTCCGGCGACATTGGCCTGCAGCCATTCGGTGTTGTCGGGCTCGATCCTGTACAGCGCCTCGGCGATTGCAGCTCCGGCCTGCAGCTCCTTGAGCCCGGCTTGCGTGTCGCCGCGCGAGGCAAGCAGCCGGCCCATCGCATAATGGGCGGTCATCGCGGCGCGCTGGTCGACAGGGTCGAGCCGCCCGACGGAGCCGAGGATCCGAAGCTGCCGCTCTCGCTCGGCCAGCGCTCGGTCAAGCTCGCCTGCGGATTCATGCGTATCGGCGAGCCAGGCAAGATTCTCGCTGACCTGTTTCTGGTAATCGAGGTTGCTCGGCTCCGCTGCCGCCAGGCTCTCAGCCGGCCGAAGTGAGGCTTCGTAGGCGCGCGCTGCCTGGTCGTAGCGCCGCTGGTCGAACAGCAAGGTGCCAAGGTTGGAGCTCGCGTAGATTTCCTCGAGCCGGAAATCCTTGTTGCCGGGGTCGAACTCGACCATCCGCCCGGCCAGGCGCCGGTACTCGTTGAACCTGTTCGACGCTTCACCGACCTCGCCGCGCTGGTAAGCGATGTACCCGACCCAATACACATTTTGCGCGTGATCGAACAAGCGCTGCGGGTCGTCGGGATGGCGGCGGATGGTTTCCGCCGTGCTGGCAAGCGCTTCCCGATATCGCTTGAGCGCCCCGTCCAGGTCACCGCGAGCGTTGGCGACCTCGCCCATCAGCGTCAGCGCCCGCGACCGCTGCGCCAGCGCTTCGTCCGAAAGCCCGGCCTTGTCCTGCTTCTGGTAGTAAGCGAGAGCGCGGCTGCCGACCGAGTCGAGGACGTCCAGCCGACCCAGCGGCTCGAGCTTGTCCTTCAAATCGCCAAGCATGAAACCGACCAGTCCCTCGGCCTCGCGCCTTTGCTCTGTGGCATTATCGCGAGCGTTGACCGCGACGACGGCGAGGCTGCTGGCGCCGAGCATTCCGGCGAGCGAGACGGCGGCGATGACCGCAAGGCGCCGTTGCCGCCGGACATGGTCGCGCTGGACCAAATCGTCGAGGCCCACCCCGAGCATGTTGGCGACGATTTTCAGCAGGCCGAGACGCTTCCCGTCGCGATGGTCGCGAAGGTCCGCGGCCAGCGGCTCGGCGCGCCGGGCGGTTGCCCGACCGCGCTTGTCGTAGCGGTGGCGCAAGGCGGGCGGGAAGCACTCCGCCGCCTCGCGGCCCGGCAGCTCGCTGGCGAACGGCTCGCCGGCGACGACAGCGGCGATAATGCAACCGTCGGGGCGCACTCGCTTGAAAGCGTCAATTTCGGCATTCGTCCATTTCGATGCCGCGGCCGCGGGCGAGCAGAGCACGATCAGGAAGCGCGAGGCAGCCAGCGCCTGACGGATCTCCGCCCCCAAATCCTGTGCGGCCGCAAGCTCGTGCCGGTCGCGGAAGATGGGCGTCAGCCGGTTGGGCACCACGCCATTGTCGGTCAGCCTGCCGGCAAGGCTCGACGGGATCCGGAAATGTTCGAGTGCCGAATGGAGCCACGAAGCGACGGCTTCGTCCTTGTGACTGTAACTGACGAATGCCAGATAGCGATGAGGCTGAGGCAAAAGCCCGGCTCCAGACGGCGTCGCCGCCGCGCGGTTCCACTCAGAAGGTCGGGTCCACCAGTTCATCAACCGCCCCCGCGACTCTCCTGTTGCTTAGCATCTTTAAATAATCCCGGCGACTCATTGCGTCGTTCGCTTTGCGGCATCGGGCGAGAGCCCCTATATGCGCGCCATGTCTTCCATCCGGCCCTGGCGAACCATCGAGCGGCGATCGTCTCGCCAGATCATGGTCGGCTCGCTGGCCGTCGGCGGAGACGCGCCGGTCAGCGTCCAGACAATGACCAACACGCTGACGTCGGACGCAGCCGCGACCATCGCGCAGATCCGCCGCTGCGAGGAGGCGGGCGCCGACATCGTCCGAGTGTCCTGCCCTGACCAGGCCAGCACCGCGGCGCTTAAGGAGATCGTCCGGGAAGCGAGCGTGCCGATCGTCGCCGACATCCACTTCCACTACAAGCGCGCTCTGGAAGCCGCGGACGCCGGCGCAGCCTGCCTGCGCATCAACCCGGGCAATATCGGCTCGGAAGAGCGGGTGCGCGAAGTGATCGCCGCCGCCCGCGCCAACAGCTGCGCGATCCGTATCGGGGTCAACGCCGGCAGTCTGGAAAAGGATTTGCTCGAAAAGTACGGCGAGCCGTGCCCTGAGGCGCTGGTCGAAAGCGCGCTCGACCATATCCGAATCCTCGAGGACCATGGGTTCAGCGATTACAAGGTCGCGGTGAAGGCGTCGGACGTGTTCCTTGCCGTCGCCGCTTACCAGCAGCTCGCCGACGCGGTCGACTGCCCGCTCCATCTCGGGATTACCGAAGCGGGCGGACTGATCGGCGGGACGGTGAAATCTTCCATCGGCATCGGCTCGCTGCTGTGGGCCGGGATCGGCGACACCATCCGCGTGTCGCTGTCGGCCGAGCCGGAAGAAGAAGTCCGGGTCGGCTACGAGATATTGAAAGGCCTCGGCATCCGTAGCCGCGGGGTGCGGGTCGTCTCCTGCCCAAGCTGCGCACGCCAGGGCTTCGACGTGATCCGCACCGTCGAGACGCTCGAAGAACGGCTGCAACACATCAAGACGCCGATGTCGCTGTCGGTGCTCGGCTGCGTCGTCAACGGCCCCGGCGAAGCGCGCGAGACCGACATCGGCATCACCGGCGGCGGCAACGGAACGCACATGGTCTATCTGTCAGGCGTGACCGACCATCATGTGAAGGACGGCGACATGGTCGACCACATCGTCCGCCTGGTCGAAGCCAAGGCCGCGGAAATCGAAGCCGCCCTTGAAACCCCAATACTCGACGCCGCCGAATAATAGAGGCTAGGCGCGACAACGTGTTCGCCGCCCGCCATTCCCCCGTCATCGCCTTCACCGTGGGAGTGGTCGGGATCGCCTTGTTCTCGGCGATGGACGCGGTGATGAAGGGGCTGGTGCTCAGCATCGGCACCTATGCGACGATGTTCTGGCGCAACCTTGCCGGCATCGGCCTGTCAGGCACGCTCTATCTGCCTGGGCGAACGGGCTGGCCGGACCGTTCGACGATGAAGATCCACCTCGCGCGCGGCGTGCTGTCGACGTTCATGGGCTTCCTGTTCTTCTGGGGAATCGGCCGAGTGCCGCTGGCCCAGGCGATCGCGCTTGCCTTTATCGCGCCGCTGATCGCGATCTACCTTGCTTCGGTGCTGCTCAAGGAGATCGTCGGCGCGAAGACGATCGGCGCATCGCTGGTCGCCTTTGCCGGAGTGCTGGTGATCTTCGTCGGCCAGGCTCAGGCCGACCTCGGGCGCGAAGCACTGATCGGAAGCCTGGCAATCCTGGTGTCGGCGGTGCTCTACGCGCTCAACATCATCATCATGCGGCAGCAGGCTTTGGTCGCCAAGCCGCTGGAGATCGCCTTCTTCCAGAGCGTGATCGTGACCGCGACCCTGGCGCTCGGCCTGCCGCTGATCGGCACGTCCTTCCCGCCGCTGGCGCAATGGCCGTGGCTGCTGCTCGCCTGTTTTCTCGCGGTCACGTCGATGCTGCTTCTGTCCTGGGCCTATGCCCGCGCCGAAGCGAGCTACCTCGCCGCGACCGAATATACGGCTTTCCTGTGGGCGGCGCTGTTCGGCTGGCTCATCTTCAACGAGCCGCTGTCGCCATTCACCCTGGCCGGAGCGGCGTTGATCGTCGCCGGCTGCATCCTCGCCGCGCGCAAGCCGGCCGAGGTTAGCCCGACATTGGAGGCGGCAACCTGATGGCGTGGCTCTATCTCATCCTCGGCGGCTTGTTCGAAATCGGGTTCACCACCTCGCTCCGTTTCGTCGACGGCTTCAGGAACGTGCCGTGGACCATCGCCTTCCTCGTCTCGGTGGCGATCAGCATGGTGCTGCTCGAGCTTGCGTCTCGGACCATCCCGATGGGGACGGCTTATGCCGTATGGGGCGGGATCGGCGCGGTCGGGACCGTCGCGGTCGGGATGATCTTCTTCAACGAACCGAACGAGCTCATCCGAATCCTCCTGATCCTGGTCATCGTCGGCGCCATCGCCGGCCTTCGGCTGGCCGGCTGAGCCAAGCTGGACGCTTCGCGGGGCAAAAGGCTAGTGCAGCGGGCATGAGCGACAAGCCGACCCGTGACGACTGGCAGGCGCTGGCCGCGAAGGAAGCGACGGGCAGGGATCTGTCGCGCGAGACGCTGGAGGGAATCCAGCTCAACACCGTCTACGGCCCCGACGACACAGCCGGCATCGACAGCGGCTTCCCGGGCCTGCCGCCCTACACGCGCGGGCCCTATGCGACGATGTATGCGGGGCGGCCGTGGACCATCCGGCAATATGCGGGCTTTTCCACCGCCGAGGACTCCAACGCTTTCTACCACCGCAACCTCGCCGCAGGGCAGAAGGGGCTGAGCGTCGCCTTCGACCTCGCCACGCACCGCGGCTACGACAGCGACAATCCGCGCGTTGCCGGCGACGTCGGCATGGCGGGCGTTGCAATCGACACCGTCGAGGACATGAAACTGCTGTTCCATGGCATTCCGCTCGATGAGATGTCGGTCAGCATGACCATGAACGGTGCGGTGCTGCCGGTCATGGCCTTCTACATCGTTGCGGGCGAGGAACAGGGCGTCGCGCATGCCAAGCTGACCGGAACGATCCAGAACGACATCCTCAAAGAGTTCGCGGTCCGCAACACCTACATCTACCCGCCCGAACCCTCGATGCGGATCGTCGCCGACGTGATCGCTTTTTGCGCGGCCGAGATGCCGAAGTTCAACTCGATCTCGATCTCGGGCTATCACATGCACGAGGCCGGAGCGACGGCGGTGCAGGAGCTCGCTTTCACGCTCGCCGACGGCATGGACTATGTGCGTGCGGCCGCCGCAAAGGGCTTGGAAATCGACGCCTTCGCGCCGCGGCTGAGCTTCTTCTTCGGCATCGGCATGAACCTGTTCATGGAAGTCGCCAAGCTGCGCGCGGCGCGCGCTTTGTGGGCGCGGATCATGACCGACCTGGGCGCCAAGACGGAAAAGTCGAAATTGCTTCGCACCCACTGCCAGACCAGCGGCGTCAGCCTGACCGAACAGGACCCGTACAACAACATCATCCGCACCACCGTTGAGGCGCTGGCGGCGGTGCTCGGCGGCACCCAGTCGCTGCACACCAACAGCTTCGACGAAGCGATCGCGCTGCCGACCGATTTTTCGGCGCGGATCGCTCGCAACACCCAGCTGATTCTGGCCGAGGAAAGCGGGGTGACCGCGGTCGCCGACCCGCTCGGCGGAAGCTGGTATGTCGAGGCGCTGACCCGCGAGCTCGAGGAGAATGCCTGGGCGTTGATCCAGGAGGTCGAGGCCCACGGCGGAATGACCAAAGCGGTCGCCGAAGGCCTGCCCAAGCAGCGCATCGAGGAAGCAGCGGCGGCGCGCCAGGCGAAGGTGGATACCGACGAGACGGTGATAGTCGGGGTCAACGCCTACCGGCTTGAAAGCGAGGAGGAGCATGACTTCCTCGAGGTCGACAATGCCAGGGTACGTGCGGGGCAGATCGAGCGGTTGGAGCAGGTCAAGGCCGCCCGGGACGAAGAGAAAGTGCGGGCTGCTCTGGACGCTTTGGAGGAAGCCGCCCGACACCCGTTCGTCCTGAGCGAAGTTGAAGGGCGTAAGCAGGACGGTGCTGAAGAACGCCCTTCGACTACGGATCTGCGGTCCTCCGCTCAGGACGAACGAAACCTGCTTGCATTGGCAGTGGACGCCGCCCGCGCTCGCGCCACGCTCGGCGAAATCTCCGACGCGCTGGAGCGCGCGTTCGGCCGCTACGGCACCACGCCCGAGCCGGTGCGCGGCATCTACGGCAAGGCCCGCGGCGACGACCGCTGGAAAGCCGCCGAGCAGGGCACGCAAGCCGTCGCCCGGCGTCTCGGCCGACGCCCACGCATTCTCGTCGCCAAGATGGGTCAGGACGGCCACGACCGCGGCGCCAACCTCGTATCGTCGGCTTTCACCGACCTCGGCTTCGAAGTGATCGCAGGGTCACTTTTCCAGACTCCGCGCGAAACCGCGCAGATGGCGGTCGAGAATGACGTCGACGTGGTCGGCGCCTCGTCGCTCGCAGCCGGCCATCGCACCCTGATCCCGGAGATGATCGAGGCCTTGAAGGACATGGACCGCGCCGACATCAAGGTCGTCGCCGGCGGAGTCATTCCGCCGCAGGATTATGCGATGCTGCGCGCCGCGGGCGTCCAGGCGATCTTCGGCCCCGGCACGAACCTCGCCGACGCCGCCGACGAAGTGCTGCGCCTGCTGGGCCACAACCGCCCCCCGCTGGACGAGGCCGCGGAGTGAGGATTTTGCTGGCGTTGTTTGCGCTTGTCGCCGGGAACGCCGTTCACGCGCAGGAGGCCGCTGCGCTTTTGCCGATCGAGATTGGCTCGGCGCACGTCCTGCAGTCGAGACCACTCGGCGAGGCGCGGACCATCAACGTCGTTCTCCCGGCGAGCTACCGAAAGGAAACGACCAAGCGCTACCCTGTCCTTTATTTGATCGACGGCGGCATTGAGCAGGACCTGCTGCACGTCGCTGGGGTCGCGCATTTGAATGCGCTGTGGGGGCGATCGGCCGAAGCGATTGTCGTCGGCATCGAGACCAGGGACCGGCGGCGCGAGCTGGTCGGCCCGACCCGCGATCCCGAACTTCTCACGAAATATCCAACCGCAGGAGCGTCCGCTGCCTTCCGCCAATTCATCCGCGACGAGGTGAAGCCGCTGGTCGAACGGTCCTACCGAACCAGCGGCGAGGACGTTGTCCTCGGCGAATCGCTCGCCGGCCTGTTCGTGGTCGAAACCTATCTCGCCGAGCCGGCATTGTTCGACGGCTATGCGGCGATCGACCCAAGCTTGTGGTGGGACAAGGAAGCGCTTTCGCGGACTGCCGGGTCGCGAGTCGGCGACAAGCAGACGGGGCGGCGCATTTATGTGGCGATGGCGAAGGAGCAGGTGGATGAGCCGGCGGGCGCCAACCGCGTCATCGAAGGGCTTCGGGCCAAGGCACAAGGCTGGTGCGTCGCCGCTCGGCCCGACCTGCTGCACGCGACGATCTACCAGCAGTTGACGCCGCAGGCGCTGCAGTTTCTGTTGCCGCCCGCCGAGGCTCCGCCCGCCGAATTCGGTTTCGAGGTTAAATGTTCAGCAAAATCCTAATCGCCAATCGCAGCGAGATTGCGTGCCGGGTGATCCGCACCGCAAGGCGCATGGGGATCAAGACGGTCGCGGTCTATTCGGACGCCGACGCACGCGCGCCGCATGTGCGGATGGCCGACGAGAGCGTGCGCCTCGGGCCGCCACCTGCCGCGGAGTCCTACCTCAATGCAGAGCTGATCATCGATGCGTGCAAGGCGACGGGCGCCGAGGCGGTGCATCCGGGCTACGGTTTCCTGTCGGAGCGCGAGAGCTTCGCCAAGGCGTTGGACAAGGCCGGTATCGTTTTCATCGGCCCGCCACCAAAGGCGATCGCCGCAATGGGCGACAAGATCGAGTCCAAGAAATTGGCGCAAAAAGCGGGGGTCAACATCGTCCCCGGTTTTCTCGGTGACATCGCGACCACCGACGAAGCGGTGAAGATCGCGGGCGACATCGGCTATCCGGTGATGATGAAGGCGTCGGCGGGCGGCGGCGGCAAGGGCATGCGGCTCGCGCACAATGAGGCTGACGTGCGCGACGGCTTCGAGGCGACCAAGCGCGAGGGTCTCGCCAGCTTCGGCGACGACCGCGTGTTCATCGAGAAGTATATCGACCAGCCGCGCCACATCGAGATCCAGCTGATCGGGGATAAGCACGGCACCATCCTTTATCTGGGTGAGCGCGAATGCTCGATCCAGCGCCGCCACCAGAAAGTGGTCGAGGAAGCCCCGTCGCCGTTCGTCACGCCGAAGATGCGCAAGAGCATGGGCGAGCAGGCGGTCGCGCTGGCGCGGGCGGTGGGATATTACAGCGCCGGTACGGTCGAGTTAATCGTTTCCGGCGCCGACACTACCGGCAAGAGCTTCTACTTCCTCGAAATGAACACCCGGCTGCAGGTCGAGCATCCGGTGACCGAGGAAGTGACCGGCCTCGACCTGGTCGAGCAGATGATCCGCGTGGCGGCGGGCGAGAAGCTTTCGTTCGCGCAAAAAGATGTGAAGCTCGACGGCTGGGCGGTTGAGACGCGGGTTTATGCCGAGGACCCGTACCGCGGGTTTTTGCCCAGTACGGGAAGATTGGTGCGGTACGCGCCTCCATCCCCCTCCCGCAAAGCGGGAGGGGGGCAAGAGGCCCGCGTCCGCGTAGACGACGGCGTTGCCGAGGGCGGCGAAGTCAGCATGTTCTACGACCCGATGATCGCCAAGCTGATCACTTGGGCGCCGACGCGTGACGCGGCGCTCGACGCGCAGGTGGAGGCGCTCGACGCGTTCGTCGTCGACGGCATCAACGACAATGTCGATTTCCTCTCGGCGCTGATGCAGCACCCGCGATTCCGTTCCGGCGACATCACCACCGGCTTTATTGCCGAGGAGTATCCGCATGGCTTCGAAGGCGCGCCGGCGGACGCTCAGTTGCTGTCGGACCTGGCCGTGCTTGCAGGGATGGTCGGAGCGATCTCCGACGCCCGCGCGGCCGAGGTCGATGGCCAGCTGGGCGACTCAATTGCGCTACCCTCCGAACGGGTCGTGAGGATCGGCGGCGCGGATCATCGCGTGCGGATCAAGCCCTACGACGGCGGTACGCTCGCGGTTCTTGATGGCGGCGATCTGATCGACATCGTCGGGCGATGGGTGCCTGGGCAGCGGCTGCTGTCGTCGAACGTCGACGGGCGCAAGCGCATTGTCCAGGTCCGCCGCGTCGGCCGCGATTGGGAGTTGCAGACGCGCGGGAGCATGCACAAGGTTCAGGTGTTGCCGCCGCACGTCGCCGACCTGTCGAAGCACATGATCGAGAAGGCGCCGCCCGATTTGTCGCGGCTGCTGCTGGCGCCGATGCCGGGGCTGATGACGCGGCTCGACGTCGCGGTCGGCGACAAGGTCGAGGCCGGCCAGCCGGTCGCGGTGATGGAAGCGATGAAGATGGAGAATATCCTCCGCGCCGGCCGCTCGGCGACGGTCAAGGCGACGCCGGTGAAAGCGGGCGAAAGCGTCGCCGTTGATCAGGTCATCGTGGAGTTTGAGTGACGCCTGAGGTGTCATCCCGGACTTGATCCGGGATCCGCTTTGTCTTGCGATGCGAGGGACAGCAGACCCCGGCTCAGGGCCGGGGTGACGACTTTGCCCGCAGATCGATCCGCCTCAGCTTGCCAGTCGCGGTCTTGGGCAAGCTTTCGACGAACTCGATCTCGCGCGGATATTTATAGGGCGCGATTTGCGCTTTCGCGTGCGCCTGAAGCTCGTCGGCAAGAGCGTCGGACGCCGCCGCATCCGCTGCCAGCACCACAAACGCCCTCACCTTTTGGCCGCGCTCCTCGCACGGCACGCCGATCACCGCGCATTCGGCGACGGCGGGGTGCGACAGGAGCGCGTTCTCCACTTCCGGAGCGCCGATATTGTAGCCGGAGCTGACGATCATGTCGTCGCTTCGAGCGATGTACCAGTAATAGCCGCCTCCGTCGCGGCGGTAGGTGTCGCCGGTGACGTTCCAGCCGTCCTGCACATAATCGGTTTGACGCGGGTCATCGAGGTAGCGGCAGCCGGTCGGGCCTTTGATCGCAAGGCGGCCGGTGCCTTTGTCCATTGGTTCACCGTTGTCGTCGAGCACAGTTGTGATGTAGCCGGGCACCGCCTTGCCGGTCGCTCCGGGGCGGATGTCGTCGCCGGCCGCGGAGATGAAGATGTGCATCAGCTCGGTCGAGCCGATGCCATCGGTGATCGCAATGCCGGTGCGCTCCTTCCACGCCTGCCAGCTCGCTTCGGGCAAATGCTCGCCGGCGGACAGGCAGTAGCGCAACGTCTTCAACGCATCGTCGAGGCCGGGTTGCGACAGCATCGCCTTGTAGGCGGTGGGCGCGGTGGCGAGGTGGGTAACGCCGTGTCGCGCAATCGCTTCGAGCATCGCAGGCGGGCTCGGCTGCTCAATGGTGGCGCAGGCGGCGCCGAAGCGCAGCGGGAACAAGAAGGCCGCGCCGAGCCCAAAGGTGAAGGCGAGCGGGGCCGAGGTCATGAAGATATCGCCCGGCTGCGGGTCGATCAAATGCTTGGCGAAGCTGTCGCACGGCGCGAGCACGTCGCGGTGGAACTGGACGCAGCCCTTGGGCACGCCGGTAGTGCCGCTGGTGAAGGCGATCAGCGCCGGGTCGTTGCCGCCGGTGTCGACTGGCGGCAGGGGATCGAGCGAGGCGCAGCGGGTTTCGAGCTCCCCTTTGCCGTAATCGCCGTCGTACTTGACGATGTGCTTGACCAAATGCGTCTGGTCGACGGCCTGGCGGAAGTCGCCAATGAAGCGGCTGTCGACGATCGCGTGGGAGATTGCGGCTCGCTCGATCACCGTCGCGATCTCGCCGGGGCGAAGCAGCGGCATGGTCGCGACCACCACACCGCCGGCCTTAAGGACGCCGAGCCAAGCGGCGAACATGGTGTAGCTGTTGGGGCCTCGCAGCAGCACGCGATTGCCGGGGGTCAGTCCTTCCTCATCGACCAGGAGCCGGGCGATGCGGCCGCTGAAGTCGTCGAGGTCGACGTAGGCCCAGCGGCCGTGGTCGTTGAGACAAGCAAGCGCGCTCGGCTCTCCGCCCTTGAGCAGCTCGGCGGCGGCGTTGAGCCGCTCGGGGTATTGCAGCTCGGGCAGGTCGAAACGGAATTCGGGCAGCAGCTCCGCCGGAGGCAGCCTGTCGCGGACAAAGGGGTCGTAGGTCATTTCGTCACCCCGGCGCAGGCCGGGGTCCCAGCGTGATTGCGCGCTGCATTGGCGTCGACGGTTTCTGGTCCCGGGATCCCGGCATTCGCCGAAATTACGCAGTTCCGCATCACTCCTCCACCACCGCCGTAGCCTCGATCTCGACCAGCGCGGCGCTGTTCACCAGGCCGCTCACCTCAACCAGCGCGACCGCTGGATAATGCGAGCCCATGACCACCTTCCACAGCGGCGCGAGCTCGTCGCGCTGCGCCAGATACTGCTCGCGGTCGGTGACATAGATGGTGAGGCGAACGATTTGCCCGGGGCCGGCTCCATCCTCCGCGAGAATTGCGACGATGTTCCTCAGCGCCTGGGCAAATTGCTGGTCGAGGCGGTGCGAGACGATCAACTCGTTTTCGTCCCAGCCGATCACCCCGGCGGTGAAGATCATTCGGCCGGATGCGCTGACGCCGTTTGAATAGCCCTTGGGCCGCGGCCACCCGGGCGGGTTCAGAACCTTCATGGGCGTCGTTCCTTGAGCAAGTCGCGGGCGATGATCTGCCGCTGCACTTCGCTCGCGCCTTCGTAAATCCGCAAGGCGCGGACGTCGCGGTACAGCTCTTCGACCTTCACGCCCCGGGTTACGCCGGCGCCGCCGTGCAGCTGCACCGCGGCGTCGACCACCTGTTGCGCGGCCTCGGTGGCGTGGAGCTTGGCCATCGCCGCGGCGCGGCGGTTGTCGGTGCCGCCCAAGTCTTGCTGCCAGGCGGCGCGGTAAATGAGCAGCGCCGACGCATCGACCGCGAGGGCCATGTCGGCAAGGCTTGCCTGGGTCACCGCATTGTTGACTAGCTTTCCGCTGCCCAGCCGGCGATCGCGGGCATAGGAAATCGCTTCGGCAAGCGCGCGGCGGGCAAAGCCGAGCGCCGCGGCGCCGACGGTCACCCGGAACAGGTTGAGCGTTTCCATGCCAATGCGGAAGCCCTCGCCGGGCTCGCCGATAATCGCGTCGGCGGGGATTCTGGCGTTGTCGTATTTGAGTCGCGCCAGGGGGTGCGGGGCGATCACCTCAATCCGCTCCTCGACGCTCAGGCCGGGCGCGTCGGCGGGGACGATGAAGGCCGACAGCCCGCGCGAGCCTTCGCCTTCGCCGGTGCGTGCAAAGGTCACGTAGAATTCCGCGATCCCGCCGTTGGAGATGTAGGTCTTCTCGCCCACCAGCACCCATTCGTTGCCGTCGCGCATCGCTGACGTATTGATGTTGGCGGCGTCCGACCCGCAATCCGGCTCGGTCATCGCGAATGCCGCGATCTTTTCGCCGCTGGCGACTCCGGGGAGCCAGTCGCGCTTTTGCTCGACCGTTCCGAACAGCGAGATCGCGCCCGAGCCGAGCCCCTGCATGGCAAAGGCGAAGTCAGCGAGCCCCGAGTGGAAGGCAAGGGTCTCGCGGGCGATCGCCAGGCTGCGCACGTCGGGCCTGCGGTCGGCGTCGCCGACGCACAGCTTGAGGAATCCCGCCGCGCCCAGTTCGCGGGTGAGAGTGCGGCATTCGGCGTCGAGATCGTCGCTGTGGCGGTCCCCGAGATTGTCGATGCACCAACCGCCGATGTCGCGTGCCAGTCGGCGGTGCTGCTCCTCGAAGAATGGCCAGGCGAGGTGCTCAGTCACCCTGGAACTCCGGCCTACGCTTCGCGGCAAAGGCCTCGTAGGCGCGGCGGAAGTCGTTGGTTTCCATGCACACCGCCTGCGCCTCGGCTTCCAGGTCGAGGGCGGTGTCGATCGACACGTGCCACTCCGCATCGAGCTGCCGCTTGGTCACCGAATGGGCGAAGCTCGGCCCGTCGGCGAGCTCCGCGGCAAGCGCCTGGGCGTCGGCAAGGACGTCTTCGGTAAGGCGATTCCAGAAGCCCCAGGCGTGGCCTTCGTCAGCACTCATCGCCCGGCCGGTGAACAGCAGATCGGCGGCGCGGCCGTGGCCGATGATCCGCGGCAGCATCGCGCAGGCGCCCATGTCGGCGCCCGACAGCCCGACTCGGCTGAACAGGAAGGCGGTCTTCGAAGCTGGCGTGCTTAGGCGAAGGTCGCTGGCCATGGCCATGATCGCTCCGGCGCCCGCGCAAACGCCGTCAACCGCGGCGATGATCGGCTGCGGGCAGGCGCGCATGGCGCGGACCAGATCGCCGGTCATCCGGGTAAAGTTGCGCAGCTCGTGCGCATCCATCTGCGTCAACGGTTTGATGATTTCGTGCACGTCGCCGCCCGAGCAGAAATTGCCACCGGCGCCGGTGATGACGACGGCTTTCACTTCCGGCGTGTCGGTCAGTGCCCGGAAGGTGTCGCGAAGCTCGGCATAGCTGTCGAAGGTCAGCGGGTTCTTGCGCTCGGGGCGGTTGAGCGTGATCGTCGCCACCTTGCCGGCAAGCTCCCACACGAAGTGCACGGGCTTGAAGCTGGCCGCGTCGTGGATCACGCGCTGGTGCCCCCGTCGATGGTCAGCGCGGAGCCGTTGATGTCGCGGCTTTGCGGCAAACACAGGGTCAGGATCAGCGTCGCGATCGCGTCCGGGTCGACCAGCCGGCCACTGGCGTTCATGCCCGCGATCGCGCTCCGCGATTGGTCCTCGCTGCGCCCGGTGATTTCAGACACCCGCGCGATCGACTGGTCGGTCATCGGCGTATCGACATAGCCTGGGCAGACCGCGTTCACCGTCAGCTTGCTCCTCGCATATTCCGCCGCGAGCGAACGGGTCAGCCCGAGTAGCCCGTGCTTCGATGCGGCGTAATGCGCGGCATAGGGCACGCCGCGAAGCGAGGCGACCGAGGCGATGAACACCAGCCGGCCGTTGTCGCTGGCCATCAAATCGCCGATCGCGGCTTGCACGCAGTCGAAGGCGGCGGTGAGGTTTACGGCGATGATCTGGTCCCAGCTGTCGCGGGTCATCTTGTGGAACGGCGAGCTGTCGGCGATGCCGGCATTGACGATCAGCATTTCGATCGGGCCGTTGGCATCGCGTGCCTCGGCGAACGCGCGCTCGACGGCCGAGCGGTCGGCGACGTCGCACTGGATAACGGTGCCGCCGGTCGCATCGGCGGTCTGTTGCAGCGGCTCGAGCCGCCGTCCGAGAAGCGAGACCTTGGCGCCGGCGACACTCAGCTGGGCGGCCGCCGCGGCGCCGATCCCGCTGCCCCCGCCGGTGATGAGCGCGTGGCGTCCTTGAAGCGATTTCTCGGTCATCGCGTCCCCTTGTCGCGATCAGCATTGGCCGAGGCCGAATGGCGTGGCAAGGCGCGCGCAGGACTTGCCGGAGACCCGATTCCATGAAGACCCGTGCCGCAATTGCTTTCGCCGCCAAGAGGCCGCTCGAGATCGTCGAGCTTGACCTGGACGGCCCCAAGGCGGGCGAAGTGCTGGTCGAAATCATGGCGACCGGCATCTGCCACACCGACGCTTACACGCTCGACGGCTTTGACAGCGAAGGCATCTTCCCGTCGATCCTCGGCCATGAAGGGGCCGGCGTGGTCCGCGAAGTCGGGCAGGGCGTCACCTCGGTGAGGCCGGGCGACCATGTCATCCCCTTGTACACGCCCGAGTGCGGCCGGTGTAAGTCATGCCTCAGCGGCAAGACCAATTTGTGCACCGCGATCCGCGCTACCCAGGGCAAGGGCGTTATGCCCGACGGCACTTCGCGCTTCAGTTACAAGGGCGAGACGATCTACCACTACATGGGCTGCTCGACCTTTTCGAACTTCACGGTGCTGCCCGAAATCGCGGTTGCGAAAATCCGCGAGGACGCGCCGTTTAAGGGCGCCTGCTACATCGGCTGCGGGGTGACCACCGGGGTCGGCGCGGTGCTCAAGACCGCCAAGGTCGAGGCGGGCGCCAACGTCGTCGTGTTCGGCTTGGGCGGAATCGGGCTCAACGTCATCCAGGGTGCCAGGCTGGTCGGCGCCGACAGGATTGTCGGGGTCGACATCAACCCCGGCAAGGCGGAGTGGGGGCGCAGGTTCGGGATGACCGATTTCATCGACGCCGGCGGAAAGGAGCGCGCCGCGATCATCGGGGAAGTGGTGGAGCTGACCGACGGCGGTGCCGACTACAGCTTCGATTGCACCGGCAACACCGAAGTGATGCGGACCGCGCTCGAATGCTGCCATCGCGGGTGGGGGACGAGCATCGTAATCGGCGTCGCCGAGGCGGGCAAGGAGATTTCCACCCGCCCGTTCCAGCTGGTCACCGGCCGCAACTGGCGCGGTACCGCGTTCGGCGGCGCCAAGGGCCGCACCGACGTGCCCGAGATCGTCGACTGGTACATGGAAGGCAAACTCGAGATCGACCCGATGATCACTCACGTGCTGGGGATTGAGGACATCAACCAGGGTTTCGATCTGATGCATTCGGGCGAGAGCATCCGCTCCGTCGTCGTCTATTGAGGGGAGAATAATAATGTTCAGCCATGTCATGCTCGGTTGCAGCGACCGCCGGCGCTCGCGCAAATTCTACGATTCGACGCTGGGCGCGCTGGGGATTGCGCCGGGGCAGGATTTCGGAAAATCCGACTGGTGGATGACGCGCGAGGGCGCGCTGGGCGTCGGCGAGCCGATGGACGGCCAACTATGCACCAACGGCAACGGCTCGACGATCGGCTTCAAGGCGGCGAGCATGGAGGCGGTCGACGCGTGGCATTTGGCGGGTCTCGCCAACGGCGGAACGGCGATCGAGGATCCGCCCGGAATGCGCGACGCCGGCTTTGGTAAAATGTATCTCGCATATCTTCGCGACCCCGACGGCAACAAGCTGTGCGGCTTTTACCGAATGCCCAAGGAATGAGCCTGGAAACGGTCAGCGAGGTCCGCAGCCACGGCGGAACGCAGGGCGTCTACCGGCACAGTTCCAAGGCCACTTCGACGGACATGACGTTCTCGCTGTTCGTGCCCGGGCATCCGCCCGGCGCGAAGCTGCCAGTCGTCTGGTATCTCTCCGGGCTGACCTGCACCCACGCCAACGTGACCGAGAAAGGCGAGTATCGCGCCGCCTGCGCCGATCTCGGGCTGGTCTTCGTCGCCCCGGACACCAGCCCGCGCGGCGACGGGGTGGCCGATTCGGAAGGCTATGACCTTGGTCAGGGCGCGGGCTTTTACGTCGATGCGACGGAGGAGCCATGGGCGGCCAATTATCGCATGTGGAGCTATGTGACCGAGGAGCTGCCAGACCTGGTTGCGGCCGAGTTCCCGGTCGACATGGGCGCCCAGGCGATCAGTGGTCATTCGATGGGCGGCCACGGCGCTTTGACGATCGCGCTCAACCACCCGCAGCGATACCGCAGCGTGTCCGCTTTCGCGCCAATCGTCGCTCCGTCGCAGGGACCGTGGGGGGAGAAAGCGCTCGGCGGCTATCTGGGGACGGACCGGTCTGCCTGGCGCAAGCACGATGCGGTGGCGCTGATCGAGGATGGCGCCCGGCTACCCGACCTGCTGGTCGATGTCGGCACCGCCGACCCGTTCCTCGACAAGGAGCTTCGCCCCGAGCTTCTCGAAGCTACTTGCGACCGCGCTGGCATCGCGCTGACGCTCAACCGCCGCGAGGGTTACGATCACAGCTATTATTTTATCTCGACCTTCATGGCCGAGCATTTGCGCTGGCACGCCGAGCGCCTGCGCTGATTATTCCTCCGAGCGGATTAGCACCGTCTCGCCGATCAGCAGGAACAACAGGAACGGCGCCCAGGCGGCGATCATCGGCGGGTAGGCGCCGACATTGCCCATCGCCAGGCTGAAATTGTCGGCGAGGAAATAAGCGAAGCCCAGCGCCATGCCGAGCACGGCCCGCAGCAGCACCTGTCCCGAGCGCGCCAGTCCGAATGCGGCGACCGCGGCGAGAAGCGGCATCAGCACGCTCGACAAGGGTCCTGAAATCTTGTGCCACAGCCCGGCTTGCGCTTCCGCGGTCGGGATCGCGGCGCGCTCCATCTCGCCGATTTTCCGGCGCAGGTCGAAGAAGCTCGTCGTCTCAGGATCGACGCGGGACAAAGTGAGTTGCTGCACCGTCACGCCCTCGAGGCCGAAGCCGCTGCTTGCGGTGCTGACGACGTTCATCTCGCGATCGTAGATGCGCAGCTTCTCAAGCCGCCAGCGAAGTCCGTCGGGTACCGCCTTTTCGGCATCGATCACGCGCTCGAGCGCGCCGTTGCTGCGCTCGTAGATCGTCACGTCCTCGGCGTGGAAACCGGCCCCACGGCCGCCGACATGCCTGGCCCGGATCAGGTCGCCATTGTTGAGCACCCAGACGTTGGTGATGATCCCGGTTTCGGGCTTCATCGGCTCGTAGTCATTCTCGTTCCAGGCGTTCACCGCGCGCGCGGAATTGACCACCACCGTCTCGTTGAAGGCGAAGGTGATGCCGGCGATTGCGAAGCTGGCGATGATGATTGGGGCGAGCATCTGATGCGCCGAAATCCCCGCGGCCTTCATCGCCACCACTTCGCTGTGGTGGTTGAGGCCGACGAAGGCTATCAGCGTCCCGAGCAGGACCGAAAACGGCAGGAAGCGCGAGACCAGCAGCGGGATTCGCAGCGAGACATATTTCCACAATTCTGGCTCGCCATTGCCCTCCACCGCCAGGATCTTGCCGGATTCGCCCAACAGGTCGAGCGTCATCAGGATCAGGACGAGCCCGATCAGCACCGCCAGGCTACGGGTGAGGAACAGGCGCACGGTGTAGAGCGCCAGCCGCCGCGACGGGAACAGGTGGAGGTTGATCATGTCGGTCTCGACCGTGGCAGCAGCGAGCGGACCCACCGCACGGCCCGCGAGGCGGCCCATTCAAGGGTCGCGATCGGCTGGCCGCCCGGCCGGTGAGCGATGACATGGTACATCCAGCCGATCAGCAGGGCGAGCAGCAGGAACGGTCCCCACATCGCGATGATCGGGTCGACCCGCCCCTGGGCACCCGCCGTCTCCCCATATTGATTCACCTTGTGATAGGCGACCACCATCACGATCCCGACGAAAATGCCGAGCGAGGAGCTGCTTCGCTTGGGCGGCACCGCAAGCGCCACCGCGAGCATCGGCAGCATCAGCATCATGAACACTTCCACCATTCTGAAATGCAAATTGGCCTGGGTGCCGAGCCTCTGCTCCTCGCTGGTGGCCGCGCCGCCATAACCCTGCCGGAACAACTCATTGAGGTAGAGCTCTTCATAATCAGTGCCGCGCCCGCGGAATGAGTCGATCGCCGGCAGCGGGATCGGCAAATCGTAGCTGGCGAAGGACAGTGATCGTGGTGCCGGGAATTTGGGCGATTGCTGGACGAGCCGCCCGTTGCCCAGCCTGAACAGGATGACTTGCGGGTCGTCGGTTGCGAGGAAGCGCCCGCGCTCGGCGGTTGCCGCGACGCTGCCGCCCTTCGTGTCGTCGACCTGGACGAATATGCCTTCGAGACGCGTGCCCTGGTCCATACTGCGGTCGATCCTGAGAGTCAGCCGCTTGCCCAGGCGGTTGAACTCGCCGACCCGGATCGATGCGCCGAGCGCCCCGGAGCGAAGGTCGAAGCGAAGCCCTTCGTAGCGATAGTGGGCGATCGGCTGCAGGTAACCGACGATGAGCAGGTTGAGCGCCATTAGCGCGAATGCGTAGGCGTAGGGCACTCGAAGCATCCGGCCGTAGCCGACGCCGATGCCGCGTAAGGCGTCGAGCTCCGACGACAAGGCAAGTTTGCGGAAGGCGAGGAGGATTCCCAGCAGCAGCCCGATCGGGATGCCGAGAGCGAAATACTCGGGCAGCAAATTGGCCAGCATCCGCCACACGACGCTGACCGGGCCGCCGGCGTTGACGACGAAATCGAATAGCCGGAGCATCTTGTCGAGCACCAGCAGCATCGCCGCCAGGATCAGCGTGCCGATGAGGGGCACGGCGATCGATCGGGCGAGATAGCGATCGATAAGGCTCAAAGCGCGCACATTCAGACGTTCCTGCACCATGATTTGGCCGCAAAGCGAGCCGACAGAGCACGCTGCCCGGGCGCATCGTGCGCCTGGGCTCAGTTCATAGCGGGCCCGGTGGTAAAATCATGTCGAAAACGCACTTGGTGACCCCGCTGACCACCGGCCGCCTGTGCAGCCGGCCCGGTCTTGCCGGGTAAGGCTCCTGATGCAGCGCCCCCGCATCGCTTTGCTGTCGAACCCCAGATCGACCGGCAACCTCGCCCAATTGTGCCGGATCCGAAGCTATTGCGCCGACCATCCGGACATTTTCCATTACGAGGTGGAGCAGGTCGAGCAGATCGGCGACGCGCTGAAGACGATCGCCCGGGTGCGGCCCAAGATGCTGGTCATCAACGGCGGCGACGGCACCGTCCAGGCGGCGCTGACCGAAATGTATAACGGCGACCATTTTGGCCTCGACCGGCCACCGGTGGCGGTGCTTCCGAGCGGCAAGACCAATTTAATCGCGCTCGACCTCGGCGTCCACGGCGACCCGATCGTCGCGCTCGGGCGGCTGGTGGAGTTGGCGCAGAACGACCTTGAGCCTCATCTTGTCGCCCGCGAGCTGATCGCGCTTCAGACCGACGGCACCGCACAGCCGGTGATTGGCATGTTCCTGGGCGGCGCCGGCCTTGCCGAGACGATGCTTTACTGCCGCAACAAGATCTACCCGCTGGGCTTGCCCAACGGCGTCAGCCACGTGCTGACCGCGATGGCGTTGATGGCCCGACTGGTGTTCCGGGGACGGTCCAGCTTCCTGCCGCAAAAGGGCGCCCCGTTGCGGATTTCGACCCGTGCCAATGGGCACTTGTCGGGCCGTTTCGCGGTCCTCGCGGTGACCACGCTCGATAAGCTGCTTCTGTCCGGCGAGTTCGTCGGCTCGAAGCGGGGCGCATTGAAGATGCTTGCGGTCGACGAGCGGCCGATGTCGGTGATTCGGGCGTTCGTTGCCAGCCTGCTGGGCAAGCTCGACGGCACCAACATGCGCGGCGTGCACCTCGAGGAGACCGACGAGATCAGCATCGAGGGCGACCGCTCCAACGTGATTCTCGACGGCGAGACGTTCAGCGCCGAAATCGGCAGGCCGATCCGGCTGACGTCAGCGCGGCCGCTGTCGTTCGTCCGGCTCGCCGCCTAGCCGGGCCGATGCCCAACCTCGAGCAGCTCGTCGCCGCCGAGCTGGCGGTTCCGGTCGAGCCCCAGGTCCGCTTGATGGCCGCCACCATCGCTGAAAAGCACGGCGCAGCCTCGCGAGCGGTGGTGTTCTACGGTTCGTGCCTGCGCGACCGCCGATTCGACGGGCTGATGCTGGATTTCTACCTAATCGTCTCCGATTACCGCTCGGCTTATGCCGCAAGCTGGCTAGCCGCCGCCAACCGATTGATCCCGCCGAACGTCTTCTATTTCGAGCAGGACGGGCTGGCGTCCAAATATTCGGTGCTGAGCGAAGCCGACCTCGAGCGCGAATGCGGGCCGCGGGCGCGAAGCATCTCGGTGCTGGCGCGCTTCGCCCAGCCGGCGCGGCTGGCGTGGAGCAGGGATGAGGGAGCCGCCGACCGCGCCGTTTCGGCAATCGCCCAGTGCGCCCCGACGCTGCTGGCCCTGGCCGCGCCGCTTGCCGCCCCGGACGCCAGCCTCGTCGAGGTGTGGAAACGGGCGTTCCAGCTCACTTACGGAGCCGAGCTTCGAGCCGAGCGCCTGGAACGGTCTACTCATGTCGTCGATGCCGACCCGGCCCGCTACGAGCGGTTCGCAAAGGCCGCGATGGACGGCGGATTGAAACCGGTTCCCCAAAGCGTGGCCTCGCCCTGGTGGGCGCACATGCAGCGCAAGGGGAAGCTGCTGTCTATGGTTCGCCTGGCCAAGGCGAGCGCAACCTTCGCCGGCGGGGCGGACTATATCGCCTGGAAGATCAACCGCCACAGCGGCGCCGGGATCGAGCTTCGGCCGTGGCAGCGCCGCTGGCCGGTGATCGCCGCGATCACCTTGCTGCCGCGGCTCCTGAAGTCAGGTGCGGTTCGGTAGTGGAGCGCGACAATGCCACGCCGACCGCCGAGGCGAGCGCGCCGACGGTGAACGGCTTGCGGAGCAATTCGTAGCCGACGATGTCCCCGCCTTCGCCCTCGCCGACGTAGCCGGTGACGAACAGCACGGCGAAATCGGTGCGGCGCTCCTTCAATATCTTGATTAGCTCGGGCCCGGTCATTTCCGGCATGACGATGTCGCTGATCACCAGATCGAACGTGCGCCCGTCGAACAGCCGGATCGCTTCCTCGCCGCTGCCGCATGCGACCGGGTCATAATTGAGATCCTGCAGCGCCTCGACAGTGGACGAGCGGACCCGCGGGTCGTCCTCGACGATCAGAATCCGGGCTCCGGCCACGGTTACGTCATTGTCGACTCGCTGCGAGCCGGACTGCAGCCGCGCCGGTGCTTCGGCGCTAGTTCGCGGCAAATAGAGCGAAACGCTGGTGCCCTTGCCGACTTCGCTCTTTATCCCGACTTCGCCGCCCGATTGATGCGCAAAGCCGAAAATCTGGCTTAGCCCGAGGCCAGTGCCCTTGCCGACCGGCTTGGTGGTGAAGAACGGCTCGAATGCCCGATCCAACACTTCCTCGGTCATCCCGCAGCCGGTGTCGGTGACCGACACGCACATATATTCCCCGGCCTGGACGTCGCCGACCTCGTTGGCGGCGAGGGTGACGTTGCTGGTGGCGATGCGAAGCGCGCCGGTGCCGTTCATCGCGTCGCGAGCGTTGACCGCGAGGTTGACGATCGCATTCTCCAGCTGGTGCGGGTCGACGTAGGTCGGCCAGGTGTCGGGCTCGAGATCGACCTCGATACGGATCCGCTCGCCGAGCGTGCGGTCGAGGAGGTCGGACATTCCGGCAACCAGCTCGGCGCCATCGACCCGCTCGGGCAGCAGCGGCTCGGAGCGGGCGAACGACAACAACCGGCGGGTGAGGGCGGCCGCTCGGGTGGCGCCTTCCATCGCGTTATTAAGGTGGTTGAGCACCTCACGCCGGGGTCCGTTGAGACGCCGTCGGGAAAGGTCTATACCGCCCACAACGACGGCCAGCATATTGTTGAAATCGTGCGCGATCCCGCCTGTCAGCTGACCGACCGCTTCCATCTTCTGGACCTGGCGGAGCTGGGCCTCGGCAGCCTGCCGTTCGACCGCTTCGGCGAGCAGGGCTTCATTGGCTTCGCGAAGCTCGCTGGTGCGCTCGGCAATGGCTTGCTCGAGGACCTCGGCCCGCTCGGACTCGCTTTCGGCCTGACGCCGGGCATAAGCGAATTGCCGGATCGCCTGGACCGCGACCAGCCCGAGGAAAATGGCGCCGAAGCCGACCAGCATGCCGAGCCAGCTAAGATAATTGGTCAGCTGGTCGGCGCGGGCGGAGAAGACTTTGGTCTCCTGCATCCTCTGTTGCAGCGAAACCCGCTCGCTGTTGGCGATTTCGCGCAGCTTGGAGTGAAGCGCCGGCCCCTCCGGGGAGCGGGTGGCCGCGTAATAATAGCTGATCCCATAGTCGCCGCTGCGGGTGGCGATAATCCGCGCGACGTTGGCGAACTGCTTGCCGAGATTGGCATAATGGATCTGCAGCTCCTCCACCCGGTTGCGCTGGGCGTCGTCGCTTCCGACGAATTGCTTGAGCTGGCGGATTTGGCGCCCGGCCAGATTCCACTGGCTGTAATAGATGTTGCCGCTGGTCCTGGTTTCTTCGTCGAGCGCGAAGCGGCCAAGCGCCGCCTCCGAGCGGGAAATGCTGGCTTCGACGGCGCGGGCGAGCAAAGTCACGTCATAGGCATGGCGCTCGAGCTGAAGCGCCTCGTCGCGGGCGCGGTTGGACATTGCCACGAGGAACACCATCGCCAGCAGGACAAGAGTCGCGACCAGCGCGCCCGCCGCGGCCCCGCCCCGTCGCCAATCGAAGCGAATATGGTCCCCGCCTGCCGTCATGACGCCAATCTAGACCTCTCCGGCCCGCGGTGGAAGTGCATGAAGGCGACGTCGGTCCGGCTAGCTGAGCGAATTACCGGTGCGCTGCTGCCGCTCGAGCGCCATCAACAGCCCCAGGCTTAGCATGACCGTCATCACCGCCGAGCCGCCGAAGCTGACCAACGGCAGAGGCACGCCAACCACCGGCGCAAGGCCCATCACCATCATCAGATTGATCGCCACGTAAAAGAATATCGTCGCCGACAGGCCGGCCGCGGCGAGCTGCGCGAAGCGAGTCCGGGCCCTGATGCTGACCTGCATGCCCCAGCGGATCACCGCGGCAAAGGCCAAGATCAGCAGGACTCCGCCGAACAGGCCCCATTCCTCGACCATGGTCGCGAAGACGAAGTCGGTGTGGCCTTCGGGTAGATAGTCGAGATGGCTCTGGCTGCCCTGCAGATAGCCCTTGCCGAAGATCCCGCCCGATCCGATGGCAATCTTGGACTGGGTGATGTGATAGCCGGCGCCCAGCGGGTCGGCTTCGGGATCGAGGAAAATGAGCACCCGGCGGCGCTGGTAATCGTGCATCATCGCATAAGCGAGCGGCATTGCCGCGGCGATGACCGCCGCGCCGCCGATGAACAGCCATATCGGCACGCCGGCGACGAAAATCACCGTGATGCCGATGAAGATCACCATCAAGGCGGTGCCCATGTCGGGCTGGATGAGGATCAAAAAGAACGGCAATCCAAGCAGCGTCGCCGCCGGCCAGATCGCTCGCCAGCTGCGGATCGCGCCCGGCGGCAACAGATCGTAGAAGCGAGCCAGCACCAGAACGATCACCGGCTTCATGAACTCGCTCGGCTGAAGCCGGATCGGGCCGACGTCGAGCCAGCGCTGGGCGCCCTTGCCGACAAACCCCAGCATCTCGACCAGGATCAACATTATGAGCACGGCCCCGTAGACCGGGAAGGACACCGCCTTGATCGTCGATTCCTTGATCCACGACATCGACAGCGCGACCGTGAAAAAGCCGGCGAAGACGATCGCCTGCTTGAGCGCCCACGGCCGCATCGACCCGCCCGCCGACGAATAAAGGGTCAACAGCCCGATCAGGCCAATGCCGATGACCATGAAGATCAACCGCCAAGGCAGCCTTGCCAGCGGCTGTGGGATGATCGCCGACGAAATCATGCGCGGGCCGCGCTTGCCGCCTTGATCGCCGCGGCGCGGCGGGCGGTTCGCTCGGCCAGGGTGCCACCCCACTGCTGCTCGAGCGCGCCCAGCGACTGAAGCGCTTTTTGCCGGTCGAACAGGAAGGTCAGCACGTCCTTGGCGACCGGCGCCGCCGCGCGCGAGCCGCCCATGCCGTGCTCGATCACCACTGCGCCGGCGTAGCGCGGGTTGCTGGACGGGGCGAAGAAGACGAACAGCCCGTGGTCGCGGTATCGCCAGTCGCCACTCTGGCCACGTTGGCCGCCAGTAATTCGCCGCACTTGGGCCGTCCCGGTTTTGCCGCTCATTTCTATGCCTTCGAGCGGCAGTCGGCTCGCGCCCGCGGTGCCGTCCCCGTTGACCACCTGCCACATGCCGCCCCGGACCATCTCCAGATGCTCGGGCGGGATTCCGAGCAAAGGCGCGGGCTCCTTGTGCACCCCGATCAGCTTCGGCTGCACGTTGCGGCCCGACGCGATGCGCGCCGCCATAATCGCCAGCTGCAGCGGATTGACGATCAGGAAGCCCTGGCCGATCGAGGCGTTGAGGGTGTCCGACGCAGTCCAGTCCGGCCGCTCGACGAAACCCTTTTTCTCGTTGAACTTCCGCAGCTTCCACTCGCTGTTTGGCACCGTGCCATAACTTTGGCTAACGACCGGCAAGTTGAACTCGGCGCCAAGGCCGAGGCGCTTGGCCATCGGCGCGATGTTATCGTAGCCGACGCGGTGGCCCATCGCATAAAAATAGGTGTTGCAGCTTTTGGCGATCGCCCGGCGCATGTCGACCGAGCCGTGGCGGCCGAGGCAGCGGAAAAAGCGGTTGCCGAGCCGGTAGCCGCCCGGGCAGTGGATCCGGTCGGCCGGATTGACGCCATGTTCGAGCAACGCAAGCGCGCCCATCGGCTTGATCGTCGAGCCGGGCGGATAGAGCGAGTTGAGCACCTTGTTGAGAAGCGGCTTGCGCGGGTCTTCGGAAAGCGAGCTCCACTCGGTCCGGCCGATGCCGTCGGAGAAACTGTTGGGGTCGTAGGCCGGCATCGACACCATCGCTAGGATGTCGCCGGTCAAGCAGTCGATGATCACGCACGAGCCCGATTCCTCGCCCAGCCGCCGGGCCGCGAATTCCTGCAGATCGGAGTCGATCGCCAGCTGCACGGTGTTGCCACTGCGGTCGGGCTTGGGGGTCAGCTCGCGCACCAGCTTGCCGCGCGCGGTAAGCTCGACCCGCTGCCCGCCCGGCTGCCCGCGAAGCCGCTGCTCGAGGGTCTCCTCAAGGCCCTCCTTGCCGATCTTGAAGCCCGGCGTGATCAGCAGCGGGTTATTTTCCTTTTCATACTCCTCGGCCGACGCCGCGCCGACATAGCCGATCAGATGGCCGACCGCCGGGCCGTCCGGGTAGAAACGTGAGAAGCCGCGCATCGCCTGGACGCCCGGCATTTCCGGCAGCCGCACCGTTACCGCCGCATATTTCTCGTAAGGGACGTTTTCCGCCACCTGGACCGGCTTGAACCCCTTTGAAGCCTTGAGCTCGCGAAGGATCCGGTCGACGTCGTCGGTGGTGAGCTCGAGGACTTCGGCAAGCGTGCGTAAGGTGGTCTCGGGCTGCTCGAGCTGCTCGGGGATGATGTCGATCCGAAAGTCGCTGCGGTTTATCGCGATCGGCTTGCCGGTGCGGTCGACGATCCAACCGCGGCGGGGCGGGACGACGATTAGCTGCACCCGATTGTTTTCGGACGCCAGCTTGTAGCGGTCGTTCTCCGCGACCGAGAGCCAGCCGAGCCGGCTGACCAGCAAGCCTCCGACTGCAACCTGGGCGCCGCCGATCAGCAGCATCCGGCGCGAGAAGGAAATCGACTGGTGAGCCGAGGTGAGCCGCTGGTTCATTGCCGACCCAGCCGCCAGTGGTCGAGACGGGCAATGATGAAGGCAAACAACGGGAAGGACGCGGCCGAGATCAGCACCGGCGGAAGCAGCGTGAAGAAGGGAAGCGCGGCGCCCATCCACGCCGCGACCTGCAGCTGCGCCCATTCACTGGTCAGCACCAGCAACACGGCGAGCGCCCATTCGACCCAGTAATCGTGAAACAAGGTACGGCGGTCGCCAAGGTCGAGGGCAACCAAAGCGGCGGTCCACACAGTCACCGAAAAGCCGATCGGAGTGCCGGTTACCAGGTCGTTCCAGAAGCCCAGCGGCGCCGCCCACCAGGCGGGGAAGGGGTCGCTTCGAAGCAGCCGCCAGCCGATCAGGATGAGGAAAGCGAAGTCCGGGAACCAGCCGTTGTTCGAAATGATCGGAAGGCTTGCGAGCAGGCTTGCGAAGACTACCGACGCCGCCGGGACATAAGCGGCGGCGGCAACCGGACCTTCGCCGATCCGCCGCTTCGATTTCAATGCGGAGCGAACCATTGCTAGGGAGCTGCCTGCGCCGCCGGGGCGGCAGCCGAGGCTTGCGGCTCATAGGCCGGCTGGACGAGGGCGAAGCTGGTCGAGCCGGGATCGGCGACCGGCACGGCAACGGCGCCGTCGTCGGCGAGGCGGATCACCCGGGCGAGCGGAACCAGCGGCGGGTAGAGGCCGCCAGTCCCGGAAGTAACGACGATGTCGCCGCGCCGGAACGGGTTGCGCCCGACCTCCAGCGGCTTAAGGTCGACGCTGCCGTCGCCGCGACCTTGCGAGATTACCGCCTGTCCGGTGCGAAGCAGGCGCGCGGGCACGATGTTGGCGCGGTCGGAGACCAGCAGCACGCGCGATGCCTGCGACCCCGAATCCAGAACCCGGCCGATCAACCCCTCGGCCGAGCGCACCGGCATTCCAACCGCTACCCCGTCACTCCTGCCGACGGACAGTACGGCGAAGCGGCGCGGGCTCTGGAACGACGAGCTGACCAGGCGCCCGGTGGCGATTGCATCGCCGGTCCGCTCGCGAAGTTGCAACGCGGCCTTGAGCTCGCGGTTCTCAAGCTGAATGGTACGCGCCAGCATCAGCTGCCGGGCCATGGCGTCGCGCTGACGCTTCAGGGCGCCATTCTGGTTCGCCGAGTCCCAATAATTGCCGGCGCCGCCGACAAGGCCGGAGACCGTCGCCGCGATCTGGCTGAGGCCGCCGCTGATCGGCGCCATCAGGTCGATCCCGACTCCGCGGACATTGCGGAAGGCGTGCGGCGCGGCGATCGACAGGGCCAGCATCACCAGCCCGATGGCAAGCCCGACCAGCGCCGCGATGAAGCTGAAAAAGACGCCATATTGCGCTCGGCGCGACCAGCCTGGGCGCGGGGGCGCCAACACTCAGCCCCTTACGCGGTCTGCAAGACGCCGCGGAACTGCTCTTCCTCGAGCGCGCGGCCGGTGCCCAAGGCAACGCAGGTCAGCGGGTCGTCGGCCACCGTCACCGGAAGGCCGGTTTCGTCGCGAAGCACCTCGTCGAGGCCCTGCAGAAGCGCTCCGCCGCCGGTCAGCACGATTCCCTGGTCGCAAATATCGGCGGCAAGCTCGGGGGCGGTGTTTTCGAGCGCGATCCGAACGCCTTCGACGATCGTGCCGACCGGCTCGGACAGCGCTTCGGCGATCTGGCCCTGGTTGATCGAGATTTCCTTGGGAACGCCGTTGACCAGGTCGCGGCCCTTGATGTGGACGGTCTTGCCGATGCCGTCGGTCGGCGGCTTGGCAATGCCGACTTCCTTCTTGATCCGCTCGGCGGTGGCTTCACCGATCAGCAAATTGTGGTTGCGGCGCACGTAGGAGCTGATCGCTTCGTCCATCTTGTCGCCGCCGACCCGCACCGAAGTGGTGTAGGCGAGGCCGCGAAGCGACAGCACCGCGACTTCGGTGGTGCCGCCGCCGATGTCGACGACCATCGAGCCGATCGGCTCGGTCACCGGCATGTCGGCGCCGATCGCGGCCGCCATCGGCTCCTCGATCAGGTAGACCGTGCTTGCGCCCGCGTTGGAGGCGGCGTCGCGGATCGCGCGGCGCTCGACGGACGTCGATCCGCTGGGCACGCAGATCACGATTTCGGGGAAGCGCCAGGCGCGCATCTTGCCGCCGTGCACCTTGTGGATGAAGTGCTTGATCATCTGCTCGGCGACGTCGATGTCGGCAATCACCCCGTCGCGAAGCGGTCGGATTGCCTCGATCTGGTCGGGGGTCTTGCCCATCATAAGCTTGGCGTCCTCACCGACGGCCTTAACCCGCTTGACGCCGTTGATGGTTTCGATCGCTACCACCGACGGCTCGTTGAGGACGATCCCGCGACCGCGCACATACACCAACGTGTTGGCTGTGCCGAGATCGATCGCCATGTCGTGCGACATCCATTTGAACCAGCGCGCCCAGAACATGCTGCCAGTCGTCCCCTCGCTCTACAATGCCGATCGTTGCCGGCAGTTCGTTGAAAATTAATCGTTTCCCATTGAACGCAAAGTGAATTTCCGGTGACAAATCAGCGCTTCGCGGGACGGTTCGGATTGGGCTAGACCTCAACCCATGTCAATAAGAAGACTGCCTTCGGATCTGATCGACCGGATTGCCGCCGGCGAGGTGGTCGAGCGGCCGGCGAGTGCGCTCAAGGAATTGATCGAGAACGCCCTCGACGCGGGCGCCGCGAGTATCGCCGTCCGACTGTCGGGCGGCGGAACCGGCCTGATCGAGGTTGCCGACGACGGCTGCGGCATGAACCCAGCCGAAATGCGGTTGGCGCTGGAGCGACACGCGACCTCCAAACTTCCCGGCGACAGCATCAGCCAGGTGACCAGCTTCGGCTTTCGCGGCGAGGCGTTGCCGTCGATCGCCAGCGTGTCGCGGCTGACCCTGGAAAGCCGCGAGGCCGGGGCCGACGGCTGGCGGATCGAGGTCGATCACGGCGCCAAGGCGGGGGAGGGGCCGGCGCCGCTTCCGCCCGGCACCCGGGTGCGCATCGAGGATCTGTTCGGCAAGGTGCCGGCCCGGCGCAAGTTCCTGCGCAGCCCGCGAGCCGAATATGCGGCCTGCCTGGACATCGTCAAACGCCTGGCAATGGCTCGCAGCGACGTCGCCTTCAGCCTCGAGCATGACGGCCGCAAGATCCTGTCGCTGCAGCCGGCCGACACGCCGGCGCGGGTCGCGACCCTGCTGGCCTCGCAGCTCGACCGCCACGGCGTCGGCGTCGATTGCGCCCGCGACGGGCTCGGGCTGACCGGAGTCGTCAGCCTTCCGACCTTCAACCGCGGCATGGCCGACCAGCAATATCTGTTCGTCAATTCGCGGCCGGTGAAGGACCGCTTGTTGGTCGGTGCGCTGCGCGGTGCATATCGCGACCTGATCGCCCGCGACCGCCACCCGATCGCTGCCTTGTTCCTCCACGTCCCGCTCGAGGATGTCGACGTCAACGTCCACCCGGCCAAGACCGAAGTGCGTTTCCGCGACCCGCAGGCGGTGCGCGGGCTGATCATCGGCGGGCTTCGCTCCGCGCTGGATGCCGAAGCGCATCGAAGCTCGGCACGCGAACAGATGGTAGCGCCGCTCCAATGGGTCGCAAGCAATGCGCCGCCGCCCGAAGCGATCGCCGGAGTCCGCGAGGAACGTGCTCTGTTCAGCGGTATCCGGGTCGATCCCGCCGGGCGCGCCGAGCCGGCGACGGCGCCAGTGCCGAGCAATCCCCTGGGAGTCGCCCGCGGGCAGGTTGGTGCGACCTACATTGTCGCCGAAGCCGAGGACGGGCTGGTGATCGTCGACCAGCATGCCGCGCACGAGCGGCTCGTGCTGGAACGGCTTCGCTCGGCACGGTCGGGCGGGTCGGTGCCGCGCCAGGACCTGCTGATCCCGCAAGTCGCCGAGCTCGACGAGCCCGATTGTGACCGGCTGGAAGGCGCCGCCGCCGAGCTTGCCGGGCTTGGCCTCGAAATCGAGCGGTTCGGCCCCGGCTCGATGCTGGTGCGGTCGGTCCCGGCGGCCCTCGGGAGCCCGGATGTCGGACGGTTACTGGCCGATCTAGCGGCGGAAATTGCTGAGCTCGGCTCGGCGCTAGGCCTGCAGGAACGGCTCGACCTGGTCGAGGCGACGATCGCCTGCCACGGCTCGGTCCGGGCCGGGCGAGTGCTTTCGGTCGCCGAGATGAACGCGCTTCTACGCGAGATGGAGGTGACGCCGCGCTCGGGCCAGTGCAACCATGGCCGGCCGACCTGGGTAAAGCTTGCCCGCGGCGACCTCGAGCGGCTGTTCGGCCGCTGACGGTTTGGCAGGAGTTCAGTTGATCAACAACGGGAGTGTCATGCTCTATCTTATTGTTTTTGCCGGCGCTGGCCTAGGCGGCGCCATGCGGCACGGAACCAATGTCCTGGCTGCTCGGCTGTTCGGCTACGGCTTCCCGGCCGGCACGCTTTTGGTCAACGTCGCGGGCTCGCTGGCGATGGGCGTGCTGGCCGGTTACTTCGTCTCGCGTACCGGGTTGAGCCAGCACGCCCGGCTGTTCCTGACCACCGGAATCCTGGGCGGATTCACCACTTTCTCCGCATTCTCGCTCGACACGGCTGTGCTGCTGCAGCGGCACGCTTACTGGACGGCCGCGGGATATGCGGCCGTATCGCTGCTTGGGTCGGTTGCCGCGCTGTTCGTTGGGCTCAGCCTGTGGCGCGCCGCGGGTTCGTTGCCCTGACCGGGCGACATCGTGCATGAATGTTGCTAAGGCAGCTGCAACCGAGGAGCAGGGCATGGAACAGCAGGACGGCAAGGACCGCTCATATTACGCGCAACGCGCCGCGGAAGAGCTCGAGCTCGCGCTTGCCGCCAGCGACGAGGCCGCTGCCGAAGCGCACCGCAAGCTGCAACGCGCTTATCTCGAGCGCGCGTCGATCGGCGACCGCGCCGTCCCGCTTCACGACGAGATCGGCTAACCTTCCTCGGCGAGGCTGCGGAGCCTCTCGAACGCCTTTTCGACCGACGCCGAGCGCGCGCTGGCGCGAGCTTCACGAAGGCGAGGGTAGCCCGCTCGCGCCTCATCGCGCAGGCTCCGGGCGAACTCTCCCGACTTCACCGACCCGAGCACGCCCAGCATCCGCGCCCGGACATCGGCCCCGATGACCGTGGGACCGCCGAGGACAGCGCCGAGCTCGGCGGTGTTGGAGATGACTTCGCGCATCCCGGCGAGGCCGCGGGCTTCGATCAGCTCGCTGAGCAATTTGAGCTCGCCGACGCACTCCAGATAAGCGACTTCCGGGGATATGCCTGCTTCGACCAACGTCTCGAAACCGGCGCGCAATAGCTCGGGCACGCCGCCCCACACCACCGCATTTTCGTTGAACAAATCGGCGACCGCTTCTTCCTCGAAGCTGGACTCGATCAGCCCGGCGCGGCCGCAGCCGATCGCCTGGCCGTAAGCGAGGGCGATGCCACTCGCCGAGCCGCTTCGGTCCTGGGCAACGGCCCACAGCGCGACCATGCCTTTGCCCGCCTGGTACAGCGAGCGAAGCGCCGTTCCCGGGCCCTTGGGCGCAAGCAGGAACACGTCGAGGTCGTCGCGCGGCTCGATCAATCCGAAATGCAAAGCCAGCCCGTGGCTGAATCCTAGACCGGCGCCGGGACGAAGCTGGGGCTCGATCTCGCCATAGAGGTCGCCGAGGATTTCGTCCGGCGCGAGCAGCATCACGACATTTGCGTTACGGGTCGCCTCGGCGAGCGGCTCGATCCGGAGCCCGGCGGCGTGCGCCTCGGCGCGGCTCGCCGAACCCTCGCGAAGCCCGACGACCACGTCGATGCCGCTGTCCTTGAGATTGAGCGATTGCGCCCGGCCCTGGTTGCCGAATCCGAGGATCGCAACCCGCTTGCCCACGAGCGGCGCCGGGTCGATCTCGGGGTCGCGGGTCAGCTTCATGGCGCGCGCCTACGCCTTTGCCCGGAGCAGGACCAGAGCATCGCCGATCGAGCCCTCGTCGAGCGGTATTGTGAAGCGCGGCCATTCCGCCGGCGGCTGGTGGGCGAACCACGTGTATTGCCGCTTGGCATAGTTGCGCGTCGCTTGCCGACCAGCGGCGCTGGCCGCCTCGCGGGTCATCTTGCCGGCGAGGAAGGCCGAAATCTCGCGCACCCCGATCGCGCGCATCGCCGGGAGCGACGGACTTAGGCCGCGCTCGACCAGCCGCTTCACTTCTTCGACAGCGCCACCGTCGAACATCCGATCGAACCGCTGGTCGCAGCGCGCGTACAGCCAGTCGCGCGGCGGGAGCAGGATCAGTGGCCGCAAGCTGACCCGGCCGGCGATCCCGCCCTCGCGCTCCGACTGCCACTGGCGAAGAGTTCGACCGGTTGAGATTACGACTTCGAGCGCCCGCGCGATGCGCGTGCTGTCACCAGGGCTCAGCCGCGCCGCCGCTTCCGGGTCGAGCTCCGTGAGCCGGGCTCGGTTATGCTCGACCGGAGCATCGCGAACCCGCCGGCGAACCTCGCGGTCGATTGCCGGCACCGGCGCGATCCCGTCGAGGAGCGTGCGCAGATAAAGGCCGGTCCCGCCGACCAGGATCGGCAGCCGCCCGCTCGCCTGCACGTCCGCAATCTCGCCGCGCGCGAGTTCGGCCCATTCGGCAGCGGAGCAGGGCTCGGCCCCGTCGCGAACGCCGTACAGCCGGTGATCCTCGCCAACTCGCTCCCCGGGCGTCGGAGCTGCTGAAAGAACCGGCAGGTCGGAATAGATTTGCGCGCTGTCGCCATTGATGATCACGCCGCCGGTGCGTTCGGCGAGATCGAGCGCAAGCGCCGACTTGTCGCTTGCCGTCGGACCGGCGATGAGCGCGACAGGAGGACGGATGGGCATCGCCACCCTGATAGCAGCGGGACGCCTCGATGACAGGCTGATCGACCGTGCGTTGGGCCTGCTCCGGGAGGTCGATCCGGCGGCCTGCTTCGGCGAGTGGATCGACGAGGGCGACGCGGCCGACCTGCGCTGTTCCGGCGATATCGGAAGCGCGCGCTGGGCGCTCGGGTCGCTCGTCGACGCCGACGTCGTCGTCCAGGATGACGAGCCGCGGTTTCGCCGGCTGCTGGTGGCGGACATGGATTCCACCGTCATCGGCCAGGAATGCATCGACGAGCTTGCCGATTTCGCCGGTTTGAAGCGTGAGGTCGCCGAGATCACCGAGCGGGCGATGCAGGGCAAGCTCGACTTCAAGGCCGCGCTTCGCGAGCGGGTTGCGCTCCTGTCCGGGCTCGACGAGGCCGCGATCGCCCGCTGCCTGGCCGAACGGGTGGTGCCCAATCCCGGCGCCGGAACCCTGGTCCGGACGATGCGCACCGGTGGCGCAAGCGCGCTTCTGATTTCCGGCGGCTTCCTGTCGTTCGCCGAGCCCATCGCCAAAATCATCGGGTTCGACCGAGTGCGCGCCAACACCTTGCTGTTCGACGACCGGAAATTGAGCGGGCGGGTCGAGGATCCGATCGTCGACGCGGCGGCCAAGCGCGAGTCCCTGATCGAGATCCGCGAGGAGCTCGGCCTTGGCGCCGCCGACGTGCTGGCGGTGGGCGACGGGGCCAACGACGCGCTGATGATCGAGGAAGCGGGGCTTGGGGTCGCTTACCGCGCCAAGCCGGCGCTCGCCGAGGTCGCCGACGCCCGGCTCAACCACCACTGCCTCGACGCCTTATTATGGGCGCAGGGCATCCGCAAGAAAGATTGGGTGAGCGGGTAACGTCATCTGGCAGCGACCGGGAAGCAGGGCTGGCCCCGGGCGGACAAAGCGGCGCAGGCGCTCGCCGCTTCGGCCCGGGTGGCGAACGGTCCGACCTGCAGCCGGGTCACCGCGCCCGCGGGCACCAGGAACGAGCGGCGGCCGGCGACCGGCGCCGAACCCGACAACCGCCGGAACAGCGTATCGGCGGACTAGCGTTGCGAAAAAGCCCCAAGCTGGATCCGCCACGGACCCGACCCGCCGCTCGCCCGCTTTGCGGCAGAGACGGTTGGGGCAGGTTTTGAGGCCGGCGCTTCACCCTTGGTCGCCTGCGCCAGTGCGATGGCGACGCCTTTCTTGCGCTCCGCGACCGGCATTAGTCTGTCGAGGTCGGCAAGCGTGGTCTTGGCCAGTGCCAGACCCTGCGCCGCCGCGCGGCTGACGTAGGCATAAGCGAGCACCCGGTCGCTCGGCATGCCGTCACCGTTGAACAAGGCGGTGCCGTAAACCAGCAGCGCCCGGGGATCGCCGCGCTCGGCGGCCGACTTGAGCCACGGCATGGCCGCGGCTCGGCCGCCACTGTCGAACAATAATAGCCCAAGCGTGGTCTGCGCATCGAGGTGGCCGGCCCGCGCCGCTTGCTCGAGCCATTTGTGCGCTTCTGCCAGATCGACCTTGACCCCGCGCCCCAGCCGGTAGGCCTGGCCGAGATTGAATGCGGCGTCGGCGTCGCCCTTTTGCGCAAGCGAACGCCAGATCGCCACCGCGGTGATGAAATCGCGCTTCTGCCACGCGCTGATTCCGTCCCTGACGGTAGGGGAGGCGAGCGCCGGCGCGGCGGTTGCGACGGCCAGCAGACCTGCAGCTATGAGCTTGATTCTGCGCACTTCTACCACCGCTCGAACAGTCGGTTGGTCCAAGCCTAGCGCAGTTGGCCGGGCGGGCAACGGCGTCTTGGCGACATTAACCAGATTTTAGAGGCTTGGGTGCCACTCCAGACCAACGATCGATCGCAACGAGGTAGGGGATAAGCATGCGCGTATTGGCTTTGGCATCGCAGAAAAGGGCGGATCGGGCAAGACGACCCTGTCTGGCCATCTGGCGGTGCAAGCGCAGCTGGCGGGGGCCGGCCCCGTCTGTTTGATCGACATCGACCCGCAGGGCAGTCTTGCCGACTGGTGGAACGAACGCGAGGCAGAGATGCCGGCGTTCGCCCAGACCACGGTCGCGCGGCTTGCTTCGGACCTTGAAGTTCTCCGCCAGCAGGGGTTCCGCCTGGCCGTCGTCGATACGCCGCCGGCGATCACCATGGCGATCCAGAGCGTTATCGCGGTTGCGGAATTGATCGTCATCCCGACCCGGCCGAGCCCGCACGATCTGCGCGCCGTCGGCGCCACGGTCGACCTTTGCGACCGCGCCGGAAAGCCTTTGCTGTTCGTCGTCAACGGCGCCACGCCCAAGGCCAAGATCACCTATGAAGCGGCAGTTGCGCTGTCGCAGCACGGCACCGTTGCTCCTGTCACCGTCCACCACCGCACCAACTTCGCCGCTTCGATGATCGACGGCCGCACGGTGATGGAAGTCGATCCCAACGGCCGTTCGGCGCGCGAAGTCGTCGAGCTTTGGGAGTATATTTCCGACCGCCTCGAAAAGAACTTCCGGGTGATGAACAGGTCGCTCCGCTTCGGCACTGCGCTGTCGGCACTCCTAGTGGCCGGCGCCCTTGCCGGCTGCGCGACCGGGCCAAAGCAATCGCTCCAGGCATCGAAGGCGAGCGCGAGCAAGGTCGGGCTGGCAATGCGGGCGCAAGTCGCGCTTGCCGCCGGTAATTTTGCCAGCGCGGTCAGCTTTGCCGAGCAAGCGGTCGAGCACAGTCCGAACGAAGCGGCTTTCCGGGCGGTGCTCGGCAACGCTTACTTCGGCGCTGGACGGTTCGCGTCGGCGGAAAGCGCCTATCGCGATTCGCTGAGCCTGACGCCCGGCCAGCCGAACGTGATCCTGAAGCTCGCGCTGGCCGAGATCGCCCAGGGCAAGAACGCCCAGGCGCTCGCCGACCTGGAAGTTGCCCGCGATTATCTGGAAGCGGCCGATTACGGCCTCGCGGTCGCTCTGGCCGGAAAGCCGGCCGACGCGGTCGCGGTGCTTGGCCAGGTCGCTCGCCTGCCGGGCGCCGATGCCCGCGTGCGGCAGAATTTGGCCCTGTCCCTTGTCCTTTCCGGCGACTGGACGATGGCGCGCACGATCGCCGCCCAGGACGTCTCGCCCGACCAGCTGGATTCGCGGATCCAGCAGTGGATGGCGATGGCCACGCCGACCCGAGCGTCCGACCAGGTCGCGGCGATTACCGGGATCACGCCCTCTGTCGACCCGGGCCAGCCTGTGCGCCTGGCCTTGAACAAGGCGCAGCCTGCCGTTCGCATGGCCGAGGCAGCGCCACCAGCGCCCCCAGCCCCGGTGTCGCCGGCACCGCTGCCAGTCCAATACGCCGCGCCCGAGCCGGAGCCGGTTCACTATGTCGAGCCGCGGCCACGGGCAAAAGCGCCGCCTGTGGTTGCCGAGCTGCCGCAGGCACCCGAGCCGCAGGTTCCGACCATCGCCGAGGCCGTGCATGCCGTCGACCTCGCCCCGCAGGCGGAGGAGCCGCCGGTGACCCGAGCGCTGCTTCAGCCGGCGGTTCAGGTAGCTTCAGCGCCGGTCGCTCCGCTTCCCACCCGTTTCGAGGAAAAGCCCGACGTCGCCCAATATGTCGCCGCCAAGCCGCGCAAAGCCGCGCGGGCGAGCGGCCGATCGAACTCGGTCCTGCAGTTGGGGGCCTATGGCTCGCCGGAGCGCGTCGCCGCCGCCTGGGATCAGGTTGCCCGCCGGTTCGGCTCGCTCAACCGCTACACGCCCGTCAGTGCTCGCTTCTCGAGTTCGAAGGGCATTGTCTACCGGCTCTCGGTCAAGGAATTTACGTCGGCCGGCGAAGCGCAGCAATTGTGCAGCGCGCTTCAGCAAAAGGGCAAGAATTGCTTCGTCCGGCGCACCGCCGGCGATGCGCCGGTCCGGCTCGCCTCGCGCTGATCAGCTGCTGCTGATCAACAGATCGAGGCAGGCCATTCGCACGGCCACGCCATATTCGACCTGACGGATGATCAATGACCGCTCGGCGTGGTCGGCAAGCTCGCCGTCGATTTCGACCCCGCGGTTGATCGGCCCCGGGTGCATCAGCACGGCTTCTGCCGACGCACTTGCGAAGCGCTTGGCGGTCAGGCCGTAGCGCTCCAGATATTCGCCCGGGTGGTCACCCAGATCTTGGTCGAGCCGCTCGCGCTGAACCCGCAGCATCATCACCACGTCGGCGCCCTCGAAGGCTTCGTCGATCGAGCTTGCGGCCAGCAAATCGTCGGGCAGAAGTTCGGGCGGCCCAGCCAGCCGCACCTGCGCCCCGAGGCGGGGCAAAAGCCTGGCGTGGGAGTGAGCGACCCGGCTGTGGCGGATGTCGCCGCAAATGGCGATTGTCAGCCCCTCGATCCGCCCGAAGTGCGAGCGGATGGTCAGCGCGTCGAGAAGCGCCTGGGTCGGGTGCTCGTTGGTGCCGTCGCCGGCGTTGATCACCGGGCATTCGATGAGCGCGGCGACTCGCTCGGCGGCGCCATTGTCGCCATGGCGGATGACCAAAGCGTCGGGCCGCATCGCGCCGAGCGTCCGCGCCGTATCCTCGAGCGTCTCGCCCTTCTTCACCGACGATTGCTCGACCGGCAAAGTGATGACGCCGGCCCCGAGCCGTTGCGCCGCGGTGGCGAACGACATCAAGGTGCGAGTCGAATTTTCGCAGAACAGGTTGAAAACGATTCTACCGCGAAGGCGCTCGTCGGTCGGCGAGCCGTTGCGCGCTGCTTCGAACCAACGCTCCCCCTCATCGAGGATGGTCTCGATCTGGTCGTCGCTGAGCGTGTCGATCGAGAGCAGGTCCACCAGAACCCTCGCTTATTCCTGCGGCGGCAGATTAGCCAGCGCGTCGATCGCGCCCTGCAGGATGTGCGCGGCGGCGAGCTTGTCGATCGCCTCGGCGCGCCGGGCGCGGCTGACGTCGGCGCCGATCATCGCTCGAGTCACCGCCTGGGTCGACCAGCGCTCGTCCCACAGCAGGATCGGCAGGTCGAGCTGCGCCAAATTGCGGGCAAAGGCGCGGACCGACTGGGTGCGCGGGCTGTCGCTGCCGTCCATGTTGAGCGGCAAGCCGACGACCAGTCCGGCGATATGCTCGCGCTCGGCGAACGCCCGGAGCGCCTCCATGTCGGCGGTGAATTTGGTCCGGCGGATCGTCTCGACAGGCCCGGCGAACCGCCATTCGTTATCGCAAATGGCAAGGCCGATGGTCCTGGTCCCGACATCGAGGCCGGCGAGCTTGCCGCCCTGCGGCAGAGCGTCAGCGAATGCCGCACTCGAAGACATGATCACCGGCTGCCCCAGGCCGCGGTCCGCCGCGCGGCGTCGCGAGCGATGGCGCTCCAGAACAATGCATAATCGTAGACGTGGTAATTGTTGCCCGGGAGCACGTAGGGGCCGAGCGCGGGTATTTCGCCGTCGAGCTTGAGCAACCCCTTGTCGCAATGCGCGCCCACGGCGCCCTTTACGAGCCGTGCGTTGCTGAGGTCGCCGGTCGGGATCAACGTTCCCGGGTTGTCGGCGGGGGCGGCTGCCGCGCCTTCGGTTCCGGTGATCGGATTGACGCACAATATGTCGTCGCGCCGCCGCGGCTGGCCGTTGGCACCCGGACTTTCCTCCCAGCTGTCGAGGATCAGCGAGGGATTGGCCGGGTCGCCGAAGCTCATCCATGACAGCACGCAACCCGTCTGGGTCGGCGAGGCGCAAGCGGGAAGGCCGAGCGCGGCAAGGTCGGCGCTGCGGCTGATCGGCCAGCCGACGACATAAGCGGCGACCACCCGCCCGGCGAGGTCGGCCTTGCGCTCCTCGAGCAGCCGCATCAGGTGAAGCGCGCCCTGGCTATGGCCGGCGAGGATGATCTGCTCGCCCGCCGGAATTTGCTCCAGGAACTCGTCGAACGCGGCGGCGACATCGGAATAGGCAAGGGCGAGGGCCTGGGTCGCGTCCTCGCCCTTGAGCAGGAAGGCGCCATAGGCCGCCTGGCGATAGCGCGGCGCCCACACGTCCGACACGTCGGCAAAGGCACTGGCCTGGCTCTGGACGAACAGCCGGGTGCGGAACCGGGTGTCGGGGCTGGGCTGCAGCGGCGCATTCCAGCGGTCGCCCAGCAAATAAGTGGTGGGATGGATGTAAAAGGTGTGCGCGGGCTTGGTCGCCAGTGGCGGCGGCTCGTCGGTTGGCCGCCACGCCGACGGGTCATCGGCCATCCCCGGCCGAGCGATCCAGCTTTCGGCCTGCGCATAATCGGGACCGCTGCTCGGCGGCGGGGCAACGTAATGGCCCTCCGGCGTGAACTGCTGGCGAAGCACCGACCCGCCCCACTGAAACATGGCGAAGGCGCCGGCGACGGCGAGCAGCGTCAGCATGATGATGACGAACAGGAAGCGGCGGGCGCACATGGCCGCCGCGGTTAGGGGAGGGCGAACTGCCCGGCAAGCGGACGACGCCTGTCCCCGGACCAGCTTAGGTAGCGGCGCGCTCCGCCGCGGCGGGAACCGCAATATCGACGACATTTTTCCAGACGCCGTCGGGCTGCTTACGCCAGATCGTCACTGCCTGCAGCTCCTGGGTGACCGGCGTTCCTTGCGGCCCGGTCATCGTCATGCGCGTGCGCTCCAGCAGGTAGCCCATGTCGCCCGCGACCTTGCCCTCGATCGGCTCCCAACTGATCCTGAACCCCGGTATTTTCATTGATTCGGCGAGGTAGGAGCGGACTGCCTGCCGGCCCCGCACCGGCTTTTCGCCAGAGGAAATCATCACCGCGTCGTCGGCGAAGTAAGCCGCGACCTTTTCCATGTCGCCCGACTGAGCGACCTTCGACCAGTCGCGGCTGGTCTGCATCAACCGTTCGACCGAGTCGTCGGCCCGGGCGGGCGCCTGACCGCACCCGGCCAGCACAGCGACCGCCGCACATATCATCAGAAGCTTCATTCGAACCTCTCCCCGCTTGCCGCCTCCGGGCGCCACGGCTATCCGCCGGCCCACCATGTCCGTCAACACCGACCAGGTGCGCCACATCGCGCGCCTCGCCCGAATCAAGATGAGCGACGCGGAGATCGAGGCGCTTGCGCCCGAGCTCAACAACATCCTCGGCTGGATCGAGCAGCTCGCGGAAGTGAATACCGACGGGGTCGAGCCGCTGACGGCCGTGATCGACACCAAGCTTCGCCTGCGCGACGACGTCGTCACCGACGGCAATATCCGCGACGAAGTGATGGCCAACGCCCCGGGAGCCGAGCACGGCTTCTTTGCGGTGCCCAAGGTGATCGAGTGAGCGACCTCACCGCTCTGACAATCGCGCAGCTGCGCGACGGCTTGCGTTCGCGACAGTTCAGCGCCCGCGAGGTGGCCGAGGCGTATAACCAGGCGGTAGTCGCTGCCCGCGCACTCAACGCTTTTACGGTGGAGACGCCCGAGGACGCGCTTGCCGCCGCGGACGCGGCTGATGCGACCAACGGCAACGGCGGCGCGCTTGCCGGCATCCCGCTGGGCATCAAGGATTTGTTCGCAACGAGCGGCGTCGACACCACCGCTGGAAGCCGAATCCTGGCAGGCTTCAAGCCCGCATATGAAAGCACCGTCACCGCCAATTTGCGCAAAGCGGGCGCGGGGATGCTCGGCAAATTGAACATGGACGAGTTCGCCATGGGATCGTCGAACGAGACCAGCGCTTACGGCCCGGTGATCTCGCCGTGGCGGCGCAGCGGCGGAAGCAATGCGGCGCTGACCCCCGGCGGCTCGTCGGGCGGCTCGGCGGCGGCGGTCGCGGCCGGGCTGGCGCCGGGCGTCACCGGTACCGACACCGGCGGCTCGATCCGCCAGCCGGCCGCCTTCACCGGCATTTGCGGGATCAAGCCGACCTACGGCCGCTGCTCGCGCTGGGGGATCGTGTCGTTCGCAAGCTCGCTCGACCAGGCGGGGCCACTGGCCCAGACGGTTCGGGACTGCGCGATCCTGCTCGAGGTCATGGCCGGCTTCGACCCCAAGGATTCGACCTCGCTCGATGCGCCGGTCCCGCGATGGGAAGCGGACTTATCGTGCGATCTCAAAGGCAAGCGCGTCGGTATTCCCAGGGAATATCGCATCGACGGCGTCCCGGCGGACATCAATGGGCTGTGGGACCGCGGTATCGAGTGGCTTCGCGATGCCGGTGCCGAGGTGGTCGAGATCAGCCTTCCGCACACCAGATATGCGCTCCCGACTTATTACATCATCGCGCCGGCCGAAGCCTCGTCCAACCTCGCCCGCTATGACGGGGTCCGCTACGGGATTCGCGAAGGCGGCGAGAGCGGGCTGGACGACATGTATGCAGCGACCCGCGCGGCGGGCTTTGGCGACGAAGTGAAGCGGCGGATCATGATCGGCACCTACGTGCTGTCGGCCGGCTTTTACGACGCTTATTTCACCAAGGCGCAGAAGGTGCGCTCCCTGATCAAGCGCGATTTCGCGCAGGCGTTCGAGAGTTGCGACCTGATCCTCACCCCGACCGCTCCGTCGGCGGCGTTCGGGATCGGCGAGACGACGGATCCGCTGGCGATGTATTTGAACGACGTATTCGCGGTGCCTGCCAGCCTTGCCGGCCTTCCCGCCATGAGCGTCCCGGGCGGACTGGACGAGCAGGGCCTGCCGCTTGGGCTGCACATCATCGGTCGCGAGATGGACGAGCAAAGCGTGCTCGACGCCGGCCTCGCGATCGAGGAGCGGGCGGGATTCACCCACCGGGCGGAGAAGTGGTGGTGAGTTGTGCAGCGTTCCAGAAGGAGGTTGGACATGGCTGACGCCGCCGTACCTTACCGCATCAAAGGTGCCACCGGCGAGTGGGAGGTCGTGATCGGGCTCGAAGTCCATGCGCAGATCACCGCGACGGCGTCCAAGCTGTTCTCCGGCGCGGCGACCGCGTTCGGGGCCGAGCCCAACACGCAGGTTTCGCTGATCGACGCGGCAATGCCGGGGATGCTTCCGGTGCTCAACGGCGAGTGCATCCGCCAGGCGGTGCGCACGGGGATGGCGCTCGATGCCAAGATCAACCGCTGGAGCCGCTTCGACCGCAAGAATTATTTCTACGCCGATCTGCCGCAGGGCTATCAGATCAGCCAGCTGTTCCACCCCTTGGTCGGCGAGGGCGAAGTCGAGGTGCTGGTCGACGAGAAAGACGAAGGCAGCGCCAAGCGCATCGGCATCGAGCGGATCCACGTCGAGCAGGACGCCGGCAAGCTGATGCACGACCAGCATGCGACCTCATCCTACATCGACCTCAATCGCGCCGGCGTCGCGCTGATGGAAATCGTCTCGCGGCCCGACATGCGTTCTCCCGCCGAAGCAGGGGCTTACGTTCGTAAGCTCAGGGCGATCCTGCGCTACGTCGGCTCGTGCGACGGCAATATGGAGGAGGGTTCGATGCGCGCCGACGTCAACGTCAGCGTACGCAAGCCCGGCGAGGAGCTCGGCACCCGCACCGAGACCAAGAACGTCAATTCGGTGCGGTTCGTTATGGCGGTGATCGAAACCGAGGCGCGCCGCCAGGTCGAGCTGATCGAGGGCGGCGGCATCGTTGCTCAGGAGACGCGGCTGTACGACCCCGACAAAAACGTCACCCGCACTCTGCGGTCGAAGGAAGATGCGCACGATTACCGCTACTTCCCGGATCCAGACCTGTTGCCGCTGGAGCTGGACGAAGCCTTCCTCGATGAGTGCCGCGCGTCGCTGCCGGAGCTGCCCGATGGCAAGCGCAAGCGTTATGAGGCGCACGGGATCACGCCGTACAACGCCAGCGTGTTGACCGCGGACGTCGATATCGCCGGCTGGTTCGATGCGCTGCTCGAAACCGGCGCCGAGCCCAAGGCGGCGGCCAACTGGACCGCGTCCGAGCTGTTCGGCGCATTGAACCGCATGAACCTGGCGGTCGGGCAAAGCCCGGTGACGCCCGCGCAAGCCGGCGAATTGCTGGGCCTGGTCGGCGACGGCACCTTGTCGGGGACGCTCGCCAAGCAGGTGTTCGAGGTCATGCTGGAAAGCGGGCAGGGCGCCGCCGCCATCGTCGAGGAGCGCGCGCTCAGGCAGACCAGCGACGCCGGCGCCATCGACGACATCGTCGACCAGGTGATCGCCGCCAACGGCGACAAGGTCGAGCAGTACAAGTCCGGCAAGGACGCGCTGTTCGGCTTCTTCGTCGGCCAGGTGATGAAAGCGATGGGCGGCAAGGCCAACCCGAAAATCGTCAACGACCGGCTGCGGGCGAAGCTGGGCTGATGCGCGGGCTCGGGCTTGCTTTGGCTGCGCTCCTGGCAGCTCCCGCTGTGGCAGCCCCGCCACCGCTGGTCGTGGTGGTCACCGTGGACGGGCTGTCGGGAGACCTGTTTGACGAGTACCGGCCGTCGTTCACCGGCGGCCTGGCCCGGCTCGCCCGCGGCACAATGTTCCGCAACGGCTATCAGGGGCAAAGTGGCGGGCAGACGCTGGGCACAATGCTCAAGCGCGTATCGCCCGACAGCCAGAACTTGGCGGTAAGCGGAGCGCAGCCTTCAGCCACAGCTCTCGGCGAGCTTGTCGACCAGCGCTGGTACTGGACCGGCGGGCGCTTCGCATCCGTTGCCGCCCGGCCGCCGCTGCTGCGAAGCCCGGCGCTGGCCAGTGCCGGCGTCGCCCGCATGGTGGCATCGCCCGAGGGGCCGCTGCAGCCGCCGCCGGTGTGCCAGACCAAGGCCGGCGGGCCGACAGCCGGTGTCGGCAACCGCTTCGCCCGGTCGGCTGGCGACTATGCGGGCTTTACCGCTTCGCCGGCACTCGACGGCGCCACGCTCGCGCTTGCAGCGGGGCTGATCGGCGAGCTCGGGCTCGGGCGCGACCGCGCGCCAGACGTAATTTCGGTCAAGCTTGCCAGCACGGGCAACGTGCACAGCCGCTTTGGCGCCAGCGGCGAGGAGGCGTGCCTGCAATTGCTTTCGCTCGACCGCGACCTTGCCGGCTTTTTCGACGCGCTGGATCGGGCCGGGCTTCATTACGCAGTCGCGCTCAGCGGCGGCAGCAGCGAGCGAAGCCGGGTCCCGATCCTGTTGTGGCGGGCCGGCATGGTTCCGACCGAACGCGTGGAGGCGGTCGGAACTGTCGATATCCTGCCGACGCTCGGCGCGATGCTCGGCATCCCGCTATCCGCCGGGACCAACGGAAAATGCCTTTCCGGCGTAAATGGAGTCGATTGTTCGCGGCCTTAGGACACTGATAGCAATGGACTTTTCTTAATCCGGCGTTCAGCAGCCGAGACCCACACGGCACCCAGGCCGCCGTCGCGCGTTCGCCGTGGGGAGAGTCTATATTATGCGTAAAATGGCGATCGCGATGACTGTTGCGCTTGGTGTTACCGCCTCGGGGTGCGTCGAGACCCGGCAGTTCGCGGACATGCAGTTCACCCCGCCGCAGGGCGATTACAAATTGCTGGTGCTTAGACCCAACGTCAGCGTGTCGGAGTTGACCGCCGGCGGGATGGCCCAGCCTCGCGCCGACTGGACCGAGCAGGCGCGGACCAACATCACCAATGCGCTGCGGGCGCAGCAGGCGGGCCGCGGCGGCAAGATGCTGGTCGCCGAACGTCGAGTCCAGGTGCCCGGGGTCGACGCCGACACCATCGCCGAGATCGAGCGCCTCAACTACGTCGTCGACCAGTCGATCGTCCTGCACAAATATTACGGGATGTCGCTTCCCACCAAGCGCGGCCGCGGGCTCGATTATACGCTCGGCGAGGAAGCGGTCGAGCTCGGCCGCAAGACCGGCTACGATTACATGCTGTTCCTCCACGCCGAGGACAATCGCGCCTCGACGGGCCGAACCGCGCTTCAGGTGATCGGGATCGCCGGCTGCGCCATCGGATTCTGCGCGCCCAGCGGCGGCGCCAACCAACTTGCCTATGCGTCGCTAGTCGACCTCAAGTCGGGCGACGTCGTGTGGTTCAACGTGGTCCAGACCGGAAGCCAGCTTCCCGGCGTGACCTTTGGCGATATCCGCTCGCCGGAAGGCGCGGCGCTGATGGTCGAGCGGTTGCTCGGGCGGATGAAGCCGGGCCGAGCGGTCCGCAAGGAGAAGGCGCGATGAACGGCCTTGGCACCTCTTTCCTGTCGCGCCGGGCGCTGCTTGCGTCGGGCGGCGCGGCGACGGCAGCGCTGGCCACCGGCGTCGCCAGCGCGCGCATTCCGCCGAGCAGCATGCAGGCGCTGATCGGCCCCGGCTACCGCCCGACCGAAGTCGACGAGCAGGGGCTGTGGCAGCAGGTCGAGCGGGTCGAGGAAGAGATTGCCGGCTCCAACTTGCTGATCAAGGCGCCCGGCATCGAGGACTATCTTCGCCAGCTGATCGGCAAGGTCGGCGGCCCGGCCGCGCGCGACATGCGAATCTATCTGGTGCGAGTTCCCGAATTCAACGCGATGATGTTCCCGACCGGCTTCACGGTCTTCTTCTCGGGCCTGCTCCTGCGGATGCGCAACGAGGCGCAGCTGGCTGGGGTCATCGCCCACGAATCCGCCCATTTCCTACGCCGGCACATGATCCGCCAGTGGCGCGACATGAAGCGCAAGAGCGACTTGTTCGCGGTCGGCATGATGGCGCTTGGGCTCGGCGGCGCCGGCGCCGGCGTCTACACCGGCGATATCGCGCGCCTCGCCCAGCTCGGGACGATCCTGACCCTGCTTCGCTACAGCCGCACGCTGGAGGCGGAATCCGACGCTATGGGCGCCCGCCTGCTTGCCGAACAAGGCTATCCGCCGCTCGAAATGGCCGACACCTGGCAGCAGCTGATCGGCGAACTCGATCTGAGCGCGAAATATCGGCGCAAGCCGCGCGAGCGCGACCTGTCCCTGTTCTCCACTCACCCGGCGCCCGAAAGCCGGATGAAGGACTTGCGGGCGACGGCGCGGGAGCTGACGGTGCCGGGCCGGATCTACGACAACGGTCGCGCCCGCTATCTGCAGGCGATCGCGCCGATCCGGCAGATGCTGCTCGACGACCAGGTCAAGCTCAACGACCCGGGCGCGACCCAATATATCATTAACACGCTCGCCCAGGATGGATGGAACGGGCTGCTTCGCTTCTACGAAGGCGAGAATTGGCGACTGCGCAATCGCGCCGGAGACGATCTGCGCGCGGCGCAGAGCTATGCGGTCGCCGTCGCTTATCCCGATGCGCCGCCCGACGCTTGGCGCTGGCACGGCCTGTCGTTGATCAAGCAGGGCCGCCGACCGGAAGGCCGGGCCGCGCTCACCCGCTATTTGGGGTTGCAGCCAAATGCCCCGGACGCGCCCTTCATCCGCCAGATGATCATTTAGTGGAGCAAGTCCCGATGAGGCTCGGAAAACATGCTTTGGTCGCGCTTGCCGCGGTCGGACTTTCGGCTTGCTCGAGCCTCGGCGGCGGCGAGGGCTTCAGCAGCCAATATTACACGGCAACGCCGGTGCGCAGCGTCAACGTCGGCAATGGGGCGATGGCGGTGACCCCGCCGCGGCCGTGGAACAAGCAGCGCCGGCTGTTTCTGGACGACGTGATCTGGGTCGAGGACTGGACTCTGAACGGGCCGCTGCTCGACAGCCTGACCTTCGTCACGGCCTTGCCGGACAAGAAGAATTTGGTCCGCCAGCGCACCACCGATGACCGCCAGGTGCCGATGTTCCGGTCAACCATGACCATCCCCGAAGTGACCTCGATGCTGGAGAGCGCGTATCGCGTCCGCGCCGGGGCGATCGACTTCAAGACGCTGTCGCTGGCCCCGCGCCCGTTCATGGGCCATCTCGGGTTCCAGTACGACTATGAGCATCTCGACAGCGACGAGCTGTGGCGCAAGGGCCGGGCGGTCGGCGCAATCGTCAACGGCCGGCTCTATCTGATCATGCTCGACGCCGCGCGATCGCATTATTACCCCGACACCCTGCGGGATTTCGAAGCGCTGGTGGCGTCGGCCCAGCTTCGTCGCTAGCCGTCAGCCGACTGGGGAAATCGGCGTTGTCGGCGGGTCGTTGGGAGTCGACGGCGCCGGAACATCGATGTCCGGCTGGATAGGCGGAGTCTCGCTGGGTGCTGGAACGGGCGATGCGGGCTGCGAGGGGGTTGGCTGCTCGGGTGGGGTCTGCGGCGGTTGACTGGCCATGATTGGGCTCCTTCGCTGGTCAAACGCGGGGAGGAGCCAACCAGTTGCGGTCAAGCTGGACGGCAACCACAGCGGCCACGCCGCTTGCCCCTGCGCCCATCATTGCTATAGGCCGCGCTCTCTTCGAAAAGCTCCGCGCGCGTGGCGGAATTGGTAGACGCGCTGGATTTAGGTTCCAGTGTCGACAGACGTGGGGGTTCGAGTCCCTCCGCGCGCACCATAGCGACGGCACCGGGACAGAATTTTCACAGGATCAGAACAAGTGGCAATGAAGACCGTCGAGACGGAAAATGAGGGACTGAAGCGGGCGTTCATGCTGACCATCCCCGCCAAGGACATCGAAGCCCGCGTGGACCAGGAAGTGAAGCGTCTTGCGCCGCAGGTGAAGATGCCGGGCTTCCGGCCGGGCAAGGTGCCGCCCAACCTCATTCGCAAGATGCACGGCGATTCGCTGCAGCGCGACGCGTTGAGCGGCGCCGTTCAGCAAAGCGTCCAGCAATTGCTCGCCGAAAAGAAGCTGCGCCCGGCGATGCAGCCGGAAGTCGAGCTCGACGAGAAATACGAGCCGGGCAAGGACGCCGAGGTCACCGTTCGCCTCGAAGCGCTGCCGGAAGTCCCGGCCCTCAAGATCGACGGCCTGGAGCTCGAGCGGCTGACCGTCGAGCCCAACGAGGCGGGCGTTGACGAGCAGCTGCAGCGCCTGGTCGATTCCAACAAGAGCTGGACCGACGCGCCGAAGGGCCATTCGGCGAGCCAAAGCAACACGGTGGTCGTTGACTTCGAGGGCCGCGTCAAAGGCGAGCTGTTCGAGGGCGGCAAGGGCGAGGACATGTCGGTCGAGCTCGGCGCGGGCCGGCTGATCCCTGGCTTCGAAGATCAATTGGTCGGGGCCAAGGCGGGCGACAAGCGCGACGTGAAGGTCACCTTCCCCAAGGACTATCCGACCGCTGCCCTGAAGGGCAAAGCGGCGGTGTTCGACGTCACCGTCAAGGCCGTCAAAGTCGCGGGCGAGGCCAGGGCCGACGACGACTTCGCCAAGTCGCTGGGCCTCAAGGATCTCGACCAGCTGCGCGGCCTGCTTCGCGACCAGCAGCAGCAGGAGCTGGGCGGGCTGACCCGAACCCACATGAAGCGGCGCCTGCTCGACCAGCTGGCCGAGCGCAGCGACTTCGCCGTCCCGGCAACGATGGTCGAGGCAGAGTATGAGGCGATCATGCAGCAGCTACGCCACGAAGCGGGCCACGAGGAGGATCCCAAAGCGGCGCTTGCCGAGATCGAAACCGACGCTGCCGAATATCGCAACATCGCCGAGCGCCGGGTGCGGCTCGGCCTGGTGCTGTCGGAAATTGGCGCCGCCAACGGGGTCGGGGTCAACCAGTCGGAGATGAACCAGCTGATCGCCCAGGCTGCATCGCAATATCCGCCCAAGGACCGCGACCGTTTCATCCAGTACGTCCAGCAGGAGCCGGCCGCCGCGGCACAGCTTCGAGCGCCGCTGTACGAGGACAAGGTCGTCGACTTCCTGTTTTCGAAAGCCAAGGTGACGGAGCGCGCCGCGACCCGCGAGCAGCTCGAAGCGGATCTCGAGAGCGAGGAAGGTCATGTCCACGGTCCCGATTGCGGTCACGACCATGCCGCTCCGGCGGCCAAGCCCAAGGGCAAGGCGAAAAAGGCCGACGCCAAGCCGGTGAAGGCCAGGGCTGAAGCTGCGCCGAAGGCCAAACTGACGCCGGCCCAGTCGCAACCGCCCAAGCCGGCCAAACCGCTCAAGAGCGAGCCGGCCAACAAGGCGGCCGCCGCCAAGGCGCGAAAGCCGACAAAGGCTGCAAAGCCGGCGGCGAAGAAAATACCGGCGAAAAAGGCACAGGCGAAAAAATAATCGGGGAACGATGGCCGCGCCGAAGCAACCACGAATTGCCGTCCTGTTGCCGTGCTTCAACGAGGAAGCGACGATCGCGGCCACGGTTGCGGGCTTCCGCCAGGCGCTGCCCGGCGCCCTGGTTTACGTTTACGACAACAACAGCCGCGATAGCACCTGCGCGGTTGCGGCAAAGGCGGGCGCCACCGTCCGCACCGAGCGCCAGCAGGGCAAGGGCCATGTCGTGCGGCGGATGTTCGCCGACATCGATGCCGACGTCTACATCATGGCCGACGGCGATCTGACCTACGACCCGGCATCCGCGCCGCAGATGGTCGACCTGCTTGTCGCCGACCAGCTCGATATGGTGGTCGGCACCCGCAAGCACGAAGCGGCCAAGGCCTACCGCGGCGGCCATGTGCTAGGCAACCGCATGTTCACGGGGTTGTTGGCCAGGCTGTTCGGCAAAAGTTTCAGTGATATCTTCTCGGGTTACCGAGTTTTCTCTAGACGCTTTGTGAAGAGCTTCCCGGTGCTGTCTTCGGGCTTCGAGATCGAGACCGAGATGAGCGTCCACGCGCTCGAATTGCGGATGCCGGTCGGCGAGCTGGAAACCCGCTACCTTGCCCGTCCCGAAGGATCGGATTCCAAGCTTTCCACCTTTCGCGACGGCTGGCGGATCCTCAAGACCATCGCTACGCTTTACCGCGTCGAGCGGCCGGCGGTGTTCTTCGGCCTGGTCGGTGCGCTGCTTGTGGTTGCCGCGCTGATCCTGTCGATCCCGCTGATCGTCACTTACGTCGAAACCGGGCTGGTGCCGCGGCTGCCGACCGCGATCCTGGTCACCGGAATCGTGATCGTCGCCGTGCTTTGCTTCTTCGCCGGGCTGATCCTCGATACCGTCACCCGCGGCCGCCGGGAGATGCGGCGACTTGCTTATCTGTCGCTGCGGGGGCCCGAAGCGCCGCCCGCTTGAACCTTTCCCGCTTCCGCCCGATGTTAAGCGGGCACCCGAACAGAGGACCAGTCATTCCCATGGATCATCAGGACATCGTGTCCGCGCTCGTTCCGATCGTCATTGAGCAGTCGAACCGCGGCGAGCGCAGCTTCGACATTTATTCGCGGCTGCTACGCGAGCGGATCGTCTTCATCACCGGAGGCATAGAGGACCACATGGCCTCGCTGGTCACCGCCCAGCTGCTCTTCCTCGAGTCCGAGAACCCGAAGAAGGACATCTTCATGTACATCAACTCGCCGGGCGGCGTGGTCACGGCCGGCCTCGCGATCCACGATACGATGCAATATATCCGCCCCAAGATCAGCACCGTGTGCATCGGCCAGGCTGCCTCGATGGGAAGCTTCCTGCTGGCCGCCGGCGAGCCCGGGATGCGCGTCGCACTGACCAACAGCAGGATCATGGTCCACCAGCCGTCGGGCGGCGCGCAGGGCATGGCATCCGACATTGAGATCCAGGCGCGCGAGATCCTGCGGATGCGCAGCCGGCTCAACTCGCTTTACGCCAAATACACCGGCCAGCCGATCGAAGCGATCGAGAAGGCGATGGACCGCGACAAGTTCATGGAAGCCGACGAAGCCAAGGAGTTCGGGATCATCGACGTGGTCTTCGAAAGCCGCCCCGACCAGGGCGAGGACATGGGCACCGGCGCGGGCGACGTCATCCCGACCTGAGCGAAAGGCGCGAGGTTTCCCGGGCCCTGCGCACCTTGTCGTGCCTTGCGCGAGCATCCATATTTGGCACAATCGGCCGGCGGCGCGGCAGGGGCGTTAACCCAAGCCCAAGCTTGCGTGTGCTATAAATCCGGTTAGCGTGGCCGGTGCGGCGCTTTTTTGCGTTGCCAGCGTAAGGGACGATATGACGAAACTATCGGGCAGCGACGGCAAGAGCACCCTCTACTGCTCGTTCTGCGGTAAATCGCAGCATGAGGTCAGGAAGCTCATCGCCGGACCGACCGTGTTTATCTGCGATGAATGCGTCGAGCTGTGCAACGACATCATCCGCGAGGAATCCAAGTCGGCGCTGGTCAAGACCCGCGACGGGGTGCCGACGCCGGCCGAAATCTGCAAGGTGCTCGACGATTATGTGATCGGCCAGCCGCGCGCCAAGCGGGTGCTTTCGGTCGCCGTCCACAACCATTACAAGCGTTTGAACCATGGCGCCAAGACCGGCACCGAGGTCGAACTCGCCAAGTCCAACATACTTCTGATCGGCCCGACCGGCTGCGGCAAGACGCTTTTGGCACAGACCCTGGCGCGCATTCTCGACGTGCCGTTCACCATGGCCGACGCGACCACCCTGACCGAAGCCGGCTATGTCGGCGAGGACGTCGAAAACATCATTCTGAAGCTGCTCCAGGCATCCGACTACAATGTCGAGAAAGCCCAGCGCGGGATCGTCTACATCGACGAAATCGACAAGATCAGCCGCAAGTCGGACAATCCGTCGATCACCCGCGACGTGTCGGGCGAGGGCGTCCAGCAGGCGCTTCTCAAGCTGATGGAAGGCACCACCGCGAGCGTTCCGCCGCAGGGCGGCCGCAAGCATCCGCAGCAGGAGTTCCTGCAGGTCGACACGACCAACATATTGTTCATCTGCGGCGGCGCCTTCGCCGGCCTGGAAAAGATCATTTCCGACCGCATGCAGGGCAAGTCGATGGGCTTTGGCGCCATTGTCGTCGCGCCCGACGAGCGCAAGACTGGCGAAGTGCTCAAGCATTGCGAGCCCGAGGATCTGCTCAAGTTCGGCCTGATCCCCGAGTTCATCGGCCGACTGCCGGTGATCGCGACCCTCGATGACCTCGACGAGGCGGCGCTGATTAAGATTTTGGTCGAGCCGAAGAACGCGCTGGTCAAGCAATATGCCAAATTGTTCGACATGGAGAATGTCGAGCTGGCGTTCACCGACGAGGCCTTGGCCGGGGTCGCGCGCCGGGCGATCGACCGCAAGACCGGCGCCCGCGGCCTTCGCTCGATCCTCGAAGGCATATTGCTCGACACGATGTTCGACCTGCCGTCGATGGACGGGGTCGATGAGGTCCATGTCGACAAGGACGTCGTCGAGGGCCGCAAGGAGCCGGTCCGGGTCTACGCCAAGAAGGACAAGGCGGGCGACGCTGCCTGACGGGCCAGGCTGGCGGCCCCCGCTCAGCTACCTTCCCAATGCACTGCTCGAGCCGCGGCGTCCGCTGCTGGCGATGGCGGCCGGCTGGCTGGTCGCCTTTCCGATCAGCATCCTGCTAGCGATAGTTGCTCAGACCTTGCTGCCCGAAGCCCCGGTGCCTCAGTTCGAGGTGAATGGTCTGGTCGCGCTCAGCGCGCTGGTGGTGTTCGCGCCATTCGTCGAAACGCTGATCATGGGCGCGGTGCTGCTGCTCCTCACCACCGTCCTCCGGGCCGAATGGGCGGTTCTCGTCAGCGCCATCGGCTGGGGCATCGCCCACTCGCTTGCAGCGCCGGTGTGGGGCCTGATCATCTGGTGGCCGTTCCTGATCTTCTCGACCCTGTTCCTCACCTGGCGCAAACGCTCGCTGCTGTTGGCGTTCCTGGTGCCGATGGGCGCGCACGCGTATCAGAACCTGCTCCCGGCCCTGCTGATCGCGTTCGGCGTCTCGGGTTAGGCTCTTCCACTTCGGCCGACCTCGTTGCGCTAGCCGGAGGGGCCGCCCATATACGAGCCATGACCCGTTCGCTCCCTTTGCTCCCGCTTCGTGACATCGTCGTTTTCCCGCAGCGCATCGTTCCCTTGTTCGTCGGCCGCAAAAAGTCCGTCGCCGCGCTCGAGGCGGCGATGGCCGACGACAAGGAGCTGTTCCTGGTCGCGCAGCTCGACCCGGGCGAGGACGATCCCGACCGCGATTCGCTCTACGACCTTGGCGTTGTCGCCACCGCGATGCAGCTGCTCAAGCTGCCCGACGGCACCGTCCGGGTGCTGGTCGAAGGGGTTCGCCGCGCTCGCCTGACCGGAATGGAGGCGCGCGACGGCTATGTCGTGGCCCAAATCGAGGATGTCGACGAAGAAGCGGCTGAAGGCCCCGAGGCGCAGGCGCTGATGCGATCCGTGATCGACCAGTTCGAAAATTACGCCAAGCTCAACAAACGGCTCCCGCCCGAAACCGGAATCCAGCTGGCCGAGATCGACGACCCGTCGGTGCTTGCCGATGCGGTCGCGTCCAACCTTTCGGTCAAGGTTGCCGACAAGCAGGCGCTGCTCGGCGAGCTCAACCCGGCGCGGCGGATGGAGATGGTGTTCGCGTTCATGGAAGGCGAGCTCGGGGTACTGCAAGTCGAAAAGAAGATCCGCAGCCGGGTCAAACGGCAGATGGAGAAGACCCAGCGCGAATATTATCTGAATGAGCAATTGAAGGCGATCCAGCGCGAGCTTGGCAACGAGAGCGAGGAGGGCGGCGACGAGATTCAGGAGCTTGCCGCCAAGATCCGCAAGACCAAGCTGTCCAAGGAAGCGCGCTCGCGGGCCAACAGCGAGTTCAAGAAGCTCAAGGCGATGGCGCCGATGTCGGCCGAGGCGACGGTCGCCCGCAACTATCTCGACGTGCTGCTGGCGCTGCCCTGGGGCAAGAAGTCGCGGGTCAAGAAGGACATTGCGGAAGCCCAGGCCATCCTCGACGAGGATCATTATGGCCTGGAAAAGGTCAAGGACCGGATCGTCGAATATCTCGCCGTCCAGGCGCGCACCAACAAGTTGAAGGGCCCGATCCTGTGCCTGGTCGGCCCGCCCGGCGTCGGTAAGACCTCGCTCGGCCGCTCGATCGCCCGCGCCACCGGCCGCGAATTCGTTCGCCAGTCGCTTGGCGGCGTGCGCGACGAGGCGGAAATCCGCGGCCACCGCCGAACCTACATCGGCAGCTTGCCGGGCAAGATCATCTCCAACATCCGCAAGGCCGGGACGGGCAATCCCTTGTTCCTGCTCGATGAGATCGACAAGCTCGGCCAGGACTTCCGCGGCGACCCCGCCTCGGCGCTCCTGGAAGTGCTCGACCCCGAACAGAACGCCCGCTTCCAGGACCATTATCTGGAGATCGATTACGATTTGTCGGACGTCATGTTCGTGACCACCGCCAACTCGCTCGACATGGCGCAGCCCTTGCTCGACCGGATGGAGATCATCCGCCTCGAAGGCTATACCGAGGACGAAAAGGTCGAGATCGCCAAGCGCCATTTGATCCCGAAGCAGATGGAAGCCCACGGGCTCAAGGACGAAGAGCTGGTGTTCGTCGACGACGGTCTTCGGGCGATCATCCGGCATTACACGCGCGAAGCCGGCGTCCGCACCCTGGAGCGCGAGCTTGCCAAGGTCGCGCGCAAGTCACTGCGCCAGATCCTCGAGAAGAAGACCGAGACGGTCAAGCTCACGGGCGACAACGTCGGCGACTACCTCGGGGTGCGCCGCTACCGCTTCGGAATGGGCGAAGAGGAGGACCAGATCGGCGCGGTTACCGGGCTCGCCTGGACCGAGGTCGGCGGCGAGCTTCTGACGATCGAAGCGGTGACGGTGCCCGGCAAGGGTCAGATCAAGACCACCGGCAAGCTCGGCGAGGTGATGCAGGAATCGATCCAGGCGGCGATGAGCTTCGTCAAGGCGCGCTCGCCCTCCTTCGGCGTCAAGCCCAGCGTGTTTTTGCGCAAGGACATCCACGTCCACTTGCCCGAAGGGGCGGTCCCCAAGGACGGCCCTTCGGCCGGCGTCGGGATGGTCACCGCGATGATCTCGACACTGACCGGCATTGCCGTTCGCCGCGACGTCGCGATGACCGGCGAAGTCACGCTTCGCGGGCGGGTGCTGCCAATCGGCGGCCTCAAGGAAAAACTGCTGGCGGCCTTGCGCGGCGGAATCACCACGGTGCTGATTCCGGCGGAGAATGAAAAAGATCTCGCCGAGATTCCGGCAAGCATCAAGGAAGCGCTGGAAATCATTCCGGTCAGCCACGTTGACGAGGTGCTCGCCCGGGCAATGACCGAGCCGATGCGGCCGATCGAGTGGACCGACGCCGACGAGCATGCGACCGAACCGCCGCTGCCGGTCGCCGCAACCGACGGCGAAGCGACAGTCCGGCACTAGACTTCGCGGCCGACTCTTGCCTTAAGTTTTCCCTGCCGCCGCGCGAGTCCCGCGCGGGCCACCCGGGAGCAGCCGAGGCGATGAACAAGCAGGAACTGATTGGCCACGTTGCCGACCGCGCCGGACTTAGCCGCAGCGATTCGGCCCGCGCGGTGGAAACGATGCTCGAAGTGATCACCTCGGCCCTCAAGCGCGGCGACGAAGTCAGGCTGGTCGGTTTCGGCAATTTCTCGGTCACTCGCCGCAAGGCTTCTACCGGCCGCAACCCGCGCACCGGCGAGCCGATGCAGATCAAGGCGACGTCGCAGCCCAAGTTCCGTGCGGGCAAGGTCCTCAAGGACGCGGTGCAATAGTTTCAAGCGCCCGGGAGCGGCGCTGGACAGTATGGATACGGGTGACTATCTCGCGGCCCTCGGCGTCTATCGTTTGACGGGGGCGTGGGCGCGTAGCTCAGTGGTAGAGCACTGTGTTCACACCGCAGGGGTCGCAAGTTCAATCCTTGCCGCGCCCACCATGCCCCGCCGTCATTCCAGAACGTTGCTAGAAGAGTAGAACCAACGCCTCGCGCAGCGCGTCGACCTGAGGCGCGTCCAGCTTGCGCGCTGATTGTAACTCCGGCGGGCCCGGCCAGCCTTCGTCGGGGAACGTCAGCCCGCCCCATTCGCGGCTGCCCGAGTAGCGCGGGATGACGTGAAAATGCACGTTGAGGTCGACCATCATCAGCATCAGATAATTGATGCGCTCGTAGCCGCTGAAGCTGCCCAGCGCCCGCTCGATGGCGCCGACGGCCTCCGCCTGCTGAGTGAACGCCTCGGCCGAAAGGTCGCCGTATCGGGTCGCGTCGCTGGTCGATGCCAGCACCAGCGAGCCGAGCGTCACCTGCGCCGGGCGGACCAGCACCGCCCAGTGCCCGAAGTCACGGACAAGGGTCTGGGGAAAGCCGAATTTCCGCATGGTTTCGTTGCTCATCCGACTTGCGCCTTGCTTGCTATCACCGGCGGCCAATCCTAAGGAGCGCCGGCGCCCAAGGGAACCGTCCTGCAAGGTGCGGTGGCGATCGTAGCTCAGCTGGTTAGAGCACCGGTTTGTGGTACCGGGGGTCGCGGGTTCAAGTCCCGTCGGTCGCCCCATTTGCCTGACTTGATGCGGATTTGCCAAACATATGGACATGCCCTGGGGTTTCCCCGATTTCGACGCGCACGAAGGCCTGCACTTCATCGACGACCCCAAAAGCGGGCTCCGGGCGATCATCGCGGTGCATTCGACGCATCTCGGGCCGGCGGCCGGCGGGGCGCGTTACTGGCATTATGCCGACAGCGCCGAAGCGCTGACGGACGCGCTCCGGCTGTCGCGCGGAATGAGCTACAAAAACGCCATGGCGGGCCTGCCGCTGGGCGGCGGCAAGTCGGTGCTCCTGGCCGGTGAGGACAGCCACAAATCACCCGAACTGCTCGCCGCCTTCGGCAAGGCGGTCGACGGCCTAAGCGGCCGCTACGTGACTGCCGAGGACGTCGGGATGAACGTCACCGACATGGTCGAGGTTCGGCGCCAGACGCGCTTTGTCGCCGGGCTCCCGGCCGAAGGTGCGGGCCAGGTCGGCGGGGATCCCGGCCCGCACACCTCGCTCGGCGTATTCCTCGGCCTCAAGGCCGCGGTTCGCCGGGCGCTGGGCAAGGACACGGTCGAAGGCCTCCACATCGCCATCCAGGGCGCCGGAAGCGTCGCCACCGGCGTCGCGATGCATGCTTGCGCGGAAGGCGCACGGCTGTCGATCGCCGACGTCGACGGCAAGAAAGCGCGCAAGCTTGCCGACACGGTCGAAGGCACGGTCGTGGATCCGGATGACATCCTGTTCCTGGAAGCCGACGTGGTCAGCCCCAATGCGCTGGGCGCGATCTTCACCGAAGAAACCATCAATCGGCTCAACACTCAAATCGTCGCCGGCGGCGCCAACAACCAGCTGTCGACGCCCGCCGACGGCGAGCGATTGCAGGCCCGCGGCGTGCTTTACGCGCCCGATTACGTGATCAACGCCGGCGGCATCATCAACGTCTGCACCGAATATCTGGGCGACGGCGACGCCAGCCTGGTGCGCGAGCGCATCGAAGGCATCCCGCAGCGGCTCGAGCAAATCTGGAGCGAGAGCGCGTCAAGCGGCCGCGATCCGGCGGCGGTTGCCGACAGCATGGCGCAGCGGTTGATCGGACGAGGCTGACCTTAACCGATGCACGCGCTCGCAAACCCGGCGCGGTTCCTGCGCATCGCCCGCCCGGCCACCGCCTGGCTGCTGGGCATCGGACTCGTTGCTCTAACGGCCGGCCTCATCGCCGGCCTGACCCTGACCCCTCCTGACTATCTGCAAGGCGAGACGGTTCGAATCCTCTACGTCCACGTGCCCGCCGCCTGGCTCGGCATGGCAGGCTGGGCGGGACTGGCAGCGGCCGCGGTCAGCCAATTGGTGTGGCGCCATCCGCTAGCCGCCGTATCGGGCCGGGCGATTGCCCCGTGCGGCGCGGCCTTTACCGGCATTTGCCTGGTGACCGGCTCGATCTGGGGCCGGCCGACCTGGGGCACCTGGTGGGAATGGGACGGGCGGCTGACCTCGATGCTGATCCTGCTGTTCCTCTACCTCGGCTACATCGCGCTTGCCGCCTCCGAGCGCGAGCGCGGCACCGGGGGGCGGATGGCGGCGCTGTTCGGGCTGGTCGGAGCGGTCAACCTGCCGATCATCCATTATTCGGTGTTGTGGTGGCGAACGCTCCACCAGGCGCAGAGCATTACGCTCGGCGGCTCGAGCATAGCGCCCGAGCTGCTTTGGCCGCTGCCGCTGGCGCTGGTCGGCTTCACTTGCCTGTTCGCAAGCGCGACGCTGATGCTGATGCGCGCGGAGCTAGCGCGCACCCGGGTGGAGGCTCGGCTGCGAAGGAGCGCTCGCGCGTGAATCATTGGGCGTTCGTTATCGCCGCTTATGCGGTGGCCGTCGTCGCCACCGCGGCGCTGTTGATTGCGGCGCTCGTGTCGATGCGCCGGGCGGAAGCTCAAGCCGAGCGCGTCCGGACCGGCGAATGATCGCCAAGCCCCAATGATCGCGAAACCGAAGCACCAGCGGCTGGTGCTGATCGTCATCGCCGCGATCGCGGTCGGAGCGGCGGTGCTGCTGGCGATGTGGGGCCTGCGCGACCGCGCCGCATACTTCTTCACGCCCACCGACATCGCCGCAGGCAAGGCCACCGTGGGTGAGCCGGCGCGGCTCGGCGGAATGGTTTCGGCCGGCTCGATCCAGCGCTTGCCCGACGGGGTGACCATTCGCTTCCGTGTCGGCGACGGCGCTGCCCAGGTGCCGGTCCAGTATCGCGGCATCCTGCCGGACCTGTTCCAGGAGAACAGCGGCGCGGTCGCCGAAGGCCGGATGGCGAGCGACGGGACGTTCGTCGCCGACAACATCCTCGCCAAGCATGACGAGCGCTACATGCCGCCCGAGCTCGGCAACGCCGCCGCCGAGCACAAGGCCGCGACGACGATTCAGCAATGATCGCCGAGGTCGGCCTTGCCGCGCTTTGGCTGGCGGCGGCTTTGTCGCTGCTCCAGGCGATCCTCGGGCTCGGGCCGGAAGCGTTGAAGGACAGCAGCCGACCCATCCGCGGCGTTGCCGTGGTGCAGGGCGCGCTGACTGCCTTCGCGATGCTGATTCTGGTCGTGCTGTTCGCCCGCACGGATTTGTCGGTCGCGCTGGTCGCGGACAACAGCCACAGCGCCAAGCAGATGCTCTACAAGCTGTCGGGTACGTGGGGAAACCACGAAGGCTCGATGCTGCTGTGGGTGACGGTGCTGGGCGCCTCGGGGGCGGTGTTGGCGCTGCTGTCGCGCCGGCTCGACGAGCGCACCTTCATCGCCGCGCTTGGCGCCCAGGGCGCGCTTGCGCTCGGCTTCTTCACTTTCCTGTTGCTCGCCTCCAACCCGTTCGCCCGGCTCGATCCCGCGGTTGCCGAGGGCAGGGGCCTCAACCCGTTGCTCCAGGACCCCGGCCTCGCCTTCCACCCGCCGACGCTTTATTTCGGTTACGTCGGCCTGTCGGTGGCGTTCAGCCTCGCCGTTGGCGCCCTTCTCACCGCCCGGGTCGACCGCGAGCTCGCTAGGGCGATGCGGCCGTGGGTGCTCGGCGCCTGGATTTTCCTGACCCTCGGCATCGCCGCGGGAAGCTACTGGGCCTATTATGAGCTCGGCTGGGGCGGCTGGTGGTTCTGGGATCCTGTGGAGAACGCCTCGCTGATGCCGTGGCTCGCCACGACCGCACTTCTTCACTCGCTCAACGTGCTCGCCGCCCGCGATTCTCTGCGCGCGTGGACAGTGATGCTGGCGATGATCGCTTTTTCGATGTCGATGGTCGGCACCTTCCTGGTGCGCTCGGGCATCCTGACCTCGGTCCATTCCTTCGCCGTCGACCCGCAGCGCGGCACCTTCCTGCTGATCCTGCTCGGCATCTATGTCGGCGCGGCGCTGACCCTGTTCGCGCTGCGCTCGCCGAAACTGTCGGAAGGGCCGCGGTTCGAGCTGGTCAGCCGCGAGGCCGCGCTGGTCGGCAATAATCTGCTGCTGAGCGTCATCCTCGGGATCGTTTTCATCGGCACGCTCTACCCGCTGTTCGTGGAGGCGGTCAGCGGCGAGAAATTGTCGGTGGGAGCGCCTTATTTCAACGCGGCCGCCGGGCCGATCGCACTGGTCCTCGCCGCCTTGATCGGGGTCGGGCCGCTGCTCGACTGGCGCTCCGATTCAGGAGCGCGGCTCAAACGGCTGGCGATACCCGTCCTTGGCGGAATCACCGTCTTGGCGGTGCTGCTGTTCGTCGGCGATGGCGGACTGCTCGAAAAGCTCGCTCTGGGGGTCGCCGCCATGCTGTCCGTCGCCAGCCTGCTGCCGTTGCTTGGGCGCAAGCTGCGGCGAACCCCGCTTGCCACCTGGGGGATGGTCGTTGCGCATTTCGGGGTGGCGGTAGCGATCGTCGGCATTGCCGCAAGCAGCATCTGGACCAGGGAGACATTGGTCGCGGCGCAGGTCGGCGAGCAGGTCAGCGTCGGGCCGTGGTTGGTTCGTTTTCACTCGGTGGTCCCGACAGCGGGGCCGAACTGGACCGCGATCGAGGCCGAGCTTCGAGTGACCAAGGGTAGCGGCGTCAGCCTCTTGAAGCCGCAGGCCCGCTTCTACTCCGACCCGCCGACCGAGACGACGGAATCGGCGATCAAGACCGTGCTTTCGGGGCAATTATACACCGTGCTTGGCAAACGGACGGCGGACGGCCGCTGGCAGCTGCGGCTGTGGTGGAAGCCGCTGGTCACCCTGATCTGGCTTGGCGGACTGCTGATCGCGCTTGGCGGCGCGCTGTCGCTTGGCGGGCGCGCGGCGCGGGCGTGGCGCAAGGAGCGGCTGGCATGAGCCGCTTGCTTCGTTTCCTGCCACTCGCGCTGCTTGCGCTCGTCATCGTCGGGCTGGTCTGGCGCCTTGCCAATCCGTCGGACACCGCGGTGCGATCGCAGATGGTCGGCAAGCCGGCGCCTTCGTTCACCGCCACTCCGGCGCTTCCCGGACGGGAAGGCCTGACGTCCGCGGCGCTAGCCGACGGCACGCCGAAGCTGGTCAACTTCTTCGCCAGCTGGTGCGTGCCATGCATCGCCGAAGCACCAGTGCTGATGGAGCTGAAGCGGCGCGGAGTCACCATCGAGGGGATAGCGGTCCGCGACCGCCCGGAGGACATCGCCGTATTCCTGCAGCAGCACGGCGACCCCTTTGCGAGAATTGGAGCCGATCCCCAGAGCAAGGCGCAGTTCGCGTTCGGCTCCGCGGGGGTCCCCGAAAGCTTTGTGATCGACGGGCGCGGCATCGTTCGGCTGCAGCATGTCGGCCCGATCGCCGCGGGCGACATCCCGACGATCCTGGTTGCGCTGGAGGCCGCACGGTGAACCGGCTGTTGCTCATCATCGCGCTGCTGAGCGCAACTCCGGCGTTTGCGGATTCCACCATGCCGCCCGCTTACTGGGCGAACCGCCAGCTGCCCGACGCGCGGCAGGAGGCGCAGGCAGTGTCGCTGATGGAAGAGCTTCGCTGCCTGGTCTGCCAGGGGCAGTCGATCGCCGACAGCGACGCCGAGCTCGCCGGCGACATGCGCGACCTGGTCCGCCGCCGCATCGCAACCGGCGAGCGGCCCGCGGCGGTGCGCGCCTGGCTTGTTGAGCGCTACGGCAATTGGGTGAGCTATCGCCCGCCGAGCGCGCCGGTCGCCTGGCCGCTGTGGCTGGCGCCGATCGTCCTGCTCGGCGCGGGCGTATTGCTCGCCCGAAGCCGCCTGAAGCGGAGGAACGCGCAATGATCGGCTGGGTGCTGCTTGCGCTGCTGGTCGCGCTGGCGCTCGGCGCGCTGCGGTTGATGGGGCTTCGCGGGGCGATGCTGCTGCTTGCCGCGGCAGCCTTGCTGTTCGGCTCCGCCGGCTATGCGGTGCAGGGTTGGCCCGGCCTCGCTGGGTCGCCCCGCACTGCCGGGGCCGAGGGCACGCCCATCCCGCTGACGTCGATCCGCCATGCCTTCTTTGGCAATTTCACGGCGTCGGAGCATTGGCTGCTGCTGTCCGAAGCGCTTGCCCGGCGCGGCAACACCACCGATGCCGTCGGCGTGCTGCAAGCCGCTGTCCGCCGCAATCCCGACGAGCCGCAGCTGTGGGTCGGCCTTGGCAACGCTTTGGTCGATCACGCGCGCGGCCTTACCCCGGCGAGCGAATATGCCTACCGGCGCGGCGCCGAGCTTTCGCCCGGCTATCCAGCCGCGCCTTTCTTCTTCGGGGTGGCGCTGCTTCGCTCCGGAGACCGAAACGCGGCTCTTGCGGTGTGGCGGGAAGTGCTTGCCGACGCGCCCGCCGATGCCAGCTGGCGACCGCTGGTCGAAGATGCCGTCGCCGCCGTCCAGGCGCCGCCCGCGCGCCGCTAGGCAGCCGCTTCGAACGGCAGGTCGAGCGCTTCGGCGACCGCCTGGTGGCGCACCTTGCCACCCGAGACATTGAGGCCGTTGGCGAGGTGCGGATCGGCCTTCATCGCCGCCTCGGCCCCCATGTTGGCGATCTTCAGAGCGAACGGCAAAGTAGCGTTATTAAGCGCGAAGGCGCTGGTCCGGGCGACCGCGCCAGGCATGTTGGCGACGCAATAATGGATGATTCCGTCGACTTCGTAGACTGGGTCGTCGTGGGTGGTCGCGTGGCTGGTTTCGAAGCAGCCGCCCTGGTCGATGGCGATGTCGACCATAACGCTGCCGCGCTTCATCGTCTTGAGCATTTCGCGGGTGACGAGCTTGGGAGCGGCGGCGCCGGGCACTAGCACCGCGCCGATCACCAGCTCGGCCTTTGCGACCGCGCCGGCGATGGCGGACCGCGACGCATAAGCGGTCTTGATCTGGCTTCCGAAAAACATGTCGAGCTCGGCCAGCCGCTCGTTGGAGATGTCGTAGATGGTGACGTCGGCGCGCATGCCCACCGCCATCTGCGCCGCATTCACCCCGGCGACTCCGCCGCCGAGGATCGCGACCTTGGCCGGAGCCACGCCCGGGACACCGCCGAGCAGGACTCCGCGGCCGCCTTGTTCTTTCTCGAGATAGTGGGCGCCGACCTGGATCGACATGCGCCCGGCGACTTCACTCATCGGCTTGAGCAGCGGCAACGCCCCCGTCCGAGAGGTGACCGTCTCGTAGGCGATGCAGGTAGCGCCGGACTTCATCAGCCCCTCGGTCTGCGGCTTGTCCGCGGCGAGGTGGAGGTAGGTAAAGAGGATATGGCGCGGCTCCAACAGTGCAATCTCCTGCGCCTGCGGCTCCTTCACCTTGACGATCATGTCGCTGGCCTTGAATACCATCTCGGCGGTCGGGAGGATGGTGGCTCCGGCCTTGCGGAAGGCGTTGTCCGGGCAATCGATTCCGGTGCCCGCACGGGTCTCGACGAACAGCTCATGGCCCGCCGCGACCAGCTCGGCCACCGACGCCGGAGTGAGGCCGACGCGGAATTCATTGTTCTTGATTTCCTTTGGGACCCCAATTCGCATTATTCGCTCGCTCCAGGCTGCTGACCGGCGGCGGCTATAAACGCGGATTGCTCGCTTGTCCTACAGTTTGCAGCGGGTCGTTACGCCTGCTAGTTGGCGCCGCTGCCGCGCTCCGACACGACTTGGCGCGACACCGATGCATCGACGCGAGCGGTTCAGGCGAACATTGACATGAGCAACACCGGGACCGGCACCGCCGAAGGCGAGGGCGCGCAAACCGGCGATCCGCACGCCGGGCACGCTCACCCCCACAGCGGTCCCCTCTACAAGATGGCGATCGGCGCTATTGGCATCGTCTACGGCGACATCGGCACCAGCCCAATATACGCGTTCCGCGAGACCTTCGCCGGTCATCACACGCTCGCGCCAGACCAGTTGCACGTGTACGGAGTCCTGAGCCTGATTTTCTGGTCGATGATGATCATCGTCACGGTCAAATACCTGACCGTCATCATGCGTGCCGACAACAAGGGCGAGGGCGGCAGTCTGGCGCTTCTGGCGCTGATCAACCGCTCGCTCAGCGACCGGGGCCGCTGGACCAGCGGGATCGTCCTTCTCGGAGTGTTCGCAACCGCGTTATTCTACGGTGATTCAATGATCACGCCGGCGATCTCGGTGCTGTCGGCGGTCGAGGGACTGACGACCGTTCGGCCAAGTTTCGAGCCGTACGTCATCCCCCTGGCGATCGCCATCCTGGTCGGGCTGTTCGCGATCCAGGCGCGCGGCACGGCCAAGGTCGGGCTGCTGTTCGGGCCGGTGATGCTGGTCTATTTCATCACTCTGTCGGTCCTCGGCGTCGGCCATATCGTCGATCAGCCCTCGGTCGTGTTGAACACACTCAACCCGCTCAATGCGGTCAACTTCTATGTGCAGGAGCCGGTGCGGGCGTTCATCGCCATGGGCTCCGTCGTGCTGGCGATAACCGGTGCCGAGGCGCTTTACGCGGACATGGGGCATTTCGGCCGCAACCCGATCCGCGTTTCGTGGATCTATTTTGTCATGCCGGCCCTGCTCCTCAACTATATGGGGCAGGCGGCGATGCTTCTGGCGCAAAGCCCGGCCGAGGCGGTCGAGACGGTCAAGAACCCGTTCTTCTATCTGGCGCCGGAAATGCTTCGACTGCCGCTGGTGCTGCTTGCGACGGCGGCGACGATCATTGCCAGCCAGGCGGTGATCTCCGGCGCCTTCTCGGTCACCCAGCAGGCGATCCAGCTGGGCTTCGTGCCGCGCTTGCGCATCACCCACACCAGCGAAAGCGCCGCCGGTCAGATCTACATCCCGGTGGTCAATTGGGCGTTGCTGGTGATGGTCATCGTGCTGGTCCTGACCTTCCGCAGCTCTTCCAACCTGGCGGCTGCCTACGGCATCGCGGTGACCGGGGCGATGCTGATCGATGGGGTGTTGATCAGCGTCGTGCTTCTCTTCATGTGGAAATGGAACCGCATCCTGGTGTTCGCGATGCTGGCGGTCTTCTTCGGCATCGACCTGCTCTATTTCAGCGCGAACCTGCTCAAGGTTCCCGACGGTGGCTGGTTCCCGCTGGTGGTCGGCGCGGTCGCCTTCACCCTGCTGACCACCTGGGCCAAGGGGCGGCAGCTGATGATCGCGCGGATGAACGAGGCCAGCCTGCCGATGGAGATTTTCATCAAGTCGGCCGTGCCCAGCGCGACCCGGGTGCCCGGAACCGCGGTGTTCATGACCAGCTCGGCCAATGGCGTGCCGCACGCGCTGCTGCACAACCTCAAGCACAACAAGGTGCTTCATGAGCGGGTTTTCCTGGTGACTGTGCGCATCGAGGACGTGCCCTACATTGCCGGTGGCGATCGCGAGACGATGCAGGACTACGGATCGGGCTTCTACCGGATCGTCCTTCGCTATGGGTTCATGGAGGAAATCAACGTTCCGGCGGCGCTTGCGACGATCAAAGGTTGCGGTCCGGTGTGCAAGCCGATGGACACCAGCTTTTTCCTTGCCCGCCAGACGCTCCTGACGACTTCGGCCCGGCCGGGAATGGCCATCTGGCGCGAGAAATTGTTCGCCTGGATGCTGCGCAATGCCGAAGGGGCGATGGAGTTCTTCAAGCTGCCCGCCAACCGCGTCGTCGAGCTTGGCAGCCAGCTGGAGATTTGAACCGGGGCCGCGCTTCGCGGGTTGCGGGGCAATGGAACAGACCCTTTCGTGGATCGCGACCGCCGCGACCATCGCCGCAGCATCGATCACCGCCTCCAACCTCGGGTCGAGGATCACCGGCTACGGCTTCGTCGTATTCCTCGTCGGCTCGATTTGCTGGTTCGGCTTGGGGCTCTTGACCGACCAGCCGCCCCTGATGTGGGCGAACGCAGTCCTTACGGTCCTCAACATCTTCGGGATCTGGCGCTGGCTTGGGCGCCAGGCGCGGATAGAGGAGGGCGCCAAAGCCGGCGCGAAGGACAGCCGCGATGCGCCCGGCGAGCCCCTGTTTCCGCTGTCGTTGCTGACCAAAACCTCGCTGCAGGCGGCTGACGGCAGCGAAATCGGACGCTCGGTCGACGGGATGGCCGGATGCGGCAGCGGCCGGATCGAATATCTGGTGGTGTCGGAAGGCGGGGTTGCCGGCGCCGGTGAAACCCTTCGCCGCGTGCCGTGGGCCGAATGCAAAATTGAGGGCGACCGGCTGACGACGCGGATCGAGCCCTCGCGCTTCGGCTCGCTGGAGCAGATCGAGCCGGACCATTGGCCGGCCCGATGAGCGGGCCCGCGAACTGCACCCCGGCAGCTCGTGGCCCGCTCATCATCACCGCCGAGCTCAGCGCCGCCGACTTCGCCTGGCTCGACGGCCTCCGCCGCCAGCATTACCCGGCCGGGCGCAATCGGGTGCCCGCGCATCTGACGCTGTTCCGTTCGCTTCCGCCCAAAGCAGAAAGCGAGTTGCGGGGCGTGCTGTCGCGGGCCTGCGCCGACGCCGCGCCGCAAGCCATGATCTCGGGGTTGATGGACCTGGGCGGCGGCGTGGCGGTGCGCGTCCGCTCCGACGACCTCGACGAGTTGCGCGAGGCGATGGTCGACCATTTCCACGGCCTACTGACGCCGCAGGACAGCGGCGGCTGGATCCCGCATGTTACAATCCAGAACAAGGTCGAGCGGGGAACGGCGCGCGAGCTGCTCCGAACACTTGAGAAACAGATCGAGCCGCGCCCGCTTAGCATCCGCGGGCTTTCGCTTTTCCGTTACGATGGCGGCGCCTGGCAGCCCCTGGCCCGCTACCGCTTCCGCGGCGCCTAGGCGAGCTCGCCGACAGCGTCGCAGTTAAGCTCGAACGCCGCCAGCCCGGCCTCGAGCACCGACGCCAGCATCGGCATGTCGAGCAGCTCGTCGATGATGCCGTCGCCGCCGCCGCTGTTGATGTCGGCGGCTTCCTGCAGCGCCTCGTCCCAGTCGGAGACTTCGTAGGTGCCCTGGCCGACCCAGCAAAAGCCGAGCACTTCTGCCAACTGGTCTTCGCCCAAATCGTCGAGCACGGCCCGAAGCTCCTCTTCGACGCTGTCATTGATGGTGTCGTCGAGGACCGACAGGGTCGCCTCGTCGGCGTCGTCGACATTCTCGGGCGCTTCGTCGCCGTCATAGTCGGTCGGCGTCTGCGCCTCATATTCACGCGCTCGCAGGATGATCCGGCACAGCGTCTCAAGCGGGGTCAGCGGGTCCATTCGGTCGGTCTCCGATATAGCCGCTTAACGACATCGGCGGTAACCGGTTCCTCTTCGTTGACCGGCCAATGGCGCAGACCTATATCGCCGCCCGCGCCTCACGTGGCGTAGGCCCGTGACTGCCGCTCGCTGGATGCGGCTCAGTTGGGGCGGAGTAGCTCAGCTGGTTAGAGCAGCGGAATCATAATCCGCGTGTCGGGGGTTCAAGTCCCTCCTCCGCTACCACCGCTGCATACGGCAGGGTCAGCAACTCAGGCTTCCCGCCGCCACGTGATCCGCGGACGGTGTGAACTAGGTATAAGCCGACCTTCCGAATCCATCGCTGGTACAAAGCGGGCGCGTTTCGACAGAATTTGATTTGGGATCCGTTCTTTGCTTGTCCGCCGTGGGCTTTCCAAAAAGCGCAAACGCCCGGGCCGTTTCCGACCCGCCAGCGCCGGGACGGCGCCACACAAGCAAACGCCCGGGCCGTTGTCGACCCGGGCGTCCTGCGTGACGATCGCTCGCCAGCCCCCTTGGAACTCGAACTCGCCGCTTTCGCGGCCCCGAACGGTCGGCCGCGGGGCGGAGCATTCGGTACGGCGCGCACCTAGGGACAAATAAGTTTGGATGTCACGCGCCAACGCGCGCTGCAGGCGCTTTTGTGCACCGCCTGTGGCGGCGAGGTCACTACCGGGGAGCGCCGCGGCCCGCATTGCGTTGAGCTTTGGACAGCCGTAGGGCTGCGCCGCATTCCCACCATCACAGGACCGACGAGTTTTGCGCGTTTCCCGCTGTTTTCTCCCCGTCCTGAAGGAAAGCCCGACCGACGCCCAAATCGTCAGCCATAAGCTGATGCTGCGCGCCGGCCTTGTCCGCCAGACCGCCGCCGGGATTTACGCCTGGCTGCCGATCGGTTTCCGGGTTTTAAAGAAGATCGAGCAGATCGTCCGCGAGGAGCAGGATCGCGCCGGCGCCATCGAAATGCTGATGCCGACCATCCAGTCGGCCGACTTGTGGCGGAATAGCGGACGCTACGATGCCTATGGGCCGGAGATGCTGCGGATCCGCGACCGCCACGACCGCGAGATGCTGTACGGCCCGACCAACGAGGAGATGCTGACCGCCATCTTTCGCGACGAGGCGAAAAGCTACCGCGACCTGCCGCGAACGCTGTACCACATCCAGTGGAAGTTCCGCGACGAGGTCCGGCCCCGCTTCGGCGTGATGCGCGGGCGCGAGTTCCTGATGAAAGATGCCTACAGCTTCGATCTCGATGAAGCAGGGGCCCGCAACAGCTATTACACCCAGTTGCTCGCTTATTTGCGAACCTTCCAGCGAATGGGCATCCAGGCGGTGCCGATGAAGGCCGCGTCGGGGCCGATCGGCGGCGACCTTTCCCACGAGTTTATCGTCCTTGCACCGACCGGCGAGAGCGAAGTCTTCTACGACGCCGCGTTCGACGGAATGGACTGGCAGCAGTCGCAACTTAGCTATGGCGACGAGGCGGGCCTCACGCAATTGTTCGAGCAAATCAGCTCGACCTACTCAGCGACCGACGAAACCCACGATGAGGAGCGCTGGTCGTCCGTCCCCGAGGACCGCCGCCGCACCGGGCGCGGCATTGAGGTCGGGCACATCTTCTATTTCGGCGACAAATACTCCGCCTCGATGGGTCTCAAGGTGTCCGGGCCGGACGGGCAGATGATCACGCCGATGATGGGCAGCTACGGGATCGGCGTTTCGCGCCTGGTCGCGGCGATCATCGAGGCGAGTCACGACGAAGCGGGCATCGTCTGGCCGGAGTCGGTCGCGCCGTGGACGGTCGGCCTGGTGACGATGCGCGCCGACGACGAGCCGACAACTAAAGCGGCGGATCAGCTTTATGGCCAGCTCGAGGCGGCCGGGGTCGAAACACTATACGACGACCGCGACGAGCGCGGCGGGGTCAAATTGGGCTCGATGGACCTGATCGGGCTGCCGTGGCAGCTGATCGTCGGCCCGCGCAAAATCGCCAACGGAATGGTCGAATTGAAGCGCCGCTCGACCGGCGAAAAGCAGGAATTGAGCGTCGAGAGCGCGCTTGCGAGGCTGACGTCATGATCCTCAACCGCTACGAGCGGATGGTCGCACGCCGCTATCTGCTGCCGGGCAAGGGCGAGGGGTTCATTTTCCTCGTCGCCTCGATCAGCCTGGTCGCGGTCGCGCTCGGGGTTGCCGCGCTGATCATCGTCATGAGCGTGATGAACGGCTTTCGCGGCGAGCTGTTCGACAAGATCGTCGGCCTCAATGGCCACGCCATCGTCCAGGGCTATGAAGGCCGGCTGGCCAACTGGCAGCAGATCGCCGAGGCGGCGCGCAAAACGCCCGGAGTGACCTCCGCTTTGCCGCTGATCGAGCAGCCGCTGATGGCCTCGTCCAACGGCCGGGTCGAAGGAGTGCTGGTGCGCGGCATGCGGATCGAGGACATCCGCAACAACCCGGTGATCGCCGGTAACGTCAAGGCCGGGAGCCTGGCCGAGATCATGCCCGGCAGCGGCCGAGTCGCGCTCGGCTCGCGGCTTGCCCAGGCACTCGGCGCCTACCCGGGCAGCGAGATCAGCCTGATCAGCCCGGAGGGGCGCTCGACCGTGGTCGGCACCGTCCCGCGCATCGTCTCCTTCACCGTCGCCGCCATCTTCGAGGTCGGGGTTTACGATTACGACAAGGCGTTCGTGGTGATGCCTATCGAGGACGCCCAGCAGATGCTGCTGATGGGCGACGAAGTCAGCACGGTGGAAATACAGACCACCGACCCCGACAATATCGCGGAGATCCTCGCGCCGCTGCAGCCGCTGTCCAACGGCCGCGGGGTCATCGTCGACTGGCGGCAGATGAATTCGGCCTTGTTCGAGGCGCTGGAGATCGAGCGGGTGGCGATGTTCGTGGTGCTATCGCTGATCGTCCTCGTGGCAGTGTTCAACATCCTGTCGTCGCTGATCATGCTGGTGCGCGCCAAGATGCGCGACATCGCCATCCTTCGAACCATGGGCGCGAGCCGCCGCGGGATGATGAAGGTGTTCGTGACGGTCGGGGTGACGATCGGCTCGCTTGGAATCCTGCTCGGGCTAATCCTCGGCTCGATCTTCCTGTTCTTCCGCCAGGGCGTGGTCGACGCCATCCAATATTTCACGGGGCAGAACTTGTGGGACCCGTCGGTTCGGTTCCTGTCCGATTTGCCGTCGAAGACCGACCCGGTGGAAGTTACCGCAATCGTCCTGATCGCATTCGTGTTGTCGTTCCTGGCGACGCTCTATCCGGCGTGGAAGGCGGCGAGCACCGATCCGGTGCAGGTGCTGCGCTATGAGTGAGCCCGTCCTTCAGACCCGCGACCTGCGGCGAAGCTTCGTCCAGGGCGATGTCACCATCGAGGTGCTGCGCGGGGTCGACCTCGACGTGCGCCCCGGCGAAATCGTCGCCTTGCTGGGGCCTTCGGGGTCGGGCAAGTCGACTCTTCTGCAGGCGGTCGGACTGCTCGAAGGGGGTTTCAAGGGCTCGATCCGGCTGCAGGGCAAGGAAGCGTCCGAGCTCAACGACGACGGGCGGACCGAGGTCCGGCGCGAATTGCTCGGCTTCGTCTATCAGTTCCACCATTTGCTGCCCGAATTCACCGCCCGCGAAAACGTCATTTTGCCCCAACTCGTCCTGGGTGCCGACATGCCGACGGCCCGCGCGCGTGCCGACGAGCTGCTCGGAACGCTCGGCCTTGGCCAGAGACTCGACCACCGCCCGTCCAAGCTGTCGGGCGGCGAGCAACAGCGCGTGGCCGTCGCCCGGGCTCTCGCCAACCGCCCGCCTTTGGTTCTTGCCGACGAGCCCACCGGCAACCTCGACGAAGCGACCGCCGATACCGTCTTCGCCGAGTTCATCGGCCTGGTCCGCGGCGAGAAGACGGCGGCGCTGGTGGCAACGCATAACGAGCGGCTCGCAACGAGGATGGACCGGGTCGTGCGTTTGCACGAGGGTCGGTTGGAGGAATGAGGGATCGCCATGGTTGATCAGCAGCGCACGCCCGAGCCCAAACTGCCCGAAACGCCGCAAGAAAAGGCGCGCCAGCGGCGGCTGTGGCTGATCATTGCCTTCGTTGCGGCGATTGCCGCCGGAATCCTGCTGGCAAGCTCGGTGTGGACCATCGGCTCGAAGACCGAAGACAAGGGAGAGAGCGCCGAGGTCGACGAGCGCGTGCTTGCTCCTGAAAAGCAGTGCGCGCTGCAAAGCACCTATGACGGCCTCAAGCGGGCGCTGTTCGCCCGCGCTGCTCGGGTGCGCGGCGGCGATGAGGCGGCCTTCGCCAAGCTGTCCGACTTCTCCTTGCTTCGCATCCAATCGCCGGTGCTTCGCGGCGTCGACGAGGATTTGAACCGAATCAACTGCAATGGCGTCGCGGTCCTGCAGCTGCCGCCAGGGGTCAGGGTCTCGGACGGCGGCAGCACGCTCAGCGCGCCGCTCGATTATGCGGTGCAGCCGTCGGCTGACGGCACCGGCAACGTCGTCATGCTCGGTAATGCCGACGCGATCACCACTCCGCTGGCAACCATCCAGCGCAGCGGCGCGGCGCAGAGCGATCCGCTGGTCCCGCCTAACATGGACCCGGTGACCACCGACGACAATCTGCCGGTTACCGGGCCGGTGCTGCCGGTCGAATCCGCCGAGCCCGAGCCGCAGCCGAGCAGTTCGGCATCGCCCAGCTTCAATTGCTCCAACGCCCGGACCCGCGGCGAGATTGCGGTGTGCGGCGACTCGGGCCTGGCGGCGCTCGACCGGCAAATGGCCTCGCAATTCAACGGGGCAATGAGCAGGGCCGACCCGCAGCAGCGCTCACTGCTTAACTCCACCCGCTCGGGCTTCCTTGCGTTCCGCGACCGTTGCCGATCCGACAATTGCGTCGCCGACACCTACCGCGGCCGGATGCGCGAGATCAGCGACATCATGGCGGGGCGCTGGCGGCCGGAGCGCTAGGCACGGCTTGTCATCGCCGCGGTTGAAGGACATCCCCTGGCGCGGGGGACTTTATGGCAAAGCGGGACGACGGCTTGACCGGGCCGGTCAGCACCAAACAGCGTATCCAGGAGCTGGACGTGCTTCGGGGCATCGCATTGTTCGGCGTGCTGGTGATGAACTTTATCGGCTTTGCCGGCGAGGGCGTAATGACCACCGAGGCACAGGCTGCCGCGCTGCCTTCGGCGGCGCTCGACCAGCACACTTATTGGGGCGTTCGGTGGCTGATCGGCGACAAGGCGAACACGGTGTTCGCGACTTTGTTCGGCCTCGGCTTTTATCTTCAGCTGCAACGGGGCGAGGGCAGACCGGGGTTTGAAGCCCGCTACCGTCGCCGCTTGTTCTGGCTACTTGTCTTCGGGCTGATCACCTGCTGTTCCTGTGGGTGTGGGACATCCTCCACCTCTACGCGATCGCCGGCTTCTTCCTCTTGGCGATGCGCCGCTGGAGCACTCGGGCGCTGGTCATCTTCGGTGCAGTCGCGGCACTGTACAGCGACAAGCTTCAGAGGCTGTTGATCGACCTCCTCGACCTCCCGGTGCCGAATTCCGACCATATTTTTACCGCCTCCGAGATCCTCGAGCGCCAGGCGCTTGCGGTTTCGGGCGACTACCCCGCGATTGTCGCTAATTTCTTCTCTTCCTTCATGATCGCGGACTGGTTCGTGAACGGAGCGATCGTGGCGTGGATCGTCTATGCCTTGGGCCGCTTCGCGCTGGGAGCCGCGATCGGACGCAGCGGCATCCTCGACGACATTGCTCGTCTCGTGCCGCTGCTTCGGCGGATCGCCTGGATCGCAATTCCCTCGGGACTCGTGATCGGCTTCATCATCCGATTAATCTACACCGGCGCCTGGGTGGCGCTTGGCGAGTCCGACGGGCTGCGCAACGCCGGCGAAGCGCTTCGCTCGCCGGCCGCGCTGCTGCTTGCCGCCGGATATTGCGCGGGAGTCGTCGTCGCCCTCCAGAAGCCCTGGGGCAAGCGCCTGTTCGGCATCTTTGCTCCGGTCGGCCAGATGGCGCTGACCAATTATCTGGCGCAGGGCCTCGTCATTGGGTTCGTGCTGTTCGGCGTCGGGCCCGGCCTTGGGCTTGCCGGCAAGGTCGGGACGTTCGCCGTGCTGCTGATCTGCATCGCCTTCTTCGCTTTCCAGATGGCGTACAGCCACTGGTGGCTGGCCCGCTTCCGATTCGGGCCGATGGAGTGGCTGTGGCGGGCGTTGACCTATGGCGAACGGCGGGCGTTCCGCCGTTCGAGAGCCGCCGCCGCAGCCGCATAATTTGGGGGATAAATGACGGCCGGGCGCTTTGCGCTCAGGCCTAACCGCTTCATAACCCGCCGGTGACCGGCCCGTTCGTCCCGCTGCGCGTCTTTTCCTGCTTCACCATGCTCGAAGGGGCGATGGAGCCCAAGACGATCGCCGCGGAGGCCGCCACGCTCGGTTTTCCGGCAATCGCGCTCACCGACCGCAACGGGCTTTACGCGGCGATGCCGTTCACCGACGCCTGCGTCGACAAGGGGGTGCAGCCGGTCATCGGCTCGCTGGTCGCGGTTGCCCGTCCGGCTGAGCTTGGAGTTGCCGGCATCGACTGGCTGGTGCTTCTGGCCAAGGATGAGCGCGGCTATGGCAATCTGTGCAAGCTGGTGTCCGCGGCGCATCTCGACCGGCCGCTCGGCGAGGACCCGCACGTCCCCTTTTCCACCCTCGAGCGGTGGAGCGAAGGCCTGCTCGCGCTCACCGCCGGCGCGGACGGCGCGCTTGCCCGGCTTCTTGCCGACGGTCAGGCCGACCAGGCCGAGACCTGTCTCGACCGGCTCCAGCAGCTGTTCCCCGACCGGCTTTACGTCGAGCTCGCGCGCCGCCACGATCCGGTCGAGGAAGCGGCGGAAGAATCCCTGATCGACCTCGCTTATGCGCGGGACCTGCCGCTGGTGGCCACCAATCCCGCCGCTTACGCCGACCCCAGCTTCCATGCCGCGCACGACGCCATGCTGTGCATCGCCAACTCGGCTTACGTGGAGAGCGAAGACCGGATCGCCTCGTCGCCCGACGCCTGGTTAAAGGACGGCGGGGCAATGGCCGAGCTGTTCGCCGACGTGCCCGAAGCGATCGCCAACACGGCGATCGTCGCGCAGCGCTGCGCGGTCGGGGCGCCCAAGCGGCGGCCGATACTTCCCCGGCTGAGCGACCAGGAAGACTGGCAGCTCCGCCGCGACGCCCGCGCCGGGCTTGCCGAGCGGATGAGCGGCCGCGGCGACGAGGATCAGACGCGATACCGAGAGCGGCTCGACTATGAGCTCGAAGTCATCATCAACATGGGCTTCGCAAGTTACTTCCTGATCGTCGCCGACTTCATCAAATGGGCGAAATCCAACGACATTCCGGTCGGCCCGGGCCGCGGATCGGGCGCCGGCTCGGTGGTCGCATGGTCGCTGACCATCACCGACCTCGACCCGCTTGAATTGAACCTGCTGTTCGAGCGCTTCCTGAACCCCGAACGCGTGTCGATGCCCGACTTCGACATCGATTTTTGCGAAACCCACCGCGACAAGGTGATCAGCTACGTCCAGCACAAATACGGCCGCGACCGGGTGGCGCAGATCATCACCTTCGGGCGCTTGAAGGCGCGGGCCGTGCTCAAGGACACCGGACGCGTGCTGCAGATGAGCTACGGCCAGGTCGACCGGCTGGCCAAGCTGATTCCCAACCATCCGACCGACCCGTGGACTCTCGAGCGGTCGTTGAACGGCGTGTCCGAGCTTGCCGCCGAGTACAAAGGCGAAGCCGACGTCAGGCGATTGTTCGACCTTGCGATGAAGCTCGAGGGCCTGCCGCGCCACGCTTCGACCCACGCCGCCGGAGTGGTCATCGGCGACCGCGCGCTGGATGAGCTAGTCCCGCTCTACCGGGATCCGCGCTCGGACATGCCGGTCACCCAGTTCGACATGAAATATGTCGAGGCGGCGGGACTGGTAAAGTTCGATTTTCTCGGCCTCAAGACGCTTTCGGTCCTCAAGGAGGGCCAGCGGCAGCTTGCCGAGCGCGGCATCGAGGTCGACTTTACCAAATTGCCGCTCGAAGACCCGGCGGTCTACGATTTGCTCCAGCGCGGCGACACGGTCGGCGTGTTCCAGCTGGAATCGGAAGGCATGCGGCGAACCCTGTCGGCAGTCCGGCCAACCGGCTTTGGCGACATCATCGCCTTGGTCTCGCTCTACCGGCCGGGGCCGATGGACAACATCCCGATGTTCGGCGACCGCAAGAACGGCCGCGCGGCGATAGAATATCCGCACGCCATGCTCGAGCAGGTGCTGGAGGAGACCTACGGCATCTTCGTCTACCAGGAGCAAGTGATCGAGGCGGCCAAGGTGCTGGCCGGCTACAGTCTTGGCGAAGCCGACCTTTTGCGGCGGGCGATGGGCAAGAAGATCCAGAGCGAGATGGACTCGCAGCGCGCCCGCTTCATCGAAGGTTGCGCGGCCAATGCCATCGAGCCGGCCAAGGCGTCCGAACTGTTCGACCTCATAGACAAGTTCGCCGGCTACGGCTTCAACAAGAGCCATGCGGCCGGCTATGCGCTGATCGCCTACCAGACCGCATGGTTGAAGACCCACTACCGCCATCAATTCTACGCCGCGTCGATGACCTTCGATCTGGCGCAGACCGACAAGCTTTGCCTGTTCGTCGAGGACATGCGGCGGGGCGAGGTCGAGTGCCTGCCGCCGTGCGTCAACGCGAGCCACGCCAGGTTCGTCGTCCAGGGTGATTCGGTCCGCTATGCGCTCGGCGCGCTCAAGGGGGTGGGCGAAAAAGCGATGGAGACTCTGGTCGCCGAGCGGGCGGAAGGCGGACCGTTCAAGAGCCTCGACGACTTTTCCGAGCGCGTCGATCCGCGGCTGCTCAACCGCCGCCAGATCGAGAGCCTCGCCGCCGCCGGGGCATTCGACTCGCTGATTCCAAATCGGGCGGCAGTGTTCGACGCCGCCGAGACGATCCTCGCCCACGCCGCAAGCGCCGCCGACCAGCGCGAGACCGGGCAGGGCGGGCTGTTCGGCGGCGGCTCTGACACGGGCATTCCGCCGATCCGCCTTCCCAACGCCGAATGGAGCCTGGCGCAACGGATGGCGGCCGAGCGCGAGGCATACGGCTTTTATTTCTCCGCCCACCCGGTCGACGCGCACGCGCATCTGCTGGCCGCGCACAAGGTCAGGAAGTTCGGCGAGCTTGCTGCGCTGCCGATGGCGGCGGACGAGGGCCGGACGACGACGACGATGGCGGCGCTGGTCGAGGCGACCAACTGGCGCACCTCGGCCAAGGGACGCCGCTATCTGATGGCGACGCTCAGCGATTCGTCGGGGCAGTTCGTTGCCACCGCTTTCGACGACGAGCCGATCGCCGCGCTCGAGCTTGCGGCGAAGAATGGCACTTGCGGGCTCCTGTTCGCCGAGCTCGACCGCCGGCCGGGTGACGAAGTGCCGCGGGTCGCGGTCAAGCGCTTCCAGCCGCTTGAGGCTTTGGCCAAACGGACCCGGCTGCAGATGACGGTGCGGGTGACGGCCGCCGGCATCGTTGCCGCGCTAGCCGCCGAACTCGAGGCCAGCCGGGGCGGCAACGGGATCGTCCGGATGCTGGTGCCGACGCCAGGCGGTGGTGAGGCAATGATCCTCGCCGGCCGCGATTTCGCCCTCGACGCCGAGCTTGCCGCGCGCATCGAGCGAATCGGCGGTGAGGGCAGCGTCGAACTGTCAGTCCAGGAGCCGCCGAAGCTCGCCCTGGTCGGCTAGGACTGCCAGAAACCGTCCTTGTTCACGAGCGACGTGATCTTCGCGTTCTGCTCCTCGCTCATCGCCTGCTTGAAGCGCGGGAAGACCTGCTCTTCCTCCATCTTCGCATGTTCGGCGACAAGAGCGCGGAACTCGCGGACTTTTTCCAGCCAGGCCATGTGGCCCGGGCCCATCTGGCCGAGCTCGTAGAGGAATGTCTTGATGTAGCCGTGCTCGTCGTTGAGGTGGTCGGCGTCATGCGCCTCATTGGCGTCGCGCAGCGCCGGGTAGATCACCGTCTCTTCCTCGTGCGCATGCTTGTCGAGCGCGTGGGTCAGCTGCATCAGCAGCATGCCGCGCTTCCAGGTCTGGCTGCCATCGGTCGCAAGCATCTTGTCGAACAGCGCCAGGGTCATGTCGTGCTCGGTGGCGAGCACCTGGTCCCAGTCGCCGGAAATGCCCGACACCGCCTGGGTGACGAACTTGCGGCCGAGGTTGGCTGCAAGGCCGATCGCCGCTCCGGCAAAGGCGGCGCCGATCAGCGCCGGTCCATTGTTCGACCAGGAAAAGGCGCTTTTGCTGTTGCTGTCGCTGCGGCTGCTAGTGGCGCGCGTCTTGGTGCTCGATCCGCTTCTGGTGGCCTTGCTGGCGGCTGGGTTGCTGGCAGCCGGCTTTCGGGCGGTGCTGCGGCTGCGGCTGTTCGGGTTGGAAGTGCGGGTCGGGGTACGCGTCGCCATCGATTCCTCCGTTGAGACTGGGTCGATGAATCAACGGGACGGCGGGGCCGGCGTTCCTGTTGCGAATCGTTCGCTGCGATGAATCGAGGCTCAGCCGGCGTCCGGCGGTAATTCAGGCGTCTCGCCGGGCACCGGGGGCGCTTCGATCGGCGCCGCCGGCTGGTCGGCCGAGGGCTCGGCGATATTGACCGGGGATGTAGCCACGGCGGCGTCGGGCTCGACCGCCACCGGCTCCTCGACCGGGGCCAGCGGCCTGGCGGTCTCATATTCCACGCCCGGGATCGGCCTACTCCCGGTCGTCGTTTCCGGCGGCGCCCGGTTGGCCGGGGCGGTGATGCCCTCGTAGACGCAGGCGTCGAGTCCGTCGCGCGCGACCACGCCGGTGCGGGCGGCGATGGTGTTGCCATAGCCGCGGGTGAAACCCTTGGGCGCGACCGCTCCGCGCGACTTGGGCAGCGGCAGCACCGCGGCGATTCGCGCGGCCTCGGTGCGGGTCATCGCGCTTGCATCATGGCCGAAGTAGCGTTGCGACCCGGCATTGATGCCATAAGTGCCAATGCCGGTCTCGGCGACGTTAAGATAGACCTCCATGATCCGGCGCTTGGGCCACATCTGCTCGATCAGAAGCGTGAACCAGGCTTCCATGCCTTTGCGGGCATAACCGCCGCCTTGCCACAGGAAGGCGTTCTTGGCGGTCTGCTGGCTGATGGTCGATCCGCCGCGGATCCGCCCGCCCGAGGCGTTGCGCTTCATCGCGCCCTCGATCGCTTCGACGTCGAAGCCATCGTGGCTGCAGAATTTGCTGTCCTCGGCAGCGATCGCGGCGCGCACCATGTCGCGGTCGATCCGGCTGATCGGCATCGAATCCCGATCTGCGCCGCGGCCGGCGAGCACATCGCCGAGCATCGTCGCGGTGATCGGTGGGTTGATGAACCGATAGGCCAGCACCCACAGGACCGAGATAAGCAACAGCGCGAGCACCAGCTTGACCAGGAACAGGAAAATACGCGCCGGCAGCGACCGCATGCGCTTGCGCTGGTAGGGCAGTGGTAATCCTGGGCGCTTTGCCATCGGCGCGGCGTTAGCAGCGCGAGGCGCCGACGCAAGCGTCGGCTTGGGCAGCGCGAGGCGCCGACGCAAGCGTCGGCTTGGGCAGCGCGGGGCGCCGACGCAAGCGGCCTCGCCTTGCCGCACTGCAGCAAGCCATTTACATCGGACGCGATGACCTCGACCAACGACATCCGCCGATCCTTCCTCGACTTTTTTGAGAAGGCGGGGCACGCGCGGGTGCCGTCGGCACCTTTGGTGCCGCACAACGACCCAACGCTGATGTTCGTCAACGCCGGCATGGTGCCGTTCAAGAACGTCTTCACCGGGCTTGAAAGCCGGTCCTATAGCACCGCGACCAGCAGCCAAAAATGCGTCCGCGCCGGCGGCAAGCACAACGACCTCGACAATGTCGGCTACACCGCCCGCCACCACACCTTCTTCGAGATGCTCGGCAACTTCTCGTTCGGCGATTATTTCAAGGATCAGGCGATCGCCCACGCCTGGACCCTGCTGACCCGCGAATGGGGCCTGTCCCCCGACCGGCTGACCGTCACCGTCTATCACACAGACGACGAAGCCTTCGCCCTGTGGAAGAGCATCGCCGGCCTGCCCGAAGCGCGCATCATCCGAATCCCGACCAAGGACAATTTCTGGGCGATGGGGCCGGACGGCCCGTCGGGACCGTGCTCGGAAATCTTCTACGATCATGGCGACCACATCCCCGGCGGCCCGCCTGGCAGCCCAGACGAGGACGGCGACCGCTTCGTCGAAATCTGGAACCTGGTGTTCATGCAGCATTTGCAGGAGGCGGACGAGATCGTCGCCGACCTGCCCAAGCCGTCGATCGACACCGGCATGGGTCTCGAGCGCATCGCGGCGGTGATGCAGGGGGTGCACGACAATTATGACACCGACACCTTCCGCGCGCTGATCGAGGCCAGCGAGGAGCTGACCCGGACCAAGGCGCAAGGCGAAACCCAGGCGAGCCACCGGGTGATCGCCGACCATTTGCGCGCGTCGGGCTTCCTGGTCGCCGACGGCGTGCTGCCGGCCAACGAGGGCAGGGGATATGTGCTTCGCCGGATCATGCGCCGGGCGATGCGCCACGCGCACCTCCTGGGCACCAAGGAGCCGCTGATGCATCGGCTGGTGCCGGCGCTGGTCGCCGAGATGGGCGCCGCTTACCCCGAACTGGTGCGGGCGCAGCCGTTGCTCGAAGCGACGCTGGCGCAGGAGGAAACTCGGTTCCGGCAGACGCTGGCCAATGGGCTCAAGCTGCTCGAAGAAGCGACCGCGGGGATGGCGGACGGCGGGACTCTCCCCGGCGAGACCGCGTTCAAGCTCTACGACACGTTCGGCTTTCCCTACGACCTCACCGAAGACGCGCTTCGCGTCCACGGCCTGAGCGTCGACCGCGAAGGGTTCGACGCGGCGATGGCGCAGCAGAAAGCCGCCGCGCGCGCAGCCTGGAAGGGGTCGGGCGACAGGGCGTCGGACGATTTGTGGTTCGACCTCGCCGAAGAGCATGGCGCGACCGAGTTCACCGGTTACTCCGGGCATGAAGGCGAAGGCGTGGTGCTGGCGCTGGTCAAGGACGGGCAGCCGGTCGAGCGCGCCGGGCAAAGCGAGACGGTCGAGGTCATCCTCAACCAGACGCCGTTCTACGGCGAAAGCGGCGGACAGATGGGCGACAGCGGAAAGCTGAGCTCGCTCAAGGGCTTCGAAGGGGATGTTGAATCCACATCCAAGCCGCTGGGTAAGCTCCACGCGTTGCGCACCCGGATAGCGAGCGGGGAAGTCGCTGTCGGCGAGACTCTCCACCAGAGCGTGGACGGCGAGCGCCGCGACCAAATCCGCGCCAACCATAGCGCAACGCACTTGCTCCACGCCGCGCTTCGCCATCGGCTCGGCGGTCACGTCACCCAGAAGGGCAGCCTGGTCGCGCCGGACCGGCTACGCTTCGACTTCTCGCACCCCTCCGCGCTGTCACCCGACGACGTCGCGGTCGTCGAAGCGGAAGTGAATGCGCACATCCGCCACAACCAGCCGGTCACGACCCGGCTGATGACCCCGGACGAGGCGATCGCGGCCGGGGCGATGGCGCTGTTCGGCGAGAAATATGGCGATGAAGTGCGCGTCCTCTCAATGGGGCGCGATACCGAAGCCGATTATTCGGTCGAGCTGTGCGGCGGCACCCACGTCAATGCGCTCGGCGACATCCAGCTGCTCAAGATCGTCGCCGAAAGCGCGGTTTCCTCGGGCATCCGGCGGATCGAGGCGCTGACCGGCGAAGCGGCTCGCATTTGGCTGACCGCACGCGACGCCAGGCTACGCGAAGCGGCCGCCTCGCTCAAGAGCTCGCCCGACGAAGTCCCGGCCCGGGTCGCCGCGCTGGTCGAGGATCGGCGCCGGCTCGAGCGCGAGCTTGCCGACGCCAAACAGGCGCTGGCGGTCGGTGGCGGTGTTGGCGGCGGTGGCGGCGGCAAGTCTGACTCGGCGGCGCCCGAGCAAATCAACGGCCATGCCTTCCTCGGCCAGATCGTCGACGGATTCGACCCCAAGGGGCTGCGCTCGGCGATCGACACGATGAAGCAGCGCGTCGGATCGGGCATCGCGGCGCTGGTCGCGGTCAATGACGGACGCGCGAGCGTTGCCGTCGGAGTCACCGGCGATCTCACCGGCCAGGTCAGCGCCGTGGAGCTGCTCAAGGCAGCCGTCGCGGCGCTTGGCGGGCAGGGCGGCGGCGGCCGGCCCGACATGGCACAAGGCGGCGGGCCCGATGGCGACAAGGCAGATCAGGCGCTGGCGGCAGTGCGCAGCGCCCTGGAGAAGGTGGCCGCGTAAAGCGTCAGGCCGAGGGCGAAGGCGCCGAATCCCGCAGCCGGCGGCCGCGGACCTGCGGTTCGGTCTCGAGCTGCGCCTCGGCCATGATCTCCGCTCGAAGCTGGGCTCGCTTTTCGTGGATCGATGCGATCACCGGGCCCATTGCGACGCCAAGGTCGACCAACGCCGCTTCCGACAGCTGCAGTGAAGCTTCGAGCGTTTCCGGCACCGCGTCCGTCACGCCTGCCTTGTACAGCGCTGCCGCATGGGCGGTATCGCGCGCGCGCGCGACGACCGGCAGATCGGGAAACATGCTGCGCAACTGCCGCGCAAGCCTGTTGACCAGCACCGGATTGTCCATCGTCAGGATGAACGCGCTCGGCTTGCGCGCTGCGAGGCGGCCGAGGAACTCGGGCTGGGCAACGTCGCCGAACAGCACGTCATATCCCTCCATGCGGGCGGCGGCGACACCATCGGGATCACTGTCGATCGCCAGATAGTCCTTGCCATGGACGTCGAGCATTTCCGCGACCAGGCGCCCGACGCGTCCGAAGCCGAGGATTATCACCTGGCCCAGTTCCGCCGTTTCAAGCGACGCATCCATCTGGCCGGCGAGTTCCTGGCCGGCAAAGCGGCGACCCGCGACCCGCCCAAGCAGCGCCAGCAGCGGCGTGATGGTCAGGCCGATCGCGGTGACGATCTGCCAGAAAGCGGCGGTCTGGGGCTGGATCAGCTGCGCGGCGGTCGCGGCGGCCAGCACGATCAGCGTGGTTTCCGACGGCGCCGCCATCAGCACGCCGGTTTCCGCGGCCACCGCCGGGCGAGCGCCACCGATGCGCAGCAGGATCGAGGTCACAAGCGCTTTGACCACCAGCACCCCGAACACGGCAAAGGCGATGTCCTGCCAGTTGGCGACGACCTCGCGAAGGTCGACGCTCATCCCGACGGTGATCAGGAAAATGCCGAGGCCAAGGCCGCGGAACGGCGCGGTGACGACCTCGACCTCGCTTCGGTAATCGGTCTCGGCAATGACGATCCCGGCGATCAGGGCGCCGAGGATTGGCGAGAAGCCGATCGCCGAGGTGACCAGGCTGGCGACGATCACCACCAGCAGGCAGGCGGACAGGAACAGCTCCGGGCTCTTGGTGCGCGCCGCCTGGGCGAACAAATAGGGCAGAAGCAGCCGTCCGGCGAACAGCATCCCGACCGAGACGAAGCCGCCGACCAGCATGGTGGTGACAAGGTTGGAAATGCCGTCGTTGGCCGCATAAGGCGCCATTGCGCCGAGCGCGAACACGATCGGCACCAGCGCCACATCCTCGAACAGCAGCATCGCCAGCGCCGACCGGCCGACCGGCCCGTGGGTGCCGACCAGCGGCAGCACCAGCGCGGTCGAGGACAAAGCGAGCGCAAGCCCGAGGCCGACAGCCCCGACAACGCTCTGGCCCATCAGGTGCAGGCCGAGGGCAATGATCGCCGCCGACACCAGCAGCTCGGCGGCGCCAACCCCGAACACCAGCCGCCGCATCCCCCACAGGCGCCGGAACGACAGCTCCAGCCCGATCGAGAACAACAGCAGGATGATTCCCAGCTCGGCGAACGGTTCGACCGCTTCGGTGTTGGTGATGGTGACATAGTTGAGCCACGGATATTGCGGCGCGAGCGAGCCGAGTCCGGAGGGCCCGGCAATCAGGCCGATGAGGATGAAGCCGATGACCGGGCTGATCCGCACTCGCGCGAAAGCGGGAATGACAAGCCCGGCGGCGCCAAGGATGACCAGCGCGTCGCTGAATCCCGAAGTGCTGAAGTCTGGTGTCATGGTTTTCTTAAAGCAGGGACGACCGCCGCTGTCACCGCATCGAAAAGCTCATTTCGCTTCTGTGACGGGCAAGCCTCTGGCAAGCCGGCGTCATGACGTCAGCGGACCAGCTCGACCTGATCGTCGTCGGCGGAGGGCCGGCGGGGGTGATGGCCGGTCTGCTGTTCGCCCGGGCCGGGGCCCTCGTGAAGGTGCTGGAAAAGCACGCCGACTTCTTCCGCGATTTCCGCGGCGACACGGTCCACCCGTCGACCATGGAAATTCTCCACCAGCTGGGCATGCTGGAGCGCTTCCTGAAACGGCCGCACAGCCGGGTCGACCGGGCCCAGATCGGCGTTGCGGGGCGGGAGTGGACGATCGGCGATCTTTCGCACCTCGACACGCCGGCTCCGTTCATCGCCTTCATGCCGCAGTGGGAGTTCCTCGACTTCCTGCGGGTGGAAGCGAAAGCCTTTTCCGGCTTCGAGCTGGAAATGAACGCGGAGGTCGAGTGTCTGGTCGAGCGGCAGGGCAGGGTCGCCGGCGTTCAATTGAAGGACGGGCGCGAGCTTTTCGCCCGCCTGACCCTCGCCGCCGACGGCCGCTCGTCGATCGTGCGTCGAACCGGAATGCTGGAGGTCGAGGCGCTCGGCGCGCCGATGGACATCCTGTGGTTTCGCGTCGGCAAGGCACAGCAGGGCGGAGGAGCCCTTCGCGGCAGCTTCGAGCGCGGCCGCCTCGCGGTGCTCATCGACCGCGGCGATTATTGGCAGTGTGCACTGGTCATCCCCAAGGGCGGGGTCGATGGCCTCAAGGCGAAGGGCCTCGAGCACGTCCGCTCGCTGATAGCGGCAGCGGCCCCCGACCTCGACCTTGGCGAGATCGATGGATGGGAGGACTTCCATCTGCTCAGCGTCGCGCTTGACCGCCTCAGGCAATGGCATCGACCAGGGCTGCTGGCGATCGGCGATGCGGCCCACGCGATGAGCCCGATTGGCGGTATCGGAATCAATCTGGCGGTGCAGGATGCGGTCGCCGCCGCGAACATCCTGGCCGGGCCGCTGGCGAGCGGCGAGGACGTCGATCCTTTGCTCCATCGGGTCCAGAAGCGACGATTTTTCCCCACCCGCGTCATCCAGGCCGGGCAGAAGGCCGTCCAGGACAATGTCATCGGCCGCCTGCTTCAGCCGGGCGAGCCGATCCGCAAGGCTCCGCTTCCCGTACGGCTGCTCGACCGCTTCCCGCTGCTGCGCCGGATTCCCGGCCGGCTGGTCGGCCTTGGCGTCAGGCGCGAGCGGGTGCGTTCGCCTGCCGCTGGTCCGAGGACGCCATAGCCGCTTCAAGGTTGGCGCGGATCGCTTCGAAAAACTGTTCGGTCGTCATCCACGGTTGATCGGGGCCGACGAGGATTGCCAGGTCCTTGGTCATCTGGCCCTGCTCGACGGTCTCGACGCACACCCGCTCCAGCGTTTCGGCGAAGCGAACGACGTCGGGCGTGTCGTCGAACCGGCCGCGATATTTGAGCCCGCCGGTCCAGGCGAAGATCGAGGCGATGGGGTTGGTCGAGGTCGCCTTGCCGGCCTGGTGCATCCGGTAATGGCGGGTGACGGTGCCGTGGGCCGCCTCGGCCTCGATGGTCTTGCCGTCGGGGGTCATCAGCACCGAGGTCATCAATCCGAGGCTGCCGAAGCCCTGCGCCACCTGGTCGGACTGGACGTCGCCGTCGTAATTCTTGCACGCCCAGACGAATTTGCCGCTCCACTTGAGCGCCGAGGCGACCATGTCGTCGATCAGGCGATGCTGATACTCAATCTTGGCTTCATCGAACTTCGCCTTGTAATCACGCTCGAAAATTTCCTGGAAGAGATCCTTGAACCGGCCGTCATAGGCCTTGAGGATGGTGTTCTTGGTCGACAAATACACCGGCCAGCCGCGGTTGAGGCCGTAATTGAAGCAGGCGTGGGCGAAGTCGCGGATCGACTCGTCGATATTGTACATGCCCATGGCGACGCCGGAGCTGGGATAGTCGAACACTTCGAACTCCAGCTCCTGGCCGTCCACGCCGGTCCATTTCATCATCAGCTTGCCCGGGCCGGGGACGAGGAAGTCGGTCGCCTTATACTGGTCGCCGAAGGCGTGGCGCCCGACGACGATCGGGTCGGTCCAGCCGGGGATCAGCCGCGGGACGTTGGAAATGACGATCGGCTCGCGAAAGACGACTCCACCGAGGATGTTGCGGATGGTGCCGTTGGGCGAGCGCCACATCTTCTTGAGCTTGAACTCCTCGACCCGGGCCTCGTCGGGCGTGATCGTCGCGCACTTAACGCCGACGCCATATTTCCTGATCGCCTCGGCCGATTCGACGGTGATCTGGTCGTCGGTCTCGTCCCGCTTCTCGATCGACAGATCGAAATAAATGAGCTCGACGTCGAGATAGGGCTGGATCAGCCGCTCGCGGATCCACTGCCAGATGATCCTCGTCATTTCGTCGCCATCGAGCTCGACGAGCGGGGTCTTCACCTTGATCTTGGCCATTGCTGTCCCTGTATGCGCTTGGAGCGGAAAGGAGTTGCAGGCGCGAATAGGCGAAGCGCTTCGGCCAAGGCAACCGCACGGCCCAACGCAACCGCATGAAGTTGTGCGCGGTGGACAGCGTCTTTAAGGGAGCCGCCATGCCTTCACTCAAGAAACCGGACGGCGCGCTCACTACCAACGTCAAGTGGCGTTTCCCCTCCGTGCACCCCGAAGGGCGCAAATTCCTGCTGATCGCCGGCGTCGCAACGCTGATCGTCTACAGCACCCTCAGCAATTTTCTCGGCTGGCTCCTGGTCGGCGTGACGATCTGGGTGGCTGCCTTTTTCCGCGACCCGATTCGAACGACGCCAAGCGATCCCAGGCTGGTGGTGTCGCCGGCCGACGGCCTGGTGACCTCGATCGCCAAGGTGCCGCCGCCGCCCGAGCTGGCCGGGGCCGGCGGCCTCGAAGCCGGGGAATTCACCCGCGTGTCGATTTTCATGAGCGTGTTCGACGTGCACATCAACCGCGCCCCGATCGCCGGCCGGGTGGTCAAGATGGCCTATGTTCCCGGCAAGTTCGTCAATGCCGACCTCGACAAGGCAAGCGAGGACAATGAGCGCCAGCTTTTCCTGCTCGAGGGCGAGGACGGGGTACGCGTCGCCTTCACCCAGATCGCCGGGTTGATCGCCCGCCGGATCCTGACCTTCGTTCGCGAAGGCGATACGGTCGAGGCCGGCCAGAGGATCGGGATGATCCGCTTCGGCAGCCGCGTCGACGTGTACTTGCCCGAAGGGACGGGACCTCAAGTCCTGCTCGGCCAGCGCGCGATCGCGGGTGAAACCGTGATTGCCCAACTCGGAGCCGACCTGGCGCTTACCGGCTCCAGCCAGTGAGGGCCGAGCGCGAGGGCGGCGGGATCCCGTTCCGGGCGATGATCCCCAACGCGATCACGCTCCTCGCGCTTTGCTTCGGCCTGACCGGAGTCAGCTTCGCCATCGGCGGCGAGTGGGAAAAGGCGCTTGGAGCGGTGGTGTTCGCCGGGTTCCTCGACGGCCTGGACGGCCGCATCGCCCGGCTGCTTCGAGCCCAGAGCAAGTTCGGCGCGGAGCTGGATTCGTTGAGCGACAATATCGCTTTCGGCACCGCGCCGGCGCTGATCCTGTTCCTGTGGTCGCTGCAGATGGCGCCGCGGTTCGGCTGGATCGCCGCCCTCGCGCTCGCCGTCTGCTGCGCGCTCAGGCTGGCCCGCTTCAATGCCCGAATCGATGTTGCCGAGCAGCCGCACAAGTCGGCGGGCTTTAACACCGGCGTGCCGGCCCCGGCGGGGGCGGGGGTCGCCTTCATCCCGATCTTCTTGTGGCTGGTCACCGGCGACGAGCTATTTCGGCGGTGGGAGCTGGTGCTGCCGTGGACATTGTTCGTCGCCGCGCTGATGATTTCGAGCCTGCCAACGTTCAGCTGGTCCTCGCTGCGAATCCGAAGCAGCTGGCGGCTGTTTGCGCTGGCGGCGATCGCTCTGCTCGGAGCGGCGCTGATCAGGGCGCCGTGGATCACCTTGTTGGGGATCTCCTCGCTTTACCTGCTGATGCTGCCGTTCGCTTTCACCAGCTACGCCCGGGTCAGGCGGCGGCGCGCCATTGCGGCTGCACCGCGCGCATCGGCCGCGCCGCCCGCTGCGGGCTGACCCGCACCCGCATCGCCGGGATCCTGGTCTCGACCCGATGCATCCGCCCGAACAAAGCGTCGACGATCCGGCCGCCGCTCTCGTCGATCGTCTCGACGCCGAACTTCGCGATCAGCCACAATGCGGCGAGAAAGATCAGAGTTGCGAACGGTGTGAGCATGGCTGTGTCCCTTGTTGGCGGCTGAACCACGCTGAACATGCTTTGTTCCGCATGGCCCCGGCGCAGGCCGCCGGGACGGGGGAGTGTTCCCGTTTTGTTCTGTGGTGTCAAGCCCGCCGCTTTACTGCGTCGCAAGAGGTTGAAACGGCGGCGTTGTTCGTCTAGTGCGCCGGGCATTCCACAAGCGGAAGCATTCATACCGGTGTCCCGAACCTGTTCGGGATTTCTCGCTCCCGCTGAGGCATAACCGGAAGGAGAAGACTTATGGCGGCCACTGTCGTCACGATGCAGCAATTGCTCGAGGCTGGAGCGCATTTCGGCCACCAGACCCATCGCTGGAACCCGCGGATGAAGCCGTATATCTTCGGCGACCGCAACGGCGTCCACATCATCGATTTGTCGCAGACCGTGCCGCTCTTCGCGCGCGCCCTCGATTTCGTCCAGCAGACCATTGCCCGGGGCGGCAAGGTCCTGTTCGTCGGTACCAAGCGCCAGGCGCAGGACGCAGTCGCCGGTTCGGCGCTGGCCTGCGGCCAGCATTTCGTCAACCACCGCTGGCTTGGCGGCATGCTGACCAACTGGAAGACCATCTCCAACTCGATCAAGCGCCTGAAGACGCTCGAAGAGCAGCTGTCGGGCGACACCGCCGGGCTGACCAAGAAGGAAGTCCTCCAGCTGACCCGCGAGCGCGACAAGCTCGAAAAGTCGCTCGGCGGAATCCGCGACATGGGCGGCCTTCCCGACGTCATGTTCGTCGTCGATTCGAACAAGGAAGAGCTGGCGGTCAAGGAGGCCAACGTGCTCGGCATCCCGGTCGTCGCGATCCTCGATTCCAACAGCAATCCGAACGGCATCGCCTTCCCGGTCCCTGGCAACGACGACGCCAGCCGAGCGATCCGCCTCTATTGCGATTCGATCGCCTCGGCGGTCAGCTCGGGCCGCGCCGGCGATGCGCAGGCGCGCGGGGTCGACATCGGCGCAATGACCGAGCCGCCGGCCGAGGTCACGCTGGCCGAGCCGCCGGCAGAGGCCGCGCCCTCCGAGCCACCGGCAGAGACCAAGCTCGAGGCTTAATTGGCCTGTTCCCCGGCCAAGGAATCCCATCCAAGTCTTACTTTGATGGGACCCAAGGCCGGGCCAGGCTTTTTTCGTTCGCTGGACCCCGGCCCGCGCCGGGGAACGCATGAGAGGAACAATTAATGGCTGAGATCACCGCCGCGACCGTCAAGGAGCTTCGCGAGCGCACCGGCGCCGGGATGATGGACTGCAAAAAGGCGCTGGCCGAAAACAATGGCGAAATGGAAGCCGCGGTTGACTGGCTGCGCGCCAAGGGCCTCGCCGCCGCCGCCAAGAAAGCCGGCCGAACCGCCGCCGAGGGCTTGATCGGCGTTGCCGTCGAGGGCACTCGCGGCGCCGTTGTCGAAGTGAACTCGGAAACCGACTTCGTCGCCAAGAACGAGCAATTCCAGGGCTTCGTCCGCGACGTAACGGCGCTTGCGCTGAAGACCGGAAGCGACGTCGAGGCGCTCGGCTCGGCCGAATATCCCGGCGGCGGCACGGTGGCGGAAACGCTGACCAACAACATCGCCACCATTGGCGAGAACCAGTCTCTTCGCCGCGCTTCGGTGCTCGAAGTGGTACAGGGCGCGGTCGTGTCCTACGTCCACAATGCGGTCGCGCCCGGGCTCGGCAAGATCGGCGTCCTCGTCGCTTTCGAAAGCGCTGCACCGGCGGAGACCCTGCAGGCGCTGGGCAAGCAGATCGCAATGCACATCGCCGCCGCCAACCCGCTGGCGCTGAGCGGCGATTCGCTCGACCCCGCTCTCGTCGAGCGCGAACGCTCGGTGGCGATGGAAAAGGCCAAAGACAGCGGCAAGCCGGCCAACATCGTCGAAAAGATGGTCGAGGGCGGGATCGCCAAATATCGCAAGGACAATGCACTTCTGTCGCAGCTGTTCGTGATGGACAACAAGACCCCGGTCGCCGAGGTTTTGGCCGCGGCCGGCAAGGAAGCCGGCGCCGGAATCGAGCTGACCAGCTTTGTCCGCTTCCAGCTCGGCGAAGGCATCGAGAAAAAGGAAAGCGACTTCGCCGCCGAAGTCGCCGCCGCCGCTGGCACAGCCAAGCCGGAACCGGTCGCTTAAGCCCCTTTGCCGCAAGCGCCGCGACGCAAAGCTGTTGGCACGGGGGCGGGCGCGCCATAAGAACGTTCCCGCCCCTCTTTGCCAAGCCCCTCTTTGCGAAGGACTCGCCGCAGCCATGAGCCGCCCCCGCTTCAACCGAATCCTGCTGAAGCTATCCGGCGAGGCGCTGATGGGGCCCGGCCAGTTCGGAATCGACCCCGACACGGTCAACGGCCTTGCCGGCGAGATCGCCGCGGCCAAGGCCCAGGGCCACGAGCTGTGCCTGGTGGTCGGCGGCGGGAATATCTTCCGCGGCATGGCGGCGGCGGCCAAGGGCTTCGACCGCGCCACCGCCGATTACATGGGCATGCTTGCAACGGTGATGAACGCGCTGGCGCTGCAGAACGCGCTCGAAAAGGCCGGCGTCGACACCCGCGTCCAATCCGCGATCCCGATGGCCAGCGTCAGCGAGCCCTACATCCGCAGGCGGGCGCTCCGCCACCTCGAAAAGGGCCGGATCGTGCTGTTCGCCGGCGGCACCGGCAACCCCTATTTCACCACCGATACCGCGGCCGCGCTGCGCGCCGCGGAAATGGGCTGCGACGCCTTGTTCAAGGGCACCAGCGTCGACGGCGTCTACACCGCCGACCCGAAACAGGATTCATCGGCCACCCGCTACGAGCGTTTGAGCTTCCACCGGGTGCTCGGCGACGACTTGCGGGTGATGGACGGCGCCGCCGTCGCTTTGTGCCGCGACAACAACATCCCGATCGTCGTCTTCAACCTGCGCGAGCCCGGCAATCTGGCCAAGGTGCTGGCCGGCGGCGGCACCGCGACGATCGTTCAGAACGAGGAGAAATAGATGACGTCCAATATGGACAAGGCCGACCTCCAGCGCCGGATGCACGGAGGAGTTGAAGCGCTGAAGCACGAGCTTGGCGGGCTTCGCACCGGCCGCGCGTCGACCGCGCTGCTCGATACCATCCAGGTCGAAGTCTACGGCAGCCACATGCCGCTGAGCCAAGCTGCCACCGTCTCGGTGCCCGAGCCGCGGATGCTGACCGTGCAAGTGTGGGACAAATCGAACGTGCAGCCGGTCGAAAAAGCGATCCGCTCGGCGGGGATCGGCCTCAACCCGATCACCGACGGACAGCTCATCCGGCTGCCGATCCCCGAGCTCACCGAGGAGCGCCGCAGGGAGCTCGCCAAGTTGGTCGGCCAATATGCGGAAAAAGCCCGGATCGCGGTGCGCAACGTGCGCCGCGACGGGATGGACCAGCTCAAGCAGGACGAGAAGAAAGGCGTGATCGGCGAGGACGAGCGCAAGCGGCTCGAAACCGAAGTGCAGAAGCTGACCGACGATACGATCAAGGACATCGACGAGCTTGCCCATAACAAGGAAAAGGAAATCCTGGGCAAGTGATGCCGGCTTCCGCGCCGTCCGCTAAAAGCGTCGACAGGGCCGGCACCGACGGTGCAGGGGCCGTGCCCCGCCACGTCGCGATCATCATGGACGGCAACGGCCGCTGGGCCGAGCAGCGCGGGCTTTCTCGAGTCGCCGGGCACAAGGCCGGTGCCGAAGCGGTTCGCCGCTCGCTGCAGGCGGCGGCTGACGCCGGCGTCGAGGTTCTGACGCTTTATGCTTTCTCGTCCGAAAACTGGCGGCGCTCCGACGAGGAAATCTCCGACCTCAAGGGGCTGATGCTCTACTACCTGGAACGCGAGCTCGATCGGTTGGTGGGCGAAGGGGTTCGGCTCCGGCTGATTGGCGATTATCGGGCGTTCGGGCCGGCAATGACCCGCCAGCTGGAAGATGCGGTTTCGCGGACCGCCGGCAATTCGCGGCTGACGCTTGTCGTGGCGCTTAACTACGGATCGCGCGGCGAGCTTGCCGAAGTGGCGTCGAGGCTGGCCGGCAAGGCGGTTGCGGGGGAGATCGACCCGGCGGAAATCGATGACGCCGCGATCGAGGCGGAACTGGACACGGCCGGTCTGCCGGACCTCGACTTGCTGATCCGCACGTCGGGCGAGGTTCGGCTGTCCAACTTCTTGCTGTGGCAAAGCGCTTACGCCGAGCTTCTGTTCACGCCGGTGCTGTGGCCTGATTTTGACGAAGGGGCGTTCCGCTCCGCGATCGAGCAATATGCCGCCCGCCAGCGCCGGTTCGGCGGACGGTGAGCGAGCTTCTCACGCGCTCGCTGGCCGGGACCGCGCTGATCGCGATCGCGATCGCCGCGGTGTTCCACGGCGGCTATTATTTCGCGGTGCTGGTCGCCGCCGGGGCGACCGCGGTCTTCTACGAATGGACCCGTCTTGTCCGCCGCTGGGGGCCTGCCTGGTATTTCGGGGGGTTCGTCTATGCCCTGGTGGCCGCGTTGTCGCTGCTGTGGATCCGCGACCGCGCCGACAATGGCATTGCGCTGGTGATGTGGGTGTTCATCATCGTCTGGTCGACCGACATCGGCGCTTACTTCACGGGCCGGGCGATCGGTGGGCCCAAGCTTGCGCCTACGATCAGTCCCAACAAGACCTGGGCCGGCTTTCATGGCGGAATAGCAGCCGCGACCGCGCTCGGCGGCCTGTGGGTGTACCTCGCCGGCCTCAGCCCGGCCTTTCTCGTCCTGGCGCCGCTGTTTTCGGCAGCGGCACAAGGCGGTGACCTGTTCGAAAGCTGGATGAAGCGGCGTGCCGGAATGAAGAATTCGGGCAAGTTGCTGCCCGGCCATGGCGGCGTGTTCGATCGCCTGGACGGGCTGCTTCCGGTCGCGGTGCTGACCGCGCTGTGCGCTTTGACGGGCGTCGCATGAAGAAGCGAATCTCGATCCTCGGGGCGACCGGATCGGTCGGGCAGTCGACGCTCGACCTGGTCAAGCGTTCGCCCGACCGGTTCGAGGTGGTTGCGCTGACCGCTCGAACCAGGGTGCGGGAGCTTGCGGAAGCAGCGCGGTCGACCGGCGCCAGGCTTGCCGTGGTTGCCGACGAGGCGTGTCTGCCGGAGCTCCGCTCGTTGCTGGACGGCTGCGGCTGCAAGGCCGCGGCCGGGCCGGACGCGCTGGTCGAGGCGGCGACCGGCGACGCCGACTGGGTAATGGCGGCGATCGTCGGTTGCGCCGGGCTGCTCCCGACCATGGCCGCGGTCGAAGCCGGCAAGACGATCGCGCTCGCCAACAAGGAAGCGCTGGTCACAGCCGGCCAGCTGATGATCGGCGCGGCCAGGCGCAACGGCGCCACGCTGATCCCGGTCGACAGCGAGCATAACGCGATCTTCCAATGCCTTGCGGCGAGCCGCGCCGATGACGTTTCGCGGCTGATCCTGACCGGCAGTGGCGGGCCGTTTCGAACCGCAACCCCCCAGGCGCTCCGCGAGGCGACGCCAGAGCAAGCGGTGGCTCATCCCAAATGGTCGATGGGCGCCAAGATTTCGGTCGATTCGGCGACCTTGATGAACAAAGGCCTGGAGCTGATCGAGGCCCACCATCTGTTCGGGCTGGGATCGGAGCGGATCGACGTCGTCATCCATCCGCAATCCACGGTCCATTCGCTGGTAGAGTTCGTCGACGGCTCGCTTCTCGCCCAGCTTGGGACCGCCGACATGCGAATCCCGATCGCTTACGCTTTGTCCTGGCCGCAACGGATGGCCACGCCAGCGCCCCGCCTCGACCTGATAGAGCTAGGCAGGCTGGACTTTGAAGCTGCTGACCTTGAACGATTTCCAGCGCTCCGCCTGGCTCGGGAAGCGCTCGAGAGCGGAGGCGGTGCGGCAATCGTCCTCAACGCCGCCAACGAGATTGCGGTCGAACTTTTCCTTGCCGGGCGGATTTCATTCCCCGACATCGCCGCGATGGTGGCTCAAGCGCTCAACCGGATCCAGGCAGCGGCCCCGCAATCGATCGAGGAGGTGATTGCCTTGGATTCAGAGACGAGGGCGCGGGTCAGCGCCGCCGCCCGCGAGAGCTGTTCGTAGTGCTGGCGCAACCACCGCTGTGGCTAATTCTCGTCGCCTTCATTTGCGCGATCGGGCCGCTGGTCTTCATCCACGAGCTCGGTCACTATTTCGTCGGGCGTCTGTTCGGGGTCGGCGCCGAAGTCTTTTCCATCGGCTTCGGGCGCGAGATCACCGGCTGGACTGACAAGCGCGGCACTCGCTGGAAGGTCGGCTGGCTGCCGCTGGGCGGTTATGTGCGGTTCGTCGACGACGAGCATCACGCAGGGGCCAGCGAGTCGCCTGCTGCAAGCGCCAGGGATGACAGCTTTGCCGGCAAGCCGGTGTGGCAGCGGTTCCTCGTCGTCCTGGCCGGCCCGATGGCCAATTTCCTCCTCGCGATCACGATCTTTGCCGGCTTTTTCGCCGCGTTCGGGATGCCGCGGACGTCAACGGTGGTCGCTGGACTGCAGCCGGGCGGCGCGGCGGAAATCGCCGGCATCCGGCCTGGCGACCGCATCGACTCCGTCGCCGGCCAGGGCACGGCGTCGTTCGAGGACATTCAGCGGATCGTGTCGCTTCGTCCGGGCGAGGATGTCACCATCCGCATCGTCCGCGACGGCCGGCCGCAAGCGGTGCGTGCCACCCTGGGCGCCCGCGAGCAAAGCGACCGCTTCGGCCAGAAGTACCGGCTGGGACTGCTCGGGGTGCTCGCCGACGGACGCGCGCTCGAGCGGGTCCCGGTGACCCGGCTCGTGCCCGAAGGGGTCCGCTACACCTGGGCGCTGACCCGAGCCACCGTTGACGGACTCGGGCAGATCATCACCGGCCGGCGGTCGACCGACGACCTCGGCGGACCGCTGAAGATGGCTCAGATCGCCGGTCAGCAGGCGTCACTCGGCCCGTTCGAGTTCATCCAGCTGCTTGCTTTGTTCTCAATTAATCTGGGATTCATCAACTTGTTGCCAGTCCCGATGCTGGATGGCGGTCATCTGCTCTTTTATGCCGTTGAAGCAGTACGGCGGCGCCCGGTCAGCATCCGGGCGCAGGAATGGGCGTTCCGGGGCGGGCTTGCATTATTGCTCGCACTGCTTGTCTTCACGACCCTGAACGACCTCGGTTCGTTCGGCTTGTGGGACCGGCTGGGGCGCTTGATTGGCTAACCCGCTTGGGGCAGGGCAGGCATCCACTCTGCGGCACCATTTTGCCGCGACGAATTTCTGAGACGGGGACGCGTGATTTCAAATAATATGAAGCTCGGTCGGCGCGCAGGCGCAATGCTCCTCGTCGGGACCATCCTCGGCGGATGGGCGGCACCGCTGCTGGCGCAAGCGACCGCGCCCGTGCCGGACCCGTTGCAGCCGGTGGCCGCCCAGCCGGCACCCGCGCAACCGACAGCCGCGACCCCGCCTGCCACGCAGGCCACCGGGGTGATCCGCTCGATCAGCGTCCGCGGCAACCAGCGGCTCGAACCGGCAACGATCATTTCCTACGCCAATTTGGCACCTGGCCAGACCTATTCGGCGGCGATCCTCGACCAGGCGCTGAAGGACCTGTACGCGACGGAATTGTTCGCCGACGTCGTCATTACCGGCGCGGAGACTGGCGCGATCGTCGTCACCGTGCGCGAAAGCCCGGTGATCAACCGCATCGTCCTGGAAGGCAACAAGCGCCTCAAGAGCGACAAGATTCTTCCCGAAATCCAGCTTGCTCCGCGCCAGATCTTCACCCGGTCGAAAGTCCGCGCCGACGTCGAGCGCATCGTCGAGCTGTACAAGCGCGACGGCCGCTATGGCGCCAGGGTCGAGCCGCAAATCGTCCAGCTCGACCAGAACCGGGTCGATCTCGTCTTCGAGATTTTCGAAGGCGACAAGTCGAAGGTGCGGCGGATCAACGTGATCGGCAACGAGGCGTTCGCCGACGACCGGCTGCGCAAGGAAATGTACACTCGCCAGGCCGGTGGCGTGCTGGGCTTCCTCAAGTCGAACGACACCTACGACGCCGACCGTCTCGCCGCCGATCAGCAGAAGCTGCGCGCTTTCTACCTGACCGAAGGCTATGCCGACTTCCGCGTGGTCTCCGCTTTGGCCGAACTGACCCCCGACCGCCGCGACTTCATCATCACCTATGTGGTCGAGGAAGGCCCGCGCTACCGGCTCGGGACTCTCGAGGCCGAAAGCGCGCTTCGCGACCTCGGGCCCGAAAAGGTCAAGGAGATCGTCGGGTTGAAGCCCGGGAGCTGGTTCAACGCCAAGGCGATCGAAGACGCGGTTACGGCGGTCAGCGAAACGGCCGGCGAGCTCGGCTATGCGTTTGCCGATGTGAACCCGGCCTACGACCGCATTGCCGACAAGCGCATCATGAACGTCATCATCCGGGTAGGCGACACGCCGCGCGTTTATGTCGAACGGGTCGACATCAACGGCAATACGGTCACCCGCGACAAGGTTCTTCGCCGCGAATTCCGGGTCAATGAGGGCGACGCGTTCAACTCGATCAAGGTCAAGCGATCGCAGGACCGGATCCAATCGCTCGGCTATTTCCAGGAAAACCTCGAAATCAAGCAGACCGAGGGCTCGGGGCCGGATCGAGTCGTGCTGACTGCCGATGTTGAGGAGAAGGCTACCGGCCAGCTGCAATTTTCGGGCGGTTATTCAAGCTACGAGAAGTTCATCCTCTCCCTGTCGGTGCAGCAGAACAACTTCCGTGGCATGGGCCAGAGCCTCGGCGCCGGGATCGATTATTCACGCTATTCCAAGTCGGTCCAGCTGAGTTTCGCCGATCCGCACTTGTTCGACAAACAGATATTGTTCGGCGGCCAGATCTACCGGCGCGATTACAACAGCTTCAATTTCATTAACGGTGAGCGCAACCGCACCTATGGCCAGGTGAGCACCGGCGCGGGCTTGCGGCTCGGCTTTCCGCTCAGCGAATATGCGAACATCGGTTTGCGCTATTCGCTGGTGCTCGACGACATCACGCTCGACGAGGGCACTTACTTCACCGACCCAGACGGGGAGGGTCCGCTGGGGTTGGTCTGCGACCCACTCAAGGCCGGCAGTTATCTTTGCGACCAGATCGGCAGCCGGGTGACCTCGTCGCTCGGTTATTCGCTGCTGTTCGACAATACCAACGGAGTGCGCGCCACTCGCGGGCAAAGGATCTCGCTGTCGCAAGACTTCGCCGGCTTGGGCGGCGACGTCCGCTATCTCCGCAGCCGGTTCGACGGGACCAAGTTCTGGGGCACGAGCGGCGGCTGGGTTCTGTCGGCGCATGGCGAAGGCGGCTACATTTTGCCGTTCAGCAAGGCACCGAGAGAGGGCGTGGATCCGATCCGAATCACCGATCGTTTCTTCGGTCCGACGCCATCGCTGCGAGGCTTCGACATCCGCGGTATCGGCCCGCGAATCCTGCGCACGCCGTTTGACGCGACCGGCAACCTGAGCGAAGACAATACCGGCCAAATCAGCGACGCCCTTGGCGGCCGCGCTTATTACATGGCGCGGTTGGAGCTGGAGATTCCGACCAGCGCGTCGGTCCGCAACCTCGGCCTCCGGCCCAGCGCCTATGTCGAGGCAGGGTCGGTGTTCAAGCTGAAGCGGCCGGTGCTGCGCAACGTGCCGGGCTTTTGCACGTCAACCGACGCGACCCAGGAAACTCAGTTCACGGAAGTCGGCCAAAACTGCACGGATCTCGGGCTCGACGACACTTTCACTTTCACCCCCGGCTTCAAGGAAGACTTCGTCGGCAATTCGGCCTCCCCGCGACTGTCGGTCGGGGCAGGCTTCAACTGGGTATCGCCGTTCGGCCCGCTGCGCATCGACATTGCAAGAGCGATCCTCAAGCAAAAGGGCGACGACACGAAATTCTTCAACTTCAATGTAGGAACTCAATTCTGATGCGTCACACCCTCACATTCGCCGCGTTCGCCGCCAGCGCCATGGCGGTTCCGACCGCGGCTCAGGCACAGCGCGCTCCCGCAGCCACCATCGTCGTCGTCGACAGCGGCCGAATTTACCGCGAATGCACCGCCTGCCGAACCGCGCAGGCTTCGCTGCAGTCGCAGGCCAACACCCTTCAGACCCGGCAGCAGACGCTTGCCGGCCAGCTTCGAACCGAAGGCCAGGCGATCCAGACCGCCATCACCGCGCTCAACGGCGCCCAGCCCGGTGCCGCCCTGCGCACCCGGGTTCAGGCCTTCCAGACACGGGAGCAACAGGCAAACGAAGAGCTGCAGCGTTCGCAAACCAACCTTCAGTCGATCCAGCAGAATGTCCTTCGCCAGATCAACACGCGCCTCGGCCCCGCGGTCAACCAGGTGATGGTGCAGCGCGGCGCCAACATCGCAGTCGATGTCGACGCGACCCTTGCGCACGCGGCAGGGACCGAGGTGACCGACGCGGTTCTAGTGGCGCTCAACGCCACGCTCCCCTCGGTCACCCTGACCCCGCTTCCGGCGCAGGCGCAGCCGGCTCGACAGCCAGGGCGATAGGGCGCCAATGAACGACGGTTCGGCTGCCGCCGCTCCGGTCTTCTCTGGGGGGCCGCTGGATATCCGGCGGGTGATGGCGGCGCTGCCGCACCGTTATCCGCTGCTGCTGGTCGATCGCGTGGAGACCCTGGAACGCGACAAGTCGATCGTCGCGATCAAGGCGGTGACGATCAACGAGCAGTTCTTCCAGGGCCACTTCCCCGGGCGGCCGATCATGCCCGGCGTGCTGATCGTCGAAGCGCTGGCCCAGGCGGCGGGCGTGCTGGCGATCGAATCGCTCGGCCTCGCCGACAGCGGCAAGCTGGTCTATTTCATGGGCATCGAGAGCGCTAAGTTCCGGACACCGGTGGAACCGGGCGTGCTGCTCCGGCTCGAAGTCGAATTCGTCCAGAAGCGCACCAGCGTCTGCAAGTTCGCCGGCCGCGCCTTGGTCGACGGCAAGATAGCGGCCGAAGCTAATTTCACCGCGATGATCGCTGATCCGCCGGCCGACTGACGGTCACCGGCCGCCGCTAAGCCGGAACCCGGCGAACAGCGCGCGCCCTTCGGTTCGGTAGCCGAACGCGTCCTGGTAGTTCTGGTTAAGCAGGTTCGATCCGCGGGCGAACAGCTCCATGCCGGGCCGTACCTCGTAGCCGACCCGCGCTCCCGCAAGCCAATACGCCGCCAGGCGCACCGGACGGGCCGGGAACACGTCGAAGTTGGTGTCCGCCCGAGCCCCCGAGTAAGCGATGGACGCGCCGTAGGTCAGCAGCCCGGATGCGCCGTCGAGGGCGATCGATCCGCTATGCTTGGGCCGGCGCGTTTCGCGCAGCTGCAGCGTCTCTGACGAATTGGGCTCGGTCGCGCGCAAATAAGCGTAGTTGCCGGAAAGCTTCAGCTGGCCCCCAAGCGCCCAGCCAAGCTCGGCTTCGACCCCCGACCGGCGGCTGGCGGCGGAGCGGTTGCCCGTCGTCGACTCGAACGTGGCGGGGTTGAAGACATCGACGATTTCGTCGTGCAGCCGCTGGCGGAAGACGGTGAGGGCGGCCTCTACCTGCTTGCGGCGATAGCGCAACGATGCTTCGACACCGCGCGAGCTTTCCGGCTTAAGCGACTCATTCCCGACGAAATTACCGGGAAAGAAGCCGTACAGGTCGAAGAAGGTCGGCTGGGCAATCCCTTCGCCGTATGACGCGGCGATCGATAGCCCGCTGCCAAGATCGACGAGCGCCGATGCGCGCACCGTGGTGGCGTCCTTAAAGGTGCTGAATCGGTCGCGGCGAACGGAGATGTCGACAACGGCCGGGCGAAGCTCGGCGCGCCACTCGGCGGTGACCGCCTCATGCGACCGCTGCCGATCCTGGTTGCTGGCCCCGCCGTAGAGGGTGTCGCGCCCCTTGAACCACTCAGCGTCATGGTCGAGCGCGACGATCGCGGTGTGCGCGATCGCGCCGCTAGAGAAGCGGTATTCGAGTTGTCCGCTAGCGGTCCAACGCTCCCCGCGGGTGCGGTTGATCTCCTTGGAATCGAGCAGATTGCGGTTGGAGGAGCCCAGGAGCGAGGTTGCGACGACCGCGCCCAGGCCGGAAGTCGAGCTTCCGTACCGCGCCCACACCCGACCCGCGGCGAGGCGGTTCCTGGTGCTGTCCGGCGTGTCCGCGCGAACGAACGTGACGAGATCGACGCCGTCGAACTCGCTTCGTCCGTCGAACAAGAAACCGGACAGGCCAAGCTCGATCGCGGGGGCGGCATCCCATGTGCCGCGCACGCGGCCGGCGAGGTTGCGGTATCCGTCGCGGTCGCCAGTGCCGTCGAGGCTGTCGATGCCCGTCCCCCGCTGCCACCCGATCGCCGCGGCCAGCGAAGCCTTTCCTGACTTTACCCCCGCCGAGACGCCGGCACGGCGAAAGCCGTTCGATCCGGCTTCGGCGATTGCCCGCCGGCCCGGCGCTTCGTCGGATATCCCGTTGACGGCAATCACGCCGCCGATCGCTTCGGACCCCCACAGCGCCGATTGCGGGCCGCGCACCACCTCCAGGCGCGACGCGATGTCGGCGTTGAGCAGCTCGTAGCGCGGGGTGTTGCCGGCTGCCGGGTCGTTGGAGCGGATGCCGTCGATGAACAGCAGGCTGTGGTTGGCCTCGGCGCCGCGAATGCGGACCTCGGTGAGCGACCCGGCCGGCCCGCTGGTCGCGACCGAAGCGGAGGGCGTGAGCCGCAGCAAGCTGTCGACAAGCGGCGGACCCAGCCTTTGGATCCGTTGCTGGTCGACGATTGCGACGCTTGCCGCGATTGTGCCTTTCTCCTCCGGGGTGCGAGCCGCCGTAACCACGATCTCGGTCGCGGGCTGGTCGCTTGGCGCAACGGCCGCCGGAGCGGACGCCTGGGCTGAAACAAGCAGAACAAAGAACATTGGCACCTCCGGCAAACGACATGTCGAGTCGCCTCGGAGGAGCTCCGCGAAAGTGCCGCGAAGCGCCACGCATCTCGGCTGGACCCGGCCGGGTGCGGACGACTGACCAAGGCAGGTTCCTGACTTTCGCCGGCCCGAATCGAATGGGCCGACCTCACAGTTGCGGGCACAGCGCCGGTTTCGCACCGGCTTCCCTTTTAACCGCCCCCGCCGAGTTGATCCTCGATGGGCGGCACCTTCGTCGGCGGCGGTGGTAGGTCCAGGCCAGGGCGGCTGTCAACGATCGACGCCTTTGCGGGCGCGGGCAGGGCGGCTATGAGTGCCGGTCGGAAGAACAGGGCAGGGCTTTCATGGTCGGCAACAACATTCGCATCTACGCACTCGTCGCAGCAATCGCCTGCGCGGCCTTGTTCCGGCTGGTGCCGCACCCGCCCAATTTTTCGCCGATCGCGGCGATGGCTTTGTTCAGTGGCGCCTATCTGCCGCGCCGGGCGCTGGCGTTCGTCGCTCCGCTGGCCGCGCTGCTGCTCAGCGATTTGGTGCTCGGCTTCTATGCCGGCATGAACTTCGTCTACTTTGCCGTCGCTTTGACCGTCGTCATCGGCTGGGCCATCTCCAGGCGCCGCACGCCCCTTCGCATCGGAGCCGCTGCAATCGCCGGCTCGGTGCTGTTCTACGTGCTAACCAACTTCGGCACGTGGCTGTTCAGCGGCCTTTATCCGCGCACGCTCGACGGCCTCATCGCCTGCTATGTCGCTGCCATCCCGTTCTTCCAGAACACGGTGGCCGGGGACCTGGTCTTCAGCGCCTTGCTGTTCGGCGGCTTCGCGCTCGCCGAACGAGCGGTCCCGAAGCTCCGCGAGGCGCAGCTCGCCTAGGGGCGGCTCGGTTGCAACTCGCGGCTTCCCGCTATAAGGCGCCCGCGACCTTCGAAGGCTGGTCGGAAACCAGCCGACCCTCAAGGAATTAGCGATGAAATCCGGTACTCACCCCGATTATCACATGATCAACGTCGAGATGACCGACGGCACCAAGTTCGAGACCCGCTCGACCTGGGGCAAGGAAGGCGACACGCTGCACCTCGACATCGACCCCAAGGTCCACCCGGCGTGGACCGGCGGCAACTCCCGCTTACTCGACACCGGCGGCCAGGTGGCGCGCTTCAATAAGCGTTTCGGCGGCCTCACCCTCGGCAAGAAGTAAGCTTGGGTGATCCGCGAAGCTCCGCGGATCGAAACCGACCGATTGATCCTGCGCGGCTGGCGCAAGGAAGACTTCCGCCCGTGGTTCGACATTCTCCAGGAGAGCGCAGTCACGCGCTTCCTGGGCGGAACCGGGGCGACCCTCGAAGACTGCTGGCGACGCCTGTCGGGCGCGGCCGGCTCGTGGCCGATGCTCGGCTTCGGGGGCTGGGCGGTGACCACCAGGCAGGATGACGCGCTGATCGGCAATGTCGGCCTGTTCAATGCCTGGCGCGATTTCGAGCCGCAGTTCGGCGAGCAGCCCGAGATGGGCTGGATCTTCACCACCCCGACCCACGGCAAGGGCCTCGCGACGGAGGCTTCGCGCGCCGCGCTCGACTGGGCCGAAGCGAACCTCGAGCCGACGCCGATCTGGGCGATCATCGATCCGGGGAACGACGCCTCTTTCAGGCTCGCCGAGAAACTTGGCTTCGAGCGCGTCGCCGAGACCGTCTACAACGACGACCCCTCAGCGGTCCTGAAGCGCCCGGCGTGGCTACCAGCCGCCGCCTCCGCCGCCACCACCGCCACCGCCTGACGACCCGCCACCGCCCGAGCCGCTGCTCGAGCCGGGTGCTGTCGAAGCCGAGCTGATCGTGCTCGACAGCGACGATCCGACTGTTCCCACAAAGCGCCCGGGGTTGTCCCACGGATTGCTGCTACCGGAATACCAGCCGAAGCCTTGCTGGCCCTGCACGGCGGCTGCGGCGAGCACGCCGGCGAAGCGGTCCGCCCAGCGGTTCTCCACGCCAAGCGCGATTGCGTAGGGCAGATAGCGCTCGAATATCTCGGGCGTGTCCTTCGGCGCCGTCAGCCGGTCGAGCCGCTCGCGCTCGGTGATCGACAGATATTGCTTGAAGCCGGCGATCCGGTCGAGGACGGCGCGGCCTTCCCTGGTCGGGGCGGCGATCCAGAAAAAGGCCGAGGCGACCAGCGGCAGTGCGAGAGCGGGGAACAGCCAGGGCAACCACCACCCGCTGCTCAGAGCTTCGCCCACGATCGGCATTCCGGTGCCAAGCGCAATCGCAACGGCCGCGAATCCGACCACCGTCAGCAGGCATTTGCCGACCGCCGATGAATTCTGGATAATCGCCGCGATAATCGCCGCGAAGATGAGGCAGCCGACGGTCACGCCGACCTGCCAGATCGCGGCGCCGTTGGTGGCTGCGGCAATCGTCGCGGCGGTAAGCCACAGCACGCCGATGAACAATAGCACTCCGGCTAGAGCCCAGGCCCAGTTGCGCTTGAACATTCGACCTTCATATTGTTTCTTCAGCACCTCGTTCAAGCTGCTCTTGGCGGATGAGAATTTGGCGTGGTTTTTCTTGTCCATCACGATCGACTCGCCGGTACTGGCAAGCTCGCGGAGCGCGGCTTGCTCTTCGAGCGGAAGCTCGGTCGACGCCGGCAGCCGCTCGATCCGGGTCTTGTCGCCGGAAAACCAGCCGCCGTCCTCTTCGACCATCCGGACATGGCCGCGAACGCCCATGTCGACCAAAGCGGCGGCGAACGCGCGGTTGTCGGCGCCCATCCTGGTGACGTAGCGCATCGCCGCCGGAGTGAGATCGTCGGGCGGCGCGAAGATCGGCACCACCGTTCCCCGCCTTGGGTTCCGACCGGCCCGCTTCCACGCCACGTAATAGAAGCCGATCATGCCGAGCAGGCCAAGCGCGCCGACGATAGGCGGGCCGTAATCGGCAAGCCACCACATCGCGCGCACCCCTTCGCCAGGCTCGGCGACGACGCCCTTGGGAAAGGCGACGGCGACGGTCAGTCCTTCATAAGGGCCGAGCGGCTGCGTTGTCCGGAACAAGATTTCGCCCGGCCGTTCCTCCGCGACTTCGGCATCGGCGGCGGTCGAGCCCTGCGATCCGGTGTAAACCGAGCGCTGCCCGAACCTGGTCGCGGAAGGCAGGCGGATGCGGGCTTCGGCGGCGTCGATCGGGAATTGCCAGCCATTACCGGTCGCGTTCCAGTACAGCTCGTCATAACCATCGAAGCGCCCGAGCTGGCGCGTCGTGCGGTAGCGGATCACGTAGCGGTGCTTGCCGACCGGGACGTATTTCGCCGGGTCGCCGATCTCGATCCGCACCCCGTTGCCGACCGAGGCCACGGACGCCGGCACCGGCGCGCCGTCCAATGTCGCGCTGTCGAAGGTGAAGCCAATGCGCACTCGGGTCCCGTTGCGGCCGCGATAGCGGGTCGGGAAGTCGCGATAGATGCCGCGGTTGATCGCAATGTTCTCGGCGCGGACGTCGATCGTCTCGGTGACTGCAAGCGAGGAATCCGACTGCACCGCGACGTCGCTGACGTAGCGAAAGATCCGCTCCTCGGCGCTGGCGACGCCGGGGGCGAAAAGGAGCAGGAGGGCGAAAAGAGCGCCCCGGATGGAGGCCATGGTCAGGCCGCCGGGCGCGCGAACGAAACCTTGGGGGCGGACTGGATGCTGGCGTCGGCGTCCTCGTAGGACGGCTCCTCCGTGAACCCGAGCGGCCTCGCGATCAGCACCGGCGGGAAGCTCTGCACGGTCGTGTTGAGGTCGCGGACCGTGGCGTTGTAATAGCGGCGCGCGCCCTGAAGCTCGGTCTCGATCGTCGCCAGCTGCTGTTGCAAGTCGAGGAAGTTGGTGTTGGCCTTGAGGTCGGGATAGGCTTCGGCGACCACCATCACCCGGCCCAACAGGCTGGTCATCTGGGCATCGGCCTGGGCCGTCGCCTCGACGCTCGAGGCTTTGGTGGCGTCGGCGCGATGGGCGGTGACCTGGTCGAGGACATCGCGCTCGTGGGTCGCATAGCCCTGCACCGTTTCGACGAGGTTGGGGATGAGGTCGGCGCGGCGGCGAAGCTGCACGGTGATCCCGCTGAACGCTTCGCGGACCAGCGCCCGAAGCCTGACCAGCTGGTTGTAGACTCCGATGACGTAGAGCAGCAGTAGTATGACCGCCGCAATTATGATCCAGCCTGCCCAGCTCATTTGAATTGTCCCCCCGTTTGAGCCTCCCATAAGGCCGTTCGAACCCGTCCGCTAGAAGGCGGCGATGCCCGTGATCGCCCGGCCGATGATCAGCGCATGGACGTCGTGGGTGCCCTCGTAAGTGTTGACCGTCTCCAGATTGGCCGAATGGCGCATCACCTGGAATTCGGCGGAAATTCCGTTGCCGCCGTGCATGTCGCGGGCGATTCGGGCGATATCGAGCGCCTTGCCGCAATTGTTGCGCTTCAACAGGCTGATGGTCTCGGGGACCAGCTCGCCGGCTTCCAGCCGGCGGCCGACGCGCAGCGCCGCCTGCAGGCCGAGCGTGATCTCGGTGACCATGTCGGCGAGCTTGAGCTGGACGATCTGGTTGGCCGCCAACGGCCGCCCGAACTGGTTGCGGTCGAGCGTGTATTGGCGAGCAGCGTGATAGCAGAACTCCGCCGCTCCCATCGAACCCCAGCCGATCCCGTAGCGGGCGCGGTTGAGGCAGCCGAACGGGCCCTTTAACCCTTCGGCATCGGGCAGCAGGGCATCCTCGCCGACTTCTACGCCGTCCATCACGATCTCGCCGGTGATCGAGGCGCGAAGCGACAGCTTCTCCTTGATCTTGGGCGCCGAAAGCCCGGCCATGCCTTTTTCGAGGACGAAACCGCGGATCTTGCCGTCATGCCCGTCGGACTTCGCCCAGACGACGAACACGTCGGCGATCGGCGAATTGGTGATCCACATCTTGGCGCCGCTGAGGCGGTAGCCGCCGTCGACCTTCTGCGCCCGGGTGCGCATTCCGCCCGGGTCGGAGCCGGCGTCGGGCTCGGTCAGGCCGAAGCAGCCGACCCATTCGCCGCTGGCCAGCTTGGGCAGATATTTCTTGCGCTGCTCCTCCGACCCGTAAGCGAGGATCGGGTACATGACGAGGCTCGACTGGACGCTCATCGCCGAGCGGTAGCCACTGTCGACCCGCTCGACCGCTCGGGCGATCAGCCCGTAGCTCACATAGCCGAGGCCGGCGCCGCCATATTGGTTGGGGACGGTGGCGCCGAGCAGCCCCAGCTCGCCCATTTCGGTCAGAATCTCGCGGTCGAAGCGCTCGTCCATATAGGCCTGGGTGACGCGCGGCTGCAGCTTTTCCTGGGCATAGCCCTCGGCGGTGTCGCGGACGAGCTTCTCCTCGTCCGTCAGCTGGCCGTCGAGGTCGAACGGATCGGCCCAGTCGAACGGCAGGATTTTCGGCTCGCCCACGTCAAACAGCCCCGATTTTTGCGGAAATCGGGGGCTGCTCTAGCGGGCGCCGGGAGAGGGCGCCAGCCCTGCGGGGAGGGGTTAAAAGTTACCGCGGACCGACAGGCTGAAGATCGGCCCGATCAGCTGGTTGTTCTCCTGGATGAAGTCGACGGGCGCCACATCCCGGCGCCCCTCATAGACAACGCGGTCGAAGCGGTGGCGGGCATTGAGGAGATTGCCGGCCGACGCACGGACCGTCAGTCCCAAGATGTCCTTGTGCTCGACAAAGATGCCGAGCCAGTAGCGGCCCTCCCAGCTGCGGAGACCTCGGTCAGATAATAATATTTGTTGTAGTGGCCGTAGTTGGCGTTTGCGCCCCAGGCATAATCAGTTCCGGGAATGTCATGGCGGAAGTTCGCCTGCCACCAGAAGTCGCGATTGCCGCTGATCGGGCGCTTTTCGCCGGTCAGCGGATCCTTCACGCTGCTTTTCTGGAAGCCGACCGTCGCATCGATCTTCGCGCCTTTGAAACCCATGGGATCGAAGTTGATCGTGCTGGTGCTTTCGGCGCCGATGCGGGTTGCGCGCGGCAGGTTGCCGATGCCCTGGCCATCCTCACCAATCGGGATGATGTCGATAATGTCGTCGATACGATGGTACCAGGTCCTCAAGCGGGTCTTGCCCCACGCGCCGAGTTCCCGCGCGATTTCCGTTTCGGCTTCCCAGCTCTGCGGCGGGACGAGGTCCGGATTGCCGGCATTCTCGCGGTCCTCGGACAGCTCGGGCTGGGCGAGGAAGTCGTAGAAGCTGATCTGTCCGACCCGACGGCGCAGCTTGAACCTTGCGTCCCACCCGGCCGATGGTCGCCAGCCAAGCGTCAGGCTGCCCTTGGGACGGAAAAACTTGCGAGGTTTCAATTCGTCGTCGACGCGGTCGAGGTATGAAATCTCGCCGCCTCCGGCGACCTGCAGGTCGAGCTTGGAGGTGAGCGGCCGGCTAAGCGTGGCGATGCCCTCATAGGGGACTTCAGTGACCTTTCCGGTGCCCTCGGGAAAGTCCGCTTCCTCGAACTCGCCGTCGGGGGACAGGAAGGACAGGCTGCCTTTCTGGTCGAGCGAGTTGAACGCACGCTCGAGCGACAGCTGCCAGTCGTTTTTTCCGCTTTTCCAGCCATATTCGGCTCGCCCGATGGTCTCGCCGATCTTGGAGGCGCGGACGAAGCGGACGCCCTGGTCAGGGGCACCGCTGCCGAAGCGATCGATCTGAGTCTGGTCGATCGGCTCGTCGTCATAGTGGCGAAGGCCGATAAGCTTAAGCCGCCCCGGCCCGATCGCGATCTCGTAATCGGCATTGACGTCGTAATACCAGCCGTTGAGCTCGGTCACCGAGGTCCGGTTACGGGTCTCGCCGGTGACGGACTCGCGGCGGTCGCGCCGGGAGCCCGGCGCCCAGTAAGGCGTGTAAGCGAGCGTCAGGTGGCCGACCGACGAGCCCGGCCCGTCGAGCCCGAACTTGGTCTGAAAGGTCACCAGGTCGGATTCATTGTGGAGAACCTCATGGCGCTCCTAGATCAAATTTCGGTCGCGATCGTAAATCTTGATCGGTCCGCCGAACGCGCCTCGGCCCGCCTGGTTCTTGACCGACAGCTTGTAATCGAGCGGGCCTGTCTTGCCGGTATAGCTGACGTTGCCGCGAAACAGGTTGGGCTTGGCATAATGGGCGCGGACGTCGGGGTTCCATTCGAACTGGCCAGGATGGTTTCCATTATTGCGCTCCCTTCGCGGCGCGGGCTTTCGCGATCATCTGCTCGAGCTCGTCCAGCTGGTCGGTGTCGAGCCGGTCGGACATACCGAGCAGCGCGGTCGCCGCCCCGGCCGGCGAGCCATTAAAGAACACCCGGACAACTTCGCTGAGCGCCGACTTGCGCGCCGCAGTCTGGGACACGGTCGGGCTGAACAGATAGCCGCGCTCCGATTCGGCGCGGTTAACGTAGCCCTTGTCCTCGAGCCGCTTGAGCATCGCCCGCACCGCCGAGCCGCTGAGCTGGACGGGAAGCGCCTCGCAAATGTCGGAAACAGCCATTTCGCCCCGCTCGAACAGCAGGTCGACGATCTGGCGTTCACGCGGCGGAAGCTTGTTGAGCACAGGAGACCTTTCTAACGCTACATTTGTAGAGTGCTACATTTGTAGCGTGAACGCAAGATGAATGTTTGTACGGCGCGCTCCCTCGCTTCAAGCGGCGGATCTGCAAGCTTTTCAGATCGATAGCCCCTGAACGCACCCGTCCAGCTCGCCGACAAACGGCGAATTATTTTCGACGAATGGGTGGCGGATAGGGTTGTTTGTCCGACTTCTAAGGGAATAGCCAATTGGGCGCCCATGTTACCCACTATTCACCCCAGTCTCTCAAAGAATGGCGCGGGAGCGAGGAGGGACGGGGGACCGACTCGCAGGACAATAGCGGCGTAGGGGCAATAGGACCGTCCGTATGGAACCGCTCCGCCACTTCTTCGATTGCACTTATGCACCAGGAGTCACCATGCCAGCCAAGCGTCCAGACGAAGGCTACCGCCGCACAATGAGCGTGATCCTGATTATCGTAGCCCTGATCGCCGTCGTCACGATCGGCGTGCTTGTCTATTGGTCCACGCGCGGAAAGCCGGTGCAAGGACCGTCAGCCCCTCAAGGTGAAGCGACTATTCCAATGATCTAAGGCGATTCTCTGTTATGGTCCTCCACTGCGCGCAACGAACAAACGCTTAAGTATATCTGGAGGGGCTCATGCATCAATGGCAATTTCCTCTTCTAGCCATGTGTTTAATCGCTTCCCCAGTGCAAGCGGGACCGCTCCAAGAAGCAGCTTATCACCGGAGACCTTGAAGCTGCTCGACACTCGACAGCCGAGCCTCTCCAGTCTCACTCGTTGGAAGCGATGTCGTGGCACCCATGAACTTATCTGCTCGGTATGGCGAAGCCGGAGCGTCCAATGTCTCGGGTCTTACGGATTGGTCATCCCTGGAGAGATCTCGCTCAGTCGAACCGAGCGCAGCAACAACGCCTAACTGATGCGAACTCCATTAGGTTTGAAGTGGCTACCGAGGTCCTCGCCGATGATAATCCCGCGCTGGCAGAGCGAATTTTGAAAAGACAGGCGGATGAGTATTGGCCGCTGTGGCGGCGCCTCTGGATGCGGGAACCAATCAAGCCAGGACCGGTATTCTGCGAGGAATGGGACCGGCTGGACGCCCTCGGTCAGCCCCGGGCTCAACGGCTGGCGGAAGGGGTGGGATTCGAACCCACGGACGGCTTGCACCGTCGCTGGTTTTCAAGACCAGTGCCTTAAACCACTCGGCCACCCTTCCGTGAGATTGCTTGTCAGACCGCCCGGGGCGGTTTTCAAGCCCGATGCACCACTCGGCCACCCATCCCTGGTTCAGCCTCGCTTCGATATCGTTGTGTCGGAGTGTGGTGCAAGGCGCGCGATGAAGCGGTTAGCCGGGAACAGGCGAGCGACCTAGGCTGTTAGGAAGGCAAGCGGGGCAGGGAGAGTGGACGTGCGTATCAAACTTGGCTGGATGGTTGCAGGCGTGGTCGCGCTCGCGCTCGGTTCGGCGCAAGCGCAGGACAGCCGGCTCACGCCCCGAGCCGAAGCGTCGGTCCAGGTCGCGCAGGCGCAACCGGTTACGGTTCACCGCCCGACCTATTCGCAGTCGTTGCCGATGGCGCGGCCGGTCAGCGGCTTCGACCAGTACAAGGCCTATCTCATCGGCCGCGCGCGCAGCGAGCGCGTGCGCGAGGCGACGATCCAGGCGGTCATTCCCGGGCTTCGGCTGAATAATCGCGCGATGGAACTGGACCGCGCGCAACGGCCGACGGGAGCAAGCAGCAACACAACTCCGTCATTCGCTCTCTATTTGAGCCGCCACATCACAACGTCGCTGATCAACCGGGGCCAGTCCCGCTATTCCGCGCACTGGTCCAACCTTTCGCGGATCCAGGCGCGCACCGGTGTCGACCCGGCGGTAGTGATGGCAATCTACGGCAAGGAAACCAGCTACGGCTCGGTGACCGGCAATTTCGACCTGCTCGAGGCGCTTGCCAGCCTGGCTTACGAAGGCCGGCGCCGGGCGATGTTCGAAGCCGAGTTCATCGACGCGCTCAAGCTACTCGACCAGGGCGTGCAACGGTGGCAGCTCAAGGGCAGCTACGCCGGCGCGACCGGCTTCCCGCAGTTCATGCCCTCCGTAGTCCTGCGCCTGCGCGCCGACGGGGACGGGGACGGCTATGCCGACATCTGGCGCAGCGAGCCGGACGCCTTTGCATCCATCGCCAATTATCTGCAGCAGGCGGGCTGGAAGAGGGACATTCCGTGGGCAGTGGCGGTACGGCTGCCGGCCAACCTCAACCGGTCGGCGATCCAAACCCGAATCAACCCGCCGCGCTGTCCCGCGGTATTTCGCCGGCACAGCCGCTGGCTGACCGTCGGCGAGTGGCGCGCGCTCGGCGTAGTCCCCATTCGCCGAAGCCTCCCCGATAACGAGATGGCGACTCTGATGGAAACCAACGGCGCCTACGCGCCCGCTTATCTTCTGACCGCCAACTATCGTGCGATCCTCGATTACAATTGCTCGAACTTCTACGCGATGTCGGTGGGACTGCTGGCGGATGCGATTGCGCGGCGATAGGAAGGCGGTTCCACGCCAATCCAAAGGACCGTGACCAGCCCGATGAAGCGCTCACTCTTTCTCGTCACCGCCGCCACGCTGATCGCCGCCCCGGCTCCGGCCAAGGCGCCGCCGCTCGAAACCCAGGCGCCGATCGCCTTCCTCATCGATTTGAGCTCGGGTGCGGTTTTGCTCGCCAAGAATGCCGACCAGCGGATCCCGCCGGCATCGATGGCCAAGATGATGACCACCGAAGTCGCCTTCGAGCTGATCGACAGCGGCAAGCTGCCGCTCGGCAAGACCTGCACGGTGCGGCCCGAAACCTGGCGGCAATGGCATGGGCCGCAGGCCGGATCGACCATGTTCCTGTCGGTCAACGAGCAGGTCAGCGTCGAGAATTTGCTTCACGGCATCGTCACTTTGTCGGGCAATGACGCGTCGGTGGTCCTCGCCGAATGCATCGCCGGTACCGAGGAAGCCTTCGCCGGGCAGATGAACGCGCTGGCCAAGGAGCTCGGCATGACCAACAGCAATTTCGGCAACAGCAACGGCTGGCCCGACGAGGGGCGCACCTATGTCACCGCGCGCGACCTCGCGACGCTGGCCCGGGCGACGATCGAGAACCATCCCAAGCTCTACAAGCAATTCTATGGGCGACCGAGCTTCACCTGGGGCAAGACCATGGGGTCGGGCCAGAACATCACCCAGGGCAATCGCAACCCGATCCTCGGCAAGGTGGCGGGTGCCGACGGGTTGAAGACCGGCCACACCAGCGAAGCGGGCTACAGCTTCACCGGATCGGCCGAGCAGAACGGCCGGCGGCTGATCGAAGTGGTCGCCGGGCTTTCAAGCTGGGATGCGCGGGTCCAGGAATCGACTCGGCTGATCAGCTGGGGCTTCAATGCCTGGCAATCCAAGCCCTTGTTCAAGCAGGGCGTCGAAGTGGCCAAAGCGAAGGTCCAGATGGGCGACAGCAGCGAAGTGCCGCTGATCGCCCCGCGCAACCTGGCGGTAACCCTGCCCGCCGGTCTGTCGTCCGACAAATATCAGGTCATGGTGCGGTATGACGGGCCGGTGAAGGCGCCGATCGCCAAGGGGCAGCATATCGCCGACCTCGTCGTCACTACCGGCGACACGCCGCCGCAGACGGTGCCGTTGGTCGCCGGCGAAGCGGTCGGCGAGGCGGGCTTCTTCACCCGCGCTTGGAATGGCTTCAAGTCGCTGCTCGGAATGGCGTGAGCGCGAAGCCGCGCTTGATCAGCCTCGAAGGCGGGGAGGGGGTCGGCAAGTCGACCCAGCTCCGGGCCCTGAGCGAAGCGCTTAAGGACCGCGGCGTCGATTGCGTCACAACTCGCGAGCCCGGAGGCAGCGACGGCGCCGAGGGCATCCGCCGGTTGCTGCTCGAAGGTGACGACAGCCGCTGGTCTATCGAGGCCGAGGCCCTGTTGTTCGCCGCCGCGCGCGCCGACCATGTCGAAAAGACGATCCGGCCCGCGCTGGAGAGCGGCCAGTGGGTGCTGAGCGACCGCTTCATCGATTCATCGCTCGCCTATCAGGGCGGCGCCGGCGGGCTCGGCATCGATCGGGTGCGCCAATTGAACCTGTTCGCCACCGGCGGCTTCCTTCCCTACCGCACCCTCGTCCTCGTGCTCGACGACGGGCAGAAGCGGGCGCTAGCCCGGGACGGTGAGGGCAGCGACAGGATCGGCGGGCGCTCGATCGACTTTCATCAGCGCGTCGAAGCGGCGTTTAGGACAATTGCAGCCGAGGAGCCGGAACGGGTGCGGCTAGTCGATGCGGCGGGTACGCCGAGGGACGTGACTGCCCGCCTGCTCGACTCAATCGCGGACCTGCTTCCATGATCGCCGGCCACGACCGCGCTGTCGACGAGGTCCGTCGTGCGTGGAATTCGCGCGCACTTCACCATGCGTGGCTGCTCGCCGGGCCGCGCGGAGTGGGCAAGGCGCATTTCGCCCGCACCGCGACCCTTCGAATCCTCGCCGAAGCGGCGGGGCCGGCGTTCGACGGTGTTGGGCTCGCAACGCCCCACGACCATCGGATCGCCAGGTTCCTGGAGGCAGGAAGCCACCCCGACATGCGCTGGCTGGAACGGCTCGAGGATCCGAAGAAGCCCGGAACGCTGTTCCGCAACATCAAGATCGAGCAGGTCCGCCAGCTCAGCGAATTCCTCAATCTCACTCCGGCGCTGTCCGACTGGCGAGTGGTTGTGATCGACACCATCGACGAGCTGGAGCCCGGCGCCGCCAACGCACTTTTGAAGATGCTCGAGGAGCCGCCGCCCAGAACCGTCTTCTTCCTCGTCAGCCACGCCCCAGGACGGCTGCTGGCGACGATCCGCTCGCGCTGCCGGCGGCTTGATTTTCGTCAGCTCGAAGATGACGCCATGGCGTCGATCCTGGCCCAGCATTTGCCCGATACCACTGCGGCAGAGCGTCAGCGGCTGATAGACATTGCCAGCGGATCGGTCGGACGCGCGCTCGCGACGGCAAAGCTCGATCTGGCGACGCTCGAGGCCAAAGCGGTGGCGATCCTCAACAGCGGAGATCCATATAACGAGCAGCGGGTCGCGCTTGCCGACGAGCTTGGCCGCATGGGCGCGACCGACCGCTACCGCGCCTTCCTCGAGCTGGTGCCGTCGCTCCTGGTCCGCGAGGCCCGGTCCATGCCGGCGCACCAGCGCGAGCGGGCGCTGTCCGCTTACGAGCGCATGCGCGAGCTGACGGTTGTGGCGCCGCGGCTGTCGCTCGACCCCGCCGCTACCGTGTTCCAGCTCGGCGGGATCCTCGCCTCGGCCGCTCCCCGCCTTCCTTGAAGCGAGCGGCGGGCGCGGGTAGGGCGCAAGCCGTGGCCGAGCCCTTCTACATCACCACCGCGATCAGCTATCCCAACGGCCCGCCGCACATCGGCCACGCCTATGAGGCGATCGCCGCCGATGTGATCGCCCGCTTCCAGCGCAGCCGGGGCCGCGACGTCCGATTCCAGACCGGCACCGACGAGCATGGGCTGAAAATGACCCAGGCGGCCCGCGAGCAAGGCGTCGATCCGGCCAAGTTCGCGCATCAAATGTCGTCTCTTTTCCAGGACATGTGCGACCGTCTTGAGATTTCTTACGACCGCTTTATCCGGACGTCCGAGCCCGACCACCACCGCGCTAGCCAGGCTGTCTGGAAAGCGATGGAGGAGACAGGAGACCTCTATCTGGGCCGCTACGAAGGCTGGTATTCTATCCGCGACGAGGCGTTCTACGACGAGAGCGAGCTGACGGCGGGCGAGGGCGGCGAGAAATTGTCGCCGCACGGGACCCCGGTCCAATGGACCGCCGAGGAAAGCTGGTTCTTCCGGCTGTCCGCTTACCAGAGCCGGCTGCTCGAACATTATTCGGCAAACCCAGGGTTCATCCAGCCCGACAGCCGCCGCAACGAAGTACTTCGATTCGTCGAGGGCGGGCTGTCCGATTTGTCGATCTCGCGCACCAGCTTCGACTGGGGCGTTCCGGTGCCCGGCAGCGATGGCCACGTGATGTACGTGTGGCTCGACGCGCTGACCAACTACATCACCGGGCTCGGCTATCCGGACGAGACCGAGGATTGGAGCCGCTATTGGCCCGCCGACGTGCACATGATCGGCAAGGACGTGGTCAGATTTCACGCGGTTTACTGGCCGGCGTTCCTGATGTCGGCCGGGATCGCGCTTCCCGGACAAATATACGGCCACGGCTTCCTGCTGAGCAGCGGCGAGAAGATGTCGAAGAGCATCGGCAACGTCGTCGACCCGCTGGCGCTGACCGACCGCTTCGGGGTCGACTCGTTGCGCTATTTCCTGATGCGCGAGGTCACCTTCGGCCAGGACGGAAGCTATTCGGAAGAGGCCATCGTCAACCGGGTCAACGCCGAGCTTGCCAACAGCTTCGGCAACCTTGCGCAGCGCACTTTGTCGATGATCTTCAAGAATTTGGACGGCGTCATTCCGGCTCGGGGAGACCAAACCGAAGACCGCCAGCTGCTCCAGCAAGTCGATAAGGCCGTGGCCGATCTGGCGGCGAAGTTCGAAGTGTTCGCGTTTTCCACCGGGCTGGAGGCGTGGATGGGCGCGGTGTTCGCCTGCAACGCTTATATCGACGCGGCCGCGCCGTGGGCGCTGCGCAAGACCGATCCGGAGCGAATGGCCGGGGTGCTTGGAACGCTGGCCGTGGCAATCCGCAAGCTGGCTGAGGCCGTCGCGCCGGTGGTCCCGGCCTCGGCGAGCAAGCTGGTCGACCATATCGATTCCGGTGCCCAAGCGCCGATCGGGCAGCCGGTGCCGATCTTCCCGCGCCTCGAGCTGGAAGAGGAGGGCGCGGCGTGAAGCTGGTCGATAGCCACTGCCACCTGAATTACGAGGGTCTGGCCAATCGCCAGGACGAGGTGCTCGACGCCGCCCGGGCGCGCGGGGTCACCGCTTTCCTCAACATCTCCACCCGTCAGCGCGAATGGGATGCCGTCATCGGCGTCGCCGAGCGAAATCCGGACGTGTGGGCGAGCGTCGGAGTCCACCCCCACGAGGCCGACGCCCACCCCGACCTTGGCGCCGCCGCGCTGGTCGAAGCCGCCGAGCATCCGCGGGTGATCGCTATCGGCGAGTGCGGCCTCGATTATTATTACGACAAGTCCGACCGCGCGGCCCAGCGCGAGCGCTTCCAGGCCCATATCGAAGCATCGCGAATCACCGGCCTACCGCTGGTCGTCCACACCCGCAACGCCGAAGACGACACCGCCGAGATTTTAGAGCGCGCGGCGGGAGAGGGGGGCGTGGCCGGAGTGCTCCACTGCTTCACCGGCAGCGGCGATCTGGCGCGCAAGGCGCTTGAGCTCGGTTTCTTCATCTCATTGTCCGGCATTGTCACCTTCAAGAACGCGGCCGACCTGCAGCAGATCGCCAGGCCGATCCCGCTCGACCGCTTGCTGGTGGAGACCGACGCACCGTTCCTGGCGCCGGTGCCGAACCGCGGCAAAACCTGCGAACCGGCGTTCGTCGCCGACACCGCCGCCTTCGTTGCCGACCTGCGCGGCGAGGAGCCCGACGCGCTTGCCGACGCCACGACGGCGAACTTCTATCGGTTGTTCAACCGGGCAGCAGCGTGAGGCTTCGAATCCTGGGCTGCGGCACTTCCGCCGGTGTGCCCAGGATCGGCCCCGATTGGGGCGCCTGTGACCCTGACGAACCGCGCAACCGCCGCATGCGCAGCTCACTGCTGATCGAGAGCGGCGACCAGCGCCTGCTGGTTGATTGCGGGCCCGACCTTCGCCAGCAACTGCTCGACGCGGATGTGGCCGTCATCGACGCCCTCGTCGTCACTCACGACCATGCCGACCATTGCCATGGCATCGACGAGCTCCGCCCGGTGGCGCAGCGGCGCAAGTCGCCGATCCCGCTCCACGCCCGAACCGACGTCATCGACCGGCTGCGGCAGCACTTCAGTTACGCCTTCGCCGGATCGAACCTCTATGCAGCCGTGGTGGAACCGCACGAGACCGGCGAAGAGTTGAAGCTGGGCAATGCCCGCATCCGCTTCGTCGACCAGCCGCATGGCGGCATCACCTCGCTCGGGCTACGCATCGACGAGGATGGCGGCTCCGCGGTTTATGCAATCGATTTCAGCCAGATGACGGAAGACATGGCGGCCCTTTACGAAGGCGCGGACGTGATGATCTGCGATTGCCTGCAACGCCGCCCGCACCCGACCCATGCCTATCTCGACGCAGTGCTCGGCTGGGCGGACGATCTCAAGATCGGCCGGCTGTACCTCACCCACATGAACAACAGCCTGGATTACCGCACGTTGACCGGTGAGCTGCCGGATTGGGCGGAACCGGCGCACGATGGGCTGGAGATCGAGATTTGAACGACGTCGATCCGCCTCAAGCCGTATTGCTGCTGGTCATGCTGGTGTTCGTGGCTAGCTCGCTCATCGGCATGCGATTACCGATCGGCAAAGTCGCCAAGATGGGGCTTGCGTGGGTGGCGATATTCGGCGTGGGGTTCGCGCTGTTCGCCTTCCGGGACGATTTTTCGGCGATGGGCCAGCGGCTTAGGGCAGAGGCGACCGGCGCGCCGATGGTAGAGGGCGACGAGGTCCGAATCCCGGTGTCGGAGGACGGCCATTTCTGGGTGAGCGCTGACCTGAACGGACATCAAACCCGCTTCCTGGTCGACAGCGGCGCCTCGATCACTACCGTCTCGCCCGAAACCGCGCGGGCTGCCGCCCTGCAGCCCGGGGTGCGCGTGGCAATGGTCGAAACCGCCAACGGGGTGGTGCGGATGAGGAGGGCGACTGCTAACCGGTTTCAGCTAGGGCCGATCGAGCGCAGCGACTTGTCGGTCAACATCAACGAACGCGAGTCCAGCAACGTGCTCGGCATGAACTTCCTGTCGTCGCTCAGCGGCTGGGGCGTCCAGGGCAATTATCTGGTGCTTCGGTCGTGACCAACAGCGTGCAGCTCGGCGGCGTCTATATCCTGATGGCGGTGATGCTGGTGCTCGGAACGTTGATGGCGCGCCGGGAACGGTTCGCCAGGCTTCTGACCTACGCGCTGGCCTGGGCCTCGATCTTCGCGGGCGGCTTTATCCTATTCACATTCCGAGATAATCTCGGTTGGGTTTGGCAGCGGATCAAGGCCGAAGCGGTCGGTGAACCGGTCAGCCAGGGGCGCGAATTGCGCATTCCAATGGCGATCGACGGGCATTTCTGGGTCACCGGCGAGGTCAACGGCGCCAAGGTCAAGTTCCTGGTCGACAGCGGCGCGACGATGACCACCATCGACCGATCGACCGCCGCGCGCGCCGGGGTTTCAATCCGCCAGAGCCGCAACCAGGTCGTTCGTACCGGCAACGGCCTGGTCCGGGTCGCGGTCGGCCGCGCTGACCGGCTGGCTGTCGGGACGATCGAACGGACCGGTTTCGACATGCACGTCGCCGACAATGAGGATTTGAACGTGCTGGGGATGAATTTCCTGTCGACCCTCGACCGGTGGGGGGTCGAGGGGCGCTGGCTGGTAATGGTCCCGTGACCCCTGTATTACTTTACATAATATATATTATCAGACTTTGCGATGCGTCTGGTTTCCCCTTCGTGGAAGCCCCCTCATGAGCCTCGACCGCCTGATTGCCATCATGCGGCGGCTGCGCGACCCGCAACGCGGCTGCGCATGGGATTTGCAGCAAAGCTTTGCGACCATAGCCCCCTACACGATCGAAGAAGCCTATGAGGTCGCCGACGCGATTGCGCGGAGCGACATGGACGCGCTGGCCGACGAGCTCGGCGATTTGCAGCTCCAGGTCGTCTTCCACGCCCAGATGGCCGAGGAAGCCGGCCATTTTGCGCTCGATGACGTCCTGGCAGCCATTTGCGATAAGCTCGAGCGCCGCCACCCGCACATCTTCGGCGGCGCGGCCGAGAGCCCCGGCTGGGACGCGATCAAGGCCGCCGAGCGCAGCCGCAACCCCGACGACAGCGCGCTGGCCGGAGTCGCGCTGGCGCTTCCGGCGCTGGACCGTGCTGCAAAGCTGCAGCGGCGGGCAGCCCGCACCGGTTTCGACTGGCCGGACGCGTCGGGCCCGAGGGCCAAGATCGACGAAGAGCTGCAGGAACTCGCGGCGGAGACATCCGTGGACAGGCAATCGGAGGAGCTGGGCGATCTGCTGTTCGCGGTGGTTAACCTCGCACGGCACCTTAAGATTGATCCGGAAGATGCTCTGCAAAATGCTAATCTTAAGTTCGAATCCCGCTTTCGGGCGATCGAGAGGACTTCCCGTTTCGAGCAACTGAGCCTCGATGAGAAGGAAGCTCTGTGGCGCGCCGCAAAGGCTCGTCAGGCGGAATGAAGCGCCTGGAACCGCGCCCAATTTTCGGGCGACAGGCGGACGTCGAGATGTACCTCATCGTCATCGTTGCGCTGCTCGACGACGTCGCCGCGGGAATGAAGCCAGGCGATCTTCTGCCCTTCGCTCACGCCCAGGCGCACCTTGTGCAACTGGTCGCCGCTTTGAAGGGATTCGGCAATCGCGGCTTGCAACTGGTCGACTGAGAAGCCGGTGATCGCCGAGATCGGCACCACATCCTCGCGCCGGGCCGCCTCGGCCAGCACTGCGGCGCGATCCTGTGGCTCCAGCAAGTCGACCTTGTTCCAGGCTTCGATCAGCGGCGGCGCCCCCTGCTCGTCCCGACCGACGCCGAGCTGCGCCAGGACTGTTTCGACGTCGTCGCGCTGGGCATCGCTGTCCGGATGGGAGATGTCGCGCACGTGGACTAGCAGGTCGGCCGAAGAGACCTCCTCGAGCGTCGCTCGAAAGGCAGCGACCAGCTGCGTCGGCAGGTCGGACACGAAACCGACGGTGTCGGACAGGATCGCCTTGTCGACGCCGGGCAGCCTGATCTCCCGCATGGTCGGGTCGAGGGTCGCGAACAGCATGTCTTCGGCAAGCACGGTTTCGCCGGTCAAGCGGTTGAAAAGCGTGGATTTCCCGGCGTTGGTATAGCCGACCAGGCCAATCACCGGCCACGGCGCGCGCTGCCGGCGGTCGCGGTGCAGCGAGCGCGTGCGCTTGACCTGCTCGAGTTCGCGCCGGATCCGCGCCATGCGGTCGCGAATCAGCCGGCGGTCGGCCTCGATCTGGGTCTCACCGGGGCCGCCAAGGAAGCCGAAGCCGCCGCGCTGCCGCTCCAGGTGGGTCCAGCTGCGCACCAGCCGGCCCGCCTGATAGTCGAGGTGGGCAAGCTCGACCTGCAGCCGCCCTTCGGACGTCGCCGCCCGCTCGCCGAAGATTTCGAGGATCAGGCTGGTGCGATCGATCACCTTGGTCCCGACCGCCACTTCGAGCGACTTCTGCTGAACCGGGGTGAGCTGCGCGTCGATGATCGTCAGCCCCGCCTCATGCTCGCGAGCGAGCTCGCCGATCTGGCCCACCTGGCCCTTGCCGAATAGGGTTGCCGAGCGCGGGTTTCGAAGCCGGAAGCTCTTGCGGCCGACGACCAACACGCCGATCGCCTCGGCCAGGCCGGCGGCTTCGTCGAGGCGCGCTTCGCTGCTGCGCCCGTTGGCCTTGGCGTTGGCGTTGGCGCCCCCACCCCGCTCGACGCCGATCACCACCGCCCGCTCGCCGCGGGTGACGTCGTTGGTTTCGGGACTGTCGGCGATGGTCAGGGCTGATCCTCCGTGTGGTCGTCCGAACCATGCTCGCCGCCCAGGGCCATCGCCGTTTCCGGTTGAAGCGTCGAGACGGCGTGCTTGTAAATCAACTGCGCCTGCCCGCCGCGTTCCAGAAGCATCGAGAACTGGTCATAGGCCACGACCGTCCCCTGCAGCATCACGCCATTGACCAGATACACCGCCATCGACGTCCGCTCGCGGGCCGCGGCCGACAGGAACACGTCCTGCAGCGACTGCCTGGCGCCCGCCTCGTGTGGCGGTGCCGCTTCATCGAACGGCTTGCTCAGCACGATCGTCGAGACCGAATGCTTATAGACCAGCTGCGCCTTGCCGTCGCGGCGCAGAAGCAGGGAAAAGGTGTCGAACCAGGTGATTACACCCTGGAGCTTCACGCCTTTCACAAGGAAGACGGTCAGCGGCAGCTTCGCTCGGCGAGCGCAGTTCAGGAAATGATCCTGCAGGCTTAGGGGCTTGTCGGGCATGAATGGGTACGCTCTCTACTCGTCGTCGCGCTTGTCGCCGATGCCGAGTGCCTTGAGCTTCCGGTGCAGCGCCGAGCGTTCCATGCCGATGAACGACGCGGTGCGGGAGATGTTGCCGGAAAAGCGCCGGATCTGAATTTTGAGATATTCGCGCTCGAACGATTCCCTCGCCTCGCGCAGCGGGCTGCCCATGATCATCATCGCCTGGCTCGACCCGCCCGACTGGCCCTGGCTTTCGAGGATCTCCGTTGGCAGCATGTCGGCCTCGATCCGGTCGACCCGCTCGCACGGCGCGAGGATCACCGTCCGCTCGATGATGTTGCGAAGCTGGCGGACGTTGCCCGGCCAGTCGTGCGCCTGGAGCGCGGCCAGCGCCTCGTCGCTGAAGGTGGGCGCCGGGATCCGCCGCTCGGCGGCGAAACGGGCGAGGAACTGGTTGGCAAGCTCGGGAATGTCCTCGCGCCGTTCGCGCAGCGGCGGCAGCCGGACCGGGACCACGTTGAGCCGATAGTATAGGTCTTCGCGAAAACGCGCGTTGGCGATCTCCTGCTGGAGGTCGCGCGAGGTGGCGGACAGCACCCTAACATCAACCTTCACCGGGCGCTGGCCGCCGACCCGGTGAAAGCTCTGGTCGGTCAGAACGCGCAGGATCTTGCCCTGGGTGGTGATCGGCATGTCGGCGATCTCGTCGAGGAACAGGGTGCCGCCATGCGCCTGCTCGAGCAGGCCGGGCCGGCTGACGTCCTCCTGCTCGGTCCCGAACAGCTCCTCTTCGACCCGCTCCGGGGTCATCATCGCCGCGGAAACGACCACGAACGGTCCGCTTGACCGAGCGCTCCACTGGTGGATGGTCCGTGCCGCGACTTCCTTGCCGACGCCCGCCGGGCCGGTAATCAGCACCCTGCTCCCGGTCGGAGCGACCCGCTTGAGCGTGGCGCGGACGGTGTTGATCAACACCGAATTGCCGCCCAGCGCCTGCTCGTGCGAGACTATCTGGCGAAGGCTGGCATTTTCGCGCCGGAGCCGCTCGGTTTCGGTCGCCCGCGATACCAGATGGAGCAGCCGCTCGGCCTCGAACGGCTTCTCGATGAAGTCCACCGCCCCTTCGCGGATCGCGGCCACGGCGGTGTCGAGGTTGCCGTGGCCGGAGATCATCAGCACCGGCAGGCTCGGGTCCTGGCGCTTGATCTCCTGCAGCAGCTGCAGCCCGTCGAGGCGCGAGCCCTGCAGCCAGACGTCGAGCAGAACCAGCGACGGGCGGCGGTCCTTCATCGCTTCCAGGGCCGAGCTGCTGTCCCCGGCGCTTCGCACCGCATAGCCTTCGTCTTCGAGAACACCGCTGACCAGGTCGCGGATATCGGCCTCATCGTCCACGACCAGAACTTCGAGGGCCATCAGCAACGCTCCCTATGCATTTGAGTCATCAGGATTTTCTTCGGCGGGCGGTTGTTCGGCCAGCTTCTCTGCGTCGAACGCGATGCGCACCCGGGTGCCGCCGCCGGGCTGGTCGAGGAAGGCGATCTCGCCGATATGCTCCTCGACGATCTTCTTGACGATCGCGAGGCCCAGGCCGGTGCCCCGGACCCGCGTCGTCATATAGGGCTCGGTCAGGCGCTCGCGGTCTTCGGGAAGGCCGATGCCGGTATCGATGATATCGATGATCAGCTGCGCCTCCTCGCGGCGCAGGCGAAGCTCGACCCGGTCGCCCTTGAGGTGGTGCTCGCCGCGCCCGCGCCTCGTTTCGATCGCTTCGACCGCATTCTTGACGACGTTGGTCAGCGCCTGGCCGAGCTGGCGGCGGTCGCAAACCATCAGCATCTCGCCGGTCTGCGGGTCGAGCACGAAGCTGATCCCCGGGTGCGCGACCTCGTGCAGGAACAGCGCCTGGCGGGCGATTTCGTGGACGTTCTCGGGCCGGAACACGGGCTTGGGCATGCGCGCGAAATTGGAGAATTCGTCGACCATTCGCCGCAAGTCGCCGACCTGGCGGATGATTGTGCCGGTGAGCCGCTCGAAGGTCTCGCTGTCCGACTTCACCTCGCCCCCGAAGCGCCGCTGCAACCGCTCGGCGGCCAGCTGGATCGGGGTCAGCGGGTTCTTGATCTCGTGGGCAATCCTCCGCGCGATGTCCGACCAGGCAGCGCTGCGCTGGTCGTTGAGCTGGTCGGTGATGTCGTCGAAGGTAAGGACCGCGCCATCCTCGTAGCGTACTCGCTTGACCGCCAGGATTCTCGGGTCGCCGACCGCAGCGACGGTAACATTGGCCTCGTGCTCCTCGCCGCGGATGAACTCGGCGAGCTCCGGCGACACGCCCGCAAGCTCGGCGCTCTCGATCGCCTCCTGCCCGTGCTGGAGCAGAGCTTCGGCCGAGCGGTTGATCAGGAGCACGCGGTTGGCGGAATCCAGCGCGACGACCCCGGCGGTGACGCTGGACAGTACCGCTTCGATAAAGGCGCGGCGGGTTTCCAGCTGGGCGTTCGCCGCCTTTAGCGCGCCGGTTTGCTCGTCCAGCCGCTCGGTCATCTGGTTGAAGGCCGCGGCGAGCGTCTGGATCTCGTCCTCGGTTCGAGTGACCGGGACCCGCGTCGAAAAGTCGCCCTGCTCGATTCGCCCCGCCGCAGCGGCCAGTTGCCCGACCGGGCGGACCAGCCGGTCGGCGAGCCGCAACGCGGCAAAAATGGCTAGCGCGACGATCACCAGCGCGCCGAGCAACAACGCCGCATTGAACCGAAGCTGATTGATCCGCGACCGGGCGAGCAAGGCCCGATAGTTGCTGACCACCTCGTTTCCGCGCCGAATCTGATCCTGGAACTGCGGCTCGAACACCCGCGAGGCGTACAGATAGGTGTTGGGCCCGTAAGCAAGCTTGGTCACCGCCCCGACGCGGTCGCTGGAATTAACCGCAACCACCGGATCGCGGCTCAGCTGCCCGATGGTTTCGGAAGTGATGATCCGGTCGAGCGGGCGGTCGTAGGGGTTGATCAGCGCCAGGCTGCGGATGACATTGTCGTCGCCGACGTTGATGATGACGGCTTCCGACAGGTTGCGGAACAGCACTTGCTGCCCGAAGCCTTCGCCGAACCGCCGGTCTTCGATGCTGACGATTTCCAGGTAAGACGCAAGGTCCCCGCTCATCGCCACCGTTTCGGAGGCCACGCGCTCGACTTCGCGGTCGTAGGTGCTGCGCGCCAGGACCACCGTATTCTCAAGCATGTTGCGAGCCCGGTCGGAGAACCAGAATTCAAGCCCGCTCTGGAACAATAAAGACGCGAAAATCGCCACCAGCACCGTCGGCACCGCGGCGATCACCGAGAATAAAGCGACCAGCCTGGTGTGCAGCCGCCCGGTGCCGAGCCCGCCCTGCGCGGCGCGAGCCATCGCCATGCGCCGCGACAGCAACACCATCAAAGCGATCGCCGGAATCAGGATCGCAATCAGCAACGTCGCGATCAGCGGCGGCGATAGCAAAGATCCCGGCGTCGCCGGCTGCCTCAACAGCCAGACGCTGAGCGCCACGGTGACGACCAGCACGATGGCGGTGCCGATGGTGGCGAAACGGAACAGCCGAGCGGTGTCGCGGTCACGGCGAAGCCAGCCGCTTCGCTCGTTATGGCCCAGGTCCGATTCTGCGGCAGGCGCATCCATTACGAGCGCACTAGCACCTACCGTTGCAAAAACAACACAGTTAACGCCGGGCGGCTGCGCTCAAGCGGCGGCGCGAGTCAGCCAGGGGGCGTAAAAGCCCTTGAGCATAGCCACGACCTCATTCGGATCGTCCTGCTGGTTCACATTATTACGAAGCTCGGCCGAACCCGGCAGCCCCTTGGTGTACCAACCTATATGCTTGCGGGCGAGGTTGACGCCGGTTTGGCGCCCGTACAGCGACAACATGTCGTCATATTGCTCGAGGATCGTCGCCAGCTGCTCGTCGAGCGACGGGTCGGGCCGCTTCGCGCCGTCCATCAGCTCGGCCGTCACCTGCGCCAGTAGCCAGGGCTTGCCGTAGCAGCCGCGGCCGATCATCACCCCGTCTGCGCCCGATTGCGCAAGCGCTTCGCGGGCATCGCCGACCGAGCAGATGTCGCCATTGACGATCACCGGGATCGTAACCGCATCCTTGACCTTGCGGATGAACGACCAGTCGGCGCTGCCCTTGTACAACTGGCATCGGGTTCGGCCGTGCACGGTGATCATCTTGATCCCGAGGCCTTCCGCGATGCGGGCCAGCTCGGGCGCGTTGAGGCTATTATGGTCCCAGCCCATCCGCATCTTCAACGTCACCGGCACTTTCACCGCCTCGACCGTCGCCTCGATCAGCGCGGCGGCCAGCGGCAGGTCGCGCATCAATGCCGACCCGGCCTCGCCGTTGACCACTTTCTTCACCGGGCAGCCCATGTTGATGTCGATGATCGCGGCTCCGCGCTGCTCGTTGAGCCGAGCCGCCTCGGCCATCACCGCCGGATCGCAGCCGGCGAGCTGCAGCGACACCGGCTGCTCGCTCGGGTCCCACAGGCACTTCTGCAGCGACTGGCGGGTTTCGCGGATCATCGCCTGGCTGGCGATCATCTCGCTGACCGTCAGTCCGGCGCCGAAGCGGCGGACGATCCGCCGGAACGGCAAATCGGTAACTCCGGTCATCGGCGCCAGGATGATCGGCGCGTCGATGCGGACAGGTCCGATCTCGATGGGCTTCAGCAAGGTCATGGGAAGGCGCGCCTTTACAGGAGGGCTCCGGGGGGAGCAAGGCGCGCGGCGATGACGGTCACCGCCCTAATCGTCGCCGCCGGAAGCGGTCAGCGGCTCGGCGGCGGCTTGCCCAAGCAGTTCCGCGCGATCGCCGGCAAGCCGGTGCTTCGCTGGGCGGTCGAGCGCCTGCTCGGTCACCCGGCGGTCGGGGGCGTGCGGGTGGTGGTCGGCGAAGGCCAGCAAAGCCTGGCTGCCGAGGCGCTGTCCGGCCTCGACGTCGGCGAACTCATTACCGGCGGCGAGCAGCGCGCCGATTCCGTGCAGGCGGGCTTGCGCGCAATCGACGGCGAAGCGGTGCTGGTCCACGACGCCGCCCGCCCCTTTTGCCCGCCACTGGTCGTCGACCGGCTCTTGGCGGCGCTGGAATTTTTCGACGGCGCCGCGCCGGTGCTCGCCGTCGGCGACACGCTGGCCCGGGCCGGAATCGAGCTAGAGGACAGTGTCGAGCGCAACGGCCTGGTCCGTGTGCAGACCCCCCAAGCCTTTCGCCTGGCCGGGCTGCGCCAGGCTTACGGCCAGTGGGCGGGCGAACAGCCGAACGACGAGACCAGCGTCCTGCGCGCCGCCGGGATGCGGGTTGCCGCGGTCGAGGGCGACCCGGCGCTCGACAAGCTGACCACCAACGCCGACTGGCAGCGCGCCGAAAGCTGGCTTGCCGGGCGGCTGGTGCCGCGCACCGGCATGGGGTTCGACGTCCATGCTTTTGGCGGCGACGGGCCGGTGATGCTCGGCGGCGTCGAGGTCGGAAGCGACCGCGGGCTGGGCGGCCACAGCGATGCCGACGTCGTTCTCCACGCGATCACCGACGCTTTGCTCGGCGCCGCCGGGCTCGGCGACATCGGCGAGCATTTCCCGCCGAGCGACCCGCAGTGGAAAGGCGCGTCCTCCGACCGCTTCTTGAACTTCGCTGCCGAGCTGGTCCGCGGCCGTGGGGGGATTATCGACCACGTCGATTGCACGATCATCTGCGAACGGCCGAAGGTTGCGCCTCACCGCGCCGCCATGCGCGAGTGCGTTGCCGGCATCCTCGGGCTTCCGGTGGCGGCGGTCAGCATCAAGGCGACGACCACCGAAAGGCTCGGCTTTACCGGCCGCGGGGAAGGAATTGCCGCCCAGGCCGTTGTGAACATCCGAATGGAGATGATCCCCCGATGACTGACAGGCTGCTTCCGCAGGAGCTGTTCGACAAGGCGCTCGAAGTGGTCGAGGCCAACCGCAAGGCGGGCCGGCGCCTGGCGGTGGCCGAAAGCTGCACCGGCGGGCTGGTATGCGCCGCGCTGACCGAAATCGCCGGCTCGTCGGATGTCTTCGAGGCCGGCTACATCACTTATTCCAATGCATCCAAGATCGGCGAGCTGGGAGTCAGCCTCGACGTGGTGGAGACCTTCGGCGCAGTCAGCGTCGCCACCGCTTGGGCAATGGCGCGCGGCGCGCTTGCCGCATCGGATGCCGACGTCGCAGTCGCTATTACCGGCATCGCCGGGCCGGGCGGCGGCACTCCGGGCAAGCCGGTGGGAACGGTCGTATTCGCCCGCGCCGAGCGCGACGCCGATCCAGCCAAGATCGTCGCCGACCAGAAACTGTTCGATGAAACCACCCGGTCGGGGGTGCGGCTTCAGGCGGCGCTTTGCGCGCTCGAGCTGCTGATGCCGTAAAGCGCCGCGGCGCGCTTTTCGAACGCATCGGTCATGCGCCGCAGCGCGCGGTCGAACATCTGCCCGGCAAGCGCTTCGAAAATGCGCGACCGAAATGCGAAATCGACCGAGAAACGGACGTCCGTGCCGCCATCGCCCGCGGCTTCGAACCCCCACTCGTTCTTCAGGTATTTGAGCGGCCCTTCGATGTAGTCGACGCAGATGTGGGTTGGCCGCTGCTTGGTCACCCGGCTGGTGAAGCGTTCCTTGAAGGCGTTGAAGCCGACGACCAGATCGGCGACGGTCTCCGCCTCGCTCGACGAGCGAATCCGCACCGCGACCACCCACGGCAGGAATTCGTCGTAGCGGGCGACGTCGGCAACGATGTCGAACAGCTGCTCGGGCGTGTAGGGAAGATAGCGGGTCTCGCTATGCCGGGGCATTGGCCCCTGCCCCAGTGTTCGACCGCGCCAGCTGCGCGGTTCGCGCCGCCTGCATCTTCTTGAAATCGTCGCCGGCGTGATAGCTCGACCGGGTCAGCGGCGATGCCGCCACCAGCAGGAAGCCCTTGGCCCGGGCGATTCCCGCATATGCCTCGAACGCGGTCGGAGTGACGAACTCCTCGACCTTCGCATGGCGCGGCGTCGGCTGGAGATACTGGCCCATGGTCAGGAAATCGATGCCGGCGGAGCGCATGTCGTCCATCACCTGGTGAACCTCGAGCCTTTGCTCGCCCAGCCCCACCATCACGCCCGATTTGGTGAAGATGTGCGGCGCCCTGCGCTTGACGCTCTCCAGCAGCCGAAGCGACGCATAATAACGCGCTCCCGGGCGGATGGTCGGATACAGCCTCGGCACGGTTTCGAGGTTGTGGTTGTAGACGTCCGGCCCGGCGGCGACGATCGCGTCGACCGCGCTGTCATGCTTGTTGCGAAAATCGGGCGTCAGTATTTCGATGGTGGTCGCCGGCGTCCGCTTGCGGAGCGCCTCGATCACCTTGACGAATTGCGAGGCCCCGCCGTCGGCAAGGTCGTCCCGGTCGACCGAAGTGACGACGATATGCTCGAGGCCGAGCTCGGCGGCGGCGGTGGCGACATGCTCGGGCTCGAGCGGATCGACCGCCCGCGGCATCCCGGTCTTGACGTTGCAAAAAGCGCAGGCGCGGGTGCAGGTATCGCCCAGGATCATCACGGTCGCGTGCTTCTTGGTCCAGCACTCGCCGATGTTGGGGCACGCCGCTTCCTCGCAGACGGTGGCGAGATTGAGCTCGCGCATCAGCCGGCGGGTCTCGGCGTAACCGGCGCTGGTCGGCGCCTTCACTCGGATCCAGTCGGGCTTGCGGGCCCGCTGCGGCGCTATGGCGGCCTCGGTCATTGCCGCCAGATAGCGATGGGGGGCGCCGCTTGCCACCCCTGGCGCTCCGGTTTAGCGCCCTTCTTATGCCCAGCCTCGCCGGTTTGATCGACGGTTACCGCCGCTTCCGCCACAACCGCTGGCCGCAAGAGCGCCAGCGTTGGGCCGAGCTGGCCGACGGGCAGCAGCCCAAGGTGATGGTCATCGCCTGCTCCGACAGCAGGGTCGACCCGGCCGAAATCTTCGACACCCGGCCCGGCGAGATGTTCGTCGTCCGCAACGTCGCCAACCTCGCCCCGCCCTATGAAACCACGCGCGGGCTCCACGGCGTGTCGGCGGCGCTGGAGTTTGCCGTAACCCAGCTCGAAGTCGAGGAGATACTGGTGCTGGGCCACGGCTCGTGCGGCGGCTGCGCGGCGGCGCTGACCGGCCAGTTCGACGGCGCCGAGCATGGCAAAGGCCACTTCATCGCCGACTGGGTGAGGCTGCTTGATTCGGCGCGGGACAATATCCGTAGCCGCCACAGCGACTTAGGGCCGCAGGCGGTTCTGGAGATGGAGCTGGAATCGATAAAAATATCGCTAGCGAACCTACGGACCTTTCCGTGGATCAACGAGCGCGAGCGCGATGGGCGCCTGGAGCTTCACGGCGGCCATTTCGCGGTCGCCGAAGGCAAGCTTTATTTGCTCGACGAGGCGGAAGATCACTTCCGCCCCGTCGGCTAACATCCGCCTAGCAGCGGGTATTATAGTTGTAGTGCGGCTGACCGTATTGGTCGACGTAATAGCAATAGCCGCGGGTATCGCGATAATATTGACGGCCGTTGACGGTCGCGCCGAGCACGCCGCCAAGGATCGCGCCGGCAATCGCGCCGGTGCCCGTGCTGACGCCCGGGATGATCGCACCGGCAATCGCGCCGGCGACTCCACCGGCGGCGGCGCCGCCCGCGGCGCGGCCGACATTCGGGTTGTTGCCATAGCCTTGATTGTAATAGCCGTTATTGTAGCCGGTCTGGCCGTACTGGCTTCCGTACGGATTGGTTGCGCAGCCGGTCAGGCCAATGCTGGCTGCGACGGCGGCGGTGATTGCAAAACTCTTCATGTTACTAACCTCCAACTTCCTCGGAATTCCCACGATAGAGTCAGTGCGCGAGAAGGCTTTTCGTTCCCGAACCGATCCATTTAGACGCGTCAATGCGGAGGATTTGCCCGATGAGTGACAAAAATGGCCGCCGGGATGCCAATGTCGCGCTTCTGATCGACGCCGACAATGCATCGCCCGACCATCTCGACGAAGTGCTGCTGGTGCTCGGCGAGCTCGGCACCATCAACATCCGTCGCGCCTACGGCAATTGGGCCAAGCCAGCGCTCAAGGGCTGGGGCAGCCTGACCGGGCTCCACTCGATCGTGCCGATGCAGCAGTTCGACATCGTCAAGGGCAAGAGCGCGACCGACATGCGGATGACGATCGACGCCATGGACTTGCTTTACCGCGGCGGCCTCGACGGCTTCGGCATCATGTCCAGCGACAGCGATTTCCTGCCGCTAGCGCAGCGGATCCGCGAGGACGGGCTACCGGTGTACGGCTTCGGCACCGCCAAGACCCCGCTTGGCTTCCGCCAGGCCTGCACGCGCTTCTTCGACGTCGCGGCGCTTGCAAGCAGCAGCCGGCAGCCGGCCGGGGAAGCACCCGCCGAGCCCGCACAACGTCCGGTCGACGCCAGCCTGCTCGATCTGCTCGGCTCCGCCTACAAAGCGTCCGAGCGCGACCAGGAAGGCTATACCACTTTGTCGGAGATCGGTCAGCGGGCCAAAGCGGTGTCGAGCTTCGCTACCCGCAACTACGGCTACAATCGCCTGTCCGACCTGATCCGGGCAATGCCCAACTTCGAGGTCAAGACCGGGGAAGACGGGCGGTTGCGGGTCAAGCGCCTGCGCTAGGCCATACCGCCGTTGGTCCAGGGTTCGGAACCGCCCCTGCCCCCAGCCCGTTGCCAAGCCAGGCATCGGAGGACTGAAAATGGCTGACAATAAGCAAAGGCTGGAAGAGAAATTCTGGGACGAGCTCGACGACTCTCCGTTCGTAATGCTCGGCCTTCAAGGCGTCGACGACGATTTCACCCGGCCGATGACCGCGCAAGTCGACCGCGGTACGATCTATTTCTTCGCTGCACGCTCCGAGGATCTGGTCAAGGGCCTGCAGAAAAGCGACCAGGCGGTCGCGACCTTCGCCAGTAAGGGCCACAAATTATTCGCCTCGATTCACGGTAGACTTGAACTAAGCAACGACCGCGAAGTCATTGAAAGACTGTGGAATCCGATCATCTCGTCCCGGTATAAGGACGGCAAGGACGACCCCGATCTTGCGCTTGTCCGCTTCGACGCAGCCAGCGCCGACATCTGGGAGGCCGACACCGGCTTCACGCTCAAGGCGGCGGCGATCAAGATGCTCGGCCGAGACCCGGGCAAGGCACTCCTGGATGAGAACCGGGCGGAGGTGGCGCTATAAACGGGCTTCCGGCTAGCACAGCCAGTATCGGGCGGCCGCTCGGCCGGACTGTTGCCTGTCCGACACAGCCGGCTGATTATGTTGAAATCGCACGGCTTAAGCGGAACGCTGCGCCTTGATGTCGATTAGGGGACTAACCCAAGACACTTTTCCGCCAGGAATCCATGCCTCCCGGAACCGAACCTCAAGGATATCTCGACACCGCTCTCGCCGCGCTCAGCGACGAAGGCGACTGGAAAGCCGTCCTCGATAAGCTTGCGGTGCCGGTTTACGCCACCGACGCGGCCGGCGGCGTCACTTACTGGAACCAGGCATGCGTCGCCTTCGCCGGCCGCGAACCGCAGCTCGGCGAAGACCGCTGGTGCGTTACCTGGCAGCTGTACACGATGGACGGCGACTTCCTGCCGCACGACCAATGCCCGATGGCGGATACGATCAAGACCCGGACGGCAGTTCGCGGCAAGGTGGCGATAGCAATGCGCCCCGACGGCAGCCGCCGCGCCTTCACTCCCTACCCGACCCCCTTGTTCGACGCCGACGACCAGCTCAAGGGCGCGGTCAACATGTTGATCGACGTCAGCGACCAGCAGGCCGGCGCGCTTGCCGACCAGGCGGCGCGCTGCAAGCGCCTCGCCCGCTCGACCACCGATCCGCGCGCAGCCGAAGTGCTCGCCGACATGGCCCAAGGCTATGCGGCAACCGTCGCGGCGCTGCGCTCTAGCTAGTCAGCCCGGCATTCCGCCAGGCGGCGCTTCGCCCTTTGAAACCAGCGTCAGCTGCGGGACGGCCGTAATTTCGAAGCTTGTCGACGCGATCTTGATCCCGGCATTTTCGAACTCTCCGAGCACGTCGCGGGTGATCGCATCCTTGACCTCACGCATGCCATGGTCGCGGGTGAGGAAGCGCACCGTTAGCTCCAGCCAGCCGTCGGCCAGCCTCCAATAGACCCGCGGGTCGATGTCATCGATGCCGACCCCGTAGCGCCCTTCGAGCCTGTGCACCTCGGTATCACCGAGCCCGGCCGCAGTCGCCGCGTGCCGCTTCGCCGCTTCGCGCAGGATCTGCTCGGCCATCTGGCGGTCGTCGGTGAAGTGGATCGACAGGCTGATTTCTTCCCAAACGTAGGGGAATTGGTCGGTGTAGTTGTACACCGGTTCGCTAAAGATCTTGTCATTGGTCACGGTGACGATGCGGCCTGTGAACTGGCGGCTCCTCACCACATCGCTGGGTCGTCCTTCTGGACCGACGGCGGCTGCCCCATTTCCATGATCTTCGTCTGCATGAACGAAAGCGCGATGACGTCGCCGCGAACCCCGCCCATGACGATCCGGTCGCCGACGTTGAACGTCTTGCCGCGAAGGATGATGAAAAAACCGGCAACCGCGGTGATCACGCGCTGCAGCGCGAAGGCGAGACCGGCGCCGATCAACCCGATGGCGGTGGCGAGCCGCGCCGGATCGTCGAACCAGATCGAAGTGACGCTCAAGACTAGCACCGCAGCGACGGTCAGGCTGACGACCTGCCGCGCCCAGAAATGGAAGCGAGTGCCCCAGTGGGTGCCGACGAAGCTGCGCAGGAAAGCGCGCAGCACCGAGGCGATGACCACCGCCGCCGCGATGATGGCGATCGTCAGCAGCAGCTTGTGCAGGTTTTCCGGAGTCGCGCCGATCAGCTTGACGCCAAAGATCCGGAGCGATTCGTTGGAGCCTTCCACGCCCATTCAACCGAATCGCCTGCGCACGGTTCCGCCGCGGCGGTTAGCGCGTCAATTTCTTGTACGTCATCCGGTGCGGGCGGTCCGCCTCCGGCCCGAGCCGCCGCCTTTTGTCTTCCTCATAGGCTTCGAAATTGCCTTCGAACCATTCGACCTGGCTGTCGCCCTCGAACGCGAGGATGTGGGTCGCGAGGCGGTCGAGGAAGAAGCGGTCGTGGCTGATGATCACCGCGCAGCCGGCGAAATTCTCCAGCGCTTCCTCGAGAGCGCGAAGCGTCTCGACGTCGAGGTCGTTGGTCGGCTCGTCGAGCAGCAGGACGTTGCCGCCCTCCTTAAGCATCTTGGCGAGATGCACCCGGTTGCGCTCGCCGCCCGACAGTTGCCCGACCTTCTTCTGCTGGTCGGGCCCGCGGAAGTTGAACGCGCCGACATAGGCCCGGGTGTTCACTTCGTGCTTGCCCAGCTTGATGATGTCGAGGCCGTCGGACACCTCTTCCCAGACGTTCTTCTTGGGATCGAGTGCGTCGCGGCTCTGGTCGACGAAGCCCAGATGGACGGTCGGGCCGACCACAACCTGGCCCTCATCTGCCTGCTCGTGGCCGGTGATCAGCTTGAACAAAGTGGTCTTGCCGGCACCGTTGGGGCCGATCACGCCGACGATCCCGCCGGGCGGAAGCGAGAAGGACAAGTTCTCGAACAGCAATTTGTCGCCATAGGCCTTGGTGACACCTTCCACCTCGATCACCTTGCCGCCGAGCCGCTCGGGCACCTGGATCAGGATCTGCGCCTTGCCCGGGGTGCGCCTCTCCTGCGCCTGGACAAGCTCGTCGAACGCCCGGATCCGAGCCTTGGACTTGGCCTGGCGCGCCTTTGGCGAGCGCCTGATCCATTCCAGCTCGTCGTCGATCGCTTTCTGCTTGCCGGCGTCCTCCCGCTCTTCCTGCACGAGGCGTTTCGACTTCTTTTCCAGATAGGTGGAGTAGTTTCCGTCGTAGATGTAATAGCGTGCGCGATCGAGCTCGAGCACCCAGTTGACGACATTGTCGAGGAAATAGCGGTCGTGGGTGACGAGGATGACGTTGCCCGGGTAGTCGGCCAGATGCTTTTCCAGCCACTGCACGCTCTCGGCGTCGAGATGGTTGGTCGGCTCGTCAAGCAGCAGGATGCCGGGCTTCTCAAGCAACAGGCGGGTCAGCGCGACACGGCGCTTCTCGCCGCCCGACAGATTGTCGACCGCTGCTTCGCCCGGCGGGCAGCGAAGCGCGTCCATCGCGATTTCGAGCTGGTTGTCGAGCGTCCAGCCGTCGACCGCGTCGATCTTCTCCTGAAGCTCGCCCATTTCGGCCATCAGATCGCCGAAATCGTCGCCCGGATCGGCCATTTGCGCGGAGATTGCGTTGAACCGCTCGAGCATGTCGGCGACCGGGCGAACCCCGTCCATGACATTCTCTTTGACCGTCTTGGTCGCGTCTAGCTGCGGCTCCTGCTCGAGGTAGCCGACGGTGACCCCTTCGCCCGGCCAGGCCTCGCCGGTGAACTCCTTGTCGCGGCCGCCCATGATCTTCATCAGCGTCGACTTGCCCGAGCCGTTGGGCCCGACGATGCCGATCTTGGCATCCTGGTAGAATTGCAGATTGATGTTGTTGAGGATGGGCTTCTGGCCCGGAAACGCCTTGGTCAGGCCCTTCATCACAAAGCTGTACTGGGCGGCCATGGGGTCGCGGGTGTCCTTCAATGCTGTAAGTGCGGGAGTTGGCGGCGCAGATAAAGGATGGGCGCGTGCTTTGCTAGGTGCAGCACACACGCACCGTTCGTCCTGAGCGAAGTCGAAGGGCGCCGTTCAAGCATACTGCCAACGCCCTCCGACTACGCCCCCCTGCGGGGCTCCGCTCAGGACGAACGAGGGATTTCGCCCTAGAACGGCAGCTTGAAGCCCGGTGGGAGGGGAATCCCGCTGGTCATCTTCTGCAGCTCGGGCCCGGCGGCCGCGTCGGCCTTAACCTTGGCGTCATTTAGCGCGGCGGCGATCAAATCCTCAAGCATCGACTTTTCCGCCGGCACCAGCAGGCTGTCGTCGATCGACACGCCGATGATCCGGCCCTTGGCCGAGGCGCGGACCTTGACCAGCCCGCCGCCCGAGGCGCCTTCGACCTCGATCGTGTCGAGGTTGGCCTGGGCCTTTTCCATTTCGGCCTGGACGTCCTGCGCCATTTTCATGATTTCTTCGAGGCTTGGCATGTCATGCACCCTTCGTGGTCGTGTAGGTTTCCAGCTCGGCGCCGGGGAATGCGTCGAACACGGCGCGCACCCCTTCGTCCTCCAGCACTTCCGAGCGAATTCTTTGCTCGGCCATTTTCTCCTGCTCGAGCAGCGACGGCTCGCCCGGTTCGTCGGAGGTAGTCACAGTCCACTGAGTGCCGGTCAGCGATTTGAGCACCGCCGCAAGCTCGCGCGGCCAATCGCTGCCCAGCGGCCGCTGCGGCTTCAACGCCAGCTCAGGCGGCGCGAAGCGCACCAAGGCAACCTGATCGTGCAACTGCTGCGCCAGGATCTTCTTGCCGTTCTCGTCGAGCAGCCGAACCAGCGCCCGGTAATCGTCGGGCAGCCGCGCCGCCGGCGCACTTGCCGGGCTCGCAGCTGCCTGGGCTGGTGGCGAAGCCGATACGGAGGCGCCCGACAGCCGGTCGAGCAGCGCGGCGGGATCGGGAAGGTCGGCCGAATGGATCAGCCGCAGGATCGCCATCGTCGCGGCTTCCTGCGGGTCGGGCGCGGTGGTGACGTCGGCCAGCCCCTTGAGCAGCATCTGCCACAAGCGGTGGATTTGCGCCCACGACAGCCTGGCTGCGAGCCTATCCGCGAATTTGCGCTGCTCGGTCGACAGTAGTGCCTCGGCGCTCGCCCCCGCCTTGGCTCGGCTTGCCGAGTGAAGCGCCTCCATCAGGCCCCGCACCAACGACGCCGGGTCGACCCCAAGCGTGTGCGCCTCGTCGAGCGCTGCGAGAGAAGCAGGGGTGTCGCCCTTCAACACCAGCTCCAGCAGGTCGCGGATGCGCCCGCGGTCGGCGAGGCCGAGCATGTCGCGGACCTGTTCAGCAGTGACCGCGCCGGCGCCATGGGCGATCGCCTGGTCGAGGATCGACAGCCCGTCACGGGCCGAGCCTTCGGCGGCGCGCACGATCATCGCCAGAGCGTCGGGCTCGACATCGACGCCCTCGGCTCTCGACACTTCGCCGAAGTGCTCGATCAATTTCTCGGCCGGGATCCGCTTCAAGTCGAAGCGCTGGCAGCGCGACAGCACCGTCACCGGCACCTTGTTCACCTCGGTGGTCGCGAACAGGAATTTCACATGCTCAGGCGGCTCCTCAAGGGTCTTGAGCAACGCGTTGAACGCATTCTTCGAAAGCATGTGGACTTCATCGACGATGTAGATCTTGTAGCGCGCGCTGACCGACGCGTAGCGGACCGCCTCGATGATCTCGCGTACGTCGTCGACTCCGGTGTGCGAGGCGGCGTCCATCTCGACCACGTCGATGTGGCGGCCTTCCGTGATCGCCCGGCAATGCTCGCATGTCCCGCACGGCGCGATCGTCGGCCCACCTTGCCCGTCCTTGCCGATGCAGTTCAATGCCTTGGCGATCAGCCGCGCGGTGGAGGTCTTGCCGACCCCGCGAACCCCGGTGAGGAGGAACGCATGGGCGATCCGCCCGCGCTCGATGGCGTTAGCCAAGGTCTGGACCATCGCGTCCTGTCCAATCAGCTCGCCAAAGCTCTGCGGGCGATATTTGCGGGCGAGGACTCGGTACGGCGATGCAGGCGATTGCGGCAGCTCGGGCTCGATGAGCCCCAGTCCTGGCGATTCGGGATCGGTCATTGCCGGTGGTTTAGGGCTTCCAGGCCGTCATTGCGAGGAGCCGAAGGTGGAAGCCGACGACCCGGCACCAATTCGTTGTGGCTGCTTCCTTCCGGATCTGACCAGGTTGGCGACAGCGCCGTCCGCCGACTTCCGAGGCGGCATATGGAGGATGATGCCCTCTCCCGCAAGCGGCAGAGGGAGTTAGCCGCGCAGCCAGTTGCGCGCGGTCGGCGGGATTCGGACGTCGAGCGTTTTCAGCTCGTCGCCGAGGATGATCTGGCACGCCAAGCGCGAGCGCCGGGTCGCGTGAGCGGCGAGGTCGAGCATGTCCTCTTCCTCCTCGCTTGCGGGAGGAAGCAGCGCGAAATGCTCCTGATCGACGATGACGTGGCAGGTCGAGCAGGACATCACCCCTTCGCACGCGCCTTCGAGCGGCTGCTTCGCCCCCCAGGCGACGTCGAGCAATCGCTGCCCGGCGTCGGCTTCGACTGCACGGTCCAGCGTGCCGTCGGCCTTGTAGAAGCGCACCAGGGTCACGCCGCGAAATTGTCCTGCGCCCGCGCTGCGTCGGATATCATTTGCAGCGCGCCGACCAGCTCATCCTCGGTCGTATAACGCCCGAAGCCGAGCCGGATCGACGAACGCGCCTCGCGGGCGCTGAGGCCCAGCGCGCGCAGCACGTGGCTCGGGCGCCCCGAGCCACTGGCGCAGGCCGAGCCCAGCGAGAATGCGAGGCTGCGCAGGTCGCCGAGCAGGCGCGACGCATCGAGCCCATCCCGCCGGATGTTGAAATTGCCGCGATAACGCTGGACGGCGCCGCCGTTGAGCGTCCAGCCGGAGCCCAGCGCCTGCCATCCAGCCTCCCACAACCGCTCGACATGTTCGCGGTCGGCGGCGCGACGCTGTGACGCCAGCTTGGCCGCCGCGCCGAAACCGACGCACAACGCCGGCGACAGGGTGCCCGAGCGAAGCCCCCGCTCCTGCCCGCCGCCGTGGATCAGCGGCTCGGGCTCGGCGCCATCGCGCATCCACAGCGCGCCGATGCCCTTTGGCCCGTGGACCTTGTGCGCCGACACCGCGACCAGGTCCGGCCCGTCCGGGATTTGCATCCGCCCGAGGCCCTGGACCGCGTCGCACAGCATCAGCGCGCCGGCATCGTGCGCCGCTTCGGCGATCGCGGTGACGGGCTGGATGACGCCGATCTCGTTGTTGACCAGCATCGCCGCGACGAGCAGCACGCGCTCGTCTAGCTTGGCTTTGAGCTGATCCATGTCGAGCAGGCCGTCCGGCCCGACCGGCAGGTAGGTGACCTCAACGCCGCGCCCCTGTAGCCACTCGCAGCTGTCGAGCACCGCCGCATGCTCGGTCTGGAGGGTAACGATGCGGGTTCGGCCGCCGCCGTCCGCTTTCTCGGCCGTTCCCTTGAGCGCCCAGTTCAGCGCCTCGGTCGCGCTGCCGGTGAAAGCGAGCAAGCCGTCGGCCAGCCCGATCGCCGCTTCGACTTGCCCGCGCGCGACCTCGACCGCCGCCGCAGCCTCGCTTCCCAGGCGCGACGGCGAATGCGGATTGGCGAACTTGTCCTCGGTCCACGGCCGCATCGCATCGGCAGCTTCCGGCGCCAGCGGGGTCGTCGCCTGATAGTCGAGGTAGATCATGCCGCTTTGGCGCTGGCCCGGCCGGCGATCCGCCGCCACTCGGCGAGAAAAGCGTCAACATCCGCTTCCGAAGTCGACGGGCCGAAACTGATGCGAAGAAAGGACGAAGCGATTTCGGAGGCGACACCCATCGCGCCAAGCACCGTGCTCTCCTTCATCTTGCCGCTCGAGCAAGCGCTTCCGGCGCTGACCGCGAAGCCGGCGAGGTCGAACTGCACCAACAGGCTCGCCTGAGCGGCGCCCGGAAGCGCGACCGCGCCGATGCTGGCGATGCGCGGGCTGCCCTCGGCGACGACGACGCCGCCCGAGGCCTTTACGCCCTGGTCGAGCCGCTGCCGCAGTTCGGAGAGCCTCGGCATCGCCTCGGCGAACGCCCGACTTTCGAGCGCTGCCGCGAAGCCGGCCGCCGCCGGCGCATCCTGAGTCCCGCGGCGATAGCCCTGCTCCTGCCCTCCGCAAGCGTCGATCGTTGCCAAATCCTTGACCAGCAACGCGCCGATCCCCGGCGGCCCGCCGAGCTTGTGCGCCGAAACCGCGATGAAGTCGGCGTCGGGCAGCGGCATTTTGCCGACGCTCTGCGCACAGTCTGCCAGCAGCAGCGATCCCGCCGAGCGGACTGCCGTGGCGATCGCGTCCAGCGGCTGCATCACGCCGGTCTCGTTATTGACCTGCTGGATGCCGACAACCGCCGGGCCATTTGCCAAGGCGCGCTGGAGCGCGTCCATGTCGATCAGCCCGTCGGGCCGCACCGCCAGAACGCCCGCCCTTTGCCCCATTTCGTGCGGGACGATCGCATGCTCGGTCGCGCCGACCAGCCGGCCCTTCACCTTAGCCCTGGCGGCGACGATCGCCACTGCCTCGCTCGCGCCCGAGGTGAAGATGACGTCATGGCGCCAGCCGAGCGAGCGCTTGATGCTGTCCCGCGCCGCCTCGAGCGCCGCTCGCGCCTTGCGGCCCTCGGCGTGGGGCGAGCTGGGGTTGGCCCAGGCCTCCATCGCCGTCGCCATCGCTTCGCGGGCTTGCGGCAGGATCGGTGTCGTGGCTGCATGGTCGAGGTAGATGCGGTCGGTCATTTTGCGCGGATAACTGCCGATTGCCTGTTGAAGTCGCTCCCCTATATAGGACGCGCCGCCGCGGCGCACCCGTGGCCAATCCATTCCTCAGGCGAGCACCCGCAATATGCCCGAAGTCATTTTCCCAGGTCCGGAGGGGCGCCTCGAAGGCCGCTTCAACCCGGGGCCGCGCCCGCGCGCGCCCGTCGCGATGATCCTTCATTCGCACCCCCAGGCCGGCGGGACGATGAACAACAAGATCGTGCAATTGCTCTACCAGACCTTTGTCCGCCGCGGCTTCGCCACGCTGCGCTTCAACTTTCGCGGAGTCGCCAAGAGCCAGGGCATTTTCGACAACGGCATCGGCGAATTGTCCGACGCGGCTAGCGCGCTCGACTGGGTGCAGCAGATCCACCCGGAAGCGGAAACCACCTGGGTCGCCGGGGTCAGCTTCGGCGCCTGGATCGGGATGCAACTGCTGATGCGCAGGCCGGAAATCAAGGGCTTCATCTCGATCGCCCCGCCGGCGAACATGTATGACTTCAGCTTCCTCGCGCCGTGCCCGTCCTCGGGGATCATCATTCAGGGCGAAGCGGACGAAGTCGTTACTCCGCTCGCGGTGCAGAAGCTGGTCGACAAGCTTCGCACCCAAAAGCACATCACCATCGATCATGACACCATCCCGGGGGCCAACCACTTCTTCGCAAGCGAGCTCGACCTGCTGATGAAAAGCGTCGACGACTATCTCGACATGCGCCTCGCCACCGACCCCAAGCGGCAGCCTATAAAGTCCAAATCAGGACGTTGATCAGCAGCACCGCGGCAGCGACCAGCATCAACGCGCCGCGGCTTCGGGTCGGCGGCGCGAGCATCAACCGAACCCCGCCGATGGCGAGAAGGAAAGCGGAAATCACCGCTAGCGCCATGGCCGTCGAGCTGAACATTCCCAATTCTGACGATCCTTTCACCAAGACTTAACCCCGGTTGCGCCATATCGGTGCAATGGAAATCGACGAGCGCCAGCTGCGCCTTGAAGAGGCGTTCGAGCGGATCGAAGGGACGATCCTGCCGTGCATCGCGATGATGCTGGAAACGCTGGTCGACGCCTCCACCGGGATCGCCGAATCCGACCCCACGGCGCTCGCCGCCGAACTCCAGACGCTTGCCGCCGAGCTTGAAGAGCTGACCCGGACGGTCGAACGGTCGAGCCCGGTGCAAGTCGAGCCCGGCAAATACCGGACCGCCGCCGCCTGAATGCGTCACTCGACGAGCCGGGCGTGAAGTTGCGGATCGACATTGCCTCCCGACAGCACCGCGACCGTGTCGCCGACCGGCTCGGCCTTGCCCGCCAACAGCGCCGCGAGCGCGACCGCGCCGCCCGGCTCGACGACTAACTGGTGGTGCTCCCACACGAAGCGGACGGCCTCGCGGACCTCGTCTTCGCTGACGCTGAGCGCCGTGGCGCCGCGATCCCGCAGGATGCCGAACGTGATCGGCGACACGCGCGGCGTTTGCAGCGCGTCGCACAAGGTGTCGGGCGCGTCCGGCTCGACCGGCACGATCTCGCCCCCTTCGAGCGAGCGGCCCATGTCGTCCCAGCCTTCGGGCTCGACGCAAACGATCGCCGCATCCGGACAGGCAAGCGCGATTCCGGAGGCCAGCCCGCCGCCCCCGGTGGGGACCACCACCATCGCTGGCGTACGGCCGAGTTGCTCGAGGATTTCGAGGCCGACCGTCCCCTGGCCGGCGACGATCGCGGGGTCGTCGAAGCTCGGCACCACCACCGCGCCCTGCTCATCGGCCAGCCGGGCCGCCAGCGCTTCGCGGTTGCCCGTGCGCCGCTCGAAGAAGACGATTGTTGCGCCGTGGCTCCGAGTTGCCTCGACTTTCACCGCCGGCGCGTCGGCGGGCATGACGATGGTCGCGGGCACGCCGAGCCGCTTGGCCGCAAGAGCGACACCCTGGGCGTGATTGCCGGACGAGAAAGCGACCACTCCGCGCCGGCGCTGCTCGTCCGACAGCTGCAGCAGCCGGTTGCTGGCGCCCCGCAGCTTGAACGCCAGCCCGGTCTGCAGACACTCGCATTTGAGCCACACCCTGTGGCCCAAAATCAGAGTTTCGATCAGTGGCGTTTCCTCGACGCACCCGCTGATCCGCTCCGAAGCGGCTACCACGTCAGCGCGGGTCACCAAGTGCACTGAAAAAATATCCTTACTCTTCAATTGGTTGGTTAAACCGTGCCTGAGAACCGGTAAACCGTTCGCCGGTGCAAAAAAGCTTGTGGATAAATCTTTACTTGAGGGGTCACCGTCCATATATCGCGCCTCCGCTGCCCCATGGGACTTCCAACCGCAAGGCAGCTCTTTGGTTGAACTATACCGTTGGAGGTCCCTTGAGTTGCACAAGCATCATAGCGCGCTGGGGCTAGCTACCGCCCCGACCGGCATCCGTAGCGGTGCCGACATCGCAAAGCTGCGGCCGGCCCAGCCGGTTACATTGATTCGTCCGCACGCAGCGCGTCGCGCGGCGCGCTTCTTCGTGGACAAGTTCCCGGGCCGCTCGCTCTACGCGGTCAAGGCCAATCCTTCTCCGGACCTGCTGCAGATCCTGTGGTCGGAGGGCGTCACTCATTATGACGTGGCGTCGATCGGCGAGATCCGGCTGGTGGCCGACACGCTGCCTGAGGCCGTGCTGTGCTTCATGCACCCGGTGAAGTCCGAAGAGGCCATCGCCGAGGCATATTTCCAGCACGGAGTGCGCACCTTCTCGCTCGACACCATGGACGAGCTCGAGAAGATCGTCGACGCGACCGCCACCGACGGCGTTGCGGCGAGCGACCTCAATTTGCTAGTCCGCCTTCGCGTCAGCTCTGAGCATGCCAAGCTCAGCCTTGCTTCGAAGTTCGGCGCCGACCCGGCCGAGGTGAAGCAATTGCTGTTCGCCGCCCGCCAGGCCGCCGACGCGCTCGGCATCTGCTTCCACGTCGGCAGCCAGGCGATGAGCCCGGCGGCGTTCGCCGAAGCCATGGGCCGAGTGCGCGACTCGATCGTCGAAGCCTCGGTCACCGTCGACATTGTCGATGTCGGTGGCGGCTTCCCCTCCTGGTACCCGGGCATGGAACCGCCGCCGCTGGAGAATTATTTCGCGGTGATCCACTCGACCTTCGAGGCGCTGCCGATCTCTTATTCGGCCGAGCTGTGGTGCGAGCCGGGGCGCGCCTTGTGCGCGGAATATGCGAGCCTCGTCGTCCGCGTCGAGAAGCGCCGCGGCAACGAGCTGTACATCAACGACGGCGCCTACGGGACTTTGTTCGACGCGGCGCACATTGGCTGGCGCTATCCGGTGCGGCTGCTGCGCGAGCGCGAATCGCATGCGCGCGGGCTCGAATTCAGCTTCTACGGCCCGACCTGCGACGATCTCGACCATATGGCCGGGCCGTTCGAGCTTCCGGCCGACAGTGCCGCAGGCGACTATGTCGAAATCGGCATGCTCGGCGCCTATGGAAGCGCCATGCGTACCGGCTTCAACGGCTTCGGCGCCGAGCGCATCGAGGTCGTCGACGACGAGCCGATGGCGAGCCTGTACGGAGCGTCGGTTGAGCCGCTGCGCTCCAACGTCGTGACGCTTTAATTCATCTCGCCTCCCGTCTACGGGAGGGATTGGGGGTGGGCCTGTCTCCCCGAGCAATGACCGGCCAATAGCGGTTCCTTCGGGGGCCATGGACACACCCACCCCCAGCCCCCTCCCGCCTGCGGGAGGGGGAGCTATTGGAGCATGACATGAGCACCGACACCAAGATCAACGACACCCGCAAGGCGCAGCTCCTGTCGTCACCGGTCGAGCATATCGACATCACCAGCTTCGATGCCCGCCCGATCGTCGAGGCGATGGGCAAGATGAGCTTCACCAGTCGCGACCTCGCGCGCGCCACCGGCATCTACAACGCGATGCTCGAGGATCCCGATTGCTCGGTGATCCTGGTGGTTGCGGGCTCGACCTCGGCCGGCGGCTGCATGGACCTTTATGCCGAGCTGGTGCGGTCCAACATGGTCGACGCGATCGTCGCCACCGGTGCCGCGATCGTCGACATGGATTTCTTCGAAGCGCTTGGCCACAAGCACTTCCAGGCCAATGAAATCCCTGACGATGACACCCTGCGCTCGCTGTATATCGACCGCATCTACGACACTTATATCGACGAAGAGCAGCTGCAGGATTGCGACTTCACCATCGGCAAGATCGCAGACAGCCTGGTGCCGCGACCCTACAGCAGCCGCGCCTTCATCCGGGAGATGGGCAAGTGGCTGGTCACCAACGGCAAGAAGGACAATTCGTTGGTAAAGCTCGCTTATGAGCATGACGTGCCGATCTTCTGCCCGGCGTTCACCGACAGCTCCGCCGGCTTCGGCCTGGTCAAGCACCAGGTCGACGCGATGAAGCGCGGCGGCCACTATATGACGATGGACTCGATCGCCGACTTCCGCGAGCTCACCGACATCAAGATCAAGGCCGGCACCACCGGCCTACTGATGATCGGCGGCGGCGTGCCGAAGAATTTCGCCCAGGACACGGTCGTTTGCGCCGAAATCCTCGGCCACGAGAACGTCGAGGTGCACAAATATGCGGTGCAGATCACCGTCGCCGACGTTCGCGACGGCGCTTGCTCGTCTTCGACGCTGCAGGAAGCGGCGAGTTGGGGCAAGGTGTCGACGGCGATGGAGCAGATGGTGTTCGCCGAAGCGACGTCGGTGCTGCCCTTGCTCGCCAGCGACGCATATCACCGCGGCGCCTGGCGCAACCGCGAGAAGCGACGCTTCGCCAAGCTGTTCGACTAAGGTTGCCAAACGTAACAAACTGAACCACCCTCCCCTGCTATCACGGGGGAAAGTTTTCTCATGGAATATAGTCCGATTCTGCTGCCGGTCGTCGCGCTGATCGCGTGGACGCTGGTCGTCATGCTTTGGATGGTGGTTGCGCGCTTCAACGAGTTCAAGCGGCTGGGGATCAACTTCGACAATATCCCGCCCGGCTCGCGGGGAGTCGACCTCGAGGGCCGCGCCGAGCCGCGCGCACAATGGAAGTCACATAATTACAGCCACCTGGTCGAGCAACCGACGCTGTTTTACGCAATTGCGCTCACCCTCGCGTTAATGAACATGGGCGGCGGCTACAATTACTGGCTCGCCTGGGGCTATGTCGGCCTTCGAGTAATCCACAGCCTGGTCCAGGCAACCACCAACATCGTCAAATGGCGGCTCCTGATCTTCACCCTCGCGAGCCTCTGCCTGATAGGTCTCACCCTCCACGCGGCTGTGCGCGTCGCCCGGGATTGCGGGCTGATCTAGCGCGTGAAGCAGGCGGCAAGTTCGATGTGGGTCGACCAGCGGAATTGGCCGACCGGCCGCACCCACTGAAGCGAATAGCCACCGCAGACAAGGGTGCCGGCGTCGCGGGCGAACGTCGCCGGGTTACAACTGACGTAAGCGATCCGGTGGACGGTCGACGCCGCCAGCGCCGCGACCTGCTCGGCCGCACCGGCGCGCGGTGGATCGAGCACTACGCATGCGAAACGCTTCAGCTCGGACGCATCGAGCGGGCGCCGATAGAGGTCGCGATGCTCGACCGCGATGGCCGGCGCCGCGCGCTTGAGCGCAAGCACGGCGTCGCGCGATGCCTCGGCGGCATAAACCTGCCCCTTGAGCGCAAGCGCGAACGTCCCGAGCCCGGCGAACAGATCGGCGACCGGCGCAGCATCGCCGGCAGCATCGCGGACTGCGTCGACCAGCGCAACCTCTCCGTCTTGCGTGGCCTGCAGGAACGCGCCCACCGGCAGCGTGACCGGCGTTGCGGACAACGTGACCGTTGCTGGATGCGGCTCATACAAGGTTTCCGGCCCGAGCCCCCGGTCGAGGCTGAGGCGAGCCAATCGATATTGCTCGCAAAACGACGTCAGCGCCTCGATTCCAGGAAGATCGTCGACCTCGACACCCTTGAGCAGCAAGTCGACGCCTTGGTCGACCAGCGTCAGCTGCATCTCCCCGGTGCGCTTAGGCTGCAAAAGCGAGGCAAGGAGCTGCCGGAGCGGATCGACCAGCGCCAGCAACTCGGGCCGCAGGATGTGATTCTCGCGCATGTCGACGATTCGGTGGGACCTGGCGGCATTGAAGCCGATCACCGCCCCCTTCCCCGCCCTGAGCGCCCGCAAGGTCGCTCGGCGCCGGCTGTTAGGCGGCGACAAATGCGGATCGCGGATGTCCGCGGTCAGCCGGTGCTGATCGAGCGCGCCCTGCACGCGCGAGACGAGGTAACCGCGATACGCCTCGTCATCGACGTGTTGAAGCTGGCAGCCGCCGCATTCCGGGAAATGACGGCACGGCGGCGTCTGGTGGTGCGGGCCGAACGCAAGCGCGCCGTCGTCGAGCACGGCGTCGCCGGGAACTCCGAACGGCACATGGCGGCCGCTTGCCGTCACGCCGTCGCCCCGCGCCGCAATGCGGACGATGAGTTCGTTCACAACAAAGCGAGCGCTTGGGGAATGGCGGCAGCAAGATCGTCTGCGATCATCTGCGGTCCGGCGATCTCCGCGGCGCGGCCGTGCAGCCATACCGCCGCGCACGCCGCTTCGAATGCCGGCACGCCTCGGGCGCGCATCGCCGCGGCAATCCCGGCGAGGACATCGCCGGTCCCGGCGGTGGCGAGCCAGGCCGGCGCCGGCGGAGCGAAGCCCAGGCGGCCGTCGGGCGCCGCTACCAGGGTGTCGGGGCCCTTATAGACCACGACGGCGCCGCACCGCCTCGCGGCTTCGAGCGCCTGATCAGCCTTGCTTCCCGGCAGCTCCCCGAACAGCCGCACGAACTCGCCGGTGTGGGGAGTGAGAATCGCGTCGTGGCCGCGAAGCCGCTCCGGCTCGCCGAGCGCGCCGATCGCGTCGGCGTCGATCACTTTGGGAGCGCGCGAGGTCAGCGCCAGGGTCAGGATTTGCGGGATGTCGCCCATTCCGGGGCCGACCAGGATGCAGCCGATCCGCGGGTCGTTGACCAGCGCCGTGTCAGTCTGGACCACCGCCGCCGGCAGGCCGTCGATCGCCAGCGACGTGCTCACCCGGACATAGCCGGCGCCGGCCCGGATCGCGGCGGTCGCCCCAAGCGCGATTGCGCCCGGCATCTTGCCGGCCAGCGCATGGACCAGCCCGCGGTCGTATTTGTGGCCCGCGGGATCGAGCGCAGGCAGCTCCGGCGCGCCAATCTCAAACCAGTCCGCCACTGCCTCGATGCCGATGTCGGCCACCACCACCCGCCCGCAGCGCTCCATCGCCGGCATCAGCCGGTGCGCGGGTTTGAGGGCGCCGAAGGCGACGGTCAGGTCGAACTTCGCGACCGGGCCGAGCAACTCGCCGCTGTCGGTGTCCACGCCGCTTGGAAGGTCGCAGGCGATACGCACCGACGCGAGCCCGGCAAGACGCGAAAGCTGTTTGCCGAGAGACTCTTCCATCCCCTTCTTCATCCCTGTTCCAAACAGCGCGTCGATCAGGATTGGGGCGGCGGCGGTACGACCGCCGATCGTTTCGACATCGCCCTGGTACTGCGACCGGGCCGATTTCCCCGCCTGGCTCTTTGGCTCGGCCAGCGCCGCCACCCGCACCTTCACGCCGCGCGTCGCAAGATGCTGGGCCGCGACATAGCCGTCGCCGCCATTATTGCCCGGGTCGCACAGGATCAGAACCGGCGAGTTGCCGGCGAACCGCACAGTCGCCTCGGCCAGCGCGGCGCCAGCGCGCTCCATCAGTTGCTCGACGCTTGTGCCCGCGTCGATCGCCGCCTGCTCGGCGCTTCGCATCGCTTCGGCGGTCAGGATCGGGCGGCTATTCACTCAGGCGCGTCTAGCGCAGACGTGTCGCCAGGCGCCACCATTCGCGCGGCACCGCTTCTGCGGCGCGGTCGCGCTGCCGGTCGCTGTCGAACAAAGCGAAGCAGGTCGCGCCGCTACCCGACATCCGGACCAGCTCGACACCGTCCTGCGCCGACAGCCAGGCGACGATGCTTCGGATCTGCGGCACCACCGTCATCGCCGCTTCCTCAAGGTCGTTGCGCCCGAAGCGCCAGTCGTCGAGCGGCCCGCGATCGATCTTGTCCCACGCGGCGAAGACTTCGCCGGTCGGAAGCTCGACCCGCGGGTTGACCAGCAGCACGGCTTGGCCCGAGACGCCAAGCTGTACAGGCTCCAGCCGGTCGCCCCTGCCCGTCCCCCGCATCGGCGCCGAACGAACGCAGGCAGGAACGTCGGCGCCGAGATCGCGAGCGATGGCGTCCAGTTGCGGCGGGTCGAACTTCGAGTCCCAGATCCGGGTCAGCAACCGCAGCGCCGCCGCGGCATCGGCCGAGCCGCCGCCCAGCCCGGCCGCGACGGGGAGCAGCTTGGTCAGGCGGATGGTTGCGCCGGCGCCCGGCCCGCTCTCCCGCGCAAGCCGCCGCGCAGCCAGGCTGACCAGATTGTCCCGCGGGTCGAGCCCGCCGCTGAATGGCCCGTCGATGGTCAGGGACACATCCTCCGCCGGCTCGGCGGTCAGCTCGTCGCCGTCTTCGCAAAAAGCGAACACGGTTTCGATGGCATGATAGCCGTCCGCCATCGCCGCGCGGACGTGGAGCGCCAGGTTGAGCTTCGCATAGGCCCGCTCGGCGGAAGCGCTCAACGCGCGGCCGTGGCCGGGGTCAGTCCGCCGTCGATCTTGCTCTGGATTCGCCCGGACGATTCGGCGTCGGCGGTCGCCAGCGCGGCCTGCCAGGCGAACCGCGCCTCGAACCTTCGGCCGGCCGAAAACAATGCATCGCCGAGGTGCTCGTGGATTTCGGCCTGCGCGGGATCGCCCGCCGCCGCCTTTTGCAGCGTCGCGATCGCCTCCTCCGTCCGCCCCCGCTTGAACAGCGCCCAGCCGAGCGAATCGGTGATCGACGCATCGTCTGGCGCCAGCGAGCTGGCCTTGCGGATCAACGCTTCGGCGGTGTCGAGGTCCTCTCCCCGCTCGAGCTTCGCATAGCCCAGGAAATTGAGGATCAGCGGCTGCAGAGGGGCGATTCGCATCGCTTCGCCAAGCGCGGCTTGCGCCTCGGGCCAGCGATTGGCCGATTCGAGTGCGCTCGCCCGAAGCAGGAGCAAGGTCCAGTCGCCGCCTCCCGACCGGGTGATCGCCTGCAGATACTCGTCGGCCGCCTCATCATGGCGGTCCATCGCCGAGTAAACGTCGGCAAGCCGCGCGAAATCCTCGTCGGAAACGCTTTGGCCCTGGGTCGCGGCCTTGGCGACGGTTAGCGCCTCGGCAAAGCGGTCGACTCCGGTCAGTGTCCGGGCCTGCGCGTCCAGCGATTCCGAATACAGCGGGTCTTCGCGCGATATCGCCCGGAATGCCGCGAGCGCCTCGTCGGTCCGGTCGACATCGTCCAGCGCGGTGCCGAGGAACAGCAGGGCCGAGCTGTTGTCGGGCGCCGCAAAACGGGCGAGTTGCAGGATGTTGATTGGAGCGCCGCGCGGGTTGGACCGGCGCATTTCAACCGCCAACGCGACCATCTGCTCGGAAAACGCCTTGGCGCCGGTGTCGATCTTCATCCGCGCCAGCTTGCCGCTGTCCGCCGACTTGCGGAGCTCGTCGGCATTCGATCCGATGCCCTCGATCATCGCCAGCGTGCGCCGCCGGTCGCCAAGCGCGGCAAAGCCCGCTGCTAGCGCCAGTCTCAAACGATATTCGCGCGGCCCTGCATTGCCGATGGCGCGCCGAGCGAAGGGCTCGGCCTCCGCGCCTTTGCCCAGCTTGAGCAGGATTAGCGCCGTCTCCTCGTCGACGAAGGCGGCAAGGGCGCTGTTCTTGGGGACCTGCCCGAGCACGCTCAGCGCGGTGCCGGCGTCGCGGCGATCGGCGGCGTCCCACGCCCGCACCAGCGGCAGCCAGAAGCCCAGCTCGCCCTCGGCGGTCGAGGGGCCGAGCACGGCGGCGGCCTCGGCGCTTTGGCCCCGACGAAGCGCGTCGGCCACTAGCAGCAGCTTGGAATCCACCGATTTTGGCGATTGCGGAGCGCGGCGGATCAGGTTGAGCGCAAGCGGCATGTTGCCGGCGCTGATCGCCGCGGTGACGGCCTTGTCGATCAGCGCGCTTTCGGCCGAGCCGGCGGCCAGCCTCGCGTACAATTGGGCAGCCTGCGCGTGGTTGCCGCTGATCGACGCGGCCCGCGCCGAGACATAGGTTGAAGCGCGATCGCTGGTCAGCGCCGGGGTGGACGCGGCCACGGGAGCGGCCGCGATCATCGCCGCAAGCGAGACGCCCATTAGGCTACATGTTCGGGTAATTGGGGCCTCCACCGCCTTCGGGCACCACCCAGTTGATGTTCTGGGTCGGGTCCTTGATGTCGCATGTTTTGCAGTGAACGCAATTCTGGGCATTGATCTGCAGGCGCATGCACCCGCCCTCCTCGACATATTCATAAACGCCCGCCGGGCAATAATGCTGCTCGGGTCCGTCAAATTGAGCCAGATTCACGTCCACCGGTATCGCGGCGTCCTTGAGCGTCAGGTGAACCGGCTGGTTTTCCTCATGGTTGGTGTTGGACAGGAACACCGACGACAAGCGGTCGAAGGTTAGCACCCCGTCCGGCTTGGGATAGACGATCGGCTTCGCCCGCGCCTTCGGCTTGAGCGTCTTATGATCGGCCTTGTGCTTGAGCGTCCACGGCAGCGACAGCTTGAGGTAGCCGAGCCACATGTCGAACCCGGCATAAAGCGAGCCCATGATCCCGCCCCAGTGCGCCACCGCCGGCTGGGCGTTGCGCACCAGCTTGAGCTCTTTGGCGACCCAGCTCGAATGCAAGGCAGCCGGATAGGCATCCAGGCGGTCGCCCGAGCGGTCGCCTGCAATCGCCTCGAATGCGGCTTCGGCGGCCAGCATCGCCGACTTCATCGCGGTGTGCGTGCCCTTGATCCGCGGCACGTTGAGGAAGCCCGCGGAGCAGCCAATCAGCGCGCCGCCGGGGAACACCAGCTTCGGGATCGACTGATACCCGCCCTCATTGATCGCCCTGGCCCCGTAGGAAACCCGCCGCCCGCCTTCGATCTCGGCGCGGACCGCCGGATGGGTCTTCCAGCGCTGCATTTCCTCGAACGGCGACAGATAGGGATTGTCGTAATCGAGCGCGACGACGAAACCCAAAGCGACCTGGCCGTTTTCCTGGTGGTACAGAAAGCCGCCGCCCCACGCATCGTCGAGCGGCCAGCCCTGGGTGTGGACCACTCGCCCTGGATTATGCTTGTCGGCAGGAACGTCCCATAACTCCTTGACACCCAAGCCGAAAACCTGTGGTCCGCTGTCCTTGCGAAGGTCGAAGATGCGGGTCAGCTCCTTGGTCAGATGGCCGCGAGCCCCCTCCGCGAAGAAGGTGTAGCGGGCGTGCAGCTCGATCCCCGGCTGGTGGTCGGGCCGGTGCGTGCCGTCGCGCGACACGCCCATGTCGCCGGTGGCGACGCCCTTCACCGACCCATCGTCGTTGAACAGAATCTCGGCGGCGGCGAAGCCGGGGAAAATCTCGACCCCGAGCTCTTCGGCCTGACCGGCAAGCCAGCGGCAGAAATTGCCGAGGCTCAGCGAATAGGTGCCCTTGTTGCGCATGAACGGCGGCATCAGCGCTTCCGGCATCGCCCACTTGCCGGTCCTGGTCAGAAGCCAGTGGTGGTTCTCGGTCACCGGGATGGTGAGCGGTGAGCCCTTGTCTTTCCAGTCGGGGATCAGCTCGTCGAGCGCCTTGGGATCGAGCACCGCGCCCGACAATATGTGGGCGCCGATCTCGCTGCCTTTTTCAAGCACGCAGACCGCGATCTCCCGGCCGCCTTGCGCGGCAAGCTGCTTCAAATGGATCGCGGCCGACAGCCCCGCTGGCCCTCCGCCGACGATCACCACGTCATACTGCATCGCTTCGCGTTCGCTCATAGTCCTCTCGTCGCGCGCGGGACTCGTTTCGGCTCGCTTGCACTGCCCATTCCTTGACCGCACCGTCAATGGCCCTGACTGTCGCGGCCATGGGCGGAGATGAAGTTGCATGTCGCGATGGCGAAGCTGCGAGCGCGTTGCGCTGGTGGCTGGAAAGCGGCGTCGACGTCATCACCCAGGAACAGCCGCGCAACTGGCTCGACAGCCACCCGCCTGCCCCCGCCGCACCGCAGGCTCCGGTCAAGGACGCGCCGCCAACCGACCTGGAAGGGTTTCGCGCCTGGCTTTCGGGCGCGGCCGACGCCCCGCTCGCAGCCACGGGGTCCAGGCCAGTCCTCCCGCAGGGCGCGCAAGGCGCCGGAGTCATGCTTCTGGCCGAGCCCCCGGGCCGCGACGAGGCCGCGGCTGGCAGTCCGATCGGCGGCGAAGCGTGGGAGCTGACTCAGCGGATGCTCGCCGCGATCGGCATTACGCCAACCGAGGCCTATTTCGCCAATCTCGCCTGTTTCTATTCGCCCGGAGCCAAGCTTTCGCCCGAGCAGCTGTACGATTGCGGCGATTCCGCCCGCCGCCATATCGCGCTGGCCATGCCGAAGCGGCTGCTGCTGCTCGGTGACGCGCCTGCCAAGGCGCTGCTCGGCAAACCGCTGATCGAGGCCCGCGGCCACGTTCACCTGGTGGAAGGGGTTCGTACAATAGCCACGTTCCACCCGCGCTTCCTGTTGACCCGCCCGTCGGAAAAGGCGCGTGCCTGGAGCGACCTTTTGTTGTTGATGGAAGAGCCTTCGTGAAATTGCTTTGGATTGCCCCCGCGGCAGCGGCGTTGAACGCCGCGCCGTCCTACGCCCAGGACCCGCTCGCACCCCTGCAAGCGGCGCCGCAGCCGCAAGCGCCCCCAATGCAGCCAACGCAAGCGCCGCCGATCTTTCAGCTGCCCGCGCCCGCCCCCGTGATTATCGTGCCGAGGGATTGGCCGGGCGTGTTCGCGGCGATCCGGCGGGGCGACTGGCCCGCTGCCCGCGCCGGCATCGCCACCTTGCCGCCGGGCACGCTGACCGCCGTCGCCAAGGCGGAACTGTACACCGCCCGGAACTCACCGGTGGTGTCGCTCCCCGAAATGCAGGCGCTGCTGGCCGAGGCCCCGGACCTCCCGCAGGCCGAGCAGATCGCGCGGATGACGGTGACGCGGGGAGCGATAACGCCGCCGCTGATCGTCGCCCGCAGGCCGGTGATCGGCCTGGGCGCCGCGCCCGGCCGCTACCGGACAAAAGCGGTCTCCGGCGAGCCGCTCGCTGACTCGCTGCGCAAGCAGCTCGAACCCTTGGTCGACGCCAACGATGCGGTGGGAGCCGAATATCTGGTCTATTCGCAAATGCCGATGCTGTCGTTCGAGGCGCGGGCCGAAGCGTGGCAGCGGGTCGCGTGGATCTATTACGTCACCGGCCAGGATGCGCATGCTCGCCGGGTCGCCGATGCCGGCCGCTTGGGGGCGACCGGCGAATGGTCGGCGGCGGCGGCGTGGGTATCCGGTCTGGCGTCGTGGCGTCTCAATGATTGCAACGCCGCCGCTTTTTCGTTCCGCCACGTGATCGCCACCACCGGCCAGCGCGAATTGAGGTCGGGCGCTTATTATTGGGCGGCTCGGGCCGAGCAGGCCTGCCGCCGCCCACAATCGGTAGCGCCGCTGCTCAGGGCGGCCGCTCAATCGCAGGAGAGCTTTTACGGCCTGGTGGCGCGCGAGACGCTTGGCACCGAGACCCGGATCGCCAAAACGACGCCCGTCTCCACTGCAAGCGTCGATTCTTTGCCCAACGTCCGGCGGGCCGCAGAGCTTGCCAACATCGGCGAACGGCCGCTCGCCGAGCAGCTGCTTCGCCACCAGGCGCGGGTCGGGTCGCCCGCGCACCAGCCCGCGCTGGTCGCCGTCGCCGCCCGGCTCGACCTGGCGGGTACGCAATATTGGCTTGCAACCAACGGCCAGCGCGGCGCGCGGGTGGATACATCCGACCGCTATCCGATGCCCAATTGGGTGCCGGTGCGCGGCTGGCGGGTAGAGCCGGCGCTCGCTTTTGCCCACGCGATCCAGGAATCCAACTTCCAGTCCAACGCGGTCAGCCCGATCGGCGCGACCGGCCTGCTCCAGGTTCGCCCCGGGACCGCGTCCGACATGGCGCGCGCCGCCGGCCTGCCTTACTCGCCCTCGTCGCTGTTCGACCCGCGCTACAATCTCGAATTCGGCCAGAGCTTCATCGAGCGGTTGCGCTCGTCCAGCGCCACCGGCGCGCAGCTGCCCAGGGTTATCGCCGCTTACAACGCCGGGCCGGTGCCGGTCGCCCGCTGGGCGTCGATCCAGGACCGCGGCGACCCGCTCTTGTGGATGGAAAGCATCCCTTATTGGGAAACCCGCTATTACGTACCGGCGGTGATGCGCAATCTGTGGGTATACGAAGGCTTGGCGAGCCGGCCGCAGGCATCACTGTCGGCGCTTGCCCAGCATCGCTGGCCGCCGTTTCCTACCGCTCGCTAGGCGGCGGCGCGGACCCGGCTACCGTCGGCAATGGCCACGGTAGCAATATTCACCGCCTAGTCCCGCCACCTCTCGACGTTCTATAAGGAGCCAATGTTCTACGCGTACGGACCCCACCTTTACGTCTACAATGCTCAGTTGCGAAAAACCGTGCGACTCACCGGCGTCTGCATTGCCGGCGAGACGTCGCCTGCATCACTGTGCTTCGGTGTTAGTGGCTGCGCCATCCGCGCCATAGTACCATCGGTCTGAATGAACCATCGCTTTGTTCGCTCTAGTCCCAGCGCGGTCAAGACACTAGTTCGGTAGGCACCCGTATCGATCCCGATCCGATTTGAGCAAAGGTCAACCTCTTCGCAGATCGTATGCCCATGCACCACAATACATCCGTGGTCACGCTTATCTCCTAGGAAGGGTTCCCGTATCCAGCGGAGATCGGACTGTACTTGCTCACCGATGGCGGTTCCAGGCCGTATACCCGCATGCACGAAGATATAGCTGCCAAAGCTGATGGTATCGGCGAAGCTGGCAAGGAATTCGCGGTGGTTGGCGGGAACCCGGGTGTTGAGCAGCGCGATCGCGTCCGCCGAAGGCATTCGCCTTAGGTCAGCGGGATCGACGCCGTAGCTTCGGGCACATTCGGCGCCTCCGAAGGTCATCCACTTGGCGAGCAGGACGGCATCGCCGTCGAGCACGCGAAGCATCACCTCCTCATGGTTGCCCATCAGAAACAGGGTTTTTGCGAAGTCCGGGCGATAGCTGCGGAGAAATTCGACGACGCCCGCGGAATCCGGCCCGCGGTCGACCAGATCGCCTAGGAAGACGATGCTAGTCGCCATCTTCTGCCTTTTGCGCACGTCATTCTCGATCAAGGCGAGCAGCGATTCGAGCAAGTCCAGGCGGCCGTGGACATCGCCGACGGCATAAGCGCGGTGAGATCGTGGGCCTGCCGGCTGACGGCGGCCAAAAAGGAAAGAATTCAAACCCAACGGCTTTTGGCTGGGTCGTGCCGGCTGGGCGAACAATGACTCATTTGGACTCCGGTTTGACGCAAAGCGCCACTTAACGCTTGACGATAGGAATTGTGGACAATGGTGTCGTCGAATAACAGTTCCATCCTCGCGCGCCGGAGCGATCGCAATTCCGGCCGCTCGAGCTCGCTGACATCCACCAGTCGCTGCATCGCCACCGCCATCGCGGAGGCGCGACCGAGGCTCGCACAGGACCCGTCCTCCAGGACTCGTTGGCCGACGGGCCGCTTGTGACCAGTCCCGCAGCGGGGGGCGTCCCGACCTACTTTCTTTTGCGCACTTTCTTTTGCGCGCACCAGCCATCGCTCGCCGAACAGGCGAGCGTCGCCGGGGTTCTGGAAAAACACACCCGCGAACGCTATCGACCGTCGGGCGCGGAGACGCGGCGCAGATGCCGCGGCAGCGTGCCACGATCCGATAGCCGGTGGACTTTAACGCTTCGACCAGGGGTCACGCCCGAGTTGAGGTGTCCCACGCCGAGCTAGCCAACAGCGGCAGCGCCCCCACCGAGCGGAGCGCCGCCAACCACGCGCAACCTTGGTTTCGACTCGATTGGAATGAGCCGAACCGGCCGCCGTTCGATGCCCATCTAGCGCGAAAGCGCTGTTTTTTTACAACTGCTCACAAGATTTCTTTGAACGCAACCTCCCTCCCCCGTTTGCGTTTAATCCATTCTAGTGGCAAAGAGTGGTTTCAGGCAGGAGTTTTTCAATGGGTCACGACAGTAAAGCGGTTAAGTTCGGCGCGGCGTTCGCAGCGTTCGCAATGTTGCTCAGCTCCACCGCTCACGCGACCCCGAGCGGGTTTGGCACGGTCGATCCTCTGGTATCGCTCAGCGTGTTCGGGACGTCGTCGTCGCGAGCCGCCGTTTGCGCCGCCGGCGCCAGCGCCGCCGCGACCGCCGGTTCAGCTGCTGCTGTTCAGGCGCCCCCGGGCGCCGGATGCGTGCTTCCGATCCTCGACGCGGTACCGCCGCCGATTGTCCAGAGCCCTGTGGTCGGCATTGCGCCAGTCGGCGGCGGCGGCATCGGCATCGTTCCGATCGTGCTTGGCGCGGCCGCGCTTGCTGCTCTTGTTTATCTGATTCTCAACAATGATGACAATGATGACGACGACGACGACGACATCGATCCGATCAGCCCCAGCTAAGTCGTCCGCGGGCTGAAAAATGAGGAATGCGGCGTGCGAAAGCGCGCCGTTTTTCTTGTGCGCTGCTCGTGGGGCAGACAGCATCAGCGAAGGCTGCCGACAGCGCCTAACCTTGGTATTGGCGCCGCGTTCGCGGCGATCGCTAGTTTCGCTGAGCGTGTTCGGGACCTCGTCCTTCGCGGGCCGCTGTTTGCGTCGCCGGTGCAGCGCCGCCGCGACCGCAGGTACAGCTGCTGCGGCTGTTCAGGCACCCCCGGGCGCCGGATGCGTGCTTCCGATCCTCGACGCGATAACGCCGCCGATAGTCCAGACCCCTGTCGGGGTTGTGCCAATGGGACCTGGCGCCCTGGAATCAGCGCTTTGATCCCTCTGCTTGCCATAGCCGCGCTTGGCGGCCTCGCCATCCTGCTTCTTGAGCGTGACGATGACGAAGGTCCGAACCCGATCAGCCCGTTCTAATCGTCTAAGCTCGCAAATTCAGGAAGACGGCGTGCGAAAGCGCGCTCTTTTTCTTTGTCCCCGTTGCGGGCAAAAAAGAGGCGCCCGCGGTTTCCCGCGAGCGCCCGTTATTTTCGTATTAGACCGAGAGGTTGGCGTTAGCCGCGCTCTCCCATCGGCTGCGGCAGCGGCGGCGGCTGGTTGGTCATCGATGCCATCCATGTCGAAACCTGCCGGCAGTTGCTGGTCAGCGCCATTTGCTGCCCAGCCTGGAACGCCTGCGTGTACGGCCAGCATTCCTGCGGCCCGCCGGCCGACAGGCAAAGCTGGTTGTTCGCCGCCGACCAGGTCGCGGGCGTTGCCATACCGCCCGGCGTCATGATCGTCGCCGACCCGTCGGCGTTGAACGTAACGCTGTTCGTCGATCCGTTGGTCTGGACCTGTAGGGTCTGACCGACAATCTCCGATCCCGGAGTCCAGCCCATCTGCGCAAATGCGCCAACGGCCGGTGCAAATACCAGAGCCAAACCGGCTGCGGCACGTAGCGTGAGCTGCCTCATGTCCATTCCTCCTCACAACTGTGGTCGGTAATCATAGCGCGATCCCGAGTGTATAACTACTATAGATCTAATTTTTATCCATACTGCCTAAACTTAGTATTCGGCGGCCCTCAATCGGTCGGCGCGGCCGGCGCGAAACGGGAAATTTGGATGTCTAAAAGCGGTGCCGTCTTCGTCGACCATCCGATAGATGCCACGCATCGCGCCGCTTGGCGTCGAGCGGGCAGCGCGACACATAATCGAAGCTTCCGCCGGGTGGAATGAGCGGCGTTTCGCCGCCCCCCCTCGCCGTGCACCTCATGAACCGAGCCTCGTCCGTCGACGATCTTCCAGCTGCGCGCCAGCAGCTGCACCGAGATGTCGGAGCCGTTCTCGATGCGGATGTGATAGCACCAGAACCACCGCCGGAGCGGGGGGTGTCATGTTCGGTAAGGTTAATATTTCCCACCGTCGAATGGATGCAGACAGGGGAATTACCGATGAAAAAGCATTGGCCTGCGCGCTGGAAACTTCTGGAATGGGCTTCTCGGTGGCGGCCGCAAGACTCGGGCAGCGGCGGTCAAGCACCGCTTCGGCGGCGAAATCTCCAGAGCTTAAGATCCGCCCTCTTGCCTGCCCCGCGACGGTTCGCGCGCGTAGAGCCGCGGCAGGAATCGTGTCGACAGCAGCAGCACCGTCGGCACCATCATCGTCAGCAGCACGTCCTTGGCGCTTTCCCCCCACTGGATGCCGGGGGTCGGCCATTGGTCGACCCACAGATCAGCAAACTCGTTGATGCAGGTGAAGACGAGAACCACGAGCCAGGGCCGCCAGTTGGAAACCGGTTTGCGCAACAGCAAAGCCGCGCCGAGCATGAGGAGAACGCCGACGATAACATGGACCGAGTCCTGGCTGAACGAGATGGAGCGTTCAAAGAAAAGCTTCCACTCATTCCAGAATTGGAAGATCGCCTGAACGGGCTGCAAGAATGCCACTAGACCCATATCGGAGACAGTAGCTGGTCCGAAGGCAGGTGCCAAAACACACTCTCGTTAGTTCGACGGTTGTGTCGCCGCGAGTCCCGCACGCCATGGGGACAGTCGCGGCTTCTTTTCGGAAACATGGAACGTTCTCCTACGGCATACTTGATGGCCTCCCGAGGAGATCGACTTCGCGCTGGGCTACCTCTCGCCAAGGCTTCGAACATGACGGCGGAAACTAAGGCTGAGCTCGCTAAACGCGGCATCGATCTCCTGCTCTGTCTAAGATTGGCGTCGGTGCACTCTCGATGGCCTGGTCGAAGACACTGGCTCGGTGTGGGAAGCAAAGCACACCAGCGCATTCGCGAAACCCGATGAGGTCCTTGAGCGCTACATGCCTCAGCTCCAGCACAACATGGCAGTCGCCAAGGCCGAACGTGCGGTTCTCTCGGTCATCTTCGGCAACCACAAGTTCGAGATTTTTGAGGTCGCCGCCGACTGGCTCTTCCAGCTCGACCTCCTTGAGGCCGAATCTCACTTCTGGGATTGCATGCAAAGCGGTGCCGAGCCGGTACCAGCTCCCCGTCCCTCCCCCACCCATGCCGATCGGTACTCGCGAGGTCTGTTTGACCGGCAACAATGCCTGAGCATCAGCCGCGGTAGATTGGCTCGAGAAGACTGAGCTCCCCCGGTCTGAGGGATTTCGCAACCTGAGATTTGCCATCTGGCATGCTCCTGAGTTTGCACGGGACGCAGCTTGCGCAACAGAGGGGTAGTCGGTGTAAGCTGCAACGCCTTTGCGCTTCCGCCACCACAGGACTGGTGTGCATCAGGTCGAGCGGTCACTTTCGTAGCGCCATTGGCCGTACGGTACCGCGGTAGCCGGCTGCGCCGGTAACGAGTTTGGTCATAAGTGAGATCCCAGACCCGGTGGCTGGGCGCGCATAGACCAGCACAGGGTGGACGACAAGCAGAGGCCGCGCCGCATTTGTCTGTGCGCTGGACCCCCGCTATTGGGGCACCATGGCGTCCGCCACCCTGCTTTTCACCTTCAGTGTCGACTGGTTCTTCATCTCCCACCGCCTCGCGATCGCGCGGGCGGCGCGGGACGCGGGCTATGACGTGCACGCCGCCTGCAAGCTGACCGGGCGCGAAGTGGAATTGCGTGCGGAGGGCTTCACAATCCACCCCCTGCGCATGGATCGGTCGACGACGACGGGGCGGGGCAGCTGCGGGCGATGTGTGACATGGCCGCGGTGATCCGGGAGGTGCGGCCCGACATCGTCCATCTGGTCACGATCAAGCCGGTGCTGTCGGCGGCGCAGCGGCGCGGCTGCTCGGGGTCCCGAGGGTGGTTGCGGCTATATCGGGACTCGGCTTCATCTTCATTTCCAGGGGGGCCGCGGCGGCGATGAGACGGCGCGCAATCGGCCTCATGTACCGCTTCGCGCTCTCGCGGCGGAACGTCCGGGTGATCTTCCAGAACAAGGACGACCGGGACCTAATCTCCGACCTCGCCGGCGTGCGTCCCGAGCAGGTGCGGATGATCCAGGGTTCGGGCGTTGACCTGGAGCGGCTGGAGCCGGCGCCGCTTCCGCAGTGGCGATTCTGCACCGTCCTCGCGGCGCGGCTGCTAATCGACAAGGGCGTACGCGAATTCGTCGAGGCGGCACGTCTGCTTCGCGAGCGCGGCCTCGATGCGCGCTTCGCCCTCGCCGGCGATCCCGACCCGCACAATCCCGCCTGCATCCCGGCCGGTGAAATCGAGGTGTGGCGGCGCGAAGGCCTAATCGAGCTACCCGGGCAAGTCTCCGACATCGGCGCGCTGTTCGCGCAGGCGCACGCGGTCGTGCTCCCCTCCTATCGCGAGGGCATGCCGCTCGTCTTGCTGGAAGCCGCCGCCTGCGGGCGGGCGGTCGTCACCACGGACGTGCCGGGGTGCCGGAATGCGATCGAGCTCGGCGTCACCGGCCTTCTGGCGCCGGTGCGCGAGGCGGCAGGTCTCGCCGATTCGATTACGCTCGCGCGCGACCCCGCGAAATGCGCGGAGATGGGGCGGCAGGCGCGGCAGCTCGCCGAGCGCGCATTCTCGATCGAGGATGTGCTCGCGCGGCACCTGGAAATCTATGCGGAGCCGACCCTGTGAAGGTGGCGGTCACCGGTGCGAACGGGTTCGTCGGCCGCCGCCTGGTCGCGGACTTCGCGCGCGCCGGCCATGAAGTGGCCGCTCTGTCGCGCCGGCGGATCGACCAGCTCCACGCCCGCGCAGCGTGGCTGGAGGCGCCGGACCTCGGCCCCGCGGCCGACTGGCGCACAGGGATCGCTGGGGCTGAAGTGGTCGTCCACGCCGCGGCGCGCGTCCACATAATGGAGGACAAGGCGGCCGACCCACTCGCCGAATACCGCGTCGCCAATGTCGAAGGGACGCTCGCGCTCGCCCGCCAGGCCGCCGAGGCCGGCGTGAGGCGGTTCGTCTTCATCAGCTCGATCAAGGTGAATGGCGAGGTGACCGAGCCGAATGCGCCGTTCCGCCCCGACGATCCGCCGAGGCCCGTCGACCCCTACGGGGTCTCCAAGGGCGAAGCCGAGGCGCAGCTCTTCGCGCTCGGAGAGGCGAACGGCATGGAGGTGGTCGCGATCCGTTCCGTGCTAGTCTACGGCCCCGGTGTCCGCGCGAACTTCGGGGCGATGATGAGTGCCCTGGCAAAAGGAGTTCCGCTCCCGCTCGGTGCTGTTCGAAACCGCCGCAGCCTGCTCTTCGTCGGCAACCTCTCGGACCTCGTCATGTGCGCCGCGCAGCATCCCGGAGCGGCGGGCCGAGTCTTCCTCGGAAGTGATGGGGAGGACCTGTCCACCTCCGACATGCTCCGCCGGCTCGGCATTGCGCTGGGCCGGCCCGCGCGGCTGGTGCCGGTCCCGCCCGCTTTGCTGAGGAGCGCGGCGGCCCTGCTAGGAAAGGGCGCCCAGGCGCAGCGGCTGCTCGGATCGCTTCAGGTCGATATCGGGCCGACCAGGTCGACGCTCGACTGGGCGCCGCCATTCTCGGTCGAGCAGGGATTTGCGGAGACCGCGGCCGCCTTCCGCGAGGCGCGGAGGTCGTGAACTCCTACCTCGTGCTGGCCGGGCTGGCCGTGTTCAGCCTCGTCGCGTCGGCCTGGCTGACCGGGCGCGCGCGCGGATATGCGCTGCGCAAGCAGCTGATCGACGTCGCCAACCTGCGCGCCTCGCACAGCGCGCCGACTCCGCGCGGCGGCGGCATCGCCATAGTCGCCGCGACCGTCATCGCTCTCTCCGTGGGCTGGGCGGCGGGTCTCGTGCCCTTCGCAGTAGCGGCCGGGCTGATCGGGGGCGGGTTGCCGGTGGCAGCGATCGGCTGGCTCGACGATCACGGCCACGTGCGCGCCTCCGGCCGCATCGTCGCGCATTTCGCGGGCGCCGCGATCGTCCTTTGGGCGATCGGCCCCTTCCCGCTCGCCGCGACCATTCCGTTCTGGAGCCCGGATTGGGAGGTCGCTCAGGCGATCCTGACTCTTCTGTTCCTGGTCTGGCTCATCAACCTGTTCAACTTCATGGACGGGATCGACGGGATCGCGGGCAGCGAGGCGCTGGTCGTGTGCCTGTGCGGCATCGCGCTGGCCTGCATTGCCGGCGTCGCCGACCCCCCGGGCGCCGCCGCTCCATCGATCCTCGCCGCCGCGTCCCTGGGCTTTCTCCTGTGGAATTGGCCGCCGGCGAAGATCTTCATGGGCGATGTCAGCAGCGGCTTCCTGGGGCTTTCCCTCGGCGCCCTCGCTCTCGCCGCAGGCCAGCTCGCGCCGCAGCTCGCCGCCGCCTGGGTCGCTCTGCTCGGCGTCTTCATCGCCGACTCGACCGCGACCCTCATTCACCGGCTGGTGCGCGGGGAGAAGGTCTACGAAGCCCACCGCAGCCATGCCTATCAGAGGCTGAGCTGGCGCTTGGGCGGTCACCGCCCCGTGACGCTCGGCACCATCGCGATCACGCTATTCTTTTGTTTTCCCGTCGCATGCCTTATTGCGGCGGGCTTGGTGCAGCCATTGCTCGGCGCGGGGATCGTCCTCGCGCCGCTGGCTGCGGGGGCGCTCGCCGTCGGAGCGGGCGCCGCAGGGGATTAGACGGTCGGCGGGCGGGAATGCGCAGGAGCGTCGGCGGGGAAGGAAAAGATTCTAGCAGTGAAGCCTGGTAAGTTTTTGAACGGCCTCACGTCGATGTCGCGCCGCTCCAAGCAAGCGCTGATGGTCGGTATCGACATACTCCTGTCGCTGGTGACGATGTGGCTCGCCTACAGCTTGCGGTTCGAGGAGTTCTTCGTCCCGTATCATTACAACCAGCTGATCATCGCAGCGCTGGCGCCGCTGCTTAGCGTCCCGATCTTCATCCGGATGGGCCTGTACCGCGCGGTGTTTCGCTACAGCGCATTCGGAGCGACCGCCGCCGTCGCCCGCGCCAGCGCCGTCTATGCCGTCATCTTCGGACTGATCGTCATCACTCTCTCGCTGCGCGAGGTGCCGCGAAGCGTCTCGATCATCCAGCCGCTCATCTATGCTTGGGCCGTGCTGGCGGTGCGCAGCTTCGCCGGCCACTTGCTCAGCGCTCCGTTCGGCCGCCGCGCGCAACGTGACCGCGAGCGGCTGGTGATCTACGGCGCGGGCGTCAATGGCATCCAGACGATGAATGCCCTCCAGGCCAGCCTCAGCTACCATGTGGTCGGCTTCATCGACGACGATCCGGACAAGATCGGCCGCGAGATCATGGGTATGCGCGTCTACGAGCGCTTCCATCTCGAAGCGCTGATCAAGGACCAGGACGTGCAGAGCGTGCTGTTGGCACTGCCGAACATCGGCCGGGGCCGCCGCAACGAGCTGCTCGAATGGCTGCGCGTCTTCAAGGTGCGCGTGATGTCCGTCCCCAGCGTACTCGAGATCGCCAGCGGCAAGGTGACGCTCAGCAACGCGCTCGACCTCGACCTCGAGGACCTACTCGGCCGCGATCCGGTCGAAAGCTGCGTCGATTCGGTAGAGGGCGATCTCAAGGACAAGGTCGTGCTGGTGACCGGCGCCGGCGGAAGCATCGGTAGCGAGCTGTGCCGCCAGATTGTCCGCGCCGGCCCTTCCAAGTTGCTACTGGTCGAAGCCAGCGAGTTCGCGCTCTATGCCATCCATGCGGAGCTCTGCACCCTACGCGACCACGAAGGCCCCCGCACCGTGATCGTCCCCCTTCTCGCCAACGTCCGCGACCTCGACCGCATGACCGAGATCTGCAAGACGTGGCACCCGGCGACCATCTATCACGCCGCCGCATACAAGCATGTGCCGCTGGTAGAGCATAATCCGGCGGAAGGGGTCGCGAACAACGCGATCGGGACGCTCCACATGGCGCAGGCTGCGGTGCTGGCCGGTGCGGAGCGTTTCATCCTCATCTCGACGGACAAGGCCGTCCGCCCGACCAACATCATGGGCGCGAGTAAGCGGCTCGCGGAGATCGCGCTCCAGGCGCTCTCGGCGGAGCGGTCGGTCGCCTTCACGTCCGGGCAGATCCCGCTGCGCAACCGCACCATCTTCACGATGGTCCGGTTCGGCAACGTGCTGGGATCGAGCGGCAGCGTCGTACCCCTGTTCCGTTCCCAGTTCGCCGTCGGCGGACCGCTCACCGTCACCCACCGCGACGTCACCCGCTACTTCATGACCATTTCTGAAGCGGCCCAGCTCGTCCTCCAGGCCGGGGCCATGGCCCAGGGCGGCGAGGTCTTTCTGCTCGATATGGGCAAACCTGTCCGAATTTTCGATCTCGCGCGCCGCATCATCGAGCTCTCCGGCGCCACCGTCCGCGACGACGCCAATCCGGATGGCGACTTTGCAATCGAGATTACCGGCCTCAGGCCGGGCGAGAAGCTCTACGAGGAGCTGCTGATCGGCGATAACCCGCTCGGCACCGACCACCCGCGCATCATGAAGGCGCGCGAGCGGATGTGGCCATGGGAACATGTCAGGGAGCGTTTCGAGGCACTCGGCCGCGCGCTCGATACGAACGACGTTCGCGGCATTCGGTCGGTGCTGGTTGATCTGGTGGATGGATACGGGTCCGAGGCCGACGTGGTCGACTGGATCCAGGTCGAGCGCGAGTGGCAGGCGCTTCTCGTCGCCGACGCGACGCGCGCATGAGACCGACAGGGTGGACCAACCCGTCTCCCTCCCTTTTGGGCCCGCACCCGAAGCGATAGCGGGCGCTTAGGACCCACGTGAAAGGCATTATCCTGGCGGGCGGCAGCGGCAGCGGCCTGTACCCGGCGACATTGGCCGTCTCCAAGCAATTACTGCCCGTGTACGACAAGGGCGGAAAGTTCGCGGGGCCGGATGCAGCCTGACGCTCGTCAGAGACGCTCAGAGAACAAGCTGTAGTCACGGGCAGGCTTGGAGGGATTACTCATTCAGCCCGCCATCGGGGTCTGCGCTTCTCAACAAAGGCACGAGAGCCTTCCTGGTAATCGGCTGTCCTGGCGAGCCGGGCCTGAGCAACGTCACCGGCTTCCCGCAGGGGGGAATTGTCAAAGCCGCTCGCGGCCCGTGCGATCGCCAGGCTCTCGAGAATAGCGAGTGGAGCATTCGCGCAGATCGACCGCGCCAGGCCGACCGCTTCGGTGACCACTTCGCTAGGGGCAACGATCCGGTTAATGAGACCCAAGGCAAATGCACGTTCCGCATCGATGGAACGGCCGGTCACTATCAGCCCCGATGAAGCGATTAATCCTCGCGTGACCTCAGGAAGTCCGAAACGGGCTTCCCTGGAAGCAACGATAAGGTCGCAGGCAAGGACGATCTCGAACCCGCCGGCTAACGCCACCTCATTTACTGCCGCAATCCATAACTTCTTCCGAGGAGCGTTTCATTGAGACTGTCGATGCCGACGATGCGCTCGCCGCGATCGAGCAGCCGGCGCGAGACGTGATAGCCGATAAAGCCGGCCGCGCCGGTAACAATAACAGTCATTCGGGGGACCCCAACCGATTGTGCGAGCCGCATAGACCAGCGCCGGGGTCACGACAAGAACGGCCCGCCGGCGCATCGTCTGCGGGCTCACGCCCGGCTACGTGTGTCCGGAGCCGGTATGAGGGTCGCAGTCTGGTAGACCGCTTTTCGCTCGTCCCCTATGAACTTGCCGCGCATGATGCTGACGGCTTAGGAGTCAATCGTGAAGGGAATTATTCTGGCAGGCGGCAGCGGCAGCCGCCTGTATCCGGCGACGTTGGCGGTTTCGAAGCAGCTGCTCCCGGTTTTCGACAAGCCGATGATCTATTATCCGCTGTCGGTGCTGATGCTGGCCGGCATTCGCGAGATCCTGATTATCTCCACGCCGCGCGATTTACCCGCCTTCCGCGTGCTGCTCGGCGACGGATCCCACTTCGGCGTGTCCTTTTCTTACGCGGAGCAGGCCCAACCCAACGGCCTTGCCGAAGCCTTCCTGATCGGCGCGGACTTCCTCGACGGCAGCCCGGCCGCCTTGATCCTGGGCGACAACCTCTTCTACGGCCACGGCTTGGTCGACAAGGTGCGCGACGCGGCGGCGCAGGAGAGCGGCGCCACTGTCTTCGCCTATCATGTCGAGGACCCCGAGCGTTACGGCGTCGCCACCGTGGACATGGCGACTGGACGCGTGCTCGACATCGTCGAGAAGCCGGACAACCCGCAGTCCAACTGGGCCGTAACGGGGCTCTATTTCTACGACAGCGACATCGTCGAGGTCGCCCGCTCGATCAGACCGTCTCCGCGCGGCGAGCTGGAGATCACCGACGTCAACCGCGCCTATCTCGCTCGCGGCGAGCTCAAGGTGCAGCTGCTCGGCCGCGGCTTCGCCTGGCTCGACACTGGCACCCATGACAGCCTGCACGAAGCCTCGTCATTCGTGCAGATCATCGAGCACCGCCAGGGCATCAAGATCGCCTGCCCGGAGGAGATCGGCTTCGCGCTCGGCTATCTGAGCGAGGAGGAGGTGCTCGCCCGCGCCGCCGCGCTCGGCAAGACCGGCTACGCCGCCTACCTCCGCCGACGGGTGCGGACGCTCGCCGATGTTTGACGTTCGCGAGCTCGACCTGCCGGGCGTCTATGAGATTTCGCCACGCAGATACGGCGATGATCGGGGCTTCTTCTCCGAGATCTGGAACAAGGCCGCTCTCGCCGAGCAGGGGGTCGATCTCGACTTCGTCCAGGACAACCACAGCTACTCGGCCGCCATCGGCGTGCTGCGGGGACTGCACCTCCAGCTCGCCTCCTACGCTCAGGACAAGTTGGTTCGGGTCGTCAACGGCGCGGTGTGGGATGTGGCGGTGGACCTCCGCCTCGATTCGCCGACCCTTGGTCGCTGGGTGTCGCTGGAGGTCAGCGCAGCGAAGTGGAACCAGATCCTGGTACCGAAAGGCTGTCTGCACGGCTTCGTTACGATCGAGCCGGATACGGAGGTCATATACAAGGTGACCAATCCGTATGCGCCAGAGTGGGAGCGGACCGTTAATTTTGACGACCCGGAGCTCACCATTCCGTGGCCGCTGCCGCCGTCTGGACCCCAGCTCTCTGCCAAGGACAAGATTGGCCTCTCTTTCGCGGACATGCTGGCGCTGGTGAGGCAACACGGCTAAGCACGCGCCGTCCGCGGCTTCAGGCCAGCGGTCTCAAGGAATGACGATGAGCGAGACGATTCAGGTCCTGAAGCCCCTTTATCGCACCGATGAGGTGCTGGAGGAGATTCGCACCTGCCTGGAAATCGGCTGGACCGGAATGGGCTTCCGGACCGACGAGTTCGAGCAGAAGTGGGCCGAATATACCGGCCTGCCGCACGCCCATTTCCTCACGTCCGCCACTGCGGGCCTTCACCTGGCGCTCGCGCTTTTCAAGATGAAGGAGGGCTGGCAGGACGGCGACGAGGTGGTCACCACCGCGCTCACCTTCGTGTCGACCAACCACGTCATCATGTACGAGCGGCTGACGCCCGTCTTTGCCGACGTCGATGAATATGGCTGCATCGATCCCGCCGAGTTCGAGGCGCTGATCACCGATCGCACCCGCGCCATCATCTACGTGGCGCTGGGCGGCAATACGGGCCAGCTCCCACGGATCGCGCAGATCTGCCGCGAGCGCGGCGTCAGGCTGATCCTCGACGCCGCGCACCTCGCCGGCGCGCGGCTCGACGGCCAGGATCCCGGCATGGTTGCCGACGTCACCGTCCATAGCTTCCAGGCCGTGAAGAACCTGCCGACCGCCGATTCCGGCATGATCAGCTTTGCCGACGCGGAGCTGGACGCGCTCGCCCGCCAGATGACCTGGCTGGGCATCGACAAGTCGACTCACCAGCGTTCGCAGGGCGGCACCTACAGGTGGCGTTACGACGTGCCGAACGTCGGGTATAAATATCACGGCAATTCGATCATGGCCTCGATGGGCATCGTCGCGCTGCGCTACCTCGACGAGGACAATGCGCGGCGGCGCGAGCTTGCCCAGCATTATGAGGCAGCCTTTGCCGGCGACAATGCGGTGCGCACCGTTCCGGTGCCCGAAGGATTGGTCCACCCGCGCCACATCTTCCAGATTCTGGTCGACGACCGCGACGCCCTGATCGAGGCTTTCTACGCCGCCAGCATCTATCCGGGCGTCCATTATATCAGCAACGCCGACTACGAACCTTATCGGCCCTACGCTCGCCCGCTGCCGCGCACCGACGACTTCTCGCGGCGCGTTATCTCGCTGCCGCTGCACCTCCACTTGGGCGAGGCGGATCTAGACCGCGTCGTCGAGGTGGTGCGCGCCCATAGCGGCACTGATGCGTGATCGGCCATGGAGCAGCCGCTGCGCATATTATTCCTGACCTATTCAGATGAGCAGGGCGCAAGCGCCCGCTACCGCGTCTACCAGTTCCTGCCCTATCTGCGTGAACGCGGCATAGAGGCGGAGGTCCGCCCGCTTTACGGCCCGCGCCACTACCGCCTGATCATGTCGAAGGGCAGCGACGCGCTGCAGGCGGCGATGATGGCGAGCGCCTATCTACGGCGCCTGCGCAACATCCTGCGCGCACGCCGCTTCGACGTCGTCTTCTTCCACCGCGAAGCCGTGCCGCTGGGGCCGGTGTTCATGGAGCGGCTTGCGCGCCGGCTCGGCGCCGGCACCATTCTCGACCTCGACGACCTTGTATTCGTCAACAGCCCGCATGTGCAATCCTGGCTGCGCCGGATGCTCCGCAACCCGGGAAGGATCGGCGATGTGGTGGCGAACGTCGACTGCGTGTGCGCGGCCAACGACCATATCGCGGACTATGCCCGCAGCAAGAACGGCTGCGTCGAGATGATTCCCGGCGCCGAGGACATGGCGCGCTATGCGGTTGAGCCGTTGCGGCCGTTGCTGGACCGGTTCGTGATCGGCTGGACCGGTTCCTTCTCGACCGAGCCCTATCTCGAGCTGCTGAAGCCGGCGCTGCAGCGGCTGGCGCTACATATCCCGAACCTTACGCTGCTCGTGATCGGCGGCGGCGCCTTCTCCTGCCCCGGAGTCGAGGTCGTGCACCGGAAATGGTCCCTCGACACTGAAATTCCCCTCGTCCGCGGCTTCAACATCGGCGTCATGCCGCTTCCCGATGACGAATGGTCGAAGGGCAAGTGCGGCGGCAAAGGGCGCATCTACATGGCCGCGGGCGTCCCCTCGGTGGTGTCGGCGGTCGGATATAACGAGCAGCTGATCGCCGACGGCGAGACGGGAATGCTCGTCCGCACTCCCGACGAATGGTTCGGCAAGATCCTGGACCTCCAGCGCGATCCCGAAAAGCGCGCGTGTATCGCCGCCGCGGGCCGGGAGCATGTGCGCAGACACCTCAGCCTCGAAGCGATGGCGCCGCGGCTCGAGGAGCTGATCCGCCGCGTGGCGCGGAAGGCGGCATGAGCGCCGCCGCTGAGGCAGTCCGCGCCGCGCGGGCGAACGGGGATCCCGTCGCCGCTTTCGTGCTCGACGACGGGCGCGAGGCGCAGGTCCGCGCCGCTTATCCACTGGACGCCCGCCGCGGCGATGACATCCGATTTTTCGCCGAGCTTCGCCGCAAGCATGCCGACAGCTTCTTCGACACTGGCCGCCCATCCGAGGAGGAAGTCGCCGCCTGGGTGCGCGAGCGCTACGATTGCGACGGAAGCCAGATCAACCTCATCGTCGAGGCGGACCGGCCTTTGCTCTTCTTCGGCCTCAGCGACATCGAGTTCGAAGCCGGTCAAGCCGAGTTCGGCCGGCTGATGCGGCAGCCTTGGGCGCCGCCAGGCCTCGCCGCTGCGGCAATGAAGGCGCTGTTCGGCTGGGCGCGTGAGATCGGGTTGCGGACGATCGCGCTCGAGGTCTTCGCCGACAACGAGCCGGCGCTGCGTGCCTATCGCAGGCTCGGCTTCGAGCTCGATCATCAATCCCGCCGCTTGCCCAAGGAGGAGGGCGGCCGCACCATCTGGGAACGCGGCGAGGGCCCCGGCGACCGGCCGGTGCTGGCGATGAGGCTCGATCTGGAGCATGCGGCGTGAGGCAATGGGACGATCAGGCGGTGGACGGCATCTGGACGATATTGGTGACGGGGGGCGCCGGCTTCATCGGCTCGGCCATCTGCCGGCGCCTGGTGGCGCGCGGCCACCGCGTCGTCAATCTCGACGCGCTCACTTATGCCGGCAATCTCGAGACCCTTCGCGAGGTCGAGCAGGCGCCGAACTACCGTTTCGTGCACGGCGACGTCGGCGACGAAGCACTGGTCGGGCGGCTGCTGCGCGAGGAGTCCGTCGACTGCATCATGCACTTGGCCGCAGAGAGCCATGTCGATCGTTCGATCGACGGACCGGCGGCCTTCGTGGAGACCAACGTCGTCGGCACCTTCCGCCTGCTCAATGCGGTCCTCGGCTATTGGCGCGAGCTGGATGGCGAAAGGCGCACCCGCTTCCGCCTCCACCATATCTCGACCGACGAGGTGTTCGGCGACCTGCCGTTCGACAGCGGCGTCTTCACCGAGGAGACGCCTTATGCACCGTCGTCGCCTTATTCGGCCTCGAAGGCCGCGTCCGACCATTTCGTCCGCGCCTGGCACCATACCTACGAGCTGCCGGTGGTGCTTTCCAACTGCTCGAACAATTATGGCCCGTACCACTTCCCCGAAAAATTGATCCCCTTGGTTATCCTGAACGCGCTCGAGGAGCGGCCGCTTCCCGTTTACGGGCAGGGGGCGAATATACGCGACTGGCTATTTGTTGATGATCATGCGCGAGCGCTGGAACTGGTTGCGACCAGAGGAAGAGTCGGAGAAAGCTACAATATCGGCGGCCGTGCGGAGAAGTCCAATCTCCAGGTTGTCGAGCATATTTGCGATTCGCTCGATGGCCGCTGCCCCCGACCCGACGGTAGCTCGTATAGAGAGCTTATCAGTTTCGTCGCCGACCGCCCGGGTCACGACCGGCGCTATGCAATCGATCCCTCCAAAGCGGAACGAGAACTTGGATGGCGAGCGCAGGAGGATTTTGAAAGCGGCCTCGCTAAGACGATTGAATGGTACCTGAGCAACGATTGGTGGTGGCGACCGATACGCGAGGGGAAATATGCCGGCAGTCGACTTGGAACCGCAGCATGAGGCCTCCCTGCCGGAGCGAGCACCACGATCGCTTGCGCAACTCCGGTTAAGAGGCTGATTTTCACCTCCAAATCCCGCATTTGTGTGCCCTTCACGTAGACCTCAGGCAAGCGAGGGCCCAAGCGGCTTCACATGCAATGTCGAAGGACTTTTACAGCGTGAATGAACAAGAATCGGCTCTTCCGAGCAATATTGACAAGCAGACGGTCGAGGGATTCGGACAGGAGTGGGCGGCCTATGATCAGTCCGGGTTGGAGGGAGCGGAATACGATTCGGCTTTCGATGCCTATTTCTCCATTTTTCCCTTCGAAGGGCTTTCCGCGGATGCGGAAGGTTTCGACCTTGGCTGCGGATCGGGCCGTTGGGCGGCGGGCGTTGCCGATCGTGTGGGGATCCTGCACTGCATAGACCCTTCCGAGCAGGCCCTCGAGGTGGCGAAGCGACGTCTCGGGGGTAAACCGAACGTGCGGTTTCATACGGCGTCGTCCGACACTATACCCCTAGCGGATGGCAGCCAGGATTTCGGTTATTCGCTCGGAGTCCTTCACCACATCCCCGATACCCGCCAGGCGCTTCAAGATTGCGTCCGTAAGCTGAAGATCGGAGCTCCGTTCCTGGTATACCTCTACTATAGCCTCGACCGACGTTCCGCCTGGTTTCGCGGCCTCTGGCGGACGAGCGAGTTTTTCCGCCATCGGGTCTCGCGCTTGCCGTTCCCTCTGCGAAAGGGTGTGACGGCAGGGATAGCGCGAATCGTCTATTGGCCGCTCGCCAGGACCGCCCGGCTTCTTGAGATGGCCGGCGCGAGGGTCGGTAATTTTCCGCTGAGCGGGTATCGCAAGAGCAGCTTCTACACCATGCGAACAGACGCGCTCGACCGGTTCGGCACCCGGCTGGAGCAGCGATTCTCCCGGACGGAGATCCAGGCCATGATGGAGTCGTCGGGCCTGAGCGAGATCCACTTCAAGGAAGACAGTCCTTATTGGGTCGCATGTGGAATCCGGACCGGTTGAGGTGCACCTCGCCTCAGGCCGCTTGACCAAGCGCTCGTGGCGCCGTAACGGACCGCGTTGGTTCCGCGGCCCCCGACCTATCGCTTTTCCCGGCGTCTAGCCAGGCTTGAAACATGAGCAGAGGCCAAAGGGCTTGGGTAGCGTCCCGCTTGCCCGCCTGATGCTCCTGCCAACGGCGCCTGACCAGACCGGGGTCCAAATATCCCTCTTGCCGCAGGCGCTGCTCGGAGAGCAAAGACTCGCCCCAATCCTTAAGCGGGCCCCGGATCCAGTCGGCGACGGGTATGCGGAAGCCCGCTTTAGGCCGATCGAACAGCTGCCGCGGCGCCAGCCGACTGAACAGCAATTCCTTGAGGATCCATTTGCCCGCGCCGCCGCGCACCTTCATGCCCAGCGGGATGCGGGCGGCAACAGCCGCCACCCGCGGGTCAAGGAACGGCACCCGCGTCTCCAGGCTGACCGCCATCGACGCGCGGTCGACCTTGGTCAGGATGTCGTCGGGGAGATAACCGGTGGCGTCGCAATACATCATCCGCACCACGTCGGGCGCGTCGCGGCCGACATCGAGGTCGAGGCGCCCATAAGGGCTGCCATTGGTGCCGAGCACGGGCGAGGGCTGTCCCGCCCATTCGTCCATGAAGGTGTTGAACATGTCCGGCAGCCCGCGCGCGAAGCTCATCGTGCGGAAGGCGCGCTGGACCTTGGTGCCGAAAAGGCCCGGCCGCTTGCCGAGCGGGGTCAGGCGGGCGAAGTTGTTCCAGACCGGCGGCGGCACCGCGGCCAGGCTTGCGCCGGCGGCGCGGCGGACCGGCCCCGGCAGCCGATCGAAGCGGCCCCACATGGCGGCCACGCCGAAATAGCGGTTGTAGCCGCCGAACAGTTCGTCGCCGCCGTCGCCTGAGAGCGCCACGGTCACTTGGCGGCGCGCCATCTTGCTAACGAGATAGGTTGGGATCTGCGAGGAATCCGCGAACGGCTCGTCATACATGGTCGGCAGCAAAGGGATCACGTCGCGCGTCTCGGCGACCGTGACATATTGCTCGTGATGATCGGTGCCGAGATGCTGGGCGACCGCCTTGGCGTAGACCGCCTCGTTATACTCGTCCTGCTCGAAGCCGATCGAGAAGGTGCTGACCTTGCCCGGCGAGCTGCGCTGCAGCAGCGCCGCCACTGTAGAGCTGTCGATGCCGCCGGACAGGAAGGTGCCGACGGGCACGTCCGCCACCGCCTGGCTGGCCACGGCTTCGCCAAGCGCCGCCTCGAGCGCGTCCATCGCTTCTTTCTCGGTAGCGTATGGCTGCTCCAGCCCCTCCGCGACCACCTGCCGGTAGGTCCAGTAAGAGGCGATCCGCACCTTGCCGCTGCCGGCACGCGCCTGGGCCGGCTCCACCGGGCTGGCATGGGCGCCATCCTGGGCGACCAGGATGCAGCCGGGATCGAGCTTGTAGATGTTCTCGAAGATCGACAGCGGCGCCGGCACGTTGGTGCGCGACGCCAGCAGCCGCAGCGCCTCCCGGTTGATCGCGTTGTCGAACCGGGGGTGCCGGCGGATCGCCTTCAGCTCCGAGGCGAAGACAAAGGTGCCGGCGGACCAGCCGTAATAAAGCGGCTTCTCGCCGAACCGGTCGCGCGCCAGGGTGAGCGAGCGGTTGCTCTTGTCCCAAAGTGCGAAGGCGAACATGCCGATCGCCTTCTTGAGCATCGCCTCGACGCCCCAATGGGCGATGCATTCGATCAGCGTCTCGGTGTCGGAATGGCCTTCCCACTCCATTCCCGCCGCCCGCGGTCCGCCGCCCGATCCGTCGAGCTCACGGCGTAGCGCGGCGTGATTGTAGACTTCGCCATTGTAGACGATCACGAAGCGGCCGTTCTTCGACATCATCGGCTGATGGCCGGACGCGGACAGGTCGATGATCGCCAGCCGGCGGTGCGCCAGCGCGATGCCGGCAGCCTCGTCAGTCCACACGCCATCGTCGTCTGGCCCGCGATGGGCGATCGTATCCGCCATGGCCCGCGCCACGCTGAGGTCGCCCCCGGCCTTGGTCCAGAGTCCGGCAATTCCACACATGATCGAGCAATTCCTGCAACTGCGCCCTCAGGCGGTGCCAACGTCCGGCCGCTCTCCCAGGAGCAGCGCCTTGTAGCGCGCATATACCCGACTCTGCTCGAATGGGTACATGTGTTTTCTGGCGCTCTCGCGGGGGATGTCGGCGCGGGCCGTGCCCAACGCCGCGGCGAGCGCCGCCACGTCGTCGGGCGGCACCGCCACCACATTGGGGTAATGAGAGATCAGCTCGGCGTTTCCGCCCGGCGAATCGGTGGCGACGATCCGCTTGCCGAGCGCGGCACTTTCCAGCAGGAAATTGGAGAAGCCTTCGTAGCGGGAGGCAAGGACGCAGACCTCAGCATGGGCGATCCAGCGATAGGGATCCGTCACGAAGCCGAGCCGGACGACGTCCTCATCGCCCAGGCCGTTGACCCGCATCAGCGCGTTGTAGCCGGCATCGTCGGGGGCTACGCCCGCCACCACCAGCCGCCGCATCCCGGCTCCGGACGCGCGCGAGTGCGCGTACGCAGCCAGCAGCACGTCATGAGCCTTCTGCACCTTAAAGCTCGCGGCGGTGAACAAATAGGGCTCCGGGACCGGCCGCTCCGGCGGAGGCTCATAGTCCCAGAGGTCATCCTCGACGAAATTGTAGACGGATTCGAGCTTTCCCTGGACATGCGGCAGGTGAACGGCGAGATCCTCACCCATATAGTCGCACTGGACGATCACTTGGTCGGCGAAGCGCACCGCCAGCGACAGTGACAAGAGATAGCGCGCGCGCGCCGCGACGCCGAGCGTGCGCAGCTCCGGCGTCACCGTATTTCCCATGCGCAGCACGATCCTGGCGCGCGGCCGCGCCAGTCGAAGGATCGGGGCGAGATTGACGTAGCCGAGCGTCAACAGAAAACTCTGCGCCTCATCCCCCTTGAGCGCCCGCAGAAAGCGCTTCGCCGCTCCAAGCGCGCGGGGCGCGGCGAGATCGACCACGGCGATCCTCTCGAGCCGCTCGGCGCCGGCCGAGGCGCCCGTGTAGACTCGCGACAGCAGTCCGTCCGCTGCCAACTGCTTCGCGAGGTTCGCCGTCAGCTTCTCAGCGCCCCCGCCGGCAAGCTGGGGAATCGCAATACTTACGCAGCCGCGCGATCGGGAATGGTTGCTGTTCATGGTAGCGGGATTTTTAAAGGGGACGCCCCGTTGATAGCTCCATTGCGCGTAAGATGAAACTCAACTCTGCGGTCGCGCCACGCGCTGTTCAATCGGCGATCGACCGCGTAAGGAGCCGCGGCATCGAATGTAAGGTACGACGAGCGGTGGGGAGTGAGGCAGGGATGAGAGGCGTGCGTGACGCGCTGCGCACTATCTACCGCGCCATGTCGCCGGCGCGTCGCAGGCAGCTCGTCATCACGCTCGTGCTGATGGTGGCGGACGCTGCGGCCGAACTGCTGACGATCGGCGCGGTGTTGCCAGTGCTGGCACTGCTCGCGAGGCCGGACGCCGCTCGCCCTATGCCCGCCTTTGCCAGCGCAGTGACCTTATTGGGCTCGATCCCTCCGCGGACCTGCTCCTTGGGGCTACATTATTCCTGATTGCGGTCGCCATAATCACGGCCGCTCTGCGCCTCGTCCTTATCTGGGCTTCGCAGACGTACGTTCTCCGGCTCGGCCACGACCTTGCCGTGACGCCTTACTGCAGCGTGCTGCGGCAGCCCTACGGCGAGTTCATCCGCCGCAATTCGAGCGAGGTGCTGGCCGGAGTGGAGAAGGTGCAGGCCGTCTTCAACATCCTGCTGCCGCAGCCGCAGGGCTTCGTCGCGGCGGTGATCGCGACCTTCATCGTCACAATCATGTTGGACGGGCTGGTTAGGATATGGTTCGAATTGTACTCCAGGCTCGAACAACTTCGCGGCGCCTGCCGGCAAAGGTGCTTCTGCCCGTGGCCGGAATCCCGCTTGCGTTGCTTTGCGCTGAGCGTCTTTCTGCCAGAGGCAGGGAAGTCGTGCTGGCGACCTCATCGGATTCCAGCGACGACGTCCTTACGGCTTTGGCTTCAGAGCGAGGCATTAAGGTCACACGAGGAAGTCTCGAGAACGTCGCGGACCGTTTTTTGCAGGCTTCGGCTGACATGATGGACCTCGACCTTCTGGTGCGAGCGACCGCAGACAACCCGGTCCCGGACGGTCATCTGGTCGAATCAGTCCTCCAGGATTTCGCGCGCTTCGGAGGTGACTACATAGGGCCGCGCTCTTACACGGGGGACCTTCCCAAGGGCCTACTGGTGGAAGTTTGCCGTCTCGGTGCCTTGAGACGTTCTATTGCTGAGGGCGTCGATGCTGGTGTCCGCGAGCATGTGACCCTCGGTCTCGCTGGTGGGCCAGCAATTTTGAATTCGCTCGGCTGTGAGGCTGCCGGCTGGCTCCCGCGCGTTAACCTATCCATCGATACGCTCGACGACTACCTCGTGGCGGCGCGAGCTTTCGGCCATGCGCCCTGTGCAGCGCGAACACCGTGGCGAGCGATAGTGGGACGGTTCGCCGCGCTTTTGAGTAAGAGCGTCGCATGATTTCGCCGCAAATCTCACCGCTTACACTCGGCACCGCCCAGATCGGTGGACGCTATGGAATAGTCAATGACACGGGGTGTCCTGAGGACAAGGAAGTCCTAGCCATTTTTGATGTCGCGGAGGCAGCGGGAATTGCATATTTTGATACGGCCGCGGCCTATGGTGACGCCGAAAAGCGCCTTGGACGGTTGCTCCCAGTAGGACGGCGCCGCCGTTGGGGAAAGATTACTAAGGTTCCGTCACTCGAGGGACGCGCTGATGAAAAACTGGCTTTTGTCACCGCAGTCCGACGATCAGTACAGGAATCGCGAAGGCGGCTGCGTACGGCACGCCTAGACATCGTGATGTTCCACCGCGCCGCGGATGCCTTTCGATACGCGCGGTCGGGGCTTGATGTGCTGCAGGTGGAAGTGGACCGGGGGCTCGTCGGCGAGATCGGGGTTTCTATCTATTCGCCCGAAGAGGCAATCAGCTGTCTCGCCGATCCGCGAATTAGACACATTCAACTGCCGTTCAACATCCTTGACTGGCGTTGGGTACGGCCCCCGTTCTGTGAGGCCATTGGTGACCACCCAGAGGTTCGGGTGCATGCGCGAAGCGCATTCTTACAGGGCCTCTTGCTCAACCCGACGGAGCGCTGGCCTGCATGGGTCGAGGGAAGCGAAAGATTGCAGAACCGCATAGATCAATGCGTGCTCGATCTAGGTTGTCGGGATAGGATAGATCTCTGCCTCAGCTTCAATCACAGCATGGGTTGGATCACAACGACTGTGATAGGGGTCGAAACCAGCGCGCAGCTGGAATTGCTGACCGCTTCGTTTTCAGAACGAAGGTTCGATGAGGATGAGATTGCCATGGTCTCGGCGCTGGCCAGACTCGCACCCGAACGGCTTCTGAACCCATCAAAATGGTGACGAGCCTGCCCCTCCTCACCGGCCGAACTATTTTGATCACGGGCGCCGCAGGCCATTTGGGAGCGGCCATAACTCGGGGAGTGCTGCTAGCTGGGGGAGAGGTGATTGCAGTAGGCCGAAGCGCTGGATCGCTTGAGCGAATGCGCGCCAATCTGGAGCCAAACCTGGAGGATCGCTGCCACCTCATGTGGGCCGACGTTGCAGAACCCAAATCGCTCGCCGATCTAGCCGGCGAAGTAGAGAAGCGCTTCGGGGCATTGCACGGTCTAGTCAACAATGCCTACTCCGGCCGGACCGGGCCGATTAACGCTCTCACCGCCTCCGATTTCGGGGATTCCTGCGCTCTTAACCTGACGGGCCCCTTTTTGCTAACAAGGCATCTCGCCGACATGCTCAAGCGCGCCGGCGAGGCGATCGAGGGGGGGGCCTCGATCGTGAATATCGCCTCCATGTACGGAAAGGTCAGTCCTGACCCCTCCCTTTACGGCTCGAGCGCCGCCAACAATCCTGCCCATTACGGCGCAACGAAGGCGGGACTCCTCCAGCTTACTCGCTATCTCGCGTGCAGCCTAGCGCCTGGGCTCGTGCGAGTGAATAGTGTTTCTCCCGGGCCGTTCCCGAATCGCGCAGGGTCGCTGCCGGAGGAGTTCCTAGAAGGCCTGTGCCGGCGCGTGCCGATGGGCCGCGTTGGGGTGGCCAGCGAGCTTGCCGGTCCGATTGTTTTTTTGCTATCCGCCGCAGCGTCTTATGTGAACGGCGCCGATATTGCCGTCGATGGCGGATGGACCGCTTGGTAAATCGGAATTGCACTAGGGATTGCAGTTGGTGAACAGCGAAATCTGGCGAGTTTGGGACCGTGACGACACTGTGGAGATCCGCACCTACAAGCGTGCGACGGGCGAGCTGCCCGAGATGGAATGCACGAAGCAACTCGTCCGGCTGATCGGCGATGTCTACGAGCCTGGCATGTCCGTGCTCGACGTCGGCTGCGCCGGCGGCCACTATTTTCACGGCTTGAAGCGTGTAGATCCGAACGTCCGCTATTACGGAGTCGACGCCACCGAGAGGTATATCGACTTCGCGTCGCGACACTTTGCGAACGTACCTAACGCCAGCTTCAGCCGTGAGGACATCTTCAAGCTACCGGCAGACTTCAGCGAGCAGTTCGACATTGTCTATTGCTGCAACGTCCTCCTTCACCTGCCATCGGCGAAGGTGCCGATTCACAATCTAGTCCGCGCCGCGAGCCGGTACGTGATCATCCGAACGCTGATCGCTGACCGAACCCACCTGTCGAAATTTCTCTACGCCGACACCTTTGACGAGGAGGGAAACCCGACCGACTTTGTCCATCAGAACACCTACAGCCGCGACCTAATCCGCGCCCATGTAGCCGAGGTCGGTGACTATCAAGTCGAGTTCCTCGCCGACCAATTTGAGGCTGACCAGATCGTTCGCGAGCACCGCGATTATTCTGACAGTCAGAGCGCGGTCACCCATGTTGCAGACGGGAAGCAGATCGCGGGCAGCAAAGTGTTCGAATGGGAGTGGTTGAAGATTACCAAATAATCTTCCCTTCCAACATTCAAAGTAGAAAGCTGAACCGGGAATGCTTAAATATTGCGGGCTGTTTTCTGCCGCATACGCAGTAGTGGCAGGGTAGAACGACGGCCAGCTAATCGGACTGGGTTCGGTATACCACCTGGTCGGGCCTGGGTGCGCGAGGTGTACAATTGCGCCGAGGAGGTTTTCCGGGCCTGCGCCGAGGAGGGTCTTCCAGCAGCACGGGTCCGGCCCATCGCAACGGCCGAATGGCCGGCCTTAGCCCGGCGACCAGCGAATTCGCTTCTAGAGTCGAGCCGCTTCGCAAAGGATTTCGGCCGATCTGGTGGAGGGTCGGCGCGTGTGCGAGCGCCGGCTGAAGTGCTCGAAGTACGGGCTAACGAGGCTTGGTACGATTCTACCGCCCCTCTAAGGCCCGCAATGGGTGGAAAGCGGCCACTACTTCCCAGCGCGATTTCTAAAGCTCGGTCGTTCGATCGCAGCCTGGCTTTCTCTTGGGCGTGCTTCGCCCCCGTCTGCGGTCACGGTACTTTGCTTTATGCATGACAGCTTCCCCGTCTGTGTGTGTAGATTATGGCAATGCTTGAAAAAATCGGACGCGACATTCCATCAACCGATTACTGGGCCGGGAAAAACCGCGAGTATGCAGACGCGATCGAAGGCGACTATCATCGCCACCGTCTCGCCATGATCCGAAGCCTGATCGCGCCGATGTCAGGCGGGACGGTGCTTGACTTCGGAGCCGGTGACGGCGTGATGCTTCTCGACTTCCCTAACTCCGAGATCATCGGGATCGAACCCGACCCCGGTTTGACTGAGATTGCCCGGCAGAAGGTTCCCGCTGCAGACTTTCATGCAAGGCGGTGTCGAGGCTCTCGCAACGATCGGCGACCGTTCCGTTGATCTATTGCTTTGCCTTAACGTAGCGGCTTATTTCACCGACGCCGAAGGCGATCTGTTTTACAGTGAGACGCAGCGCGTGCTTCGCCCCGGCGCGGCTCTGGTCATCACTCATTCAAATGAGCTGTTTGACCTGTTCTCGCTTAACGCCTTCACGGTTGAGTTCTTCAAAGACAACTTCGGCGCTGATCCAACAGCACTGTTGACGCACCCCGATAAGCCCACCTGCGCTACTTACAATGTCCGTGAAAACCCACTGGCCTATCGTCACAAGCTGGCGCGGTACTGCCTTACGGAAGAACCGCAGGCCTTCAGCAACCACCATCCCGTCCCGCCGCTCCTGCAAAAAGGTGACAAGGATTATCCGGATACGCTTTTGATGCCGGACCAATGGAAGTTGATGTTTAGCTGTTCAACCTTTGGATCGAAGGCGATTAAGCCCCGATAGTGCGGGCTGCAGCAAACGCTGAGCAAGGCCGTCGACAGGGACCGAAGCGCGCAGGTCGATGAAGTCCAGCAATATTCGATGTTTGGATATGCTTTCGACTAATGTCTGCATTGGGTCGAAAGCAGACATCGGCTTTAATTGAGTCCGTTCACCAATCGTTCCGCCCTGCCCTATGGGGTCGGAATGTCGACCAAGCACATCGACACAGCGACCGATTTGGTGAGGTTCGGCGCCAGCGTGAAGATCGATTGCGGGAGTTGCGGAGCCTCTAGGCGCTGAGTGGGCCTGAGGTTGTGAAGAGCTCATTGATTGAGGCCGTCTCTTGAATGCCGGAAGGCCTATCGTCACTCCGGGCTCACCCGCCAGCAATGCTTGGAGTATTGCCGCACTCGCACCGAACGGGCCCAATATCGCTGGGCGAGGGCGGTAAAGTCGGGAAACTTGCCGAATAGAGGAAGGTCAAAGCAGCGCTCCCTCCGCTTGGCGGCCTCCAGCGTTTCGGGAAACGCGAAATAAGCCAGGCGGCGCAAGGCGTCGCGGGTGTGCTGGCGCACCGCCATGCGCAAGGCTGCTTCCGATGCGGGTGGACCGGCGAACCCTTCATCGCGCACCAGGGCGCTGACACGGTCGATCGTGTCCAGGCGCGAGATGGCCAGCGGCCATCTGCCCGACTGATTGGCGCGGGGCAGCTCCAGCGCGACGATAGCTTCCTCTGGGCTGGTGACGATCGTCCCGACTTCGTTTGGAATGGCAACCGTTCCGGCGCCCGTGGCACCCGGCGGCAAGTAAGTCACCACCGCCTTGCCAGCGATATCTGCCTGGATTGCGGTGGTGCAGCCGTTTTGAAACACGCACCGGGACCGGCGGATCCAGGAGCCGACATCCCCGCTGTCCGCCATGCGGACATTCGGGAGTTTTTCAACTAGACGCGCATAGAAGTCCGGGTCTTCGCTCGGGTGAGGACGAATGCATATAACCGTCTGTGGTGACCGAAAGGCAAGCTCGGCGACCGCCTGGAGCATCGAATAGAGGATCACCCCTTCCTCGAGATAGACGTTTATCGTCGTACGCCGGTCGAAGTGGGTGGGGACTGCGTCCAGCACATGCTTGCCAGACTCGTTGTAGCCGTTGACCAGCCCGAAGCGGGTGTTCACCAGCACGTAATCCGACAAGCCACCGGTCTGTGCTTCGTCGTACTCCTCGAAGCAGGAGGCGTACTTGGGCTGGTAGATCTCGAAGTTGACCGAGCCGATGACATGGACCCCCGCTTGGGTCCCTGTGCTCTCGAAATGTCGCGCCTGGTAATCGCCCCAGGTCAGAACCTTATCGTCAGAGCCAAGGCAACGCGCATCGACCCGGCTGGCTAGCTCGCCAGCCCACTGTTCGGGGCCCTCGCCGAAGTACAGCCCGCCTTCTTCGTCGTGGTGCCAGACCCGAATGCCCGCGGCCTTCATGCGGTTGTAAAAGGTCAGGTCGTGCGGAACGTTATCGCGGAAAACGTTCTTGCCGATGTAGATCCCGGGACCGGGCCATTCCCCCCGGTCGAAAAAGTCCGAGCCGAACACGAAGACGTCGTGACCATCAGCCGCCAGTTGGGTTGCAAGAAATGCGCGCGAGACGATCTCGCGTCGGCTAATTTCGACGGGAAGATAGATCGTTGTCATCGGTGCGCGCGGTAGACCAGGTGATAGGTCCACCACAAGCCTATTGCGAACAAGGGGTTGGCTACGACGATGCGGGTTGCCGGACGGCGGTGGTCGTTCTAAGAGCGCGGCGCCCTGGCGAACAGGATTCCGGAGCGCTGGTCGCCCGGCCGAAGCTTCGAGAGCGGTAGCATAAGAAGGAGTTCGGGCAGTGAATGGTGCCGCGTCCCGGCAGCCAGCCGAAGCGCTTGCAGCGTGGCGAGCGGTGCTTCGCGTAACCTCGCCGGCCCGGCGGCGACAATTTGCGGCGACCATGTTGCTCATGCTGTTGGGCGCGTTCGTCGAATTGCTAACGATTGGCGCGGTGATCCCCTTTCTGGCCCTTGCCGCCGATCCCTCCGCGCTCGATACGATCCCGCGGCTTGGGCAAGCAGTAGCCGCGCTAGGTTTGGACGCTAGCGACAACCTGACCAGAATCGCTGCCATATCATTGGCGGTCCTAGCCGTGACGTCCGCCGCCATCCGGCTGACGCTGACCCATCTCAGCCAGCGGCTGGTGTTCGGCCTGGGCCATGACGTTTCGACACTCATTTACAAGCGCCTGCTGCGCCAGCCTTACAGCTACTACGTTCAGCGCAACACCAGCGAGCTTATCGCCGGGATCGAGAAGGTCGACGTGGTCGTCTCGGGTGTATTCCTGCCGCTGATGCATGCCGTCACCTCGACGGTAATCGCGAGCTTCATCATCGCACTGCTGTTCGCCGTCGACCCCCTGGTGGCGACGACTGCCTCATTCAGCATGGCCCTGATCTACGTGGCGGTCAGCCTCGCGTGGCGAGGGCGCCTTCATGAGGCGGGCCATACAATGGCGACCCGCCGCACCGGGCGCGTCAAGCTAGTCCAGGAAGGGCTGGGCGGCATCCGCGACATCGTCATCGACCGCTCCCACCACATATTCGAGGCCAAGTTCCGCGAACTCGATCGCGAATACCGCGGGGCCCAGGCAACGCACGCGTTCATCGGCGCCGCCCCGCGGTTCGTGGTCGAGGGTGCCGGCATCATCCTGCTGGCGGGATTGGCTTACTACATGAGCCTCCAGCCTGGCGGGCTGATCGCCGCGATCCCGGTGCTCGGCGCGCTGGCACTTGGCGCCCAGCGGCTGTTGCCGCTGCTGCAGGTTGCTTATGTTGGATGGAGCCAGTTTGCAGGCTACCGCCACATCATGGGCGATGTGGCGGGGCTGATTACCGCGCCGGTATCGCGCACCGTTGCGCCTACCGGTGAGGTCGTCCCATGGCGCCGGGATATCGTGCTCGGTGGCCTGCTGTTCCGCTACGGGGACGGCGTTGCCGCGGTCAAGAACGTCGACCTGCTCATCCGCAAGGGTCAGAAGATCGGCTTCGTTGGGCGGACCGGCAGCGGCAAGAGCACGCTGATCGACATCATCATGGGCTTGCTCGAGCCCAGCGAAGGCGAGATCCGGATTGACGGCGATGCGCTCACGGATGCCAACCGGGCAAACTGGCAGGCGCAGATCGCGCATGTTCCGCAGCACATCTACCTGACCGACAGCTCGATCGCCTCGAACATCGCCTTCGGCTGCCGTGACGAACAGATTGACATGGGGCGCGTGCGCCGGGCAGCGCGGAGCGCACGAATCGACGATTTCGTCGACGGACTGCCGGACGGGTATCACACCAGCGTAGGCGAACGCGGCATTCGCTTGTCCGGCGGGCAACGACAGCGCATCGGCATAGCGCGGGCATTGTACAAGAATGCCAACGTGTTGGTCTTTGACGAAGCTACCAGCGCGCTCGACAACGAAACCGAGGCCTCGGTCATGGCGGCCGTCGCTGCCTTGGGGCCGGACATCACGGTTCTGATGATCGCCCATCGTCTGACGACCGTCAGCGGCTGTGACCGCATCGTCCGGATTGACGACGGCGCAATTGTCGCCGACGGCCCCTTCGAAGAGGTCGTGGCCGGCGATATGGCTGCGTTGCACTAGGAAAACACCTGGTTATGCTTTCTGGGAAGTCCATTTTCATTACGGGCGGGACCGGCTCGTTCGGCCAGGCGTTCGTCGGCGAAGTACTGCGCAGGTACCCGGACGTAAGCCGCCTTGTCGTCTACTCGCGTGACGAGCTCAAGCAGTTCGAAATGGCTCAGCGCTTCTCACCCGAACAGTACCCAGCCGTGCGGTACTTCCTCGGCGATATTCGAGATCCGGACCGGTTGCGCCGCGCGCTTGAGGGCATCGACACGGTTATTCACGCCGCGGCACTCAAGCACGTGCCAGCCACGGACTACAATCCATTCGAATGCATCAAGACCAACGTGCTCGGTGCCCAGCACGTGATCGAATCGGTGCTCGACAGCGAAGTCACCAACGTGGTCGCGCTGTCGACGGACAAGGCTGCCGCCCCGATCAACCTGTATGGAGCCACCAAGCTGTGCTCTGACAAGCTGTTCACCGCGGCAAACAACATTAGGGGACTGCGCAACCTTCGCTTCTCCGTCGTCCGCTACGGGAACGTCATGGGCAGCCGCGGGTCGGTGATCCCATATTTCCTGGCGCAGCGGGGCACGGGCATGTTTCCGATCACCGATCCGGAAATGACCCGTTTCAACATCACGCTCGAAGAGGGTGTGCGAATGGTGCTGTGGGCCGTCGAGAACGCGCTCGGGGGCGAAATCTTCGTTCCCAGGATCCCGAGCTATCGAATCGTCGATGTCGCAGAGGCGGTTGCGCCCGAGTGCAAGACTACGATCGTCGGCATTCGCCCCGGTGAGAAGATCCACGAGGAAATGATCACCACCAGCGATAGCCTGAACACTGTCGACCTGGGGCAGTACTACGCAATCCTCCCGACCACTGGCGAGCATTCGCCGGTCGAGTACCTAAAGGTGCGCCAAGGCACGCCGGTCGCACCGGGATTTGCCTACAACAGCGGCACGAATGATCACTTCCTGACCGTCGAAGAGCTGCGCTCCTTAATCACCAAGCACGTCGACCCAACCCACTTTATCTGATGATCCCGTACGGCCGCCAGTCCATCTCCCAAGCCGACATCGACGCGGTCGTGGAGGTGCTGAAATCCGATTTCCTTACCCAGGGGCCGGCGGTCCCGAGGTTCGAGCAGGCTTTCGCTGAATACTGCGGCGCCCTGCATGCGGTCGCAGTGAACAGCGCCACCAGCGCCCTCCACATCGCCTGCCTGGCACTCGGGGTCGGCAAGGGGGATCTGGTCTGGACCAGCCCGATCACCTTCGTCGCCAGCGCCAACTGCGCCCTCTACTGCGATGCGGAGGTCGATTTCGTCGACATCGATCCGGCCACGTTCAACATGTCGGTCGACCGGCTGGGGGAAAAGCTTGCCGCGGCCGAACGTGCCGGACGCCTGCCCAAGGCCGTCATCCCTGTCCACATGGCCGGGCAATCCTGCGCCATGGCAGAGATCCATGCGCTGGGTCAGCGCTACGGGTTCGCGATTATCGAGGATGCTTCGCACGCAGTCGGTGCGACGTATCGCGACGAGCCGGTCGGCTCCTGCCACTACAGCGATATCGCGGTGTTCAGCTTCCACCCTGTGAAGATCATCACCACCGCCGAAGGCGGGCTGGCGACGACCAATTCTCCCAAACTTGCCGCTGCGATGAGGCTGTTTCGCAGCCATGGGATAACGCGCGATCCATCGGAGATGGAACGCGAGCCGGACGGCGGCTGGTACTACGAGCAGATCGCACTGGGCTTCAATTACCGGATGACCGAGATTCAGGCGGCGCTGGGGATCAGCCAGATGAACCGCCTCGACGCGTTTGTCGCCCGTCGGCGCGAGCTTGCTGCGCGATATGATCGCTCTTTCGCTGGCGAGCGCCTGACCGCCCCATGGCAGGCGCCTGAGGGCCGTTCCAGTTACCATTTGTACATCGTCCGGCTCGAGTCCCCGTCGAACTGGCTTGACCACCGTGCCGCGTACGATCGGCTTCGAGAGGACGGGATTGGGGTGAACCTGCACTACATGCCTGTCTACCTTCAGCCTCACTACCGGCGGCTGGGCTTCAGGCCCGGGCATTGTCCGGAGGCAGAGCGCTATTACGCCGAGGCGATCAGCATCCCGCTTTACTACGGGCTGAGCGAGGCTAATCAGGACCGCGTGGTCGAGGCGGTCAGGCAAGTGGTGAGGGCGTCGTGACCGACATCGTCCAAAGCGAGACCAAGGTTTGCGTGCTCGATTACGGATCGGGCAACTTGAAGTCGGTGTTCAACCTGTTCTCGGCGCTTGGGGAAACCGTCGTGTCGAACGATCCGTCTGCCATGCAGGATGCAACGCACATCGTCCTGCCAGGCGTCGGCGCTTTTGGGTCGGCCATGCGGCGCATCCGCGAGCTTATCCCGATGGAGGCGCTGACCGAGCAGGTGTTTGGCGCCGGGAAGCCGTTTCTTGGCGTCTGTGTCGGCATGCAGGTCCTTGCCAACAAGGGGCACGAGTTCGGCGAATTCGACGGGCTCGGGTGGATTCCCGGATTCGTCGACCGTCTCGACACCGCCGGGTTGCCCCTGCCGCACATCGGCTGGAATGACCTGGCATTGCTTGGCGCCCACCCGCTCCTGGCAGGGTTGGGCGAAGCGCCAGACTTCTACTACGTGCACAGCTATGCCTTTCACCCCACCGATCCAGATACGGTGCTGGCAACGACCAGCTTTGGAAACGAATTCGCGGCGGCGATCGCCAAGGACAATGTCATGGGGGTGCAATTCCACCCCGAGAAGAGCCAACGGGCCGGTATCCGCCTGGCGCGCAATTTCCTCGAGATCGGTCGGAACGTCGCGTGAAGAAGCGGCGCCTGATACCCGTGCTGCTGCTTCGCAACGGCTGGATCGTCCAGAGCAAGCAGTTTCGCAAATGGCAGCAGCTCGGCAACCCAATCACGTCGGTCAAGCGGCTGAGCGAGTGGGCATCGGACGAGCTCATCTACCTCGACATTAGTCGGGACGACACCTACGACCTAAAGCGCGACGACCTCGGCAACCCAAACCGCGGCACCGTTTTCGAGATCATCGAGGACGTTTCGCGGAACGCTTTCATGCCCATCACAGTCGGCGGCCGGATCCGGACGTTGCAGGACATCGAGCGGCGGCTTTCGCTGGGCGCCGACAAGGTCTGCATCAACACCAAGCCGCTCGAGGAAATTGGATTCGTCGAAGCCGCCGCCAAGGAGTTCGGCTCGCAGGCCGTCGTGGTTTCGATCGACTTCAAGCAAGTCGAGGGCCGCAAGCTGGTCATGAAGAATTGGGGCAAGGAACCCACCGAGCACACGCCCGACGCCTGGGCGCGCCACGTCGAAGATCGTGGGGCAGGCGAGGTGTTTCTGAACTCGATCGACCGTGACGGCATGAAGAACGGCTACGACATGGAGGTCGTCGGGCAAGTAGTGGACAGCGTGAACATTCCTGTCATCGCCTGTGGTGGTGTCGGAACCTGGGATCACCTGGCCGAAGGGCTGGCGGACACCGGGGCGGATGCTGTGGCCGCCGCCAATATCTTCCACTACAGCGACCAGAGCGTCTACCTCGCCAAAAAACATTTGACAGAGAAGGGCTTGGACGTACGTTCCCCCGATCTTTTCGCCGTCTGAGGGCGCAACTTTAGCAAGGTCTCATGACTCGCAGATCGATGACATACTGCACGCGATGCACGTACCCGCTCATAGCGGTCAACCTCTTGCTCGATGACGAGGGAGTCTGCGGGGCGTGCCGGACCGAGGAGGAATTCCAGCAGCTCACGCCGGAATTCTGGGCGGAGCGTAAGCGCAAGTTCGAGGAGGTAATCGAAGAGATCCGCGCGAACTCCACCTCCGAATACGATTGCATCGTGCCGGTCAGCGGTGGCAAGGACAGCTACTTCCAGACCCACGTGGTCGCGGCCGAATATGGGCTTAAGCCGCTCCTCGTTACCTACCACGGCAACAACTACCTCCCCGAAGGAGACTATAACCGCGACCGGATGCGGCACGTGTTCAATGCCGATCACATCGTGATGGGCCCCAGCGTGGAGGTGTTGAAGAAACTCAACCGCATCTGCTTCCGCAAGATGGGGGACATGAACTGGCACGCCCATTGTGGCATCATGACGTTCCCGATCCAGGTCGCGGTGCGCTTCAAGATCCCGCTGATGTTCTGGGGCGAAACGCTCTGGGACATTTCCGGCATGTACGGTCCGGACGATTTCGTGGAGTTCAGCGCCAGAAGCCGCCACGAGCATGCCCTACGCGGCTTCGAATGGCACGACATGTTGAACGACCCGCGCGATCCGCTGACGGAGAAGGACCTCGCCTGGGCCAAATATCCGAGCGACGCCGAGATCCTCGAGGTCGGCGTGCGCGGGCTATACATCGGCAATTTCTTCAAGTGGGATCCGAACACCCACGCGAAGATGATGCAAGAGCTTTACGGCTGGAAGCCGTCGGAGCGTCCGTTTGAGCGGACCTACCGGACCGGCTCCAACCTAGACGACCGCTACGAGAACGGCGCGCACGACCTGCTGAAATTCATCAAGTTCGGCTATGGCCGCGGCTCGGACCACGCCAGCAAGGACATCCGCACGGGTTATATGACCCGTGAGCAAGGCGTTGAGATCGTCCGCAAATATGACCACGTCATCAGCCAGGACCTCTATTACTGGCTCGATTATGTCGATATGAGCGAGGATGAATTCTGGGTCACCGCCGACACTTTTCGCGATCCGCGAGTCTGGTGGATAGAGAATGGCGAGTGGTTCAAGGACAATATCTGGGGCACGCCATCCTATTACGGCCCCGTTCACCTGCCGCTAGCCGCGCAGGAAAAGTACAAGAAGGATCGTTGACGTGAACGCACAGGCACCGCAGACCCTGACCGAGCAGGAGATCCGGCCGGCCGAGGATGGACCGAGCTCGCATCGCCACCCTGACGGACGTCGGCCGAATGTTGTCGCGGGTAGCGGAGTTCGTGCTGGTGCGCTGCCCCGCCTGCGACGCCGACAAGCCGCGCTTCCGCTACGAGAAGAATAGCCTGCGCTATGATGAATGCCAAGAGTGCGCGACGCTTTACATTAACCCCCGTCCCTCGGCCGACGTGCTGGCCTGGTTCTACAGGGGGTCACCCAACTATGCATATTGGAACGAGTTCGTCTTCCCCGCTTCCGAAGCAGCGCGCCGCGCCAAGATCTTCGTGCCACGCGTCGACCGTCTTCTCGAAATCTGCGACCGCTACAATGTGCCGACTAACGCGCTGATCGAGATCGGCGCCGGCTTCGGCACCTTCTGTGCAGAGGTGAATTCGCGCGACGTGTTTAAGCGGGTCGTGGCGGTCGAACCCACGCCCGACTTGGCCGAGACCTGCCGCAAGCGGGGCGTGATCGAGAGTCCGGTCGAAGAGATTCGGCTCGGCGAAGATCAGCTGTTCGATGTGGCTGCGAACTTTGAGGTGATCGAGCATCTGTTCGATCCCGCCTCGTTCATCGCGGACATGGGCAAGCTGCTCCGGCCGGGCGGTATCCTCGTCATCGCCTGCCCCAACGGCAAAGGCTTCGACGTCGAGACGCTGGGGCCGCTCAGCAACACGGTTGACCACGAACATCTCAATTATTTCAACCCCGCTTCGCTGTCGTCGTTGATCGAGCGCAGCGGCTTCGAGACGCTCGAAAGCTTCACCCCGGGCAAGCTCGACGCCGAGCTCGTGCGGACCCAAATCCTGTCCGGCGCCTATGACGCCTCGAACCAGCCCTTCCTTAAGAAGCTGCTGGTGGAGGACTGGGATCTCTTGGGCCAGCCGTTCCAGGACTTCCTGGTCCAGAACAACCTGTCCTCCAACATGTGGATCGTCGCTCGCAAGCGACCTGCGTGAAGTTGGCACGGTGAGGGAAGAGCTCGCCTGCCTTGGACTTGGCACGGTCCAGTTGGGGATGGACTATGGCATCACCAATGCCGCAGGCCTGTTGCCGAAGAGGAGGCCGCCGCGATCCTGGCGGAGGCTGAGTGGCGATGCTCGAACACTGCGCCCCTCTACGCTAATAGCGAGGCGGTCCTTGGTCCGGCTGCTTCCCCCGCGCACATCTGTTCCGGTTTTCACCAAGACTCGGAAGTTCGCCGCATCAGGCGCTGTCGGCAATGCGGCCGCGGGGGAGATGCGCTCCTCGCTGGAGCGCTCGCTGGATCAGCCCGGTCAGCAACATGTCCACGGCCTGATCTTTCATGATCCGTGCGACCTCCTCGGGCCCGACGGCGACGGGCATTTGCGGGAGACGGGCTGGCGCCGCAGGCTGAGCAGTTTCGTCGCCACATCACAGCTTGGCATCGTAACGTGCAAACGATGAAAAATCGGCTTATGTTAGGGCCACGACGAAAATCAAATGTGCCGGACTCGTCAGCGAATACATGGAGGCGTGACATTGGCCGAACAGAATAGCCAGACCAGCAAGAGTCAATCCGACAAGTTCAAGGAAGCGGCCCGCGAACTAGGCGCGGACGAGAACGAGAAGCGCTGGAAAGAGCGGCTGAAGAAGGTGGCGAAGCAAAGGGCGGAGAAGTCGGAGTGAGTCTGATCGTAGTCATAGCGCCAACCCTCGCCGTTCCTAACAGCCGGGCCGGGTAGACATGCCCGAGCAAGACCGATTCAAGACCGAACAGGAGGCCTTCTGGGCCGGCAAGTTCGGCGACGAGTATATCTCGCGCAACCGGAGCGATCAGCTAGCGGCCAATCTTCAGTCCCTGAACGGCGTCGTCATCCGCACAAGAGCTGGTCGCGACCATCAGCCGGTCGATACGGCGGGCGCGGCGGATGCGCTCCATCTGGCGAGCGAGCATCGGCGCGCCCGCCAGCGGCAGCAGCACCTTGCCGGGCAGGCGCGTTGAGGACATTCTCGCCTGGAGCACCGCCAAGATCATCGAAATTCGGGCTTGTCCTTCTGCGCCATTGATCGGTGGGCCGCCCCCTCTACAAGGAAGGTCGGCGAAGTTCAACGCCACGGCAGAGTGTGAAACGAACAATTCGATGCGGGTTGCATTCCGACTTGACGCGACGGCGGTGATGGGTAGCGGTCATGCTAGGCGATGCATGACCCTCGCGGATGAGCTGAAACGGCGCGGCTGCGAGACCCGGTTCATTTCCGCGGCGCTTCCCGATGGTTTGCAGGCGCGGCTGGCGGAGGCAGGGCATGAGCTGGCCCGGATCGCTCCGCATCCGGAGTTGAGACGCGAGGGGCTCGATTGGGAAGAGCAGGCGCTGAGCCAAGGCGCTCAGCACCAGGACGCCTCTGCGACCGCCGATGCGCTAGGCGGCGCCGTGGATTGGCTGGTTGTTGATCATTACCTGCTTGCCCGAACGTGGCAGGAAGCGGTGCGTCCTCACGTGCGCCGCCTTGCAGTGCTCGACGATTTTGCAAACCGTTGGCATGCAGCCGACCTTCTTCTCGACCAGACACCCGGGCGAGAGCCTGCCGACTATTCGCGGCTCGTTGGCGGTGTCGCGCGACTGTTGCTCGGGCCGCTCTACGCCCTGCTCCGCCCCGAATTCCACCGCGAGCGGCCGCGTTCCTTGGCGCGGCGCCAAGAGGCGGTTGCGGTTCGAAGCATCTTAATCTCCCTCGGCGCCTCTGATGTCGGCGGCTACACCCTGCCGGCGGCGCGGGCGGCGCTCGCTGCCGTTCGGTACGCATCGGTCGAAGTCGTGATCGGCGGATCGGCTGACAGTCTGAAGGCTCTTCAGGCTCTCGCCGCCGAGAACCCCCGAGTTCGCCTTCACGTCGATACCGAGCGGATGGCACCGTTGATGCGAGAGGCGGATCTCGCCGTCGGCGCTGCCGGCTCAACCAGCTGGGAGCGCTGCTGCTTGGGGTTGCCGACGGTGGCGCTGATCCTCGCCGAGAACCAGCGCGAGGTGGCTAGGCAGTTGATGAAGGTCGGCGCAACCTGGATCGGGGAACCATCGAACCTACAGGACCTCATAGCAGCGCTCGCGCACGACGGTCGCGAGCGCCTTGGCATGTCGGCCGCCGCCGCCGCCCTGGTTGATGGCAAAGGGACCGCGCGGGCCGTGGATCTGATGCTTGATCATGGCGGTACTCGGTCGGAAGGGGCCATCGACATTCTCCCCGCAGCGCCCGAGCATTCACAGATGCTCTGGCTGTGGCGTAACGACCCCGCGACTCGTCACTTCTCGAAGGACGGCGCAGCGATCACTTGGCCGGATCACGCCGCCTGGTTCGAACGCGCGCTCGGCAGCGACACACGCCATTTGTTCATCGCGGAGCGGGGGGGCGTATCCGTTGGCATGGTCCGCTTCGATCAACTGGAGTGGGGGCGCGCGCACGAGGTCAGCATCAACGTCGCTCCCGGCTCCCGCGGCCGCGGCACGGGCAGAGCGGTGCTGGCGGCCGCCTGTCGGCACTGGCAGAACCAGTGGGGAGAGGCTCGGCTCGAAGCGGCGGTGCACGAGAGCAATGTCGGTTCCCGCCGCATTTTTGAGGCCGCCGGTTTTGTCTGCGCTTACGCCGCCGACGGCGATGGGTATCGCCGATATGTGCGGAACATCGAGGAGCCGGGCTGGCAGGCCTGATGCAGTGTGGTCCCCGGGGCTGCCGCCACGAGAAGCGCGCTTGATCTAGCCTTGCGAGCGGCCGCTGTGTATGTGCGGCCGAGGTAAGGCGTTCGGGTCTATCTTGAACGCAAAGGCACTCCGCCTGCTCTCCCAACATGACCTTTAGGAAGAAGACCGCTCGACATGCTTTCAGGTAAGTCCATCCTCGTGACCGGTGGGACCGGCTCCTTCGGCCGGGCCTTCGTGAGGACCGTGTTGGAGCGTTTTCCTGACGTAGCTCGTCTGGTGATCTACTCGCGCGACGAGCTGAAGCAGTATGAAATGGCGCAGAAATTCCCTGCGCAGGGTCCGATCCGCTATTTTATCGGGGACGTACGTGATGCCGACCGGCTGCGGCGGGCGCTCGAGCGGATCGACATCGTCATTCACGCGGCGGCGCTCAAGCAGGTTCCGGCGGCCGAGTACAACCCGTTCGAGTGCATCAAGACCAACGTCATCGGTGCGCAGAACCTGATCGAGGCGTGCCTCGACACGGGTGTCCACCGCGTCGTCGCCCTGTCGACCGACAAGGCTGCCGCGCCGATCAATCTTTACGGGGCGACCAAGCTCTGCTCGGACAAGCTGTTCATCGCCGCCAACAACATCGCCGGCCACCGGGACCTGCGCTTCTCGGTCGTACGCTACGGCAATGTGATGGGCAGCCGCGGCTCCGTCATCCCCTTCTTCCTCGCCAACCGTTCGAAGGGCGTGCTGCCGATCACCCACGAGGCGATGACCCGCTTCAACATCACGCTGCAGGAAGGCGTGGACATGGTTCTGTGGGCGCTGGAGAATGCGATGGGCGGGGAGATCTTCGTGCCCAAAATCCCGAGCTATCGGATCGGCGACGTTGCCAAAGCGGTCGGGCCCGAGTGCGAGACCCCGATCGTCGGTATTCGTCCTGGCGAGAAGATTCACGAAGAAATGATCACCGAAAGCGACAGCCTGAACACGATCGATATCGGCGATTATTACGCGATCCTGCCGAGCGCCGGGCCGATCCCGATGCAGGATTATCTCCAGCAGCTGGGCGGCCGCATGGTCGCGCCGGGCTTCTGCTACAATAGCGGCTCCAACGAGCATTTTTTGAAGATCGAGGAGCTGCGCGACCTCATCGTCCGCCATGTCGCACCCGAGCTCGAGGTCCAGGGCCTCGCCGACGGAAACCCGGTCGGCGCCGACCGTTCGGGCATGGAAGCGGATGCACCGGCCGCCGCCTGACAGCGCATTTCCAACCGGGCCATGACTGAGCTAGGATCGGCACAACCCAACAAGCGGAGCCTCCCCAGGTGTTCCCAACCGTCACCATTGCCGGACGCCAGATCGGGCGCGATCACGAACCTTATGTGATCGGCGAGCTGTCCGGGAATCATAATGGCAGTCTCGATAGGGCGCTGCAGCTGCTCGACGCCGCCGCGGCGACCGGCGCCGACGCGATCAAGATCCAGACCTATACGGCGGACACGCTGACCATCGACCACGACGGACCGGAATTCCGGATCGAGGGGGGCTTGTGGGACGGCCGCACGCTCTACGACCTGTACCAGGAAGCGCACACGCCGTTCGAGTGGCACGAGACGCTGTTCGCCCGCGCCCGGGAACTCAGCGTCACCATGTTCTCTTCCCCATTCGACGAGGGCGCGGTCGATCTGCTGGACTCGCTGGGCGCACCTGCCTTCAAGATCGCCTCGTTCGAGGCGGTGGACCTGCCGCTGATCGCCTATACAGCAAGGCTGGGTAAGCCAATGATCATCTCGACCGGCATGTCGAATCTCGGCGAAATCAACGATGCGGTCCGGACTGCGCGGGAGAATGGCTGCGAGGAGCTTATCCTTCTCCATTGCGTCAGCTCCTATCCGGCGCCGGACGAGGATTCGAACATCCGCACCGTGCCGCATTTGGGGGACGCTTTCGGATGCGTGTCGGGTCTTTCCGACCACACTCATGGCTCGGCGGTGTCGGTAGCGTCGATTGCCTTGGGCGGCAGCGTGATCGAAAAGCATTTCACCCTCCGCCGCGCCGACGGCGGGCCCGATGCGGCGTTCAGTCTCGAGCCCGAGGAATTCACATCGCTGGTCACCGACTGCAAGCGCGCCTGGCGGGCGCTCGGCCGCATCGGATACGATCTGTGCGGGTCCGAAAAGGGATCGATGGTGTTCCGCCGTTCGCTCTACGTCGTTCGCGACATTGCTGCCGGCGAGCCGCTCACGCGCGACAATGTGCGCTCGATCCGGCCGGGATACGGCCTCCCACCGAAGCATTTCGGCGAGGTGCTCGGCAAGTGCGCCGCCCGCCCGATCGCCCGCGGCACGGCGCTCGCCTGGGATATGATGACGTGAACGGCGTGGCCGCCTCGCCGTCGGCGGCTGGTTTCCGGCAACTGGTGCGGGCGGACCTGTCGGCCTACCTGCTGCGCGACTTGAGCCGGGCACCGCGCGGCTCCCTGGCAAAGGCGTTCGCGCGCGCCTGGCTCGATCGCGATTTTCGCGTCGTGGTTCAGATCCGGCTGATTCAGGCCCTGATCCGGCGCAGGGTCAAGTGGCTGGCGATGATCCTTTATTTCCGGCAGAAAAGAAAATACGCCGTCGATATCAGCCCCTGGGCGACTTATGGCCCCGGCTTGCGGCTGATGCATGGCTACAACATCACCATCGGCGCGTCGGTTGTGATTGGCGCCAATTGCAAAATTTACAACGGCGTGACGCTGGGCAAATCCCGTCCGGACATGTTACGAAATGCGATGCCGGTGGTCGGGGACGACTGTATCCTCGGCACCGGCGCCAAGCTCCTCGGCAGCATCCGCGTTGATGATGCAGTGCTCGTCGGCGCGAACTTCGTCGTGAGGCGTGACCTGATCAAGGGCACGGAGTATTTCGACGAAATGGTGTCCGCTCGTCAGGTCCGGGAGCGACTGCCGGCTCCTGGCTCGACTGAAGCCGCCTAGAAGAGGTCAATTGGGCGCATCCTCAAGGGACGGCTCCGCAAGCGGGTAAAATTGGTATGGGAGCCAATACTCGCCGTGGTTAGAGGCGAGGAGAAAAACCATCAGCACCGTCGCGGAGAACGCGATCACCGCGAGCTTGATCAGGAACTGTGCCTGGGCGGTCCCTCCAAACACATAGGGGACACGGGACAGCACGAAGATCTGGAGGGGGATCACGTAAAAGGCGACCCGGTCCAGCGCGGTCGACGATGGCACCAGGGGCAGCAGGAACAGGCTGGCGACGGCCAGAAAGGAAATGTTGCGCCACAAAAGCCGCTCGTGCTCTTCGACACGATACCGGCGGGAGGCGAGCAAAAACAGCACTCCGGGTATGAAGTTCATCGCCAGCCGGAATATCGCACCTTGAGAGCCAGGATCCCCGCCGGTGTAGCGAGCGACGTAGACATCAAACTGGCTGGTAAGCAAGAATTCCACCAGTGCGAACCCCACGGCGATCACAAGCCCTGCCTGAAGGCGGTTCTTCGTGTACGACAAAGCGGCGACCGGCAACATCAGGATCGCGCTGGCGTGGAACATCGTTCCCACGCCGACGAAGACCAAGAAGCGCAGCATGCGACCTTCGGCGAAGGCGCCTAACGCGAAAAGGACAAACCCAATCGCCGTGGCCTGACGTGTGCCGCTCATCGCGACGATCAGGGACAAGACCGGGATCGAGATCACGATCGCCAGCCACGGATTCGGCTGACGCTCCACAAAGCGAACCAGACCCAGCGTAAAGATGATCGCGCAGACGAGGTTGACGGCCCAGAATCCCAATCCCGCCTGATGGACCAGCCAGTTCAGGCCGTAAAAACCCGGATCCCCCCTTGTCACCGCCGACAGGAGCCCGACCCTTCGAATATCCTCGAATATGCGGACGTAACCGTTCCAGTCGGCGCCCACCTCGAACCGCAAGCCGATCATCAGCATCAGGCAAAAGGCCGCGATCCGCCGCAACACCCTGCGGCGGGCGCTGTCATCCAACGATCCGAGCGCGAACATGGCAAACAGGACGATGTAAGGGATCATTCGGAACTCTCAGGTGGAGGGCCCGCCGCCATCTCTTGCAGGCGACATTGCCGCGACACGGCTATATAAAGAGCGTAGCCCTCCCGTCCACAGGCCCACGGGAGGAAAGGGAGCGGGCATGAGGCGTGTCGCGATCGTAACCGAAGCCACCTCACCGGTCGGCTCGGCCTGCGCGGTCGCGCTGGTCGATCAGGGCTTCACGGTCGTCGTCTGCAATGCGCCCGAGTCCGGCACCATCCCGGCGCTGGAGGCAACTCCCCGGATCCTCGCGAAACCAATGGACCTCCGTGACCTTGAATCCTGCCTCGCAGAGGTCGCGGCCATCGAGGCGCAGGTGGGACCCATTGCCGTGCTGGTGAACAAGGGTGGGATCGCCAGCAACGCATCTTTCGCAACCACGTCCCGGGCGGCCTGGGCAGAGGCAGTGGATTCGAGTCTGGGCAATTTCTTCAACATGGCGCGGGCGGTCTGGACGAGCATGGCGGAGCGGGCCTTCGGCCGCATCGTCAATTTCGGAACACTCGACGGCCAGCGCGGCCGTAGCGGCGGAGTCAGCGACAGCGCCGCCCAATCCGGGGTTCATGGCTTCACAAAGGCTCTTGCCCTGGAAGGTGGCCGCGCTGGAATAACGGTCAACATGCTGGCCATGGGCCATGTGGAGGGCGATATGGCGCCCGCCGAAGCCGCGGCCCGAATTCCGGTGGGCCGGCTCGCCCGCCCGGAGGAGATCGCCAGGGCGGTCCTTTTCCTATGCAGCGACCAAGCGGGCTACATCACCGGCTCGACCCTCTCCATCAACGGCGGCGAGCACATGTTTTGACGGATCAGCCCCCCGCCTGCGGCGGGGCCGTCCGGTTCGACCGGCAATAGCCGATTTGCGTAAGCACCTCGCAACGCCCCGCGTCACGCAGCCGCGCCACCCGCTCCAGGATCTTATGCAGGAGATGCAATGTCGAGGGTGCGCTCGCGAAATTCTCCGGGTGCGCCCAATAGTGGACCACGCCTCCACGTTGTTCGGAATCCTGAAGCATCCGTGCCCCGCGGAGACTGCTGACCTGCGTCGGCACCAGGCGCCTGGGGCCGCTGCGCAAGTTGATGAAGCGCCCCGCGGGGATGCGCCTCGGGGCGCCGGCGGCCGGGGAATCGCGGTCGGCTCCTGCAAAGACGTTCAGTTCGGAGAGGAGGGAAACGGCGCGCGACCTAGGCGGCGGCGCCAGTCGATATCCTTCGATGCCGATCGAGGCGAGCGCCTCAACGTGAGCGACCTCGTTGCGGGGATAGATAAAGGTCTTCGCCGTTCGCACCGGCGATTCCAGGCTTCGCAGCAGGGCCAGTTCCAGCGACAGCAAGTCCTGATCCATCCACGTCCAAGGGACGTGGCTCACCCCGTGAAGTGCAATTTCGTGCGTCGTGCGCGCGGCGCCGACGCGGTCCACGGCCCAGTCCCCGCACCAGCCTTGCCGCGAGCCCTGGTTCATGTCCGACAGCGCGGCTCCGACATAATGGGGCACCCGCTTCGCCATCTGCGCCAATTGCGGCTGCAGCCGTTTGAGCCCGGACGGCGTTTCCGTGAAGGCGCCGACGAAAGCGAAGGTGGCAGGAATCTCAAACTCGTCGAGCATATCGACCAATGCTCCATAAGCCGAGCGAAGCCGCTCGTCGCTGAGCGTGCGATGCAGATCGGCATTCAGCAGATCGGCAACGCCCCATTTGCCCTCGCAGTCAAGGCTGAGGATGAAGCGGGCGGTCACGATCAGACCGTGTCGGAGTCGAGATAGCTGAGATACCAGGCCAAACTGTCGGTCGCCGCAGGCGGCACGTCCGGCACCAGTTCGCGTGCGCCGAAATGGATATCTACGGGCCGCAGCTTCTCCGGCAGCGTCATAAAACCCGCTTGTCTTAGAGCCTTGCGGTTGAACGCACCGGCCGGGCACCAGGCTAGCGCGACCTCGGCCCCTTCCCGCGCCGCTGTGTACATCGCTCTTCGCAGAAGGGCCGTGAGCTTCGCCTCATGCCCCGGGAGGGCCAGTGCCTCCATCACATAGGCGATGCGGCCGCCATGCTTTTCCAAAATGCAATGCGCCACCATCGACTGAAGCGCACCGTCGCCGGAGAAGGACCCGGCCACCCGGTAAGACGAATTCGGCCGCTCGAAAAGCCGCCAGTTGAGCATCGCGGAGTCACGCTCCACAGCACAGCCGCGCCCGGCGGAGCACGCTTCCCACAACCGGTCGGCCTCGGCTCCGAAACGCGCGATCGGCCGAACGCCGGTGCCGGTTCCCCGCCGCCACGCAAGTGGCAGGTCGACCCACCTCAGGAAACCCGCCAGACGCCCCAGCACATAGCCGCTGCGCAGCGGCTTAAACAGGAACGGCACCGTGCCGAAGCGCCGCCAGCCAAGCTTGCCGAACCAGCCGGGGGCGGCGTTGGCGTTCGGGAAGCCCCAGATCAGGCGGCCGCCATGCACCTCGGTTTCGCTCTGCGCGGCGGCTCCCATGCCGACGAAAAGGCCCCGGCCGCGATAGTTTGGGTCGACCACGGTATCGACGGCCTGGAAGGCGGGGATACGGACGGACCCGGACTGCATCCGAGTGGCGATCAGGCCGATCAGGCCGACGATCGCTCCACCCGCATCGGGATCGCGGGCCAGGGCGAAAAAGCCGGGGCCATGGGGGCCGTCGCGGAAGCGCCAGCGCAGCAGCTCGGCCGGCTTGGACGCGACATCGTCGGGGAACAGCCGCAGATAGGACCCCTCTATCTCCGCGTCGAAACGGCGCACGCTGAACTCGATACCCATAAAGCTCCCGAGCACCGCTCCACTGCAAGCGGCAGGATCCCCTTTGACAACAGCGGCGTCCGAAAATTGGGCTTGCTGCCCAGCCCGTAGACCAGGGGTGGACGCACCACAACAATTTCGAAGCCCCGATGGCGGCCCAAAGCGAACATGGCCTGCTCGGGCTCCAGCTTCGATAGGCTATGGGATTCTTCGGCGCGGGCAAATCATCGGCGCGGAAGGGGCGCCCCTGCCTGCGTCCGCTCACCGTTGACCTTAGTGGAGCTGACTCATGACCCTTTTTCATAGCCCGCGCTCCAGCATCTCAGCATAGATTGAGAGGTGCGCATCCACGACACGGTCGATTCCGAACGCGTCTTCGGCGAGCTTGCGGCCTGCGCGGCCCATGGCAGCGCAAAGCTCGCGATCTTCAATGAGCTGCTTCATCGCCATCGCAAGCGGCTCCACGGTCATAGGCGGCACCAGAAGCGCCGATTCGTCGGGGATAACGGCATCACGGCAGCCTGGAACATCGGTGGTCACAACGGCGCGCCCGCAGGCTGCAGCTTCGGCCAAAGTCTTCGGTAGCCCTTCTCTGTAGGACGGGAGCACTACAGCGTGGGAGCGGGCGAACAGATCCCCAATTTCGTCTTGATATCCGATCAACTCGACGACCCCCTCCTCCCGCCACCTTTCCAGCTCCGCGGGGTCGACTGAACTGGGGTTGTCTGGATCCGGATCGCCCGCAACGAGAAATCGCGCCTCCACACCCTGAGCTTTCAGCATACAGGCCGCCGCGATGAACTCTCGCAGACCTTTGTCGATCAGTAACCGCCCCGCAAAGGTGAGGACAGTATCGCCACCGATTAGCGGCTTAACCGATAATTGCTCAAGATTGACACCGGAGCCCCTAATAATCTTCACCTGCTCAGGCCGCAGCCCCGCGATTTTGCATACTTCAGCCGCATCCGTAGGATTCTGGAAGACAGCAACGACATGGCGCGAACCGAGGGCCAGCCGATAGAGGAAGGAGACGAGCGCGCGACGGACGCGAGCAGAAATTCCTTGGGAAATGAAGACATAGCCCAGACCAGATATTGCCGCGAGTACGTTTTTAACGCCAGATAAGCGAGCTGCGATGCCGCCGAGCAGCACCGGCTTGATGGTAATTAAGTGCACTATGTCGGGCTCGATCGATCGCAAAAGCGCCGCAATCCTCATTGCTCCGCCGCCGAGGCTAGGGAGCGACAGATCCCTACGTCCAAGCCTCAATTCGTGAACAATGAGCCCCCGAGCTTCGAGCTCCTCCTTCAGCCCTGTGCATGCGCAGGCGAGATGGACTTCATAACCTTCACGAATTGCAGCTTCGGCAATAGGCAGCCGATGCGAGACAAAGAACCAATCAACATTCACAACAAGTAGGAGTCGAGGTGCCTTCAACGATCTGTCCTCCTCCGAAGCCACGACAGAGTCGCGCTTGCAAATACGCGGTGTGGCTGCGTCTATCTCGCCGGACCGACTCCACCTCGAGCCTACTGCTTCACCGCAGATCACGACCAGCGACTTTGCTACCCGCAGCTCATCTCAAATTCATACTAAAGGACCACCAGTTTTAGAACTCGTTCCTTTTTTTCCGCTGCGGACCGGACCGCCGTTCGGCCCTGACCTCCAAAGCTTCGTGGAAAAGGTGATGGTAAGTACCACCAGAGAGTAGTGCGCTCGACACTAGTCTGGGCATGAACATCCCGAAGTCATCAAAACTCGACCGCACCCACAAGCAGATCCATGCGCCAAGTCCCCGCTTCGCGAGAATGCTCGACGAAGCTCTCTCGGTCCGACAACCGAATAGCGTCAGCCGATGGATAGGTGTCTCGTCGGACGAACCACGGACGGCCCTTCGCTGAGCCGTGACTGAGGACGCTGGACTATCATTCCTAGACTTGTAGCGAAGACCGCCGCGAGCGCAGCAGTTCGGAGCGGGTAATCGACGACGCTGTGGGCCAGGATGGCGGCCGACGCGATCGTGGCCGCCCTTGTGAAGCGACTGCTTAGTGGAGCCTGCCACACACGAAAGGCTTGCCTTGTCCACCAGAGCAAGAAAAACAACATGATCAATAAGCCGGGCAGGCCCGTTTCTAGTGTGACTTCAAGATAGTCGTTATGAACATGATTCACATAGGTCGATTCTACCGCTGACGGTTCTTCATAGAGAGCATAGACTTGCTGAAATGAGCCCAACCCGGTTCCAGTTGGAAAGGTATCAGCGATTGCAGATTCAGTCGTCTGCCAAATGCTCTGCCGCGACTCCACTGAAGTAGACGGGGAGCCGGACGCCAGATCTGCATGGATGGGGATCGTCGTCAACGCAGCAAGAGCGCCGACGAGTGCGACAGCTGCTGCCGGAAGCGATAGCCGGCGCAGTCGCCAGCCGGCAGGCAGGATCAAGGCGCTAAAGACAATCACCGGCAATGCTAAGGCTATGACGGCAAGTGAGCCATTTATTATGACTCCAACGCTTACTACGAGAAAACCACCAACTCCCATAGCCACCATTGCAGCGGCGTGACCCTGCTTCCTGACCTGCGGATGATTGGAAGCAAACAGCGCCACTGTAAACGGTATGGCCACGAGAAGGAGCGTCCCCATGTGGTTCCTATTCGCGAAGAAGCCAACGGCACCCGGGCTTGTTATCTCGTACAAATGCCAGGGCGAGCCACTAATCGTCTGGATCGCTCCCAAGAGCACACTCAAGAAGGTTCCGAGGATGAGCGCTCCAGTGATCCAGCGCTCCTCATATGCTCGGAGTCTGATGATGCCGAGGAGGATCGCCAGCGGCGGAAACAATGTCCACGCTGTTGCCAAGGTTTCATAAGGAGAGACGGAAATTGGGAGCCAGGGAGGCGCCTGCCCCAGGGTTGAGTATCCGATTTCGATAGCCTGGCGACCTTGCAGTTTGGTCCAGACCTCCGGCGGCAGCGGGACAAGCTGCAGTATAATGAGCAGGACCGAGAGGACCACCAGTCCGAGAAAAACCTTTGAAGCGCCAGTAAGCTGTTCAGTCGGCCGGAAAAGTACAGCCCAGGCGATCAGCACGACCGCAAAAATTTGCAAAATAGCTTTAGACCAAATGCCCTGCGCGCTTCCACCAAGAAGCAGGCAGAGCAGCAAATACCCCGGAACTACGAGATTCCGCAGTCGCTCCTTCATCAACCGCCAAGCCTGGTAAGTTGCAACCCGCCAATGCGGAAGTCAGCCGATTTTGGGAATTCCTGTCCCTTCCCCTTCAGTTCCAGCCATTGAGCAGCGCAGTCCTGTGCCGTGATCTGAAATGCTCCATTCGAAGGTTTGCTCTCCGAACTCTCATCTAGGGGGAGATTCAGCACCTCCTGCTTGGTGGGGAGGCAGGTAAGTGTCCACGCAACAGCCCTCCCCTTTCCTAGCTCACCAGTGACTTCTGCCGCGAGTTCATAGCGACCAACGGGTAACAGCAGAAGCTGCTTTGCGAGCACCACGTCCTCTCGGCCGAAATAAGAGATATGCAGGCCGCCTCTCTCGCGTACCGGCTCGGCAACCCCGCCGCCGGTCGATGATAACGTCCAGTTGAACGGCGGTGGATGGCCGCTCCTACGAAAGGCCGGGTTGAACAGCCCCCGACCGGAGCCTCCTTCCACGCCTGAAATGCTGGCCCAGGTCGAGTATGCCTTCTCGTACTCGCGTTTTTCAATAAGATTACTGATCAGCTTTGTTTGCCAAGATGGAGCATCGTTTGTGTCGGTCTTAGGCCGCGCTAGAGCGATGATGAGGTCGGCATTCCGGGGATCTTCAGCGAGTTCAGACAAGACTGTCGGTTCAAGTTCAGGATAGGCGCTGAAAATCTTTCTGACTTGTGCGCTTGATCGGCTCGTGCGAGCAAACTCGGCAAGCGCCGGGGCTAATTGGGCGGCTGCGCCGGGGATGAGCCTAGACAGCATGGACATCTCCGTAACACCCGGCACGGAGCGCCCGGTCCTGAGATACATGTCGGCTAACAGGTATCGTGCGGCTTGAGAGCGCGCATCCCGCTGCCGCGCCTGGACCAGTAGGCTCTCCGCGCGCCTGTAGTCACCTGCTCGTAGTGCAAGAGCGCCGTGCACTAGGAATGGCTCGGGATACAGTGGCGCAGCCCCAGCAAGTTGCTCCACACGTTGCAGTGTTCGGAGCGGAGGGAGCTCACCTCGTCCTGCGGCATCGCCCAGCTCCGCCATCGCTAGCGACCTGAGCACCTTCGGATGCGACGACCAGAAGTCAATCGCAACCGCGGGCTGCGCATCTGCAAACACAGCAACTGCTGCCGTCCTGATCATTTGCGCGCTTGTCAGCAGCGCGAAAAGACTTACTAGGACTGCCCGAAACAGCACGGTTGAAGCGCCCCGCGCAGGGAACGCTCTCATCCCTCCGCCTGCTCAGGTAGCAACAAAATTTCCCTGCGCTTCTGGTCAACGGCACCGCCATACTTGTATGGGCCATAGCCATAGCCATAGGCGCTTGCCTCCTCAGTCGATTTCGTAAGGGTGGCGCCGAGTAGGTGCGCTCCGGAGGCTCGGATGCGATCGACTGCTTCTGTTGCAGCAGCTGTCCGGGTCTTGCCGCTCTCGACGACGAACATAACGTCCTTGCAGACGGATGCCAGGAGCGTGGTATCAGCGATGCCGAGGACCGGAGGGCCATCCACGACCACGATGTCGAATTGAGCCGCGGCGTCTCTCAGGATCGATTGAAACCGACCGGTCGACAGCAGGTCGGCTGGGTTTGGCGGAATCGGCCCGGCCGGCAGAAGGTACAGATTTTCGTAGAGCGTGGCCGCGATATGTTCGGCGAGCGGCTCGTCCGTCGTGAGTAGCTTTGTTAGCCCTTGCTTGTCCGACGCTGCTTTAAACGCCGGCTTCCGAAGATCGCTGTCAATGAGAAGCACCGATTCGCCGCGTCTTGCAAAGTTCTGCGCCAAGGCCAGGGCAGATGAGGATTTACCCTCGGCTGGCCTGGCGCTGGTGACGAGAATTATTTTTGGCACTCCTCGTTCGGTGCTGAACCGGAGCGACGCGACAACAGTTGAGTATGCCTCGGAGATTTCAGAGACCGGATTCTTGAGATCCTCGAGAAACTTCTCCTTTCCAGCTTTCTTCGGGATTGCGCCTAGACAGGCAAGCCGCAGTTTATTTCTCACGTCAGCTCGCGTCTTGATGGTGTCGTTAAGGAACTCGACGGCGACCGCCGCAAGTATTCCGGCAATGAACCCGAGCCCGAGCCCCAAAAGGATATTCACAAGTAGATTCGGCTTGTAAGGAGCACCTGGAGGCTGCGCGGTGTCGACTATAGAGACCGGTGCAGTACCGATTCCTCGGGCAACACCGATTTCCTTATATCGCTGGAGCAATGCGTCGTACAGAGCACGATTGGTATCCACGTCGCGCTGAAGAATCGTGTACTGAATGCTGCGGCCGCGTAGATCAAGCACGTCGCCCTTTAGCTGAGCCACTCTAGACCGGAGGGCGTTTTCAGAGACAAGCGCAGCACGATACTCCGCGAGAAGTGAATTCGCTTGCCCGCTCGCGACAGTAGATCTTTCCATCGAAATCTGGCGATCAACTTCACTGATCCGCGACCGAAGGCTGAGCATCTCTGGGTGCTCCGGCTTCATCATCGCTCGTTTTTCTTGGTACTCTGCTTCCAGCGCGGCTTTTGATTGCCGCAACGCCTGAGTACTTTCATTCACCTGAGCAGTTGCGCCCGCAGACCTCGACTGCCGGTATGCCCCTTCGGCGGCGATCCTACGCGTAGTTGCAGCAGCAAGCGCCTCATTCAGCGCGATTAGCGATGCGCCTTGCAAAGAAGACGTATCACCGCTTGATGAGCCGTCCTCGCCTGTACTGGTGTTGATAATTCCTTGAGCTTGAGCATAACCCACCAGTTGCCGCTCCGACCGCTCAAGATCGGCTCGAGTTCGAACGATCTGCCGTTCCAAGAAGTTGCGGGCGTAACTCGAAGCCTCGTAGCGACGCTGAAGATTGGAGTTGATGAACGCTTCCGCCACCGCATTGGCAATCTGCGCAGCCAGCTGCGGCGATTCCGCTACGTAATTGAAGCGAATTACCTGGCCGTCTTCTGGCGGTTCCACACTCAGACTACTGTGCACCTTCGCAGTCGCGGCTTGCAGGCGGCCCGAAGGATCACCCTCCTGCTCAACGAAATTGGGATTGCTTGCGAGATTGAGATCCTGCACAACTCTCTCAGCAAGAGATCGGCTTCGAAGGAGAGCCACCTGAGTAGCAATGAACTGCCACGAGTTCGGGCTTGAAACTCGCTCGCTCTCCTCATCCATGACCTCGACTACCGGAGGATTGACCTCCAGCGTCACCCACGCTCGATAAAGCGGCGTAGTGAGCAGCGTATAAACGATCGCTACTGCCAGTCCAAAAGCAACAGCGCCGAGGATCAGCCAGCGCCACGCCTTGGCGAGGCGAAGAAGCGCCGCGAAGTCAAGCGTCCGGAAGTAGCCGTGCCGGTCTCCGGCTGGTTCGGCTCCACCTGACGCGTAGGGGTCGGGCCACGAACCGTCGCGCCCTGTCAAGGCGAGATCTCTATTCACAACAAGTGACCGTGGCAGCGATTCACAGCGGGGCCCTTTGATAACATTAGAATGGCCGAAAGATCGAAATGATCGGCAGACTGTTCAGAATTTGCTTCTGAACCCTTTTTATCGAAGAGCCGTCGATCACAATTATGTCACCGGCGTACACTGCGGGATCTTCCTTCTCCCCCCGGCGGATGCTCACCAAGTCGAAGGCTGCCGCTTGCCGCTGACCATCAATCGTCCGGAAGACTGCCACTCGCCGCAAGTTCGCGTCTTCCGTGGCTCCACCGGCGATTGCCACAGCCTGCATTAGCGTGAGCGGACCCGTTAGCGGAAACGCCCCGGCACTTTTCACAGCTCCGTCAACGGTCAGGTTTCTAGCAGCTGACTGCTTTATTCCCACACTGACGTCAGGGTTCTCGAGATAGCGCTCGCTAAATTTCTGAGTGAGGGCCCGGTCCAGCTCCGCCGTCGTCATGTCAGCAGCGGCCACCTCGCCGATCAGCGGCAGGGACACACGACCCGTCAGATCGACTTGATACTCCCCTGTGAGATCCGGCATTTTGAACACCTTCACACTCACTGTGTCCATCGGTGCGATTCTATAACCCTCCTCCAATGGTACTAAAGACGGGGAATCTGGAGCACCAAGAGCCACTTGATAGGGAATTGGGCCGCCCCTCTTATCAGCGCACCCGACGAGGACCAGTGCAACGCAGCAAAAGGTGACAAGGTTTAGGCCTGCCCCCCTTCTGGAACCGAGGTTTGGTTGGAATACACCCAACGAGAACTTCATACGCTAGCCTCCGATCGCTACGTCAAGCATCTTAAGAGCCTCTCTGAACGGCATCCGATTCCGGATGTGAACTCGTAACATCTCCGATCTGCAGGAACCAAGGGTCGCATCGTTCGATCCCAAGAGCAGTGAGAGCTCCAGACCTGTAAGCCCCAGTGTCCACAGCGATGCGATTATGCCGATCCTCCATCTCGGTGGTTATTGTGTGACCGGGCTTGGATTCGCCCTCGTCTGGACATCCACCTCAATCATAGACAGCAACTCTCGAGCAGGTCGAGCCGACCATGAACGTCGCCCATCATGTAAGCTTGGTGGCCGCGGACAAACTGATTTCTGGCCTTTTCGTGTACGACCACGGGAAACATCATGCCTTACTCTCACCTCAAGCAGTCAGAAAAACGCCTCTAGCAGCTTCACCCTCGGGCCTTCGCACCGAGACGTCAGTACCCACACGTAGGCTTGGGTAACTCGCTCCTACCCGAATTGCTCCTGCCTTTCTGCTTCGCCTCTCTGGCGGAATCCGCATGATCTCCCCTGCTGCCCCATGTTCCCCGCTGGTCTGCACCAGTTTACAGCACTCGTCTGCAAAGAAAACCACCCACCGGTAAGAAGCACGATCCTAGACGGATAGCCGAAGCGGACGGAGGCCTGAAACATCAGGGTGTGCTCTTGCGGCCGAGGTGAGCCTGGCTCCCGTCGCGGACCAGACTGATTGCCCAACGGCCCATACTTGACTCTAAGGCTGGCCAGACGCCACTGCCCGTCATCCGCTACACACACACGACGCCGCTGGGCTGCTGAACGGGAAACAATGCAACGTATCCTCGTCACCGGTACGGCAAGTTTTATTGGCTACCATCTCGCCGAGCTGCTGCTCGCCGCGGGCTTCCAAGTGCATGGCTTTGACGGGCTCACAGACTATTATGACGTCCTTCTGCGCGCGCAGAACGCAGGATGCGGGCACCCTCCGTTCCCAAAGCTCGCCTTGGCGTTCGTCCTCAAATTATCGGCGCAGTGAGAGCGAAGCGCGGGATCGCCACGTCAAATGAGGTGCCGTCCTCATCGACCATACGGTAGCTGCCGCTCATGGCGCCACTCGGCGTGTCGAGTGGACATCCCGAAACGTAATCAAAGCTCCCGCCGGCCGCAATCAGCGGCGTCTCCCCCACCACGCCCTCGCCCTGCACTTTATGCACAATGCCTCCTCCGTCGACGATCTTCCAGCTGCGCGCCAGCAGCTGCACCGAGATGTCGGAGCCGTTCTCGATGCGGATATGGTAAGACCAGAACCAGCGGCTCATCGCCGGGTTCGACTGTTCGGGGAGGTAGCTTACGGCAACCCGCACCGCGATTTCCCGCGTCGTTGCGACATTGGGGAACAGCACCGCCAGCGAGTCGCTAAAGCCGGTCATCCGCGACTGCCTGGCAAAAGGTTGGGCACGCGGTGAGGTGATTGCACTAGTCCGAAGCCCGCTTCAAGCGCTCGACCAGCCGGCCCCGGATGTCGACCACTGGCCGAGCCCGCTCGGGCAACAGGTCGCGGACGATGAAATGCCCGGCAAGCTCCAACCCGGCAAGCACGTCGGGCCAGCTTGCAGCCCCGCCCGCCCGGACGAACTCGGGCAACTTCAGCAGCTTGCCCTTGTACAATTCTGCAGCTCCCGCGCTGATCGCCCGCCCCGACCGCGGGCTCACCGCGACCAGATCCTCCGCCGAGCCGCTAACCGCGCAGCTTGCAAGGTCGAGTCCGAAGCCGAGCTCGCTGAGCACCAGCAACTCAAAGCGCACCAGCGCCGGGGCCCAGCCCTTGGCCGAAGGCGCGGCTTCGACTGCGTCGAGCAGGCCAGCGAAGGCCTGGTAAAGGCGCGGGTACGGCTGGCGCTCTGGCAATGTCGTCGTCACCAGCGCCGCCGCCCATTCCACCGCCGCCGCCGGCAATGGCTCGCTCAGCACCGCGGCGCGGCTGTGCGCGAGCTCGATCACCGACTGCGGCAGCTGCGCATCGCTCCGCGAGCGAAGCTGGGCCGCGACGACATTGCCTGCCATCAGCACCGGCCGCATCCGGCGCGACCGCGCGCCGCGGACATAAGCGGCGATCAGCCCATCGTTGGGAGTGAAAAAACGCACGATGCCGCCATGCTCGCCGTGGCCCCGCAGAGCGCAGACGATTGCTTCGGTGTCGAGCTGCATCAGCCGCGCGAGTGGAAATGGTCGTGGACCTGGCGCGCCATCGTCTTAGAGATCCCCGGCGCCCGCTCGAGATCGTCGAGCGCCGCCCCTTGCACCGCCCGGGCGGTGCCGAAATGCATCAGCAGCGCCCGTTTGCGGCTCGGACCGATGCCCGGCACCTCGTCGAGGCTCGAAGTAGTCAGGTTCTTCGCCCGTTTCTGCCGGTGAGCGCCGATGGCGAATCGGTGCGCCTCGTCGCGCAGCCGCTGCAGATAGAACAGCAAGACCGAATTGGGGGGGAATGTCAGCTCGCGCCCGCCCGGCATGTGAAAAGTCTCGCGGCCGGCATTGCGGTCGGACCCTTTCGACACTGCGACCACCGGGATGTCGTGGACACCGGCATCCTCCATCATCTCGCAGGCCGCCGACAGCTGGCCCTTGCCGCCGTCGATCAGCAGCAAATCCGGCCATTCGCCAGACGCCCGCTCCGGATCTTCCTTTTCCAGCCGCGCGAACCGCCGCTGAAGCACTTCGCGCATCATCGCGAAGTCGTCGCCGGGCGCCGTCTCCGGGCGCTTGATGTTAAACTTGCGATAGCTGTTCTTGCGGAAGCCCTCGGGGCCGGCGACGATCATCGCGCCGGTCGCGCTGGTCCCCATGATGTGGCTGTTGTCATAGACTTCGATGCGCTTTGGGACCTCGGCCAGCTCGAAGGTTTCGGCAAGCTCGCGAAGCACTTTCGTCTGCGTGGCGGTCTCAGCCATCCGCCGGTCGAGCGCTTCCTCGGCGTTGCGCCGCGCCTGCTCGACCAGTTTGGCGCGAGCGCCGCGCTGCGGCACTTCGAACACCACCCGTCGCCCTGCCCGCTCGCCCAGCGCTTCCTCGAGCAAGGCGCGGTCGGGCAGGTCGCGGTCGACAAGCACTCGCCTGGGCGGCGGCACCTCCTCATAGAATTGAACAATAAAGCTAGTTAAAATCTCGGCTTCGGGAACGTCGTTGGTATGCGCCGGAAAGAATGCGCGGTGGCCCCAGTTCTGCCCGCCGCGAATGAAGAAGGCCTGGATCGATACCGCCCCACCCTTGCAGGCGAGAGCAAAGACGTCGGCGTCGCCAAGCCCCTCGGCGTGGATGGTCTGGCTGCCCTGGATGTAAGTCAGCGCGCGAAGCCGGTCGCGGTACACCGCTGCAAGCTCGTAATCCTGCGCCTCGGCGGCAGATGCCATCGACCGGCCGAGCCGCTCCTGAACCCCGGTCGACTTGCCGGCGAGGAACGCCTTGGCGTCCGCAACCAGTTCGGCATAGGCGTCCTCGCCGATTCGACCCACGCACGGCGCCGAGCAACGACGGATCTGGAACAGCAGACAAGGCCTCGACCGGGTTTGGAAAAAGCTGTCGGAACAGCTCCTTAGCAGGAAGAGCTTCTGCAGCGCGTTGAGCGTCCGAGTGACCGATCCGGCGCTTGCGAACGGCCCGAAATACTGGCCCTTGGCCCGCCGCGCCCCGCGATGCTTCTGGACGCGTGGAAACGCATGGTCTCCGCGCAACAGGATGAACGGGAAGCTTTTGTCGTCGCGCAACAGCACGTTGTAGGCCGGTCGGAAGCGCTTGATCAGCTGCGCTTCCAGAAGCAGCGCCTCGGCCTCGGTGCGGGTCGTGACGATGGTCATCGACCGGGTCTGCGACACCATTCGCTGCAATCTTTTGGGAAGCCGCGCCACCTGCGTGTAGTTGCTCACCCGGCTTTTGAGCGAACGCGCCTTGCCGACGTAGAGCACGTCGCCGCGCACGTCCTGCATTCGGTACACCCCCGGCCGCGTCGGCAGCGTCTTCCACACGTTGCGGATCGCGGCCACGCCCACATCCAGGTCGGGCTTGTCGCCGCCGCGCACAGCATAGCTCGCCTGGTCCTCGTTGAAGCGGTCGGTCGCTCCAGGATGCTCGGGGCGATAGGCAGGGGTGCGGTCCATCACCGCTATCTAAGCAGGGCCCGGCATCTTGGCGAGGATTGGGATACTCGATTTGCCGGACCAGGGACGGTCACAAGGTCCATCGGTCGAAGTGCGGATCGAGGTCGCGATCGCGCCACATCCCCCTGAGATCGGCGAGCGTGCCTCCGGGAGCCAGCAGCGCCGCGAGGTCGTCGGCAGGCATTTCGCGATAATCGCGGTGAGCGACCGCACCTACCACCAAATCGTAGCGCCGGCCGCCCGGCTGGGTCACGCTCAGGCCGTGCTCGCGAAGAACCTCATCCGCCGACGCATGCGGGTCGGCAACCTCGACCTCATGGCCGAGCCATCGCAGGCGCCGCACCAGGTCGAAGCTACGGCTATTGCGCAAATCAGGGACATTTTCCTTGAAGGTCAGCCCCAGGACCAGCGTGCTCCCGCTCTTGCCGCGCCGCTCGTGGAGCGCGTCGGCGAGCCACTGGCCCATCCCGTCGTTGGTCTGCCTGCCGGCAAGGATGACTTGCGGTTCGTGACCCAGCTGTTGCGCGAGGTAGCTGAGGTAATAAGGATCGACGCCGATACAGTGCCCGCCGACCAGCCCTGGCTCGAAACCCAAGAAATTCCACTTGGTCCTGGCCGCCGCGAGGACATCCCACATCGAAACGTCGATCTTCGAGAAGATCTGCGCGACTTCGTTCATGAAAGCGATATTGATGTCGCGTTGCGCGTTTTCGATCGCTTTCGCGCCCTCGGCGGCCTTGATCGAAGCCGCCCTGAAGGTTCCGCCGCTGGTAATCGCGCCGTAAAGCCCCGCCAGCTGCTCACTGACTTCCGCGTCCTCACCGGCAACGACCTTGGTTATCTTGTCGATGGTGTGCTCGCGGTCGCCCGGGTTTATCCGCTCGGGACTGTAACCAAGACGGAAGTCACGGCCCCGCTTCAAGCCCGAGATTCGTTCGATCTCCGGACCACAAATGTCTTCCGTGACACCCGGATAGACTGTGCTTTCATATACGATCGTCGGCCGCCGGCTGGCGTCGATCATGGTCGCGATATGACGCGTCGCGGCCAGCACCGCTGTCAGATCAGGCCGGTTCGTTCGATCGACGGGTGTCGGCACCGTCACGATGTAGACGTCGGCCTCGCCGCAATCTTCGGGTCGCTCAGTCAGCTTCAGCGAGGTGCGGCGAAGCTCCGCCTCGTCCACTTCACCGGTACGATCGCGGCCGCCGGCAAGCTCCTCGATCCGGCGGGAATCGATATCGTAGCCGACAACGTCGAATTTTCGCGCAAGGGCAATTGCGAGTGGCAGACCGACGTAACCGAGGCCGAGTACTGATACGTACATCGAATTGCTTTAGGGCAAGCGGGGATGTTCGCAACCGGGCGGAGCGAGGGCTCGCCGGTGTCATGACTTCCCGTGAAGATACGGAGCTACGCGGCCGCCCTCGCCTGCTCCTCCTCGGCCAGCATCCATTCGACCGCTGCTCGGGCGTGGATTGCATTGGTGTCGTAGACCGGGATGACGTTGGCCCGGGTGTCGACCGCAAGCACCAGCTCGGTGCAACCCAGGACCACCGCCTGCACCTTCTGCTTGGCCAGCTCGGTGATCAGGCTCGTGAGCTTGCGCTGGCTGTCGCGGACGACCCTGCCCGCGGCCAGCTCCTCGAATGATCCGGTCGACTTCACGCATGCAGCCCGAGTCGACCCTGGGCAAGCACAAGGCCGCGCGATTCCAGCCGGCTGCGGACGTAATCCTCGGTCATGGTGAAGCGGGTGCCGAACAGAGCCACTCGGTCCCGGCCGTCGGTGACCAGCCGGTCGGCAGTCGCTTCGGCAATGTGCAGGATAGGACTGAAACCGCGGCGGCGACGTCATCGTTAGCCTTGTGGCCGGTGTTCGAAGCGATCAGCATCGCTTCGGCGCCGCTCGCCTCAACGCGCCCGGCTGCCTCCACCATCACCTTGGCGACGCCCGTTCCAGTCGCCTTTATACTCCATCTCGGCGATCGGCCCGATTCAACCTCGGGCAATTGACGGCTGCCGGCTGGCGGTCGAAACCGGGCCGATGGGAGAGGACTCACAGTCGAGCGATGCAGTGCTGATGGTCCGCCCGGCAGCGTTCGGCTTCAATCCCGAAACCGCCGCGACCAACGTCTTCGCCGCGGCCGTCGCCACCGAGTGCGCGGTAGCGGCGCTGGCCGAGTTCGACCGCGCCGCCGAACGGCTGTGCGCCGCCGGCGTCGACGTCCTGGTCCTCGAAGACTTGCCCGACCCGGCCAAGCCTGACGCGGCCTTTCCCAACAACTGGGTGTCGTTCCACGCCGACGGGACGCTCGCGCTCTACCCGATGGCGGCGCCGACCCGGCGGCTGGAGCGGCGCGTCGAGCCGCTTGTAAAGCTGCTTGAGGCGCGGGGCTTCGCCATTCGCCGGCTGATCGATCTCAGCGCCCACGAGAAGTCGGACCGCTTCCTCGAAGGGACCGGCAGCCTGGTTCTCAACCGGCCCGGGCGCCGCGCCTATGCCGCGCTCGGGCCGAGGACCGACCGCCAGGCCCTGGCCGAGTTCGATCGCCGGCTCGGTTACTCGACCTTCACCTTCGACGCCGCCGACGCCACTGGCCGGCCGGTCTATCACACCAACGTGATGATGAGCCTCGGCACGCGCTTCGCAATGCTGTGCCTCGACGTCGTCGCGCCCGGGCAGCGGCAAGCGTTGGCCGACGACATCGAGGCAGGCGGGCGTTCCATCATCGAGGTGGATTACGAGCAGCTGCGCTGCTTCGCCTGCAACATCATCGAGCTCAGGACGCCTACCGGCAAGCCGCTGGTGGCGCTTTCGGCGGCGTCCAAGGACTGCCTTCGTGCCGACCAGCTTGGCACTTTAGAACGGCTCGGCGGGCAGCTGGTCGACATCGCCATCCCGACCATCGAAGCGGTCAGCGGCGGCAGCCTGCGCTGCATGATCGCCGACATTCATTCGCCGCGCGTTAGCCGAGGCTCTTGACGATTTCCTCGACCATCTTTTTGGCGTCGGCGAGGAGCATCATCGTATTGTCGCGGTAGAACAATTCGTTATCGACCCCGGCATAGCCGACCCCGCCCATCGAGCGCTTGATGAACAGCACGGTGCGCGCTTTTTCCACATCGAGCACGGGCATCCCGTAGATCGGTGAGCTCTTGTCGGTCTTGGCAGCAGGGTTGGTGACGTCATTGGCCCCGATCACGAAGGCGACGTCGGTCTGCGCGAAATCGCTGTTGATGTCCTCGAGCTCGAACACTTCGTCATAGGAAACGTTGGCCTCGGCCAGAAGCACGTTCATGTGTCCCGGCATCCGTCCCGCGACCGGGTGGATCGCATATTTGACCCGCACTCCTTCCTTCTTGAGCAGGTCGCCCATTTCGCGCAGCGCGTGCTGCGCCTGGCTGACCGCCATTCCATACCCGGGGACGATGATCACCTGGTCGGCCTGTTTCATCAGGAATGCCGCGTCCTCGGCTGAGCCGCGTTTCCACGGGCGGTCGATGGCTATTGCTCCGCCCGCTGCCGCTACCGCATCGCCGCCGAAGCCGCCGGCGATCACCGAAATGAAACTTCGGTTCATCGCCCGGCACATGATATAGCTGAGGATTGCGCCCGAGCTTCCGACCAATGCCCCGGTGATGATCATCGCACTATTGTGCAGCGTGAAGCCCATCGCCGCCGCCGCCCAACCGGAATAACTGTTCAACATCGAGATCACGACCGGCATGTCGGCGCCGCCGATCGGGACGATCAAGAGGAAGCCGATAGCGAAGCTGAGCGCGGCGACGGTGAAAAACACCCACGGGCTCTGGTCGATGGTGAAATAGCCGATCAGGCCGAGAATTGCGGCCAGCGTGCCAAGGTTGATCACGTGCCGCATCGGCAGCAAAATCGGCTTGCCCGACATGTTGCCGTTCAATTTGAGGAAGGCGATGACCGAGCCGGAAAAGGTGATCGCGCCAATGGCAACGCCAAGCCCGAGTTCGACCCGGCTGACCGTGAGGATGTCCCCCGCCGAATCGACGATCCCGAACGCCGAGGGATTGAGGAAGGCCGCCGCGCCGACCAGCACCGCCGCCATTCCGACCAGGCTGTGGAAGGCGGCGACAAGCTGCGGCATAGCCGTCATCTGGATCTTGCGGGCGGTGACAAGGCCGATCGCTCCGCCAATCGCAATCGCGATCGCAATTTCGACGATCGACGCGATGTCGTGGATCGCCAGCGTCGTCGCGACCGCAATCCCCATGCCAAGCATCCCGGCGCGGTTACCGCGGCGGGCGGACTCCGGGCTCGACAACCCGCGCAGCGCGACGATGAAGCAGATGCCGGCGATCAGGTAGGCGATGAGGACCCAGGCGGGCGTGTGGTCCGCCTCCATCCTAGCGCCCCCGCTTTTTGTACATCGCCAGCATCCGCGCGGTCACCGCGAAGCCGCCGAAGATGTTGACGCTGGCAAGCACCACGCCAAGCAGCCCCAGCCACTTGGACGTCGCGCTTCCCGCAGCCGCGGCGGCGATCAGCGCTCCGACCACGATCACCGAGGAGATTGCATTGGTCACGCTCATCAGCGGCGTGTGCAGCGCCGGGGTGACCGACCAGACGACATAATAGCCGACGAAGCAGGCGAGGACGAAGATCGACAGAATCGAGATGAAGTCCATGACCGCTCCGTTGCTTGAACGACGGCGTTTTGGCGGCTCCGCCCGCGGCTGTCGAGGGGCGCCGAGCGCGGGTCTTCATTTCGGGCGCCTATCGATGCTCAGCCAGCTCGACGAGGCGATCGATCATGGCGAGGTGTGGATCGCCTATCAGCCGAACCCGCGAGTAGCTCGCGCGAAAGTTCGGCTTCGCCGACTGAGTCCTATTCAGCGTCGGCCTTGATCGTCGACTAAACGACCAGCTCACGCGCGTCCGCCACGCATTTCGCCCACTGCGCAAAGTGATCGCGCGCCCGCGAGGTGTACAGCTTCTTCCGATCGGCCTTTATCGACCGGCCAGGGATCGGCGGCATCAGCCCGAAATTGACGTTCATCGGCTGGAAGTTGTCGGCATCGGCTCCGCCGGTGATGTGCGCGAGTAGCGCGCCCAGGGCCGTCTCAGGCGGCGGCACGGCCAGCTTGTGCCCTTTCAGCTCCTCAGCCGCGAAGCGCGCAGCGATCAGCCCAATGGCGGCGCTTTCGACATAGCCTTCGCACCCCGTGATCTGCCCGGCGAAGCGAATGCAAGGCTTGCTCTTGAGCCGCAATTCGCCGTCGAGCAGCCGCGGCGAGTTGACGAAACTGTTGCGGTGGATCCCGCCCAGCCGCGCAAACTTGGCCTTCTGGAGGCCCGGAATGGTCCGGAATATCCGCACCTGTTCGCCATGCTTTAGCTTGGTCTGGAAGCCGACCATGTTCCACAAGGTGCCAAGCGCATTGTCTTGCCGAAGCTGGACCACCGCATAGGGCCAGCGCCCGGTGCGCGGGTTGTCGAGCCCGACCCCCTTCATCGGCCCGTAGCGCAAAGTCTCGACCCCGCGCTCCGCCATGACCTCGATCGGCATGCAGCCTTCGAAGTAAGGCGTGTGCTTCTCCCACTCCTTGAACTCGGTCTTCTCGCCCGAATTCAGCGCGGCGACGAAGTCCTCATATTGCGGCTTATCGAGCGGGCAATTGACATAGTCCTTGCCGCCCTTGTCCCAGCGCGCCGCCATCCAGGCGATATCCATGTCGATGCTGTCGCGATGGACGATCGGAGCCATGGCGTCGAAGAATGCCAGCGCCTCGCTCCCAGTCTCGGCGGCGATGGCTTCGGCGAGCTTCGACCCGGTCAGAGGGCCGGTGGCGATGATGGTGGGGTGGTCGGGCAAAGCGTCAATCAGCTCGCGTACGACTGTGATATTTCGGTGCCCGAGGACAGCCTTTGTCACTTCAGCGGCGAATAGGTCCCGGTCCACCGCCAGCGCGGATCCCGCTGGTACACGATGCTTGTCGGCGCAGCGCATCACCAACGACCCAAGCGCCCGCATCTCTTGGTGGAGTAGCCCCACGGCATTATTCTCCGCGTCGTCGGAACGGAAGCTGTTCGAACAGACCATTTCTGCCAGTCGATGGGTCTGATGGGCAGACGTCCAGCCCCCCCCGCCACGCATCTCCGAAAGGCGCACCTTCACTCCAGCTTGGCCAAGTTGCCACGCCGCCTCGCTTCCCGCGAGACCGCCGCCGACTATGTGGATGTCAAACGCCATTCCAAAGCCTCTGTTGCCGGAAGTCGCGGCCGCGCTTCAAGCCGGAGATCCGCTCAATTTCAGGTCCGCAAACGTCTTCGGTCACCCCGGGGTAAACCGTGCTTTCGTACACGATGGTTGGACGGCGGCTGACGTCGAGCACGCTTGCTACCTGCCGCGTCGCTGCCATGACCGCACCTAGGTCCGGTCGGTTAGTTCGATCTACCGGAGTCGGTACAGTGATGATGTAGATGTCTGCGCCAGCACAGTCTTCAGCGCGGTCGCTCAGCTCCAACGACGTTTCGGAGAGGTCTGCCTTTAGAACTTCACCGGTTCGATCGTGGCCTCTTCGCAATTCACAAACACGCTCCGGATCAACATCGAAGCCGAACACGTCAAATTTTTTTGCGAGCGCGACCGCCAAAGGCAGTCCGACATAGCCCAGACCCAATACTATTACTTTCATGGCGCTGCTTTAAGCCGCCCACCCGTGATCGCCAACCGTTCGACTCATGCCGTAACTGCCGGTCATTGACCCGGTTGGCGTTGTCGACCGGGCAGCCAGAAACGTAGTCGAAGCTGCCGCCGGGTGGGATTAAGGGCGTCTCGCCCACCACCCCCTCGCCATGGAGCTCATGCACCGAACCGCGCCCGTCGACGATCTTCCAGCTGCGCGTGAGCAGCTGCACCGACAGGTCCGAGCCGTTCTCGATGCGAATGTGATAAGACCAGAACCAGCGGCCCGTGGCCGCGAGCCACGACCCCGTGGGCGCGCCGCGCTTGCTTGCTGCAAGCACCACCGCGCTCGAGCGATGATCAGCAGCCGCCGCCGCGTTCGTTCGCCCATGCGCGAGATCGCGCCGAGCTTCGGCTTGCCGCCAGTCGAGTGCTGGCGTGGGGTGAGGCCGACCCAGGCAGCAAAGTCGCGGCCCTTGGCAAAGGTACCCGGCGGAGGTGCAAGGGCGGTAATGGCGGTCGCGGTGATCGGCCCGACGCCAGGGATCGTCATCAGCCGGCGCGCGACGTCGTCCTCGCGGGCGCGGCGGGCGATCTCCTTGTCGAGGAGGGCGATCTGCGGATCGAGCATCGTCAGGCTGTCCAGCACCACCGTGCAGACCGAGCGCACACCCTCCGGCACGGCCGAAGGATCGGCGATCAATGCGACGAGCTTGTCGAGATGGGCCAGACCCTTCGGCGCAATCCAGCCATACTCCGCCATGTGGCTGCGCAGCGCGTTGCTGATCTGGGTCCGTTGCCGCACCAATAGATCGCGCCCGCGAAACACCATCGTTGCCGCCTGCTGTGCCTCTGACTTGACCGGCACGAACCGCATGCTCGGGCGCTGAGCCGCCTCGCAGATCGCCTCGGCATCGGCAGCATCGTTCTTCTGGCGCTTCACGAACGGCTCGACGTAGATCAGCCAGCTAGTGTGGGCCTCGATCAACTCGCCTTCTCTGCCCGTGCTACTGGCGTCAAACCTTCGCTCCATTCTTGCAGCCGTCGCCTTCACGGCACCCGACGCACAGAGATCGCGCAGTTCCATCGCCCCCGCGGGTCCGCCAGACGCCCTCCGGTTCCGCTCAAGTGTGGCAGAAGGGCGTCAGGACACACAACGCACGCGAGACGCTGATGAGTTGAGCGTTCGGATTTGGTTCGCCTTTCGCAACCGACCTACACCGCCGGCCTGCGGCCGCGATCAATGGAAGGTCCGTTCGCAACGGATCGTGATCTGCGTAAGCTGACTCTGCGTGTTCACGTATCGTCCCACCTGTCTACGCGGTGGCAATGTCCCACCGCCAGCGGCACCGGTCCGATCAGCCTCCTCCAACCGAGGCGCCTCGTTTCAAAATTTCGGAATACCTAACAAAAGTGCCGGCCGCCCATCGCAAGTGGTGGTCAGGTCCACTGAGTTTATAAAGAACGGGAGCAATCTGAAAGAAAAAGCTAATAAGCATTCTCTCCCTCAATGTTAGACCGGCCTTCCAGCTTCTGGGCTGCTGGAAAACGTCATTTGTCATCTTTGAGGAGGTGGCCACTGTCCCGGGGACACCAAGCGTTGTCGGCACACGCAAAATCGGCTCATTTGGGATATCTAGAAATTCAGCAATATCCGCGATTTGTGATGAGGTGTTGCTGGTTAAGTTTTCATAGGTAACGATCAATTTGGCGTGCCCTAGTTCATCAGCGATCTCATACGCGTAATTCACAACGTTTTGGGCCTCGAAGCACTCTCCAATTATTTGCCGCAAACTGAGGCGAATTCCTCGGCGTTTACGTTCCAGTACAATGCTTCGTACGATGAAGCGCGGCTCTCGTACTAGATAGATGACCTTGCCGGTCGGAAATGCGTCGTAGAAGAATGACAATACAGCACGGGGATCTCCCCCAACTTCCTTCGACGCCCACTTCGTGTACTCACGGGGGCCGACTTTCATCGCAGCTTCGAAAGCCGAGACGTCCTGCTTGATCATAGCTCGGACCGAGTTCTGACTGTGGGACGCGCATTTCGAGAGCTGGCTGATGTAATTTTCTTTATTGAAGAGGGCATGCGTTTGCTGTTCGGTTAGATTCCCCAAGCGGAAGTCGCCGCAATTTGTGGAGGAGTTTCCGGCACCTGCAATATCCGCAAAGTAGGACCTGCCTCGCTGCAGATAAAACTCTTTGAAGGCTGAACCCTCTTTGTCGACCCCTGATGCCAGCCACTTGATCTTGAGTTCGCCAGGAACCATAAGCATGGCCCTACCACCGTCCAATAGACTTTGTGTTAAAGTTGTTCCCGACTTTCGAGGCCCGTATAGAAGAATGGCTTCGTCTAAGTACGCACTAACACTAGTTAATTCGTTATTTTGCAATTGTCGCCCTATCTTGGAACTGCGTCTAATTTGGGGGCCCCCGGCCCGTCAACCATCACAATGGGGTTCATTAAAACAGCAAGACCACAAGCTCGCTCTTCAGGGTCCTGTTCGCGCCCATTTCGACGACCTTCGCCGCCAATGCAAGCGGTTATGCCTAGGCACAGGACCTGTTAAATCGCTTGCGGATGCGGTGATTGGTTGATTCAATGGCGGCGCAAGGAGGCGTTGCCCATGAGTGATCTGTTCTGGTTGTCGAAGGCGCAGATGTGCCGGATCGAGCCGTATTTTCCACTGTCGCACGGGGTTCTCAGGGTTGATGACCGGCGGGTGATCAGCGGCATCATCTTTGTGATCAGGAACGGGCTGCGGTGGCGTGACGCGCCCAAAGATTATGGCCCGCACAAGACGATCTACAACCGCTTCATCCGCTGGAGCCGGCTGGGAGTGTTCAACAAGATCTTCGCGGCGCTGGCTGGCAAAGGCGGGGAGCCCGACCAGTTGATGATCGACGCCACCCATCTCAAGGCGCACCGGACCGCCGCCAGCCTTTTAAAAAAGGGGCTGTTCCCCGCCGTATCGGGCGCACCAAAGGCGGGCTGAACTCGAAGCTGCACGCCGTCTGCGATCGCCATGGCCGACCGCTGGTCATGCTGCTCAGCGAGGGCCAGATGAGCGACTACAAAGGGGCAGCCCTGATGATCGATGCTCTGCCAAAGGCCAAAGCGATGCTCGGCGATCGGGGCTACGACGCCGACTGGTTCCGCGATGCCCTGACCGCGCGCGGCATCACGCCGTGCATCCCGTCAAAAGCCAACCGCAAGGTGCCGATCCCGCACGATCGAACCCTTTACCGCCAGCGCCACAAGATCGAGAACATGTTCGGCAAACTCAAGGACTGGCGACGCGTCCATACCCGCTATGACCGTTGCGCCCACACCTTCATGTCTGCCATCGCCCTCGCCGCAACTGTCATTTTCTGGCTCTGATCAATGAGTCCTGAGCCTAGTAAGCTTTCAAAATGCCACATACTGATGCGAGGGTCATATTTTTAAGCGCTGGGCTATTCCTGGTGCTATTCGTGCTGTTCGTTCGCCTCGCGCGCCTCCAGTAGCGGAACACTGTTCGGGATCATGACCAAGCCGCGTAGTCGGCGAGGGTATAGTAGCGGCCCTTCGGCACCCTGGAGCAAGCTCCAAACCACACTCAGAACGGCACCAAGCAGCTTCTTTTCGGCGTGGTGTCCCGCCTCGTCAGCTGCAGGAATTTGCGGAGCCGCCTCTTGGCGGGGTTTCCCGTGCACCGAGCAACCGGGGCTTATATCGCGAAGTCTTCCCGTCTCTATCTCGACACGCAAGGCCGGGACCGATGTCGTGGACACTGTTTTCGCTGTTCGGCAGCGCAATTCGCTGATCATTTGGTGCCGTTCCCTGATCTCTGGCCACCGAATCCCTGTTAGCGAAAATAGGGAAATCGGCGGCGAAATCGGCGGAAAACTGCGACTGCCAACGGCGTACACGATGACTTCAGAGGCCGATTCGCGACACATTCCCTGTATTTTCCCACACAACAGGGAAAATTGGGCGTCAGATGGGCCCTTGTGTTTGTTCTCGGAATTAGTCCCGCATGATGCGTATCTTCACCATCGGCTATGAAAGGGCGACGGTCGCCGAGTTCACCGCGGCCCTCACCGGCGCGGGCATCGAGCGGGTGATCGACGTTCGCGCCCTCCCCCTTTCCCGCCGCCCGGGCTTCTCGAAAACTCCGCTCAAGGCCGCGCTTCACGAGGTCGTGATCGACTATGTCCACCTGCGCGCGCTCGGCACGCCCGCCGACGGCCGAGCCGCCGCCCGCGCCGGGCGCCACGGCGACCTCAAGCGCATCTACGCCGGCCAGCTCGAGCTTCCCGAAGCCATCGCCCAGGGCGCGATGATGCTCGACCTGGCCGCCGAAAAACCGTCGGCGTTGCTCTGCTTCGAGCGCGACCCGGCGGTCTGCCATCGCTCCTTGTTGCTTGCGGCGCTCGCGCCCGACGCCGAGGTCGAGCATCTGTTCGCCTAGCGCGTCAGCTCGAACTGCATCGACACGTTGGCGCCGACGCTGACCTCTCCCGGAGCGATCGGGATCGGCGGCGGCGGCGCGCCCGGCGCCATCATTCGCGAGCCCGTCACCACAATCTGCTCGACCGGATAATGACCGCCACCCTCGCTGATAGAGAGGATTCGGACGACCCGCATCCCGGCGGCGCGCGCATAGAGCTCGGCGCGCTCCCGCCCGGTGGCGATCGCTTCGACCCGCGCCTCGTCCTGCGCCGCCTTGGGCTCGTCGAGGGTGAACGTCGGCCCATTCACTTCGTTGGCGCCGACTCCGACCAAAGCGTCGATGACCTTGCCCATTTCGCTTAGCCGCCGGACCTGCACCCGGACGCTGTTGCGCGCTTCGTAGCCGATGATTCGGCGAAGCTCGGGGTTGATCGGGGCACGTAGGGCTCGCGCGTCATCCGGGCGCGAAGCTGCGCCTCCTGCTCGGGGTCGGAGTAACGCGGCTGCAGGCTGATCGCCGAGGTCTGGATGTCGCGCTCGGCGATACCGGCGCGCCGCAGCGCGGCGATCATTGCATCCATCTGGCGGCTGTTGGCGGCCATCGCCTCGGCAGCGGTCCTGCCCTGGGTGACGACCCCGGCGCTGAACTGCGCCAAATCGGGGGTCCGCTGGCTGTGGCCTTCCGCGCTCAGGCTCAGCAGTGCGCTATTCGGCCTCAGCGGCGATATCGCTGCCGTCGGCGTGCTCTGCGCGAGCGCCGGCGCGGCGGTGGCCAGCAATGCGATGATCAACAGTCTCTTCATGTGACCTCCTTGAGTTCTGGAGGCGTAACAATCGTCGGTGAACGTCGTTGCAGCCGGCGCCTGTACCGCTCAGGCGGGTGGGCCGACTCGCCGACCAGCAATTCCTCGATGTCGGGGATCGGCCGGTCGGTCATTTCCTTGTTGATGGTCAGAACGATCCGGCGCTCGACCTCCCTGTGCAGCTGCTTGCGAAGCACGCCCAGCGCCTTCGGCGGAGCGACCACCACCAGCGCGTCAAAGTCGTTGCGCAGCGCCCGCCGCTTGAGCTCCTCGGCGGCGTCCTTGACCCAGCGGTCCTCGGCCTGCTGGTGGAAATCGGTCTCTTCCATCGTGTCGCGGCCGTAGCCGACTCTGGGCGATTGAGATCCGGACGCGTCGGTCTTCATGTCGCGGTCGGGCGCATCGTCACGCTCGTCATGGGCTTCGGTCCGGAGGTCGATGATTCCCGCATCGCCCTTGTTGCGAAGAAACAGCATCTTCTTGCCGTCGGCGACCAGGACTAAAGCTCCGTGCGGGATGGCCATCGCGATGTTTCTCCTTGAGTGGTTTCAAGGGAGCAACGCCGCTTGGCCGACAGCCGTTCCGTCAAGCGTCGTCGCCCGCCGCCAGGTCCTCGCCGACAATCGCATCGGGCAACGGCGAAAGTTCGTCGCCGCCCTCCAGCTCGATGTCCTCCTCGTCGCTCTCGTCGATCTTGGCGACCGACACGACCTTCTCGTTGCCGGCGACATTGAAGATCGTCACCCCCTGCGTGTTGCGCCCGGCGATGCGGATGTCGGCAACGGTGGTGCGGATCATCTTGCCCTGGTCGGTGACCAGCAGCAATTGCTCGCCCGGCTTGACCGGGAAGCTTGCGACGACGCCGCCATTGCGCTCGCTGGTGACGATGTTGATGATGCCCTGCCCGCCGCGGTTGGTGCGGCGATATTCGTAGGTCGACGAGCGCTTGCCATAGCCGTTGAGGGTGACGGTCAGGAGGAACTGCTCCTTGTCGGCGATTTCGGCGTAGCGGTCCGCCGACACCCCTTCCGCGGTATCGTTGTCGCGCCACCGCGGCGAGCGCAAATAGGATTCGCGCTCTTCCTGGGTGGTTCCGGCGCGGCGCAGGATCGACATCGAAATGACCTGGTCGTCCTGGGCCAGCCGGACTCCGCGAACCCCGGTCGAATTGCGCGACTGGAATTCGCGGACATCGGTCGACTTGAAGCGAATCGCCTTGCCGTTGCGGGTGGCGAGCAGGACATCATCCTCCTCGGTCAACAAATCGACGCCGATGATCCGGTCCGAGACGTCTTCGGCCTCGCCGTCCTCGATCGTGCCGAACTTCATCGCGATCTTGCCGGCGGTCGGGATGTTGGTGAAAGCGTCCATGCTGTTGCGCCGGACTTTGCCCCGGCAGGTCGCGAACATGATGTGCAGCCCGCCCCATTCGCTCTCGTCTTCGGGCAGCGGAAGGACGGTCGAAATGACTTCGCCCTCGGCCAGCGGCAGCAAATTGACCATCGGCCGGCCCTTGGCTGCCGGGCCGCCTTCGGGAAGCCTCCACACCTTCATCCGGTAAACCCGGCCGATGTTGGAGAAGAACAGCACCGGATTGTGGGTGGAGGTGACGAACAGCTCGGTGACGATGTCCTCTTCCTTGGTCGACATGCCCGACCGGCCCTTGCCGCCGCGCTTCTGCTCGCGGAAAATGGAGAGCGGGGTGCGCTTGATGTAGCCCGTCATGGTCACCGTCACGACCATCTCTTCGCGCTCGATCAGGTCCTCGTCCTCGATGCCGTCGGCGGCCGCCGCGAGCTCGGTCACGCGCGGGGTTGAGAACTCCTTGTCGACCTCGTCCAGCTCGTCGCGCATCACCTCGTACAGCCGCGCGCGATTGCCCAGGATCTCGAGCAATTCGCCGATCGTCTCGGCCAGACCGTTCAGCTCGCCGCCGATCTCGTCGCGGCCGAGCGCCGTGAGACGGTGCAGGCGAAGCTCGAGGATCGCCTTTACCTGCGCTTCGGACAATTGGTAGGTCTTGGCCTTGGCCTGCGGCTCGACCGCTTCGACCAGCTTGATGTAGGGCGCGATCTCGGCGATCGGCCAGGTCCGCTTGAGCAAGGCCTCGCGCGCCGCCGCCGGGCTCGCCGAGCCGCGGATCAGCCGCACCACTTCGTCGAGGTTGGTGACCGCGACGACCAGGCCGAGCAACAGATGGGCGCGCTCACGGGCCTTGAACAGCTCGAACTTCGAGCGGCGGGTCATCACTTCCTCGCGGAACCGGACGAAGCTTTCGATGATGTCGCGAAGGGTCAGCGTTTCCGGCCGGCCGCCGCGGATCGCAAGCATGTTGGCGGGGAAGCTGCTCTGCGCGGGCGTGTGCCGCCACAGCTGGTTGAGCACCACTTCAGGCGTCGCGTCGCGCTTCAATTCGATGACGATCCGGATTCCCAGGCGATTGGACTCGTCGCGGATGTCGGAAACGCCTTCGATGCGCTTGTCCTTGGCCGCTTCGGCGATCTTCTCGACCAGCCCGTTCTTGCCGACCTGGTAGGGGATGGCGGTGAGCACGATCGAGCGGCGCTCGCCGCGGCCTTCCTCGACGTGCGCGCGGCTGCGCATCAGGATCGAACCGCGGCCGGTGGTGTAGGCCAAGCGGATTCCGGTGGTGCCGAGGATGATCGGCGCGGTCGGGAAGTCGGGGCCCTTCACATATTCCATCAGGCCTTCGGACGTGACCTCCGGGTCGTCCATATAGGCGCGGCAGGCGGCTATCACTTCGCCCAGGTTGTGCGGCGGGATGTTGGTCGCCATTCCGACCGCGATCCCGCCGGCGCCGTTGACCAAGAGGTTGGGAAAGCGCGCCGGGAGCACCTGCGGCTCGCGCTCGCTAGCGTCGTAATTGGGCGTGAAGTCGACCGTGTCCTTGTCGAAATCGGCGAGCAGGAAGTTGGCGACCTTGGCCAGCCGCGCCTCGGTGTAGCGCATCGCCGCCGGCGGGTCGGGGTCGACCGATCCGAAATTGCCCTGGCCGTCGATCAGCGGCACCCGCATCGACCAGTCCTGCGTCATCCGCGCCAGCGCGTCGTAGATCGCCTGGTCGCCGTGGGGGTGATATTTACCCATGACGTCGCCGACGATGCGGCTCGACTTGCGGTACGGGCGGCCGGCGACATAGCCGGCTTCCTGGCAGGCGTAGAGGATCCGGCGGTGCACCGGCTTCAGGCCGTCGCGGACGTCGGGCAGAGCGCGGCTGACGATCACGCTCATCGCGTAATCGAGGTAGCTGGTCTTCATCTCCTCGACGATGGAGATGGGCGCGATATCGCTGCCGGGGCCGCTTATGTCTCTTTCGCGGCCTTCGTCGGCCGGCGGTTGGGTGGCCAAAAGGCTGTCCTATCCTGTCAAACGATCTATGCGGTGAGCAGGCGCTAAAAAGCGCCGTCCCCCAGGCAGGATGAACTAGCCGATACGGCGGGCACGCGCCACCCCTCACGCGGGCGCGCGCGAGGGCCAATCGCTTCGGTTCCGCGACGATTAACCCTTTGCCTAGGTTGTGCCGTTTCGGGATAGTTAACAACTGGTAACTATCGCCTGCCGGCGGCCGCGATACGGCAAACGGGGTTTTTCCATCTAGGATGCGTGAGCTTGGCCAGTGCGGTACGATGATCGCTTGAGGACTGTGGTTGGGCAGCCGGCCGCCAATGCGCACGACCGCGCGGTGCGCTGACGCCAGCTGGTCGAGCTATTGGCGCGCGGCGGCGAAACGGCCGACCGTTTGCTGTTCGACCAGGCCATCGCCGCGGTTCGGAGCGGCGCGCCCTCGGTCGACGAGCAGGTGCGGATGGCGGCGGCCCGAGCGATCGCTTCGCTGCCCGCCCCGCTGGCGCTGATTTCGGCCTTTGCCGCCGACCGGCTGAGCGTTACCGCGCCGGTGCTTGCCGCGGCCCGGCTGGCCGCTTCCGACTGGTCCGAAGTTTCGAAAATCGCGGCACCCGAATGCCGGCGGTTCATCGCTTCGCTGCGGGCGGACGCGCCGATGGCGGCGGTGCCCCAGCCCGCGCCGCAACAGCTTGCTGCCGAGGGCGATTCGGCAATCCCCTCGATCAGCGAAGTCGTCGCCCGCATCGAGCGGCTGCGCCAATCGCGCGAGCACGAGCCCGACCAACCCCCGCCCGAACCCGCCCAGCCGCACCAGCCGCCCGAGCCGTCCGAGCCGCCCGAGCCGGCGCGACTGTTCCGCTGGGAATGCGACGAATCCGGCGAGATCGCCTGGGTCGAGGGCGCCCCGCGCGGCGCCCTGATCGGCCGGTCGATCGCGCGCGGCGACGAGGATGGCGAGCTCGACGTCCGGGTCGAGCGCGCCTTTTCGCTGCGGATGCCGTTCCGCGACGCCGATTTCGAACTTGCCGAAGACAGCAGCGTCGGCGGCTCGTGGAAGATCAGCGGGATGCCGGCGTTCGAGCCGTCGAGCGGCCGCTTCGCCGGCTATCGCGGGATTGCCGAGCGCGAGCGCGCCGAGGCCACCGAGGAAGCGCCCATGTTCCCGGTCCGCGACCCCGATTCGCTGCGCGAGCTTGCCCACGAGATCAAGACTCCGCTCAACGCCATCATCGGTTTCGCCGAGATCATCAGCGGCCAGTATCTCGGCCCGGCCGACCGCCCTTACCGCGACCGGGCGCAGGACATCGTCGCCCAGGCGCGGCTGTTGCTGACCGCCATCGACGATCTGGATTTCGCCGCCCGGCTTCGCTCAGCGGGGCGCGGCGGCGTCCACCAACCTCGCCTTGGTGGTGCAGCGCATCGCCGAGGGGTTCGAAACGGAGGCGGAGGCAAGCTTCGGCGTCTCCGGGTCGCCGGCCACATCCCTCGACGCGGCGATGAGCGAGCGGCTGGTGGCGCGTTTCTGCAAGGCGGTGATCGCTTTGTCGGACGAGCCGCTGACGTTTTTCCTCGACGAGGACGAAACGCATCGCGTTGTCAGCGTGCGCGCGCCCGCCATGGCCCTGGAGGAGGAGCCCAGCCTCGGTCTCCGGCTGGTGCTGGGGCTAGCCCGCATCGCCGGCGGCGACCTCGTCACCCGCGGCGACCGGCTCAAGCTGCTGTTGCCCAAGCCGTAAACTTGCGCGTCGCGCGAAGTCCTATGCTTGCGCGGCGGCGGCCGGCGACCTACCAAAATCGCCGGCTGGGCCTGTAGCTCAATGGTAGAGCCGGCCGCTCATAACGGCTAGGTTGGGGGTTCGAGTCCCTCCGGGCCCACCGCCTGCCTTGTCTCGCTAATCCAGCAAGCGTAAGCGCGGGCGCCGTCGGGGAGTGGCGCAGCCTGGTAGCGCGTCTGCTTTGGGAGCAGAGGGTCGCAGGTTCGAATCCTGTCTCCCCGACCAACCTTTGCCAAGGTTTCAGCTGGCCAGCCGTTACTCGATTACTGCCGGTTGCCGTCCGCGCCGTCGTTGGTGTTGGTGTCGACGTCGACATCGACGTCGGTGTTCTGCAGCTTGTCGGCGGTCCGGCCGACATCGTTGGCGATCGCCCCGCCGACGTCCTGCGCGGTGTTGCCGACGTCGGACGCGGCGTTTTCCAGAGTGTTCTGGTCATATTCGACCGTCACTTGGTCATTGGCGGCATCGTTGTTCACGTTGCACGCACCCACCAGTAGAAGCGGAATGGTCAGCAAGATTCGCATGGTTTTTCTCCCGTTGCTTTGAGGGTCAACGCCGACGGCGGCCGTTCGGCTCATGTGTGGCCGCCTAATTCGTGCCTTGCCCTCTGTCACTTTGCCTCGGCTCGAAAATTACAGCAGCCGCAGCTGGTCGCCGGGCGGCGGTTCAAACAGGTCGGTGCGGAGGGGAAATGTCGCCTGGCGGAGTCCGTGTTTCCGGGCGGCGATGTCGAAGCGGGTTCGAAGCAGCTCGGCCCACGCGCCCTGCCCGCGCATCCGGCTGAAGAAATTGGGGTCGTTGTCGCGCCCGCCGCGCATCGACCGGATCACCGCCATCACCTTGCCGGCGCGGTCGGGGAAGTGCTCGTTCAGCCAGGCCCGGAACAGCGGCGCCACCTCGTGCGGAAGCCGCACCGGAAGGAAGAAACCGCCGCGGGCGCCCGCTCCCGCCGCCGCCTCGACGATCGCTTCCAGCTCGTGGTCGGTGATCTGCGGGATCACCGGGGCGATGGCGACGACGCTCGGCACCCCTTCGGCGTTGAGCCGTCGGATCGCTTCTATCCTTTTGCGCCCGGACGGCGCCCTCGGCTCGAGGATACGGCTGAGCGCGGGGTCGAGCGACGTCACCGACAGCGCCACCGAAGCGATGCCCAGCGCCGCCGCTGGCTTCAAGATGTCGAGGTCGCGAAGCACCCGGTCCGACTTGGTGGTGATGGTGAACGGATGCTTCGTCTGAAGCAGCAGCTCGATCACCGACCTCGTCACCCGCCAGCGGTCCTCGATCGGCTGATAGGGGTCGGTGTTGGTGCCCAGCGCGATCGGCGCGCACTCGTAACCCGGCCTGGCCAACGCCTGGTGAAGCAACGCCGCGGCGGTCGGCTTGACGAACAATCGCGATTCGAAATCCACCCCCGGCGACAGATCGTGGAACGCGTGGGTCGGCCGGGCGAAGCAATAGATGCAGCCATGCTCGCAGCCGCGATAGGGGTTCACCGAGCGGTCGAAGCCGATGTCGGGCGAGCTGTTGCGGGTGAGGATGGTTCGCGGATGTTCGATGGTGACGGTGGTCCGCCGCTTCGCCACTCCGTCTAGCGCCTCGACCATGTCCAGCCAGTCGCGGTCAGCCTCGCGCTCGTGCAAGTTGAAGCGCGTGGGGGTGGAATTGCGGGTCGCCCCGCGTCCGTTGATCGACTCAACCGGCATAAGATTCGCTTTATCACAACGTCAGAACAAATCAAGAACATCGTTGCCCGAAAAGCACGGTAATATTGGAGCCATTCACCTTCGGCTGCTAAACAGCGGCGTTATGAAGCATTTGACCCGACTTTCGACCGCGCTCGTCGCGCTTGCCGCGGCCTCCGCCGCGCAACCACAAAATTACCCCTATCAGCCGCAAATGCCGGCTCCGCAGTGGAACGCGCCCGCCCCGGCGGCACCTGCCCCGCTGGCCCGAGCGCAGGCGCAGCCGATCGAGCCGGTCGATCTGCCGGCCAGCATCGATCAGGGCATCGACCTCATCTACATCGACCCCGACATCGAGCCGGAGGTGAAACGCCGCAGCGGCTTGATGGACACGATGAACCTCGAGGAATGGACCGGCGCCCCGATCGACCTCTTCACCTCGGTCAACCCGGCCTACACCGAGCTTCGCCGCGGGCTGATGAAATACAGCCAGCGCTGGGGCGACCTGCCGCAGGTCGAGATTCCGACCGGCGCGGTATTGAAGCCTGGGTCCACCGACGCTCGGGTGCCGCTGCTTCGCAAGCGCCTCGGCTTGGCCGATGGCACCAAATATGACGCGGCGCTGAGCAAGGCGGTCGCCGATTTCCAGCAGGCCCACGGAATGAAGGCGGACGGGATCGCCGGCAACGGCACCCTCCAGTCGCTCAACCTCGGGCCTGACCACTTCCAGCGGGTCATCATCCTCAACATGGAGCGGGCGCTTCGGCTTCCGACGTCGGACGACAAGGGCCGTTACATCATGATCGATGCCGGCGCGGCGCGGCTTTACATGTATGAGAACGGCAAGCCGGTCGACAGCATGCGGGTGATCGTCGGCAATGCGCAGACGCAGACCCCGATGATGGCGGCGCAGCTGCGCTACGTCAGCCTCAACCCTTATTGGAACGTGCCGCCCGATCTGGTCGTGAGCCTGGTTGCCAAGAACGTGCTCGACCAGGGCCTCACCTATTTGACCGACCGCGAGTACCAGATCCTGTCCGACTGGACCGACAATGCGACCCTGGTCGATCCCGCGACGGTCGACTGGCAGTCGGTCGCTGCCGGCAAGACTGAGATCAGGCTTCGCCGTGGCCCTGGGCCGTGGAATTCGATGGGCCAGATGAAGTTCATGCTTCCCAATGATTTGGGAATTTATCTTCATGACGTTCCTGAACCGAGCAAGGCGGCATTCGGAACAGACGACCGCTGGATCAGCAACGGCTGCGTCCGCCTCGAAGACGCCAAGCGGCTGCAGACATGGCTGTTCCGCGGCGATGCGCCGACAGCGAGCGGTACGCCCGACGAGCGGATCGACATGCCCACCCCGGTTCCTATCTACATGACCTATTTCACCGCCGAGCCCCGCGCCGACGGGATCGCCTTCCGCACCGACCACTACAACCGCGACGCGCCCCTCCTCGCCCGGGTCAGACTCCCCCAGGATCTGCAAACCGCGGCCGTGGAGTAGAAGTAGCTCCTCCCCATGCCCTGGCATGGGGAGGCAATTCGGCTCAACAGCTGCACCGCTTCTTCGCGGGCTTGGGTGCGGTGGTCGCATATTCGCGTGGCGTCAGCGTGCGCGAGCGGTCGCGGTCGGCACCGTTGAACTTGGTGATGGTGGTCACCGCCCACTCCTCGAACGACAGCCGCCCGTCGCCATTCTTGTCGAGCTTGGCGTAGCTCTTGCGCCGCGGCGCCAGCAACTCCTCGGCCTGGATCAGCCCGTTCTTGTCCTTGTCGGCGCGCCAGAAGCGCTTTTCTTCGCGGCTCTTGGGCGTCGCTTCAGGCGCCTTGGGCGGCGATGCCGCGACGATCGGCGCGGGCGGCCTGGCTCTTGGCGGCGGCGCGGCAGGGAGCTGGGCGCTCTGTTCCGCCCGGCCCTGCCAAAGCAGGGACGCACCCGTAATCAACAAAAAACATGCCGCAGCCCCGGCGAGGAATCGTGCCACTGGCACCCCCTTCAAACGAGATTCGGCGTGGACATGCTCCAGAATGGAGAGGGTCCTGTCAATCGCCCGGGATTCGGCCGCTCCAGCGGTGGGCAAGCATCGCCGCCACCCGCGCCGGGCTTCCCTCGGGCTCAGGCGGTTCGCGCCGGGCAAGATCGCGCGCCGCGGCCCGGGCAAGCATGGTCAGCGGCCTCACCCCGCGGCCGAAGCGGTGGCCTGAAACCCGCTTTAGATACTCGCGGGCTGGCTCGAACAGCTCAGGCACACCCCGCCGCGCTACCGAAGCCAGCGAATAGAGCGCTCCGGCATCACCGAGCCTGTCATCCGAAGCGCCGAGAAGCTCGCCGCCAAGGCGAAACAACAAAGCGCCGCGCGCCGCGACCAGCGCCGGATCGATCTCGCGGTCGAGCAGGGTGGCCCAACCGCGCTCGATCCCGGCGAGGCGGACTCCGCCGATGCCGCGCCCAAGAAGCTCTCGGGCGGCGGCCTGCAAACGCGGCTCGGCAGGCGGCGATGCCAAGTCGAGCGCTTCCAGCGCCTCGCGCCACCAGGCGAGCTTGATCGCGCCCAGCGCCGGCTCGGTCGCCCGCGCCACCACGTCGCCCATCGCCGCATCGAGCGCCCACAGCGCCTCGAGGCCCGGGCGCACCTTCGCCGGTGTGTGAAGCAGCGCCAACTCGCGGTCGGCGCCTAACGCTTGATCAGCGGTAACAGACGGCCTTTGCTGCGGCGACGACATCGTCGGCCTTGATCAGCGCCAGTTTTTCGAGGTTGGCGGCATAAGGCAGCGGAACGTCGGCGTCGGTCACCCGCATCACCGGCGCGTCGAGGTCGTCGAAGCCTTCGGTCATGCAGATGGCGATGATCTCCGAGGCGATCGAGCAAGTCGGCCAGCCTTCCTCGACCACCACCATGCGGTTGGTCTTGTTGAGGCTGTCGAGCACCGCCTGCTTGTCGAGCGGACGGAGCGTTCGAAGGTCGATCACCTCCGCCTCGATGCCCTCGCCGGCCAGCGTCTCGGCCGCCTGCAGCGCCAGTCCGACGCCGATCGAATAGCTGACCAGGGTCACGTCCTTGCCCGCGCGAACCACCCGCGCCTTGCCGATCGGAAGCACGAAATCGTCGAGCTCGGGCACGTCGAAGCTGGTTCCGTAGAGCAATTCGTTCTCGAGAAACACGACCGGGTCGTCGGTGCGAATCGCTGCCTTGAGCAAACCCTTGGCGTCGGCGCTGGTGTAGGGCGCGATCACCACCAGCCCGGGGACGCTCGCATACCAGGGCGCGTAATTCTGGCTGTGCTGGGCGCCGACACGGCTGGCCGCGGCGTTGGGGCCGCGGAACACGATCGGGCAGCGCATCTGCCCGCCCGACATGTAATTGGTCTTGGCCGCCGAATTGATGATGTGGTCGATCGCCTGCATCGCGAAGTTGAAGGTCATGAACTCGACGATCGGCTTCAACCCGCCCATCGCCGCGCCCGCGCCGAGCCCGGCAAAGCCATATTCGGTGATCGGCGTGTCGATCACGCGCTTCGGCCCGAACTCCTCGAGCAGCCCCTGGGTGACCTTGTACGCGCCCTGGTATTGCGCGACTTCCTCGCCCATCACGAACACCCGGTCGTCGCGCCGCATCTCCTCCGCCATCGCATCGCGAAGCGCCTCGCGGACGGTGGTTGGAATGGTGGCGGTGCCTTCGGGCACTTCGGGGCCGGCGGGAGCGGCGGGCGCGGCGGTCAGCTGCTTGGTGCCGGTGTCGGCCTTCTGCGGCCCGCCGGTTTCAATCGCGCTTTGCTCGGTCTTCTGGTCGGACGGCGTCGGTGCTTCGGCTTTTTCTTCAGCAGCAGCGGCAGGCGTCGGTGCGGAAACATCCTCGCCATCCGCAGCAATCAGCGCAATCGGCGTGCCGACCTTCACCCCGTCCGTCCCTTCCGGCACCAGGATCTTGGCGAGCGTCCCCTCGTCGACCGCTTCGAACTCCATCGTCGCCTTGTCGGTCTCGATCTCGGCGAGGATGTCGCCCGACTTTACCTCGTCGCCCTCGGCCACCAGCCACTTGGCCAGCGTGCCTTCCTCCATGGTCGGCGACAGCGCTGGCATCTTGAGCTCGGTCGCCATCAGTAAGTCCCGACCAGCACGTCGGTGGTCAGCTCGCCCGCATCGGGCTGCGGCGCATCTTCAGCAAACTTGGCAGCTTCGACGATGATGTCCTTGATTGTTTTGTCGATTGTCTTGAGCTCATCCTCTTTCACACCAAGCTTGACGAGCTCCTTCGCCGCCCGCTCGATCGGGTCGCGCTCGCCGCGGAAGCTCTGCACTTCCTCCCTGGTCCGATATTTGGCCGGATCCGACATCGAGTGGCCGCGATAGCGATAGGTCATCAGCTCGAGGATGATCGGCCCCTTGCCGCTCCTGGTCCACTCGAGCGCCATTTCGGCGGCGCCGCGAACCGCCAGCACGTCCATCCCGTCGACCCGAATGCCGGGGATTCGGAAGCTTGTCCCGCGCTTGTAGAAATCGGGCTCGGACGCCGAGCGCTCGACCGACGTCCCCATCGCATATTGATTGTTCTCGATCGCGTAGATGACCGGCAAGTCCCACAGCTTGGCCATGTTGAATGCTTCGTACACCTGGCCCTGGTTGGCCGCGCCGTCGCCGAAGTAAGTCAGGCAGACCCCGCCGTCGTCGCGATATTTGTGGGCAAAGGCGAGGCCGGTGCCCAGCGACACTTGCGCCCCGACGATTCCGTGGCCGCCGTAAAATCCATGCTCGACGCTGAACATGTGCATCGATCCGCCCTTGCCCTTGGAAATGCCGGCGGCGCGGCCGGTGAGCTCGGCCATGATCACCTTGGGGTCGATTTTGTAGGCGAGCATGTGGCCGTGGTCGCGATAGCCGGTGATGACGCTGTCCTTGCCCACCGTCATCGCGCTCTGCAGCCCGACCGCGACCGCTTCCTGGCCGATGTAGAGGTGGCAAAAGCCGCCGATCAGCCCGAGCCCGTAAAGCTGGCCCGCGCGCTCCTCGAAGCGGCGGATGAGGAGCATTTCCTTGTAGAAATCGAGCAATTGCTCGCGGCTCGCCTCGAACCGCTTGGGCTCGGGCGGCCGCCGGGTTGCGGCATCGGCTTTGGCACTGGTCTTGGGCTTGGCGGAAGGCGCCACGGGCATCTCTTGGGCAGCGGATGAAGCGAGCGCGTCTATAGGTGCGCCGCCGCCAAGCGGCAACAGGCGCTGCTTGAGCGCCCCGCTGCGTTAGCTATGCCGTTTCACAGCAGTGGTGCGTCATTTGCCGCCGGTGTCGAACATCCTGATCGGCTTCAGCGCGCCGAACTTCTCCTCGAGCGGCTCGTGGCCGAGCGGCGGCCAGTCGATCCCAGCTTCCTCGCAGCGCGAGTCGGGCAATCGGTCGAGCAGGTCGCGGACGAGCGTGAGCCGGCCGCGCCGCTGGTCGTTGAAATCGACCAAAGTCCACGGCGCGTGATCGGTATGCGTGGCCTTTAACATCGCTTCGCGCGCCTTAGTGTAATCGGCGTAATGGGCGCGCGCCGCCTGGTCGATCGGCGACAGCTTCCACCGCTTGAGCGGGTCGGACAGCCGCTCGGCGAAGCGTTCCTCCTGCTTGTCCTGGTCGCAGGTCAGCCAATATTTGAACAGCAGGATGCCATCGTCGACCAGCATCTTTTCGAAGTCGGGGACGGCGGCCAGGAACGACTCGACCTGGCCGGGGGTGGCAAAGCCCATCACTTTTTCGACCCCGGCGCGATTGTACCAGCTGCGGTCGAACAAGGTGATGTGGCCCTTGGCCGGCAAATGCGCGACGTAGCGCTGGAAATACCATTGGCTGGCTTCGGCCTCGCTTGGCTTGCCCAGCGCGACCAGGCGGCACTGGCGCGGATTGAGCTTGCCGGCGACAGCGCCGATCGCGCCGCCCTTGCCGGCGGTGTCGCGGCCTTCGAACAGGACCACCAGCCGTTGTCCGGTTGCCGCGATCCAGCGCGCCATCGCCACCAGCTCGGCCTGCATCGGCTCGATCAGCTTGTCGTACGGCTTGCGCTTCAATCGGGTCATCGTCGGCTGCCGCTTACTTGAGCGGGACGATCACTTCGTCGGGACGGACCAGACCGAGGTCGCGGCGGACCAATTCGTCGGCGATGTCGGGGTCGGCCTTGCGCGGGTCGAGCAGGCCCGAGCGGTGGCGAAGCTGCTCGCGCTCGGCCTGGAGCTGGGCGAGTTCGACCTTGCGCTCACCCAAGTCGCGATTGTAGCCGCCCCAGGCGAGCAGGCCATTGGGGCCGGCGACCGCGTAACCGGCGAAATTGCCGACCACGAGAAGCGCCAGCGCGGGCCAGAAAGCCCGCCGTATCAATCCGATGTTACGCTTTTCCCGCATCCCGATTCAGGAGAATCACGAAGCCGTCATGAAGGCAAGCGAAAACCGTCCCGATTCGCGACAAAAACTGTGGAAGATCTGCCCCTCCCCCTCGGGGGGGTGCCGCGAAGCAGCGGAGGGGGCATCAGCCCCGATAAGCTTTCAACGCTTCGCGCCCCGGGTAGACCGCTTGCTCTCGCAGCTCCTCCTCGATCCTGAGCAGCTGATTGTATTTGGCGGTGCGGTCGGAGCGGGCCAGGCTGCCGGTCTTGATCTGGCCGGTGGCAAGCGCCACCGCGAGGTCGGCGATGGTCGAATCCTCGGTCTCTCCCGAGCGGTGCGACATCACCGCGGTGTAGCCGGCGCCGTGGGCCATCCGAACCGCCGCGATGGTCTCGGTCAGCGTTCCGACCTGGTTGACCTTGATCAGGATCGAATTGGCGATGCGGTCTTCGATTCCCCGCGCCAGCCGTTTCACGCTGGTGACGAAATTATCATCTCCGACCAGCTGAATGCGCGAACCGAGCCGCTCGGTCAGAAGCGTCCAGCCGTCGACATCGTCCTCGGCCATCCCGTCCTCGATCGACGCGATCGGATAGTCGCCGGCCAGTTCGGCATAATATTCGACCATCTCGGCTGGAGCGAGGCTTCGTCCCTCCCCGGCCAGCACATAGCGCTTATTGTCGAAAAACTCGCTTGCGGCCGGATCGAGCGCGATCAGCACGTCGCTCCCCGGCTTGTAGCCGGCCGCTTCGACCGAGCCCAGGATCAGGTCCAGCGCCTCGCGCGGGCTCGCGATGTCAGGCGCAAAGCCGCCCTCGTCGCCGACCGACGTCGACAGCCCTTTCGAGTGAAGCGTGGATTTCAACGCATGGAACACTTCCGCCCCGCAGCGCAGCCCTTCCGCGAAAGACGTCGCGCCGACCGGCAACACCATGAATTCCTGGAAATCGATCGGATTGTTCGCATGAGCGCCGCCGTTGAGAATGTTCATCATCGGCACCGGCAGCATCGTCGCGCTCTCGCCGCCGAGGTAGCGGTACAGCGGCAGCCTGGCCGCGCTGGCTGCGGCCTTGGCCGTCGCCAGGCTCACCCCGAGGATGGCGTTGGCACCCAGCCGCGATTTATTCTCGGTGCCGTCGAGCGCGATCATCGAGGAGTCGATCTCGCCTTGGTCCTCGGCGTCATGGCCGGTGAGCGCCTCGGCGATCGGACCGTTGACCGACTGAACCGCCCGTTCGACGCCCTTGCCGCCCCAGCGCTTGCTGTCGCCGTCGCGAAGCTCGACCGCTTCATGGGCTCCGGTCGAAGCGCCGGAAGGAACCGCCGCCCGCCCCAGGCTTCCGTCTTCCAGGGTCACATCAACCTCGACGGTGGGATTGCCGCGGCTGTCGAGGATCTGGCGCGCGCGAATGGCGGCGATTGCAGTCATGGAATTCCTTCTTACGTAAGCGTAATGATTGGCCCGGCCGCGACCCTAATAGACGGCGCCCGGGCCTGAGCAAATTCTCCGCCGCGAGGGCGGAACCGCGTGGCGCGATGCGGGGTTGAAGATTGCAAAGGAGGATTCGACACATGGCAGACCCGAAGAGCGGCCTTCCCGAAGGCACCGACAGGATTATCGACGGAGCGATGGAGACGGCCAAAAGCACGGCTTTCGAGCCCGAGCAGCTGGTCAACACCGGAGCGGTATCGGCGACTGGAAAGGAAAGCGGGATAACCGACAAAGGCACCGCGTCGATCGACGCTGCCGACCTTCGATCAACCGGCGGCGCCGGCGCCCTCCTCGACAAGGTCCGCAGCGGCGGCGAGAAGCTGTCCGTCCAGGCGGCCGACAAGGCGCGCGGGCTGGTCGGCCAGGGCCTCGAGCGCTCGTCCGAAGCGCTTGCCAACGTCAGCAAGCTGGTCGGCGAGACCGCCGGCGGCCTCGATGAGCGCCTCGGCGAGGATTACGGCAATTATGCCCGCCGCGCCGCCGGAGCGATCGAGAATGCCGCGAGCAACCTTGCCGCCAAGGATCCCGACGAGCTGGTCGACGACACCCGCAACTTCATCCGCAAGAGCCCCGGAGTGGCGCTTGCCGGAGCAGCGATCGCCGGCTTCACCATCGCCCGCCTGATCAAGTCGGGCCTGTCGAAAGACGAGTCAGACGACGGCGACCGCAAGGGACGCGGACGCAAGCGGAGCTGATGCTGAAGCCGGCTAAACCCCTCCCCCCGGGCGGCGAGCGCCCGATCGGCGAGATCGTCGGTGATCTCGTCGATGAGGGGAAGGCCTATGCCCGGGCCGAGCTCAACGTCGCCAAGGCGATCGCAGCGTCGAAGGCAAGCGGCCTCAAGACGCCGCTGATCCTGTTCGCGGCGGCGGCCGTCATCGCGTTGACGGCGCTCAACGCGCTGGCCTTGGCCATCTTCATCCTGCTGGTGCTGGTGATGAAGCCGGTGCTCGCGGCGATCCTCGCCTTTGTCCTGATCGCCGGCACGGCCGGGCTGCTCGCCTGGCTCGGCATCCGCAAACTGAGGTCGCTGTGACCGATAGCCCGCAAGTGCTGGCGGCGCGCGCCGATGCCGAGCAGGCGCAGCAGCGGCTGGTCGCCACCCTTCATGAGCTGCAGCAGCGGATCGCCCCCAAAGCGCTGGCCCGCGACGCGTGGGACGGCGCCAAGTCCAAGGGCGCGGAGATGGCCGAAGACGCGGTCGACGCGGTGAAGCGGCGGCCAGTGGCGGCAACCGGAATCGTCGCCGCGGTTGCTTTATTCCTCGCCCGCGAGCCGCTGATGGACCTCGCCGGGAAATTCGTCGGCGGCAAAGGCGAAGCCAAAAAGCCGCGCAAGCGTTCGAAACAACCAGACCAAGTGGAGACTTCCCAATGAGCGACAGCAACACGAGCGGCGGACCGCGGCCGGACGAGCAGTCCAGCTCCTCTCAGGATCTTCGCCAGCGGGCGATTGAGGCCTATGATTCGGCGCGCGACAGCGCTTCGGACGCCGGGCAGAAAGCAGGCGACGCGATCGACGAATCGCCGCTGGTGGCGCTGGCTGCCGGAATCGCCGCCGGAGCACTGGTCGCGGCCCTGCTACCGGTCACGCGCCAGGAAAAGAAGCTGCTTGCGCCGGTCGGCGGCAGGGTCGCTTCGGCAGCGCGCGGCGCGGCCGACGCGGCGCGGCAGGTGGGGGCGGAGAAATTGCGCGAGCTTGGCCTCACCCCCGACTCGGTCGCCGAAAAGGTCACCGCGGCCGGGCGAGCGACGGCGCAGGCGGCGATCGGCAAGCTGCGCGACGAGCGCGGCAAGAACTGACGGTTCGCAACCCCGCGATTTGTTGCTAGCGCGCAAGGATGAGCAAGCTTCACCTGGTGTTCGGCGGGCGGGTCAAGGACCCGCGCGGCCTCGATTTCGTCGATCTCGACACCATGGACCTCGTCGGCCTGTTCGCCAGCTACGCCGAGGCCGAGGACGCCTGGCGCTCCAAGGCGCAGATGACGGTCGACGACGCCGAGATGAAATATGTCATCGTCCACCTCCACCGCCTGCTCGAGCCGGAAGAAGGCATGGCCAGCCCCGTCCCGCCCGCCTAAGCATTCCGATACCGCCACAGCAGCAGCGGCCGCTGCAGCGCGAGCCCCGTCAGGAACCCGCCGACATGCGCCGCGGTCGCCACCATCATCCCCTGCGCGCCGGCGAGGAATGCGGTCATCAGCTGCAGCACCACCCAGGCAGCCAGCAGCCACAAGGCGTTGAGCAGCCGGTTAACCTTGTCCGACTTGACCAGCCGCTTGGGCCGCCCGAAGCTCAAGGCGAAGGCGCCGATGACGCCGCTGATCGCCCCGCTCGCGCCGACCATCGGCACGCCCATGTGCGGGTCCACCGCCCATTGCGCAAACGCCGCCACATAGGCCGAAACCACGTACAATCCGATCAACGGACCGGCGCCCAGTACGCGCTCGACCCAGGTCCCGCACCACAACAGGATCAGCAGGTTGAGCGCGAGGTGAAGGAAACCCGAATGGACCAGGGTCGCGCTGAGCGGTGTCAGCAGCGCCGGGACCGCCGGGAACGGCAGCACGCCGCCGCTGAAGCGGTCGGGGATGAAGCCCATCGTCGCCGCCGCCTGGTCGCCGGCCCCGAGCGCTAGGCTGATCAGCCAGGCGAGCGCGGTGACCGCGGCGATGACGACTGTCGCGGTTCGCGCCGGGCTCCGGATCGGGCCCGGGTGCGGGTTCAAATGAACTCGACTTTCGCGATCCCGTAATAGCGCTCGCCAGATGGGGTGGACACTTCGACGTCGTCGCCGACCTCGCGGCCGATCAGCGCCCGGCCGAGCGGAGAGTTGAAGCTGATCCGCCCGTCGCGGGCGTCGGCCTCGACCTGTCCGACCAATTGATAGCGGATCTTCTTCTTGTCCTCGTCGATCAGGGTGACGGTTGCCCCGAACACCACTCTCTTGCCCGACAGTGTCGTCGGATCGATGACCATGGCCCGGCTAAGCTGATCCTCGATGTCGGCGATAGTCGCCTCGATCTGGCCCTGGCGCTCCTTGGCGGCGTGATATTCGGCGTTTTCGGACAAGTCGCCGTGGGCGCGCGCGACCTCGATCGCCTCAACCACCGACGGGCGCTCAAACATCTTCAGCTGGCGCACCTGGTCGGTCAGCTTGCGGTGCCCTTCGGCCAGCATCGGCACTTTTTCGGCGCTCGCCATGGCTTAGTCCTTTCTTCAAAACCCTGCTTGGCGTCGCCTTGGGAGCGTCGCTCGACAGGTCATCTATTTAGCGGAAAAATCAGTTCGCGGAGGCGGAATAATAGGACTGGAGCGAGCGCACTTCAAGCGCCCGCCCGCCAAGCGTCCCAAGCGAGCGCGCAACCGCCAGGCTCGCCGCCGCGGTCGTGAAGTACGGAACCTTCCTGTGCAGCGCCGTCGCCCGGATCGAATGGCTGTCCTTTAGCGATTGCCAGCCCTCGGTGGTGTTGAACACCAATTGCACGTCGCCGTCGGTGATCCGGTCGACAATGTGCGGGCGGCCCTGCGCGACCTTGTTGACCTTTTCCACCTTTATCCCCGCCTCCGCCAGATAGTCGGCGGTGCCGCCGGTGGCGATGATCGAAAAGCCAAGCTCGGCCATCGCCTCGACCGCCGGGACGATATGCTGCTTGTCGCCGTCCTTGACCGACACGAACACTGTCCCCGACCGGGGCAGGATGATGCCGGCGCCGAGAAGCGCCTTGCTGAACGCGGTGTCGAAATCCTCATCGATGCCCATCACTTCGCCGGTGCTTCGCATTTCCGGGCCCAGCACCGGGTCGCAGCCGGGGAAGCGCAGGAACGGGAACACCGGCTGCTTGACCGCGATATGGCCAAGCTCGCGGCCGATCGGCTCGAAGTTGCTCAAGGGCTCGCCGGCCATCACCCGCGCCGCGATCTTGGCGATCGGGCGGCCGATCGCCTTGGCCACGAACGGCACGGTTCGGCTAGCGCGCGGGTTGACCTCGATCAGGTAAACATCCGTGTCCTTGACCGCGAACTGGACGTTCATCAGCCCGACGACCTTCAATGCCTGGGCAAGAGCGGCGGTCTGCCGCTCGATCTCCTCGATCACCGGCTCGGGCAGGCTGTGCGGCGGGATCGCGCAGGCGCTGTCGCCGGAATGCACACCGGCTTCCTCGATATGCTGCATGACTCCGGTGACGATCACGTCGGTGCCGTCCGAGATGGCGTCGACGTCGACTTCGACCGCGTCGCGCAAATAGCGGTCGATCAGCACCGGCGAGGCGCCCGATACGGCGACCGCGGTGGCGATATAATGGTCGAGCTGCTCGGGGCCATCGACCACTTCCATGCCCCTGCCGCCAAGCACGTAGGACGGGCGCAGAAGCACCGGATAGCCGATCCGCTCCGCCACCTGCAGCGCCTCGTCGCGGCTTCGGGCGATTCCGTTGGCGGGCTGCATGAGGCCAAGCTGCGTGACCAATTTGGCAAAGCGCTCGCGGTCTTCTGCCAAATCGATGCTGTCGGGCGATGTGCCGAGGATCGGAACCCCTTCCGACTGCAGCTCGGCGGCCAGCTTGAGCGGGGTCTGCCCGCCCAATTGGACAATCACCCCGAGCAACTCGCCGCGCTCGCCCTCCCGCGCGACGATCTCCAACACGTCCTCGACCGTCAGCGGCTCGAAATACAGCCGGTCGGACGTCTCCGGGTCGGTGCTGACGGTTTCCGGGTTGCAGTTGATCATGATGGTTTCGAGGCCAACGCCATCCCGGCCCAGCGCGAATGCCGCGTGGCAGCAGCAATAATCGAACTCAATTCCCTGCCCGATCCGGTTGGGCCCGCCGCCCAGGATCACAATTTTTTTGCGGTCGGAAACCTGCGCTTCATCCTCCGCCTCGCCGAACAAAGGCGCTTCGTAGGTCGAGTAAAGGTAAGGCGTGGCGGCGTCGAACTCGGCGGCGCAGCTGTCGATTCGCTTGAACACCGGCCGAACGCCAAGCTTGAGCCGGTGAGCGCGCACTTCGGCCTCGGTGACCCCGCCGGTCATCCCCTTGACCGCATCGTGCACCACTCCAGACGATGTCAGGTCGCGCGCCGAATGGGCCGAGCGGAACGACAATTGCGCCAGCCGCTCATCGGAAAAACCGAGCGCCTTCAATCGCCGCATGTCGGCCGCGTCGGTCGGAAGGCCGCACTCCCGAACCTGCTCTTCCGCCTCGACGATTGCCTTCAACTGGTTGAGAAACCACGGGTCGAAGCCGGAAATCGCGTTGATCCGCTCGGCCGTGAAGCCGTGGCGGAGCGCTTCCGCGGCGACCAGCAGCCTGTCCGGCGTCGGCCGGGCAAGCGCGCTTTCGATCCGCGCCTCGTCGGCGGTCTCCAGCTCGCGCACCCGGTCGAGCCCGCACAAGCCGATCTCCAGCCCGCGAAGCGCCTTTTGCAGGCTCTCGGCGAACGATCGCCCGATCGCCATCACTTCGCCGACCGACTTCATTGACGTCGACAGCACGCCCTCGGCGCCCTTGAACTTCTCGAAAGTGAACCGCGGGATCTTGATGACGACGTAGTCGATGGTCGGCTCGAAGCTCGCCGGGGTCGCCCCGCCGGTGATGTCGTTGGCGATCTCGTCCAGTGTGTAGCCGACCGCCAGCCTGGCCGCGACCTTGGCGATCGGGAAGCCGGTCGCCTTCGACGCCAGCGCCGAGGACCGCGACACGCGCGGGTTCATCTCGATCACCAGCATCCGCCCGGTCTTCGGGTCGACTGCGAACTGGACGTTGGAACCGCCTGTTTCGACACCGATCTCGCGCAACACCGCGATCGATGCCGAGCGCATTCGCTGATATTCCTTGTCGGTCAGGGTCAGCGCCGGGGCGACGGTGATCGAATCGCCGGTATGCACCCCCATCGGGTCGATATTCTCGATCGAGCAGATGATGATGGCGTTGTCGGCGCGGTCGCGCACCACCTCCATCTCATATTCCTTCCAGCCCAGCACCGATTCCTCGATGAGCACTTCGCTGGTCGGGCTGGCTTCGAGCCCGCCGCGGACGATGCTTTCGAATTCCTCGCGGTTATAGGCGATGCCGCCTCCCGTACCGCCCAGGGTAAAGCTCGGGCGGATGATCGCCGGAAGCCCGATTTCGCCCAGCGCGCCAAGCGCCTCGTCCATGCCGTGGGCGATCACGGAGCGCGGGCTCTCCAGCCCGATTCGGTCCATCGCCTGGCGGAATTTGAGCCGGTCCTCGGCTTTCTCGATCGCTTCGGCGTTGGCGCCGATCAGCTCGACCCCGAACCGCTCCAGCGTCCCGTCCTTGGCCAAATCGAGCGCAGTGTTGAGCGCCGTCTGCCCGCCCATCGTCGGCAGCAAGGCATCGGGCCGCTCTTTCTCGATGATCTTAGCGACGATCTCGGGCGTCACCGGCTCAACATAAGTCGCGTCGGCAAGCTCCGGGTCGGTCATGATCGTCGCCGGGTTGGAGTTGACGACGATCACCCGATACCCTTCCGCCTTCAGCGCCTTGACCGCCTGAGAGCCCGAATAATCGAACTCCGCCGCCTGGCCGATGACGATCGGCCCGGCGCCGATGATCAGGATCGAGGAAATGTCGGTGCGCTTGGGCATTAGCGCATAGCTCCGACAAATTTTTCGAACAGATAGTGGCTATCCATCGGCCCTGGGCTCGCCTCGGGGTGGTATTGAACGCTGAACGCGGGCTTGTCCTTGAGCTCGATGCCGCAATTGCTGCCGTCGAACAGGCTGACATGGGTTTCGCGGACGTTGGCGGGCAACCCCTCGCGTTCGACCGCGAAGCCGTGGTTCATGCTAGTGATCTCGACCCGCCCGTCGGCCAGCCGTTTGACCGGATGGTTGGCGCCGCGGTGGCCCTGGAACATCTTTGACGTCATGCCGCCAACTGCCAGCGCCAGAAGCTGGTGGCCAAGGCAGATGCCGAACAGCGGCTTCCTTGTCTCGAGCATCTTGCGGATCACGGGAACCGCATAGTCGCCGGTCGCTGCCGGGTCGCCGGGCCCGTTGGACAGGAAAAAACCGTTGGGCTCGTGGGTCATGATCTCGTCGAAGCTGGCGCCGGCGGGCACGATCGTCACCCGCGCCCCCGCCTCGCACAGCGAGCGGAAGATATTGCGCTTGGAGCCATAATCGACGGCGACGACGTGGGGGCGTGTCTCGACCTTGGCCTGTCCCGAGCGGCCGCCGAAGGGGGCGGCCGAGGGGCTCGACACGAACGGCTGTTTTGAGCCGCTCTTCCCGTCTCCGTTCGTCCCGAGCGAAGTCGAGGGACCAACCTCATACCCCTGCCCCCAGGCCCACTTCCCCCCTCTCCAGCGCTCGACCTGCAACCGACTGACCTCTTTGGCCAAATCCATGCCCTTGAGCCCCGGCCAATCGCGCGCCATCTTCTGCAGCGCCTCCAGATCGAACTCGCCCGTCTCGCTATGCGCGATCGCCACCGTCGGCGGCCCTTCCTCGCGCACCAGCCGGGTCAGCGCCCGCGTATCCACCCCGCAAATCCCGATCCGCCCGCGCTTGGACATCCACTCGCCGAAATCCTGGGTCGAGCGATAATTGGACGGGCCGGTCACCGGCTCGCGCACCACGCAGCCCAGCGCGTGCGCCTCGGCTGCTTCGACATCCTCGTCATTGGCGCCGACATTGCCGATGTGCGGGAAGGTGAAGGCGATCACCTGCCGAGCATAGGACGGGTCGGTCATCACCTCCTGGTACCCGGTCATCGCCGTGTTAAAGCACAATTCGCCGACCGCTTCGCCTTGCGCCCCGAAGCCCTGCCCCCAGATCACTCGACCGTCGGCGAACACCACGACTCCCGTTGCGCCCTTCGGTTGAGGCGCGGGCGTGAGTTGGGCGTCGGCCATCGGCTTGGAAGAGCCTTCCGTCAGGGGTTTTGCAGCTATGTCGCTAAGGTCACGGCGCTAAGCACAGCGGGCGATCAGGTCAACGCTGTAAAATCCCCGCGCTTGCCGCTAGGGCTCGATCATGATCAGGGACGATATCAAGGCGGCGCTGGTGAGCGCGATGAAGAGCGGCGACAAGGCGTCGACCGGGACGCTCCGGCTGATCCAGTCGCAAATCAAGAACCGCGACATCGAGCTTCGGACCGCCGACAAGGCGCCCGACGACGACCAGATGGTCACCGAAGTCATGCAGAAAATGATCAAGCAGCGCCGCGAATCGGCCGACCTCTACCGCAAGGGCAACCGGGCCGAGCTGGCCGACGCCGAGCACGCCGAAATCCAGGTCATCGAACGCTTCCTGCCGACGCAAATGAGCGAAGACGAAGCCCGGGCCGCGATTGGCTCGATCATCGCTGAAACCGGCGCGTCCAGCATGAAGGACATGGGCAAGGTGATGGCCGAGGCGAAGGCGCGGCACGCGAGCGCGCTTGAGCCGGCGCGGGCCAGCGCCCTGGTGCGCGAGATGCTGGGGTGAGACTCCCGCTTGCGGGCCCATCGCTATGCTGTAACAAAAACCGTTCGTCCCGAGCGAAGTCGAGGGACGTTCTGAGAGGACGCTCCCTTGGCCTTCTGGGTTTACATCCTGCGTTGCGCTGATGGTCGTTACTACACTGGCCACACCGACAATCTCGAACGCCGGATAGCGGAGCATCAGGTAGGTGGCTTTTGTGATTACACCTATAAACGACAGCCCGTGCGCCTCATTTGGAGCGAGAATTTCTCAACTCGAATTGAGGCGCTGGAAGGCGAGCGGCGGATCAAACCATGGTCGCCAGCCAAGAAAGAGGCCTTGATTCGGGGTGATTGGGCGGCTGTTTCCTATTTCGCGAAGCCGCCGGGAGAACGTCCGTCGACGTCGCTCGGGACGAACGGAGAAGATGATGTCGCGGGACGACTGCTCGTGTCGAGCGAAGTCGAGACACGTCTGCCATGACCCTCTCCCCCGCCTGGCTGGACGAACTCCGCGCGCGCACCCTCCTCTCCGCGCTCATCGCCCCGTCGGTGAAGCTGATCCGCGCCGGGCGGGAGTGGAAGGCGTGCTGCCCGTTCCACAATGAAAAGACGCCCAGCTTCACGGTCAATGACGAGAAGGGCTTCTACCATTGCTTTGGCTGCGGCGCCCACGGCGATGCGATCCGCTTCCTGACCGACGCCGGCGGACTGCCGTTCATGGACGCGGTCAAGGAGCTTGCCGCCAAGGCCGGGATGGAGGTGCCCGCACCCGACCCCAAGGCCCGCGAGAAAGCCGAGCGCACCGCTTCGCTGACCGACGTCATGGGCGCGGTGCAGACATGGTTCGCCGACCAGCTGGCCGGGATCGACGGCGGCGCGGCGCGCGATTACCTCGGCAAGCGCGGCATCGACGCCGCCGCCGTCGCTCGCTTCGGCATCGGCCTCGCGCCCGACAGTCGCAATGCGCTCAGGCGCGCGCTCGCCCACCTGGGCGAGGAGCAGCTGGTCGAGACCGGGATGCTGATCAAACCCGAGGACGGCGGCGAGCCCTACGACCGCTTCCGCGGCCGGCTGATGATCCCGATCCGCGACGCGCGCGGCCGGGTGATCGCGTTCGGCGGGCGCATTTTGGGCGACGGCAAGCCGAAGTATTTGAACTCCCCCGACACGCCGATCTTCGACAAGGGCCGAACCCTCTACAACCTCGACCTCGCCGGCCCCGCCAGCCGCCAGGCCAAGCGCCTGATCGTCGTCGAAGGATACATGGACGTCATCGCCTGCCACCGCGCCGGGATCGCCGAAGCGGTCGCTCCCAACGGCACCGCGGTGACCGAGGCGCAGCTCGAGCGGATGTGGCGGCTCAATCCCGCCCCGATCCTGTGCTTCGACGGCGACTCCGCCGGTCGCACGGCGGCGATCCGCGCCGCGACCCGCGCCCTTCCCCACCTTGCGCCTGAGCGAACCCTTCGCTTCGTCGAGCTTCCCGCCGGCCAGGATCCCGACGACATCGTCCGCTCGGCGGCGTCGGTTGGCGGGGATGGCGCCGCCCAACAAAAAGCCGGCCAGGACGCGCTCGAGGAGCTGCTTGGCCAGCCCGAGCCGCTCGACCAGCGGCTGTGGCGGCACGAGCGCGATTTGGCGCCGCTGGCCACCCCCGAGGCGCGCGCCGGCCTTCGCCAACGCCTGGTCGACCACGCCGGCTCGATCGGCGACCCCGAGCTTCGCCGCCTCTACCGCGACCAATGGCTCGACCGGTTCGGCACAGAGATGGCGCAGTCGCGGCCTGCCCGCCGCCAGGGGCAGCCGGCGCAGAAGGGCAATTTCCGCGGTGGCCGCTTCACCCCGCCCCCCGGCCCCGTCGGCGACGCCGCTCGGCGAATCGCCAGCGGCGGGATCGACGCCGCCTCCGCCCGCGCACTGATCTTCGGCTTCGTCAATTTCCCGCAGGCGCTCGCCCCTTATTGCGAACAGCTGGCCGCGCTCGTCATCCCCGACCGCTCCCTCTCCCAGCTGCGCGACCGGCTGGTCGATGCCGCGCTGTCGGGCCAGCCGCTTGATCGGGAAGGCCTTGTCACCATATTGCAATCTTCTGGAGCAGCGCCCGGCCACGGCCAGGCGCTTGCCTCCGGGGGAATCGGCTTTTCCTTTGCCCGCAGCGATGCCGACCCCGACCGGGCGGTTCGCGACCTGGGAGTCGCGATCGACGCGCTTGTCGCGGAGGAGGAAATCGGTGCGGCTCTAAGCGAGGCCACCGAGCGTTTGAAGGCCGGCGATGAGGATGCGTTCGACGAGCAGCTTCGGCTTCACGGCGCGCGCGAGGAAATCAAGCAACGTCTGGCGTCACTCGCCGGCACTGAGTAAGCGGCACCGCACATGGCCAAGAACGACACAGCAGAGACCGAGACCCCCGACAGCGGCGATGCGCCGCTGATCGACCTCAACGACGCGGCGATCAAGAAATTGATCGCCCGCGGCAAGAAGCGCGGGGTGATCACCTACGACGAATTGAACGCCGCGCTCCCGCAGGACCAATATTCGTCCGAGCAGATCGAGGACGTGATGTCGTCGATTTCCGAAATGGGCATCAACATCGTCGAAAACCAGGAAGCGTCCGACGACGACGACGAGCCCGAGAAAGAGCCCGAGGACGAGGTCGACCCGCTCGACGACGGCGGCCCCAGGCCCGCCGCGGCGACCAAGAAGGAAGCGGTCGACCGGACCGACGACCCGGTGCGCATGTATCTGCGCGAAATGGGCGCGGTCGAATTGCTGTCCCGTGAGGGCGAGATCGCCATCGCCAAGCGCATCGAGGCCGGCCGCGACACCATGATCTGGGGGCTGTGCGAAAGCCCGATCACCTTCAACGCCATCATCGAATGGTCGAACAACCTCAACGAAGGCACGATGCAATTGCGCGAGATCCTCGATCTCGAGGCGATGCTGTCGAAGGGCCCCTCGCCCGACCAGATCGCCGAAGGCGAGGAAGGCGAAGGCGGCGACGACGAGATCAGCGAGAAGAACGCCGGTCCGACGATCAAGGAAGACGAAGAGCCCGAGGAGGAAGAAGCCCCCGCCGACGACGAGGACGAGCTCAACGAACGCCGCGCCCCGCGCGTCGCCGAGGAGGAAGAAGAGGATAACACCCTCTCCCTCGCGCAGATGGAAGAAGCGCTCAAACCGATCGCGCTCGACAAGTTCGCCTCGATCACCGGGCTCTACAAGAAGTTCGCCAAGCTCCAGCAGGCGCGCCTCGCCGCCTTGAACGCCGGCACCGCCTTCCCCGCGGCCGACGAGAAGAAATATCAGAAGCTCTCCGAACAGCTCACCGCCGAAGTCGAAAGCGTCCAGTTCCACGCCGCCAAGATCGAATATCTGGTCGATCAGCTTTACGCCTACAACCGCCGCCTGACCGCGCTCGGCGGGCAGATGCTGCGCCTCGCCGAACGCCACCGCGTGCCGCGCAAGGCCTTCCTCGACAGCTATATGGGGGCCGAGCTCGACGACAGCTGGCTCGACCGCGCGTCGAAGATCGACAAGAAATTCGCCGCCTTCGCCATCGCCGAAAGCGACAGCGTCGAACGCATCCGCGGCGAGATCAGCGAAATCGCCAACGCCACCGGCATGGCGCTCCCCGAGTTCCGCCGCATCGTCAACCAGGTCCAGAAGGGCGAACGCGAAGCCCGCATCGCCAAGAAGGAAATGGTCGAGGCCAACCTTCGCCTCGTCATCTCCATCGCCAAGAAATACACCAACCGCGGCCTGCAGTTCCTCGACCTCATCCAGGAAGGCAATATCGGGCTGATGAAGGCGGTCGACAAGTTCGAATATCGCCGCGGCTACAAGTTCAGCACCTACGCCACCTGGTGGATCCGCCAGGCGATCACCCGCAGCATCGCCGACCAGGCGCGCACCATCCGCATCCCGGTCCACATGATCGAGACGATCAACAAGCTCGTCCGCACCAGCCGCCAGTTCCTCCACGAAACCGGCCGCGAACCCACGCCTGAAGAGCTCGCCGAGCGCCTGTCGATGCCGCTCGAAAAAGTCCGCAAGGTGATGAAGATCGCCAAGGAGCCGATCAGCCTCGAAACCCCGATCGGCGACGAGGAAGACAGCCACCTGGGCGACTTCATCGAGGACAAGAATGCGGTGATTCCCGTGGATGCCGCGATCCAGGCGAACTTGAAGGAAACGGTGACCCGGGTGCTGGCGTCACTGACCCCCCGCGAGGAGCGCGTGCTGCGCATGCGGTTTGGGATTGGGATGAACACCGATCACACGCTGGAAGAGGTCGGGCAGCAGTTCTCGGTGACGCGGGAGCGGATTCGGCAGATTGAGGCCAAAGCCCTACGCAAACTCAAACATCCCTCCAGGAGCCGCAAAATGCGGTCATTCCTCGACCAGTAGGGCTTTCGAAGGCGTTGCGGATGTGTCGCGCGCAGCCAGTCCGGGGGACTGGCGAGCGCGATGCAGAAGCATCCTTCTCGCTCGAGAAAAATGAGAAGCTTCCTCGACCAATAGCGACTTCTCCCCTCCCGCTCGCGGGAGGGGCTGGGGGAGGGCCTGTTCCCTTCCCGTTCGTCCTGAGCGAAGGCTCTCCTGAGCGTGTCGAAGGATCGAAGGGCTTTCCACATCGAGGCTAAGGCGTGACAGACGTGGCGCGCGCAGCGAGACCGAGGAACTATCTAAGTCAGTCCCGACAAGTGCAATCGGTTGTCACCCAAACGGCTGACACGCGCTGCGATTTAGAGCGTCTACTCAGATCGCACACGCATATGGATCACTGACTTATTCATTACCGACAAGTTCCAGGCTTCAGGATCCACATCCAAACTACGGCGTCCTCGACATAACCGCCCCTCCTCGGTTTCAACGCAAAAAAGAGGGCCACAAACGGATTACTCGACCAGTCCATTAGCCTCGTGGGCAACCCATAATGCTGCATTAGAAACATTGAATCCCACTTGTCGTCGGGACGACTTTGAAGGAACGGACGCGCACGCTGAGTAAAGAACGATTCCATCTCCTTCTCGGAAGGGTATATCTCGGCAAACGTTTTTTGGTTGGGTGTCGCGCAATGCTAGGTACAAGTGCGTAGCTCGCCTTGCTGCATCCCCTATACCAAGGGACCTCGACCGAATCCTGGAATGTCTCGATCAGCGCCAAAATCTCTGGGAAGTTCACGATTCTTTCGGCGGTACGCGAAGGCAATGCCTACCTTTGGACGCGAAATTCATCCAACCCCCTGTCTCGAGCGGGTCTAGTCTAACGGCTAAGACACGAATTGGAAGCCGTCTTGAATTTCATGCGCCTAACGATTCTGCCCGAGATTACGGGGATTACGGTGAGCGAATTACGGTGGCGGATACGGTGGGATTACGGTGACGGGATTACGGTTACAGTTTACTAAATGCACTAAATTGGGCGCCCCTTCCCCTACCGCCCCAACACCACATCAATCCCCGACAGCACCAGCTCCAGCTTGCGCTGCGACACCTTCCCCACGCGCTCGGTCAGTTGGGCCTTGTCCACCGCCACCACCAGCGACACATTGGCGACCGAATCCTTGTCCAGCCCCGTCGCCCGCGCGGTCAGCGCGACATTGCCCGGCGCGGCCGCCCATTTCATATTGCTGGTCAGCGGCACGCACACCGTCGTGGCGATGCGGCTGCGGTTGAACGCGTCTGACTGCACCACCAACACCGGGCGACGATAGCCGGGCGCCGAGCCGGCCGGCTCGCCGAGGTCGGCCCACCACACCTCCCCCTGGGAGATTAGCAACGAGAAATCACCAACGCGAGATTACCATTCTACCCGGTCGAGCACTCGCCGCGCGGCGCGTCTGGTGAAGTCGCCGGCCGCCTCGCCCGCCGCCTCCCCGATCGCGTCGACCGCCTGGTTCATCGTCTGCGTGACCGTGTCGGGCACATGGTCGCCGACGAACGCGGCGAGCGCGCGCGCGTACACCTCGCTGCGCGATGTCCCGAGCTTGCGGGTGAGGATTTCGCCATCCTTAAAGATGTCGTCGGGAATGGAAACGGTTACTTTCATACCACTGGTATGACGAAAGGTCGGCAGATTGTCAAACGGCGAATACGAGCTGGCCCGTTCGTCCGGAGCGCCGTCGAATGGTGTTCTCCTGCGATTAGGGTGACGACGAATACGGTGACCGTGCACTAATTCGTAGCGCCCCCGAGCAAACCGAGCAAAGCGAGCAAAGCGAGCAAAGCGAGCGTGGTAAGTGTCGTCACGGGAGTAAATCCCGTGACGTCGAACGTGTCGGCTTCGCCGCACGCCGGCCGGCACGCAGCGTCTCTCAGCTAAGCTGCGCTTAGCTTCGGCGCTTTGTGCTGTCCTACACACCCCATTTTATGGCTTATCGTCAAAGATGGACCGCAAGCCTTCCCTCGACTCGCCGCTTCGCGTGGACGTCGCGGGCGGCGCAGGCGCGCACGAAGCGCTATGGATGCGTGTTACTGCGAACATTGGGACCATTCGCGCGGGAGCGCCGGCGGACGGGCTCGCTTGCGCTGCGCCCCGCGCGCAAAGAAAAGGAGGAGCGCCACGGGGACGCCCCTCCTGTCTTTTGGCTTAGGCCGAAGCTTAGGCCCCAAGGTTAGGCCGAAGCCATCCGCTCGCGGCTCGCGCTGTGGCCGCCGTTGCGATACAGGATGTCGCTCGCGCGCTCGCTGTCCTCACCATGGACGCCGACGAAATAGCCGCCGTCGTTGACCCGGCCATCGTAATAGCTCGCGTCTTCCTCGCTCACGCCCTGCTCGGTGAACAAGCCCGACACGCCGCCTGCGGTCGCTCCGAGCGCCGCGCCGATGCCCGCAGCTCCGGGAGCCGCGGAGGCCGCGATGGCTCCGGCCGCCGCGAGCGGTCCGACGCCAGGGATCGCCAGCGCGGCGAGGCCGAGCAGCGCACCGGCGCCGCCGCCCATCAGCGCGCCCTTGACCGCGCCGCTCTCGTTGACGCCGTCATCGTCGTCATTGTCGGTCATTCCCGACCCGTCGCCGCTTTCGGATTTGCCGACGATCGAGATGTTATCGTCACTGATACCGGCGGAACGAAGCTCGGACAGCGCACGCTCGGCTTCTTCACGACTGTCGAACACTGCGGATGCAATACGATCGCTCATGGAAATGTCTCCTGTTTACAGATGGATCGGGCAATGCTGCCCGTCATTGAACGAACCCGCCGGCGGCCACGTCGTTCCACGGCTGGCGGCCAAAATGGAGGGGTTCGTCGCAAGTCATCCACCTCACGCACCGACGCGCGGGGACACCCACGGGCCGGCGCGCTCAAACAATGTCAGTGCGGACTTCTGCGAAGCTTTAGCTGCGCTCCGGGGCGGCCTCTTCGCCGTCAGCGTCCGGTTCCGCCACCACCTCCGCAGCCCTGCGCGCGAAGCTGTCTTCGATCCGCTCGAGCATGTCGGCGCGGACCGTCCAGCTGGCCGCGCTGCTTTCCAGGCGAAGGCGCTGGTTGGCGGTGATCATCGTCACCGATTCCAGTAGATCGGCGGCGGCGCGTTCGCGGCACGCTTCGGCGGTGTCGCGCCGGCTCCCCGAGGTCAGCGCTTCGAGTTCGGGCTTGGCGGGCGAGGGGATCGCCGGGATCATATCTTCGCTCATGCTGCTTCGCCCGAGCCCGGCGCGCGTTGCACCTCGGCAAACAGGTCGGCCTGGTGTCGGTGGTCAAAAGCGTTGAGGTCCATGGCTGCGCTCCGTTGCGGTCAAGCGAAAGCACGTTGGGTCTCTCGGCCGCGCGCGGGCTCAAGGGCGTCGTTAAGCGCGGTTCCTCCTTGTAGCATGGCGGCGCGATATCCCCTAACCAGTCCGCCGCGCGGACCGACGCACGATCGCCGGAATCGCGCTTCACGCGGCCCCACATCGACCCTGCGGAAAGTCCCTTGCATTCGAGATCCTATCGCACCCGTTCCGCGTTCGAGCACACGCCGCTGCATCGCCGCGTTTCGGGCGCCGGGCTGGCTCTGGCGGCGGTGCTTCTCATCGTCCTGGCGCTGCTCGGCCTCGGGGCGTCGCGCCACTTGCCCGGCAACCCGTCGAGCGCGACCGTCGTCGACCTCATCGTCGCGTCGGACCAAGCCGAGCCAAGCCCGAGCAAGGCCGAGCGGCCAAGGCCAATGGACGAGCCTGTGCCAATCCCGCCGCCGCCGATCATCCTGCCGATCAAGCCGCCGATCATCCTGCCCCCTGTCCCCGAACGCCCGCTCGACATGATCGAATTGACCAAAGAGGACTATGCCGCCGCCGACATCGGCAAGCTCGCCCCGCCCGAGGAGGGCGCTGGCTCCGGCGGCGCCGGCGATTCCAAGGAGGCCGGGCGCGGCCCCAACGGCGAGGTGCTGTACAACGCCGAATGGGCGCGCGAGCCGACCAACGCCGAGCTCAGGGGCTATCTGCCCGCCAGAATAAGCTCCGGCTGGGGCGTGGTCGCGTGCCGGACCATCGCCGGGCACCGGGTCGAGGATTGCATTGAGCTGGAGAACCATCCGCGCGGCTCGCGGCTTGCAAGCGCGGTTCGGCAGGCGGCGTGGCAATTCCGGGTCCGGCCGCCGCGCAGGAACGGGCGCGAGTTGGTCGGCGCCTGGGTCAAGATCCGGATCGACTATGAATTCCGCGAAGAGTGAGCGGGGCCGCCGCGGCTACTCGCGCCGCACCGCCTGCTCTATCACGTCGCGGACGACGTTGGACGGGATTGCGAAGCCGATCCCGACATTGCCCTGGTTAGGGCTGATCAGCGCCGAGTTGATGCCGATCACCTGGCCCCTGGTGTTGATCAGCGCGCCGCCCGAATTGCCCGGATTGATCGGTGCGTCGGTCTGCACGAAGCGGCGCGGGTCGCCTTCGCTAAGGCCGCGGTCGGTGGCGCTTACGATGCCGGCGGTTACCGTCTGACCGAGCCCGAACGGGTTACCGATGGCGAGAACATAATCGCCGACCGCCAGTTTGGAGCTGTCGCCGAGCGGGAGCGAAGGCAAATCGTCGGCGCGGATACGGAGCACCGCGAGATCTAGGTTGGGGGCGAAGCCGACCAGCTCGGCGGCCAAGGTGCGGCCGTCCTTCAGGCCCACCTCCACCGCGGTCGCGTTGCGCACGACGTGGAAATTGGTGACGACCAGCCCACGTTCCGCGTCGAGGATCACGCCGGACCCGGCCGAGATCGCCGGCTGCAGCGCCGCATCCGGGACGCCCATGTAGCGGCGGTAGAACGGGTCTTGCAGGAGCGGGTTCTGCTGCGCCGGCGACGGCTGCGTGACGGCGATATTGACCACCGCCGGCGACGTCGCCTGGACCAGCGGCGACAAGGTCAGCGGGTCGGTGGCGACGCCGCTGACCGGCAGCTCGGCCGCCTTCGTGCTGGTGTCGCCAACCGGCAGGAAGCGCGCGATCACCCCGCCGGCGATCGCCGCGAGTAGGAGCAGCAGGAATAGGACCGCGGCAGAAGGAGCAGAGCGTGCAGTCACGCCGCCAAATCGTCCCCGCGCCTCTGGTCGGGCGCTCCCGGGACCGGCTCGGCCGGGTCGTTGCCCAGCTTCACCACTCGGTTGTCGGCATCGACATGCACCACCCGCGGCTTGCATGCCCGCGCCTCGGCTTCGTCCATCACCGCATAGCTCATGATGATCACCAGATCGCCGGCGTGGACCAGATGGGCGGCGGCGCCGTTGATGCCGATGGTGCCGCTGCCGCGCTGGGCCGGGATCACATAGGTCTCGATCCGCGCGCCGTTGGTGATGTCGACGATCGCCACCTGCTCGCCTTCGATCAAATCGGCGGCGTCCAGCAGATCGGCGTCGATGGTCACCGACCCGACGTAATGCAGGTCGGCCTGGCTCACCGTCGCCCGGTGGATCTTCGACTTCATCATCACGCGCATCACGGGAGAACAATCCTTGTCAGCGCCTCATAAGGCGGCGCGGCCTCTAGCATATGTGTGGACCCAGGCCAGCCGAGACAAGCTTTTGCGCCGGTGCTACCGCTGCGCTTATGAGCGAAACCATCTTCATCGGCAGCGAAGCGGGCGGCGCCAACCCGCAAAGCCTCGAGCTTAAGCGGGCCAACCGCCACGGGCTGATCGCGGGGGCCACCGGCACCGGCAAGACCGTCACCCTGCAAGGCATCATCGAAGGCATGTCGGACGCCGGCATCCCGACCTTCGTCGCCGACGTGAAGGGCGACCTTGCCGGCCTTGCCCTTCCCGCCTCTGCCGACGCCAGGACCGACGCACCGTTCCGCCAGCGCGCCGCCGACATCGCTTATTCGACCTGGCAATATCGCGGCAATCCGACCCAATTTTGGGACTTGTTCGGCGCCCAGGGCCATCCGGTGCGGACAACGGTCAGCGAGATGGGGCCGCTGCTATTGTCGCGGCTGATGAGCCTCAACGAGGTGCAGGAAGGCGTTCTGCACATCGCCTTCCAGGTCGCCGACAAGGAAGGGCTGCTGCTGCTCGACCTCGACGATTTGCAGTCGATGCTGATCGAGGTCGGCCAGCGCGCCGACCAGCTGACCCTCACCTACGGCAATGTCTCCAAGCAGTCGGTGGGCGCGATCCAGCGCTCGCTGCTGCAGCTTCGCGCCCAGGGCACCGAGCATTTCTTCGGCGAGCCGGCGCTCGACATCAACGACTTGTTCGGGCTCGACGACAATGGCCGCGGCCTGGTCAACATCCTCGCCGCCGACCGGCTGATGCAGAGCCCGCGCCTCTATTCGACCTTCCTCTTGTGGCTATTGTCGGAGCTGTTCGAGCAGCTTCCCGAGGTCGGAGACCTGCCCAAGCCCAAGCTGTGCTTATTCTTCGACGAGGCGCATCTTTTGTTCGATGACGCGCCCGCCGCGCTGACCGAAAAGGTCGAGCAGGTGGTCCGGCTGATCCGCTCCAAGGGCGTCGGCGTCTATTTCATCACCCAGAACCCGATCGACATCCCCGACAAGGTCGCTGGCCAGCTCGGCAACCGGGTCCAGCACAAGCTCAACGCGTTCACGCCCCGCGACCAGCAGGCGGTGCGCTCGGCCGCCGAGACTTTCCGCACCAACCCCGACATCGACGTCGCGGCTGCAATCACCGAACTCAAGATCGGCGAGGCGCTGGTGTCGCTGCTGCAGCCCGATGGCGCGCCGTCGCCGGTGCAGCGCGTGCTGATCAAGCCGCCGCAATCGCGGGTCGGGCCGGTCACCGCGCAGGAACGCTCAATGCTGGTTGCAAGCGACCCGGTCGGCGCCAAATACGACGAAGCGGTCGACCGCGAATCGGCCGAAGAGATACTGAGCGTCCGCGCCGGCGCGGCGGCCGAGGCGGCGATGGCGGCAAAGCAGGCGAAGGACGCCGAGGTCGCCGCCAAGGCCCAGGCCAAGCTGGACGCGACCGCCCAGCTCGAGGCGGAGCGCGCCGAAGCCAAGGCCGCGCGCGAGGCGGCGAAACCGACGATAACTGAAAAAGTGATCCAGTCTGCGACCCGGGCGGCGGCGAGCTCGATCGGCCGCCAGATCGGCACCCGGATCCTGCGCGGAATCCTCGGCGGGATGTTCCGCGGCCGCTGAGCCCCTTGAACTTGTTGGTGCGGATTCCCAATATTTGAGTTGCAAAGGCGAACCTAACGCCCGGGCGTGACACGGTCCTCCAAGCCAAGTTACTGACAAACCAGCGATTTCAATTCTGGCACGGCGCTTGCTTCTCAAGAAGCGAGACCCGCTGCCAAGGAGCACGATATGCAAGCCGCCGCCAACGCCAGCCAAGCCCATTCCCCCAGACCGACCCCGCTCCCCTTGCGCGACGACACCTTGCTCGGCGTCTGCGAGGGGCTTGGCGAGGAGTTCGGCTTCAACCCCAATTATCTGCGAATCGTGGTCGGCTCGCTGGTATTGTTCGACATCACGCTCGCCGTCGCCGCTTATCTCGGTCTTGGACTCGCGCTCGCGATCGGCCGCTTGATGTTCCCGCCCAATCGCCACTTTGTCGCCAAATCGGCAGCGGGGCAGCCGATGGCGCAGGCCAATGATTCGGCCGCCGCGCCGGAAACTCTCGCCGCCTGATCGGGCTTTGCCGGCCAGGCGGCTTACAATTTCCGGCATATGCGCTATATGGGCGTTGCTATCAGTCGCAAACGGACGGTCTAAAGGCGCTTTGCGGCTCCTCATTCCTTCTATCGCTACTCCTAGCCAAAAGGCCGAATATCCGGTCGATTTAGAAGGAACGACAAGATGCCAGCAGGCACCGTAAAATTTTTCAACGCCGCCAAGGGCTATGGTTTCATCCAGCCGGATGACGGCGGCAAGGACGCGTTCGTCCATATCAGCGCCGTTGAGCGCGCCGGTATGCGCACGCTCAACCAGGACCAGCGGGTCACGTTCGACGTCGAGGACGACGGACGCGGCAAGCAGCAGGCAGTCAACCTGCAGGCCGAGTAATCGGTTCGGGCGCCGCCTTCACCGAAGGCGGCGCCCATTTCTACTTTCGAAAGAATATCGATGACAGATCGCGAAACATTCCTTGCTCGAGCGGCTGAGGCCCGCGCAAACGCCGACTCGGCGATGCTGGACAATGTCCGCGACCGATGCCTGAGGTCCGAAGCCGCGTGGAGCGAAATGGCCGCGCGCGCCGAACGGACCGAAAAGATGCGCGCTGCCCGCGATGCGGAGAAAGCGGCAATGATCGTGGCAATGCCGATCGGGGCCAAGCCGAGCCTTTAAAACAGGCTCACCAAATCCCTAGGCTCAGGACCTGTTAAATCGCTTGCGCGGACGACGATCGGTTGATTCAAT
>JBBJOG010000022.1:0-25875 GCA_037721775.1 Sphingomicrobium sp. | reverse complement strand
CACGTCGCGACTGCCAGTCGTGAAGCGTCGAGCAGCTGTGGGTCTCGCGATATTTCTGCAGGCTCGGCACCCAGCTCTCGATGTCGTTCATCCGATACTTCCCCAGCCCCATGTCGCCGGTCGACGTCTCGAGCACCTGATAGGGGATTTCCAGATCGCCGAGCAGCTGCTCCGCCAGCCCCAGCAGTCTGGCGTGCCACTGCGCCGAAACCGCCTCGTCGGCCTCGCAGATCACATATTGCTCGACCTTGACGAACTGGTGGACTCGAAGCAGCCCGCGCACGTCCTTGCCCGCGCTGCCCGCCTCGCGGCGGAAGCAAGGCGAAAAACCGGCGTAGAGGATCGGCAACCTGTCGCTCTCGGTGATCTCGCCCGAATGGAGCGAGGTCAGCGCCACTTCGGCGGTCCCGGCGAGCCACAGATCGTCGTTGGGCAGCTGGTAGGTTTCTTCCTCGTGGCCGGGGAACTGGCCCTGGTTGAGGAACGCCTGTTCGCGGGCGATCGCCGGCACCGTGATCGGCGTGAAGCCGGCGGCAGCGATCTTTTCCAGAGCCCAGCCCATCAGCTTGATTTCGAGCAGCGCCAGCCGCCCCTTCAGGCAATAAGTGCGGCTGCCCGACACCTGCGTGATCCGCGACAAATCCGCCCAGTCATTCTTCTCGATCAGCGCGACATGGTCGAGCGGTTCGAAGTCGAAAGTCCGCACCTCGCCTTCGGTGCGGACCACCACGTTGGCGCTTTCGTCCGGCCCGACCGGAGCGCCGTCGAACGGGATGTTCGGCACCTTGAGCATCAGCGCGTCAAGCGCCCCCTGCTTGGCGCCAAGCTCGCCTTCCAGCTCGGAAGCCTGGGCGCCAGCTTCCTTGGCCGACCGGCCGAGCTCGGCTTTTTCGTCCGCCGAGGCGTCCTTGAACCGGGCGCTGATCGCATTGCGTGCCGCCCGAAGCTCGTCGATCCGGGTCTTCAGCGCCCGCGCTTCGCCGTCGAGCCCGAGCAGCGCCTCGAGATCGAGCGCGACATTCTTGGCCTCGATCGCCCGCTCGACGGCATCGCGGTTGGCTTTGATGAAGTCGATCCCCAGCATCGCCGCGGCACTGCGCGAATTGCGTCTCGTCCGCAAGTTCGCCAAAGGCGCAACCATGCCCTCAGGTCTCATCGCCCTTCTCGACGACGTCGCCATGATCGCCAAGATTGCCGCCGCCAGCGTCGACGACATCGGCCTCGCCGTCGGCAAGGCCGGCACCAAGGCCGCCGGGGTGGTAATCGACGACACCGCCGTTACCCCGCGTTACGTCACCGGCTTCACCCCGGACCGCGAGCTGCCAATCATAGGCAAGATCGCGATCGGCTCGTTCAAGAACAAGTTTTTGATCCTCATCGCCGCGCTGGCGCTTTCGGCGCTGCTGCCGGTCGTCATCACGCCGCTGTTGATGATTGGCGGTGCCTATCTGGTGTTCGAGGGCGCTGAGAAGATCGTCGAGCAGATCACCGGCGACCACCATGACGTAGCGGAGCTTTTGGACGTCGACACGCCGCAAGAGCTGGAGAAACGCCAAGTCGCCGGCGCCATCCGCACCGACTTCATTCTGTCCGCCGAAATCATGATCATCGCGCTTGCGCAGCTTACCGACTTCAACATCTGGATGCGGGCAGCAGCGCTTGGCGCGGTCGGGATCATCATCACCGTCGTCGTCTATGGCGCCGTCGCGCTGATCGTGAAGCTCGACGATATCGGCTTGCATCTTGCCGAACGGGCCAATCGGACCGCCCAGGCGGTCGGCCGCGGGTTGGTCCATGTGGTCCCGATGCTTCTCACCGGCCTTTCCACCATCGGTACTCTGGCGATGCTGTGGGTCGGCGGCGGGATCATCCTTCACGGGCTGGAGGAGCTTCATTTGTTCGAGGCGCTGCCGCACTTGGTCCATGACGGCTCGCTGTGGCTCGCCGGCTTCGCCGGCCCGCTCGCCGGAGTGATCGAATGGCTGGCTTACGCGATCGGCGCCTTGATCGTCGGGCTCATCATCGGCGGCGTCATCGTCCTCATCGTCCGCCAGTTCACCAGCCATCCCGAAGATTTGGTGGTCGACGCCTGAGCAATCTCGCGCGCCTAGTCGAAATGAAGCCGACAATAGCTTCCGCGAAAAAATAGCAAAGGGTCGAGGCTTTCGTCGAAGCTCGCTTTGACCACCTGGCCGACCAATATGTGATGGTCGCCGCCGTCGTAGACCGCGAAGCGCTGGCATTCGAACACGCTCAGCGAATCCTTGAAAATCGGCGCTCCCGCCTCGCCGCACGACCACGGCGTCGCTCCGAACCGGTCCTGGTCGCGGGTGGAAAAGCGGATCGACGCCGGTTGCTGGCCATTTTGCAGCACGTTGACGGCGAAATGGCTCGCCTCGATCAGCGCCTCGGCGCTTGCCGCTCCCTTGTGGATGCACACCAGCAGCAACGGCGGGTCGAGCGACACCGAGGTGAAGCTGTTGACGGTCAGGCCGGCCGGCTCGCCTTCCGCGTTGAGCGCGGTGACCACGGTGACGCCGGTCGCGAAGCAGCCGAGCGCGTCGCGCAGGGTTCGCGGATCGGATCCACTTCGATATTCGCGGGTACGCGCGTCGGCGGCCATCGGCCCGCTATACAGGCGCGGCCGGCTCACTCAATTCCAAGCAGCCGCTCCGCGTCCAGCGCCAGTACCTCGGTAATCGTGGCCTCCAGCGATTGCGACACCAGGTAGCGCGGCTGGAAAGCGTCGTGCCGGTAAGGCGTCGCAACCGCCCGCTCGACGCTGAACGGCAGCCGCTCGACGGAATCGCTTTCAACGCTGAAATGCGCCTCGCCGAAGCTCGATGCGAGCCCGGCGCCGAGGATTTTCAGCTCGTTCCCCTCCTTGGCCAGCCCGAATTCGACGCTGTGCCAGTAAATGCGCGCGACCCGGTCGCCCTCCCCCGCGGCAATCGCGGCGATGCCCAGCCTGCCGACATGTTCGACCATCTCGGCAAAGTCGTGGTGGGCGAGCATCGGAATGTGCCCGAACAAATCGTGGAAGCAGTCGGGCTGCTCGAGGTAATCGATCTGCTCGCGGGTGCGGATGAAGTTGCCGATCGGAAAGACCCGTGCCGCCAGCATGGCGAAAAAAACGTCGTCGGGCACTAGCCCCGGCACCGCGACCGTCCGCCAGCCGGTCCGCCGCTCGAGCATCCGGTTGAGCTCGGCGAGCTCGGGGACGCCCGGGTGCGACAGCCGCAACAAGTCGATCCCGTCGAGGAACGGCGCGACGACTCGACTCCCGAGCAACTCCGTCTGCCGGGCGAACAACAGGTCCCAGACCGCATGGTCCTCGGCGGTGAAATGCTCCCAGCGCTGCGGCACGATATAGTCCTGCCAGGCGGCGACCGGGCGATCCTTGGTGACGGTCTGCAACATGTCGGGTCCTTTCGAAGCAATAAAAAACCCGCCGAGCGGAGGCTGGCGGGTCGGAGGCTGGTGAACTGAATGCTCAAGCGCAAGTCAGCCCGTCCCAACCCCCACGGGATAATAAGGAATCGCCGGCGCGGTCACGGCGGCGCGGGTCGGTTCAGTAAAGGCAAGCCTATTCGTCATTGACACAACATATCGCTGGTCGCACCTGAACGTCCACTGTCCGGCAAGGAGCGCTTGGCGGCATTAGCGATTTATTAGGCCGGTGGTGCGACTTCCAAATCCAAGCAGAATTAGGGGGAGGGCAATCATGCAACCACTCACCGTTCCGAAGCGGGAGCCGAAGCGCTCGCGCGTGTTCCTGGTGGCGCAAGTGAATTCGGGCACCGGCCCCGTCGAGGCGCGAATCCGCGATATCTCGCGCTCAGGCGCGCTTCTGGAATCGGACGCCGTGCCCGAAGCCGGAGCCGGCGTCCGGCTGACGTGCGGCGGCGCGCACCTCGATGCCCGTGTTGCCTGGGCCGAGGACGGCTGTTTCGGGCTGGAGTTCGAAACCCCGCTGCTGGTCGGCAAGCTGATCGACCAGTCGGGATCCAAGCTCAACGTCTCGGCTCCGCGCGGCTACCGCCGCGGCGACTTCGACGCCCTTGCCGGCTAAGCCTGTTCGCCGGCGATCGCGTTGATCGCTTGCGCAAGCTTTCGGTCCCGCTCCGTCACTCCGCCCGAATCATGGCTGGTCAAGCGAAAATCGACTTGATTCCACACGCTGGTGAACTCCGGGTGGTGGTCGGCCTTTTCGGCGTGAAGCGCGACCCGGGTCAGGAAAGCGAACGCCTCGCTGAAATCCGCGAACTTGAAGCTGCACACCAGCGCCTTGCCGCCGTCTTCCAGCGACCATCCGTTGGGGATGTCCATCGGTCGTCTCCTTCTCGTCATTGCGAGCGCAGCGAAGCAATCTAGCTAGCAGGAGTGGATTGCCGCGTCGCTGCGCTCCTCGCAACGACCAAGTCCGAAGCTTGCGCACGTCTTGCAAAGAGTCGCCCTGCGGAGCAGTGGAGAAGGCGAAAAGGAGCTTCACCATGGCCACCGCCACCGCCCCGGATGTTGCCGGAAAGGGCCCGCTCGGCCTTGAAAACCCGATGGGCACCGACGGTTTCGAGTTCGTCGAATATGCGGCGCCCGACCCCGAGCTGCTGCGCGACCTGTTCACCCGCATGGGCTTTCCGGCGGTCGCCCGGCACAAGCGCAAGGACGTCACCCTTCACCGCCAGGGCGACTGCAACTTCATCATCAACGCGCAAAGCGGAAGCTTCGCCGAAGCATTCGCGCGTGATCACGGCCCGTGCGCCTGCGCGATGGCGTTCCGCTTCAAGGACGCCGCCGCCGCCCACCAGCGTGCGCTGACGCTCGGCACGACCAACGTCGAGGGCGATATCAGTGAGGGCGAGCTGGCAATCCCGGCGATCGAGGGCATCGGCGGCTCGCGCCTCTATTTCGTCGACCGTTATGCCGAAAAGGGCACCATCTACGACGTCGATTTCGAATTCTTCCCCGACTGGCGCGAGCGCGAGGCTGTTCACGCGTCGCACCTCACCTATATCGACCACCTGACTCACAACGTGAACCGCGGCAACATGGCCACCTGGGCCGACTTTTACGGGCGGCTCTTCAACTTCCGCGAGATCCGCTACTTTGACATCGAAGGGAAGGTCACCGGCCTCTTCTCCAAGGCGATGACTAGCCCATGCGGCAAGATTCGAATTCCGTTGAACGAGAGCCAGGACGACAAGAGCCAGATCGAGGAGTTCCTGCGCGAATATAAGGGCGAAGGCATCCAGCATATTGCGCTCGGCAGCGACGACATTTACGCGGCGGTCGACATCATCCGCGCCCGCGGCATCCCCTTCCAGGACACGCCCGAGACCTATTACGAGATGCTGCCGATCCGCATCCATGGCCACGACGAGAGCATCCCCGAGCTTGAAAAGCGCGGTATCCTGATGGACGGCGCGCCGACCGAGGGGCAGGGCCTGCTGCTGCAGATTTTCACCCAGAATGTGATCGGCCCGATCTTCTTTGAGATCATCCAGCGCAAGGGCAACGAAGGCTTCGGCGAAGGCAATTTCAAGGCTTTGTTCGAATCGATCGAGCTCGACCAGATGCGCCGCGGGGTGATTTGACGCAGGAGCCGTCATTGCGAGCGCAGCGAAGCAATCCAGCCTTGCGCCGCTGGATTGCCGCGTCGCCTTCGGCTCCTCGCAATGACGGAAGTGCGAAGTGACTGAAGCCTACATCTGCGACGCAATCCGCACTCCCATCGGCCGCTACGGCGGTGCGCTGTCGAGCATCCGCGCGGATGACCTTGCCGCAATCCCGATCAAGGCGCTCATCGACCGCAATCCAAACGTCGACTGGGGCGAACTCGACGACATAATCCTGGGCTGCGCCAACCAGGCGGGCGAGGACAACCGCAACCTGGCGCGCATGGCGGGGCTCCTCGCCGGGCTTCCCGACAGCTCCGGCGGAGTGACGTTGAACCGGCTTTGCGGCTCCGGCCTCGACGCCGTCGCCATGGCGGCGCGCGCGATCCGCGGCGGCGATTGCGACCTGATCATCGCCGGCGGCTCCGAAAGCATGAGCCGGGCGCCTTTCGTCATGCCCAAAGCGACCAGTGCCTTCGACCGCACCGCCGAAATCTACGACACCACCATGGGCTGGCGCTTCGTCAATCCGAAGATGCGCGATGCCTATGGCGACGACACCATGCCCTCGACGGCGGAGAATGTGGCCGAGGAGTTCGAGGTCAGCCGCGAGGACCAGGACGCCTTTGCGATGCGTAGCCAGCAGCGCACCGCCGCAGCCCAGGCCAGCGGCCGGCTCGCCGCCGAGATCGTCCCGGTCGAAATCGCGCAGCGCAAGGGCGATCCCGTCGTGGTCGGCTCCGACGAGCACCCGCGCCTGACCAGCCTCGACAAGCTCGCCGCATTGAAGCCGATCGTCCGCAAGGACGGCAGCGTCACCGCCGGCAACGCCAGCGGGGTCAACGACGGCGCCGCTGCAATCATCATCGCCAGCGAGGAAGCGGCCAGGTGCAACGGCCTAACGCCCCGCGCCCGCATTCTCGGCGCGGCAGTCGCCGGGGTTCCGCCACGGATCATGGGGATCGGCCCGGCGCCGGCGTCCCAGAAGCTGCTCAAGCGCCTCGGCCTGTCGATTGCCGACATGGACGTGATCGAATTGAACGAGGCGTTCGCGGCGCAGGCGCTCGCCGTCCTCAGGCAGCTCGGCCTCCCCCACGACGCGGGACAAGTGAACCCCAACGGCGGCGCCATCGCGCTTGGCCATCCGCTCGGAATGTCGGGCGCCCGCCTCGCTTTGACCGCGACCGAGGAGCTTCAGCGCGGCGGCGGCAGATATGCGCTCGCCACCATGTGCATCGGCGTGGGCCAGGGGATCGCGCTGGCCATCGAGCGCGCCTGATGCAGTCGGTCTGGGACGTGCTGAAATCGGTTCCGGACCCCGAGATTCCGGCGGTCTCGGTGGTCGACCTCGGCATCGTCCGCGAGGTGCGAGACGGCAGGGTGATCATCACCCCGACCTACACCGGCTGCCCGGCGACCCTGGTCATCGAGCAGTCGATTCGCTCGGCGCTCGACGACGCCGGTTTTGCCGACATCGGCATCGAGACAGTCATCTCGCCGCCATGGACCACCGGCTGGATCAGCGAGGAGGGCAAACGCAAGCTCGAGGCCTACGGAATCGCCCCGCCCAGCCTGTCGGCTCAAGCGCAATGCCCGCAATGCGGCTCGACCGAGACCGTCGAAGTCAGCCGCTTCGGCTCAACCCCGTGCAAGGCCCAATGGCGCTGCACCGCCTGCCTCGAGCCCTTCGACCGCTTCAAATGTCACTGAGGCTGGCGGTGGAAGCAGTCATCTGCGAACCGCACTCCAGTGGCGTTCGCTGCATAGCAGGGATTCTACAGCGATTCAGACACGCACGCGCCTCATTATCATCGCAAACCAGCTATTTTTTGACGGTCCAATCTGAATTCGCGTGCGCGGAGCAGGCAACCTTGCAGGGATCTTGACGCCACACCGAGGAGATTTAACCTTGGGCATGAGTAATGACAGGGCTTCGGACGTGGCCGACTTCTCCCATTACAGCCGCATCTCCCTTCCGCTGTACTCAGGGCGGTTGAACGCGGCGAACCGCTTGCCGACGAGTGCTTCGAGAGCGTTATCACGATGATGGTTCGACCAAAATTTTAGGCGATTATGTCGGAATCTTTTCGTCGAATGGTCCGTTCGATCCGAATGATGATGGCTGGTGAGGCGACCAGAATGGTAACGTCCACTGTGCGCCCTTTTCGGGCGCCCGGGATTGCTTCACCCAAGAGCGGACGTTCTTTCCAATCGGTTCATAGGTGCCGGCGAGTCATGGCTGCGACGGACCGCCAACTCGTTCAGCAATTCGGCTCGACTTCGTCGCCGTGTCATGAGCGTGTCATCAAGCCCGGTCTTAGTGTGAGACTCGCCGGCGCTCGCATGCCACAAGCTCACACCGCTGAAACACTCAAGGTGCCGACCGATGCTGAGTAGAAGACGCTTCACACTCGGCCTTACCTCGAGCGCATTCGCAGGACTCGCTCTCAGCGGTTGCGCGACAATGCCGCTGGGGTCCGGGCCGCAAGGCAGCTCGGGCTACGGACCGCTGATCCCGGACCCGTCCGGGCTGCTCGATCTCCCCCAGGGGTTCGCCTATCGGATCATCTCCAGGTTCGGCGACCGAATGGACGACGGTCACTGCGTCCCCGACCGCGCCGACGGCATGGGCGCTTTCCGGCTCGACGACCGGCGGATGGCGCTGGTCAGGAACCACGAGCTTGCGGCAAAGCACGGCAGCGACGGCCCGTTCCGGCCGGCCGCGCCGGCGGGAGTGCAAGCTTTCGATCGCGGCTCCAACGGCCAGCCGCTGCCCGGCGGCACGACCACGATCATTTACGATTTTCGCGCCGGCAAGGTCGAAAGCCAGTATCTCAGCCTCGTCGGTACCATCCGCAATTGCGCCGGCGGCATCACGCCCTGGGGCAGCTGGATGACTTGCGAGGAGGATGTCAGTCGCGCGGGCTCCAACGGCCTGGAGCGCGACCACGGGTGGGTGTTCGAAGTGCCCGCCGCCCGGCCCGGCATCACCATGCCGGTGCCGCTGACGGCCATGGGGCGCTTCAATCACGAGGCCGCGGTCGTCGATCCCCGCACCGGCATCGTCTATTTGACCGAGGACCGCGACGACAGCCTGTTCTACCGCTTCCTGCCCGCCGCTCGCGGTCAACTGGCGCGCGGCGGCAAGCTGCAGGCGCTGGCGTTCCGCGACCGCGGCCTCGGCGCCGACAGTCGCAACTGGTCTGGGGTAACCTTCCCGCCGCGATCGTGGCGGGACGCCGAGTGGATCGACATGGCCGGGGTCGAGAGCCCCGAGGACGATCTGCGCAAGCGCGGGCACGCTCGTGGTGGAGTGCTTTTCGCGCGCGGCGAAGGAATCTGGTTCGGCGACGGCGAGATGTATTTTTGCTGCACCAACGGCGGCGCCGCCAAGCTCAGCCAGATCATGCGCTATCGCCCGTCGCGCTTCGAAGGGCAGACCGGCGAGCGCTCGGCGCCGGGCCGGCTCCAGCTGTTCGTCGAGTCGACCAGCGAGGGGATGCTCAACTTCGGCGATAATATCGTGGTTGCACCAACGGGGCACTTGATCGTCTGCGAGGATCAATACGGCGTCGTCGTCGACAATCACCTGCGCGGGGTCACCCCTGACGGCAACGTCTACGCGTTCGCTCGGCTGCGCGAGCAGACGGAGCTCGCCGGAGCCTGCTTTTCGCCCGACGGAAAGACGATGTTCGTCAACGTCTATGGTCCGGCGAGGACGCTTGCGATCAGCGGTCCGTGGTCGGCATTTCGCGGCTAGGCTAGACGCCGCGCCCTTGTCTTGCGGTGCCGCAGGCGCTTAGCAGGGGTCGAATGACCCGTTTGGACGATATTCCGGCGATCCTCGACCGGCTTTGCGAAATCTACGATTCCTCCGCGGCCGCGCTTCGCGACGCGCTTGACGCGTATGTAAGCGACGGCACCCGCCCCGATCCGGCAGCACGCGACAAGGGCTGCTTCGCTTACCCCGAGCTGCGCGTCAGCTACGCACCGACGGCAGAGCCCCCGGCGCCGGCGAGAGCCTTCGCGCGCTTCAACCAGCCCGGCGTCTATGCCGCGAGCATCGCCCGCCCGGCGCTGATGAGCGAGTATCTGCGGGTGCAGCTCGAGCACCTGGTGCGAGATTACTCGGTCGAGATTTCTGTGGGCCGCTCGGCCAGCGAGATCCCTTACCCCTATGTGCTCGACGACGCCGACATAGATCTGGGCGACGTTGGCCCGGCGGAGCTGTCGCGCTGGTTCCCGTCGGGCGAGCTGGTCCACATCGGGGACGAGATTGCCGACGGCGCCTGGGATATGTCGCGGCAGCCGACTCGCCCGCTGGCGCTATTCGACGGTCCGCGCACCGACTTCAGCCTCGCTCGGCTGCAGCATTATACCGGCACCGCGCCCGAGCATTTCCAGCCGTTCGTGCTGTTCACCAACTATGTGCGCTACGTCGACGAGTTCGTCGCTTTCGCGCTGGACGAGCTGCGGCGGGCAGACAGCCCGTTCACCGCGCTGTCGGTGCCCGGGGGTGTCTATGGCCCTGGCGATGTCGAAGGCGCCGCGGCGCAAATCGCAGCCGGCAACTGGCGAAGGCGGCAGATGCCGGCCTACCATCTGATGGCCGAAGGCGGCGACGGGATAACCCTCGTCAACATCGGCGTCGGCCCGTCGAACGCCAAAACGATTTGCGACCATATCGCGGTGCTCCGGCCCGAGGTGTGGCTGATGATCGGCCACTGCGGGGGTCTTCGGCCGACCCAGTCGATCGGCGATTATGTGCTCGCTCACGCGTATCTGCGCGACGACCATGTGCTCGACGACGTGCTGCCGGTGGAAGTCCCCCTGCCGGCTATCGCCGAGGTCCAGCAGGCGCTGTTCGAAGCGACCATGATCGTCACCGGCGAGGATGAGGACAGCGTCAAGAAGCGGCTTCGCACCGGCACCGTCGTCACAACCGACGACCGCAACTGGGAGCTTCGCTACACTTTGTCGGCGCTGCGCTTCAACCAGAGCCGGGCGGTGGCCATCGACATGGAATCGGCGACGGTTGCTGCTCAGGGCTACCGCTTCCGCGTGCCGTACGGCACCTTGCTATGCGTCTCCGACAAGCCGCTCCACGGCGAGCTCAAGCTGCCGGGACAGGCTAACGCCTTCTACGACCGCGCCGTCAGCCAGCATCTGCGGATCGGCATCGAGGCGCTGCTGCTGCTCAAGCGCGAAGGCGACGAGCTGCATTCGCGCAAGCTCAGAAGCTTCGACGAGCCGCCGCTGCGTTAGCGTTTAAGTGCGGTCGTCGATTCGGCCCGTGGCCGGGACCGTGGCACCGGGCTTGAGGAAGGCCTCGAGCGCGTCTAGGTCGGAGCCGGCTTCCACGGCATCAGCGCCCTGCGCGAGCACAGTGAAATTGTCGCCGCCACTCGCCATGAAATTGTTGACCGTCACTCGGTAGACCGCGCCCGGATCGACGGGCTTTCCATTCAGCCGCATGGCCAAGACACGCTGACCAGCCGGGCGGCGCAGGGTGTAGGCGAAGAAGAAGCCACTTGAAGGCAGGAGCATGTTCGGCTCCTCGGCGGTGTTGCTGCCGCTGGCGAACTGCTGCTCGAGCAGGGCCTTGAGCTGTGCCCCGGTGAGGGTCTTGACGACAAGGCTGTTGCCGAACGGCTGCATTGCAAAAATCTGGCCGAAGGTGACGCTCCCGTCGGCGGCGGGCACCAGATCGGTGCGGACCCCGCCGGAATTGATGAAGGCGATCTGCGCTCCTTCGTCCCGCGACGCGGTGAGCTGGGCGTCCGCGATGAGATTGCCGGCGGTCTGCTCCCGGTCTTCGTTCGAAGCTTTGGTGACCGGCCCCGCAAGACGCCCGACGACGCGCGCCGCCGCCGGCCCGGCTGCCTGGGCAAAGGTCGCGACCAGGGCATCGGCGGCCATGTCCCGGCCGAACAGCGGGAATGCAGTGACCGTCGGCACACCGTCATAGCCTTCGCCCTGGACGATCACATTGTCGGCGCGGTGGCCGGTGACTGTGCCCGCGGCACCGAAATTCAGGCGAATGTCCGTGATCAGCGTGCCGTAGCGACCCGCGCTGGTAAGCAGCAGCGGCCGCAGGCGCCCTGCCTTCGCGACCTCGCACACGTAAGCTGCGTGGGTGTGCCCGGAGACGATCGCGTCGATTGCCGGGTCCAGCCGCTCGACGATCGATAGGATGTCGCCGCTAAGGCCCGGGCAGCTCTTGTCGTTATAGCCGCCCGTCGTCCGCGCGCCCTGGTGGATCAGGAGCACGATCGCGTCTGCGCCGCGCGCCTTGAGCTGCGTCACCAGCGCATTGGCCGTGGCCGCTTCCTCGGCGAAATTCAGGCCCGCAACTCCTGCCGGAGTCACCAAGGTCGCAGTCTCCTTCAGCGTCATGCCGATGAAGCCGACCTGCACCGGTCCGAAGTCCTTGATCGCGCTCCCCGGGAAAAGAGTGCTGCCGTCGGCGGTCAGCACGTTGGCCGCGAGGTAACGGAACTTGGCGCCCCTGAACTCCGCGACGGCGCACGGGGTGCGGGTGGTGTGCTTTGCACAGCCGCCCTCTTGCATGCGCTTCAGTTCCGCGGTGCCACGGTCGAACTCGTGGTTGCCGACGGCATTATATTCCACGCCGACATGCTCCATCGCCGCGATCGTCGGCTCGTCGAGGAACAGCGAGGAGATCAGCGGCGAGGCGCCGATCATGTCGCCCGCGGACACGGTGACGCTGTGCTCCTGTCCGCTGCGCAACGCCCGCGCCGCGCCAGCCAAGTGGCTTACGCCGCCGGCCGGAACTTTGACCTCGCTTCCATCCGGCAAGGCCGCGTCGATGGCCTGTTTGGGCGGCTCGAGATTGCCGTGGAAATCGTTGATCGCCAGAATCTGCACTTCCACGAGCGCAACCTGAGCCGGCGCGGCTTGAGGCGAAATCACCTGCGGAACCGCGTGCCGCTGCACGCATCCGTTGAGGGTCAACAGCACGAGCGCGGCAAAGCGGCGTATCACTTCTTCGCTCCGGCAATCGGCTCCGCGAACAAGTCGTTGAGGTAAGCGGCCAGCCTGACGCCCCCCTGCTTCAGCCGCAGCTCCACCATCGGTGTGTGCTGGTAGATATAATCGTAAGAGAGGTCGGTCTCTTTAGGATAAATCGTCTCGCGCACCTGGGCGCTCTCGCTGATCCAGACGCGCGGGTTCGGCTCCCACCAGCTAACCACGTCGGCGCTGGTGGTGTGCCGCCGAAGCCGCGCCGCAAGCTCGGTGAAGGACAGGTCCATGTCGTCGACCAGCGCCGAATCCCACACCGCGTGCAGGTTGGTGTCGCGGCCGAACCACTTCACCTTGACGTCATTGCCGCCGCGGTCGCCGGGGCGGCCGACGTGCAGCGGCTGGTGTAGGTCGCCGACGATATGGACGATGAAGCGAAGCGCGAGCTGCCGCTGGTCAAGGCTCGTCCTGCGGTCGCGAATGAGCTTGCTGAAAAATTTGAGCGCCTCCAGCGCATCGCCTTCGGGCGGGGCCCGATCATATTCGATCCCGCCGACGGTAACATAATGCCAGGGGTTCGCGGTCTTCTGCCAGAACGGGTCGGGGTTGGAGCGCATGTAGTCGGGCCAAGTGGACGCCTCCTCGAGCGTCTCGACGCCCATGATTTGCTGGATCTGCGCTCGGGCGATGCCGCTGAGGTGCGCGTCGGCGATCGCGCCCACAACGCGGTGACCGGTCTTGCCCCAGGCAAAGGCCGGCGTGGGCACCGCAAAAGCTGCGATTGCGGCGAGCGTAAGGAGTCTCGACTTCATGGCGGGGCTCTACAAGGATTTGACTAAGCTAGCCGGTGTCACTGGCAGCGCCTAAGGACGATTTGATGACAGAGGAAGAGTTGATCGCCCTTGCCCGCGCCGCGGCGCTCAAGGCTTACGCGCCTTATTCGCGGTTTCACGTCGGCTGCGCGGTGGAGTCAATCGACGGCGAAGTGGTCACCGGGGCGAATATGGAAAACGCCTGCTACCGGCTGGGCATTTGCGCCGAGCAAAGCGCGCTCACCGCGGCCCAGCACGCTTTCGGCCTCGAAAATGTCGCGCGTATCGCGGTGTCGGGCGGCGGACTCGATGGCGCGGAACTGACCGGGGAAACGACCTGCACCCCATGCGGCGGCTGCCGCCAGGCAATCCTCGAAGCCGCCCAGCTTTCCGGCCGGGACGTCGCGATACTGTGCGCCAACGGCGCCGGAAACCGTGTCGAGCGGCATTCCATCTTGACCCTGATCCCCCACGGCTTCGGGCCGGCGAACCTCGCGGAGTCCAAGGCAGCAAATTGAAAGGACGATCGTCCCCCGGACGATCTATTTCAATTTGATCTCGCGCAGCCGCTCCTGCAGGTAATCGTTCGACGTGATCGGCGGCCATTTGGGCTCCGCGCCCTCGGCCACTGTCCCCGGTAGCGCCTCGATCAAAAAGTCCGAGCGGAAGTGGAGGAAGAAGGGCATCGAGTAGCGGGAAAAGCGGCGGCGCTCGGGCGGCGGGTTGACGACCCGGTGCGGGGTCGAGCGAAGCACGCCGTTGGTCAGCCGCTGCAGCATGTCGCCGATGTTTACTACCAGCTCGCCGGCTTTGGGGCACACCGGGATCCATCTCCCATCGCGGGTCTGCAGCTCAAGCCCGGCTTCGTCGGCGCCGAGCAGCAAGGTGATGGTGTTGATGTCCTCGTGGGCGCCGGCGCGGACGTGGCTTCCGGGCTCGCCCTCGATCGGCGGGTAATGGAGCAGGCGCATCACCGAATTGCCGTCGCGGACCGTGTCGACGAAATAATCCTCGTCGATCTTGAGGTAGCGGGCGATGGCGCGCAGGATCTTGAGGCCGGTGCGGTCGAACGTGTCGAACAGCTCGCGGAAGGTATAGCGGAAACTCTCCACCTCGTCGGGCCAGACATTGTCGGGCATGTGATCGCGAAACGGGTGGCCTTGCGGCAATTCGCGGCCGACGTGCCAGAATTCCTTGAGGTCGTGGGCCTGCGCGCCCTTCGCGGTCTCGATCCCGAACGGCGTGTAGCCGCGCGCACCGCCGCCGCCCGGTATATGGTATTCGCGCTTCACCTCGTCGGGCAGGGCGAAGAAGGCCTTGGCCTTGTCCTCGGAGCGATGGATCAGCTCGTCGGGAATGCCGTGGCCGGCGATGATCGCGAAGCCATAGTCCTGGAAGCTGCGGCCAAGCCGCTGCGCGAATTCGTCCGGGTCGCGGGCGGCGTCCGTCAGGCTGACGGAGGCGATCTGGTTGGTGCGCGTGGCCATTGGAGCCTCTTAGCGAAAAGCGGCTAAGGAAGCATCAGGCTGGCGAGAGCGGCGCTCATCAGGTTGGCGAGGCTGCCGGCGATCAGGGCCCGGATTCCGAGCCGGGCAATCACCGGCCGCTGGTTTGGCGCAAGCCCGCCGGTCACCGCCATCTGGATTGCGATCGAGCTGAAATTGGCAAAGCCGCACAAAGCGAAGGTGACGATCGCCCGGCTTCGCTCGCTCAACGCCGCGGCGGGCCCCGCGGCATTGCCGAGGTCGATGAAGGCGACAAATTCGTTCAACACGATCTTGGTGCCGAACAGCCCGCCGGCCACGCCCGCCTCGTTCCACGGAATGCCGATCAGGAACATCACCGGCGCGAACACATAGCCGACCAGCCGCTGGAAGCTGAGGTCGGCCACCCCGACCATGTTGCCGAGGCCGCCAAGCAGCCCGTTGGCAAGCGCCACCAGCGCGACGAAAGCGAGCACCATCGCACCGACCGCGACGGCGAGCTTGACCCCGGTCTGCGCGCCCTGCGCGGCGGCCATGATGATATTGGCCGGCCGTTCGCCCTCCTCGAAGGTCTCGGCGACGTTGACCTGCTCGTCCTGGCTCTCGCCGCCCTCGAGCGGCAGCTCTTCCGGGGCCGGCGGGTCGTCGGGCATGATCATCTTGGCCATCAGTATCCCGCCGGGCGCCGACATGAAGGCGGCGGCGAGCAGATAGGGCAGATAGCGCTCGCCGAGCAGGCTTGCATAAGCGGCGAGGATGGTGCCGGCGACGCCCGCCATCCCAACCGTCATCAAAGTGAACAACCGCGACGGCGGAAGCGCGGCGAGATAGGGCCGGACGACCAAAGGCGATTCCGACTGGCCAACGAAGATGTTGGCCGCCGAGCCCAGCGATTCGACCCGGCTGATCCCGGTCACCCAGCCGATCGCTCCGCCGACCCAGCGAACGATGCGCTGCATGATTCCGAGATAATAGAGGATCGAGACGAGTGCCGCGAAGAAGATGATCACCGGCAGCGCGGCGATAGCGAAGGTATTGGCGAGGGGGTTGGTGTCGCTCGGACCGAACAGGAATTCGGTCCCCTTGTTGGCATAGCCGAGCAGGTTGGCGACGCCCGTGGAGAGCCCATTGATCGCCGCCCGGCCGCCGCTCGTCCACAGCACCAGCCAGGCGACGAAAGCCTGCAGCGCGAACGCCGCGAAGACCACGCGCGGGCGGATCGCCCTCCGGTTGGTCGACAAAGCGAAGGCAATTGCGAGGATGGCGAGGATACCGACGAGGCTGAGCAGGAATGGATTCACGAACACAGCCCTCCCAAGCTTACCAGATCATGCCTTGCGTAGCGGCTGCGGCGGCTTCGTCCAGCAATTCGAGCGCCTGTTCCGGCGTGTCGGCAATCAGCACTTGCTTGCGCCGCTGCCCCGACAGGAAGCCGCTTTCGAACGCATGGTCGATGAAAGTGATCAACCCGTCGAAAAAGCCGCCGACGTTGAGCAGGCAGAACGGCTTGGCGTGATAGCCGAGCACGTTCCACGACCATGCTTCGAACAATTCGTCGAGCGTGCCGATGCCGCCCGGAAGCGCGAGAAATGCGTCGGCAAGGTCGGTCATCCGTGCCTTGCGTTCGTGCATATTGGTCACTCGATGAAGCTCCGTCAGCCCGTCATGCGCAACTTCGAGGTCGACCAGGGCATGGGGGATGACGCCGTAAACCCGACCGCCCAGCTCGAGCACCCGGTCGGCGATGACGCCCATCAGCCCCAGCCTGCCGCCGCCGTAGACCAGGTCGACGCCTTGCCGGGCCATTGCCTCGGCGGTCGCCCGCGCAGCATCGGCGAATTCCGGACTGGAGCCGACCGCCGACCCGCAATAAACCGCGAGGCTCCGAATGGTTCTCACAGCTTGACCCGCTCCATCAGGTTCACCTCGGGACGAGCGCCGAAATGGGCGATTACTTCCGCGGCGGCGAGCGCTCCCGCCTGCAGGCAGCGCTCAAGCCCGTGCCCTTTGCAGCGGCCGGCGAGAAAGCCCGCTGCGAACAGGTCGCCGGCGCCGGTGGTGTCGACGACGCGCGCCACCGGCGCTGCCGGGACCTCAACCCTGCGCTTTTGCTCGATTCCGATCGCCCCGGCCGCACCGCGGGTGACAATCAGCGTCGCCACTTTCGGCAAAAGCGCATCGAGAGCGCTGTCCAGATCGGCGCACCCGGTCAAATGCCGCGCCTCGTCCTCATTGGCGAACAACAGGTCGATCGCGCCGGCCTCGATCATTCCGTGGACTCCCTCGCGGCGCCCGGGGATGCACAGGCTTTCCGACAGAGTGAACGCAACGGCGCGCCCCGCCTGGTGAGCGATCTCGGCGGCCCGCAGCATCGTCGCCCGCGGCTGCTCGGGGCCCCACAAATAGCCTTCCAGATAGAGGATCGCCGCCGATCGGATCATTGCTTCGTCGAGCGAGTGCGGGCGAAGCTCATGGCTCGCCCCCGGGCAGGTGTTCATCGTCCGCTGGGCATCGGGGGTGACCAGGATCAGGCAGCGGCCGGTCGGCGGCCCGCCGGTCAGCGGGGGCGTCTCGAACCGCACTCCCAGAGCGACCATGTCGTGGGCGAAAATGGCGCCCAGTTGGTCGTCGGCGACCTGGCCGATGAAGCCGGCGCTTCCGCCCAGTGCGGCGACCCCCGCCATGGTATTTGCCGCAGACCCGCCACTGGTCTCGCGCGCCGGCCCCATCGCCGCGTAGAGCGAATCCGCCTCGGCGGTGTCGAGCAGCCGCATAGAGCCTTTGTTGAGGCCGCGCGTTGCGAGGAAGTCGTCGCCGCATGTCGCGATGACGTCGACGATCGCGTCGCCAATCGCCACGATGTCGAGCTTTGGGGAAGTCACGGCTGTTGCGCGTAGCCGCGCGCGCCGCGACCCGTCAACGACGGGAAAGGCTTGCAGCCGCGGCCGGAGCCGGTAGGCTTCTGGCGATGACAAGCGATGTCCAGGCGGCTGCCCAGGCGCCGCAGCCCAACAGCATCAGCTTGTCCCTGTTCGCGTTCGGGATTTTCTACGGCGGGATGGTGTGCATCGCCGGGGTGCTCGGCAATAAGCAGGTGGCATTGGGACCGCTCGCGGTCGAGGCCGGAATCTTCGCTTTCCTGCTGCTGGTCATCACTTCGAGCGCGGTTGCCGAGCTGCACGGCCGCTCGATCGCCAACCGGCTGGTGGTGATCGGGTTTGTGCCGCTTGTCGCCTCGCTCGTGCTGACTTTGCTGGTGCTTGCCATGCCGCCCGCCCGCGACATGGCGCCCGATCGGCTCGAGGCGTTCGAGACGGTGATGGGCGCAACGCCGCGAATCTGGCTCGGCGGAATCCTTGCCTATGGAATTTCGCAAATCCTCAACGTGACCATCTTCAGCTGGCTCAAGCGCTCCGCCGGGCGGCTGCTTTGGCTGCGCTCGGGCGTTGCCAGCGTGCTCAGCCAGATCGTCGACACGCTGATCTTCATCACCGTCGCTTTCTACGGCGTGTTCCCGATCGCCGATCTGATGGTTGGCCAGATGCTCGCCAAGGTGGTTCTGTCGCTGATCTTCGTTCCGCCGCTGGTCTATGGGTTCGTGGCTTTGGGACGCCGGCTCGACCGGCCGCATCCGGCGACCCTTTAAGGGTTGCCGCGCGGCGTCGACAGTCTTTGAGACGGCAGAACATGCGTTCGATGGCGTTGCGGTCCGCTTCGATGAGGTCGCGGATGCGGTTGCTGTCATAGGCCCTGTCGGCGTGGACGATGCAGCGCACCGGCAGACTCATCAGCAGCAACTCACCGGCCTTGTAGTCGGCCGCCGGTCCCGGCGTCATCAGGAAGTCGAGCGGTCGTCCCTGGCGGTCCGTGATGGCGTGGACCTTGGTGTGGCGCCCGCCCCGGCTGACGCCGATCGCGCTGTGAGCCTGGTTATGGATCCCAGCCCTAGATGCGCCGCGCGCCCGCTGTCGTCATCGCGTCATTGAAGCGTAGGCATCGTAACATACGATTGTCACGCACCCTTGGTAGCGAAGACTCGCCGAACGTCAGTCGGCTCTGATTCTCATTCATAGGCGAGTCTCCAAAGGGGGAGTTAAATTCATGAATAATCTCAAGGTCATGCGGAACGCGTTGTTGGTCAGCGTTGCAAGTGTCGGGCTCGTCGCCTGCAACGGGGCCGACGACGTAGCTTCCCCCGGGGAGGGCGTGATCGTGGTGCCGTCCCCGACCCCCACCCCGACTCCGACTCCGACGCCGACTCCAACCCCGACGCCCGGCCAGCCGGCACCTGGCTGCCCGTCCGGAACCGCGGATGTCGGAACGATCGGCATTGGCGGAGGAACCACCGACGTTCGCCGCGTCTGCCAGGTTTCCGGCACGATCCGCGGCAACCTGCGCCTGCAGAATCTTGCCGGCACAATCTACTCCTTGTCCGGCAAAGTTCAGGTCGGCGACGACCAGGGCGCCAACCCGTCGGCTCCCACCGGTGGTGCCCAGTCCGGAGTGCTGACCCTGGACGCCGGGGTCACCCTGTTCGGCGCATCGGGCGCCGACTTCCTGCTCGTCAACCGCGGATCGCAGCTGATCGTCGACGGCAACGCCAGCAAGCCGGTGGTGATGACCAGCCGCAACAATGTCGTCGGCGACGTCAACGCCGACTCGATCGGCCAGTGGGGAGGGCTCGTCATCCTCGGCCGGGCGCCGATTGCCGACTGCGCCGACGCCGGTGCGCCCGGCGGCACGGTCCAGTGCCAGGCCCCGGTCGAAGGTACATCCGGGTCGATTTACGGCGGCGCCTCGCCAAACGACAACTCGGGCCGGCTCCAGTTCCTCCAGGTCCGCTACGCGGGCTTCAAGGTCGATACCAACAACGAGCTCAACGGCATCACGCTGGGCGGCGTCGGTTCGGGCACGATCATCGACCACGTCCAGGTGCACAACAGCTCGGACGACGGAATCGAATGGTTCGGGGGGCGGGTAAACCAACGCTTTTTGGTGCTGACCGGCAACGACGACGACTCGTTCGACGTCGACTCCGGCTACAAGGGCGCAACCCAGTTCGCGATCGTCATCCAGCGCGCCACTGGCGGCGACAAGGTCTTCGAGGGCGACTCGAGTGACAAGCCGACGGACGCGGTACCGCGGACGGACTTTTTGATCTCCAACTGGACGTTCGTCACGCCGCAGGAAGATGCGTTCATCCACCTGCGCGGCGGCATGGATGCGGCGATTTTCAACGGAACCATGGCGGCGCCCAACTCGGCATGTCTCGACATCGACCAGGAGCCGACGATCCAGACGACGGGGCCCGATGAAAAGGGGCCACCGCGCTTCGCGTCGGTCTATTTTGACTGCGCGACACCGTTCGTCGAGGACAACGACGTCACGGCGGCGCAGATCGCCGCGATCTTCAACTCGGGTCCGAACAACACGGCGAACGGCACATCGACGCTCACCAGTCGGTTCATCAACGGGGCGAACGAAAATGCGGTGCCGTTCACCAGCGTGACCGGCCTGTCGGCCTTCTTCACTGACGTCGGCTATATCGGCGCCGTCCGCGACGCCAACGACAATTGGTGGCGCGGGTGGACGTGCGGCCTGGCATCGAACGAGATGTCGTGCCTGACCATCCCGACAGCAGGCTGATCGCCGCTCGCTAAAGCCTTGGGGAGCGGCGGCACCAGCGACCGCTCCCCCCTTTGCTTATCGCTTACCCGGGGGAACTCGATGACCAATCTACAGAGGGCAGCAGGGGCCCTTCTCGCGTCCACCGCGTTCGTTGGCGCCCCCGCGGCTTACGCCCAGACCGCTCCGCCGTCATCGCCGTCGGCCTCGACAGTGGGGCAACCGGCGGATCCGGCGACTGCGCAGGATACGGCAGAACAGACTCAGCCCGGCGCCGCACCCGCGGACGCCGAGCAGCCGGTCGAAATTTCCGGCCCCGGAGCTGACGCCGCGGGGGGCCAGGAGATCATTGTCCGCGGCCGCCGCATTCCCAATCCGGTGCGTGCAACCCCCGAAGTCGTCTCGGTGCTTTCTGCGCAGGACATCGCGCGAACCGGCGAGGGCGACGTCGCCGGCGCGGTCAAGCGAGTGACCGGTCTGTCGGTCGTCGGCGGCCGCTTCGTCTACGTCCGCGGCCTCGGCGAGCGCTATTCGTTGGCGCTGCTCAACGGTTCGCCGCTTCCCTCGCCGGAACCGCTGCGCCGAGTCGTGCCGCTCGACCTGTTCCCGACCTCGGTGATTGGCTCGGTCGTCGTGCAGAAGAGCTATTCGGTCAATTATCCTGGCGAATTTGGCGGCGGCGTGATCAATCTCACCACCCGCTCGGCGCCCGACGAGGGATTCCTCGACGTCGGCGTGGGCTTCGGCGGCGATTCCATAACCAGCGACAACCTCGGTTACACCTATTACGGTGGCGACTTCGATTATTTCGGCTACGATGACGGGACCCGCGACGTTCCCGACGCACTTGCCTCGGCGATCGGCAGCGGCAATCGCGTCGTCCAGGGCGAGAATTTTACTCGGGAGGACATCCAGGGCGTCACTGCGGGCCTCGTCAACGCGTCGACCACCCTGATTCAACGCAATCGCAGTATTCCGCTTAACTCGTCATTCGACTTTGCGGCCGGCGAAAGCTTCCCGCTCGGAGCGCTCGACATCGGCATCATCGCCATCGGTGGCCTGTCCAACAGCTGGCAGACCCGCCGCGGCGTGCAGCAGGCCGGGACCCGCACCGGTACCATCGGAACGCCCGAAGAAGCGCTCGTAGCGTCGTCGGATTTCGACTTTCTGACGACCCAGAACCGCGCGGTCGTCAACGGCATGGCCAACCTCACGGTCAGCCTCGACCGGCACAAGGTACGCTTCACAAACCTCTACATCCGCGACACGCTCAAGGAAGCGCGGATCGGCACGGGCAACAATTTCGACACCGTCAGCCCCAGCGACGTGCGTCCGGACGGGACAATCAACACCGGACTGACCAGCTGGTACGAACGGCAGCTGTTCGACACCCAGCTGGTCGGCGAGTTGCGGTTTGGCGACTTCTCGCTCGACCTTCGCGGAACCTATGCCAAGACTAAGCGCGACGCGCCCTACGAGCGCAATTACAGCTATGTCTTCAATGATGGGATTGAGGATTACGTGAACGACCTGCGCTCGCCGGGCCAGTTCGCCAACGTGTCGTTCAGCACGCTCGATGACGAGCTCTGGTATGGCGGTATCGACGCGTCCTACCGGCTGCCCAGCGCTATGCCGGTGACTGTGTCGGCGGGCTATGCTTACACCGACAACCAGCGGTCCGCGATCCGCCGGGATTTCGAATATTTCCCCAGCCAGGCGCTCAACCTAGCGGTTTCGCAGGAGCGGATCGACTTTCTGCTGAGCGACGCCAACGTCTATCTCTATGACATCCTGTTGCGCGAGACGACCGGCGGCCTTGGCTCGGCCGCCTACGATGCAGGGCTAACCGTCAACGCCGGCTACGTGATGGGCGAAATCCGGCCGCTGGACGGCATCACCGTGAACCTTGGCGTGCGCTATGAGGACGGCGACCAGTCGGTCGCTCCAAGCTTCCTGTTTGGCGAGGAATCGCCGACGGCCACCGAGCTCAAGAACAGCTACTGGCTGCCCGCGGGTACTGTCACCTGGAATTTCGCCGAAGACATGCAGGTTCGCTTCGCTGCCTCTAAAACCATCGCCCGTCCGCAGTTCCGCGAGCTTGCGCCACAGCCTTATCGCGACACCGAATCGCAGCGGACCTTTTTCGGCAACCAATTCCTGACCGACAGCGAGTTATTCAACCTCGACGCGCGCTACGAATATTATTTCGGGCGCGACCAGATCTTCTCGCTCGGCGGCTTCTACAAGAAGATCGACAAGCCGATCGAGGCGACCGCCGTGTTCGTCGGCAGCTCGTTTCTGACTTCGTTCGCCAATGCTCCGGAGGCGGTGCTGTACGGCGGAGAGATCGAGGCGAGGAAATATCTTTCTCTCGACCGCATGGGTGGGTTCTTCGGCGGCCGTCGTCTCGCCCTCATCGGCAACTACACGTACAGCGATTCCGAAATCAAAATTCGGGAGGGTGACACCACGATCAGCTTCACCAGCCAGCCGAACGAGATCGACGCGTCCTTCGTCTTCAACACGACACGCAAGCTGCGGCTGACCGGCCAATCCAAGCATCTGCTCAATGCCCAGCTGAGCCTCGAGGACACCAATCGGCTCTCGCAGCAGTCGATCCTCCTCACCTACGCGAGCGAGCGAGCAACCGCCCGCGGCCCGAACCTGACGCCCGATTTCATCGAGCGGCCGGGCCTCCAGGTCGATGTCGTGCTTCGCCAGGGGGTGCCGATCATGGGCAAAAGGATCGAGCTCAAGGCCGAAGCCCGCAACCTGCTGGGCACCGATTACAAGGAGATTCAGCAACTCAACGGAAGCCGGCTCGACATCCAACGCTATGATGTCGGCACGTCGTTTTCGATGTCGGCGACGGTCAAGCTCTAGCGACGAGGAGGGCCGGCCGGCAGCCGGAACGTAAAGCGTGTCGGAGCTGGCAGCAGCCAGTCATGCGGCTGTCAAACTGTTGTCATTCTCCTGTAACCGCCGGCTGCCATCCACGGCTGGTGGGAGGCCTCGAGTCGTACAGTGATCCGCACATTAGTGGTCGAACGCTGGTTGCTGTTCAGGCGATTGCTCCCGACCGACGTCTATCTGTGGGTCAAGGCCATCCTCCTCGCGCTTATCGCCGTGCAGCTGGCGCGGCTGCTGTGGGCGGTGGTGACCCCGGTCGGCCCGATGGGCCCCTGGCGCCCGGCGCAGGCGCTGATTTTGTCACCCCAGGCGCAGGCGACGATCCTTGCCGCGGTCGACCCATTCTACCGCAACGGCCCGCCGGCGGCGGCGGTCGAGGCGACATCGAGCCTCAACCTATTGTTGTTCGGAGTGCGCGAAAATCGCGGCTCGGGCGGCGGCGCGGCGATCATCGGCCCTCCCGACGGGCAGCAGGCAAGCTACGCGGTCGGCGAGGAAGTGGCGCCCGGAGTGCGGCTGTCTCAGGTGTTCTTCGACTATGTCGTGCTCGACCGCGGCGGGCGGCAGGAGAAGCTGTTCCTCGACCAGTCGAAGGTGGCCGAGGTCATTGCCGGAGGCGCTGCGCCGCCGGCCGCGGCGGGGACGCCGGGCGGCCAGGCGCTGACCGCTGCGGCCGCACGCCAGGCGTTCAGCTTCGTCCCTCGGCAGCAGGGCGGGCGGATGACCGGAGTGATCGTTTCTCCGGGTGCCAACCAAGCCCTCTACGAGGCCGCCGGGTTCCAGCCGGGGGACGTGATCGTCGCCGTCAACGGTGCGCGCATAGCCTCCCCGACCGACCTTGCGCAGCTGCAGTCGAGCCTGGTCCCGGGAGCGCGGCTTTCACTGACCGTTGAACGGGGCGCGCAGGCCGTCCCGATCGCACTCAACCTTGCGAGTAATTGAAATGAAGTACCGCGTTCTCGTTGCTGCAATACTGCTGGCGTGCTCGGCGCCGGTGGTCGCGCAATATACGATCAACATGCGCGACGCCGACGTCCGCGCGTTCGCTGACGACGCGGCGCGAGTGACCGGCTTGACGCTGGTGGTCGACGGGCGGGTCAACCAGAAGGTTTCGGTCGTCACCAAGCGGCCGCTGTCGCGATCGGAATATTTCGAGGTGTTCCTGTCGACGCTTCGGGCCAACGGGCTGGTCGCGATCCCGATCCGCGGCGGCTACCGGATCCAGCCGCTGGAGGGCGCGGCGACCCAAGCGAGCCGGGTGACCAGCAACAGCCGCTCGCGCAACCAGTTCGTCACCGAGATTGTCAGGCTCCGCTCGATCGACGCGACCGGGGCACTGGAAACGGTTCGCCCGCTGGTCAGCCAGCAGGGGTCGGTGACTGCCAACAAGAATGCCAACAGTCTGGTGATCGCCGACTTCGCCGACAATGTCGCCAGGATCCGCGAGCTGCTCCGGCGGATCGACAGTAATGTCGAGGTCGACGCGACCCGGACCGAGCTGGTTTATCTGCGCAACACCGGGCCGCGCGAAATCGCCACCTCGTTGCAGGCGCTCGCCGGCGGCGGCGCGCAGGGCGGCGCTTCGCCGATCGCAGTCAGCGCGGTCGATTCGGCCAACGCGGTCGCGATTCGCGGCGCCGGTTCCTCGGTCACCCGCTTCGCCGCGCTCGCCCGCGAGCTCGACGAGCGTGCCGCCGGCGCGACCGAAATCCGGGTCTACTGGCTCGAGCATGCCGACGCCGAAATGCTGCTTCCGGTGCTCCAGCAGCTGGTCGGGCAGCCGGTCACCCAGTCGAGCGAAGCGCCCGATTTCATCCGCAGCCAGTCCGGGGAAGGCACCGGCGCGGGACCCGCCAATCCGGCGCCGCCGCAGCCCGCCTTCATGGGCGGCAACAGCGGCATCATCCGCAGCGGCCCGGCGGTCGTCACCCGCTACTCCGGAGCCAACGCGATCATCGTCGCCGCCAACAGCGAAGCCCAGCGTCAACTCGGCGAAGTCATCCGCCAGCTCGATACCCGCCGCGAGCAGGTGCTGGTCGAAGCCATCATCGTCGAAATCGGCGACAATGCCGCCAAGCGGCTCGGAGTCCAGTTCCTGCTTGCCGGCAAGAACGCCCCGTTCGCTGCGACCAACTGGTCGAACGCCCAGCCCAACATCTTCACCGTCGGTGGAGCGATCGCCAATTACGAGCTTGGCCGGCAGACCACGACCAACACCGACGGCACCGTCACCACCACCTACGACAACCCGCTCGGCCAGGGCGTGACCGACGCCGCCGTGCAATCGATCCTGACGGCGACGGGCGGCTTTGGCGGCGGGCTCATAGAGATCGGCAAGAACGCGTTGTTCGGAGCGATCATCAACGCGGTGCGGTCGGACACCGAATCCAACCTGCTGTCGACGCCGTCGATCATGACCCTCGACAACCAGGAAGCGAAGCTGCT
>JBBJOG010000009.1:0-108232 GCA_037721775.1 Sphingomicrobium sp. | reverse complement strand
AGCATTATGCCAAGACGCCCGAAGAGCTGATGCAGGCGACCGCGCGCGAGCTCAAACGCATCGACGGCAAAATGCCCAGCCTGTTCACCATGCTGCCGCGGCTGCCGTACGGGATCCGCGAGATCCCGGCAGAAATCGCGCCGGGGACGACGACCGCTTATTATAATCAGGGATCGCCTGAGAACGGCATTTCAGGAACCTATTACGTCAACACGTCGAAGCTCGACCAACGGCCACTGTGGGAAATCCCGCCCTTGTCGGTCCACGAAGCGGTGCCCGGCCACCATCACCAGATTGCGCTCCAGCAGGAACTTGCGATGCCCGACTGGCGGCGAAAGGGCACCTTCTTCACCGCTTTCGTCGAGGGCTGGGGGCTTTATTCAGAGCGGCTCGGCATCGAGATGGGGCTGTACGACACGCCGGCCAAGGACATGGGGCGGCTAAGCTATGAGATGTGGCGCGCGACGCGGCTGGTGGTCGATACTGGCATGCATGCCGAGGGGTGGAGCAAGGCGCGGGCGATCGCCTTCATGACCGACAATAGCGCGCTGTCGGCGGCCAATATCGAGGCCGAGGTCAACCGCTACATCGCCGATCCGGGGCAGGCGCTGGCCTACAAGATCGGCGAGCTCAAGATCCGCGAGTTGCGCGCCCGCGCCGAGCAGGCTTTGGGCAAGCGCTTCGACCTGCGCCGCTTCCACGACGCGGTGCTGGGGCAGGGTGCGGTGCCGCTCAACGTGCTGGACGATCAGATCGAGGCATGGATCGCAAACGAGCACCGCAGTTGACGCTGGCGCGGCTTATCTGATCGGCGCGACGGTGGCCGCAAGCCGCGCGCCTCGAGCAAGGCGACATCGTGATGGCGATCAGCCCTAGCGTGCCTTGATTGACCCTAGAAAGTGAAATCGGTCTGTTCCGATCGCACCGCAGGGAGATGTCAATGCCCGAGGAAATGAAATGGCGATTGCCAGATGCTGGACAGTAAAGCACTCCGATGACCCCAGGCCAGAATCGACGTCGTGCAAGACGGCAACACACTCGTTGGTACAGCGCAGGTATGGTCCGATCGACGTCGCCGCGACGGATGGCAAATTGGCGATCGATTTCCACCACACGTGGGGCATGAAAGGCCGTCTCGATCACTGGCAATATGATACGTTCGTCACCCGCTTCGACGACCCGACGATCGAGCCCGCTTATGTCACCTTCGCGCTCGACGCCGACGGCTAGGTTGACCGGGTGACGATGAAAGCGGTCTCGCCGACCGCGGACTTCAGCTACGATTACCAGGATCTGCTGTTCACACCCGCCAAGGCCCAGCAATAATGGGGGCAGGGGCGACCGGCCGGTTATGCACGCGGGAGAGATATGACATGACGATCTTGAGCAAGGCGCTGTGGGCGTCGGTTGTTGCGCCGGCGCTGCTTCTGGCAAGCTGCGCGGGCCCCGCTCAGACAGCCGCGCCACCCGCCGTTGCGGTGACCCAGCATTACGATGTCGTGGTCCGCGGCGGCACGATTTACGATGGCAGCGGCAGCGCTCCCTTCGTCGGCGATGTCGGCCTCACCGGCGATCGCATCGCTTTTGTCGGCCCGGCGCTCGCCGGCAGCGCTCCTAGCGAGATCGATGCGCGCGGGCTCGCCGTGGCGCCGGGCTTCATCAACATGCTCAGCTGGGCGACGGAATCGCTGATCGCGGACCCCAGGGGCCAAAGCGACATCCGCCAGGGCGTGACCCTCGAGGTGATGGGCGAGGGCTCGTCGATGGGCCCGCTCAATCCCGAGATGAAGGTCCGCGACAAGGAACGCCAGGGCGACATCCAATATCCGATCGAATGGACCAGCCTGGGCGACTATCTCCACTATCTCGAGAAGCGCGGGACTGCGCACAACGTCGCGAGTTTCGTCGGTGCGCAGACGGTCCGCGTCCATGAGCTCGGCGAAGGCGATGTCGACCCGACGCCTGAGCAACTGATGCGCATGCGCGCGCTCGTCCGCCAGGCGATGAATGAGGGCGCGATGGGCGTCGGCAGCTCGCTGATCTACGCGCCAGGATCCTATGCCGAGACCGACGAGCTCGTCGCGCTCGCCGCCGAAGCGGGCAAATGCGGCGGCATGTACATTAGCCATATGCGGTCCGAGGGCGACCGATTGCTCGAAGCGGTGGACGAACTGATCGAGATTTCCCGCCGCTCGGGCGCGCCGGCCGAAATCTATCACCTCAAGATGGCGGGCAAGGACAATTGGGGCAAATTCGACGACGTCGTGAAGCATATCGAGGCCGCCCGGGCGCGGGGCCAGCGGATCACCGCCAACATGTACACCTACACCGCCGGAGCGACCGGCCTCGACGCCTCGATGCCGCTGTGGGTCCAGGAGGGCGGCTTGGAAGCGTGGATCGAGCGGTTGAAGAAACCCGCGATCCGCGCCCGTGTCGCGGCCCAGATGAAGGTGCGCGGCAAGGATTGGGAGAATCTCTATTTCGGCGCCGGCCCGGACAAGATGCTGCTGATCGCGTTCAAGAATGAGAAACTGAAGCAATACACCGGCAAGTCCCTGGCCGAGGTCGCGAAACTGTGGGGCAAGTCGCCGGAAGACACCGCGATGGACCTCGTCATCCAGGACGGCTCACGCGTCGGAACGGTCTATTTCCTGATGTCGGAGGACAACGTCCGACGCGAAGTCGCGCTGCCGTGGATGAGCTTTGGATCGGATGCAGAGAGCGCGGCACCCGAAGGCGTGTTCCTCAAATCGAGCACCCATCCACGCGCCTACGGCAATTTCGCGCGCTTGCTCGGCCGCTATGTTCGCGACGAGAAGATCATCCCGCTGCAGGAGGCGGTGCGGCGCCTGACCTCGCTGGCGGCCGGTAACCTCGGCATATCGGAGCGCGGCGCGCTCCAGGTCGGCCGCTTCGCGGACCTCGCAATCTTCGATCCGGCAACGATCCGCGACCGTGCGACCTTCGAACAGCCGCAAGTCTATTCGGAAGGCATGCGCCATGTGTTCGTCAACGGCGTGCAGGTGCTCCGCAACGGCGAGCACACTGGCGCAACGCCGGGTCGAGTGGTGCGCGGGCGCGGCTGGAAAAAGTGCAGCTAGGGGCGAGTTCGCAAGCCTCAATCTTCGAACGCGAAATTCCCCCTCTGGCTCCCCGAAGCGGGTATTCCCACGGAACAGCCAATGTCCGCTTTGGGTGGAAAGCGGACGTTAGGTCGTCGACCAGGGGCGCCCCGGAATGGGCGCCCCTGTTATTTCACTCAGAACTGAAACCCGACGCCTGCGTTCGCGCCGACATGTTCAGTCGTGTCGTAGGTCACGCCGACCTCGAGCACGGTGCTGCCGCTGGACAAGCGGTGGGACCCGCCGATCGCAAAGGCGGCCCGGCCACGATAAGTGCCGACGCCTGCGGCGATCATGCTCCGGCCCGCGTCCATGGCCTGAGGCAAGGCAGCAGCGGCGAGCGCGGCGCTGGTTCCGGCTCGTGCCTCACGGCGGTTGCCGCGCAGGTCAAACGACAGATCGTCGAGCATCGCGCCGAGCGCCGCGTCGCCCGCCGCCCGAGCGCTGGTCTCGCTGGCCATTGCAGCGTTGACCGCGCTCAGCTGGCTGACGTTGACCGCATCGGTCGAGGCGGTTCCCGCCGCGACATTGACGATCCGGCGCTCGCCGCCCGCCGTTCCAACCGACACGGTATTAGCTTCGGTGGCGACCGATCCAACGCCGAGCGCGACGCTATTCGCACCCGAAGCGAGGGCTGAACGCCCGAGCGCCGTGCTATCACTGCCAATTGCCTTGGCAGAATTGCCGAGAGCAGTGCTTCGAGCACTGGTAGCATCCGCATCCCAACCCACAGCGGTCGATCCGATCGCGGTAGCATCGGACAAGGCGCCGACTGAGGTCGAGTGGAAGCCAGCTGAATTGGCCTCGTAACCAAGCGCCGTGGTTTCCTCATTGGAAGCGACGCTATCCGATCCGATCGCGGTCGAACGGGCACCGGTCGCGGCGGCATTCTGACCAAGTGCGGTCGAGTTTTCGCCGCTCGCGACGGACTGCTGGCCGACAGCTGTCGCTTCGACAGCGGTCGCCGTCGCGGCGCGGCCCAGAGCAGTGCTGTCGATGGCGGTCGCGCGGGCCGAGTTGCCGAGCGCCGTGGCGCGAGCAGCGGTCGCGTCAGCGTTCCAGCCAATCGCTGTCGATCCAATGGCGGTTGCATCCGAAAGAGCGCCAACCGCCGTCGAGTGGAATCCAGTGGAATTAGCCTCGTAGCCCACCGCGGTTGCATCCTCGTCGGTCGCGTTGGCGTCGTTGCCGATCGCCGTGGCTTGAGTGTCCGTCGCATTTGCATCCACCCCGACCGCGGTCGAGGAGGTGCCCGATGCGACTGCAGTGTTCCCGCATTGAAGCGAACCCGGCGCCGCGGAAGACGCCTGGGGGACCCCATTGATGTCGCAAGCTTCCTGCGCGCTCGCGGGTTGCGCGCCGGCAAATGCGAGGATCGCGGCGAAGGCGGTGCCCGCCATCAGTCTGTTCAGTGAAAACATGTTTAGCGCTCCTGTTGAGGCGATCACGATTTGTGTTCGCGTAGTTCCAACCCATCTAAGATAAGCTAGTTTCAATTCTGGATCATGGATTAACGCCAACTCGCAGCGTCAGCTCGCGGCGCCCTGAGCCATTGCTCTATCGTCCCTGCTTTGAGGGTCACAATGCAGCGACGGTCGCGGTCGTCGAGAGTGCTCCGCCAGGAAGGGCTGTTGAGATTGCGAACGTTGCGAGGGTGGCTGCAGAGGTTTGCAAGGAGCGAAAAGCGATCCTAACCGCGAATGTCTGCTTTGGGTCGAAAGGAGACGTTGCCCAATAGGACCGGTTAGGGGACAAAAGGATCTGATTGCTGTGGTAGTTTGGGTCCATTGATCTGGCGCCTCGGCCAAACGCGCCTGACCAGGAGATGTAGGTGAACAGCTTCTCGTTCTTCGCTGCCTTTGCAGTCTGTGCAAGCGTCAATTCAGTGGCGATGGGATCCCAGTTCTTGCCCGCGGAGAACCTGGCGGAGCAGGTCACCCCTACCGCACCAGCTGTTTTGCCCCTTCGCAAAAGAGCACAATTGGAAGATAAGTGGCTCGCCGATCGATTGGATCATCTGTTGCCCGCGCTGATGCGAAAACAGAAGATCGACATGTGGGTCTTGATAGCCCGCGAATATGTTGAGGACCCAGTTGTGGCGACGATGCTCGACGCAGAGAGCATGCATGCCAGACGACGAACCATCCTGCTATTTTACGATCCTGGTCGCGGCCAGCCCGTACAGCGGCTGACCGTCAGCCGGTATGGGATGGGAGACTTGTTCAAGCCTGCCTGGAATCCAGCTGAGGAGCCTGACCAATGGAAGCAGCTGGGAAAGCTTATAGTAGAGCGTCAGCCGAAGCGGATCGCCATAAATAGTTCGGCGCTCAGCCAGTTTGCAGACGGCCTTACCCTCAGCCAATATGAGGGACTGATTGCTGCCCTGCCCCTCGCAATGAGGCAGCGGATAGTAAAAAATCATGACCTGGCGGTAGAGTGGCTTGAGACCCGATCAGTCGAGGAAATGAAGGTATACCCTCAGATTGTCCGCCTGGCGCACTCGATCATTGCCGAGGGCTTGAGCAGTGCGGTGATCGAGCCCGGGAAAACCTCAGCTGATGACGTGGTTTGGTGGCTGCGTGAAAAGGTCAGTAGCTTCGGTCTCCAAGCTTGGTTTCAACCATCGATGGGGATAATGCGTCAGGGTAGCAAAGGCATGCTGGATGGCGACGAGATAATCCAGGAAGGCGACCTTCTGTGGACGGATTTTGGAATCACCTACCTGGGTTTGAATACGGACACGCAGCATCTTGCTTACGTCCTCAAAGACGGTGAGGAGGACGCGCCCCAAGGGTTGAAGGCGGGGTTGCTGGCAGCCAACGCCGTGCAGGATGCAGTGACCAGTTCATTTAGAACAGGCTGGACAGGGAATCAGATCTTGGCGGCGGCGCGGGCGAAAGCGATTGGGAAAGGTCTTAAGCCGAGCATATACTCCCATCCTATTGGCTTTCATGGTCACGGCGCCGGCAGCAGCATCGGTTTCTGGGACAACCAACAGGCCGATCCTAAAGGAGAATATCCGCTGCGCGCCAACACCGCTTGGTCAATTGAGCTCAGCGCCAAGTCGATTGTGCCGGAGTGGAACGACCAGGAAGTCGAGTTTCGTCTAGAAGAGGACGCGTATTTCGACGGCAGCAAAGTTTCCTATCTCGACGGACGGCAAAGTGATTTTCACTTAATAGGAAAATGATTGGCCTCCGCCATGCTAACGATAGGCCGGGAGTCGTGCACTGGGCAGGAGCTGGCCAACTCCCGCCGTGGAACGTTCGCCCTGAATGTCTGCAATGGTTGGACTACGGTCGCCGCTTTGATGGCGGGGCGCTCGTAAGCCGACATACGGATCGGCGTCACAACCGTTCGGTTTCGACACCGGCTTTAGAGCCTCTTTCTTAAGAAAATCCGGACGTTCTCGCCGGGAGATTTGTCGAGTTCTCCGAACAACTCGTACCCGAGCTTCTCGTAAAAGCCGCGTGCTTGAAAGGTGAAGGTGGTGAGCCATGAGCCGGCACATCCCCGCTCCCGCGCGATCCGTTCCGCCTCATCCATCAGCATCGAGCCACAGCTATGGCCCCGCAGGCGCTCCGGCACGACGAGGAACTCCACGTAAAGCCAGCCGAAGGAGGTCTTGCCCCACAACCCGCCGATTGTCCGGCCTTGGTCGTCTTTGAGCAGAACCGCGACGGGCTCCGTGTCAACGGGAAAGCCGCTTCGCGCGTTGAAGTCGGTGAGCATGGCGACCACGGCGTCGCGATGCTCCGCCGCGGGTTGGTCGGGAACGACGATCGAACACTTCATGCCGGCGAAGCTACTGGTCGCGGGGCGGCAGCGGCCAGCGTAGCCTTGTAGGCGCGAACAGCCGGCCCGAACCCCATCTTGAGCGCGTCGGCCGTCAGTTCGTGCCCGATCGACGCCTCGGTTACGGGCGGGAGCGCACCGAGCAGCGCAGGCAGATTCAGGAGGTTGATATCGTGCCCGACATTGACCTTCAGACCAGCTGCATGGACGGCAAGCGCGGTTTCCGCGGCCCCCGCTAGCATCGGGCCGGGTCCGCCCGCGCGATACTCGGCCGCATAGTAGCCGGTATAGATCTCGACCCCGTCCGCCCCGCTATCCGCAATGCGTGGGACGACAGACGGGTCAGGATCGATGAACAGGATCACTCGGGCGACTACCTGGCGGAACTTCGCAACGGCATCAAGACGACGACGGGCGCGTCCCGCGGATCGAACTTCCATCCCTCTTCAGACGTAAACGCTGTCGGACTGTCGTGGCCGGGGGTAAATGGTGATGCCATCGGCTCCATCTTCGCGGGCCAACCCGGCAAAGGGGAGGCGGTCGCTCGCTGCTTGAGGCATGGCGCAGCGACCGACCGGCATTCGAGGCCTATCAGTCGCTTCAACTTAGCGCCAAACGCGCGAGCTTTGCGCGGCCATATTGGGCGGCCTTCTTTGGCACGTGGGATGGGCGAACCTTGTTCGGCGGCATCTACGAGGCGGGCGCGACCGCATCGTAGAAACGACGAGGAATATTATCGCGCGCGAGCGAACGCCGAGCTCCGTGCGGGGTGAAAATAGGATCCTTTGCTAAGTTCTCCGCTTGGCGCCCCCGTTCGCTTCTGCTTCATGGTGACCATGGGCCAGACTTGGAACTTCGCAATCGACCGCGGCGGAACTTTCACCGACCTGATTGCCTGGACCGCCGAGGGCGACTTCCGCACCGAAAAGCTTTTGTCGGAAAACCCGCTTCAGTATCCGGACGCCGCACTAGAAGGCATCCACCGGATCCTCTCAAACGACCCGCGAGCCGCGCTCGGCGAAGTCCGCATGGGCACAACCGTCGCCACCAATGCGCTCCTCGAACGCAAAGGCGCGCGCACCGCCCTCGCGATCACCCGCGGCTTCGCGGACGCTCTGCGGATCGGCTACCAGGCGCGACCGCACATCTTCGCTCGGCAGATCGTCCTAGCAGAGCAACTGTACGAGATGGTCGTCGAGGTGGAGGAGCGGATTGGTGCCGACGGCAAGACCGTGCGCGATCTCGACGAGGCGCAGGCGCGAGCGGCGCTGGAGCAGGTCCGCACTACCGGCATCGATGCCCTTGCAATTGTCCTGGTGCACGGCTGGCGCTTCCAACAGCACGAGCGCCGCTTAGCTGAGATTGCTCGCGAGCTCGGCTTTGCCCAGTTGTCTGTCAGCCATGAAGTCGCCCCGCTGATCAAGCTCATCGGCCGCGGCGACACCACGCTCGTCGACGCGTACCTCTCGCCTGTGCTTCGGCGCTACATTGACCGCGTTGCAGCCGGCCTCGAGCGAAGCACCAAGCTCCACTTCATGCAGTCGAACGGCGGCCTTGCTGACGCGAACGCCTTCCGCGGCAAGGATGCGGTCCTGTCAGGCCCCGCCGGCGGCGTTGTCGGAATGGTCGCGGCAAGCCAGCCGCACGCTGGAGACCGCCTAATTGGCTTTGACATGGGCGGCACTTCGACGGACGTGTCGCACTATGCGGGCCGGCTAGAGCTCGCCGAAGAAAGTCTCGTGGCCGGCGTCCGCATCCGCGCGCCGATGATGCAGATCCACACTGTTGCGGCGGGGGGTGGCTCGATCTGTCGTTTCGACGGCTTGCGCTTCCGGGTCGGCCCAGAATCGGCGGGAGCTAACCCGGGCCCCGCCTGCTACCGAAACGGCGGCCCCCTCACCGTCACTGACTGCAACCTGTTTCTCGGACGCATAGACGCCGACTGCTTCCCGGCCCTGTTTGGCCCACGAGGCGACCTGCCGCTCGACCCGGAGGCCGCGCAAGCGCGTCTCAACGAAGTCGCCGTACAGCTTGAGCGGGCGATGGGGCGCACGATGCCGCTTAAAGAGATCGCCGACGGCTTCCTCGAGATTGCGGTCGACAACATGGCAAATGCCATTCGCAAGATCTCCGTCGCGCGCGGGCATGACGTCACCCGCTACACCCTCGCCTGCTTCGGCGGCGCCGGCGGTCAGCATGCGTGTCGCGTCGCCGATGCCCTCGGCATGGAGCGCATCCTGGTCCACCCGCTCGCGAGCCTGCTGTCCGCCCACGGCATCGGCCTCGCTTCGGTCAAGGCGATCCGCGAAGCCAGCCTGCTCACGCCGCTCGGCGCGGATCTGTCCACACCCCTTCGCCTGCTCGAAGTGGCGGCCGCCGGCGCTCTCACGGACCAGGGCATCGCCCCAGCCGGGGTGCAACTGCTCCGCCGGGCCCGGGTGCGGCTGCCAGGAAGCGACAGCGCGCTCGAGCTCGAGCTCGTTCCAGCCGCTCAGATGCGCACTGCCTTCCACCAGCTGCACCGCAGGCGCTTCGGCTATACGGAGAACGATGCTGAGCCGATTGTCGACACCTTAATTGTGGAGGCGATCGCCAAGGCCGGCTCAGGCGTGCCGTTCGCCGAGGCGCCAGGAAAGGGCGCGGAGCCCCGACCATCTGCCGCATGGCAGCTGTATCAGAGGCTCGAGATCTCCACCCGCCAGCGGATTGAAGGTCCAGCGCTGATCGCCGACCCGACCTCAATTTTCGTGGTTGAGCCCGGCTGGCGCTCCGAGCGCGCCGACGACGGCACGCTGATTCTCACTCGCAGCGCCCCTGCGCAGCGTTCGCGCGCCGCGGGCACGAACGCCGACCCGGTGATGCTTGAGATCTTCAACAACCTGTTCATGGCCATCGCCGAGGAGATGGGGGTCGCGCTGCAGGCGACCGCAACGTCAGTGAACATCAAGGAGCGGCTCGACTTTTCCTGCGCGGTCTTCGACGCCGAAGGCGCACTAATAGCCAACGCTCCGCACATCCCGGTCCACCTCGGTTCGATGGCTGAAAGCATCCGTACAATCATCGACACGCGCGGGGCGGGCCGTGACGATCGCGGCATTCGGCGCGGCGACGCCTACGTACTGAACGACCCCTATCGCGGCGGCACACACCTGCCTGACATCACGGTCATCGTGCCGGTCTTCTATGGCGACGCGGAAGAGGCGCCTTCCGCCTTCGTCGCCGCTCGCGGGCACCACGCTGACGTCGGCGGCATCACGCCGGGCTCGATGCCGCCCGACAGCCGCTCGATCCTGGAAGAAGGCGTGCTGATTGACAATGCTCTGCTGGTCGACCGGGGCCGCTTTCTCGAATCCGAGATGCGCGCCGTGCTCGGCTCCGGGCAATGGCCCGCGCGGCGCCCCGACCGCAACATCTCGGACCTTAAGGCCCAGCTCGCCGCCTGCGTTCGAGGCGCGGACTCGCTCGCCGCGATCGCGCGCGAATATGGTCCTGACGTGGTCGGAGCGTACATGAGGCACGTGCTCGCCAACGCTGAGGAGTCCGTGCGCCGGCTGCTCGACCGGTTGAACGACGGCGGTTTCACCTACGAGATGGACAATGGTGCGCGTGTCGAAGTCGCCATTCGCATCAACAAGGCTACGCGCTCCGCAGAGTTCGACTTCACTGGCACCAGCGCGCAGTCCTCAGACAATTTCAACGCGCCTTTCGCGATCGTGCGCGCAGCGTCACTTTACGTGGTGCGCACCCTGATTGACGATCCCATACCCCTGAACGACGGCTGCCTCCGCCCCATCCGACTAATCGTGCCCGACGGCTCAATGATCAAGCCCGCCTTTCCCGCCGCTGTAGTCGCCGGCAATGTCGAGACCAGCCAGGTGGTGACGGACGCCCTGTTCGCTGCGACTGGGCGCCTCGCTCCGAGCCAGGGCACGATGAACAACTTCACGTTCGGCAATCAGCGCCACCAATATTATGAGACGATTGCCGGTGGCTCGGGCGCGGGAGCGGATCACGATGGCACGGACGCGGTTCAGACGCACATGACCAACAGCCGCCTCACGGACCCGGAGATCCTCGAAACCCGCTTCCCCGTCCGCCTGGAGCGCTTCGCCATCCGCCGCGGCTCCGGCGGGCAAGGGCGGCATGACGGCGGCAACGGCGTTATTCGCGAAGTCACTTTCCTCGAGCCCATGCGCGCCAACATCCTGGCTAACCGGCGGCGCGTTCCACCGCGCGGAATCGCCGGCGGCGGCGACGGCCAGCCGGGTCGCAATTGGGTCCAGCGCGCCGATGGCAGCCGTACCGACCTTGCCGCATGCGGCGCCGCCGATATGCAGCCCGGCGATCGCTTCGTGATTGAGACTCCGGGCGGCGGCGGATTTGGGAGGGCTGCGTGAATTACTGGCCCCTGCTCGGCATCGCGCTGGTCGTTCTCGGCTTCGCGCTTCGCCTCAACCCTATGCTGGTCGTCACCGCCGCCGCAGTCGTCACCGGGCTGCTCGGTGGGATGGACTTCGCTGAAGTCATCTCGACCTTCGGCAAAGCGTTCAACGACAACCGGATCATCGCGATCGTCTGGATCGTGCTTCCGGTTATTGGACTGCTCGAGCGGTTTGGGCTCCAGCAGCGCGCTGCCGCCGTCATCCGAGGTCTCAATAACGCGACGACTGGTAAGCTGCTGATCCTCTACCTGCTCTATCGCCAGGTGACCGCCGCGGTCGGGCTCCACTCAACGGCGGGCCACCCGCAGACCGTTCGCCCGCTGGTCGCCCCGATGGCGCTCGCGGCCGCTGAGCGTCAGCACGGCGAACTCGATGAGCTGACGTCCGAGAAGGTGAAAAGCTATTCGGCCGCGACAGACAATGTCGGCCTGTTCTTCGGGGAGGACATCTTCTTTGCGATCGGCTCGATCGTCCTCATCCAGCAGACGCTCGCGACTTACGGCTACAACCTAGCGCCCCTCGAGCTCGCCTTATGGGCGATCCCGAGTGCCATTGCGGCATTCGTCATCCACGGCACCCGCCTGTGGCTGCTGGATCGCAGCCTCGGCAGGAGCGGTCGGTGATTACGCTCCCGTGGCTCTACACGTTCGCGGGCGCGATGTTCGCTTCGTTCGCTCTGCTGAGCGCGCTCGACCGCTCGAACCCCAAGCGCTTCGGTAATTCCGCCTTCTGGGGGCTGATGGCAACGAGCCTTCTCGCCGGCGACTACCTCGGCGACTTCTACAACGGCCTGCTGGTCCTCGGACTCGCCGGCCTGGCGGGCTTCGGCCTGATCGGCCACAGTCATCCGCCAACCACTTCGGACGAGGAACGCGCGGGCTGGTCCGACCGCCTCGGCAACAAGCTGTTCCTGCCCGCATTGATCATCCCGGTCACCGCGCTCATCGGCACCCTCCTCTACACCTACACCCCGCTCAAGGAGGCAGGGATTTTCGAGGAAAAGCGTGAGACCTACATCCTGCTCGGCCTCGGAGTTCTGCTCGCGCTCGCCGCCATCTTCGCCTGGCTCCGGCCACCGCCGCTCGCTCCCCTGCAAGAGGGCAGGCGGCTCATCGACGCGATCGGCTGGGCGGCCGTGCTCCCGCAGATGCTTGCCGCGCTCGGCGTGCTGTTTGCCGCTGCCGGCGTTGGCGAGGTGATCGGCTCGCTTACCCGTGCAGTTATCCCGGAAGGCAGCATTTTCCTGACCACCGCGGTGTTCGGCATTGGCATGGCGCTGTTCACGATGATCATGGGCAATGCCTTCGCTGCATTCCCTGTGATGGCCGCCGCGATCGGCGTTCCGCTGCTAATCCAGGGCTATGACGGCGACGCGGCAGTCGTGGGCGCGGTCGGCATGCTCGCGGGCTTCTGCGGCACGTTGATGACCCCCATGGCGGCCAACTTCAACATCGTCCCGGCGGCCCTGCTCGAGCTCAAGGACCAGTACGGCGTGATTAAGGCGCAGATCGCTACCGCACTTCCGCTTCTCGTCGTCAACGTACTCATCATCTATCTGGCGGCCTTCCGATGACGCAGCAGCTCGATGCAGCGATGGCAGCGCGCTTCGCCCGTATTGCGCTCGGACATGTGGCCAAGGAATATCCGCACAAGCTCGACCATGTGCTGGGGCAGGACGATGATGCCCTGCCACCGCGTGTGCTCCACCCGATCTTCTTCGGCAGCTTCGACTGGCACAGCTGCGTCCACGGCTGGTGGACGCTGCTCACGCTGCGGCGGCTGTTCCGCGAGATACCCGAGGCGGAACAGGTCGGGAGCCTCGCCAACGCCAGCTTCACTGCCGAAAAGGTCGACGCGGAGGTCGCTTATCTGCAGCGCCCGCTTAGCCGCGGCTTCGAGCGCCCCTATGGATGGGCGTGGCTGCTCCAGCTTCACCTCGAAGCATCGCGGCACCCTGACGAAACATGGGCGACCGAACTCGAACCGCTTGCCCGCGCCTTCGCCGACCGCCTGCGCCACTACCTCGAGGTCCTCACCTACGCAATCCGCGTCGGCACGCATTTCAACACCGCGTTTGCGCTGGTTCTATCGCTGGAGTGGGCCGACCGCTTCGAAGGAGAGACTGCCGCAGCTATCCGGTCCAGCGCGAGGCGCTGGTTTGGCGGCGACCGGGACTGCCAGGCGTGGGAGCCCGGCGGCGACGATTTCCTGTCCCCCGCTTTGATTGAGGGCTCGTGCATGGCCCGTGTCCTGCCCGGGCCCGAGTTCGCCCAATGGTTTGCCGACTTCCTGCCGCGCCTCGAGCAGCGCCAGCCGGCGACCCTATTCAAGCCGGCGTTTGTCAGCGACCGGACTGACGGCAAGATCGCGCATCTCGACGGCCTCAATCTTAGCCGGGCCTGGTGCTGGCGCAGTCTGGCGCGGCTGCTCCCGACCGAGCAATCGCGGCTAGCGAACCAGGCAGCCGACGCGCATTTGGCAGCGGCAATGCCGCACATCGCTGGGAACTATATGGGCGAACACTGGCTGGCGACATTCGCGCTACTGGCGCTGACTAGCTGACGTTCCAACAGGGCAGCACGCGCCTGTCGCACCCAAGAGAGTGATTACTCGGTAATTACCTGAACACCTGCTGCCCGGAAGCGCCTGGGATCGAGAAGGACGGCACGCCCGGAGCGGCTGCGCCGGAACTGCCGGCGGCGAGGATGAGGGTGGGAATGAGCAAGAGCGTAAATTTGTCTGTGGCCATAAATAACTTACGGGTGGGCCAAGCGAATGTTCCTGCAATCGCAGGTATTTCTGTCGGTTAGGCAAGGCTCGCCGCAGTCGCCTCATAATGTTCGCGCACTTTCGCAAGCGACGGCCCCTTCAGCTCCTGCTGTGCAAGCGACAGCAGCTTTTTCGCCTCGGCCTCCAGTAGCTCGCGCGCCGATCGTACATGAGCTGAAAGACGCGGGCCCGCATTGCCTGAATGCTGATCCAGCCGCTAAGGCGGCATCTTACCGACGGGGGTGTGATGGCTGACGTAACCAGCAAGGTCGATTGGGGGCGGCGGCTATCGTGGCTGGCGCTCGCGCTCAGCGTCGGAGGACTGGCTTCAGCGCTGACCGCCGCGGCGGGAAGCGGCGCCGGGGCCTGGCCGTTCCGGATCGGCTTCACCATTCTGCGCTACGCCTTCTACGCCGCCATTGCCGGCGGATTATTGGCGATCGTTGCGTTCGTCATTGCGCGGCGCAGCGGAGTCCAAACCGGTCGAATGAATTTGGTCGCGTTCCTCATCGCGGCAGCGTTTGGCGCCTATCTGCTGAACCATATCGCCGCCGCGCGCAGCGTCCCCGCGATCCACGACGCGACCACCGACCTTGCCGATCTTCCGCAATTCGAAACCTTGAAGGTCCGCGCGGACAATCTTGAGAATGTTCCGGACGATGGCCGTCCCGCATTGACGGCGCTCGATCCCGAGAGCCGGTGGAAGGCGCTCCATCGCGAAGCCTATGGCGACCTCACCGGCCTTCGCCTGCCGCGCGGCGTCCCCGAAACCACGCGGCGCGCTGAAGCGCTCGTTCGGGAGCGCGGTTGGCAGGTAGCGCGGGTGGATCGGCAAGCCGGAATCGTCGAGGCGACCGCCACGACCTTTTTCTTCCGCTTCAAGGACGATGTGGCTGTGCGCGTCCGGCCCGATCCCGACCGGCCGGGCGGGTCGATCGTCGACATGCGTTCGATCAGCCGGGTCGGCGGCAGCGACATCGGCGTCAACGCCGCGCGCATCCGGGCGTTTCTCGCCGACCTCCAAACGGCCTGAGGACGCATCGCATGACCGGCTGGACGATCGGCTTTATCGGCGGTTCGGGACTCGACGCGATCGATGCGCTCAAGGATCCGAAGTGGATCACGATCGACACGCCTTGGGGGGTGCCGTCGGACCAGTTGTTGACCGGCACCATCGGTGCGGTCGAAGTCGTGTTCCTGCCCCGCCACGGGCGGGGGCATAGGCTGCCGCCGTCCGACGTCAATGCGCGCGCCAACGTGTATGCCCTCAAACGCGCCGGCTGCACCGACGTCGTCGCCATCTCGGCGGTTGGGTCGCTTCGTGAGGAGATGGCGCCGGGCCAGTTCGTAGTGGTCGATCAATTCATGGACCGCACCTTCGCGCGCGAAAAGAGCTTCTTCGGGCCTGGCATGGTCGCACATGTCTCGATGGCCGATCCGACCTGCCCACGCTTGTCGAAGCTGTGCGCCGAGGCCGCAGCCGCGGGCGGAGCAACGGTGGTGCGGGGAGGGACTTATCTTGCCATAGAGGGTCCTCAATTCTCGTCCCGCGCCGAGAGCCTGCTTTATCGCCAGTGGGGCTGCGACGTTATCGGAATGACCGCGATGCCCGAGGCCAAGCTAGCCCGCGAAGCCGAGCTGCCCTACGCGCTGGTCGGGATGGTCACCGACTATGACTGCTGGCGCGGCGGCGAGGATGCGGTCGAGGTCGGCGCGGTGATTGCCCAGCTGATGATCAATGCCGAAGTCGGGCGCCAGTTGGTCGTTCATCTGGCCGAGTCGCTGCCAGCCGTGCGGCTGCCGTCGCCGATCGATACCACGCTCGACACCGCGATCATTACCGCGCCCGCGGCACGCGATCCCGCACTGCTCGCCAAGCTCGACGCAGTGTGCGCGCGGGTTACGGCTGCTCACCGGTAGAAGCGCGCAAGCCGGGCCGGCGCTACGCCCACGGCGTAAAGCGCGAGGCAGGCGAGGTTTCGCGCCGATCGCCGCAGCCAGCCGTCGCGCCGCCAGCGATCCGCCGAGGTCAGCGCCGTCGCACCGAGGCTGCGCAGGCGGCGGCGGCCGATGCGGCGCGCAAGATCGACGTCCTCCATCAGCGCGAGCGGACGGAATCCGCCGACTTCATCGTAGAGGCGGCGCGAAATGAGCAAACCCTGGTCGCCATAGGGTAAGCCGAGCAGCCGCACCCGCAGCGCCACACCGCGCTCGATAACGCGAGCTTGCCAGGCGTTATCGTCTAGGCGCAGCCCGCAATAACTGGCGCGTTCGGGAGCGGTGTCGACATGCGCCGCGACTGCCTCTCGCCAGCCCGCGCTGAGCCGCGTGTCGGCGTGAAGGAACAGCAGCCAGTCGCCATGCGCTGCATCTCCGCCGGCGCGCAACTGCTCGCCGCGCCCGCGCGGTGCAGCGATGACGCGGGCCCCGGCCCGCCGCGCGAGGTCCGCGGTATGATCGATCGAGCCGCCATCGACGACCACAATTTCGTCGAGGCCGGCGAGGGCCGCGAGGCACGGGCCAAGGGTGGCGCCGGCGTTGAGCGCCGGGATGACGATCGTCAGCACCGCTTCAGCCGGAACAGCTCGCGCCTCCGAGCACGCAGAAGCGTGCGCAATGCGGGTGGTTGAGGCTGATCGCGCCCTCCGCACCAGCAAGCGTTTCGCCGAGCGAGAACCGATCGTCGTAAGGGATCAGCGTGCAGGCGACCACGATCGGGCGCGGCGCACCCTTGCGCTTGACCACCATTCTGCTTGACGCGCACATCACAGAACCCGGCGAAACGCCGAGCAGGCCCCAACAGGCCTCGCTGATCTCGGGCACGTCGGCGGTTTCATCCATTTCCGGAAACAGCACGAGCGCGGCGGGATCGGCCGCGTCGATGCGCAGTCGGTGTTCGGCGAACAGGACTGCATAGCCCGCGCGGGCCTCCGCCTCGCTTTCGCCCGGGAGCCGCCGTCCAGCGACAGCGGTGCGAAAGCCGTGATCCGACAGCCATCTGCAGCCGTCGACCGCCTTGGCCCACGTGTTGGAACCACGTTCCGCCTCGTGAAGCGGCTTGGTGTAATGGTCCAGGCTCACCCGCATCGTTAGCCGCGCGCCAAGCTCGGCGCGCAGCGCGGTGAGCTCGCCCTCGAACCGCCGCATCGGCCGCATCGCATTGGTCAGGACAAGCACCTCGAAGCCGCGCCCCAGCGCCGAGCGCATCATCGACACCATGTCCGGGTTCATGAACGGCTCGCCGCCGGTAAAGCCGATTTCACGCGTCCCCAGGCTCTCGGCCTCGTCGAGATAGGCGTCGACCTCGGCCAAGGTCGGATATACGAGTGCGTCGTTGGTGGGCGAGCTTTCGATGTAGCAGGTCGTGCAGGCCAGGTTGCACAGCGTGCCGGTATTGATCCACAGCGTCTCGAGCCGCTGCAGCGCGACTTGGGCGCGAGCATCGCCCTGGGCAGTGCGCAGCGGATTTTGGAACTTGGCGCGATCAAGCTCCCGCGCCTGGCGCACGGCGAAGGGCGAGAGCTCTACGCTGATGTTCGTAGCGATCATGTAACTCCGTAAACTATCTCTAGCCCCATATTTCCTTCAACCGCGCATCGCGCCCGCAGTTGAGGCGGTAGAAACGGTAGCGGATCGGGTTCTTCTTGTAATAATCCTGATGATAAGTCTCAGCCGGATAGAAGGCCGCGGCGGGCAGGACGAGTGTCGCCACGGGCTTCTTCAGGGTCGCCCGCGCCCGTGCTTTGACGGCTTCGGCGACGCGGCGCTGCGCCGGATTGGCAACGAAAAAGGCCGAGCGATAGCCATAGCCCCGGTCGCAGAAACTCCCGCCCGAATCAAGCGGGTCGATTGTCCGGATGAAGCGCGCGGCGAGCGTTGCATAGCTGACGCGGGCCGGGTCATAGGTGACGCGTACCGCCTCGATGTGACCGGTGCCGCCGGCCGACACCTGCTCGTAGGTCGGATTGCGGAGCTTGCCGCCAGTATATCCCGAGGCTGTCGCCAGCACCCCGGGAATCTTGTCGAAATCGGACTCGGTGCACCAGAAGCAGCCGCCGGCGAAGACCGCTTCGGCGCGCTGGCCGCCTTTGTCGCGCGGCGGCTCGCTCGGCGCGGCACGCGAACAGGAGGCGGCGGCGCAGGTCACCAGAATCGCGGTCAGTGTGCGAATTGCTCGTGCTCGGTTGTTGGTCATGCCGGAATAAACTCCATCGCGATGCCGTTCATGCACCAACGCTGGCCGGTCGGGGGCGGTCCATCATCGAACACATGGCCAAGATGCCCGCCGCAGCGGCGGCAGTGGGCTTCAGTGCGGGTACCGAACAGGCCGGGGTCGGGCTTGGTCCGAACTGCGTTCTTGATCGGAGCGGTGAAGCTCGGCCAGCCGGTGCCGCTCTCGAACTTGGCTTCAGAGGAATAGACCTGAAGCTGACAGCCGGCGCAGACATAAGTGCCGCGCCGTTTCTCGTTGTTGAGCGGGCTCGACCGCGGGCGCTCGGTGCCTTCCTCGCGAAGCACGGTATATTGAGGGGGGTTCAGAATTTGCCGCCACTCATCAGGCGACTTGGTGACCTCGAACGTTTCGGTCGGCGCTGCGGCACCTTTTTTTGAGCAGGCGCCGATCAATAAGGCGGTCAAGGCGCCACCAGTACCGGTCAAAAAGCCTCTCTTGGTCACATTGATCTCCATCTCGCGCGTCTCCATGATCTCGTGCCTATTTCGACGCTGCACCCGTTGAGGTTACAGCAGTTGATCAGGACAGGATGGAGCGACTGTGGGAGGTGGGGATGACCGATGGGGGGAGCTGCTTTCCGCCGCGCAAGCGGGCGATGCGGCAGCCTATCGTGACTTTCTGACCAATGTGACCCCTTTCATCCGCGCGCTGGCGCGACGCAGGTTACGGGCCGAAGACGCCATTGAAGATGTCGTTCAGGATGTGCTGCTGACCGTCCACAGGGTGCGGCATACCTACGAGCCGGGACGACCAGTGGCGCCATGGATCGCGGCGATTGCTGCCCGCCGTTCGATCGATTCGTTGCGCAAGCGCGGCCGCGGGGCATCGCGCGAGATCCACGATCCGATTGCTTATGAAACCTTTGCCGAGCCTGATGCGAACAAGATCGAAGTGGACGACTTTTCGAAGCAGCTGGCAAAGATGATGGGCGAGCTGTCGCCGCGACAAAAGGAAGCATTGGAGTTGGTTAAGCTAAAGGAAATGTCGCTGGTCGAAGCGTCGGCCGTCTCCGGCCAGACGGTGGCGTCGCTCAAGGTGAACATCCACCGTGCGATCAAGCGCATGCGGCTTGCCGCCAGCAGAAATGGCGTCGAATGACCAACCGCCCGACTAATCAGTTGATTGACCTGCTGAGCAGCAATGTGAAGCCGGTTGCCCCGCTTCCGCCGCCGTTGGCGCGGGCGGGCGTAACCCTGGCTACCATGGCGCTGCTGTGCGGCCTCGCGTTCGTCCTGCTGCATGAGTCCAACCCGCTGCAGTCGCGCGGACCGGGCGGCGAATGGCTGGTCGGGTTCGAAATGCTGGCCATGCTCGCGACCGGAATCCTGGCGGTCACCGGAGCCTTCTTCCTGACGATACCGGGACGGCCGCGTTACTGGCTGGGCGCCCCTTTGGTGCCGTTTGCCGCTTGGCTTATGTTGAGCGGCGCGGGCTGCTATCGCGATCTCGTTCGAACCGGACCGGCTGGGTGGCAGCTCGGACATAGCATGGACTGCATGATCTTCATTGTCGGGGCCAGCCTGATGCTTGGCGCCCCTCTGCTCTGGCGCCTGTCGCGGGCGACGCCGATCGATCCGCTGCCGGTTGCCGCGCTCGGCGGACTGGGTACCGCTGCGCTCGCCGCCTTCCTGCTTCAATTCTTCCATCCGTTCGCGGTCACCTTCATCGATCTCGCGGTGCATATCGCGGCCATCATCATCGTGGTCGGGCTGACCGCGCTGCTCAAACGGCCAATGTTGCGCCCGGCGTAACCTTAGCGAAGTTCCGGCGAACCGGGCCGTAGACGTTGGATTGGAGACGCTCGATGGCCCGCCCCCGTTTCATTGCAGCCTTGCCGGTGGCCGCCTCGCTGGCGCTCGGTCACGGTACGAGCGCCGTCGCCGCCGATTACGACCACCCGACCGTGATCGAGTTATTTCAGAGCCAGGGCTGTTCGTCCTGCCCCCCGGCCAACGCCAATCTCAATGCCATCGCCGGCCGGCCGGACGTGCTCGCGCTGAGCTTCGCGGTGACGTACTGGGACCGCCTCGGCTGGAAGGACATTTTCGCCCGGCCTGCCTTCACCCAACGCCAATGGGATTATGCAAAGTCCGGGGGTCGCGGCAACGTCTCGACCCCGCAGATGATCGTCAACGGTCGCGGCGTTCTGATTGGCCACAGCAGCAAGCAAGTGAGCGCCTTTGTGCGGCGCTATGACCGCGGCACGACGGGGCCGGCAATCGTCGGCAGTGCAGGACGGGTGACCATCGGCAAGGCGGTGGCTAAGCCGGCGATCGTGTGGTTGGTGCGCTACGATCCGCGCGTCCGCAACGTACCGATTCGGGCCGGCGAAAATGGCGGGAGGACGCTGCCGCACAGGAACATCGTCCGGTCGTTGCAGATGCTCGGGCGGTGGCGCGGAGAGTCGGTGTCGTTCGCCGTTCCGCCGTCGTCCGATCGGGCGTACCGAAGCGCCGTACTGGTGCAACAGGGGCGTGGTGGCCCGATTATCGCGGCAAGGAGACTATAATCTTGGGTGATAGAATCGCTCTCAAATCCGGATCGCTTCTGCTGTTGCGGATCGGGACCGGCCTCCTGCTGGTCTTGTGGGGGGCCTTGCGCGTCATGTCTCCCGACGCCGGGCCGGGGCTGGCCACGAAATATTATTCCGGCTTCATGGACATGCAGGCAATCCAGATCGCGTTCGGAATCATCGAAATTCTTGTCGGGGTATTGGTCGTGCTCGGGTTGCTGCGCCGGTTCGCTTACCCGCTGCAGGCGCTCATTCTGGTTCCGGGCGCGCTCATGCTGTGGCGCTATTTGCTCGACCCGATGGGCGTCTATCTTCTCGACCGGGCGAGCAGTCAGATCCTGTTCTTCCCGTCGATAACGGTTGCGGCGGCGACGCTGGTCATGATCGCCTTCCACGACGAGGACCGTTGGTCGCTCGACCACCGCTTGTTGACCCAAAACACCAGGGTATGACGCGCCGCAAGGGCGGCAAGGTCGCGCTGATCGCAGTCCTAATCGCCGCCATCGCGGCGTATTTCGTGTTCGATCTCGGAGCATATCTGACGCTCGATGAATTGAAGGCGCGCCAGGCCGACCTAGCGACGCTGCTGGGCCATCGTCCGCTGATCGTCATCGGTGGGTTTTTCCTGATCTATGTCGCGGCCACCGCTTTGTCGCTACCGGGCGCGGCGATCCTGACACTGGCCGCCGGAGCGATCTTCGGGCTCTGGCTCGGCACGCTGATCGTTTCTTTCGCATCCGCGATCGGGGCGAGCCTGGCCTTCCTCTCGTCGCGCACGATCCTTCGTGACTGGGTCAAGGCGCGCTTCGGCAAGCGTGTCGAGGCGATCGATCGCGGCATCGCCAAGGACGGTGTCTTTTACCTTCTCACTCTTCGCCTGATCCCGGCGTTCCCCTTCTTCCTCATCAACCTTGCGATGGGGCTGACGAAGATGCGCCTCGCAACTTTCTATGTTGTCAGTCAAATCGGCATGCTGCCCGGCACGATCGTCTATGTGAACGCCGGCACGCAATTGGCGGCAATCGACAGCACCGGCGACATCCTGTCCGCGGCGCTGATCGGCTCGTTCGTCCTGCTTGGACTGTTCCCGCTGATTGCCAAAGGGGTCATCGGGCTGATCAAGCGGCGCCGCATATATCGCAATCACCAGCGCCCGCGTTGCTTCGACCGCAACCTCGTGGTGATCGGCGCCGGCGCCGGTGGGCTCGTCACCGCTTACATCGCCGCCGCGGTCCGCGCCAAGGTGACGCTGGTCGAAGCTGGCAAGATGGGCGGCGACTGCCTCAATTACGGCTGCGTTCCGTCCAAGGCGCTGATCAGGAGCGCGCGGCTCGCCCACGACATGCGCCACGCCGACGAGTTCGGGCTGGCTTCGTCCGCGCCCCGTGTCGATTTCACGGCAGTGATGGCCCGCGTCCGCAAGGTGATCGCGACGATCGCGCCGGCAGACAGCGTCGAGCGATACACTGAGCTCGGCGTCGACGTTCGCCTCGGCCACGCCCGGATCGTCGATCCGTGGACCGTAGAGATCACCGACCGCAACGGCGGCAAGCAGCGTCTCACCACCCGCTCGATCGTCATCGCGGCGGGGGCCGAACCGTTCGTGCCAGACATTCCCGGCCTTGCCGAAGCTGGCTTTCTGACCAGCGACACAATGTGGGACGTGCTTGAGGCACGCGACACCGTTCCGGGCCGATTGGTGATCGTCGGCGGCGGGCCGATCGGCACCGAGATGGCGCAAGCCTTTGCCCGGATGGGCGCCGGAGTGAGCCTGGTCGAGTCCGGTCCGCGGATATTGCCGAACGAAGACGAGGAGGTGTCGGCGTTCATTGCCGATACCCTCCGCCGCGAGGGGGTAGACGTCCGCGTCGGCCACGAGGCGGTGCGCTGCGAAGGCAAGTCGTTGATCGTAAAGAACGGCGACGCGGAAACCGCGATCGCGTTCGACGACATCATCGTCGCGGTCGGCCGCAAGGCGCGGCTGACCGGATACGGCCTCGAAGACCTCGGCATTGAGACCGGCAAGACGGTCGTCGTCGACGAGACGCTCAAGACGATTTACCCCAACATTTTCGCGGTCGGCGACGTCGCCGGCCCCTATCAGTTCACCCATTTCGCGGCGCATCAGGCCTGGTTTGCAGCGGTCAACGCGCTTTTCGGGCGTTTCCGGACGTTCCGCGCCGATTATGCCGTGATCCCGTGGACCACTTTCACCGACCCCGAAGTCGCCCACGTGGGCCATACGGTCGCAACCGCCACGGCGGCCAAAATCGCTCATGAGATCGTGCGCTACGACCTCGGCCATCTCGATCGCGCCGTCGCCGAGGGTGCCAATCGCGGCTTCGTCACTGTTCTGGTAAAGCCGGGTAAGGACAAAATCCTGGGCGTGACCATCGTCGCCGCGCAAGCGGGCGAGATGCTTGCCGAATTCGTGCTGGCGATGAAGCATGGATTGGGCCTCAACAAGATTCTCGGCACGATCCACGCTTACCCGACGATGGCCGAGGCCAATAAATATGCCGCCGGCGAATGGAAAAAGGCCAATCAGCCCGAAAATTTATTGCGGTGGGTCGAGCGCTACCATCGCTGGCGCCGGAAATGACCGCGGTGGCGACGCGGATCGTCATTTTTGCCAAGGTTCCGCTGCCGGGCATCGCCAAGACGCGGTTGATCCCCGTCCTCGGCGAAGCTGGCTCCGCCCGGCTGGCGCAGCAGATGCTCAACAACACGGTCGGCGAAGCACTCGCAGCGGAGCTAGGAACGCCCGAACTATGCGTCACGCCGCACCCGGACGATCCGCAATGGGTGGGACGCCTGCCGGCCGGAGTGCGGCTGTCCGATCAGGGGCCGGGCGATTTGGGCGAGCGGCTCGCGGCGGCGGCCAAGCGCCTGCTTGAGTGCGACGAGCGGATCCTGCTGATCGGGAGCGACTGTCCTGAGCTCGACGGCAAGCGTCTCGGTGAGGCAGCGGCGCAGCTCAAAAGCCATGATGCCGTGATCCACCCCGCGCGAGATGGCGGCTATGTCCTGCTCGGCCTGGCGCGCACCGATCCGTCGCTGTTCGACGATATAGCGTGGAGCACCGACACCGTCGCAGCGACCACTATTGCGCGAATCAGGGCGCTCGGCTGGTCACTGTTCGTCGGTGATACCTTGAGCGATATCGACGAGCCAGGCGACCTGGTTGCGGCGCGAGCGTCGTCATGAATGTCGTTCCCCTCGGGGTGGCGGCCTCGGCGCTGGTCGCAGGCGGCGCTCCTGTGTGGATCGGCAAATTCGTCGGCAGTGGCAACCTGCCAGCGCCGTGGCGGGTGGTGCAGATCGACAAGAAGGCCAAGCCGACGATGTATCGATTGGCAACGGTAGCAGGGGTAGCAGCGGTCGAGGCTCGGGCAACGACAGCATGGCCTTGTTGGCCCGGCCGCTGTCCGTGAATCTCGCGGCACCCCCGATCCTGTGCTGGCGATGGCTGGTTGATGCTCCAGTCGCGCGCGGCGACATGACGAGGAAAAGCGGCGGCGATTATGCCGCGCGCCTCTATGTCGCCTTCGACATGCCCGACAGCGCTTTGAGCGCGGGCACGCGGATCAAGCTTGGCATCGCGCGGCGGCTGTTCGGCAGCAATGTTCCCGACGCTGCGCTCGCCTACGCCGACGCTGTCGAAGTGGCGTGCCGCTGCAAGAGGATGTTGTCTCGACTTCGGAAGGCTAGAAGGTTGTGGCTGAAAAGGCGCGCACCTACGAGCTTTCGCCCAACTCGTCTTTAGTAGCCCGTTAGCTGCACTTAGTCGCCAATGTCCGCAATGGGTCGAACGCGGACGTTAGCAGGCAGAGACTGGTTCGCCTAAGACTGCATCCCGCACCATCCTCGCGCGCAGTTCATCCGGGGGATGGAATGAGCATGAGGATCGGCCGCAGCCTGCCCGGGGGACAGGCGAGCAACGCGATCACGCCGACCAGCCCTTCAAGCCTTCCACCACTGCGGATAGGTGCGCTTGAGCTTAACGACCTTCGGGCGGTCGTGGGCGAGGATATAGGGGTGCGCCGGGTTCCGCCGGGCGAAATCCTGATGGTGGGCCTCGGCCGGGTAGAAGGCGCCGGTTTCTATCCGCGTCGCGATCTTGTGCGAGCGTTTGAGCTGGGTGATCGCCTGCGTCGCTGCGATGCGCTGCTGGGCGTTCTGCGGGAAGATCGCCGAGCGGTAGCTGCGGCCGACGTCGGGGCCCTGCCGGTTTAGCTGGGTCGGGTCGTGGGCGACCGCGAAATAGATTCGCAGCAGGTCGCCGTAGCTGACCTGTCGCGGGTCGAAACGGATCCGCACCGCCTCCGCATGAGGCGTGCGCTCGCTGCTGACCTTGGCGTAGGTCGCGTCGGCGCGTGAGCCTCCGGCATAGCCGGACACGACCTCGCGCACGCCTTTCACATGCTCGAATACCGCTTCCACGCCCCAGAAGCAGCCGCCGGCGAGCACCGCCGTCTGGAGTTGTTGCGGGGCCGAAGCGCCGGTTGAAAGCAGCATTGCGGCGGCGGCGATGAGCAGTTTCATTTGCAGTCCTTTCAGGCCGGACGGAATTTCAGCGCCAGGCCGTTCATGCAGTAACGAAGGCCGGTCGGCTTGGGCCCGTCGTCGAACACGTGGCCGAGATGCCCGCCGCAGCGTCGGCACAGCACTTCAGTCCGGCGCATCCCTAAAGCGACGTCCGAGCGGGTAACCACCGCCTTGCCGAGCGCCCGGTAGAAGCTCGGCCAGCCGGTGCCGCTCTCGAACTTGGTCGACGAGGCGAACAGCGGCAGCGCGCAGCCGGCGCAGACGAAAAAGCCCTTGCGGCGCTCCTTGTTGAGCGAGCTCGTGTACGGCCGTTCGGTCCCCGCCTCGCGCAGGATTTCATAGCGCTGGGGCCCAAGCAGCTTCTTCCATTCGGCGGCGCTTCGGCGGACTTCGAAAGTGGTGGCCGCGGACGCCGGCTGCATGGGAAGCATCAGGGCGACCCCGGTCAGGACGGCGCCGCCAAGGATCCGCCGTCGATCGATGTTTAGCTCACTCATGGCGCCCCTTATGAACGCGCCCGGATGAACGGGACAACAACCGCGCGCTGCACTCTTGCGGTTGAGGCGAACGGAGTGGACGGCTACAGCCGCCGCCCGATGACCAAGATGTTCAAGATTTCGCTTCCCGACGGCTCCGTCAGGGAGATGCCGGAAGGCTCGACGCCGGCCGATGTCGCCGCGGCGATCGGCCCGGGGCTGGCCAAGGCCGCGCTCGCGGCCAGGATCGACGGCGAGCTGCGCGACCTCAACCGCCCGTTCGAGGGCGATTCCGACCTCGCTCTGGTCACGTCGCGCGACGAAAAGGACGCTCTCGAGCTGGTCCGCCACGATTTCGCGCATATACTCGCCGAAGCCGTGCAGGACCGCTTCCCGGGCACCCAGATCACTTTCGGGCCGGCGACCGACGACGGCTTTTACTATGATTTCGCGCCTCCGCCCGAGCGCGGCCAGTTCACCGAGGAAGACCTGCCGGGAATCGAAGAGGAAATGCGCCGCATCATCGCCCGCGACGAGCCGCTGGTCCGCGAAGTCTGGACCCGCGAAAATGTCCGCGACTTTTTCGAGAAGAGCGGCGAGGCGTTCAAAGCCGAGTGGGTGATGGAGCTGCCGCAAGGCGAGCCGATCACCATGTACCGCTCGGGCAGCGCCGATAAGAGCTGGATGGACCTGTGCCGGGGCCCGCATTTGGCCTCGACCGGCAAGCTCGATCCCGCTTCGTTCAAGCTGACCCGGGTGTCCGGAGCTTACTGGCGCGGCGACCCCAAGAACCCGATGTTGAGCCGGATTTACGGCACCGCGTGGCTGAGCAAGAAGCAGCTCGACGCGCACCTTGTGCGGCTGGAGGAGGCGGCCAAACGCGATCACCGCAAGATCGCGCAGGAGATGGACCTGTTCCACCTCCAGGCTGAGGCGCACGGAAGCGTCTTCTGGCACCCCAAGGGCTATCTGATCTGGCGCGAGCTGGAAGCCTATATGCGCCGCCGGCTCGACGCCGCCGGCTATCGCGAGATCAAGACCCCGCAGCTGATCGATTCCCACTTGTGGGTGCTGTCCGGCCACTGGGGCAAGTTCCGCGAGAACATGTTCGTCGTGCCCGACGAAGTGCCCGCCACCGACGAGGGAAAGCCCGTCATCTCCGGCGATGCCGAGCTGATGGCGCTCAAACCGATGAACTGCCCGGCCCACGTGCAGGTCTTCCGCCAGGGCATCACCAGCTATCGCGATTTGCCGCTGCGGCTCGCCGAATTCGGCTGCTGCCACCGGAATGAGCCGCACGGCGCGCTTCACGGGATCATGCGGGTGCGCCAGTTCACCCAGGACGACGCCCATATCTTTTGCCCCCACGAGCAGCTGGTCGAGGAGACCAAGGCGTTCTGCAGCCTGCTCGACCAGGTCTATCGCGATCTCGGCTTTGCCGATTACCAGGTGAAGCTGGCCACCCGGCCCGAGCAGCGCGTTGGCACCGACGCCGAATGGGATCGCGCCGAAGCCGACCTCGAAGCCGCGCTTGGTGAGACCGGCCTCCAGTATGAAACGCTGCCCGGCGAAGGCGCCTTCTACGGGCCCAAGCTGGAGTTCCACCTGCAGGATGCGATCGGACGCACCTGGCAGTGCGGGACGCTGCAGCTCGACCCGGCGATGCCGCAGCGGCTCGATGCCACCTACATCGGCGCCGACGGTGAGAAGCACCATCCGCTGATGCTCCACCGCGCCATCCTCGGCACCTTCGAGCGCTTCATCGGCATCCTGATCGAGCATCATGCCGGCAAGTTCCCGCTGTGGCTGGCGCCGGTGCAGGCGGTGGTCGCGACCATCGTTTCGGACGCCGATGTGTATGCGGCCCAAGTCGCTGCCGCTCTCCGCATGGCGGGCATTCGCGTCGAGACCGACCTCAGGAACGAAAAGATCAACTACAAGGTGCGCGAGCACAGCCTCGCCAAGGTGCCGCTGCTGCTCGTCGTCGGCAAGCGGGAGGCGGAGGAAGGCAGCGTCGCCCTGCGCCGGCTCGGAAGCGAGGAACGCCAGCTGGTCATGACCCTCGACGAGGTGGTAGCGATGATGGCCGCCGACGCGGTCCCGCCCGACCTCAAGTGAAGCTTTGCCCGGGGCTTGCACCGGCGTTCCGCGCTGACACTGAGCCGCAACAGGCAGCAAAAATGATCCGGCCTTGCCCGCGCAGCCTTTTCATCGTCGCCTCGAGCGCCTAACTCGCGTCGGTTAGACCAACATTTGGAGATTACGCTATACCACCGCCCTATCCGCGCCGCCCGCAGGCGCCGCCGGCATTCACCGGCCCTCGTTTCAACGACTTCATCCAGAACCCCAAGGTGCGGGTCATCGATGAGAACGGCGAGAATCTGGGCGTGATGTTTACGCGTGAAGCAATCGAGCAGGCGGCTTCGGTCGGGCTCGACCTGGTGGAAATCTCCCCTAACGCAGACCCGCCCGTCGCCAAGTTCCTCGACATCGGCCGCCACAAATATGAGGCGCAAAAGAAGGCCAACGAGCAGCGCAAGCGCCAGAAGACGCAAGAGATTAAGGAGATCAAGATGCGTCCGAACATCGACGATCACGACTATGACGTGAAGATGCGCAAGGTGTTCGAGTTCCTCGGCGAAGGCGACAAGGTCAAGCTGACGATGCGCTTCCGCGGCCGCGAAATGGCGCATGGCGAGCTTGGCATGGCGGTGCTTCGGCGGATTCAGGAGGAGACCGCCGAGGTCGCCAAGGTCGAGGCCCATCCGCGGATGGAAGGGCGCCAGATGTTGATGGTGCTGGCCCCCAAATAAGCCGACGATCGGTTGCTCGAGCTACGGGTTTGTTGCACTTATGTTGCAGCGCCCCGCGATATTGCGCGCATTAACCAGCCGCGCTTCCCACGCCGATATCCGTGAGTTAGCCTGTGCTGTTTGAACGCGCAGCCGCAGTCGGGCCGCGCTTCATTGGGGAGGCTTTGATGCGCAAATCGGTGTGGCTGCTTTCGGCAGGCCTGATGGCAATTTCGGTTCCGGCTTATGCTCAGGACGCGCAGGATGGTGCCCAGACCCAGCCCGACAGCGCCCCGGAGACCGAGTCGGGCAATAGCCAGACCGGAATCGGCGGCGACCAGACCAGCGGCCAGCAGGACGGCGACACCGGCGACATCATCATCACCGCCAACCGCCGCAACGAAGCCTTGTCCGACGTCCCGATCGCGGTCAGCGCGGTCACTTCTGAATCGCTGGAGAACTCCGGCGCGTCCGACATCCGCCAGCTGACCCAGCTGTCGCCGTCGCTGCTGGTCTCGTCGACATCGTCCGAAGCCGGCGGGGGCGTTGCCCGGATTCGCGGCATCGGCACGGTCGGTGACAACCCCGGCCTCGAATCGTCGGTCGGCGTGTTCATCGACGGAGTTTACCGCTCGCGCACCGGCGTCGGGCTGACCGAGCTTGGCGCGCTCGACCGGATCGAAGTGCTGCGCGGGCCGCAGGGCACCTTGTTCGGCCGCAACACCTCGGCCGGCCTGATCCACATCATCACCGCTCGCCCGCGCTTTGCCACCGAAGCTTATGGCCAGATCGACATCGGCAATTATGACTTGCGCCGCATCGAGGCCGGAGCGACCGGGGCGCTCAGTTCGTCGATTGCTGCGCGGCTCGACGGCGTCTACATGACCCGCGACGGTTTCCTGGAAGACGTGATTTCCGGACGCGACCTCAACGACCGCGACCGCTGGCTGCTTCGCGGCCAGGCGCTCTACCAGCCGAGTGACGATTTGTCGGTCCGGCTGATCGCCGATTATTCAAAACGGGACGAGGAGTGCTGCGGCGCCACCTACCTCGAAGCCTATGACGTAACCGCGGGCGGCCGCCAGCCATCCGCCTTCGCGGCCGTGCTGCGCGGCCTCGGCGGGATCATCAACGACGACACGTTCAAGCGCGAAACCGCGCTCACGCCGGGCCGCAGCTACCGCTCCGACGTCAACGACGGCGGGCTTTCCGGCGAGCTGGTCTACGACCTGGGCTTTGGCGAGCTGACGTCGATCACCGCTTATCGCTACAACAAGTACACGCGCGGCCAGGACGCCGACTTTAACAACCTCGACATCCTCTATCGCGACGATGACGGAAGCAATTTCACCCGCTTCAAGACCTTCACCCATGAAATGCGGCTTCAGGGCACGTCGGGTCGACTCGATTGGCTGGTCGGCGGCTATTACGCCAACGAGAAACTGCGGGTCCGCGACAACCTCTCCTTCGGCGCCGACTATCTGCGTTACGTCAACTGCTTCGCGGCACTAAGCCCGACCAGCGGCCTCGGCTTCGCGCTCGACCCGTCGAGCCCGCTGTGCCTCAACCCCGCCGCTCTGGCCGGCGCGCAGGCCCAGCTCGGCGCCGGAATCGCGCAGATATCGGCCGGTATTGCAGCAATTCAGGCAGCAATCGCCAACCCCGCCACTCCGCCGGAAGCGATCCCCGGCTTGCAAGCGCAGCTGGCCGCCCTCCAGGCTCAGCGCGTGACCCTCATCACGCAAGCCACCACCTTGGGCATCGTCAACGCCAACCCGGCCAACCCCGGGTTCGGCTCGATCGCCAACGTGCTCGGAATCCCGGGCAACAACCCGTTCGCTTTCCAGACCAACGACACGTTCAATCAGACCAGCAACAACTTCGCTTTGTTCACCCACAACATCTATTCGATCACCGATCAGCTCAAGCTGACGGTGGGCGCGCGCTACACGCACGAGAAAAAGAGACTTCGCGCGAACCTGACCGGCAACAACCCGTTCTGCAGCGCGATCTCGGCCAGCCCGCTGGCGGCGCTGCAGCAGTTGCCGTGCGTCATTCCGGGCCTTCCGGGCGGCGAGTTCGTCGACAGCAACAGCAAGACGGAGAACAAGATCTCCGGGACCGTAGTCGTCAGCTACAAGCCCACGCCCGAGCTGCTGACCTACGCGAGCTATTCGCGCGGCTACAAGGCCGGCGGGTACAACCTCGATCGATCGGCGCTCCCGCGAGTCGGCACCACCGGCACCATCTCCGCAACCGCAAGCCTCGACGACTTGGAGTTCGACCCGGAAATTGTCGATGCGGTCGAGCTTGGCGCCAAATATAACGGCCGCGGGTTCGACGTGAACGTCGCCGCCTTCCAGCAATTGTTCGACGACTTCCAGCTCAACCTGTTCAACGGCATCTCGTTCGAGGTCGAGAACGTCAACAGCTGCAGCGAGGACCTTGACGGCGCCGACACCGACAGTTCGGGCGCCACCGGCGAGTGCACCGGCAAGCTCCGTTCGGGCGTCCGCAGCCGCGGTGTCGAGCTCGAAGTCTTTGCCCGCCCGATGCAGGATCTCAGCGTCAACTTCGGCACGACCTACGTCGATACCCGCTACCGCAAGAATTTGGTCGGCGCGGACGGCGAGGCGACGTCGAGCCAGCTATTCCAGCTGCCCGGCCGCAGGATCTCCAACTCGGCGGCGTGGACCAGCACCGGCGCGATCACCTGGACCCCACCGATCGGCGGCAGCGGCCTCACCGGCTTGGTCTATTTCGACGGTCGCTACATGAGCAAATACAACACCGGCTCCGACCTCGACATCGAAAAAGTCCAGAAGGGCTTTGCCGTGTTCAACGGCCGTGTCGGCATCCGTGGTCCCGGAGACCTGTGGGCGGTCGAGCTTTGGGCGCGCAACCTGTTCGACAAGGACTATATCCAGGTCGCCTTCGACGCCCCGTTGCAGGGTTCGGGCACGACCCGCGGGGTCGAGCAGGGCTTCTACCCCCGCTCGACCCAGCTGTTCGGCGCCTTCCTCGCTGAGCCGCGCACCTTCGGCGTTACGCTTCGCACCAAGCTTGCTCCGGCCCGCGCCGCGGCTCCGATCTACGTCGCTCCGCCGGCGCCGCCTCCGCCGCCGGCGATGCAAACCTGCCCGGACGGAAGCGTGATCGAAGCCGCGGCTGCCTGCCCGGTGGCGGTAATTCCGCCGCCGCCGCCACCGCCGCCGCCTTCGCCCGAGCGCGGCTAGGCCGACGACCTGCGGACTAATGGAGTGCCTCGCTGCAAAGCGGGGCCCTTCTCTTATTGGGGGTCGCTCGCGCTTGCCGCCTCGAGCAGCGCCGAGCGCAGCCCGTCGATCTGCGCGGGCTTGAGCTTCCGGCCCTCGGCCGTCGTCAGGTAAAAGACGTCGACCGCGCGCTCGCCGTAGGTGGCGATGTGGGCCGAGTGGATGGCGTGGCCGCAACGGTGGATCGCTCGCGCCAGCCGGGCAAGCAGGCCGGGACGGTCGAGCGCATTGACTTCGACGACGGTGGTCCGGGTCGAGGCGCGTTCGGCAATCGCTACCGCAGGCGCAACGTCGAACGGGGTCGAGGCGCCGCTATCGGCCTTGGGCAGGTCGGGCGGCTCGTCGCCTGCGATCGCCGATTCAACCGCTTTGACCAGCCGGCCGCGCAGCCTTTTGTCAGAATAAGCGCCGCCCTGCGCTCCCTGGACCAGGAAATTGTCGAGCGCCATTCCGTCGCGCGTGGTGTGGACCCGCGCGTCGATGATGCTCGCCCCGGCCGACGCAAGCCCGGCGCAAATGCGGAAGAATAGCCCTTCGCGGTCGGCGGCAAAGACGCTGACCCGGGTCGCGGCGCGGTCGGGCTCGTGGTCGGCGACGACGCTTGGCCGGGCCTCGCCGATCCGCGATTCCGACGAGGCGATCTGAAGCGCATTGGAGACCTGGACGTCGAGCGGCTCGGCCAGCCAGTAACTGTCCGGCAGCCGGCGCGCACTGGCCCGCGCGGCCCTGGCGTTCCAGCCGAGCTCGCCGGCCAGGTCCAGCTGGCGCTCGGCGACGATCTCGCTGCGCCCGCGCTGCTTGTGGCCGAGCCGAAGCTTTTCCTCGGCGGCCTCGAACAGGCTCCGCAGCAGCAGCCGCTTCCAGTCGTTCCAGACGCCCGGCCCGACCGCGCGGATATCGACCACGGTCAGCATCAGCAGCAGCCGAAGGCGCTCCGGGCTTTGCACCTGGGCGACGAAATCGTCGATCGTCTTGGGGTCGGCGAGGTCGCGCTTGAACGCGGTCGAGGACATCAGCAAATGATAGCGGACCAGCCAGGCGACCGTCTCGGTCTCGGCCAGATCGAGCCCCAGCCGCGGGCACAGGTCGAGCGCCACCTGCTCGCCGAGCACGCTATGGTCGCCGCTTCGGCCCTTGGCGATGTCGTGCAGCAGCACCGCCACATACAGCACCCGGCGCGAGGCAATCTGCCTGAACAAGGCGGTCGACAGCGGGTGGTCCTCGGCAAGCTCGCCGCGCTCGATCGCCGCAAGCAGGCCGATCGCCCGGATCGCATGCTCGTCGACGGTGTAATGGTGGTACATGTCGAACTGCATCTGCGCGACCACCCGGCCGAAGTCGGGAATGAAGCGGCCGAGCACGCCCGCCTCGTTCATCCAGCGAAGCACCGTGTCGGGCGAGTGAAGGTTGCTCAATACCTCCAGGAACAGCGCATTGGCGCGGGCGTCCTTGCGCACCTTGGCCTTGATCAGCCGCGCGTCGCGGGTCGCCGCCCGCATCGCCGTCGGGTGGATTTCGAGCCGCTCGCGGGCCGCCAGCGCGAACATCTCCAGCAGCCGCACCGGCTCCTCCTCGAAGAAGGTGTCGGTGGGGATCGACAGGCGGCCGCGCTCGAGGACGAAGCCCAACAGTCGCTTGGGCCGGCGCCGGATGGTCGGCAAAGCGAAGCGGAAGCCGCTGCGCCCCATCTGCTCGTCGAGCTGCGCCAGGAACACGCCGGTCAAGTCGCCGACCGTCTTGGCGTTGAGGAAATAGAAATGCATGAAGCGCTCGACCGCTGATTTGCCGGGCCGGTCGGCGTAGCGCATTCGCTCGGCGATCTGCTTCTGGTACTGGAAGCCCAGCCGCTCATCGGCGCGGCCGGCCTCGAGGTGCAGATGGCAGCGCACCGCCCACAGGAACCGCTCGGCGCGCTCGAACGAGCCGAACTCCTCGGCGGTCAGGAGCCCGACGGAAACGAGGTCGGCGGGCCTCTTTACGTCGTAAACATATTTGCCGATCCAGTAGAGCGTGTGGAGGTCGCGCAGCCCGCCCTTGCCGTCCTTGACGTTGGGCTCGACGACGTAGCGGCTGTCGCCCATCCGGACGTGACGCTGGTCGCGCTCGGCGAGCTTGGCGGCGACGAACTCGGCGGCCGAGCCGGCGATTACCTTCGCCCGGAAGCTTTGCGCCGCCGCTTCGAAAACGTCCTCGCTCCCCCACAAAAGCCGCGCCTCGAGGAAAGCGGTGCGGATGGTGGCGTCCGATTTGGCCAGCTTGATCAGCTGGGGGATCGAGCGCAGCGAGTGGCCCACCTTCAGCTGCAAATCCCACAGCAGATAGAGGATTGCTTCGACGGTTTTTTCGACGTCGGCGGCCGGCTTGCCGCGGGTCAGGAACATCAAATCGACGTCGCTGAACGGCGCCATTTCGCCGCGGCCGGTGCCGCCGAGTCCGACGATCGCAAGCTCCGGCGGCGTGTCTCCGGTGACGTGCTCGTAGGCCAGGCGCACCAGCTGGGCGTGCAGATATGCGGTGGCGCGGGCCGCCGCCCGGCCGCGTTCGGGCCGTGCCCGCAGACGTTTGGCGATCTCGATCCGGCCCCGGTCGAGCGCTTCGCGAAGCGCCACGCCCGCGCCTGCCCCTTGCATCCGTTCGGAAACGTCGCGCGGGTCGATGATCGCCCGGCGGTTGTCGATCGGGTCGAACGGCGCGTTCACGACGCTTCGCCCTCGGCCCACAGCTGCTTGATCCGGTACAATGCCTCGAGCGCCTCGCGCGGGGTCAGCCTATCGGGGTCGATCGCAGCGAGCGCTTGCGCCAGCGGGTCGGGCGCGCGCTCTTCCACGGCCGCGGGGAACAGCGGCAAATCGTCGAGCCCGGCGGCGATCCCGCCCGTCGCGTCGCGCCCGGCCTCGAGCTTGGCGAGCACCGCTTTGGCCCGCCCGACCACGCTTGGACCAAGCCCGGCGAGCTTGGCGACGGCGATGCCGTAGCTGCGGTCGGCTGCACCGTCGGCGACTTCGTGAAGGAGCACAAGATCGCCCTTCCACTCGCGCGCCCGGACGTAGTGCAACGACAGCGCGTCCAGCCGCCCCGCCAGCCGCGTCAGTTCGTGATAATGGGTGGCGAACAGCGTCCGGCATTTGACCTGGTCGTGCATCGCCTCGACCACCGCCCAGGCAATCGCCAGGCCGTCGTAGGTCGAGGTGCCGCGCCCGATCTCGTCGAGGATGACCAGGCTGTTCGGCGTCGCCTGGGCAAGGATCGCGGCGGTCTCGACCATTTCGACCATGAAGGTCGAGCGCCCCCGCGCGAGGTTGTCCGACGCCCCGACACGGCTGAACAATCGGTCGACGATCCCGACTTTCGCTCGCGTCGCGGGCACGAACGACCCGCTTTGCGCCAGCACAGCGACCAGCGCCGCTTGCCGAAGGAAGGTCGACTTGCCGCCCATGTTTGGCCCGGTGATTAGCCACAGGCGGTCCTGCGGTCCGAGCTCGACATCGTTGGCGATGAAGCGCTGGCCCGATTGGCCGAGCGCGCTTTCGACCACCGGGTGCCGCCCCGCTTCGATCTCGAGGCACGGTTGGTCCGTCAGCGCCGGGCGCGCCCAGCCGCCCTCAGCGGCGCGCTCGGCATTGCCCGCGGCGACGTCGATTCGGGCCAGCGCATCGGCAGTGGCGAGGGTCGCCGGGCCTTGCGCCACCGCCAGCGCCGTCAGCTCCTCGAGATGCGCGGCTTCGGCCGCCAGCGCATGGCTCCCCGCCTCGACCACCCGCGACGCTTCCTCGTGAAGCTCGGGCGAATTGAAGCGGACCACGCCGGCGAGCGTTTGCCGGTGCGTAAAGCCGCTGTCCGCAGCCATCAGCCCGTCGGCGTGCCGCGCGGCGACTTCGATATGATAACCGAGCACCGCGTTGTGCCGGATCTTGAGGGCGGGGACGCCCGTCGCCTGGCGATAGCGCGCCTCCAGCGCGGCGATCGCCCGGCGGCCGTCGGACGAGGCGGCGCGAAGCGAGTCCAGCGCGGGATCATGGCCTTCGCGGATATAGCCGCCCTTGGCCGAGTCGAGCGGCGGCGATTCGACCAGCGCGGCGCTTAGCTTGCCGACCATGCCGTCATGGCCGCCAAGCCGGGGCAGCAGGCCGGCGAGCAGCGGCGGCCGGTCGGGTTCCTCCTCCAGCTCAAGCCGAAGCGAGTCGGCGGCGGCGAGCCCGTCGCGCAGCTGGGCGAGGTCGCGCGGCCCGCCGCGGCCGGCGGTCAACCGGGCAAGCCCCCGCGCAAGGTCGGGCAGCGCCTTCAACGCGGATCGCGTTCGCTCGCGCCGGAGCTGGGCGTCGAACAACCAGGAAACGAGGTCCAGCCGGGCGTCGATCCCCTTTTTGTCGGTCAGCGGCGCCGACAGATCGGCGGCCAGCAAACGCCGGCCGCAGGCGGTGACGCAGCGGTCGACCTCGCCGAGCAGGCTGCCGGATACTCCGCCCATGGCCGAGCGGTTGAGTTCCAGGCTCTCGCGGGTCGCCACGTCGATCTGCATGTGCGCCGATCGGGCGACCCGCCTGGGCGCGTCGAGCAGCACCCCGGCGCCTTTTTGCGTGGCGTCGAGGTAGAAAAGCAGCCCGCCGGCCGCGGCCAGCTCGGCGCGCGACGGAGCGCCGATCCCGTCCAGCGTCGCCAGCCCGAAGCGGGCCTTGAGCGCGCGCTCGCCGGCCGCGCTGTCGAAGCCGCCGCTGCCCGCCCGGGTCGCGATACCCGGCACCTTGCCGTCCGCAACCGTCTCCGCGGGCGCCAGCCGCGCCAGTTCGGACGCGAGCTCTCCGGGGCCGCAGGCGACCAGCTCGAACCGCCCGGTCGAAATATCGGCGGCGGCAATTGCCCACTCGTCGCCCGCTTTTCCGACCGCGGCCAACCAGTTGGCCGCCCCCGATTCGAGCAAAGTTTCCTCGGTCAGCGTCCCGGGCGTCAACAGCCGGACGATCGCTCGGTCGACCAGCGCCTTGGAGCCGCGCGCCTTTCGCGCTTGCGCCGGGCTTTCGACCTGCTCGGCGATCGCCACTCGGTTCCCGCCCTTGATCAGCCGAGCGAGATAGGATTCGGCGGCATGGACCGGCACCCCGCACATCGGGATCGGCTCGCCGTCGGCCGAGCCGCGTTTGGTCAGCGCGATGTCGAGGCAGGCGGCCGCGACCCTGGCATCGTCGAAGAACAATTCAAAGAAGTCGCCCATCCGGTAGAACAGCAAAGCATCGCCGGCCTCGGCCTTGAGGCGGTGATATTGCGCCATCATCGGGGTCGGTGCGTCGGCTCGGGCCATCGTCGGGTGGTAGCCGCTCGGCGTGACTCTTCCCACACCCTTTGGCTAAAGCCTCGGGCCAGGGAGCCATGCATGAGCGAAAGCAACGTCAAATTCTCGGAACAGGAGGCGCTAGACTTCCACTCCAGCGGGCGGCCGGGCAAGATCGAAATCATCGCGTCCAAGCCGATGGCGACCCAGCGTGACCTAAGCCTCGCTTACTCGCCGGGCGTCGCGGTGCCAGTTCGCGCCATCGCCGCGGACCCGGCCCGCGCCTACGATCTCACCGCCAAGGGCAACCTCGTCGCGGTCATTTCCAACGGCACCGCAATCCTTGGCCTTGGGAACCTCGGCGCGCTTGCCGCAAAGCCTGTGATGGAAGGCAAAGCGGTGCTGTTCAAGCGCTTCGCCGACGTCGATTCGATCGACATCGAGGTCGATACCGAGGATTGCGACAAGTTCATCGAAGCGGTCGCTTTGCTCGAGCCGAGCTTCGGCGGAATCAACCTCGAGGACATCGCCGCCCCCAACTGCTTCATGATCGAGCAGGCGCTCCGGGAACGGATGAACATCCCGGTGTTCCACGACGACCAGCACGGCACCGCGATCATCACCGCCGCCGGCCTGACCAACGCCTGCTTCCTCACCGACCGCGAGCTGTCCCAAATCAAGGTGGTGGTCAACGGCGCGGGCGCCGCCGCCATCGCCTGCACCGAGCTGATCAAGGCGATGGGCGTGCGCGGCGACAACGTCACGATGTGCGACCGCAAGGGCGTCATCTACAAGGGCCGAAGCGACCTCGACCAGTGGAAGTCGGCGCATGCGGTCGACACCGACGCGCGCTCGCTGACCGACGCCCTGGTCGGCGCCGACGTCTTTCTCGGCCTGTCCGCCGCCGGCGCGCTCAAGCCCGAAATGGTCATGCGCATGGCGGACCAGCCGATCATCTTCGCGATGGCCAACCCCGACCCCGAAATCTCGCCGCCCGAGGCCAGGGAAGCGCGGCCCGACGCGATCATCGCCACCGGCCGATCGGACTATCCCAACCAAGTCAACAACGTGCTCGGCTTCCCGTTCATCTTTCGCGGCGCGCTCGATGTTCGGGCAACCGACATCAACGACGAGATGAAGATCGCTGCCGCCCGGGCGCTGGCGGAACTCGCCCGCGAGGCCGTGCCCGAGGAAGTCGCCGCCGCTTATGGCGGCCGCGCCCACAGCTTCGGCCGCGATTACATCATCCCGGCGCCGTTCGACCCGCGGCTGATGGAGGTGGTCGCCTCCGCGGTTGCGCAAGCGGCAATCGCCAGCGGAGTAGCGCAAAAGCCGATCGAGGATTTCGACGCTTACCGGCACCAGCTGCGCGCCCGGCTAAACCCGACGGCTGGAGTGCTCACCCTCGCTTATGAAGCGGCCAAGTCCAACCCCAAAAGGGTGCTGTTCGCCGAAGGCGAGGAGCCCAACGTGCTTCGCGCCGCGATCGCCTTCAAGGAAGCGGGCTACGGAACTCCGGTGCTGGTCGGCCGCGAGAACGTCCACCAGCTGCTTCGCGAGATGGGCGCCGACAACCCCGAAGATTATCAGGTGCTCAACAGCCGCAACTCGCCGCTGGTCGGCCGGGCCGTCGACTACATCTACGAGCGCTGCCAGCGGCACGGCCTGCTTCGCCGCGAGGTCGAGCGAATGGTCAACCAGGACCGCAATTACTTCGCGGCGGCGATGCTCGCGCTCGGCGAGGCCGACGCGATGATCACCGGCACCACCCGGCCGTTCAGCCAGTCGCTGAAGCAGGTGCGGATGATCATCGACGACGAGAAAGACGCGACGCCATTCGGCGTCAATATTGTCGTCTCGCGCAGCCGGACGGTGCTGATCGCTGACACAGCGGTGACCGAGCGGCCGACCGCGAAGCAGCTCGCCGCGATCGCCATGAGCTCGGCCGGCTTTGCCCGGCGGATCGGAATGGAGCCGCGCATCGCGTTCATTTCCTACACCACCTTTGGCAACCCGCCGGGCGTCCACATCGAGGAGCTTCGCGGCGCGGTGAAGCTGCTCGACGGGATCAAGCTCGATTTCGAATATGAAGGCGAGATGGGCCCGGACGTCGCGCTCAGCCACGAGATGCAGCAGCGATTCTACCCGTTCAGCCGGCTCACCGGCCCCGCCAACGTGCTGGTGATGCCGGGTCTACAGTCCGCCAATCTGTCGTCGAAGCTGCTTCGCGGGCTGGGCGGCGAAAGCGTGATGGGGCCATTCATCCTCGGACTCGAGCAACCGGTGCAGATCGCGCCGATGACCGCCAGCGCGTCCGACCTGGTGACGCTTGCAGTGCTTGCCGCCGGGGTCGCAAACAGCAAGCGCGCGCAAGCCTAGATCCGCTCGACCGAGCTCACCGGGTCGGCGTCGCGAAGCGCGGCGATGATGGTGTGCAGGTGGGCAAGGTCATGCACCTCGATATCGAGATGAAAGGTCTGGAAGCTGCCGTCGCGGTGGACCAGATGCAGATTGACGATGTTGGCGTGCTTTGCGCCCAGGATTCCCGACATCGTGCCGAGCGCCCCGGGCACGTCGTGGATGATGACCCCGATCCGAGCCGCGCCGCCGTCCGATCCCTCGCCCCAGGCAAGGTCGAGCCAGTCGGCGTCGATCCCGCTGGCCAGCGTGTCGCAACCGATCACGTGGACCTCGATCTCCTCATCCTCGCGGCGAAGCCCGACGATTCGGTCGCCGGGGATCGGGTGGCAGCAGCCGGCGAGGTGGTAAGCGACGCCCGCAGTCAGCCCCTTGATCGAGATCGCCGTGCGTTGCGGCAGCGGCCGTGGCGCGACGTCGCCGCCGGCCGATCCCGGCATCAGCGCTTCCATCACCGCCTCGTCGCTGATCCGCTTGCGGGCGATTGCGATCATCAGCGCGTCCCGGTCCTCGACCTTCAGTTTCTTTAGGGCGCGGGTGAGCGCATCGTCGCCAAGCTCGGCCGGAAGCCGCTCAATGATCTCGTCGTAAATCTTGCCGCCGAGCTCGATCGTCTCGTCGCGCTCCTTGTGGCGGACGAAGCGGCGGACCCCGGCCCGCGCCTTGCCGGTGGCGACGAAACGGAGCCACGAGGGCTGCGGGTGCTGGGCTTCCGAAGCGAGGATTTCGACCTGGTCGCCATTCTCCAGGATGGTGCGCAGCGGCACCACCCGACCGTTGACCTTGGCCCCGACCGTGCGGTCGCCAAGGTCGGTGTGGACCGCGTAAGCAAAATCGACCGGGGTCGCGCCCTTGGGCAGCTGGATCAGCTCGCCCTTGGGGGTGAAGGCGAAGATCCGATCCTGGTACATCGCCATCCGGGTGTGCTCGAGCACCTCCTCGGGGCTTTCGGCATGGTCGAGGATTTCGACCAGATCGTCGATCCACGGCACCTTGATGTCGGCGACCGGCTTGCCTTCCTTATACGCCCAATGGGCGGCGAGGCCGCGCTCGGCCTGGTCGTGCATCTCCCGGGCGCGGATCTGCACTTCGATCCGCATCTTGCTATCGTGGATCACCGAGGTGTGCAGGCTCTGGTAGCCGTTGCGCTTGGGCGTCGAGACATAATCCTTGAACCGCCCCGGGACCATCGGCCAGCGCTGGTGGATCAGGCCGAGCGCCCGGTAACAATCGGTGGCATCGTCGACAATCACCCGAAACGCCATCACGTCCGACAATTGCTCGAAACTGATGTGCCGCTCCGCCATCTTCTTCCAGATCGAATAAGGGTGCTTCTCGCGTCCCGTGACCTCGGCTTCCAGCGCATTGTCGGCCAAATGGAGCTGGAGCCCCAGCCCGATGCGATTGACGAGGTCGCCGCCAGCCTCGTGAAGCTGCTGGAGGCGCTTGGCGATCGACGCATAGGCATCCGGCTCGAGCTCCTTGAAGGCGAGCGACTGCATCTCCGTCATCATCTCGTACATGCCGATGCGCTCGGCCAGCGGCGCGTAAATTTCCATCGTCTCGCGGGCGATCCGGCGGCGCTTGTCCTCCGCGGGCACATGATAGAGCGTGCGCATGTTGTGCAACCGGTCGGCGAGCTTGACCAGCAGCACGCGGATGTCGTCGCTCAGCGCCAGCAGGAACTTGCGAAGGTTCTCCGCCGCCCGTTCGCTTTCCGACTGCGCCTCGATCTTCGACAGCTTGGTCACTCCGTCGACCAGCCGGGCGACATCCTTGCCGAACAATTTCTCGATCTGCTCGGGGGTGGCGAGCGTGTCCTCGATGGTGTCGTGAAGGATTGCAGTGACGATCGTCTGGTCGTCGAGCTTCAAGTCGGTGAGGATTCCGGCGACTTCGATCGGATGGCTGAAATAAGGGTCGCCGGAGGCTCGCACCTGGCTGCCGTGCGCCTTCATCGAGAAGACGTAGGCGCGGTTGATCAGCCCCTCGTCCGCGTCGGGGTCGTACGCCCGGACCTTCTCGACCAGCTCATATTGCCTCAACATGTGCCCTTGATGAGACGCTGCGGCGGCTCGGCGCAAGCAGGAAAGGGTTCGCGCGTTGCATTTCGCAACTGGCGATTGCCGGACTTCTGTGCTTTGCTGCGCGCTCCTGGGAGGAAGGCGAGTGGCTGCAAGCAAGGCGGGCACCGACATGGAAGCGTTTCGCGCAGCCGCGCTCAGCTGCCCGATTCCTGCCGCGGTCGAGCTCATTGGCGAGAAATGGGCGTTCCTGATCCTTCGCGGCGCGTTCAACGGGCTGCGGCATTTCGAGCAATTCCAGGCGGGGCTTGGAATCGCCCGCAACATCCTGTCCGACCGGCTCGGAAAGCTGGTGGCCGGCGGGATCCTCGAGCGCTCGCCCGACCCGTCCGACAAGCGCATGGTCATCTATGCGCTGACCGGCAAGGGCGAGGCGTTGCTGCCGGTGATGCTGTCGGTTCGCCAGTGGGGCGAGCAATGGTGCCACGGCGAGCCGGACATCCTGCTCGCCGACGTCCGCGACGGGCGGCCGGTCCGGCGCATCTGCATATTGTCCGAAGACGGGCGTGAGCTCCAGCTAAGCGACCTGATGTGGGTCGATGCCGAGCGCGCGAAAACCGACCAGGCGGCCTGACCGCCGCCTGAGTAGTACCGTGCTCGCCTGTCCCCCGGACAGGCTGCGCGCGTTAGTTATTCGTAGTCGCCACCGCTCGGAGTCGGGCGCGGCGGAGCCGCGGCGGTCAGCCGAAGCGCTTCGGCGGACTCGCTGAGCGACGCCAGCTCGTCCGTCTCATCCTCTTCGTCAACTCGGACCTTCTGCAGGTTGACGATCGCCGCTTCCTGCAAATCCTTTGGCTTAAGCGTCGCCTCGGCGATCTCGCGAAGCGCGACCACCGGGTTCTTGTCGCGGTCGCGGTCGATCGTCAGGTCGGCACCGCCGGAGATCTGCCGCGCGCGCTGCGCCGCAAGGAGCACCAGGTCGAACCGGTTGGGAATCTTGTCGACGCAGTCTTCAACTGTAACGCGCGCCATTCGTCGCTCCGCAAATTAAGTGAGTTCGGGCAATGCCGGGATGGGCCGCGACTTAGTAGGAGGCCCGCCGAAAGTCAATGAAACCGGGCGGCGGAGACCCGGCCGGCAGCCTTGCCTTCTTGGCAGCCGGCGGTCACATCGGCGCCATGGCCGAAGCTGACGATACCAAAGCGATCAGCGTCGACGGCAACCGGCTGACGGTGATTGCGGACGGCCCGGCGCGGATGAAGGCGCTACTCGGCCTGATCGACGGCGCCACGGCCACGCTGCGGCTGCTTTATTACACCTACACCGGCGACAAATCCGGCGGCCTGGTGCGCGACGCCTTGCTTCGGGCGCAGACGCGCGGCGTCAAGGTCTGGCTGCTGGTCGACGGCTTCGGCAGCGGCCACACCCCCGAAGCCTATTTCAAGCCGCTTCGGGATGGCGGCGCCAAGATGTGTCGGTTCAACCCCGCCTACGGCCGCCGCTACATGCTTCGCAACCACCAGAAGCTCGCGCTTGCCGACGACAAGCACATTCTGATCGGCGGGTTCAACATCGAGGACGATTATTTCGGGACCGAGGCAGACGGCGCCTGGCGCGATATCGGCCTGCTTCTCGAGGGCGAGGCGGCCGCCCGGGTCGCGCCTTATTACGATGCGCTAATGGCCTGGTCGCTCAACCAGCGCTCGCGGCTCAAGGATTTGCGCGCCGCGGTCCACAGGTTCAGCGAGCGCAAGGGTCCGCTGCAGTGGCAATATGGCGGGCCGATGCAGCTTCGCTCGCCTTGGGCGATGTCGACTGTGCAGGACCTCGCCGCTTGCAAGAGCCTCGACATGATCGCCGCCTATTTCGCGCCGCTCGGCGGGATGCTGAAGCGGATCGCGATGGTCTCGGCGCGCGGCAGCGTGCGCATCGTCACCGCCGCCAAATCCGACAACCGGGCGACGATCGATGCCGCCCGAAGCACCTATTCAAGGCTGATGCGCCGCGGCGTCACCATCTACGAATACCAGCCCGCCAAGCTCCATTCCAAACTGCTGGTGATGGACGACGTGGTTCACATCGGATCGTCCAATTTCGACCTGCGCAGCCTCTATCTCAACATGGAGATGATGCTCAGGGTCAACGATCGCGCCTTCGCCAAGCTGATGCGGCGATATTTCAAAGGCGAGGTCAGCGACAGCGTCGAGATCACCGAGACCCTGCACCATAAAAGGGGGCATTGGCTGGAGCGGCTGCGGTGGAAGGTCGGCTGGTTCCTGGTGACGTCGCTCGATTACACGGTCACTCGAAACCTGGCGCTTCGGGCGCGCTAGCGCTTGGACTTCGCGGGCGGCTGGGCCTTCCACGCCCAGAACAGCTTGGCCGGCGGCACGTTGATCCACTCGAAACCGCGATCGATGCGGTCGAACCACGGCTCGATGAAGTCGAACACCTTGGCGCTGAACTGATATACGAGGAACGCGCCGCCGGGCCGGAGCACCTTGGCCGTAGCCTTGCCTATCGCTTCGCCGATGCCCGGCGGGAGGGTCGAGAACGGAATCCCCGACACCACATAATCGGCATTCTTGAAGCCGTGGTCGCGGACGATATTCTCGACGTCCGCCGCCGACCCGGCGACCGCGACCAGGCGCTTGTCGGGAATCGACTGGCGCAGGTAGCGGATGAATTCGGCATTGGTGTCGATCGCGATCAGGGTCGCATCCTCGCCGAGCTTCTCGAGGATCGGGCGGGTGAACGTGCCGACGCCCGGCCCGTATTCGACGAACAGCCTGGTGGTCTCCCAGTCGACCGGCTCCAGCATCCGCTCGATCAGGGTGCGGCTCGAGGGGATGATCGATCCGACCATCACCGGATTCTTGAGGAAGCCGCGCAGGAACTGCCAGCGCGGGCTCGGCGATCGGCGATCGGCGCGCCGCGCCGTCCGTCGCGGGCCCTTCAATGTTCTCGCGGTCGAAGGGGGCAATTTGAAAGCTCCGTTGGAAACAGGGCGCTGCGTTGGCAAATGCGCCGCGCCTTGGCAAGGTTCCGAAAGCGCTCCGCCACGGCTAAGCGCGCATCATGCCCGAGATAGCCGATAAAGGGACCGTCGGAGCGACCGCGCTGAGCTCGCGGCATTTCCTGTTGCTCTATGCGGCGATGCTGGTCGCGGCGGCCGGCAACACCGCGCTTCAATCGGTGATGCCGGCGATCGGCCGCGAGATCGGGATCGCCGATTTCTGGGTCGCCATCGCTTACACCTGGTCGGCGATCCTGTGGGTCCTCCTCGCGCCTTACTGGGCGGAAAAGAGCGATCGGCACGGGCGCAAGGCGCTCACTTTGGTCGGCCTGGCCGGCTTCGTCGTTTCGACCATGTTGTGCGGGATCGTGCTCGACCTCGGGCTTCGCGGCGCATTAGGCGGCGGCGCCACCTTCGTGCTGTTCGGCATTTTCCGCGCCATCTACGGCTCGCTCGGCTCGGCGACTCCCTCGGCGACCCAGGCCTATCTCGCCGCCAGGACCCGCCGAAGCGGGCGAGTCGCAGCGCTGTCCGCGATGTCCTCCTCGTTCGGGCTGGGCACCATCATCGGCCCGGCGATGGCGCCCTTGTTCGTGTTCGCCCCGTTCGGCCTGGCCGGGCCATTGTTCGCGTTCGCGGTGATCGCCATCGCGGTCTCGGCGGCGATTTTCGTCTGGCTGCCGAACGACAAGGATGGCCGCCGTGCAGGCCGCGGCGCGGCGATGAGCTACCCGAGCCAGGCCTCGGCGGTCACCGGGGCGAGCGTCATCGCCGCCACCTCCCCCCGGCGGGCCAAACGGCTCAAGTGGAACGACCCGCGGATCCGCGACTGGATCGTCGCCGGGATTGCCGCCGGCCACGCCCAGGCCGCGACCCTCACCTGCCTCGGCTTCTTCGTCATCGACCGCCTCGAGCTCGCGCCGGCCGGGTCGGAAACTTCGATCGCGATCGTCATGATGGCCGGGGCGTCGGCGACGCTTGCCGCGCAATGGGGGATGATCCCGCGGCTCGGCGCCGGTCCGCGCTCTCTGATGATCTGGGGATCGGTGGTGGCCGCCGTCGGCCTGGTGGGCACGATGCTGGCCCAAGACCTTTACGGGATCACGGTCGGCTTCGCTTTGGCCTCGCTCGGCTTCGGCATGACCCGCCCCGCCTTCACCGGCGGCGCGTCGCTCGCCGTGCCGCTGGCCGAGCAGGGCGCGGTCGCCGGGGTCATCACCGCCGCCAACGGGATCGCATTCATCGCCGCCCCGGCGCTTGGAATGGCGCTGTACGCGGTCGAGCCGAGCCTGCCGTTCGGCTTGTCGGCGCTGCTGCTGCTAATCCTCGCGTGGCGCAGCCGAAGCCTCGGACAGCGGTAACTCGAACTCGTCCTCTTTGCGCGAGCGGAGCATGCCGGGAAGGACGAAGCCAATGCCGCCGGTCGGGCGAACCGCATTGCTCTTCAACGTCTGCTTGATGCGCTCATATTCCTCGAGCATCTCCGGAGTCACCGAAGCGCGGGTCTCGGCCAGCGCCGACTCGAAATCCGCGCTGGTGACTTCGGGGGCGTCGAGCCCGCGGCGAAGCGCCGTCATGCCGGCGCGGCGGACCAGGTCTTCGAGGTCGGCGCCGGTGAAGCGCTCGGTGCGCTGCGCCAGGCTTTCCAGGTCGATGTCCTTGGCAAGCGGCATGGTGGACGTGTGGATGCTAAGGATCTGCTTACGGCCCGCGGCCTCGGGCGGGGCGACGTAGATCAGCTCGTCGAAGCGACCCGGACGGAGCAGCGCCGGATCGATCAGGCTCGGCCGGTTGGTCGCTCCGATCAGCACCACGCTTTTGAGCTCGTCGAGCCCGTCCATCTCGGCAAGGATGGTGTTGACCACGCGTTCGGTGACCTGGGGCTCACCCATGCCGCCGCCGCGCACCGGCACCAGGCTGTCGATCTCATCGATGAAGATCACAGTCGGCGCGACCTGACGGGCGCGGGCGAACAATCGCGCGATTTGCTGCTCGCTTTCGCCATACCATTTGGACAGAAGGTCGGACGACTTGGTGGCGATGAAATTGGCGTGGCTTTCGCGCGCCGCCGCTTTGGCCAGCAACGTCTTGCCGGTGCCGGGCGCGCCATAAAGCAAAAACCCCTTGGCCGGGCGGATGCCGATCCGGCGGAACGCTTCCGGATGCTTCAGGGGAAGCTCGATGCCTTCGCGCAGCTTCTCTTGCGCCGCGTCGAGCCCGCCGATGTCGGCCCAGCGGGTCGACGGCGCCTCGACCATCACTTCGCGCATCGCCGACGGCTGCACGCGCTTCAACGCATTGTCGAAATCGTTGAGGTCGACCGACAGCGCATCGAGAATCTCGGTCGGGATCGTGTCCTCGTCCGGGTTGATCCGCGGCATGATTCGCCGAACCGCCTCCATCGCCGCCTCGCGGGTCAGCGCGGCCAAGTCGGCGCCGACGAAGCCGTAGGTCCGCCGGGCAAGCTCGACGATGTCGACGTCGCTCGCCAGCGGCATCCCGCGCGTGTGGATTTCCAGCACTTCGCGGCGGCCCTGCTCGTCGGGCACGCCGACGACGATCTCGCGATCGAACCGGCCTGGGCGGCGAAGCGCCTCGTCGAGCGCCTCGGGACGGTTGGTGGCGGCGATGACCACCAGATTCTGCCTCGGCTCGATCCCGTCCATCAGGCTGAGGAGCTGCGCAACCAGCCGTTTTTCGGTCTCTCCGGTCACCTGCCCGCGCTTGGGCGCAATGGAATCGATTTCGTCGATGAAGATGATCGACGGGGCCGCCGCGGCAGCAGCCTCGAACAATTCGCGCAGCTTGCGCTCGCTCTCGCCATAGGCCGAGCCGACGATTTCCGGGCCGGCGATGTGGAAAAATTGGGCGCTGCTTTCGTTGGCGACGGCGCGCGCCAGCCGAGTCTTGCCGGTGCCGGGCGGGCCGTGGAGCAGGACGCCCTTGGGCGGGTCGACGCCGAGGCGCTGGAACAGCTCGGGGTGGCGGAGCGGAAGCTCGACCATCTCGCGCAGCCCGTCGATGGTGTCGCGCATCCCGCCAAGGTCGTCGTAAGTGACATCGGCTCGGCGCTCGCCCGGCTTGCCCGCCAGATATTCGGGAAGCAGCTCGACCTTGGTCTTGGCGTCGATGTGGACGATGCCCTTGGGCGTGGCGCTGACCACCAGCATCCGCACTTCCTGGAGCGCGAACGCCGGCGCGTTGAGCAGCTGCCGGACCGGGTCGGGGACGTCGGCATCGACCCGGCGGTGGCCGGCGGTCGCAACCACGTCGCCTTCGGTCAGCGGGCGTCCGGCAAAGGTGCGCTTCAGTGCTTCCGACGACCCTTGCAGCCGGACATTGCCCTGCGCCGGCGCGAACACGACTTTGGTTGCGGCTTTCGATTTGGCCTTGCGAATCTCGACATAGTCGCCCGAGCCGGTGCCGGCGTTGGCGCGCTGGAGGCCGTCAAGCCGAACGATATCGAGCCCTTGATCCTCCTTATAGCGGCGAATCGCCCGGGCCGCGGTCGACCGCTTGCCGACGATCTCGATGGTGTCGCCTTCGCTCAGCGAAAGCTCCTTCATCAGCTGGGCGGGAAGCCGCGCGATCCCGCGGCCGCTGTCGCCGGGCGGCAAATTGGCCACCTGCACGCGCCTGGTCGTCGCGCGGTCCACAGTTTCGGTATCGGCCAATTGTCTCTCCTGTAGCCCCCTTAGTCAGCCGCAATCGCAACGGCTGCGCCCTCGTTACGGTTCAATTTGGGGGCCGCGCGCCCGGTTAAAAGCCCCCGCCTCCTAGAACTTGCCCCCTAAAACTTGATTGCGCCGTCGATCTTGCGGACCAGCGCCCTGGGCGCCAGCCGCGGGGAAAACGCTCCGATCTTGTTGAGCGCCCCGGGAATGACGACCGCCATGTTACGGTCGAGACCTTCGAGCCCTGCTCGGACCACCGCTGGCGACTCCATCGACCAGCGGCCGAACGCGCCGTTGCCGGCGAATCCCGCGACCTCGCCGAACTCGGTCTGCGTCGGCCCCGGGCACAACGCCGTCACCCGGATCCCGTGCCGCTTGACCTCCTCGTGCAGCGCCTCGGTCAACGACAGCACGAATGCCTTTGTGGCGAAGTAGACCGCCATCCCCGGCCCCGGCTGGAAAGCGGCGGTCGAAGCGACGTTGAGGATCGCGCCCGACTTGCGCTCGATCATCGCCGGCAGCACCGCCCGGCACAAATCGAGCAAGGCGCCGCAGTTGAGGTCGATCATCTCGCGCTGCCGGGCCGCGTCGAGGTCGGCGATCCGGCCGTGAAGCCCGAAACCGGCATTGTTGACCAGTGTTTCGACGCGCTCGCCGGCCTTCTCGATGCCGGCAATCAGCTTGGCCGCTGCGCCGGGCCTGGAAAGGTCGGCGGTCACGCTGCGCGCATTGCCGATCTCGGCGGCAAGCGCATCGAGCCGCTGCGTGCGGCGAGCGACAAGCACCAGCCGTTGCCCGCGCTTCGAGAGCTGCCGAGCGAATTCGGCGCCGAGCCCGGCCGACGCGCCGGTGATGAGGGCGACGGGCGTCATCATCAGCAAGCTTACACGTCATTGCGAGCGCAGCGAAGCAATCCAGATGGATTGCCCCGAAGCCTGCGGCTCCTCGCAATGACAAAGAAAGCGGCGCTCACGCCGCGCCGGATACGCTCGCCTTGACGATCTTGCCGGGGTCGGCCGGCGGCTCGCCCTTAGGCAAAGCGTCGACATGCTCCATCCCGCTCTCCACCTCGCCCCACACGGTATATTGCCTGTCTAGGAAGCGGGCTTCGTCGAAGCAGATGAAGAACTGGCTGTTGGCGCTGTCGGGATCGGACGCCCGGGCCATCGAGCAAGTGCCGCGCCCATGCGGGGCCTGGTTGAACTCGGCCTCGAGGTTGGGAAGCTTCGAACCGCCCATTCCGGTGCCGTTCGGGCACCCGGTCTGCGCCATGAACCCCGGGATCACCCGGTGGAACAGCACATCGTCGTAAAAGCCTTCGCCAGCCAGCTTGGTGATCCGCTCGACATGGCCGGGGGCGAGGTCGGGGCGAAGCTTGATGACGACATCGCCGCCAGTTGAAAGCTTGAGGGTGAGGCGGCTGTCGGCCATCGTTCAGTCTCCGGCTGTGGTGGGTTGGAATCGCCGCCCGACTTAGAAGGCCGGTTGCGCTTGCGCCAGTCCGGGCGCGGCAATAGGAGTGCGTGGGCGGGCCGTGAAGGGTGAGGGCAATGAGCGACAACGTCTCCGCCGCGCCCGAACATCAACTGCCCGGCGCTGCCCCTAAATCGGCGATCGACGATGAGGACCGGCTCCGTCCCGAGTTCGTCGACCGGGTGCTCGACGCCGTCGAGGCCGGCGACGACGCGACCGCGCGCGCGCTGGTCGCCCCGCTCCACCCCGCCGACGTCGCCGACCTGATCGAGCTTGCCGCACGCGACGAGCGCGACGGACTGGTCAGGGCGCTGGCCGGGATCGTCGACGCCGACGTGCTCGCGGAAATGAACGATTTCGTCCGCGAAGGCCTGCTCGACTCGCTCGAGCCGCAGCAGGTCGCCGACATCGCCGGGCAGCTCGATACCGACGACGCGGTGGCGATGCTCGAAGACCTCGAGGAGGGCGAGCAGCGCGCCGTGCTTCGGGCGATGGAGCCCGACGACCGCGCCGCCATCGAGGAAGCTCTGACCTACCCCGAGGAATCGGCCGGCCGGCTGATGCAGCGCGAGCTGATCGCGGTGCCCGAGCATTGGCGGGTCGGCCAGGTGATCGATTATTTGCGCTCCGACGAGGAGATGGCGGACGACTTCTGGGAAGTGTTCGTGGTCAGCCCCAGCCACCACCCGGTCGGGACCTGCAAGCTGTCGAGCATCCTTCGCGCGCCGCGCTCGACGGCCGTGGCCGACGTCATGGCCCGCGACCAGACCCTGATCCCGGTCGACATGGACCAGGAAGACGTCGCTCTGCGCTTCCAGAAATATGCGTTGGTGTCGGCCGCGGTGATCGACGGGTCGGGCCGTTTGGTCGGAATGGTCACGGTCGACGACATCGTCCACATCATCCAGGAGGAAGCGAGCGAGGATGCGCTGCTGCTGTCCGGCGTCGACGAGGGCGACATCAACGAGCCGGTCGGCGAAAGCTATCGCGCCCGGGTTAGGTGGCTGATGGCGAACCTGCTCACCGCTCTGGTCGCCGCCTTCGTCATCCGCCAGTTCGAGGACCAAATTTCCCGCCTCGCCATCCTCGCGGTGCTGATGCCGATCGTCGCCGGGGTCGGCGGCAATGCGGGCACCCAGACCCTCGCCGTGACCGTGCGCGCGCTGGCCACCAACCAGCTGACCGGCTCCAACCGCTGGCGCACGGTCGGCCGCGAGATCCAGGTCGCCTTGCTCAACGGCCTGACCATCGCAATCCTGATCGGCGTCGGGGTTACCCTGGTGCTGGACAGCCCGGCGCTCGGCGGCGTGATCGCCGCGGCGATGCTGATCAACATCGTCGTCGCCGGTTTCGCCGGGGTGCTGGTGCCGCTGACCTTGGAGCGGGCCGGCGCCGACCCCGCCGTCGCTTCATCGGTGTTCGTGACGATGATCACCGATTCGATGGGCTTCCTCGCCTTCCTCGGCCTTGCCACGGCCAGCGGGGTTGTCGGTTAGCCGCTTGAACGCGCGAGGCTTGTTCGCCACTTGCAACCCGTGCCGAACCTTCACCTGACCAAAGTCGCGGTTGGCTGCGCAAGCGTCGAGGCGCTCGAGAACCGCCTGGCGCGCAGGGCGCGCCGGGGCGAGGTCAGGATTCCCACGCGGATGCGGCCGAAGCGCGCCGACGAGCTGATCGGCGGCAACCTCTACTGGATCGTCAAGCACCGGCTGGTCGGCAGCAACGCAATCCTTCGCATCGACGACCGCGCCGATGGCCGGATCGACTTCGTCTGCTCAGCCGAGATGGTGCGGATCGCGCCGATCCCCAAGCGCGCCCACCAGGGATGGCGCTATTGCGAGGAGGGGGATGCGCCGGACGAGCAAGAACACGGCAGCGGCGTCAGCGCGTTGCCGTCTCCGCTCTATGGGCGTCTGGCGGCGCTGGCCCTCGTCTAGGGTCGGGCGCCGGGTTATCCTCTAGAACAGGATGACCAGCAGGATGATGAGAAGGATGAGTCCGCCAAGTCCGATGTACATATTTCGTCTCCCTTTTCGTATCACACCTGCAACGGTCCGAACGCGCTTCGGTTGCGTTGCGCCGGTCGACGGAGCGACGCCAGCCGCTTACGACGTGCGCCGGAAGGTTGTGGTCGGCGGCGAGCGGTTGGTGAACCGGACCTGCTGCCTGTCGAAGTCGATGCTCACCTGATCGAATTTACGAAGCGCGTTCATGCCCAGGAGCAACGCGGGCTCATCGGTGAAACCCAGCTGCGTGAAGGGCGCGAAGCGGGCGAAAGCGATCGGCATGTTGCGGATTTCAATCCCGCCGATCGAAAGATGGCTGACCGCGGCATAATCGGCCCAGATCACCTCGCCGGTCACCTTGCGAACTCGATCGGCGGCAAGGCCACGCTGGGAATCCACGACGTGCCGGCGAAACCTGTCACCAGCGAAAGTGCGCCGGTGCGAATGCGGAGCGAGCGGGCGAGCTCGAGCGAAATCCCGGTCCGCTCGGCGCCGGTGTCGACGAGGAAGCGGTGGGTGCGGCCGTTGATTCGGATCGGCACGGTGAGCCGGTGGATCGGGTCCGCCCGGAAGGCGACGAGCTCGGGCTGCGCCACTTGAGCGGTCGATGCCGCGGGTTGCGGTTGCACGGCGCCGAGCGCCAGGGCTGCAGAGACTGCCCACATGGGTGATCTCCTCTTCGCCCTCTAATACTCATCCAGGTGCCGGCGATCAATTGCGCTCAAGCAACTTGCCGAGCGTCGGCGCGCCGCTTATCGGTTGCCCGACAAGAGGAGACAGCCGATGACCGACCGCGCAGTTTCAGCCCAGATCGATGCAGCCGTCGCCGACCGGGCGATGCTCAAGCACCCATTTTACCAAGCATGGACCGAGGGCCGGCTGCCGCTCGATACGCTGCGGGCTTATGCGCGCCAGTATTTTCACCACGTCGAAGCGTTCCCGCAAGCGGTGAGTGCAGTCCACAGCGCCTGCCCCGAGCGCGACGGGCGTCGGATGCTGGCCGAGAACCTCGCCGAGGAGGAAGGGCTGGAAGCCGGCAAGCAGGACCACGCGAGCCTGTGGATGATGTTCGCCTGCGGCCTTGGCGAAAGCGAGGAGGCGGTGCGTGGCCAGGCGCTCAACACCGAAACCCAGACCCTGATCGACACTTTCCGCCGCCTTTCGCGCAAGTCCTACGCGTCGGGCCTCGGCGCGCTTTACGCCTACGAAAGCCAGTTCCCGGCGGTCGCGACCGCCAAGATCGATGGCCTGATCGAGCGTTACGGGATTTCCGACGAGGAGACGTTGCGTTTCTTCAAGGTCCACCAGAGTGCCGACGTCGAGCATAGCGACGTGTGCCGAGCTTTGCTCGACCGGCTCCCACAAGCCGACAGGTGCGAAGCACTCGCTGCAGGCGAAGAGCTGGCGGGCGCGCTTTGGGGCTTTTTGTCGGGCGTCGAGGCCAGCGTCACCGTCAATTAGGCGGCTTTAGCGGCAGCCGGTAACTTCGGCCGATCCCCCTGCCTTGATGGTGCAGGCAGCGCCGCCGTCGATTTGGACTGTAGCCGGCCCCTGAGCGCTGATTTTCGCGGTGTCGGTGGCGCGCAGCTTGATCAGCGCCGCGCCTTCGGCGCCCAGTGTCGCATTCTTGGCGGTGAGCGCCGAGCCATCGAGCGCGGACGCCCCGCGGACGATCGCCGCCACGATCGCCGATTTGCCGCCCACAACCGCGCTGGCGGTGCCCGACAGGCCCAGTTTCAGCGTGTCGACCGCAATCCCGCCGATTTCCGCGGTGGCGGAGCCTTGCATCGACATTTCGAAGCTCGGTCCGCACACCTTGTCGACCGACAGCGCGCCCGACCCGTTGATCCAGGCCATCGAAAGCTCGTGGGTGCCGACCGTGATTTCGACCGGCCCGTGGGCCTGTCGCGAATCGCTTTTCCACGCGGACGAATTGGCGCGCACGACCAGGGTCCGGCCCTGGACCTCGACCGAAACCGCGTCGAGCGCCGCCGGGCTGCCGCTGGCCCGGGCGAACGGTGCGACAGTGGTCGTCAGCTTGACGGCGAAAGGCCCGTCGATCCGAATCCGGTCGAAGCCGGTGACGGTGAAATTGCGGACCGCGGCATCGGCGGGCGCGCCGGCCCCAAGGGCGACGGCGAGGGCGACGGCGGCAAAAGCGGGAAGGTGCAAGCGCATCGCCGCACCTTCGCCGCTGATGGTTAACAGCCGTTTAAGAGCAGCGGACCTCGCCCGAGCCCATTTTCGAGACGGTGCACTTGGCGCCGCCGGTCATCTCAACGTCGCCCGAGCCCATGATGCTGACCTTGGCGGTTCCTGTCGCCTGGCCGTGAACACTGCCGGAGCCGGCGATGGAAATCGATGCTGCGTCGGACTGAACACCCTCCGCGTCGATTCCGCCGGAGCCGGCAATGCTATATTCGGCATTGCGCGTCCGGCCCGACCGTGCGGTCACGTCGCCCGACCCGCCGATGGCCAACTTGAGCGACTGAACGTCGAGCGAATCGACGCGCAGGTCGCCGGAGCCTGCGATGCTGCCGTCGAAGCTGTCGCCGCTGACCTTGTCGACCGAAATCCCGCCCGATCCGGCGATCGACGCCGCGCGCAGCATCTGCGCCGTCACCTGGATTTTCGCGGTTCCTCGCGAGCTGGTCCAGTTGAAACCCTTGTCCTTGCGCGGATGGATCAAAAGCCGGTCGCCCTTGACCTCGACCACCAGGCGCTCGAGCAATTTTTCCGGGCCGCTCGCCGTAACCGAAAGGGCACCGCCGGTCGTCACCACGACCTCGTAGGGTCCGGCAACCTCGATGCTCTGGAAGGCGCCGACCTGATATTGGCGCTTGACCGTCGGGCCACCGTCTTCGGCCCGGGTCTGGCTGCAGGCTGCTGCCGCTAGCGCCGCGGCGACTGCGATGAGCGATACGATCCGCATATTTCCGACTCCCTGTGCGCGTGTATTACGACGCTGATACAGTGCTACAGCTGTAGCGGCAAGCGGATTCTGTTTGTATACAAACAAAGAGGGCGCAGCCTTGCGGCCACGCCCTTCGTTTGCTTACGCCGGAGAACCCGCAATACGGGCGTCCCCCGGACGCCCTATGCGGGTTCTTTAGCCGCGTGGTGGATGACTGCGGCTTCGTTGAGGATCTCGAGAAGCTTGGTCAGCGCGGCTTTTTCGTCGGTACCTTCCATGGCTCCGAGCTCGCGGGCCAGGCGCGACGATGCGGCTTCGAAAATCTGCCGCTCGGAATAGCTCTGTTCGGGCGCATCGTCGGGGCGGAACAGGTCGCGCACGACTTCCGCGATCGAGGTCAGGTCGCCCGAATTGATCTTGGCTTCATATTCCTGGGCGCGGCGCGACCACATGGTGCGCTTGACCTTGGGCTTGCCCTTGAGCGTCTCGAGCGCATCCTTCATCGTCTTGTCCGAAGACAGCTTGCGCATGCCGATGGAGTCCGCCTTGGCAACGGGAACGCGAAGCGTCATCCGCTCTTTCTCGAAGCGAAGCACGTAGAGGTCGAGCCGGGTGCCGGCGATCTCGGTGCTCTGGAGCTCGACCACCCGGCCGACTCCATGCTTGGGGTAAACCACGTAATCGCCAACGTCGAAGCTCAAAGCCTTGGCAGCCATTCGCGCACCTTTCTGTTTGACAGCGCTACGAGCCGACACTTGAGCATCGTCCCCCACAACCACACCAGGTCGTGGCTCACCGCGCGTTTGTCAGGTTCCTGCTTATCGGCCGCGGGCGGAATCGCTGCGGCCTGTGTAATGATTTTATAACACAACTTTCTTCAAATTTCCAGTCCCAGCTGGCGCGGCGGCTCGATTGCGCCCTCGATCAGGTTGTGAAGCCCAAGGCCGAGCAGCCGGATTCCCCTGGGCACCGGGCACAGCGCCGCCAGCAGCCCCTGCCCTGCCGCGGCGAACTCGCTGAGCGCGGCCACCGGCGCGGGCAAGCTCTTCGATCGGGTGATGATGGTGAAGTCGCCATATTTCACCTTGAGCGTGACCGTCCGCCCGAACACGGCCGCGCGCTCCGCTCGCGCCCAGGCGTAGGCAGCGATCAGTTCGAGCTCGGCGGCAAGCGCCGGCGGGTCGCTAAGGTCGACATCGAAGGTGCGCTCGGCGCTCACCGACTTGTAGGGTCGGTCGGGCTTGACCTCGCGGTCGTCGATCCCGCGGCAGATCCGCCAATACCACCTCCCCGAGCTTCCGAACCGCGCTTCCAGCTCGGCCAGGCTCCACGCCCTCAGATCGGCGCCGGTCTCGATCCCCAGCGTCGCCATCTTGCCGGCGGTGACCGGGCCGATCCCGTGGAACCGCGCAACCGGCAGCGAGGCGACAAAATCGGGCCCCCGGTCGGGCGTGATCACGCACAATCCATCGGGCTTGCGCTGGTCGGAAGCGAGCTTGGCGATGAATTTGCAGTACGACACGCCGGCCGAAGCGGTGAGGCCGGTCTCTTCGCGGATCCGGCGGCGAATATCCTCGGCGATCGCCCGCGCCGTCCCCAGGCCGAGCCGGTCCCCGGTTACGTCGAGATAGGCTTCGTCGAGGCTCAGCGGTTCGACCAGGTCGGTGTAGTCGGCGAAGATCGCGCGGATCTGCTGCGACACCGAGCGATAGACGTCGAACCGCGGCTTGACGAACACCAGCTCGGGGCAGCGCCGCTTCGCGGTGACGGAAGGCATCGCAGAGCGGACGCCATATTTGCGCGCCTCGTAGGATGCTGCCGCGACCACCCCGCGATGCCCGCCGCCGACCGCGACCGGAAGCCCGCGAAGCTCGGGCGAATCGCGCTGCTCGACCGACGCGTAAAAGGCGTCCATGTCGACGTGGATGATCTTGCGGGTGGGGGGATCGTTTTGCATCGCTGCCGACTATCTGCTTAAGGGCCGGCGCAATGAACATCCACGAATATCAGGCAAAAGAGCTGCTCGCGAAGTTCGGCGTGCCCGTCCCCGCCGGCCACGCGGCGATGAGCGTCGAGGAAGCGGTCGCCGCCGCGCAAAAGCTGCCCGGGCCGCTTTGGGTGGTGAAATCGCAGATCCACGCCGGAGGCCGAGGAAAGGGCAAGTTCAAGGAGCTTGGCCCCGACGCCAAGGGCGGGGTCAGGCTCGCCTATTCGATCGACGAGGTCCGCGACCACGCCGCCGAAATGCTGGGCAAGACGCTGGTGACGATCCAGACCGGCGCTTCGGGCAAGACCGTCCAGCGGCTCTACATCACCGACGGCGTCGACATCGAAAAGGAGTTTTATCTGGCGCTCCTGGTCGACCGCTCGACCGGGCGGATGGCGATCGTCGCCTCGACCGAGGGCGGGATGGACATCGAGGGCGTCGCCCACGACACGCCCGAAAAGATCGAGACCCTGACCATCGATTCCGCGACCGGGCTGATGCCGCATCACGGCCGCGCCGTGGCCGCCGCGCTCGGCCTCGACGGCGAGCTTGCCAAGCAAGCAGCCAAGGTGCTCGCCCAACTTTATGAAGCGTTCCGTGGCAGCGATGCCTCGCAGATCGAGATCAACCCGCTGGCCATCACCGGGGATGGCACGCTGATGGTGCTCGACGCCAAGATCGGCTTCGACGGCAATGCCGAGTTCCGGCATCCGGAATATGAAGCGATGCGCGACATCAACGAAGAGGAGCCGATGGAGGTGGAGGCGTCGAAATACGACCTCGCCTACATCAAACTGGACGGCAACATCGGCTGCATGGTCAACGGCGCCGGGCTGGCCATGGCGACGATGGACATCATCAAACTCAAGGGCGGCGAGCCCGCCAACTTCCTCGACGTCGGCGGCGGCGCCTCAACCGAAAAGGTCACCGCGGCGTTCAAGATCATCCTCTCCGACCCGTCGGTGAAAGGCATATTGGTCAACATTTTCGGCGGCATCATGCGCTGCGACATCATCGCCGACGGGATCGTCGCCGCCGCGCGCGAGGTCGATCTGAAGGTGCCGCTGGTGGTTCGCCTCGAAGGAACAAACGTCGATACTGGCAAGGACATCCTCGCCAAGAGCGGGCTGCCGATCGTCGCCGCCGACGACCTCGGCGACGCCGCTCAGAAGATCGTCGCCGAGGTGAAGGCGGCGGCGTGAGTGAGCGTTTGGACGAAGGGCAGTGCCGCTGCGGAAATGTGCGCTTTCAAGGCGAAGGTGCGCCCTCTATCACGATGGCCTGTCATTGCCGCGGCTGCCAGCGCTTGTCGGCGAGCGCATTTTCGCTTAGCAGCCTGTATCCGGCCGGCCGCTTCAGGGTCACCGACGGCGAGCCTGTGCGCGGCGGCCTCGGGACTGGGCCGAACCACATGTTCTGCGGGTCGTGCATGACTTGGCTGTACACAGTGCCCGAGGGTATGGACGCCTTCGTCAACGTGCGCTCGACGCTGCTCGACAATGGCGAGGAGCACCGGCCGTTCATCGAGACGCACCGGGGCGAGGGCTTCGACTGGGCGAATTCAGGCGCGGCCCGCACGTTTGAACGAGTGCCGGATGATTCCGAGTTCGGCAATCTCATCACTGCCTACGGCGAGTGGGATGGAAGGGTGAAGCAATGAAGCTACTCGTCGCCGTCAAGCGGGTGATCGATTTCAACGTCAAACCGCGAGTGAAGATGGACGGCTCCGGAGTCGATCTCGCCAACGTCAAGATGAGCATGAACCCGTTCGACGAGATCGCGGTCGAGGAAGCGATCCGGCTCAAGGAAAAGGGCGTCGCGACCGAGATCGTCGCGGTCTCGATCGGGCCGGCCAAGGCGACCGAAACGCTGCGCACGGCGCTGGCGATGAGCGCCGACCGCGCAATCCTCGTCCAGACCGACGACGAGGTCGAGCCGCTCGCCGTCGCCAAAATCCTCAAGGGCGTGGTCGCCGAGGAAAGTCCCGATATCGTGCTGCTGGGCAAGCAGGCGATCGACGACGACAGCAACCAGGTTGGGCAGATGCTCGCCGCCCTGCTCGGCTGGCCGCAGGGCACGTTCGCTTCGAAAATCGAGGCCGCCGGCGGCGACTTGACCGTCACCCGCGAGGTCGACGGCGGGCTTGAAACGCTCAAGCTCTCCACGCCTGCGATCGTCACCACCGACCTTCGCCTGAACGAGCCGCGCTATGCGTCGTTGCCTAACATCATGAAGGCCAAGTCGAAGCCGCTCGCGAACAAAACTCCGGGCGATTACGGCGTCGACACCGCGCCGCGGCTCGAATTGCTCAAGGTCGCCGAGCCGTCCAAACGGCAGGCCGGCGCCAAGGTCGGGTCCGTCGACGAGCTGGTCGAAAAATTGAAGGCCCTGGGGATCGCCAAATGAAGACTCTCGTCCTGGTCGAACATGACGGAAGCGCGGTCAAGGATTCGACGTTGGCCACGATCACCGCTGCCGCCGAGCTGGGCGAAGTCCATTTGCTCGTCGCCGGCTCCAACCTCGGCGCGGTCGCACAAGCCGCCGGCAAGATCGTCGGCGTCGGCAAGGTCCATGTCGCCGACTCGGCGCACCTGGAGCACCAGCTGGCCGAGGACGTGGCGCCCGTCGCCGCAAAGCTGATGGAAACGCACGACGCGTTCGTCGCTCCGTCGACCACCTTCGGCAAGAACATCGCCCCGCGGGTCGCCGCTCTGCTCGATGTAATGCAGATTTCCGACATCCTCTCGGTCGAGGGCGAAGACACGTTCACGCGGCCGATTTACGCCGGCAACGCCATCGCGACGGTTCGCTCCAAGGACGCGAAAAAGGTCATCACCGTGCGCACCACCGCCTTCGAGAAAGCGGCTGCAGACGGCGGCTCGGGCACGGTTGAGAACGTCGATGCCGGCGCTTCCTTCGGCAAATCCAGCTTCGTCGGCGCCGAGCTGTCCAAGTCCGAACGGCCCGAGCTGACCAGCGCCAAGATCATCGTCTCCGGCGGGCGAGCGTTCGGCTCGTCCGAGCAGTTCCACGCTTTGCTCGACCCGCTCGCCGACAAGCTCGGCGCGGCGGTCGGCGCCAGCCGCGCCGCGGTGGATGCCGGCTATGCGCCCAACGACTATCAGGTCGGCCAGACCGGCAAGATCGTCGCTCCCGAAGTCTATATCGCGATCGGAATCTCGGGCGCGATCCAGCACCTGGCGGGGATGAAGGATTCGAAGATCATCGTCGCCATCAACAAGGACGAGGACGCGCCGATCTTCCAGGTCGCCGACATCGGCCTGGTCGGCGACCTGTTCGAGATCGTCCCGGAGCTGACCGAGAAGGTTTAATGCGCCAACGGCGCATCACGCCCGCGTCCAGTCTTCGCCGAAAATCTCGCGGGCTTCGTCGATATCTTCCTCGCTGACCGTCGACTGTGGCGCCATCCGCAGCACCGCCCAGCCGGCAATCGCCGATAGCAAGGAGCCGGCGAGCGTCCCCAATTTGGCCGCCTCGATTTCCTCCGGCCGCCCGGGGAAGGCCAGCGCGCCGATGAACAGGCTCATGGTGAAGCCGATGCCGCACAGCAAAGCGGCGCCGTAAATCTGCGCCCACGTCGCGCCTGCCGGCCGCCCGGCAAGGCCCGACTTCACGGCGATCCAGGTGGCCCCGAACACGCCGATCTGCTTGCCGACGAACAGGCCGAGCGCGATTGCCAGCGGGAGCGGCTGGAACAGCGCCTCGAGTCCGCGGATTTCCACCCCGGCGCTGGCGAATCCGAACAGCGGCATCACGCCGAACATAACCCACGGGTGGATGTCGTGCTCGAGCCGCCGCAGCGGCGAATACGCCTCGCCGCGGCCGAGCGGGATAGTCAGCGCCGCGACCACGCCGGCGATGGTGGCGTGAATGCCGCTGGCAAGGACCGCCAACCACAAAGCAGCGGCGAGCAGCAAATAGGGCCACAACCGCCGCACGCCGACGATGTTGAGGAACGCCATCAGCGCGGTGATTGCCAGGGCCGCGCCAACCGCGACTATGCTGAGGTCCGCCGTATAGACCAGTGCGATGATCATCACCGCGCCGACGTCGTCGATGATCGCGATCGTCACCAGCAGCAGCTTGATCGCCGGCGACGCCCGCGGCCCGAGCAGCGCCAGCACACCGATGGCGAAGGCGATGTCGGTCGCGGACGGGATCGCCCATCCGCCCAACAGCGCCGGGTCGAAACCGATCACCGCAAGATAGACCAGCGCCGGCACCCCCATGCCCGCGGCGGCGGCGAAGAACGGCAGCCGCCGCTCGGCCGGTGTCGATAAGCGCCCCTCATACCACTCGCGCTTCACTTCCAGGCCGACGAGCAGGAAGAACAGGGCCATCAGCGCGTCGGCCACCCACAAATGGATGGTCGGAACGCCGATCCTTGGCAGAGACGGGCCGACCTTGAATTCGAGCAAGTGGTGGTAGAGGTCGGCCGCGCCGCTGTTGGCGGCGAGCAAGGCGAGGGCCGCGGCGGCGATGAGCGCCAGCCCGGCGAGCTTCTCCTCGCGTTGCATCTTCGCGGTGATCCCGGCCATGTGGCCCGCCTTAGCGGGGCATGGCCTCGCAAAAAAGGGCGGCTAGCCGACCCGCTCGGGCTTGCCCTTGCGCTTGGTCGAAGCAAATTCTTTGAGCTGCTTTTCGCTCATCGAGCTTTCCATCTGTTTCGAAGCGCCCTGGAGCTTGCTTTTCGGCGTGTCGTCGCGCTTGGCCGACAGCGCCGCCCCGGCCGCCTTCTGCTGCGCTTTCGATTTTGCTGGCATTGCGAGTCTCCTCGGCTGTCCGACAGAAACGCCCGAACATCGCGAACGCTTCGTGCAGAGGGTTGCTTGACACCACCGTAAAGCTACCTTTACTAACCGAAAGGGAAGCTTGACCAATGATACATTCAATGGTCCGCCAGATGCTGATCGCCAGCGGAATCGCGATGGTCGTCGCGACGATCTACGGTTTTCTCGAGAATTACGGCCTGGTCCCGCACGTGCCCGCTTTCTACCTCTCGGTGCTGTTCTTCGCCGGGCTCGGCGTCGGCTCGCTCGTCAATTGGCTCACCGTCGGCGAGGGCAGCTGCTGATGGAAAACCGCTTGAAGGTGCTGCGCGCCGAGCGAAGCTGGAGCCAGGCCGACCTCGGCGAGCGGCTGGAAGTGTCGCGCCAGAGCGTCAACGCCATCGAAACCGGCAAATACGACCCGTCGCTGCCGCTGGCTTTCCGAATATCCGAGCTGTTCGAGCGGCCCATCGAGGAGATTTTCGTCTCCCCGTCGCGGCGCAGTTCGGGCGCGATCTAGGACTCTAGCGCTTGCCCGATCAGTGCTTCGGCCCGGGTGAATAGTTCCGGGTCGACGCTCACGCCCGAGGCAGCCACATTCTCGCGTACCTGCTCCGGGCGTGACGCGCCGATGATGGCCGAGGCGACATTGGGCTCGCGAAGCACCCAGGCGAGCGCGAACTGCGGCAGGGTCAGTCCCGCTTCCTGGGCGATCGGCTTCAACGCCTGCACCGCGCGGAGCAGCTTGGGCTTCAGCAGCGAGTCCATCCACCCGCCCATCTCCTCGCTCGCCGCGCGGCTGTCGGCGGGCGGCGGCGAATCCGGGTCGTATTTGCCGGTCAGCACGCCTTGCCCGAGCGGCGACCAGACGATCTGCGAAATGCCGTTGGCGGCGCAGACCGGGATCACCTCGGCTTCGGGCTCGCGCCACACCAGCGAATATTGCGGCTGGCTCGACACGAATTTGGTGCCGGGCATCTCGATAGCCGCCTCGATCCGCTCGGCCGGCCACTCCGAAAAGCCGATATACCGGGTCTTGCCGCGTTCCACCGCGCGGGCCAGCGCCTCCATCGTTTCTTCGAGCGGCGTGTCCCAGTCGTAACGGTGGCACTGGTAGAGGTCGACGTAGTCGGTCTGCAGGCGCTCGAGCGACGCGTCGAGCTGCTTTTCGACCTGGCCGCGCGACAGCCCGCGGTCGCTGTCGGTCATCGGGAAGAACAGCTTGGTCGCCAGCACGTAGCTGTCGCGCGGGCGGTTTTTCAGCGCATCACCAAGGAACGCCTCCGCGGCGCCGCGGCCATAGACGTTGGCGGTGTCGATGAAGTTGATGCCCTGATCGAACGCCTCGTCGAGGCAGGCGCGGGCCTGGTCCGCTTCGACCCCCACGCCGTAGGTCAGCCACGACCCGAGCGAGATCTCCGAAACCTCGAGGTCGCTGTCGCCAAGCTTGCGGTAATCCATTTCCGGTGCCCTCCTTCGCTTGCCGAGACAACCAGCGCGCCGCTTGCTCGTTCCTTGCAACTCTCACCAGGCGGCTGCGTTGTTTGCAGGCGTGTCAGCGGGTAGGAGCGTCTTTTCCCGCGATATTCGAGTAGGTTGACGATGTTCCGCTATCCCGTAGCAATCACCGCCGGCGACATCGACCACATGGGTCATGTCAACAATAGCGTCTATTTGCGCTGGGTTCAGGACGCGGTCGTCGATTATTGGCAGAGCGTCGCCCCGAGCGAAGCCGTCGCCCGGCACTTGTGGGTCGCGCTCAAGCACGAGATCACCTACCGGCGCCCGACCTTCCTCGACGACGTCGTCGTCGCCGAAGTGATCGCCCAGCGGGTCCAGGGCGCCCGCGCGATGTTCAGCACCGTCGTCCGCCGCGGCGAGGAGGTGCTGGCCGAGATCCAGAGCAGCTGGTGCTGCCTCGACGCCGCCACGCAGCGCCCGGCCCGGCTAGACCGCGAAGTGGTCGAGCGCTTCCTCTCGCCGGAGAGCCAGCCAGGGTAGCGTCCCGCTATCCCCCACAGCGGACATTCGCACTCGCGCCATTGCATGCAGTTTTTGGCGCAAGCATAACGGCTTCATGAAAGATGCATTCGCAGAACAGGTCGCAGACGAGGGCGACGACCCTGCGATCATGCAAGAGGTCTGCCACGCCACGCACATGGGCTTCAAGGCGGTTGCGAGGGTCACCGACGACAGGTGGATTGCCGCGCAGGTTCTCGACCGGATCGAGTTCGGACTCGATCCCGGTGAGGAACTGGACGTCAAGAAAACGATTTGCGACGACATTCGCGAATGCGGCCAGGCCATCGTCATCGACCGTATTGCCGACGACCCCAAATGGCGGACCCACCCTGTTCCCGCGCTCTATGGCTTCGAAAGCTATGCCTCGTTGCCGATCATCCTGGCAGACCGGAGTTTCTACGGGACGCTGTGCGCGATCGATTCCGAACCGAGGGTTCTCAGCGCGCCCGACACCATCGCCATGCTGACTCGGTGCGCGCAGCAAGTGGCGGCAATCCTGTCGCGAAAACGCGAGGCTGCTGCTCAAACTTAGGCGCATCCATTCCAATGCCAACCGAGCTCACTCATCTCGAAATCGACGGGCGCCAGCTCGCCTACCGGTGCCGGCCCGGCGGCTCGCCCACCCTGCTGTTCCTGCCCGGTTTTGCGTCCGACATGGACGGGGCGAAGGCGGTCGCGCTCGATGCTTTCGCGCAAGCGCGCGGCCTGGCGATGCTGCGCTTCGATTATTCGGGAACGGGGCTGTCGGACGGCAGCTTCGAGGAGGGCACGCTCGACCGCTGGATCGGCGAAGCTCTGGCGATGCTCGACCGGCTGACGGAGGGACCCGTGATCGTCGTCGGCTCGTCGATGGGCGGGTGGGTCGCGCTTCACTTGGCGCTGCAACGGCCCGAGCGGGTCGCGGCGCTGGTCGGGATCGCCGCGGCCGCCGACTTCACCGACTGGGGCTTCAGCGCCGAGCAGAAGGCCGAGGTGGAGCGCACCGGCCGCATCGGCGTCGAGCCGGTGGTCACCCGCGGCTTCTGGCGATCCGGCCAGGCTCTGCGCCTGCTCGACGCGCCGATCGCCATCGACTGCCCGGTCCGGCTGATCCACGGCGAGCTCGACGCCGACGTCCCGTTGCCGATCGCTTACCGGTTGTTCCAGCAGCTGCGTTCAGCCGATGTCCAGTTGACCATCGTCAAAGGCGGCGGCCATCGATTGTCGGACGCGCATGAGATCGCGACGATCCTGCGCACCGCCGCCGGACTGCTGGAGCCCGCCTTATGATACTCGCACTCGCCGCCGCGCTTGCCACCGCAGCGCCTTTGGCCTGCCCTGACACAACCACACCGGAAGCGCATGTTTGCCGGGCGCTCGAGGCGAGCAGCAGCGGCAAACCCGATGTTGCCGCCGCCGCGTTCGAACGAGCGGCGGGTGCGGCGCAAGCCTCCAATCCAACTGCCTCGCGCGCCTGGGCAGCGGCAGGCAATATGTGGATCGCCGCCAACCAGCCGGGCAAGGCCGCGTTCGCGCTCGACAAGGCGCTCGCCGGCACCGGTCTGCGGGCCGAGCAGCGCGGCGAAGCCTTGCTCGACCGGGGTCGCGCCGCCGAAGCGCAGGGCCAGCTCAAGGTCGCCCGAGCCAAGGTGACCGAGGCCGCCCAGACAATCTCGAAAGACTCGTTCCTTTGGTATTTTTCCGCCGCCCTCGCGATCCGCGAGAACGACAAGGCGCTGGCCCAATCGTCGATCGCCCGCGCTTTGGCGCTCGCCCCGGGCGACCCGACCATGCTGTTCGAAGCCGGTCACGTCGCCCATTTCACCGGGGATATCGTTGGGGCCCGTGCTTACTGGACCCGCGCCGCAGCCGCCGACCCCGACGGCGCGAGCGGCGAGGCGACGGGCGACGCGCTTGCGCTGCTCGGCCCGGCACTGAGCGTGAAATCGGAAGCAGCTTCGGCTAAGTAAAGTTATGATGGAAATCGTCCCGGTCCCGGCCTTCAGCGACAATTACATCTGGCTGGTCCGCGATTCCGCAAGCGGCGAGACCGCGGTCGTCGACCCCGGCGACGGGGCGGCGGCGTTGGCCGGGGCCCAGCAGCTCGGCTGGACCATCGCCCAGGTGTGGAACACCCACTGGCACCCCGACCACACCGGCGGCAATTTGGCCGTCAAGCAGGCGACCGGCGCGACTGTTTCCGGACCGGCCGCGGAAACCATCCCCGGAGTCGACGTGCAGCTTCGCGAAGGCGATGAAGTTCGCCTCGGCGGCAACGTCGGCCGAGTGATCGAAATCCCCGGCCACACGCTCGGCCACATCGCCCTCGTCTTCGATGGCGCCGAACTCGCCTTCGTCGGCGACACCTTGTTCGCGATGGGCTGCGGCCGGTTGTTCGAGGGCACGGCCGAGCAGATGCACTCGTCGTTGCAGCGGCTCGCGGCGCTCCCCGGCACCATGCGCCTCTATTGCGGGCACGAATATACGCTCGCCAACGGCCGTTTCGCGGTCCACGCCGAGCCGGCCAACCTTGCCGCCGCCGAGCGCCTGAGCGAGGTCGAGGCAATGCGCGAGCGCGGCGAAATCACGCTTCCCACTACCGTCAGCGCCGAAAAGGCGACCAATCCCTTCATTCGCGCTACAACCGTCGAGCAGTTCGCGCAGCTTCGCCGCGACAAGGACAGGTTCCGCTAGGAGGAATTGAATGCGCAGCCTTTATCTCATCCTCGCCGCGGCGACGCTGGCCGGCTGCGCGACCGCGCCCCCGCGACCGCGAAGCGCCCAGGCCGAGCAGCATTTGCAGAAACTGCTTACCGGCAAGGTGGCCGGAGCGCCGCAGTCGTGCCTGCCCTCACACCGCTCGCCGGACATGGTGGTCATCGACGACAAGACCGTGATGTTCCGCGATGGCTCCAGGCGAGTCTGGCGGACCGAGATGCGCGGCGGCTGCGCGCTGCTCGGCTCGAGCCATTACACGCTCGTCACCCGCAGCTTCGGCGGCCAGGGCCTGTGCAGCGGCGACATCGCTCAGCTTGCGGACCTGTCGACCGGGATGATCGTGGGCAGCTGTTCGTGGGGCGAGTTCGTGCCCTACACCCGGCCCGGCGGCTAGCGGCGGTACAATGCCTCGAGCCGCTCGCGATAAGCGGCGGTGATGACGTGGCGGCGGATCTTCAGCGACGGCGTCATCTGCTCATTGTCGACCGTGAACGGTTCATCGGCGAGCGCGAAGCGCCTGACCCGCTCGATGATCGACACGCCGCGGCTGACCCGGTCGACCGCCGCCGACAGCCGCTGCTGGACGTCGGGCTTGTCGGCGAATTCGGAATCCGGCACGAGCAGCGCGACCAAATGCGGCTTGCGGTCGCCGTAGATCATCGCCTGCCCGATTTCCGGCTGCAGCGTAAGCATGCCCTCGATCCGCTGGGGCGAGACATTGTCGCCCTTGTCGTTGACGATCAAATCCTTCTTGCGGTCGGTGATGATGATCCGGCCTCCGTCGTCGAAGTGGCCGACGTCGCCAGTCGCAAGCCACCCGTCCTGGAGCACCCGCGCGGTTTCTTCCGGGTTCCGCCAATAGCCGTGCATGACGTTCTCGCCGCGCACCATGATCTCGCCGTCGGCGGCAATCCGGACCTCCGTGTTAAGCAAAGGCGGACCCACCGATTCCATGCGGATCCCGACGCTCGGCCTGTTGCAGCTAATCACCGGCGCGGCTTCGGTCTGGCCATAGCCCTGGAGGAAAGTCAGACCGAGCGACTGGAAGAACAGCCCGACCTCCGGGTTGAGCGGCGCCCCGCCCGACACCATCGCCTTGATCCGGCCGCCGAACTTGGCGCGGACCTTGCGCCGCAGCGTGAGCGACAAAATACCGTCCATCGGCAAGTCCCACGGCTTGCGCCTGCCGGCCGCTTTGTCGGCGCCGATGGCGAGCGCGCGGTTGAGCAGATATTGCGACAGCCCGCCGTCGATCGACTTGAGAATTCGGGCGCGAAGCATCTCGAACAGGCGCGGGACGACGACCATGATAGTCGGCCGCACTTCCTCGATGTTGGCGGCGAGCTTCTCCAAGCTTTCGGCGTAATAGATTTGCGCGCCCAGCCCGACCGGGAAATGCTGCCCGCCGCTATGCTCGTAGGCGTGGCTTGCCGGGAGGAAGGACAGGAACACTTCGTCGTCCCAGCCGAAGTCGTTGGCGATGACGTCGGTGCAGGCTTCAACATTGTGGAGAATGGCGCCGTGGTGCTGCTGCACTCCGCGCGGCACGCCGCCGGTGCCGCTGGTGTGGATGATGCACGCCAGGTCGGAGCGGGTGACGCCGGCCATCCGCTCGCCCAGCGCTGCAACGTCGCCATCGCCGCCGACCAGCTCAGCCCAGTGGTGAAGCGTGGTGCCTTCCATCCCCTGGCCGATGTCGAGGCCTTCGATGCCGATGATGTGGTGGCATTCCGACGAAAACAGCACCGCCGGAAGCAGGGTCGTTGCCAGCTTCTGGGTGGAGATAATGACCGCCTTGGCGCCCGAATTGCCGAAAATGTGGGCGTGATCGGGCGTCGTGTTAGTGGTATAAGTGGGGACCGTCACGCAGCCCGCCGCCATGATGCCGAGGTCGGCGATCAGCCATTCCGGGCGGTTCTCGCTGACCAGCATGACCCGGTCGCCGGGCTGAAGCCCGATGCGCTTGAGGCTCGCCGCCAGCGCCGCCACCTGGCGCGCCGCTTCGCTCCAGCTCACTGCCTGCCACGCGCCGCCGCGCTTGGCCCACAGGAACGGCGCGTCGCCCTTGGCTGCGGCGCGCGTCAGGAACATCGAAACGAGGTTGGGAAAGGTTTCGAGCTGCCGCGCCATCCTTATTTGCCCTTCATTCGGCCACCGCGACGCCTTCGGAGCGCGGGTCCGCGGCGCCCATCCAGCGACCGCCCGTCGATTCGATCGCATTCGCCTTGAAGTCGGTCGGCTCGCGATAACCGATTTTGCCGTGGCCGAGCGCGCGGAGCGCCGGGACCATCGCTTCCAGCGCGGTTCCCCGTTCGACGAAAACGGTGTCGCCGGGGGCGAAGATCACCGGCAGCGCCAGCGCCTCCTGCGCGCTCAGCCGCCAGTCGATCACGCCGATGATCGCTCGTGCGACCTGGGCTATGATCGTCGCCCCGCCGGCGGCGCCGACCGCCAGCCGCACCCGCCCCTCAGGGCCGAATACGATGGTCGGGCTCATCGAGCTGCGCGGCCGTTTGCCGCCCGCCACGGCATTGGCGACGGGCACTCCGTCTTTGACCGGCACCAAACTGAAGTCGGTCAGCTCGTTGTTAAGATAGAAGCCGTTGACCATCAGCCCCGATCCGAATGGGCTTTCGATGGTCGAGGTCAGCGAGGCGACATTGCCGGCCCGGTCTACCGCGACGAAATGCGAAGTTCCGGCTTCGACCGGCTCGATCCCGGCGACGACCCGGGGCGCACCGGCGGGCGTGCCCGCGATGACCGCTGCCATGGTCCGCTCGGACGAAATCAACGCCGAGCGCCGCGCGAGATAGGCTGGATCGATCAGCCCGGCCACCGGCACCGCGACATGATCGGGATCGGCGAGATATCGGTCGCGGTCGGCGAACGCCAGCCGCGTCGATTCGGCGATCAGGTGCCACGCGACGGGCGAGTTCGGGCCGAGCGCCGCGAGGTCGAAGCGCTCGAGCTGCTCGAGGATTGCAACGACGGTGGTCGCGCCCGACGACGGTGGGCCCATCCCGCACACGCGATAGCCGCGATAGTCGCCGCACACCGGCGGCCGCTTTTTCGCGTCGTACGCGGCGAGATCGCCGACCGTCATTGGCGCCGGGTTGCGCGGCGCGCCGGACACCGCGGCGGCGATCGCGGCGGCATTCGGACCGACGTAGAAACTGTCCGGGCCGCGCGCGGCGAAGCCTTCGAGCGCCGTGGCGATGGTGGGATTGCGGACGATCGTCCCGACCGGTTGAGGGCTCCCGTCGGGGCGATAGAACAAGGCCCGCGCCGCCGGGCTCAGCGCGCCACTCGAGCGGTAAACAGTTAGCGCGCGGAACAGACGCGGGGTGATGGCGAAGCCGTCGCGGGCGAGACGGATGGCGGGATCGAACAGCCGCGCCCACGCCAGCTTGCCGTGATCGCGATGGGCCAGCGCCATCATCCGCATGTTGCCGGGAACGCCGACGCTGCGCCCGCCGGGGATCGCCTCGGCAGTTGGCAGCGGTTGGCCATTGACGAAGAACCAGTCGCCGCCCGCCGCCATCGGCGCTTCCTCGCGCCCGTCATAGGTGTCGGGCAGCCTTCCCCCGTCCGAATAGACGAGTAAACCGCCGCCGCCGATGCCCGAGCTTTGCGGCTCGACCACGGTCAAGGCGAGCAGCGTTGCAAATGCCGCGTCCGCCGCGCTGCCGCCGGCGCGCAGAATCTCCGCGCCCGCTTCGGCGGCGCGCGGGTCGGCGGCGCTGACCATGCCGGTTGCTGGCGGAGCGGCAATAAGCGGGGGTTGCGAAGAAGCGGTGGCGCAGCCGGCGAGGGCAAGGCAGGCAGCGGCTAAGCGGAACAGGCACACGGGCATGACGCGCGGGGCTACTCGCTCCCCACCGCCTCGGCAATGCTGGCGAAGCCGCCGCGCTCCAGCCGCTCGGCGAGCCCGGCGGCGATGCGGCCGCCGATCCGCGGCCCGGCATAGACCATCGCACTGTACAGCTGGACCAGGCTAGCCCCGGCGCGGATCCGCTCCCACGCGTCGTCCACGGTGGCGATTCCGCCGACGCCAACCAGCGGCAAGGCGGCGCCGCCGACGCTGCGGAAGCGGCGCAGCGCGTCTAGCGCGAGCGCTTTCAATGGCGCGCCCGACAATCCGCCAGCTTCGCCCGCGTGGCGCGAACCAAGCGGCGGGCGCGACACTGTGGTGTTGGCGACAATCAGCGCATCGATTCCATGATCGATCGCGGCGCGCGTGATCCGCTCCGGGTCGCCGGCATTGAGGTCCGGCGCGGCTTTCAGGAAAACCGGCGGACCGCCCGGCACGCGCGCGTCGCGCACCGCGGCCAGCAATTCGCCGAGCGCGCCGGCATCCTGCAGCCCGCGCAGGCCCGGCGTGTTGGGCGAGGAAATGTTGACCGTCAGATAATCGGCGTGGCGCGCCGCCGCCCGAACCCCGGCGGCATAATCGCCGATGCGGTCCGCGCTTTCCTTGTTGGCGCCAAGGTTGATTCCGACCACGCCGAGGCCGCGGTTGCGCGCTGCAAGCCGCTTCAGCGCCGCCGCCTGACCTTCATTGTTGAACCCCAGGCGATTGATCACCGCATCGTCCTCGGCCAGCCGGAAAAGCCTCGGTTTGGGATTGCCGGCCTGCGCCAGCGGGGTAAGCGTGCCGACCTCGACGAAACCGAAGCCGAGCCCGAGCATCGCGCCCGCCACTTCGGCGTCCTTGTCGAACCCCGCCGCGAGCCCGATCGGCGAGGGAAAGCCGAGCCCGGCAATGCTCGTCGTCAGCGATGCCGCGAACATCGGTAGTCGCCGCTTCGGCATCAGTCGCAGAGCCGCGATCGTCGCGCGATGCGCGAGCTCGGCGTCGAGCGCGAACACCAACGGCCGGACAAGTCGAAAAAGCCCCATCGCCGACCGCCCTAGCAAGCCTGTCGCCGCCGTTCATCGAAAAAGCGGTGGCGGAGCGGCTCCGGCTCTGCGACGAAGGCCGGACCCATTAGCGAAGGACTGCCCGTGACGCGCCTCATCCTGCTTGCCTCCGCCGCTCTGCTCCCCGCCTGCGCCACCAACCAGGTCGAGCCCTTGATCCAGCCGCCGCCGGTCGATGCCGCCGCACCCGCCGAGCCGGCCGTCGCCGCGATCCCGGCCAAGAACGCCGAGCTCGCCGCATTTTTCGAGGCGACCGACAAGGCCGAGCTGGCGCTGTCCCCGCTGAGCAAGTCGTATCGCGCCATCAAGGACGGCGATTACGGCAAATGGGACAAGTTCGGCGAGGCCGCCGCGATCGAGGAGCGCGAGCTTGGCCGCCGCAATGTCGCTGCGCTCCGGCAGCGCTTCGACCGCGCCGCCCTCTCGCCCGACGACCAATTGAGCTACGACCTCTTCCTCTACCGCGACGCGCGTTTCGACTCGGTCTTCCCGTTCCGCCGCCAGACCTATGTGTTCGACCAGATGAACGGCGCGCAGAGCGAAGGCCCGGCGTTCCTCATCAACATTCACAAGGTCGACAGCGCCGCCGACGCCGAGGCCTATGTCTCGCGCCTCAAGGAAATGGCGCGCTACCTCGACCAGTCGATCGCCGAGTCCGAGGCCCGCGCCGCCTTGGGCGTGCTGCCGCCCAAATGGGTGTTCCCCTATGTCATCGCGGATTCGAAGAACGTCCTCGCCGGCGCGCCGTTCGCGGCGGGCGCGGACAGCGCGTTGTGGGCCGACTTCAAGGCCAAGGTCGGCAAGCTCGACACCGACGCGGCGACCAAGGCGCGCCTGCTAGATGCCGGCAAAGCGGCCCTGCTCGACGATGTCCGCCCGGCCTACCGCCGGGTCATCGCGGCGATGGAACGGCAACATCGCGCCGCCCGCCGCGACGACGGCATCTGGCGCTTCGCCAACGGCGCCCAGCAATATTCGGAGCTGCTCAAATATTACACCACGACCGAGCTCGACGGCGATGCCATCCACGCCCTCGGCCTTGCCCAGGTCGCGCGCATCCACGGAGAGATGGCGGCAATCAAGGACCGGGTCGGCTTCCAGGGCACGCTGCCGCAATTCTTCACGCAGATGCGCGATTCCAATCAATTCTATTACCCAAACACTGCGGCGGGCCGGCAGACCTATCTGGACGAATCCGCCAAGGCGCAGGCCCAGGTCCAGTCGCAATTGCCGCGCTTTTTCGGTCGCCTGCCCAAGACCGCATTGCTGATCAAGGCGGTCGAGCCGTTCCGCGAGAAGAGCGCGGGCAAGGCCTTCTATCAGGACCCGCCGCCCGACGGCTCGCGCCCCGGCACCTATTACGTCAATCTCTACGACATGGCGGACATGCCCTCGACCGAAGTCGAGGCCCTGTACTGCCACGAGGGCATCCCCGGTCACCATCTCCAAGGCGCGCTGCTGAGCGAATTGGGCGAAGGCGAAGTGCCGCCGTTCCGCCAATTTTCCGGCTACACTGCGACCGATGAGGGCTGGGGCCTCTACGCCGAGAAATTGTGCAAGGAGATGGGGCTCTACACCGACCCCTACCGCGATTTCGGCCGGCTCCAATTAGAGCTCCACCGTGCCATCCGGCTGGTCGTCGACAGCGGCATGCACCACAAGCGCTGGAGCCGCGAGACCGCGATCAAATATGTCGAGGACAATAGCGCCGACGCCAAGGGCGGGATCGTGAAAGCCATCGAGCGCTATGTCGTCTATCCCGGTCAGGCGACCGCCTACATGGTCGGCAAATTGAAGATCGAGGAATTACGCGCGCGGGCCAAGGCGGCGCTGGGCGCCAAATATGACGACCGGGGCTTCCACGACACCGTGCTGCTGGCGGGATCGATGCCGCTCGAAATCCTGGAAAAGCGCGTCGACGCATGGATCGCGCGGACTAAAGGATGAAAACCAACCCCGACCCCGCTCATCCTGAGTAGGGATTGAGCCTGACGAAGGCCCGTATCGAGGGAAGGTCCGTATCGAAGGACGCTCCTTCGATACGCCGGTTCGACAAGCTCACCGGCTACTCAGGATGAGCGGGCGGCTGGTTGCTTTTGCAGCGGCCCCGCCCTAAATCGGACTGGAATGCTCCGATTAGATGCGCCTGACCCACCTCGCCGACTATGCGGTCGTGATGATGACCGCCGCCGCCCGGCGTGAATCCGGGAGCGGGAGCGCAGGCGTTCGGCTGTCCGCCGCCGAGCTGTCGCAGGAGACCGGCGTTCCCCTTCCGACCGCGCAGAAATTGATGGGCAAGCTGGCCGGCGCCGGACTGCTGACCAGCGCGCGCGGCGCCGGCGGCGGCTTCGCGCTGGCGCGGCCGGGTCACGACATCAGCCTCGCCGACGTGATCGAGGCGGTCGAAGGTCCGATCGCCATGACCCAGTGTACCGGCAGCGACCAGCCGTCGGACTGCGCGCTCGACGCCCACTGCCGGGTCAAGCCGCACATGACCATCGTCAGCAATGCGGTGCGCGGCGCGCTGGATTCGGTGTCGATCAGGGAGCTGGCGCGATGAACGATCAGCTGCCGGTCAAGAATCGTGAAGCGCACGAGGCCACGGATAAACTCGCCACTTACGAGTGGGGCTTTTCCAGCGACATCGAACAGGAGTTCGCGCCCAAGGGCCTCAATGAAGACACGGTTCGCTTCATTTCCGCCAAGAAAAGCGAGCCCGAGTGGATGCTGGACTGGCGGCTGAAGGCCTATCGCGCCTGGCTGAAGATGGAGGAAGTCGACTGGGCCAAGCTCGACCTGCCAAAAATCGATTATCAGGACGCTTATTATTACGCCGAGCCCAAGCAGAAGCCCAAGCTCGGCAGCCTCGACGAGGTCGATCCCGAGATTCTGCGCGTCTACGCCAAGCTCGGAATCCCGATCGAGGAGCAGAAGGTGCTTGCCGGGGTCGAAGGCGCGCGCAAGGTCGCGGTCGACGCGGTGTTCGACAGCGTCAGCGTCGCCACCACCTTCCGTGAGGAACTGAAGAAAGCGGGCGTGATCTTTCTGTCGATCAGCGAGGCGGTGCGCGAATATCCCGAGCTCATCCGCAAATATCTCGGCAGCGTGGTTCCGCAGCGCGACAATTACTTTTCGTGTCTCAACGCCGCGGTCTTCTCCGACGGCACCTTCGTCTACATCCCCGAGGGCGTCCGCTGCCCGATGGAACTGAGCACCTATTTCCGCATCAATGCCGAGAACACCGGCCAGTTCGAGCGCACTTTGATCGTCGCCGAAAAAGGCAGCTACGTCTCCTACCTCGAAGGCTGCACCGCGCCGATGCGCGACGAGAACCAGCTGCATGCCGCGGTGGTCGAGATTTTCGCCCACGAGGACGCCGAGGTGAAATATTCCACCGTGCAGAACTGGTATCCGGGGGACGCGGAAGGCAAGGGCGGGATCTTCAACTTCGTCACCAAGCGCGCCTTGTGCTCGGGTGCGCGCTCGAAGGTCAGCTGGACCCAGGTCGAGACCGGCAGCGCGATCACCTGGAAATATCCCAGCTGCATCCTCAAGGGTGAGAGCAGCGTCGGCGAATTCTATTCGGTGGCGCTGACCAACAACCGCCAGCAGGCCGACACCGGCACCAAGATGATTCACATTGGCGCCAACACGCGCTCGACCATCATCTCCAAGGGTATCAGTGCGGGGCGCAGCAACAACACGTATCGCGGGTTGGTGCGGGTTTTGCCGCGCGCGGAAAACGTCCGCAACTTCACCCAGTGCGATTCGCTGCTGCTCGGCGACCAGTGCGGCGCGCACACCGTGCCCTATATCGAGGTCAAGAACCCGACCGCGCAGATCGAGCACGAAGCGACGACGTCGAAAATCAGCGACGACCAATTGTTCTACGCGATGAGCCGCGGCCTCGACGCCGAAAGCGCGGTCGCGCTGATCGTCAACGGGTTTGCGCGTGAGGTGCTGAAGCAGCTCCCGATGGAGTTCGCGGTCGAAGCGCAAAAGCTGCTTGGGATCAGCCTTGAAGGGAGTGTTGGGTGAATGCTTGAGATCACCAACCTCCACGCGACTGTGGCCGATAAGCCAATTTTGAACGGCGTCTCGCTGCGCGTGCCCGCGGGCGAAGTGCATGCGATCATGGGGCCGAACGGGTCGGGCAAGTCGACGCTCGCTTATGTGCTTGCCGGCCGTCCGGGTTACGAGGTGAGCGAGGGCTCCGCGACCTTCGATCCCAATGCCGTTGGTGTCGAGCGCAGTCGAGACACGCCTGTCCCGAGCAGAGCTGAGGGGTCCCTCGACTTCGCTCGGGACGAACGGGAAGGTTCAGAGGCCGCCCTCGATCTCCTTGCGCTGGACCCGCACGAGCGCGCCGCCGCCGGCCTGTTCCTCGGCTTTCAATACCCGGTCGAGATTCCGGGCGTGTCGATGCTGCAGTTCCTGCGCGAGAGTCTCAATTCTCAACGGCGCTCGCGCGGCGAACCCGAGCTTTCCGGCGCCGAATTCATCAAACTCGCCCGTGCCCAGGCAACCGAGCTCGGCATGGATGCCGAGATGCTCAAGCGCCCGGTCAACGTCGGCTTCTCGGGCGGCGAGAAGAAGCGCGCCGAGATGGTGCAGATGGGGATCATCAACCCCAAGTTCGCGGTGCTCGACGAGACCGACAGCGGGCTCGACATCGACGCGCTGAAAAGCGTCGGCGCCGGCATCAACCGGATCATGCGCGCGCCCGACAAGGGCGTGCTGCTGATCACGCACTATCAGCGCCTGCTCGACTATGTGCGGCCGGATCGGGTCCACGTGCTGTCCGCCGGCCGAATCGTCCGCAGCGGAGGCGCCGAGCTCGCCCATCAGCTGGAGCGCGAAGGCTATGCGGAGGCGGCTGCATGACCGCGCCCTTCCCGACCCGCAAGATCGAGGCTTATCGCTATGCCGACATCGACGCGCTCAAGCAGGTGTGGAGCGATCTCGCCGAGCCGCGACGGATTGAAATTGCTGCGCAGCAGAAGCTGCAGCAGGTCTGGCTTCCGAGTGGCGAGGACGTAGAGATACGCCGCGCCGAAATTACGCTTGCGGCCGGTGCCGACCTAAGGATTTTCGCGCTCAACACCGCCGCCGAATATGGCCGCGTCGAGCTCGACGTGACGTTGCACGAGGGCGCGCGTTTCGCGCTCAACGCGGCGAATATCGGGACGGCGACCGCCACCCTGGAAATCGTCACCATCGTTCGCCACGTCGAGCCGTCGGCGGTGTCGCGCCAGACGGTGCGCTCGGTGCTCGGCGGCACGGCGGTCGGCTCCTACCTCGGCAAAGTCGCGGTCGCGCGCGGGGCGCAGCTCAGCGACGGCGAGCAGTCGGTCAAAGCGATGCTGCTCGATCGCGGCGCGACGGCGAACTGCAAACCGGAACTCGAAATCTACGCCGACGACGTCAAATGCGCGCACGGCGCCAGCGTCGGCGAGCTCGACCCGATGCAATTATTCTACGCGCAATCGCGCGGGCTCGACCCGGCAAGCGCGCGGGCGCTGTTGCTCGAAGGCTTCGTCATGGGGCTTTGGGATAAGATCGCGGGCGACGATCAAGGCATCCCGGAAGCGGCCCGCGCCGCGCTGAGGGCGGTAGCATGACGCGCGCGGCAACCAACCCTCCCCTCTCGGGGGAGGTGGCGGCGCGCAGCGCTGACGGTGGGGCCCCCCTCCGGCGCTTCGCGCCACCTCCCCCCAAGGGTCAGGAATTGTCTGTCCGCGACCAGTTCCCCGCGATCGCCGACTGGCATTACCTCGACAGCGCCGCGACCGCGCAGAAGCCGCAAGCGGTGATCGACTCGATTACGCAGACCTATGCGCGCGATTACGCGACCGTGCATCGCGGCGTGTACCAGCGATCCTCGGAAATGACCGGCCGCTACGAGGCGGCTCGGGAAGCGGCGGCGAAGCTGATCGGCGGCGCGGCAGACGAGCTGGTGTTCACGCGCGGGGCGACCGAGGCGATCAACCTGGTCGCGCGCTCGCTTCCCAAGAACGGCCGCAATCGAGTCCTGCTGTCGGCGCTCGAGCATCACAGCAACATCGTCCCGTGGCAGCTCGCCGGTTATGCCGTGGACGTGTGCCCGCTAACCCAAGACGGGCAAATCGACCTCGACGCCGCGCAAAAGCTGGTCAGCGACCAGCATCGCGTCGTTGCTTTCGCCCACGTGTCGAACGTGCTCGGCAGCATCCTCGACGCGCAGCGCGCCACCGACATCGCCCGCTCGCACGGTGCGCTGCTGCTGCTCGACGGCTGCCAGGCGGTGCCGCGGCTGCCGGTCGACGTGGAGCGAATCTGCTGCGACTTTTACGCTTTCTCCGGCCACAAATTGTACGGGCCGACCGGTATCGGCTGCCTGTGGGGCCGAGCCGAGCTTCTCGAGGCGATGCCGCCCTGGGCCGGGGGCGGGGCAATGATCGACAGTGTCCGCTTCGAAGGCTCGACTTATTTGCCCGCGCCGCAGCGGTTCGAGGCCGGAACCCCGCACATCGTCGGCGCGATCGGGCTGCACGCGGCGATCGACTGGGTCGAAGCGATCAGGCTGGAGACGATCCACGCGCACGAGTCGGCGCTGGTCGCGCAATGCCGATCGGCGCTGTCGAGCATCCGCGGGGTGACGCTCTACGGCCCCGAGGATTCGGCCGGAATCGTCAGCTTTAACGTCGACGGGGTGCACGCGCACGATACCGCCACCATATTGGACGATGCGGGCGTCGCGGTTCGTGCCGGCCACCATTGCGCGCAGCCGCTGATGGAATTGATCGGCGTGGCGGCGACGGCTCGGGCGAGCTTCGCGGCGCACAGCAACGGTTCGGACATCGAGGCGCTGGTGCGCGGGCTGGAACAAGTGAAGCGGATTTTCGGATGAACGAGGACCGGAAGATCGAAATCGAGGAAGTGGCGTCGGTGCCGCCGCCGCCGCGCGCCCGGGTGACGCCCGAGACGCCTGCCGAAACCTTTGGGCGCAAGCGCGACTACCTCGCCGGCTTCCTCGCCGGGGAGACCGAGGACAAGCCGGCGCCAGCCGACGAAAGCTCGGACGAGCTTAAGGACCGCGTCGTCGAGGCGCTAAAATCGATCTATGACCCCGAGATTCCCGTCGACATCTACGAGCTCGGCCTGATCTACGATGTCGCCATCGACGAGGATGGCGACGCGGTGGTGACGATGACGCTGACCACGCCGCACTGCCCGGTGGCGGAATCGATGCCCGCCGAGGTCGAGTTGCGCGTGCTGAGCGTACCAGGCATCCGCGACGCCGAGGTTAAGCTGGTCTGGGATCCGCCGTGGGACCCGACCAAGATGAGCGACGAAGCGCGATTAGAGCTGGGGATGCTGTAGAATGAGTGACACAAAAACCCGCGCCCGCCCCGCCGCAATCGCGCTGACGCCAGCCGCGGAGGCCCGCATTGCCGAGCTGATGAGCCGTGCGCCCGCCGAAGCGATCGGGGTCAAGCTGTCGACGCCCCGCCGCGGCTGTTCGGGCCTCGCTTATTCGGTCGCCTACGTGACCGAGGAGCAGACGTTCGACGAGAAGATCGTCACGCCCGGCGGCGCCTTTTACGTCGATGGCGCCTCGGTGCTCTATCTGGTCGGAAGCACGATGGACTGGAGCGAGGACGATTTCGCCGCCGGCTTCGTGTTCGACAACCCCAACGCCAAGGGCGCGTGCGGCTGCGGCGAGAGCTTTACCGTCTGACTGGCGCAACTCGTCGGCTTGCGGTAATTTGAGCGCGGTAAGGAGATCGACATGCGCCTCCTGCTGTTAGTTGCCGCCGTCGCAATTGCGCCCGCCGGCTCGGCCCATCCACCGACGCCGCTCGCCAGGCTCGACGTGCCCCTGGCCGCTCCCGTCCCGACCGACTGCCCGAAAACGACATCCCATCACGCGATGAAGCTAGGCGACTCGCTGAAGCTCCAGAAACTGGGCGAGCTTCCGCCGGCCAACGCTTACGCGGCGATTTATCGCCAGGTCGGTGGCTGCGAAGTGCCGGTCATCGTTCGCTACAACGTCGGCGGGCGCTGATTACATCCCCAGCGTGAAGCGGATTGCGGCGCCGTAATCCATGTCGGCCGCGCCGACGTGGCCGGGCTGGCGGCGGGCGAACAGATTGGCGCCCAGCCAACCCTTGCCGTCGATCAACGATGAGCCGTAGCTGAGCTCGGCGTCGAGTTCGCGCCCGCTCGGCGATAGCGAATAAGTCCTCCAGCTGCTGGTCGCCGACAGCGTCGCATAATCATATTCGGTTGGGAGCATCATCCCGAAGCCGCCGCTTTCGACCCGCAACGGCTGGGCGATGCGCAGGCCGAGCCGGTCGCTTGCGCCCAGCAGCCCGCGCTTCGACAGGTCGAACGCATAAGCGCTGGTATGCAGCTTGCCGCTGGCAAAGCCGGTCCAGCCACGCCGGGCGGTGACGCCGGCGGCAAAGCCGTTGCCGAGATCGCGCTTGGCCTCGATGTCGGCGAACAAGGTGCTCGACCCGCCGCCGCCAAGCGCGGATGCGAAACCGCCGCCGAGCAACGTGTCCTGTTCGTCGAGGCGGCTGACCCCCGCCGAAACCCGAGTGCTTCCAAAGCTGCGGTCGAGCGCGACGCTGGCCAGGCGGTAGCGCGGCTCGGTGACGCTGTCTTGCACGTCGCGCCACAGCCTGCCGGTTTCGCCCGAAACCGTGACGTTGACCGGGCCGAAGTTGCGTCGGATGGCCATGCTGGTGTCGCGGTTGGCGGCAAAGCCCGGATCATTGCCGACGTCTTTGGCGATCATAAAGGCACCGCCCTCGGCATTGGCCAGTCGCCGCTCGAGCAACTTGGCGCTTTCGCCAAAGCCCAGCGCAACCGCGGTCTTGCTGTCGACCTGCGCAATCGCCTGGGCGGCGATGATCCGCGACCGGCGCGCATCCTCTGGACCGATGCCCAGCCGGTCCAGAGCGAAGTCGTGCGGCAAATCGCGGCGGTCGCGAAGAGTCATGGCGATGGTCATCGGCCCGGCGGCGGCGGTAAAGCCGCGCAGCGAGGCCTGGACCGCCGGCGCAAGCGGCTGCGCTTGCGGCGCTTGGCGCAGGGTCTCGGCGAAATCGAGGACGAACGCGCGCGAATAGCCGTCGAGGATGATCGCGCCCATCGATCCGCTGCTGCCTGCAGCGTCGCCGGACGCCGCAGGCAAGCTGCCGTTGTCGGTGGTGCTGACAGCCGTGCCGCTGCCGGCGACGGTAGTCGTCCCTATCGGCTTGAACGCCTGGCCGATGTCGAGCCGGCCGCGGCCAAAGATAACATCGGTGCCGGCGGCGCCGAGGTCGTCGGCGGTCTTGAACAGGATGTCGACGATCTGCTGGCCGGTAAGGTTGGGGAATGCCTGCGCCATCAGCGCGACCGCTCCGGTGATGGTCGGCGCCGAAAAGCTGGTACCCGACCACAGATATTCGGTGCCGGTCTCATCGGGAGCACGGTCGCGATAGCCAAGCGCGGTCAGATACCATTGCGCTCCCGTCCCCGCCCGGTTGGAAAAGGTCGAAAGCTGGCTGGCGTCGATACCCTGACCGGTGGAAACCCCGACCGAGCCGGCGATGATGACGCTACCCCTGAACTGCTGGGCAGGCACCAGCGCAAAGGAATCGGGGTTGACGCCCTTGGTGGCATCCTCGCCATCGTTGCCGGCGGAAATCACCAGCACGATCCCGGCGTTGACCGCTCGCTGCATTGCCGAGAGTAGTTGGGAGCTGGGGGAACTGCCGCCAAGCGAAAGGTTGATGACTTTTACTCCGGCAGTTCGGGCGGCATCGACGCCGCGGGCGATTGCGCCGTCCGAGAACGTGCAGCCGTCCTCGGTCGCGCAGCTTCCCGGGCTGTCGGCGCGCAGATTGACGATGGTCGCGCCGAACGCGACCCCCATCGTCCCGGAGCCGTTGCGGGCGGCGGCAGCGACGGCGGTCACCGCGGTGCCGTGACCCCCCTCGTCGCTGACCCCGCGAGTGCCGGCGACGTCACCGCTGGCCGGATCGATGCGCCCGGCGAATTCGGCGAGGCTGCCATTAATGCCGCTGTCGATGACTCCGATCTTGACGCCCTTGCCGGTATAGCCCTGGCTGTAGGCGCTGATCGCGTCGGCCGCGACTGCGTAGGTCGACGCCTGATACTCGCCGGTGTTGTAATTGGTCGAGGTCGGCGTTGGAGTCGGCGTCGGCGTGGGCGTGGGCGTGGGCGTGGGACTTGGCTTCGGCGTGGGAGCCGGGCTGGGACTTGGCGTTGGCAAGGGCTGCGGGCGCGTGCTTCCGCCGCCGCCGCCGCAGGCCGACAGACCGAGCGCAAGCGTGATCGCCATCGCCGTCGTCGTCAAAAGCCGAGTATTCATGCTGCGGCGTCTCCCGCCCAAGCCACTGAAATACAACGGCTTCCTAATTCCATTTAGATTTCAAAAGCTTTCAGTTTGCTGAAGTAGGCAAAGCGGCTAGTGCGCCCGACCACAATGGACTCGAGCTTCAGCCACGTCCGCGACTGGATCTTCGACCTCGACAATTGCCTGTATCCGGCCTCGACCGGCCTGTTCGCGCTGATCGACGAGCGGATGGGCGCCTACATTCAGCGCCTGCTCGACTGCGATGCGACCGAAGCGCGGCGGGTCCAGAAGCATCATTTCCATACCCACGGCACCACGCTCGCCGGGTTGATGAAGGACCATGATATCGACCCGCACGACTTCCTCGCCGACGTCCACGATATCTCACTTGACCGGGTGTCGGCGGATGGGCGTCTGGCTACGGCGCTGGGCCGGCTGCCGGGGCGCAAGTTCGTCTTCACCAACGGCGACGCGCCCTACGCTCGTCGGGTGATCGAGGCGCTCGGCCTCGGCGAGCATTTCGACAAGCTCCACGACATCCACGACAGCGATCTTCGGCCAAAGCCGGACCGGCATGGCTATCGGTTGCTGTGCGAGCGCTTCGCCATCGATCCGGCACACGCGCTTCTGGCCGACGACATGGCGCAGAATCTGGCGCCGGCAAAAGCGCTGGGAATGACGACAATCTGGGTCGACAACGGATCAGAAAGAGGAAATCACGGCGCCGCGCCCGGCTTTATCGATCATCGAATCGACGAAGTCGGCCTATGGCTCGAACAGATAATCGGGGATCCGACATGAGCATCGAGCAGGTGATTGACCGAGCCTGGGAGGAGCGCGATTCGATCGGCGCCGGCACTTCGGATGAGGTCCGCGCGGCGGTCGACGCCGCGCTGTCGGCGCTGGATCGCGGCGAGGCCCGGATTGCCGAAAAGGCCGACGGCGAATGGCGAGTCCATCAATGGCTCAAGAAAGCCGTGCTTCTATCCTTCCGGCTGTCGCCAATGGACATGGTCGCCGGCGGCGCCGGCGGCGGGCATTGGTGGGACAAGGTTCCCTCCAAATTCGTCGGCTGGGGCGAAGCCGAGTTCGAAAGCGCCGGCTTCCGCGCCGTCCCCGGGGCGATCGTCCGCCGCGGCGCCTACATCGCGCCCGGAGCGGTGCTGATGCCGAGCTTCGTCAACATCGGCGCTCATGTCGGCGAAGGGACGATGGTCGACACCTGGGCGACGATCGGCAGCTGCGCGCAAATCGGCCGGAACGTCCACATTTCCGGCGGCGCCGGGATCGGCGGCGTGCTCGAGCCGTTGCAGGCGGGCCCGGTCATCATCGAGGACAATTGCTTCATCGGCGCCCGCTCCGAAGTCGCCGAAGGGGTCGTGGTCGAACGAGGCGCGGTTTTGTCGATGGGCGTGTTCCTCGGCGCTTCGACCAAGATCGTCGACCGTGCCAGCAGCGAGGTCATGTACGGCCGCGTGCCCGCTTATTCGGTGGTAGTGCCCGGCGCCCTACCGGCACGCGACGGCGGCCCGTCGCTGGCCTGCGCGGTGATCGTCAAGCGGGTCGACGAGCGCACCCGCTCGAAGACCGGCATCAACGAGCTGTTGCGCGACTGACGATAAGGCCCACTTATCGGCTTACTGCTCCCATTTGTTGGCGGCGCCGGAGGCGGACCGGTAGCGCCGGGCAATGGCCACAGTTCAGTCCGATCGCTTTGACGGCAAGGTGCGGGACGCTTCGCACCCGGCCGCGCCTTATCCGGTGCCGATGATCCGCAACGTAATGAACGGCGCCGACTGGGCGATCCTGCTTATTCTGGCGGTGATCTGGGGCGGCGCGTTCTTCTTCATCAGCATCGCCGTCGACGAAGTCACCCCAATCACATACGTCTGGCTGCGGCTCAGCTTCGCCAGCCTGGCGCTGTGGCTCTACGTGTGGTGGAGAGGCGGCGGCATCGGCCTTCCCCGGTCGGCCTGGGCGTCGATCCTGCTGCTGGCGATGATCAACAACGTCGTGCCGTTCCTGCTGTTCGGCTGGGGGCAGACGCATATCGCCAGCGGCCTCGCGTCGATCCTCAACGCCACGACCCCGATCTGGGGCGTGGTCGTCGCCCACTTCCTGACCAGCGACGAAAAGATGACCGCGCGGCGGCTCGCCGGTGTCCTGCTCGGCTTCGGCGGGGTGGCGGTGATGATCGGCCCCGACCTGCTGCGCTCGATCGGCTCTAACACGCTCGCCCAGCTGGCCTGCGTCATCGCATCGCTCAGCTACGCGCTGGCGGGAGTATGGGCGCGCCGATTCAAGCGCATGGGCCTGCCGCCGGTGACCGTGGCGACCGGCCAGCTGACGGTGGGCGCAATCATCCTGTTGCCGCTGGCCCTGCTCGTCGACCGCCCGTGGCTGCAGCCGCTACCGTCGATCGAGGCGCTCGGCGCGATCCTGGCGCTGGCGGTCGTCTGCACCAGCTTCGCCTACATCCTCTACTTCCGGCTGATCGATTCGTCGGGCGCGACCAACGCGCTTCTGGTCACTTTGCTGGTTCCGCCGGTGGCGATCCTACTCGGATGGCTGTTCCTCAATGAAGCGATCGCGGCGCGCGACTTCGGCGGCCTGGGGCTGATCGCGGTCGGCCTCGCCGCGATCGACGGGCGCCTGCTCAATTTGCCGCTGCGATTCTCGAGGCCTCGCCCAGCAGTCTAGCGGCTTCGGCGCCCGTCCAGTCGAGGTCGCCGACATAGCGCCACAGCTCGCGGCCCCGCGCATCATAATAAATGGTCGTCGGCAGCACCTCGGCGCCAAGCGCGCCTGACAGTCTCATCGCCGGATCGTGCCAGGCTTCGAGGTCGGTGACCTTGTGCCGGTCGAGAAAGGCTTCGACCGACGCACGCGGCGCGATGTCCTGCGACACCGCAATCACCCGCGGCGCGCCGGCGCGGCGGCTGAGCGCGTCGAGCGTCGGCAATTCCTTGACGCACGGCACGCACCAGGTCGCCCAGATATTGACCAGCAGCGGCTTGCCGGCGACGTCGGCCAGGCTCGCCGGTTCATCCTCGGCATCCTTGATCTCGACGTCGGGAGCAGGCTTGCCGGAATGACTTCGGTCGATGCCTTTGCTTGGTACTGCCGAAGCCTCGGTTGTCGGCGCCTCGGCCTCGCGCTCGCAGCCGGCAAGCACCAGCACAACCGCCAACAGCAGCCCTCGATTGATCGGCCATTTCATCGTCGAGGCAATAAATGCGGGCGGCCGGCGCGACAAGCCGGCTGGAACCGCGCGCCGCGACCCGCTAGTCGCTGACGCATGACACGGCAGACCATCATCGCGAGTGCCGCGCTGCTGCTGGGCGCCTGCGGGACGATGGGCGACCTTGCGCCTCCCCGGGGCGAGCCGCTTCCGGTCAAGCCGCTGATGGCGCGCGCCACGCCGACGCCCAAGCAGCTGCTGACGTCGCCTGCTGAAGCCAAGCCAGACCGCATCGATGAGCTGATGCGCCGCTCGGCGCCGCGGATGAGCAACCGCTTCGACCTTCCGCCACCAAGCGGCGGGGCGCCCGACAGTCCGATCGAAGCCGAGGACGAAGACGAGGCCAACGCCACCGGCCCGGTCAAGCCGGAATGATCAAGCGCGTCAGGAAAGCGGTGTTCCCGGTGGCGGGCCTCGGCACCCGCCTGCTGCCCGCGACCAAGTCGATGCCCAAGGAGATGCTGACTCTCGTCGACCGGCCGCTGATCCAATATGCGGTGGACGAGGCGCGCGAGGCCGGCATCAAGCAGATGATCTTCGTCACCGGGCGCGGCAAATCGAGCCTCGACGATTATTTCGACCAAGCGTTCGAGCTCGAGCGGACGATGGAACAGGCGGGCAAGAGCCTCGACCCGCTCGGCCCCTCGCGAAGCGGTTACGGCGAAATCGTGTCGGTCCGCCAGCAGCAGCCGCTCGGCCTTGGCCACGCGGTGTGGTGCGCGCGCGACATCATCGGCGACGAGCCGTTCGCGGTGCTGCTTCCCGACGAGGTGATGCGTGGGCGCCCCAACTGCCTGGCGCAGATGATGGCCGCTTACGACGAGGTCGGCGGCAACATCGTCGCCGCGCTCGAGGTCGAGCCGGGCGAAACCCACAAATATGGGGTGATCGACCCCGGGGAACGCAGCGGCCGGCTGACCGAGATCCGCGGCCTGGTCGAAAAACCCGCGCCCGGGACCGCGCCGTCGAACCTGATGCTTCCCGGCCGCTACATCCTCCAGCCGGACGTACTTCGTGCGCTCGATTCGCACGAGAAGGGCGCGGGCGGCGAGATCCAGCTGACCGACGCCATGGCCAGGCTGATCGGCCGGCAGCCGTTGCACGGCTTCACCTTCGAGGGCCAGCGCTTCGATTGCGGCCATGCTGCCGGTTTCGTCATCGCGAATATCGCGCTTGCCCTGGAGCGCGACGACGTCGGCCCCAATGTCAGAGACTATCTCGGCCGCTAGGCGGCGTCTCGCCCGGCCAGCGTCAGCCGTCGCCGTTCCGCTTCGCTGCGTTCCCAGCGAAGCCGCATTTCGCCCAGTTCGATCGCCCGGCGGGTGACCCTCGCGTCGAGCGCTGCATTGTCCTGGCGAAGCGAGTCCATTGCCCGCGACCGCTCGATCTCGCGGCCGATCCGGGCGGCAAGGATTCGAAGTGGAACGGCTTGCGCACCACCCCGTCGGCACCGGCTTCGAAGGCGGCGATCGACGCGCTGCGGTCGGACCGGCCGGCGATCAGCAGCAACGGCAAATGGCGGTGCGCCGCATCGTCGCGGACCATCCGCAACAGCTCGATCCCGCTGGTGGCTGGTGGCGGGTAGCCGAAGCTCGGACAGCATGAGGTCGACCGGAACCCGGTGAAGCTCGGCGAGCCCGTCGTGCGCGGTTCGGGCGGTGGCGATCCGAAAGCCGAATTCCGCCAACCTCCGGGCGATCACCGCCAGATAAGCCCGGTTGGGTTCGATCACGAGCACGCGCGGCGCCTCGCCGGCGATTCGATCCGCACGGTGAAGCTGTTCCCCCATGGCGACAAGGCTATGCGGGAATGGTTAACGCGGCGATAATCGGCGAGCCGAGGTTACGGATCGAGCTCGATGTCCCAATAGAGGTAATCGCGCCAGGTTTCGTGCAAATGGTTGGGCGGAAAGCTTCGCCCATGGTCCTGCAGCTGCCAGCTGGTCGGCCGGATCGCCTGGCGCCCGATATGCATCCCCGCCTGCCGTGGGGTGCGTCCGCCCTTGCGCAAATTGCACGGCGCGCAGGCGGTCGCGACATTCTCCCAGGTGGTCCGGCCGCCTTGCGAGCGCGGCACGACATGGTCGAATGTAAGCTCCTTGTGGGACCCGCAATAAACGCAGCGGAAACGGTCGCGAAGGAACAGGTTGAACCGGGTGAACGCGGGATATTCGTTAGGCCGAACGAACTGGCGAAGCGCGATCACCGACGGCAGCTTCAGCGCCCGGCTGGGCGAATGAACCTCGCGATCGTAATGGGCGACGACGTCGACCCGCTCGAGGAACATGGCTTTGACCGCGGTCTGCCACGGCCACAGGCTCAGCGGGTAATAAGACAGCGGCGTGTAGTCGGCGTTGAGCACCAAAGCCGGGCAGCTCTCCGGATGGCGGATCCTCTCGGGATGATACATGGCGCGGGCAATGACCTTTGCTGTCTCTGCCCGACGAAACGTCTCCGGCCCTGTCGCACGCAAGGAGGAGAAAGGTTCTTCGAGCCCGTTCTTCCCTTGTGACCAGCCGGATGCCAACCCAGCGTGACATGCACATGACAGCATTTTCTGCGAGCCGCGGTCAAGTGCCATCGAAGACGATGAAATGCTGACCAGCCGCTTCGCGCCGTCGCCGACAGGTCGGCTGCACCTTGGCCATGCCTACAGCGCCGTGCTTGGCGAGGCGGCGGCGAGGAAGGGTGCCGGACGCTTCCTGCTTCGGATCGAGGATCTCGACCCCGGACGCAGCCGGCCCGAATTCGTCGCGGCGATCGAGCAGGATTTGCGCTGGCTCGGGCTCGACTGGGACGGTGAGCCGGTGGTGCAGTCGAAGCGCGGCGCCGCTTACGCCGAGTCGCTGGATCAGCTCAAGCAGTTGGCGCTGGTCTATCCCTGCTTCTGCACTAGGTCGGACATTGCCGCCGCGCTGAGCGCTCCGCACGGGGCGAAAGCGCATTATCCGGGCACTTGCCGCGGGCTGCCCGACGACCCCGAACGGCGGGCGGCGGCTCCGCATAGCTGGCGGCTCGACGCGCGCAAGGCCATCGCCATTGCCGGCTTGCCGGGCTGGGCGGAAGCGGACGGCCGCCGTTTCACCTCCAGCGTTGCCGACATCGACGACGAAATCCTGGCCCGCAAGGACGCGCCCGCCGGCTATCACCTCGCCTGCGCGGTCGACGATATGGCGAGCGGCGTGAGCCTGGTCGTGCGCGGCTGCGACCTTCGAGCCTCGACCCCGGTGCAGCGCCTGCTGCAATCGCTGCTGGGTTTTGCCGAGCCCGCCTACCTCCACCATCCGCTAGTCGTTCACGACGACGGCCGCCGCCTCGCCAAGCGCGACCACGCGCCGACCCTCGCCGCGCTGCGGGAAAGCGGCGCCGACGGCCCCGCTTTTGCCCGCCAGCTTGCTGCCGGCCTTGTGCCGTCTGGTTTTCGGCTGGCGGAAGCCTAAATAGGCTTGCATGTCGATCCTCCTCATCATCCTGCTGGTCGTGGCCATGGGCGCGACCGCTTACGTGCTGGTCCGCGGAGTCGTCGCGATGGCGTCGGGCAAGGTCGGGTCGGGCGAGGCGCAGCAGCAATGGATGCGCAAGCGCGTGATGTTCCAGGCCGTCGCCATCCTGCTGGTTGCGCTGATCCTGATCGTCGCCGGCGCCGCCGACCGCTAGGACGCGGCGCGATGGTCAAGCTCAACAAGATCTACACCCGCACCGGCGATCAAGGCAGCGCCGGGCTGGTCGACGGATCGCGGGTCAGCAAGGCGAGCGCGCGGATGGCCGCAATCGGCGAAGTCGACGAAGCCAATGCCGCGGTCGGGCTGGCGATAGCCGCGCTTGGCGATGGCGGCACGTCCGAGCAGCTGCGGCGAATTCAGAACGAATTGTTCGACCTGGGCGCCGACATCGCCACCCCCGGCAATATCGAAGGGGCGCTTCGAATCGTCCCGCAACAGGTTGAGCGGCTGGAGCGCGAAATCGACTCGATGAACGAGAGGCTGGAGCCGCTGACCAGCTTCATCCTGCCCGGCGGCTCGACCGAAGTGGCGGCGCTTCACCTTACCCGCACCGTTGTCCGCCGCGCCGAGCGCGCAGCGGTCGCGCTTGCCGCGACGGAGCAGGTCAACCCGCACCTCCTCGCTTACATCAATCGGCTGTCCGACCATTTGTTCGTCGCCGCCCGCCATGTGGCCGCGGGCCAGAGCGGCGACGTGCTGTGGCAGCCCGGAGCAACGCGCCGGGGGTAACTGCCGCGACGGGCCGAAGCGTACCTCCTTGTCCTTAAACCGTGCCGATCGTCCAGCTGGGGAACATGTTCCGCACCGGCGCGCTACTGTGGTTACGATACGAACTGAAACCCCCGACAATCTGTTGCGGGCATTCCGGTCTGCTTGCGGGATCCCGCAGACGTTCAGAGAACAAGCGGGCAGACGCCGGCACAGCGACTTACGGGAGAAGGAAAATGTCCGATCGCCTCGACTGGAAAGCGGCCGTTACGGCCGGCCTTATCGCTGGAGTCGTGTTCATGATTCTCGAAATGGCTCTTGTCGGCACCGTTGGTGGCCAAAGCCCCTGGGGGCCGCCCAGGATGATCGCGGCGATTGCCATTGGCGAAGGGGCGCTGCCGCCGCCCGCGACGTTCGACATGGGCATCGTGATGGTTGGGATGATCGTCCACCTGCTGCTGTCGATTCTGCTCGGCGTGGTTCTTGGCTGGATCATTTCGAACTGGCGGATGAGCCTGCTAACAGCAATCGTCGCCGGCACTCTATTCGGCCTCATTGTCTACTTCGTGCATTTTTACGGCATGACGGCTGTCTTCCCGTGGTTCGCAATGGCCCGCGGCACGATTTCGATAGTCGCCCATGCGGTGTTCGGTCTGGTCCTCGGCTGGGCGTATCACGCCATCGCCACGCCAAGGTCCGAGCCGATGTCTGCCGGGGCCTGAGCGAGGACTGATGCAATCGTCCGATAGTCTAGGGGCCGAAACCGCAGCTGCCATCGGCGGTCGGCAGCTGCTGCGGAATGCGGTGATCGGGATCGCTGCCGGACTGTCAGCCTCGTGGATCATGAACCGGTTTCAAGCAGTGGTGGAAGCCGCCACTAGCGATGATGGCGGCTCCAAGATCGGTGGCGAGAGAAGCCGACAACGGTTAAGGCTGCCGACATGCTGAGCGAGACGGTCACTGGTGAGCCGGTGCCGGAGCGGTACGACAAGCCTGCGGGATCCGCGGCTCACTATGGCTTCGGCGCCTTTCTCGGTGGGCTCTACGGCGCGTGGGGAGCGGTTATGCCAAGCGTCAGATCCGGCTTCGGCGCGGCTTACGGTGCCGGAGTGGCTCTGGTGGCCGACGAAGCGCTCGTCCCGGCTGCGGGCCTGACGCCGCCGCCGCTGCGCGTGCCGGCAGAGACGCACGCTTACGGGATCGCCTCCCACATCATTTTTGGCGTCGCGCTCGAGGGCTCACGGCGCGTCTTCGAACGAGCGATCTCACTCCACAGGGGATCAAAAGACGGAAGAGTTCAGGGATGGGTCTGACCGCGATCGCGATCAATTGCAGCCTCAAGCACAAGGCGGGCGAGCCGTCGTCGACCGACAAGATGATCGAACTGCTTACCGGCGAGATGGCAAAGCATGGGGTCGAGTTTAGCGAAACGATCCGAATCGTCGATCACAACGTCCTGCCGGGCGTGAGCTCCGACGAGGGCGAAGGCGACGCCTGGCCCGACATCCGCCGCCGCATCCTTGAGCATGACATCCTTATCTTCGGAACTCCGATCTGGCTCGGGCAGATGTCGAGCCTGGCGCACCGTGTCGTCGAACGCATGGACGCCTTTCTCGGCGAGACTGACGATCGCGGGCGGATGCCCAGCTACGGCAAGGTCGCGGTCGCGGCGATCGTCGGCAACGAGGACGGCGCCCATCACGTCACGGCCACCCTCTTCCAGGCGCTGAACGACGAAGGCTGGACGATTCCCGCCGGCGCTGCCTGCTATTGGGTGGGCGAAGCGATGCACAAGACCGACTTCAAGGATCTTCCAAGCGCCCCGGACACGGTGGTGCAAGCGGCGAAGATGCTGGCGTCGAACGCAGCTCACCTGGTGAGCCTTTTGAAGATGCAACCGTATCCGGGGCAAGCTGCACAGCACGCGAAAGAAAAATGACGACGAAAACAGAGCAGGGGGCTTCTCGACAGGAGTCGGACAATGAAACGAAGGAAGTTATCGCAAACCCCATTGGTGCTGGTGCTATGCGGCGCCGGCATGCTGACAGGCTGCAGCACAGCTATGGGAACGCCTGCGCCAATGGCGGCGGCGAGACCGATGGGCATGGCAAGCGTTCAGACGATGATCGCAAGCTGGCCTCAGGCTTCGCAAATGGCCGCGATGGAGATGATGCGGAAGTACGGGCCTCCACAGGAAGTCACCGCCTCAATGCTCATGTGGCGGAACAATGGCCCGTGGAAGTGGACGAAGGTGTCGCGGGAGACGATCCCGCACAATTTTCCGATGCCGCACCCGGACCTCCTCGAGCAGGCAATCGATTATCGAGTCCCCGTGGGGCGCTTTGATGACCTTGCCCGCTACGATGGCAGCGTGATTGCAGAACGTACGAAGGGTGAGATCTCCGCCCGCTGCGACAAGGAGGGCGCCAACTTCCTTGCGATCAACCTTGCCAATGACGTGGCGACCGAACGCCGCGGTGTCGATAATGCGCGAGCCTATTATGCAAGGGCGATGAAGCGCTTCAAGGCGAGCGGCCAGATGGATCCGTACATGCAGGGAATTCGTTTCCAGCGACCGCCAGCCAACAGCGGCGATCCGGATCGCGCGGTGATCTGAAAACCGAACGGAGAGCCTCGGCTCAGGAGAAAGGACGGAAGTTGACGAGAAATGCGAATGCTCAAGCGACATTCCCCGCCCTCAAACGTGCCAAAGACCTGTTCTTCGGCACTATGATGCCAAGGCAGCCGGTAAGTGAACCTATCGCTGTTTGGGCGGTTAATTTCGAATGAGCAGCGCAGTAACGGCGAGGACCGACGCGCAGTACGGTGGCAGCAGATTTGCTGAGCAGCTGATAGCTACGCGCGCGCTGACGCTCGACCTCGCCGTTCCACTTAGCGACGCCGACGCGACCATCCAGCCGTTCCCGGATGCGTCGCCGGCTAAATGGCATTTGGCGCACACAACCTGGTTCTTTGAGACCTTTCTGCTTCGCGACTTCGTGCCTGGTTACCGCGCGTTTGACGACCGCTTCGCTTACCTGTTCAACAGCTATTACGACGGCGAAGGCGAGCGGCACCCGCGGCCGCGCCGGGGGATGCTCAGTCGGCCGACACTTGACCAAGTGCGCGAGTGGCGACGCCGCGTCGATGAGGCGTTAGCCGCAGCGTTGCCGTCGCTGCCGCCGCAAGCGCTCGACCTCGTGGAGCTCGGCATCAACCACGAGCAGCAGCACCAGGAATTGCTGCTGACCGACATCCTCGCAACCTTCGCCGAAAACCCGCTCCAGCCCGCTTACTGGCGTCATTGCGAGGAGCGCAGCGACGCGGCAATCCAGACCGGATTGCTTCGCTCCGCTCGCAATGACGAGCTACAGTTTCTGCCAGGGCGCACCGGCATCGTCGCGATTGGAGCCAGCCAAGGCTTTGCCTTCGACTCCGAGCGGCCGCGCCACCAGGCCCTGCTCCATCCGCACGCGATTGCCAGCCGCCCCGTCACCAACAGCGAGTGGCGCGAGTTTATGGCCGACGGCGGCTATACGACGCCGTCGCTGTGGCTGTCGGAAGGCTGGGCGTGGGTGCAGGCCGAAGCGGTGTCGGCACCGCTTTACTGGCGCGGCGACGGCAGCCAATTCACGCTTGGTGGGCAGCGCGAGCTAGACCCCGCGGCGCCCGTCGCACACGTCAGCTATTATGAGGCAGACGCCTTCGCCCGCTGGGCGGGGGCAAGGCTTCCGACCGAGGCCGAGTGGGAGGATTTCGCCTCCTCGGCCGACCCGAATTTGGGCAACCAGCTCGATCAAGCGGGAGCGGCGATGCCGGGGCCGCCGGGCGACATCTTCGGCGACGTCTGGGAATGGACGCAAAGCGCCTTCGCGCCTTACCCCGGCTTTTCACCTGCCGAGGGGACGGTCGGCGAATATAACGGCAAGTTCATGTGCGGGCAGCAGGCGCTAAAAGGCGCCAGCTGCGCGACGCCGCGGGGCCATTCGCGCGCATCCTACCGCAACTTTTTCGGCCCAGGCGCCCGCTGGCAGTTCACGGGGCTGCGCCTTGCTCGCGACGTCTGATCCCGCGTTCCGGAACGACGTCCTCGCCGGCTTGTCGGCGGCGATCCCGGCGGTGCCGGCTCGCTGGCTCTATGACGAGCGTGGCTCCGAGCTGTTCGACGCGATCACAAGGCTGCCGAGCTATTATCTCACTGCGACGGAAACGGCGCTGCTCGAACGAATAGCCCCCGAGCTCGGCAAGCGCATTGCGCAAAACGCGGCGGTCGTCGAATTCGGCTCGGGCTCGTCGACCAAGACCCCGCTGCTGCTCGATGCGATCGAGCCGGCGGCCTACGTGCCGGTCGATATTTCCGGCGAGTATCTGGAGAAGAGCGCCGAGGAGCTTCGTGTCCGCTACCCGGCGCTCCCAGTCCTGCCGGTTACGGCCGATTTCGGTCGCACATTCGACCTTCCGGGCGAAGTTGCCGACATGCGCAAGCTCGGCTTCTTTCCCGGATCGACGATCGGCAATTTCGTGCCTCGAAGCGCTACCGATTTGCTTCGGCATTTTCGCGAGCTGCTCGGGATCGGCGCCTTGCTGCTGATCGGCATGGACCGGGTGAAACCGATCGAAAGGCTGCGGGCCGCCTATAACGAGCCTGAAGGCATTACCGCCAGCTTCAACCTCAACCTGCTCGAGCGGATCAACGGCGAGCTCGACGCGACTATCCCGCTCGACGCCTTCCGCCACGAGGTGCGCTGGAACGACATGTTGTCGCGCATCGAAATGCATCTGGTGGCGACCCGCGACGTCGAGTTCACAATTGCCGGGCGCGGGTTCGCGTTCAAGACGGACGAGACGATCCACACCGAGAACAGCCACAAATACGGACGCCGCGGCGCCCGGATGCTGCTTCTCGCGGGCGGCTGGACGCCGGTCGACGAATGGACTGATGCCAACGGGGATTTCTCGATCGTCCTGGCGGAGGCGCAGCCCAACCGCGTTGCTCCCTAGCCAATGGCATTTGCGGGGGCGTCCCCATGCGGCTAAGCGGCGCTGATGCTGCTCGCCTTTTTCCAGATTCTCGATTTGCTGCTGCGCGTGCTCGGCTGGGTGATCATCGGCCAGGTGATCCTCAGCTGGCTGGTCGCCTTCAACGTGCTCAACACCAGCTCCGGCGGGGTCCGCGCCTTTTTGTCCTCGCTCGACCGCATCACCGCGCCTCTGTACCGGCCGATCCGCCGGTTCATGCCCGATTTCGGCGGAATCGATTTCTCGCCGCTGGTGCTGCTGCTGCTGATCCAGATCTTGCGCATGCTGCTCGGGGGAGTGGCAACGGACATCGCTTACGAATGACCGCGAAGCGGATTGACGGGAAAGCTGCCGCGGCGGCGGTCCGGGCGAAGGTGGCCGAGATCGCCGCAGACTTCCGCCGGCGAATCGGCCGAGCGCCCGGCCTCGCCACCGTTCTGGTCGGCGAGGACCCGGCCAGCGCGGTCTACGTGCGCTCCAAGGTCAAGGCGACGGCCGAAGCCGGGATGGAGGGTTTTTCCCACAATCTTGCTGACACCGCCAGCGAGGCCGAGCTGCTGGAGATCGTGCGCCAGCTCAACGCCGACGACCGCGTTGACGGAATCCTCGTCCAGTTGCCGCTGCCCCGCCAAATCGATTCCGACCGGATCATCTCGGCGATCGATCCGGCCAAGGACGTCGATGGCTTCCATCCGGTCAATGCGGGGCAGCTGGCGACCGGGCTCGGCGCACTGGTGCCGTGCACGCCGTTGGGCTGCCTGCATTTGCTGAAGAGCGAGCTCGGCGACCTCGCCGGCAGGGATGCAGTGGTGATCGGCCGCTCCAACATCGTCGGCAAGCCGATGGCGATGCTTTTGCTCGGCGAAAGCGCGACGGTGACCATCGCCCATTCGCGAACTCGCGACCTGCCGGACGTCGTGCGCCGGGCCGACATCGTCGTCGCCGCGGTTGGCCGCGCCGAGATGGTCAAGGGCGGCTGGATCAAGCCGGGCGCGGTGGTGATCGACGTCGGCATCAACCGGGTTCCCGCCGCCGACGGCAAGATTCGGCTGGTCGGCGATGTCGCGTTCGATGAAGCGGCCGGAGTCGCCTCGGCGATTACCCCGGTCCCGGGCGGCGTCGGGCCGATGACGATCGCCATGCTGCTCAGGAACACCGCCGTCGCCGCGCACCGGCGCGCGGGGCTTGCAGACCCGGAAGGCCTGTGATGCTCGAGCTGTTCGGATCGGCGCTGGTGACGTTCCTGGTGGTCATCGACCCGCCGGGCTGCGTGCCGATCTTCGCCAGCCTGACGCGCGGCGCCGACGCCGCCCACCGCCGCTCGATGGCGATCCGCTCGGCGATCATCGGCGGCGCGATCCTGTTGTTCTTCGCCGTGCTCGGAAAGCCGATGCTCCAAGCGCTCGGGATCAGCCTGGCAAGCTTCCGCATTGCCGGCGGAATCATGCTGTTCCTGATCGCGCTGGAAATGGTGTTTGAAAGGCGCACCCAGCGCCGCGAGGACCGCGCTCAATCGGTCGAAGGCGTCGAGGACATCTCGGTGTTCCCGATGGCGATCCCGATGATCGCCGGACCGGGCTCGATCGCCACCTCGATGCTGTTGGTCTCTCGCGCCGACGGCCTGGCGGAGATCGGCGTGGTCCTCGGGGCGATGGCGCTGGTGGTGCTTGTGACCATGGTCTCGTTGCTCGCCTCCGGGCCGCTGATGCGGCTGCTTGGCGAGCGGATCGAAGCGATGATCACCCGCGTGCTCGGTGTCATCCTGGCAGCGCTCGCCGCGCAGTTCGTGGTCGACGGGATCCGCGAAAGCTTCGGGGTCTAGCGGGCGACTCGCCAGATCCGAAAAGGCGAATCCTCGGGCAGCTCAATTGGCGTCAGCCAGCCCGGCACCTGCCCTTTGTGCAGCTGGGCGTAAAAGCCGCCCGGAGCCTCGGCGCTGAAAATCGTCGTGGTCGAGGAGTTGGGGCAGATCAGCAGATAATCCGAGCGATATTTGGCGACGATGGCACGCGCCTGCTCGGCCGAGCCGCGGAACGCGTTCATCACATCGGCGATCTGCTCCCCGTTGCGGTGATAGGGGCCGGAAATCGAATTGTGGTGAGTCACCGTGATGAGCCGCGGGGCGGTGTCGAGGAAGGTGAAAACCACGCCTTTGGGCAGCTTTCCAATTTCCCGGTAGGAGCCGATGAAGTTGCACAGTCGGTTGGCCTTGCCGATGGCGATTTCGCGCTCCGTCACTTTCTTCGGCGGAATGAAGTTGGACGTCAGCGGCATCAGCGCGCCCGAACCGATGAGAATTACCGCCGACAGGCCAAGCAACTGCAGCGCGAAATGGCGGGACTTTGCGAAGACCGGGACGAGGACCCAGACGATCGCTGCAGCGCCGATCACGCTCATCATCTGCGCCGCCGGGCCGGTCCGGGTTTGCCAGAATAGCAGCAACAGCGCGGCGATCGCCGGGACGGCGGCGGCGAGCGTGCGGCGGAAGAGGTCGCGGTCGATCCGGTTGCGCCAGGCGAGCAATGCCCAGCCGATCGCCCCGGTCACCGGCAGCGCCAGGATCATCGAAGCGACATGCCAGCCGTGTCGATGGACCGGCCGGGCCTCGCGCACGTGGCTTAGCCACAGGTCATGGACTTCGGGCGAAACACCCTCCAGCCGCTGCAGGCATTGCGGCCAGCTGACCGCGTGGAAGGCCGCGACCACGACCCCCGCGGCCGCCGCCAGCGCCAGCCGGCGCTTCCAGTCGCCGGGCGACAGCCAGGCGATGCCGACCAGCAGCGCCGCGCCCAGCAGCGCGTCGGACAGCCACACCGGCGACAGCGCATCGCAGACCGCGGCGCGATTGGCGTAAGACGCGAACAGCAGGAACGAGAGCCCGACGCCGCCGCCCAGCGTGACTGCATAGCCAAGCAACCGCCGCCGCTGCGCTGCATCGTCGATCCAGAACAGCACCGTCGCCGCCCCGGCCAGCGCCAGATAGATGAGCAGCTCCAACCCGATCGCTAGCGACAGCGCCGTGGCAACCCCGAGCGTCGCTCCGCCGCGTGCGCGCCTGGGGTCCGCCAGCCCGGCAATGGCGAGCGACAGCAACGCAAGCTGCCAGCCGTGGTGGTCGAGCCGGTCGGGCATGAACATGCCGTTGGCCGATGGAGCGAACACCAAAGCCAGGATCGCCAGTAGATAGGCGCTCGGGTGGATCAAGCGGCGGGCGGTCAGAGATACGCCGAACAGCATCACCAGATAGGGCAGCAGCGGCGCCAGCGCGGCCGCGACCAGCTCCGCCTGGGCCCCGCCGACGAACGGTCGGAGCAGCAGGATCAGGCCGCCAAGCGGAAGGTCGACGAGGTGGCTCCAGTGGATGTTGGATCCGGCCAGGCGGTGCTGGCGAAGATCGAACCAGTCCTGCCCGGCCAGCAGCGCGCGAACCTGGCTCATCCGCATATTGTCGTCGGTATCGCCAAGCGCGAACGCCTGAAGCTGGTCCCAGCGGTTGAAGAGGAACCACGCCGACAGCAGCAGCCAGGCGAGCACCACCTGCCACTTCCAATAACGGTCGGCCAGCGCCAGGACGCTCCCGATGTTCAGCTCGTCCTTGCCTTCCCCCATTTTTCGCGCTCTAGCCCCTGTGCTTCAAAGGGCAAGCACGCTCGGCGCTGCAGCGGGACGAGGCTGGTGATCGATCGACTTCCTCCGCAGCGGCGCGAGATGCTGGCCCAGCTGATGCGTTTCATCGTCACTGGCGCGCTGGTCACGGCGCTTGGCGTCGGCGTCTACGCCCTCGCCGCGCTGGTCCTCGATTGGCATCCGCAACTGGCCAACCTGCTCGCTTACCTCGCCGCGATGGCGACGGGCTATGTGATGCACAGCCGCTGGAGCTTTCGCGACCATGGCACCCGCAGCCGCTCGACCAGCGTCAAGTTCGTCGTCGTGTCGCTGATCAGCCTGGCGCTCAACAGCGGCTGGATCGCGCTTTTGACCGGGCTGCTGGCCCTGAGCCCCGCCTGGCCGATCCTGCCGATGCTGTTTGTCACTCCGGCGGTTACGTTCATCCTCAACCGCCAATGGGTTTTCGCCTGATGGAGCGGGTGGTTTACGACCGCATGGCCGAGCTCGACGAGCTCCACTGGTGGTACCGCGCGCGCCGAAAAGTGCTCGAGGCGCTGATCCGCCGGTCCGGCGACCTTCCGCCTGACGCCCGGCTGCTGGAAGTCGGCTGCGGCACCGGCCATAATTTGGCGATGCTCGGACGCTTCGGCCATGTCGACGCCATAGAGGTCGATCCGGCGGCCCGGGCGATCGCCGAGGAGCGGCTGGGGTGGGCGGTGAGCGACTCGCCGCTGCCCGAGCTGGCCGATATTCCCAGAGGGCATTACGACCTGATCGGCGCCTTCGACGTGATCGAGCATATCAACGACGACGTGGCGGCAATAAGCGCGCTCGCCGCTTGCCTGAAGCCCGGCGGCAAGCTGGTCATCGCCGTCCCCGCGCACCAGTGGCTGTGGTCGGCGCATGACGAGCTCAACCATCACCAGCGCCGTTACTCCAAACGCGCGCTTCGAACATTGGTCGAATGCTCGCCGCTCAAGCTGCAGTCGATCGGTTACTTCAACAGCCTGCTGTTCCCGCTGGCGGTCGCGGCGCGCCTTGCCGGCAAGCTCACGGGGCGCGGCGGCGGCGAGGATGCGCTGCCGCCAAAGCCGGTCAACTGGGCGTTCGAAAAAGCGTTCGGCGCCGAGCGTTATTTGGCCGGAAGGCTGGCGATGCCGATCGGGCTGTCGCTGTTCGCGGTCGCGTCCGCGACCTGACCGAGGCGCCCCTTGCGGTCGTCGGCGCCGGCGATCTCCTTGACGATATAGAGCGGCCGCCGCTTGGCCTCATTGTACAAGCGCCCGATATATTCGCCCATGAGCGCGAGGACGAACATCTGCACCGCGCCGAGCACGACGACGACCAGCATCAGCGAAGTCCAGCCGGGAATGCTCCGCCCGGCAAGCCAGCCGCCGACGATGTAGAGGATGAGGATGACCGACCCGATCGACAGCGCCAGCCCGGCGTGGCTGGCGAACTTCAATGGCGCCGAGGAGAAGCCGGTCAGCGCATCGAAGGCGAAGCGAAGCATCTTCGACAGCGGATATTTGGTTTCCCCGGCGTGACGCACGCTGCGGTCGTAGGCGATCGGCACCTGCTTGAATCCGATCCAGGCGACCATCCCGCGGATGAATCGCGCCTGCTCGGGCATCGCCAGGAAGACGTCGAGCGCGCGCCTGCTCATCAGCCGGAAATCGCCGGCGTCGAGCGGGATGTCGACGTCGGTGGCGCGCGCCAGCAGCCGATAGAAACCGTGGGCGGTGGCACGCTTGAACCTCGTTTCTCCGGCGCGGCTCTTGCGCACTCCATAGACCACGTCGGCGCCTTCACGGCGCATCGTCTCGACCATCTCGCCGAGCAGCTCGGGCGGGTCCTGGAGGTCGGCGTCGATGATCAGGATGAGGTCGCCGCGGGCGAGGTCGAGGCCGGCGGTCAGCGCCAGCTGGTGGCCGTGGTTGCGCGACAGGTTGACCGCAATCAGCCTGGGGTCGCCTGCCGCCAGCTGCTGCATCTTGGGCCAGCTTGCGTCGCTCGATCCGTCGTTGATCAGCAGGATTTCATAGTCGCTGCCGAAGCATAAGCGAGCGGCGGCCCCCAGCCGCTGGTGAAGCGCCTCCAGGCAAAGCTCCTCGTTGAAGCAGGGAACAACGATGGAAAGCGCGGTCATCGCGGCAGACGATAGAGTATCGAGCCCTCGCCGCGCCAGACCATCTGCATGCTTTGGGTCAGCCGCTGGTCGAACGGCGGCGCGTCGACCAGCCACAGATAGTCGAACGCGCCCTGCGGAAGTCGGCGCAGCGAATGGTCGATCGGCCAAAATTCGCGTTGGCTGCAGGCGTTGGGCTGCACCATCTGCGACGGATCGGCGGAAAAGGCCCCAGCGCCGCGATAGTTGAGGCCGAGCAAATTGGCGCCTTCGATCACCCATTGGTCGTTGGAGAAACCGTGGCGGCGGACGATGACCATTGCGCCGAGATGCGTATTGCGCGGAAGCGCCCACGAATCGGGGCACGGGCGGCCGACCAGTGTCGCCACCCGGGCGCCGTGCGGGATGCTTGCGATCGCGGCCAGCCGCGCCTGCTGGTTATCGGCGGCGATTGCCAGGCTGGCGGTCGTCGCGCCGATGCGAACGCCGACGAAGAGCAGGCCGCCGATGGCAAAAGCGGTTGCCGTCGTGCCCTTCCAGTCGCCGCGATACCGAATCGCGATCAGCGCCACCGCCATCAAGTAAGGGACCAGGCGCATGTCGGCGTAGGCCGAGCCGAAGATGAGCCTTGGCAGCAGCAGGAAAGCGGCGAGCAGGACCAGCGCCGAGAAAGCGAGGTTGCGCGAGAATTCGAGCTTGCGAATGGCCACCGCCAGCACCACGACCAGCCCTGCGGCAATCAGCGAGGCGAGGTCGAACAGCCGCCAGCGGTCGCGAAGGGCCGAATAGACCCACTCCCATTTATACGCCCAGTTGAACCAGCCGGCGGTGAAGGTCCCGTGGGTCTCGGTCCGCCAGCCGACCATGATCAGCAGCGGCAGCGCCATCACCGCCGCATGGACCGCGGCCTCGATTCCCGCTCGGAGCCACGGCCGGCCGCGATCGTGCATCCGCACCGCCTCGGCGGAAAAGCACAGCAGCCCGAGCGCTCCCCAGCCGTAGGTGTGGGTGAAGAAGATGAGGATTGAAATCGGGACGAACAGCAAAGCTCGAACCCCGGTGCGGCCGATCCGGCCGAGCCGAAGCCACAGCGCGAAGGCAAGGAACGCCAACGCCATCGACAACGCGAAATTGACGAAACCGAACAGGAACGGGAATCCCAGCGCGAACGGCAGCGCGAACAGAGTCGTCGGCGGGATCCGGCCGTGGACCTCGCGGGCGACCCACAGGAAACCGGCGACGGTCAGCGGCGGGATCGCCACGACGATCACCTTCAACCCGGCTTCGAGCCCAACCAGATGGCGTAGCGGGACGATCAGAAGATCGACCCCGAGGTTGCCGATCGCCGCCCAGCGGTAAGTGTAATATTGCTGCAGGAACGGAGAGTTATCGATGTTGAGCTGGACCCGATAGCGGCCCATGTGCCCGAGCAGGTCAACCAGCGGCGGGATCTTCGGGTACAGCAAAGGGACGGCCGACAAAGCAACCAGCGCCAGCAGGACGCCTGGATGCTCCCACCAGCCGCGGTCGGGGTTCGCTTCGGTGCTGGTTGAAGGACGGATAACTGGCATGGCGGCTGCTTGGCGCCCGCCTTTGCCGCGACTTGGGCCGATGGCAACGCTTATCTCCGCCGCCCGAGGATGCGTTATCCGGCTCAAGCCCATTCAAGCCCAGTAAATCACCGGCCGGCTAACTCCCTGGCCATCGTTTCAAGGAGTTTTTTAGCGAAATGAAAAAGCTTTTGCTTGCCGCTACCGCGACCGTCGCAGTCGCCAGCGTCGCGCCGGCGCTGGCCCAGACCGCCGCTCCGGCGCAAGTTGCATCTCCGGCGCAAGCCGCTCCACCGGCGCAACGCAAGGCGATGAAGGCGATGAACCGCGCCGCCGTCAGCCAGATGGCGCAGCGGCGTTTCGCCCGCCTCGACGTCAACAAGGACGGTTTCGTCACCGAGGCGGAGGCACAAGCGGTCGCCGGACAGCGTTCGCAGAGGATGCAGCAGCGTGCGGCGAAGATGGCGCAGCGTTTCGCCAAGCGCGCGCAGCAGCGCGATCCGGCGGCGATGTTCGCCCGGCTCGACGCCAACCGCGACGGCCAGGTGACCCGCGCCGAGGCAGAGGCCGCGCGGACCGCGGTCGCTGCCCGGACCGACGGCAGGCCGGTCAAGGCTCGTGCCGTCGCCAGGGGCGGGATGTTCGAACGCGGCGACGCCAACCGCGACGGAACGATCAGCCGCGCCGAGTTCGATTCCGTGCGCGCCATGCGCGGCCAGCGGATGGCAGCCTTGGGCGCAAAGCGGGCGGGTGGTTCTGCCGGCCGGATGTTCGCAATGGGCGACGCCAACAAGGACGGCCGGATGACCTTGCAGGAAGCGACCGCGATGTCGTTGCAGCATTTCGATTCGGCCGACGCCAATCGCGACGGGACCGTCACGCCCGACGAGCGGCGGCAAATGCGCCAGCAAAAGCGGGCCGCCAAGCCGCAGGGCTAGGCCAGCAGCAAATTGACAAAGGGAGGCTCGGCGCCACGCGCCGCGCTTCTTTTGCTATGTGCCGGCCGCTTGCGCAGGGGTGTTTCCGAGCAGGCTGTCGCGGATCTTTTTCGGAGACCTGAACCGTGCCACTGCCGACCCGCGCCGCCGCCTTGCTTACCCTCATCGCTCTGCCGCTATCCGCGGCTCGGGCCGACGAAGGGATGTGGACGTTCGACGCCTTTCCGTTCGCTAAGCTTCGCGCGGAATATGGCTGGGCGCCTGACCAGGCCTGGCTCGACCGGGTTCGCGCCGCTTCAGTCCGGCTGACCGGCGGCTGCTCGGCAAGCTTTGTGTCCGCAGATGGCTTGATCCTGACAAATCACCATTGCGTCTCCTCGTGCATCGAGGACAATTCGACCGCAGCGAACAATATCCTCGCCAAGGGCTTCACCGCCGCCTCGCGGCCGCGCGAGCTCAAGTGCGCCGGGCAGCAGGCCGAAGTCGTGACCGCGATCGGGGATGTCACTGGCCAAGTGAAGTCCGCGATCGGAAACGCGACTGGAGAAGCGGTGGTAAAGGCCCGCACGGCCGCGGTCGCCGAACTGGAGAAATCGAGGTGCCCCGACACCGAGCGCACCCGCTGCCAGGTGGTGTCGCTGTACGGCGGCGGGCAGTACCGGCTCTACACCTACCGCAAATATTCGGATATCCGGCTGTCCTGGGCACCCGAAGCACAGGCCGCCCAGTTCGGCGGGGATCCAGACAACTTCAACTTCCCGCGCTATTCGATGGATGCGAGTTTCCTGCGCGCTTATGAGAACGGCCGCCCTGCTGCGACCCCGGCGCACCTGCAATGGAACCCGCGCCCGCCGGTCGAGGGCGAGATCAGCTTCGTCGTCGGCAACCCGGGCTCGACGCAGCGCCTGATCACGTCAGATCAGCTGGCCTTCCAGCGCGAAGCGGCGCTGCCGATAACGCTGGCGATCTACTCCGAGCTTCGCGGGCGCCTGATTGCAGCGATGGAGCAAAGCCCGGCCCGGGCGCGCGAAGCTGCGGAAACGCTCGGTGGGATCGAAAATAGCCTCAAGGTCTTCATCGGTCGCACCAAGGCGCTCAACGATCCCGCGTTCGTCGCCCGCCTGGCTGCGGCCGAGGCGGACCTGAAGGGGAAAGCGGCAAGCAATCCCGGCATCGGCGATCCATGGACCGAAACCGCCAATGCGATGCGGGCCTACCGCGAATTCTACGTCGCCGACCGCTTCTCGACTCCTTCCGGAGACCTGTTCGGTTATGCGCTTTCGCTGGTTCGCGCGGCGGCCGAGCGGACCAAGCCGAATGCCGAGCGGCTGCCGGGCTACAGCGATAGCGCGCTGCCTCTGGTCGAAAAGCGGCTAATTGACGACCGTCCGATCTACCCGTGGCTCGACGAGCTGATGATGAAGTGGTCGCTGTCGAAAGCGCGCGAATATCTCGGCGCCGATGATCCGCAGACCCGCTTGCTGCTCGGCCGGGAATCGCCGGAAGCACTGTCCAAGCGGCTGGTCGAGGGCAGCCGGCTGGCCAGCCCCGCCGTCCGCAAGGCCCTGTGGGAAGGCGGCCAGGCCGCGATCGATGCGTCCAAAGATCCGATGATCGTCTATGCCCGCCGCATCGACGCCAACGACCGTGCACTTCAACAGCGCTTCGACGCGCAGGTCGACGCGCCGCTGACCGCCGCCGGCGCCAGGCTCGCCGACGCCCGCTTCGCCGCTTATGGCGACACCCTCTACCCGGATGCCACCTTCACCTTGCGGATCAGCTACGGCCGCGTCGCCGGCTGGAAGGAGAGCGGCAGCCAGGTGCCGATCATGACGACGATGGGCGGTACCTTCGATCGCGCGACCGGCGCCGAACCATTCGACCTTCCCAAGGCTTTCGCCGCCAACCAGGCGCGGATCGACAAGAACGCCGCCTACGACTTCGTCACCACCAACGACATTATCGGCGGCAATAGCGGATCGCCGGTGATCGACCGCGCCGGGACCGTGATCGGCGCGGCCTTCGACGGCAACATCCTCGCTGGGCGGCAATTACGGCTACGATGGAACGCTCAACCGGACGGTGGTGGTGTCGACGGACGCGATCGAGGAGGCGCTAAAGGTGATCTATCCGGCGCCCTCCCTGCTCGCCGAACTCCACCGCAGGTAGGAGGCCTTAACCCGTCGCGCGACTGTCCTGGCCGCTTCAGCCATTGCGATAGCAACCAAGGTCGAATAAATTTGTGTTGAACGCCGCGCTTATTCTGATACCCCAAGGCTTGCTGAACTCGAAGGAGGTTTCCGTGAAAAACCGTATTATTCTTAGGGCGCTCGCTACAGTCGCCCTGGCCGCAACCCCGCTCAGCGCCGGAATGGCGCAAATGTGGGTGCCTGGATCAGAGATCGCCGGGCAGTCAATCCAGGCCGAGACCAACGGCGTGACCAACACCATCTATTTCGACCAGGGTGGTGCGGCGCGCATCACGTCGCCGGGCGGAATGGTGGTTCCGGCGACCTGGACGGCGTCGGGCAACCAACTCTGCATGAGCACCGCGACAAACCGGGACTGCTGGAATTACGCGGCCCCGTTCCAGTCTGGACAGCCGGTGACGATGGTCAGCCAGTGCCAGGTCGCCTCGCGCTGGACCGCGCTTGGCACCAACATGATGGCGCCGCCACCGCCGCCGCCGCCGATGCAGGCGCCGATGGGCGAACGCGGCTAACTGACGCATTCACGGGAGCAGAAGGGGCAGCCGCGAGATTTCGCGACTGCCCCTTTGCTGCGTCCGCTTTCATCAAGTAACACTACACGCCTGCTCGTCGAGCTGACGAGGGGAACCCGATCCGTTTTAGTTCACCGTTGTGGTGCTGCTCTTTGCTTCCCTCACCAGATTGTGCGCACCGCACACGCACTGGAGTAAAAGGCGCCGGTCCGTGTCGAAGGTGTTGGCGATCGCCTCGGCGGTGAGGTTCTTGGCCAGCACCTGCGCGCAAGCGCCACAATGGAGATCCAACTCGCCGTTTCCGGTAAGTGCCGGCATCGATTGAGCCTTCATGACGGCGTCCGTCTTCTCGTCAGGGCTGACCACCGCGAGCGTGATGTCTTCCACAAAGTCCTCACAATCTATCGTTTGCGCCGTGGTGCGCAGTTAGCGTTCAGCTGATCCCGACTTGGCGCCCGCCTGCGAAGCAGCCACGACCGCTTCCGCGAGAAGCGGATTTCGCGCCTCCATCGGCGCCGGCGCCGACTTGACCGCATAGTCCAGAAGGCCGAAATCGTCGACTTTCGCCGCCGCCTGCGCCTCGTCCTTGTAGCTCACCGGGATTTCGGCGAGCTCGGGCATTGGCTCGAGCGATTGCGCTTCCTGCTCCGAAGGCGCGGGGAAGATCGTCGGCTCGACGCCCGAATAGCGATTCTTGAAGGCGCTCGCGTGGCTTGCGGATCCGCGCCAGCGGTAGAAGATCGTCGTTCCGATCTTCCCGACCTTGGCCAGGCTGGTGCTCCAGTAGGGAACCACCCAGTCGGCGTGGAAGTGGGTCGCGAGCCCGACCGGCGCGTGAACGTAGCCGGCCAGTGCCTGGGCGGCGATACGAGTAGCCGTACGCCAGCCGGCCGAGTCCGGGCGACGCCGCTGGAGGGCGCCGTCGCAGGTGAAGGTGAACTGGCAGCCGGTCCGGCGACTCGATCCCTCGAACACGACCCCGCAGATGCTGCTCGGATAGCTGGCGTGCCGCATCCGGTTGAGCACCACCTGGGCAACAGCGCGCTGGGTATCGAGGGGCTCCGACGCGGCTTCGTAGTAGACGGCGGTCGCCAGGCAATCGAGCGCGCGGACGGCAGCGCTGTCGGCGTAGGCGGCCGACATGAACGGCCGTGCCGCGGGACCGACGTTTGTTTCTATGGCGACGCTGGCGTTGCGGCGAGCCGCTTCCTTGCGGGTCAATGGCATCAAGGAAGGGCCGACAAGCGTACGGCCGGCCGATGTGGTTAGCGTCACGCGAGCTGCTGCGGATTGCTCCAAAGCCGCGGGCCCGAGAGCAAGAACCGCCCCTGCGGCGAGCGCGAGAGCGTAGGGCCGGCGTCCCTTCGGAACGCGCGCCTTGGCGTCAAGCAACTTGCTGCGGATCGATGAAATCAAGCAAACCCCCAAGATCTCTGGACATTGTGTCCTAGTGATCGTTTCCTGTCTGCGGTCTGAACCCACCTAGGGCTCACATCAAGGCCCGCTGGTCTCCCCAGGCAGTGTACTTTTGCCACGGTTGCGAGCTGGGCTCAACCTGGGTTCGCGCCGGGCGTCTGCCGCATCGCCTCGGCCGGGCGCAAAAGAAAGCCCCCGGCCGATGAGGCCGGGGGCTTGTCTCTTGAAGGGAGAGGGCGCTCGCGCCCCGCCCTCTTACGCGCCGGTCGTGCTGAAGGAGTCGGTGACGATCAAGCCTTGGCTAGTAAGATTGACTTCGTCGGCATCAGTTCCACTGAGCACGATGATGTCACCATTGAAGCCACCCTGCGTGGCGCTACCGCCGAAGGGCCGTTCTTCGATAAACAGCACCGTGTCGTCGCCCTGCTGCTGGATGAAGATCTCCAGAGCATTGGGGTCTCCGACCTCATCTACGCCTACCTCAACACCTTGTGGAATGCGTACAAGAGTAAACCCTTCACCAGTAGTCCCGTCACCAACGAACAGGACATCGTTGCCCTGATCACCGAAGTTATTGATCACGTTGAACTCAGAGAGTCCGTCTTCACTGGCAAAGATGAAGGCATCGTCGCCAGCAGTCGCCTGCTCGTCGACTTGGTCGTTGTCGACTATCTGCACCGTCTCAAATCCGAAATCATCAACGAGGTCGTCCCTGGCATCGTCGCGAATGCCTTCAAGGCGCCCAGCCTCGTCAGCGAGGTCGCGAGCCTCCTCGCACTCCTCGATCAATTCCAGGCGCTCTTCGAATGCTTCGACAGCGGCACGTAGCTCAGCTTCTTGGACCGCCAGATTACCTTGGGCAGCCAGGAACTCAGCGCGGATAACACCGCCAGGATCGAGTGTATTCACAACCCCCTGCTGTTGAATGAGCAACTGCTGAGCAACAAGCAACTCCGCCTGCTGCAGCGCGAGATTGGTCTCTGAAGCTTGAGCCTCAGCCTCCTGCTGGTTAGCAAACGCCCGAAGAGCGGCAGCATCCGTCTGCGCAGCATTCTCAGCAGCGACAGCCTCAGCCTCCTGCTGGTTAGCAGCCGCCCGAAGAGCGGGAGCATTCGTCAGCGCAGCATTCGCCTCAGCAACGACAGCCTCAGCCTCCTGCAGGTTAGCATTCGCCCGAAGAGCGCCAGCATCGGTCTGTGCAGCAAGCTGCTCAGCCGCTACAGCCTCAACCTCCTGCTGGTTAGCGAACGCCCGAAGAGCGGGAGCATCCGTCAGCGCAGCATTCGCCTCAGCAAGGACAGCCTCAGCCTCCTGCTGGTTAGCGAACGCCCGAAGAGCGAGAGCATCCGTCAGCGCAGCATTCGCCTCAGCAACGTCAGCCTCAGCATCCTGCTGGTTAGCAAAGTTTCGAAGAATGACAGCATCGGTCTGCGCAGCAAGCAGCTCAGCCGCTACAGCCTCAGCCTCCTCCTGTGCAGCGATCTCCTGAGCCGCCTCCAGCTCCTGAAGTTGGAGCAGAAGGTCATCAACTTCGGGGTTGCCGGCGGGGATGGTAAGCTCCAAGTCGCCCGTAACAGGATTCCGAACAATCAATTGAGCAAAATTGACGCCGTCGGTGACGGTGACGGTGTTGTTTGGATTCACGATTACATCGATACCGGGATTTGCCGTTTCGAGCGCTATTTCTGCAGCCGTCACATCCGCCTGCTCTACGATCACCTGCGCAGCAGCAGCATCCGCTTGCTGACGCTGCACTATAGCATTCGCATCAGCGGCCTCGGCTGCATCAGCAGCCGCATCAGCGGCGTTCGCTTCCGCACGCTGCACTACAGCATTCGCATCAGCGGCCTCGGCTGCATCAGCAGCCGCATCA
>JBBJOG010000008.1:0-112320 GCA_037721775.1 Sphingomicrobium sp. | reverse complement strand
ACGCCAGGCCTTCGGCCTGGGTCTATGTCGATGTCCGCGACCGCGACATCGTCGGCTTCGTCAACGAAGCCCGCGACAAGGTTGCGGAGCAGGTCAAGATGCCGCCCGGCTATTCGCTCGCCTGGTCCGGGCAGTTCGAATATGCCGAGCGCGCCTCCAGGCGGCTGATGTGGATCGTACCGGCGACGATCGCAGTCATCTTTCTGCTCCTCTACATGGCATTCAAGCGTTCTCGCGAGGCGCTCATCGTCCTCCTGACGCTGCCGTTCGCGCTCGTTGGCGGCCTGTGGCTGGTCTATCTAATGGGCCACGCCTTTTCGATGGCGACAGCCGTGGGCTTTATCGCTCTGGCGGGGCTCGCTGCGGAATTCGGGGTTATCATGCTGGTCTATCTCGATCGCTCGATCCAGGAGCGCATTGCCGCCGGGCAATTCTCCAAACCGGAGGACCTTGATGATGCGCTAATGGAAGGCGCGGTCCTTCGCGTGCGGCCTAAGGCGATGACTGCGGCCGTGATCCTCGCCGGGCTCTTCCCCCTGCTTATTGGTACGGGCACCGGCTCCGAAGTCATGCAGCGGCTAGCGGCACCCATGATCGGCGGGATGATCACGGCACCTCTGCTGTCCTTGTTTGTCTTGCCAGCCATCTACAAGCTGCTCGGCGTCAAGCGTTTCCTTCGCGCGGCGGAGGATGAGGAAGAGGGACCGGCCGTCGCTTCGGCCGCCCAACCGCAATTGACTTGATTTGAACCAGGACTGGTGCGGCTCTCCGGTCGCACGAAGAGAAAGGAACTGACGATGATGATGATGAAATGCTCGGGGCCGATGATGATCGCGATGGGTGCCGTCTGGTTTCTGATTGCGATCGCGCTCCTGCTCGGGGTCGCGGCCTTGATCAAATATCTCCGTTCCAGCCCGAGCTGAGGCCGGACCGCGGCGGCGGCGCGGCAAAAAGGCGGATGCAAAGAGGAGCAAGGACGATGGCTAAAAACGACGTGGCGCTGATCACCGGAGCAAGCGGATTCATTGGCGGTGCAATCATCCGCAGGCTGCCGGGCAATACACGCTCGTTGGCCTTGATCGCGCCGAAGCGAAGGATTCGCCCGCCCGGCCAAGGCGATCGGGCTCGATCTCGCCAGGACGAAGCCGTGCGCTCCGCGCTTGAGGCCGTGCGGGTTCGGTTCGGCGGCCGTATCGCCTATCAGACGCTGGCGCCTAAATTCTTGCTATCTGATAGAGCCGCCAAACTTGCGTGTTATTACGAAGGCGGACATGCGTCGGCTCGGGATCGAGAGGATAAGCATTGGGCGTTGAAAAGCCGCTATCGCCAATCTGGCAGGAGGAGCATCTTCGGCTAGCGATCGAGGCCGCGTGCGTCACCCTTTGGTCATGGCACGTCGATGACGATCGGTTCGCTATGGATGAGCGCGCCTTCGACCTTTGGGGCTTGCCGTGGGCGGACAAGGTTAGCTTCGAAGAACTGTCCACTCATATTCATCCTGCCGATCGAGACAGGGTACGAGCGGCTTTCTCCGCCACCCGCTCAGTCGCCGGATCGTACGAAATCGACTTTCGCATCTGTCTTGGCGACGAGGTTCGCTGGATCTCAGCCCGGGGGCAGGGTGCCGACGCCGGGATCGTCGACCGTGTCATGTTCGGCATCTTTCTCGACGTTACCGGCCGCAAGCAAGCCGAGGAGGGAAGCGAGCTACTCGCAGGCGAGATGAGCCACCGGGTCAAAAACCTCTTGGCCATCGCTACCGGACTAACGCAGCTAACCGGTCGCTCGGCTAAATCAGTAGAAGACATGACCGGCGAGCTGACGCTGCGACTGACGGCTTTAGGGCGGGCTCACGACATCATCCGACCACTGCCAGGCGAACAGGGCAAAGCCGCGCTACTGGGAGATTTATTGTCGGTCCTCCTCGCACCTTATGATGAAACGGCGGCCTTTTCGGGTCGCATCCGTGTGGCGGTCGCACGGATGGGCGTCGGGGAGCGGACAGCGACTGCGCTTGCAATGGTCATCCACGAGTTAGCGACCAACTCCGTAAAATACGGCTCGCTTTCCTGTGCAGCAGGGTTTCTTGATGTATCCAGCAAAACTGATGGAGCTCACATTTGCCTCATTTGGGCCGAGACAGGTGGCCCTCCGATCACGGAGGAGCCTGTTTTGAAAGGCTTCGGGAGCCGGCTCATCGCTCGCAGTGTCTCAGGGCAACTTGGGGGCGAACTCATCTATGACTGGCAGGAGAGCGGCCTTGTCGTAACAGTTCGAATGCATCAGGATCGGCTCGCCGGCTAATCGCTGGGATTGTGCCAGGGTGCAGCGCTTATGTCCGCTTTCCACCCAAATCAGACATGAGCGGGAGCATTTTGCCTCGGGGCTAGCACAGTCCGCGCGCCAGCAAGTTCGCAATGCGCGCAGTCCAGACGCTCAGCTCGTCAAAAAGCGAGCGGAATGCGCCCCACCCATTCCTAGCTTGTCTTCGTCGCCGCGATCCAGCTGTCGATCTTCGCCTCGAGGATCGCCAGCGGCAGCGAGCCGGTCATCAGCACCTGGGCGTGGAAATCCTTGATGTCGAACTTCGGGCCAAGCTCCGCCTCGGCCTTCTTGCGGAGCCGCTGGATGGTCAGCGCGCCGAGCTTGTAGGCCAGCGCCTGGCTTGGGATGGCGATGTAGCGCTCGACCTCGGCGGTGGCATCGGTCCGGCCCATGTCGCTGTGCGACATCATGTAATCGATCGCCTGGCTGCGGGTCCAACCCTTGGAGTGGATTCCGGTGTCGACCACCAGCCGCATCGCCCGAAGCATCTCGTCGGACAAGGTGCCGAAGCGCTGGATTGGGTCCTTGTAGAAACCCATTTCGTAACCGAGCGTCTCGGAATAAAGCGCCCAGCCCTCGACGTAAGCGGTGTTGCCGCCGAACCGCATGAACGACGGCAGCGCCTCATTTTCCTGCGCCAGGCTGATCTGGAAGTGGTGCCCCGGAGCGCCCTCGTGAAGGTAGAGGGTGGTCATTCCCGGAGTGGTCCGCGACGGCAAATCGTAAGCATTGAAGTAAAAGATGCCGGGCCGCGATCCATCCGGGGTGCCCGAGCTGTACGAGCCGCCGGCCTCGAACTTCTCGCGGAATGGCTCGTAGGGCCGGATTTCGAGCTTCGCCCGGGGCAGCGTCGAGAAGAAACGCCCGATCTGCGCATCGACCGTTTTGCCGATCGCATAATAGCGTTCGGTCAGCGCCTCCCGGCTCTTCATCTTGTACTTCGGGTCGCTGCGAAGGTGGTCGAAGAACTGCTGGAGGCTCCCCTTGAAGCCGACCTCTTGGCGAACCTTGTCCATCTCCGAGGTGATGCGCGCGACCTCGCCGAGGCCGATGTCGTGGATCTCCGCCGGAGCCAACGGCAGAGTCGTCGTCGACTGCACCTGATAGCGGTACAATGCGTCCCCGCCCTTCATGTACATGATGCCATATCCCTCGCGGGCGACGGGCAGATATTCGTTTCTGAGGAAATCGCGCAGGCGCGCGAACGCCGGATAGAGCTCGCCGGTGATCGCTTGGCGGTGGGCCTCGGTCAGCCGAGCCCGCTCGGCCGCCGGAACCGCGTCGGGGAATTTCTTGACCGGCCCGAACAGCGCCGATTCCTCGGGCTTTTGCTTGAGCAGATTGTCGAGCTGCTCGATCATGTTGCGGACCGTCATCTTGGTCTCGACGACGCCGCTCTGCATGCCTTGGCGAAAACGGCCGATCGAACGATCGAGGTAGGTCGCGAAGTCGCGGTGCCGCTTCAAATTATTCTCGTAGTCGGCGAGGGTCTTGAACGGCGCCCCACCCTGCCCGCTGGCGAACGTCGGATAGAAAGTGTGGAAGCCGAAGAAGTGGTTCATCGGCCGGACCGCGGTCAGCTGCAGAAGGTCCGGCTGAAGCCCGCGAAGCGTGTCCTTGGTCTGGAATTCGAACACGTCGTAGGCGAGCTGGTCGGTGGCGCTGAGCACCGGGCGCTCGATCTTCGCGAGCGCCGCAAGATCGGCTTCGGACGCAGCCCGCTCGCGCGCATAATATTCGTCGCTGACATAATCGCCAAAGCGGTCGGCATAGCGCAGGTCGCCGCGGAAGATCGCGCTGAGCGGGTTGCGCTCGAGGTTAGCTTCGTCGCTCGCCTTGAACAGCGCGAACAGCTCGTCATGTTCGCTTTGCGCCGTCGCTTCTGGAAGCGCCGGCGGGACTGCCTCGACCACCGCAAGCGGCGACAGCGGGGCGGGCGCGGTCGCGCAGCCGGCAGCGGCGAGGAGCGATACCGACATGGCGAGGGTTCGAGCGGCGAGCATGGGCGACCTTCCGAAAGAGTGAGCCCCGTGAAAGAGGGGCGCCGCGGCAAGCCGCAACGCCCCTTCGATCAACGCGACGCTGCTGTCTACCAGAAGAAGTCGTGGACGACGTCGACCACTTGGCCGCTGTAGGTGTCGACCAGCAGTGCATCGTCCCAATAGCGGACCCATTTGTACGGGCGCGGCGCGTACGGCAGCCGGTACATCGACGGGTCGTTCAGCCAGTAGGAGCTTTGGTAATAGCTCGGCCACAAGCGCCAGCCGCGCCCATAGCGCTGATAGTTCCAGCCGAACGGGTCGAAGTAGAAGCCGAGACGGAACAGCGAGCCGTAGCGGCGGCGATGGTCGCGCCAGTCGTGACGGCGGTCATTGTGCCAGCTCGACCGCCATTGCGGGCCAGCAACCCGGGACACCGCCCGCGGCGCCGGTGCGGGGACGTTTGGCCGAGCGCTGGCCGGCGGTCTGACGCGCGGGCGCGGCATTCGGCCGACGGCTCGGTCAGGCCTGTCGGCGCGGGACTGGCGCAGCTGATCGCGCTGCTCCTGCCGCCAGTTAACGACGCCGTCGCGAGCCTCGCGGCGCTGCTCCACCGTCGAGCGCTCGCGCTGGGGAGTGGCGCGCTGCTCGGCGCGTCGATCGCGTTGTGCAACGGCGGGGCCTTCGACCTGGCGAGGCGCGACAGTGCGCTCAGGCGCCTGCACGCGGCGCTGTTCGATGCGCTCGCCACGCTCCGGGCGGGCTTCCGATCGATCCGCGCGAGCCGCTGGACGGTCGGCGCGTTCGGCCCGTGCTTTTTCTCGCTCGGCCCTGCGCTCGGCTGGCGTCGACTGCGCCATGGCCGGAGTGGCGGCGGTAGTGGCAAGAAGAAGGCCAAGAATGAATCTACGCATACTTACCTCGGCAGCAAAAATTGCCGATATTTATGCGCTACGCAGATGAGCCGTTGCTGAATCGTTACGGTCGCGTTTGTTCAGCCTGATTTGCCCGTCGCTTACGGGCCGAAATCGGCGGTTTCCTGCTGCTGCCGCTGCACCTCGCGGCGTTGATAGCCGAGCGCCGCAGCGACATCATTGTCCCAGCCGTAGCGTCATCGGCGAAATGGATCTTGCCATCGCTGCCGAGGTAAGCGGTGTGGTACACCAGGCGCACCGGAATGTCGGACTTGAGGTCGACGGAAGTTTCGTCGCCGGTCTCCATCGCCTCCTTGAACTTGTCGAGGACGCCGTCCTCTTCGGCCAGCATCTGCGCGAACTGGACGGCGTTGTGCACTCGCACGCAGCCGTGGCTCCTGTGCCTCTGATTCTGCGCGAACAGGGCCTTTGCCGGCGTGTCGTGAAGGTAGATCGCCTCGCCGTTCTTCATGTCGAACTTGACCTGGCCCAGCGAGTTTGTGGGCCCCGGCTGCTGGACGATCTTGCCGTTCTTGCGGACCATGTTGTTGGCCCTGAAATAGGCCGGGCTCTTGTCCGCCAGCTCATCCTCTTCGATCGATTGCGGGACGGTCCAGGTCGGGTTGGCGACCAGCTGGAAGATCGGCGAACCGAGCTGCGGCGTTTCCCAATCGGGCTGCCCGACGACGACCCGGCGCTCGTCGAGCATCTGGCCCTCGCGCCAGTAATTGAGAACGGCGGCGGCGGTGTTGACGTCGATTCGGGTCGCCGGCGCCTCGCGTTCCAGCCAGCGCAGCCGCTCGAGCGCGACCGCCAGCTGCCGGGCGCGGTCCCTGGCGCTGGTGTTGACCGCTTTCAGCGTGTCAGTGCCAAGCACGCCGTCGTCCTTGAGGCCGAAGTCCTGCTGCATGCGCTTGACGGCTTCAGCCATTTCCGCCGTATATTCATTGCCGGTCGTCGCTGCGTCCGCCCCGGCCTGCGGCGCCTGGGTCTGGCCCTGCTGCTGCGGCTGCGCGGCCATGTAGCCCCCGGCCTCGAGCGCCGCGACCACCGCTGGAACCCGGGCGTCGGTCGAACCGCGCTTGATCGGCTCGCCCGGCGCGATGTTGGTGTCGGGGGTTTTGGCGGCGAGACCCACGTAATGTGTGAACGCCTGCGACAGCTTGCGATATTCGTCGGTCTGCGGGGCCAGCGAACCAAGCCACTCGGCGACCCGGTTCTCCGCGATCGCCTGGTCGAACCCGGCCTTCACGTCGACCTTGGGCCGAGCGACCGTATAGACTTCGCGAAGCTTGGTCGGGTCCGACTTGCCCATCGCCAGCGCCGAGGCGAGCGACATCACCGCTTCCCTCAATTTACCCTCGCCGGCCGACGCCAGGTCGCCCTTGAAGAAGATGTCGGTGGTCAGCCCGTGCTTGGGCGCTTCAGCGAGCGCTGAGCGAAATTGCTGGGCAGCGGGCGAGTCGGCTCCGCCGCCTTGCGCCTGATCGTCCGCCTGGCCGAAGCTGATCGGGCTGTTATCGCAGCCGGCGAGCGCCAACACTGCGGCGGATGTCATCAGTGTCTTACGAATCAACGGGTTGCTCCTCAGCGGTTCTGTCTCGAAGAACCAACGGAGGCCGCAAGGCGATCCATTATCCGGCGATATTGTTCGGCAGCGTTGCTTGCGTCAGCCCGCCATGCGCTTGGTCGAAAGCCCGACCACCATCTGGTTGGCCCGCTCATAAGACAGCGGCCGGCCGAACAAATAGCCCTGGATGGTGTCGCAGCCGAGGTCGCGCATGCGCTCGAAGTCCTCGTGCGTTTCAAAGCCTTCGGCCGTCACCGACGTGCGAAAACTCTTGGCCAGCTGCACGATCGACTGGATGATCGCGACATTCTCCGGCCGGGTGCCGGCTTCGCGGACGAAGCTGCCGTCGATCTTCAGCTTGTGGAAGATCGCCTTGTTCAGATATCCGATCGACGAATAGCCGGTGCCGAAGTCGTCCAGAGCTATGCCGAGGCCGAGCTGGCGGAGCCGTGCCAAGACGTCGAGGGTCGGCCCATTGTCGCCGAGGAATATGCCTTCGGCCACTTCCAGTTCGATGCGGTTCCCCTGCACACGGTGGCGTGCGAGCGCCTCGCTGACTGTATTGGGGAGCGCCGGCAGGATGATCTGCTTGGGGCTGACGTTGAGCGCGACGGAAACGTTCTCCGGCCACGAAGCCGCCGCCTTGCAGGCCTCGTCGATGACCCATTCGCCGATGGCGGCCATCAGGCCGATTTCCTCGGCGACCGGAATGAAGACGTTGGGCGGCACCAACCCACGCTTCGGGTGGTTCCAGCGGATCAGCGCCTCGAAGCCGATCAGTTTCTGGTCCTTGGCCTTGATCAGCGGCTGGAACACCAAATGGAACTGCTTTGCGCCCAATGCGGCGCGAAGGTCGGTTTCCATCGCCGTCGGCGGCCTTGCTCGCCGAATAGGCCAGCGACTCGCCGTCCGGCAGGCGTGCCGAAATCATCCGTTTGTAACGGTCTGGGGCTTCGTACATCCGCGTCCCGCTCTTTGGTCTCGCCGAACGGTAGGAGGAGAGAGTTGAAACGCGGTTAAGAAATCAGATCGAAAGGCCAAGCTCGTCGAGGCCGCGGGTGGTAATCGGGTGATAGCCCGGTCGCGCCTTGGCGTAGACCCGGACGGCAATCGGCCGTCCCCACTGCCGGTCCTTGGAAAGCGCCTCGATCAACGGCGCCACGAACTTGCGCCGGCCCTGGGTCGTCAGGAACCGCTCGAGCGCCGGGACCGCCGGGTCGTAGCGATTCTCCACCGCCAGGCTGAGCCAGGCGAACAGCACCTCGTTGTTGCGGGTGTCCGACAAATTGAGCGCCTGGTCGAGCGCGCGAAGCCTCGGCGCTTCGATCTTGCGCGGCAGGCGGTTGACGAAGCGGAGCCGCTCGCTCGTCGTCCAGCGTGGCCATGCCCGCGATGGAACGGCGCCGGCGCGAGTGAACTCGCCGACCGCGCGGTCCACTTCGGCAAAGGCATTGGCATCCGGCTTGACCATGTTGGCGGAAAGGCCCGGGTTGTTGACCCATTCGTCGAGCATCAATTTCTGCTCGAGGGCGGTGTCGCCCTTGACCAGATGCTCGCGTATATCGGCGAGAAAGATCGCCGAGGTCACCGGCTCGAACTCGCGCCGCTCGAACCAGCCCTTGAGCCACGCGTCGAAACGCTCGCGCCCGACCGCGGTTTCGATGCTGCGAAGGAACGCCGCGCCCTTCTCATAGGCAATTTCCGTCAGCCCGTCATCGGGGTTGCGGCCCTTGAGGTCGATATGCAGGCGGGTGTCGGCGCCACTCGGCCCGCCGAGGGTGGTGATCTCCTTGTTAAGCGAATCGACTCCGAGCGCATATTGCTGCGCGGCGACCTCGGTCCCGTAGATCGACTCCACGATCCGGTAGGTGGCGTAAGTGGTCATGCCTTCGTTGAGCCAGAAGTCGGCCCAGGTAGCGTTGGTCGCAAGGTTGCCCGACCAGCTGTGCGCAAGCTCGTGCGCGATCAGGCTTACCAGGCTCTTGTCGCCGGCGATGAACGTCGGGGTGAGGAAGGTGAGGTTGGGGTTTTCCATCCCTCCGAACGGGAAGGAGGGCGGCAGCACCAGCATGTCGTAGCGGCCCCAGCGGTACGGACCGAACAGGGCTTCCGCCGCGTCAATCATCTTCTCGGTGTCCTCGAGCTCCTTGGCGGCGGCGGCAAGCATCGACGGCTCGGTCCACACGCCCGAGCGGGGCCCGAGCTCCTGGAACGCGAGGTCGCCGACCCCGATGGCGATCAGATAAGGTGCGACCGGGTTCGCCATCTTGTACTTGAACACCCGCGCATTGCCCTCGGTGGTGGGCTCGCCGACGCGTTGGGCGCTCATCACTGCGGTCAGCGGCGCCGGAACCCGGATCGTCGCGTCCCAGGTCTGCCGGATGCCGGGCGAATCCTGAGTCGGAATCCAACTCCGGTTCTCAATCGCCTGCCCCTGGCTGAACAGATAAGGGTGCTTCTTGCCGGCGGTTTGCTCGGGCGTCAGCCACTGCAACGCCCCCGAGTTTGGCGCCGACTTGTAGCGGACGACGATCCGCTTGGTGTCGGGCCGAAGCGCGATCGCCAGCGGCGCGCCGAGGTTCTCGTCGGTCGCGCCGACCTTATGGTCGAGCGGCTGCCCGCCCCCGTCGGTGATCGAGCTGATCTCCAGACCCTTGTCGTCGAGGATGATTTCCCTGGCGTCCGGCCTGCGATCGATGTCGAGCGAGGCGACTCCGCCGATTCGCTTGGCGGCGAAATCGACGGTGAGGTCGAGCCCGATGTGGGTCACTCGCGCTTCCAGCGGCCTGGCGTAGCTGTGGACGTCGACCGCATCCGCCGTCGTCAAAATCGGCGACACCTGCCGCGCGGCGTCAGCGGCCTCGCTGGCGTTGCCCTGGTTGTCCGAAGGATTGCACGCGCCCAGCGCGGCAAGGCTGAAAGCGGCCGCTGCGGCCACGGCAAAGCGGAACGGGTTCATGGCCGCGCTCACTGCACTCGTTAGACCTGTCTCGCAATGGCCAAGGCAGCGGCCTATATCGGCGGCGATGGCAACCGACAGCATAGCCCTGACCGAGAGCCGCACGCCCAAGGCGCCGCGAGGCATCGAGACGCCTCGAATCGAATCGCCGGCGCGCCCGATCCTAAAGGGCGTCGGGCTCGATGCGCCCTTCTTCCAGGACAAGAATCGCGCCTTCTGGTACCTCCAGAGCCTCGGCTGGAGCGGTTATTTCATCCTCCGCTCGCTGTCCGGCTTCGCCAACAGCATGGGCATCATGTGGCTGGTCCACACCGCTCTGCTGACCGCGACCGGCTACTCGCTGACCCTGCTGATCGGCGCTTTGTTCCGCCGGCTGATCAAGATGCGGGTGCTGTGGACGGTGATCCTGTCGCTTGCCTCGGTGGTGCTTGCGTCAATGGCCTTTTCGGTGATCGAGACGTGGAGCTACGCGACATTCCTCAAGCCCGATTCTCGGCCGGTGGGCTTCGAATATCTCGGCGCGATCCTGCTCAATTTCTCGCTGCTCGCCGCCTGGGCCGCGCTTTATTACGGGATCAATTATTACATCTTGCTCGAGGAGCAGATTAACCAGCGCGAGCGGCTTGAAAGCCAGGCGTCGTCGGCCCAGCTGGCGATGCTTCGCTACCAGCTCAACCCGCACTTCCTGTTCAACACGTTGAACTCGATCTCGACCCTGGTGCTGCTCAAGCAGACCGAGCGCGCCAACGCGATGCTAGCCCGGCTGTCATCCTTCCTGCGCTACACGCTGGCCAACGAATCGTCGGCCAAGGTGACGCTCGCGCAGGAGGTGGAAACATTGAAACTCTACCTCGAGATCGAAAAGATGCGCTTCGAGGACCGGATGCGCCCGCACTTCCGCATCGAACCCGACACGATCGGCGCCCGGCTGCCGTCGCTGCTGCTTCAGCCGCTGATCGAAAATGCGATCAAATATGCGGTGACGCCGAGCGAAACTGGCGCCGACATCTGGCTGACCGCGACCCGCGAAGGCGACGGCGTGCGGATCGAAGTAGCCGACAATGGCGACGGCGAAGGTGCTAACCTCGCGGCAACCGCGTCGACCGGGGTCGGCCTCGCCAACATCCGCGAGCGGCTGGTCCAGGCCTATGGCAGCGCGCATGGTTTTACGACCAAGAAGAACGAACAGGGCGGTTTCAGCGTTGTTGTCGAAATCCCCTACGAAACCGGAGACAAGGACTGATGAGCATCCGCACCATCCTGGTCGACGACGAGCCGCTTGCGACGCAGGGGCTCAGGCTTCGGCTGGAAGCGCATGACGACGTCGAGATCATCGCCACCGCCGCCAACGGGCGCGAGGCGATCCGCGCGATCAAGACCGACAAGCCCGATCTCGTCTTTCTCGATATCCAGATGCCGGGCTTCGACGGCTTCTCGGTCATCCAGGGGATGATGGAAGTGGAGCCGCCATTGTTCGTCTTCGTCACCGCTTACGGCGACCATGCGCTTCGCGCCTTCGAGGCGCAGGCGGTCGATTATCTGATGAAGCCGGTCGACGAGGACCGGCTTGCGGCGACCATGGACCGGGTCCGCCAGCGCCTCGCCGAGAAGCGCAGCGCCGAGGAAGCCGAGCGGCTGAAAGAGGCCCTCGCCGAGCACGCCCCGGAGGCCGCCGAGGAGATGGCGACCGGTGACGGGGCAAGCGATGCGCACGCCGCCAACCGCTTTGAAAAGATGATCAACATCAAGGACCAGGGGCAGATTTTCCGGGTCGACGTCGACACCATCGAGCGGATCGACGCGGCCGGCGATTACATGTGCATCCAGACCGGCGACAACACGCTGATCCTGCGCGAGACGATGAAGGACCTGGAAAAGCGCCTCGACCCGCGCCGCTTCCAGCGCGTCCACCGCTCGACCATCGTCAACCTCGACCTCGTCAAGCAGGTCAAGCCGCACACCAACGGCGAATGCTTCCTGGTGCTGGATTCAGGCGCTCAGGTGAAGGTTTCGCGAAGCTACCGCGACGTGGTGGCGCGCTTCGTCCACTAGATCCGCCGCGCTATCGCTTGAGCTCGCGGCCGACCGGATAAAGCAGGAAGCGCTCGTCGAAATAGGGCGTGCGCTCATAAAACCAGGACAAGCGCGCGTCGGGACTGGCTGCGAATTTCGGGTCGTCGGCGATCCTGGCTTCGAACTCGCGTCTGAGCATCGGGTCCGCGGCAAGCATCCGTTCGGCCATCGGCGCGATGACATAGCCTTCGATATATTCGGTGCGCTGCAGGATTTCGGGAAAGAAATTCCACGCCAGCAGCGAATCCGGGCCTTCGGGCTCGAGCATCGCCGCGGCGAGCAGGCCGAGCGGCTGGGCCGAGGGCACCCGCACCGACCCCGCCGGGAAGATTTCGGCCCGCCGCGCATGGGTGAAGCCGGCCGCTTGCAACGTCACATGGCCTTCGCTGGCCGACCCGAGCTTGGGCCCCGACAGCCGCACCATGTCGAGCGTGACACTGCGCTGCTCGGCCAGCACATCGAACGCGATGCCGTGCAATTTCAGCAGCGCGATCACTTCGGGCTTGGTCGCCGGCACCCACCAGGCGGCGGGCAGAGTCACCACCTTGTCGGCGGTCGACACCCACACCGGCATGGGCTGGGTGATCGGGCGCCCGAGCCAGCGGATTTCGCTGCCGCCCGAAGCCGCCGACTTGTAGCGTTCGTGCGCCACGCCCTTGAAATTGGGCATAACCGCAATCGGCTTGGGCAGCGCTTTCCAGCTCAGAGTCTCGGTGCGCGGGCGGCTGGCGCGGTCTGCGGCGATCGCGGCCTCGATCCGCGCGCCCTCGGCCCCGACCAGCCGCAGCGTTTCCTCGACCAGCACGTAAGTGCCCAGCACGCGCTGGCGATACGGCTTTAGCGAATGGGTTTCGACCAGCACCGACGGGATCCTGGCAAGGTCGCCGTAGCCAGTCGAGAAGCGCGGCGAATCCGGGCCGAGCCGGATGCCCTTGTCGGGGTCGCGGCCGTCGACGGCATCGACATAGGGCCCCGGGATATGGCCGGCGCGGGCAAGCGCGGCGCTCACCGCCGGGCGATAGCGCCGGTCGAGCCAGCGGCCGATCGCCGGCGAGTGGGCGTAGCGCCCGTCCCAGCCGGAAAACATGAAGGTGATGTCATATTGGTAGTCGGTGCCGTCGGTGACGTGGAGATCGAGGTAGAGCGCCGGCCGGACCTTACGCAGGAACGCGATCATCGCCTTCATCTCGGGCGTGTCGGCCTTCAGATAATCGCGGTTGAGGTTGAGGTTCTGGGCGGTGGTGCGCCAGCCCTGCTCGCGCGGTCCGCGCTGGTTGGGGCGGTTGAACGCCGACGCGCGCTCATGCCCGTCGGCGTTGAAGATCGGCACGAACACGAGGTCGGCCCGGTCGAGCAGCTTGTCCTTGCCCCGGAGCGCGATGTCGCGAAGCAGCATCAGCCCGGCGTCCTTGCCGTCGATCTCGCCCGGATGGATGCCGCCTTGGGCGAGCAGCACCGGCTTGGCCCGCGGCCCCGGCTTGGCGGCGCGCACGGCGTAGAGTTCGCGGCCCTGCGCGGTGCGGCCGAACACTTCGATGCTGAGCAACGGCGAGGCCGCGACCAGCCGGTCGATCCAGGCGCGGGTGGCGGCATAGGACGGGGTCTCGTCGAACCCGCGCGCTTCGGCCGGGGTGATCCACGGGTCGGACGGAGCCGCGACGTGGCGCTCGCTGGCGCCGCTCCACGGAATCGTCGGCGGCAACGGGGCGGACAAGTCCTGCGCGGACGCCGGGGCGGTGAGGGCGAGGGCGGCGAGGGTGAGGATCAGGCGCATGCCGGCGGGCGTAATCGGCGCCGGGGAGCGTTGCAATCGTCCCCGTCAGTGGGCGGATCGAACAGCAGGCGCGCGGTTGCTGCCGCCAGCGCAGCGCCGGCCAGTTGCGCCACAACGAACATCGGCGCGTCGGCGGGCGCGATCCCGGCGAAGGTGTCTGACAGGCTTCGGGCGACGGTGATGGCCGGGTTGGCGAAGCTGGTCGACGAGGTGAACCAGTAAGCGGCGGTGATATAGAGCGCGACGCTTGCCGGCACCCACGAAGGCCGGTGGCGAACGGTGCCGAGGATCGTGAGGACGAGGCCGAAAGTGGCTATTGCCTCGCCAAGCCATTGCCCCGGCCCGGTGCGCGCCTTGGCCGACAGCTGCAGCAGCGGAAGGTCGAACATCGCATGCGCGGCCCATGCCCCGGCAATCCCGAAGGCGAGCTGGACGAAGACGTAAGCGGCGGCGTCCGCCCAGGCGAGCTCCCGTCGCGAGGCGGCGACGAGGCTGACCGCGGGGTTCATATGTGCGCCCGATATCGGCCCGAACATGGTGATCAGGACGAACAATATCGCGCCGGTCGCGAGCGTGTTGCCGAGCAGCGCGACCGCGTCATTGCCGCCGGCCAGCGCCTCGGCCATGATCCCCGAGCCGATAACGGTCGTAAACAGGAAGAAGCTGGCGATCCCTTCCGCCGCCATGCGCCGAGCCAGCGGCGGTTGATCAGGCAGCGGTCGATTCCTTGTCCTTGCTCTTTCCAATCGCGCGGAGGCGGTTGCGCAGCGCCATCTGATCCAGGCTCTCGAGTGGCAGGGCCAGAAACAATGAAATCCGGTTATTCAGGTAGAACATGGCTCGCTGGAACGCTTCCTTCTGCCCGGCTCCCTCAACCTTTGCCGGGTCTTCAATCCCCCAATGGGCTGTCATCGGATGACCGGGCCAAATCGGGCAGGTTTCGTTCGCGGCGTTGTCACAGACGGTGAAAATGAAGTCGAGCAGCGGGGCGCCATCACCAGCAAATTCATCCCAACTTTTCGACCGCAGACCGTCCGTCGGCAGTCCCGACTTTTCAAGAGTTCTAAGGGCCATCGGGTGGACCCTGCCTTTTGGATAGCTACCAGCAGAATAGGCTTGAAAGCGACCACGGCCGTGCCGATTCAACAGTGCCTCGGCAAGGATCGACCGGGCGGAATTGCCGGTGCACAGGAATAGCACATTGTAGGTCCGGCCGGTCATCGGCTCAGCCGCAGCAGGAGAGGTCGGTGCCGGCTTCGGCCGCCGGCATCGCCGGAGAGCAGCAGGCGGTCTCGGCGGCGTTGCCGGACAAGGCCGAGAGCGTCGGGCTGTCACCGTAGATAACGGCCTCGCCGCTGGTACGGAACGCTTCCCACACGACGCCGTCGGGGTCGGCGATCCAGCTCTTCTCCGACTTGGCGTAGCAGCAGGTCGTCGCGCCTTCCTCGAGGACCGGCCGGTCGGCGGACTTGAGGCGGCCATAGACCTGCGCGAGCTCGGATTCGCTTTCGACCTGGATGCCGAGGTGCTCGATGCCCTTGGCTGCGTGGTCGCCGCTGGAAATTGCGAAGTTCACGCGCGGGTCGTCGAGCATCCACTTGGCGTAATCGGCCTTGGTCACGGTTGGCGCCGCCCCGAACAGGGTCGAGTAGAAACGGACCGATTGGTCGAGGTCGCTAACCCCGACGTGGACGTGCAGACGCTTCATGCGGATTTCCTTTTGAGTTCAGGAGTGCAAGCGGCGTCGGCGAAGCAGTCGTCGGCGCCGCCGCAGCAATTTTCGGTGAGGAAGCCGACCAGCGCGTTCATCGCCGCAAAGTCGGCTCGGTAAATGAGCGAGCGGTGCCGTCGCTCCTGCCGGATGAGACCGGCGCGGTTGAGCTGGGCGAGATGGAACGACAGCGACGAATTGGGGATTGCGAGAGCGTCGGCGATCGCTCCAGCCGCCAGTCCCTCCTCACCGGCCTGGACCAGCAGCCGAAACAGCGCCAGCCGATGCTGCTGCGCCAATGCCCCGAGGGCGGAAATTGCGCGTGCTGATTCCATCGTGAAACCTCGTTTTCAGTTTGGTGGAAATGAACAAGACGTCGCTTGTTGTCAATTCTTGTTTTGACCATTCTAGAAATGAATGGCACGGCTATGCCGAGATCCATGGCAAAAGTGACCGGCCTCGGCGGCATATTCTACAAGGTGGCGGACCCGGAAAAGACCCGCGCCTGGTACCAGGAGACGCTTGGCATCGGAGGCGAATGGGGCGCGATGTTCCCGTTCAAAAAGGACGATCCCGACGGCTTCACCCTGTTCTCGCAGTTCAAGGCGGACAGCGACTATTTCGGCCCGAGCGACAAGCCGTTCATGGTCAACCTTCGGGTCGACGACATCGACGGGATGGTCGAGGCGCTGGAGTCGAAGGGAATCGAAATTCTCGGCCGGCAGGACGAGGATTGCGGCCGCTTCGCCTGGATCATGGACCCCGACGGAGTGAAGGTAGAGCTGCGGCAGCAGCTCGGCCCCGCGCCGGAGTAACGTTCGTCGAACAGCCGTGGCGGTGGCTGCCGGCTGCTGCTAGCCTGGCGCAATGACAAAACCACGCTGGCTTGCAGCCGCTTCCGCTCTCGCTTTTCTCGCGCTCGCCGCCTGCGAGGTCGCAACCAACAGCAACGGCGCCAACGCGACCGAGGCTGCCGAGCCCGCCGCGGCCGCCAAGCTCGCCCGGGTCGAGATGAACCCCGATACCGCCTTCCTCACCGCCGAGGAGCGCGAGGTGGTTAACATCCTGATCCAGGCGGCGGGCCAGATGAGCGAGATCTACAAGCGTCAGACGAGCCCCGACTACGACCGGCTCCGCGCGCAAGTGGCGGCGAAGAACGACCCTGACCTGCTCGACAGGTTCGACACCTTCTTCGGCCCGTGGGACAGCCTGGAGGAGGGCAAGTCCTTTTTCGGCGACCGGCCCAAGCCGCCCGGTGCCGGTTTCTACCCGGCCGACCTGACCAAGAAGGAATTCGACCGCTACCTCGCCGCCAATCCGGGCGAGTCCGAGGCGCTGACCAGCCCCTATACGGTGGTCAAGCGTCAGGGCGAGAAGCTGGTCGCGGTGCCCTACAGCCAGGAATACAGGCAGTGGCTCGAACCGGCCGCAAAGCTGCTCGAGCAGGCGGCGGCGAAGACCAGCAATGCCAGCCTCAAGAAGTTCCTGACCCTTCGCGCCCAGGCCTTTCGCACCGACGATTATTTCGAATCCGAGCTCGCCTGGATGGACCTTGAGGGAACGCCGATCGAGATCGCGATCGGGCCGTACGAGGTCTACACCGACACGCTGTACGGGCGGAAAACCGCGTTCGAAGCGTTCGTCACCTTGCGCGACCCGGACGAAAGCAAGGCGCTCGAAGTCTACAAAGGCGAGCTTCGCGGCATGGAGCAGAACCTGCCGGTCGAAGCGAAATACAAGAATTACCAGCGCGGCTTTGAATCGCCTTTGGTGGTCGCGGACCAGGTGCATGGCGGCGGCGACAATGTGCCGGGCGTCCAGACCATCGCCTTCAACTTGCCCAATGACGAGCGCGTGCGCGAAGCCAAGGGTGCCAAGAAGGTGATCCTGCAAAACGTTCTCGGCGCCAAATACGATCGGATCCTGCAGCCGATGGCCGATCTGGTGCTGGTCCGTGAGCAGGCCGGCAACGTCACCAGGCGCTACATGTTCATGGAAACGCTATTCCACGAATTGGCGCACAGCCTCGGGCCGGGCACGATCACGGTCGACGGACGAAGCACCACCGTCGACAAGGAGCTCAAGGAAATCGCCGGCGGCTTCGAGGAGGCCAAGGCCGACGTGATGGGCGCGTGGAACGTCATGTATATGATGGACAAGGGCGTGCTTCCCGCCGCCGAGCGGCCGCAAATCCGCGCGACCTATATCGCCGGCCTGTTCCGTGCGATGCGCTTCGGCACCAACGAGGCGCACGGCAAGGGCGCGGCGATGCAGTACCGCTACCTGCGCGACAAGGGCGCGATCGTGTGGGACGCGAGTGCAGAGCGCTTCCGGATAGATGAGACGAAGATCGACGGTGCGATACGCGACCTGGTCGCCGACATCGTCCGGCTCCAGGGCAATGGCGATTATGCCGGGACCAAGGCGATGCTGGACCGGCTGGGCGCGCTCGACGCGGAGGCGCAAAAGGTGATCGGAACGATGACCCACATCCCGGTCGACATCCGCCCGGTCTATCCCAAGCGGGTGTGATGGTGGGCAATTTCGAGGCCTTTGCCGCTCTCCACGTCCCCGGCCACCCGGTCGTGCTGTACAATGTCTGGGACGTCGGCAGCGCCAAAGCGGTCGCCGCCGGCGGAGCCAAGGCGCTTGCCACCGGCAGCCACCCGGTCGCCGACGCCAGCGGCTTTGCCGACGGCGAGCAGGTGCCGATCGATTTCGCGCTGGCCAACGCGAAGCGGATCGCTGAAGCGGTTGAGCTTCCGCTCACGGTCGACTTCGAAGGCGCTTACTCGGCCGATCCGCGCAAAGGCGCCGCGAACATCGCCCGGCTTGCCGCGACCGGCGCAATCGGCTGCAACTTCGAAGACCAGGTGATCGGCGGCACGGGGATTCACCCGCTCGACCTGCAATGCCGGCGGATCGAAGCCATCCGGGAGGCGGTGGGGCGCGACTTCTTCATCAACGCGCGCACGGATTTGTTCTTGAAGACCGACAAATATGACGAAGCACTGGTCGACCAGGTGGTCGAGCGCGGCAAGGCCTTCGCCGACGCCGGCGCCAGCGGCTTCTTCGTCCCGCGCCTGTCAGACGCTCGCCAGGTCGAGCGTGTGGTCCGCGAGGTGCCGCTGCCGCTCAACCTGATCGCCTTTCCCGGTGCCCCGCCCAAGGCGGAGTGGGCGAGCGCCGGAGTCGCCCGGATCAGTCACGGCCCGTTCCCGCACAAGGCACTGATGAAGCAACTGGAAGAAGCCGCGCGGGCAGCGATCGTCTAGGCGGAGGCCTTTCGCCACCAGCGGCGGCGTGCCGGGCCGGACTTGAGCACGTTGCGCCTGAACATTCCCGACGCAACCCGGATGATCACCGCGACCCACGCCAGCTGCCAGGCGATGGCGAGCAGATGCGGCCAGATTTCGGGCAGCTCGGCGGCGCGCGCGACCATCACGTAGGGCGACGACAGCGGGAAGGCCGCGGCCGCCAGCGCCGCGGGACTGTTGGCATTGCCGATGGCGACTGCTGCGATCGCGAAGATCACCACCTGGGCCATCGTCACCGGCATCGACAAGGTCTGCACTTCGCGTACCGTCGAGGCCTGCGCTCCGATGCCGAGGAAGGCCGAGCCGAGCAGCAAATAGCTCATCGCGAAATAAGCGAGGTTCAGCGCCACGAACGCCGGCCAACCGACCGCCGGCGCGGGCACCCCGCCCAGCCCGTCCGGCAGCCAGGCCGCAATCGCAACGTAAATGGCCGCTCCCCACACCGCGATCCCGACGAACGACATCGCCAGCATCGCCAGCAGCTTGCCGAGGAAGATGGCGTCGATCGGCACCGCCGCGGCAAGCACCTCGACCACCTTGTTCGACTTCTCCTCGACCACCTGGCTAAGCAGCATCCCGGCCAGCAGGATGGTGAGCAGGAACAATAGCCCCTGCCCGACGCGCGCGGTGTTGGCGCGGGCGCTGATCACCGATCCCGACGACTGGCCGAGCTGGACGAACGCTACTTGCGGCATAGCGGTGGCCGGCGCGGCACGGTCGCGCTTCGCCTGGTGGACCAGCAGCTGGATCTGGCGGCGCGCCATTCCATCCGCCCCGATCGCGCCGGTCAACCGCGGCCGCTCGAGCCCGCCCTCCAGGACAGCAATTACCGCCGGGCTGTTCGACGCCAATATCCTGGTTCGCTGCCTTTGCGCCTCGGGCTCCGGCTCGAAATGCTCGATCCGCATCAGCTCGGTCGGCGCAAGCGCGGTCTGCAGCCGAGCGTGCGCCGCCGCCAGCGCCGCGAAATCGCCTTGCGAGGCGACCACGGCGATGATCGGCTGCTGCACCTGGTCGAGCGGCCCGCGGACGCCGCTGATCACCCCGATCATCAGTACCGGAAACAGTGGGCCAAGCAGGAACAGCAGGAATGCCCGCGAAAAGACCGTCGCGGTGAAGTCGCGCCGGGCAATCACGAAAGCGCCGCGAAGCAGCTCGGGCGCCTTCACGCGGCTTTGTCCATCGCCGCCGCCGCCGCATGGCCGGCGATGGCGACGAAGGCGTCGTGAAGCCCCGGCCGCTCGATCGCCAAAGTCTCGATCCCGGCGGCGCCGTCGATCAGCGCCTTGAGCAACGGTTCGGGGCCGCTTGGGGAAAGCTCGAACACCCACTCGCCGCCTTCGCGCCTGGCGTCAGCTGGGATCGCCTCGCGCCAGGGCCCATGCTCCTGCCGAGTCCGCAGCCGGACGATCGGGCGGAGCTTGGATCGCGCCTCGTCAACCTTTCCTTCGAATGCGACCTTGCCACCGGCGATGATCGCAATCCGCTCGCACAATCGCTCGGCGTGAGCGATCACGTGGGTCGAGAAAATGATCGTCGCTCCGCCGTCGGCCTCCTTGCGGATCAACTCCTCGAGCTTGCCCTGGTTGATCGCGTCCAGCCCCGAGAACGGCTCGTCGAGCACGATCAGCCGGGGGCGATGGACCAGCGTTCCCAACAGTTGCACGGTCTGGGCCATGCCCTTGGACAGGTTGCGGATCGGCTTTCGCCCCCATGTCCCAAGCCCGTGCCGCTCGAGCAGCTCATCCGCCCGGCGGCGGCCTTCGGCAATGGAAAGCCCGCGAAGCGCGCCCATGAAGGCGACCGCCTCGCGCGACTGCATCGCCGGGTAGAGGCCGCGCTCCTCGGGTAGATAGCCGACCAATCGCGCCGCCTCGATCGGGCGCTTGTGCCCAAGCAGGCTGATTTCTCCTGCCGACGGGTCGATGATGCCGAGCATGATGCGAAGGGTGGTGGTCTTGCCGGCTCCATTGGGACCGAGAAGCCCGTAGATGGTCCCGGCGGGGACCGCGAGGCTGACTCCGTCGACGGCGCGTGTATCGCCGAAATCCTTGACCAGGCCGATGGCCTCGACTGCCATGCCGTTGGCCCTCATGGTGCGCGGTGGTAGAGTTGGGCGCATAAATGGCAAGTCTGGAACAGCAAATCCGCGAACAGGCAGCGCGACTTGGCTTCGTCGCCTGCGGTTTCGCGCGCGCCGACGCGACGCCTGAAGCAGGCCCGAACCTGATGCAGTGGATCGAGGACGGACGCCACGGGACGATGGAATGGATCGAGGCCCGCGCCCACCACCGGGTCGCGCCAAACGCGCTGTGGCCGCAAGCGAGGTCGGCAATCGCACTGGGGATGAGCTATGCGCCCGACAGCGACCCGCTGGCGTTTGCCGCCGACGGCTCCGCGGCACGAATTTCGGTTTATGCCCAGGGCGGCGATTATCACAAGACGGTGAAAAAGGCGCTCAAAGCGCTTGCCCGCTGGCTGATCGAGAACGCCGGCTGCGAGCTCAAGCTGTTCGTCGATACCGCGCCGGTGATGGAAAAGCCGTTGAGCGCCGCCGCCGGCATCGGCTGGCAAGGCAAGCACACCAATTTGGTGTCGCGCGAGCATGGCAGCTGGCTGTTCCTCGGTGTGATCCTGACCAGCATCGAGCTTGAACCCGACGCCCCCGCGCCGATCCACTGCGGCAGTTGCACCCGCTGCCTCGACGCGTGCCCGACCCAGGCGTTCGACGGCCCCAACCGAATCGACGCGCGCAAGTGCATTTCCTATCTGACCATCGAGCATTCAGGCCCGATCCCGCCCGAATATCGCTCGGCGATCGGCAACCGAATTTACGGCTGCGACGACTGTTTGGCGGTGTGCCCGTGGAATAGCTTTGCGGAAAGCGCCGCCGCCAACCGCGCCTTCATCGCCCGCGATGAGATGAAAGCGCCGCGCCTTGAGGCGCTGCTGGCGCTCGACGACGCGGCTTTCCGGGCGTTGTTCGCCGGCTCGCCGATCAAGCGCATCGGGGTGAACCGGATGATCCGCAACTGCCTGATCGCCGCCGGCAACAGCGGCGATCCCAAGCTGATCGGCAGCGTCGCTCCGCATCTGGGCAGCGACGACCCGGTGGTTGCCGAAGCGGCCCGGTGGGCGCTGGCGCGGCTTCAGGCGCCCTGCAGCGATGACATGCAGGCGGCCTGATCGACGTTGGCCAGGGCCCGCGAGCGAGTGTCGACGTAGGTCACGCGGTACGGAGCCCCCGCCCCGACCGGCGGGTATAGATAAGCGTCCAGTACGCAATATGGGCTGCGGAACTGGAGCTTGAGGCTATTGCCTTCCCGAATCTGCAAAGCCGGCGTGCCCAGGCGCCGGACCAGCTCTTCGGTGGTCAGGCCGATCACCGCGCCGCGCATGTTTTGCGAAGGCGGCGGTTGCAGCGGCGGCCGCAGCGGCGGCTGCATGGGCTGGGGCGCGGTCGCGCAGGCGGCGAGCAATACAAAGCCCGGGATGATGAGGGATAAACGCATGGCCGGTTCATGGCCGCGAGCGCTCGGCTAGGCAAGGTTGCCCGGGCGCGTGCCGCCAGCTAGGCGCCCGCCTTTCCCAGCTGGAGAGTTTGATGGCCGACAGAAGCCTCGACGTGCTCGCGATCGGCAACGCCATTGTCGACGTGATCACCGACGCCGACGACGCGTTCCTCGACGCTCAGGGAATGGCCAAGGGGTCGATGCGGCTAATCGACGCGGACGAGGCCGAAACGCTTTACCAAGCGATGGGCCCGGGCCGCAGGCTGAGCGGCGGTTCGGCCGCCAATACCGTGTCCGGGCTGGCGGCGCTGGGCCTGAAGTCCGGCTTTATCGGCCAGCTTGGCGACGACCAGCTGGGCAAGATCTTCAGCCACGACATCCGCAGCCTGGGAGTCGACTTCCAGACCCCGCCACGCGCCGACGCCGGCCCCAGCGCGCGCTGCCTTATCCTCGTCACGCCCGATGCGCAGCGGACCATGAGCACCTTCCTCGGAGCGGCGCAGCGCCTCGACTCAAGCACCGTCGATGCCGATCGCGTCGCCGCCGCCCGGATTCTCTATCTCGAAGGCTATTTGTGGGACCCCGAGGAACCGCGCGCGGCGATGAAGCAAGCAATCAGCCACGCCCGGGCCGCCGGCACTCGGGTAGCGTTTACCTTGTCCGACGCCTTCCTGATCGAACGCCACCGCGCCGACTTCCTGCGGCTGATCGATGACGGCAGCATTGACATCCTGTTCTCCAACGAGGTCGAGATCCTGCACCTCGCGAAGGCGACCGACCTCGACTCCGCCGTGGCCGCAATCGCGCCGAAGGTGCCGACCCTCATCGTCACGCGCAGCGAGCATGGCGCGATCGCCTGCCGCGGCGACCAGCGCGCCTCGGTCCCGGCCGAACCGATCGAGCGGCTGGTCGACACCACCGGCGCCGGCGACCTGTTCGCGGCGGGCTTCCTGGCCGGCGAGGCACGCGACAAGACGCTCGAGCAATCGCTCAAGCTCGGCGCCATCGCCGCGTCAGAAGTGATCCAGCATTATGGCGCCCGGCCGGAACTGGACCTCGCCGCGCTGGCAATGCCCTTCCTCGATTAAAAAAAAGGGGAGGCCGGAGCCTCCCCTTCGCTTGAGCCGAGCCCGGCGATCAGTGCTTGTGGTCGGGATCGTCGATCCCCGGCACATGCGGTTCGAGGTCGTGCGCCTCGTCCTCGTGGACCTCGATCCGGCCCTGGCCGAGATGGCTGTGCGACCGGCTGTAGCCGAAGTAGACCAGCAGCCCGATCACGGTCCAGATCGGCAGCACCAGCATTGCCGAGAACGGCAGGTTGAAGAACAGGAACATGCAGCCAAGGATGGTCAGCGGACCGATCACCACCAGCCCCGGAACCCGGAACGCGCGCTTGCGGTCGGGGTCCCTGCGGCGCAGTAGCATCACCGCCACGGCGACCATCAGGAAGGCGTAGAGCGTTCCCGCATTGGCGATGTCGGCAAGCTGTCCGACCGGCAGGAAAGCCGCCGTCACGCCGACGACCACGCCGGTCATGGCGGTGACGACGTACGGCGTTCTCCACTTGGGGTGGACCTTGGACAAGACATCGGGAAGCAGGCCGTCGCGCGACATCACGAAGAAGATGCGGGTCTGCGCGAACAGCAGGACAAGGATGACCGACGGCAGCGCCAGGATCGCGGCATAGCCGAGCATGTTGCCGACGGTGCCGAAACCGATCTGGCGAAGAACGTGGGCAAGCGCCTCGTTCGAGCAGACCAGCGCCTCTGAAAATTGCGGCATCGCGCACTGGCGGGCGAGCTCTTCCGAGCCGGCCGGGAACGGCATTCCGCCCGGTCCCATGATCGGCTGTCCGCCGATAGTGCCGACAGCTCCGGCGGCGACCAGGATGTAGAAGACGGTGCAGAACAAAAGGCTTCCGATCAGGCCGATCGGAACGTTGCGTTGCGGGTTCTTGGTTTCCTCGGCCGCGGTCGAGACGGCGTCGAAACCGACGTAGGCGAAGAAGATCGTCGCCGCCGCGCCGACCGCGCCGACGCCGCTGCCAAAGCCGCCGAACACGCCGGCGGGCAGGAACGGGTTGAAGTTGGCGCTGTCGACCTTGGGCAAGGTCAGCGCGATGAATGCGGTCAGCGCGACCACCTTGATCGTGACCAGCACCGCATTGACCTTGGCGCTCTCGCTGGTGCCGATCATCAGCAGCCAGGTGACCAGCAACGCGATGATGAGGGCGGGCAGGTTGATGAGGCCGCCGGGCGCTCCGCCCAGAGCCAGCGGGCCAGCAGTCAGCCACGCGGGCAAGGCTATCCCGAACGTATCGTTGAGGATGGTGCCTGTGAAATAGCCAGACCAGCCGACCGAAACGGCGGAGGCGGCGATCGCATATTCGAGGACCAGCGCCCAGCCGACCGTCCAGGCGAGGAACTCGCCCATTGTCGCGTAGCTGTAGGTGTAAGCGGAACCGGCGACGGGGACCATCGCCGCGATTTCGGCGTAGCAGAGAGCGGCGACGATGCAAACCGCGCCGGCGATCACGAAGGCGAGCATCAGGCCCGGGCCGGCCTTTTGCGCGCCGGCCGCGGTGAGGACGAAAATGCCGGTGCCGATGATGCAGCCGATTCCGAACAGGGTCAGCTGGAACGCGCCCAGGGATCGATGCAGCGACTTCTTTTCAGCGGTGGCGAGGATTGCGTCCAGCGGCTTAACCCGGCCCAAAAGCCCTCCGCGCGGTGCTGCAGTCGCCATTCGAAAACCCCTCTGAAGCAATATTATTTGGGCGGAGCCTAGCGGCTGCCGCGCCAAGGGCAATCCCCCTTAGCGGGCAAGCATCGGCCCAAGCGGCTGGCCGCCGAAGATGTGGACGTGGAGGTGGCCGACTTCCTGGCCGGCGCGCTTGCCGATATTGGCAAGCACGCGATAGCCCTGCACTTCCAGCTGCTGGTCGCGAGCGACTTTGCCGACCGCTCGAACGAAGCCGGCGATCTCTTCAACCGAGCCGTTCTCGGAAAAATCGTCCCACGACACATACGGCCCCTTGGGGATGACCAGCATGTGGACCGGCGCGAGCGGGTTGATGTCGTGGAATGCCAGCGCGAACTCGTCCTCGTGGACCTTCTGGCAGGGCACCTCACCGCGCAGGATCCGCGCGAAGATGTTGGTCTCGTCGTATGGCTGAGCCGCGTCGATGGTCATTATCATACTCCGCTTGACCGGTTTCGCGCGCTCGTTACCACCGGAAGCGATGAGCGACGAGACTCCCGAAAGCCTGATCCCCTACGACGAGATCGTTCAGGAAGCATTGCGCGACGTCGTCGGGCGAGTGCTGGGCGAGGTCGAGCGGACCGGCGTGCTTCCCGGCGAGCACCATTTCTTCATCACCTTCAACACGCGGATGCCGGGCGTTGCCATCCCCAGGCATCTGGCCGAGCGCTTCCCGGACGACATGACGATCGTCATCCAGCACCGCTTCTGGGACCTTAAAGTCGAACCCGATGTGTTCACCGTCGGCCTGTCGTTCGGCGGAGTCCCCTCGACCCTTCGGGTGCCGTTCGCGGCGGTGACGGATTTCGTCGACCCGGCGGTCGACTTCAGCCTCAAGTTCCAGGCCAACGCCGCCCAGGCAGCGCATGAAGATCATGAGGTCGCCGAAAATGACGCGCCGGCGGTCGCCGTAGCGGACGACGGCTCCAACGTCGTCAGCGTCGACTTCACCAGGAAGAAATGACCACCACCCGCAGCGAAACCGACAGCTTCGGCCCGATCGACGTCCCCGCCGATGCTTATTGGGGCGCCCAGACCGAGCGGTCGATCGGCAATTTCCCGTTCGGCCCGCGCGAGGCGATGCCGGCCGAGATCGTCCACGCATTGGGCTTCGTCAAGCAGGCCGCGGCGCGGGTCAACGCGCGGCTCGGAAAGCTCGAGCCGCAGCTTGCCGAAGCCGTCCAGCAGGCCGCCGCGGAAGTAGCCCGCGGCGACCTCGACGGCCAGTTCCCTTTGGTTATCTGGCAGACCGGCTCGGGCACCCAGTCGAACATGAACGCAAACGAAGTCATCGCCGGGCGCGCCAACGAGCAGTTGACCGGCACCCGCGGCGGCAAGGAGCCGGTCCACCCCAACGACCATGTCAACAAGAGCCAGTCGTCCAACGACAGCTTCCCGACAGCAATGCACATCGCCGCGGCTCGAGCGATGGTCGCAAAGCTGCTTCCAGCGACAACCGCGATGCGCGACCGGCTCGCCGAGCTTGCCGGGCGGTGGGACGGGATCGTCAAGATCGGGCGCACCCATTTGCAGGACGCGACCCCGCTGACGCTAGGCCAGGAATTTTCCGGCTATGCGACGCAGATGGACGCCAACGTCACGCGGCTCGAGCAGCTGCTGCCGCGGCTCTACCAACTTGCGCAGGGCGGCACGGCGGTCGGCACCGGGCTCAATGCGCCGGACGGCTTCGCAGCCGCTTTCGCCAAGGAAATCGCCAACCTCACTCGCCTGCCGTTCGTCACCGCGCCCAACAAGTTCGCCGAGATGGCCGCGCACGACACGATGGTCGAGCTGTCGGGCGCGCTCAACACGCTGGCGGTGTCGCTGACCAAGATCGCCAACGACATCCGGCTGATGGGCTCGGGCCCGCGCTGCGGCATCGGCGAGCTCAAGCTTCCGGAGAACGAGCCCGGAAGCTCGATCATGCCGGGCAAGGTCAACCCGACCCAGGCGGAAATGCTGACGATGGTCGCCGCCCAGGTGATGGGCAACCACGTCGCGGTCACCATCGGCGGGCTTCAGGGCCACCTTGAGCTCAATGTGTTCAAGCCGCTGATCGGCACCAACGTGATCCGCTCGATCAACCTGCTGTCGGTCGGCATGGACAGCTTCCGGACCCGCTGCCTCGACGGGCTGGAAGCGGACGAGCAACGAATCGCCGAGCTTCTCGACAGCTCGCTGATGCTGGTCACCGCGCTAGCGCCGGAAATCGGCTATGACAATGCCGCCACCATCGCCAAGCACGCGCACAAAAAGGGCCTGACGCTCAAGGAGGCCGGGCTGGAGCTTGGACTGGTCGACGAGACGACGTTCGACCGGCTGGTGAAGCCGGAAACGATGATCGGGCGTTGAGCCCTCGTGAAGATGATTGCGCCAGCGTTGCTGTTGCTCGCCGCCGGATGCGCGACCGCGCCGCCGGTGGGCGTGCCGCTCACCGGCCGCTGGGGCGGCGAGCATGTCGGGCTCGAACTCGCTCCCAGCGGCGGGACGGTCGATTATGATTGCGCGGCCGGGCGCATCGACGGGCCGCTGCTGCCAAGGCCGGACGGCACGTTCCAGGTGATGGGCACGCACACGCCTGGCACCGGCGGGCCCGAGCGCGTCGGCGTGGTGCCACCGAGTTTTGCGGCGCGCTACGTCGGCACAGTCCGGGGCGACCGGTTGACCCTGCAGGTGCGGGTTGAGAACGGCGTCCTGATCGGGCCCGTCAGGCTGCGCCGCGGCGCCGAGCCGATGCTATTGCGCTGCCTGTAGCGTCAGCCCGCCTGCCAGCTGCGGACCGCCGAGCTTCTCGACCGATCGCTGATTGGTTACCGCGCTGGCGCCGGAAATGGGCTATGACAAGGCCGCCAGCATCGCCAAGCACGCGCACAAGAAGAGGCTGACCCTCAAACAGGCCGGGCTCGAGTTGGGGCTGGGGCTGGTCGACGAGGAGACGTTCGACCGCGTCGTTGAGCCGGATCGAATGGTCGGGCGCTAGGGCCCGGGATCAAGGCAGTGCGACGTTCACCCGCACACCGACATTGTCCATGCCGGGATTCTGCCTGCCCGCCAGCTGGGCGTGGCTGAGATGGATCAGGCTCGCTTCGGCGGATATCCTCGGCGACAGCTGGACGCCGATGGCAACCTCCGGGGCGAAGAGCAGCCGCGAGCCGAACTCGATCTCGTCGTCAAACGGGTCTTCGAACTTCCCGGACGAGCCGGTGTGGACCGCGATGCCAAGCGCCGGGCGCAGGTACAAACGACCGCCGAACTTCGCCGACAAGCCCGCGGCTGCAAAGCTGGTGCCGCCCGCGGTGTTCAGCATGCCCATAACATAGGGCTGCAGCGGTGATCGGCCGATCCGGTCGCCGCGCCAGCCGATCTGCAGGTCGAGACCGCTTTCGATCCCGCCGCTCTTGACCAGCGGCGAGTTGACGTCGTGCTTGTAAATGCCGCCGAAGATTTCCGCGGCCGAGGCCGCGCTCGGAAGCGTTGCCAAGGCACAAGCGATGGCTGCTGCGATCCACTTCGACATCTCTTCTCCCGCAGTATTTGACGTTTCCGTTACAATGCTTTGAGCGCCGCCTTGTGCCGCTTCACTCCGCTTGCGAGCCAAGAATAGGAGAAGCCGGACCGGATGGTCGGGAGTTGACGCCTCCGTAAAGAAGCTAGGCGGCCAGCCCTCCTGCGAGCTTCGAAGCGGCTTGCAAAGCGCGCCGCGCTGACTGATCAGTGATCGATGTTACGCGCATACGGTCCCGGCTGCGACGGAAGCGTCATCGATGCGGCGCATAATGCCATCCCGGCCGGCGCGACCTGGATCGACCTCGATCAGCCCACGCGGGTGGAAGAGCTTCTCGTCGAGAAACGCCTCGGCCTGCAGATCCCGACGCCCGAGGAGTTGGCCGAGATCGAACCGTCGAGCCGGCTCTACGAGCAGAATAAAGCGCTCTACATGACTCTGACCGCCCTTCACGGCATCGAAGGCGGCGCTCCCGCGGCCGCTCCGATCGCTTTCGTGCTCGCGCCGAAACATTTGGTGACGGTGCGCTATGTTGCGCCCAAGCCGATCCGCGTCTTTGCCGACCATGTCTTGCGCGAGCCGGATCTGGTGGCCGACGCTCTGACCGCATTGTGCGGCCTGCTCGATGCGCTGGTCGAGCGGCTGGCGGACGAGCTCGAGGAGGTTGGCCGCGAGACGGAGAAAATCGCCGGCCACATTTTCACTCCGACCGTCGACGCCCGACGGATCCCCGCGCTCCGGCTGACGGCCCTGTTGAACCGGATCGGCCGCGCGCAAGTGCTGCTGGCCAAGATCCGGGAGTCCGAAACCAGCACCAGCAGGCTGTTGAGCTTCCTCGGCATCAGCGCCCGCCTGCGGCCGCGCAAAGCCGCTCATGCCCGCCAGCGGGTCGCCAGCCTGGCCGCCGACACCGCCTCGCTAAGCGACCATAGCGCCTACCTTTCCAACCATATCTATTTCATGCTGGACGCGTCGGTGGGGCTGATCAGCATCGAGCAGAACGCCGCAATGAAGCTATTCTCGTGGGTGGCGATCATCTTCATGCCGCCAACTCTGATCGCCGGCATTTACGGCATGAATTTCGACTATATGCCAGAACTCAAATGGCTGCTTGGCTATCCGTGGGCGCTGGCGCTGATGCTTGCGAGCGCGGTCATCCCGCTGTGGGTTCTGAAGCGCCGCGGCTGGATCTGAAGCCCCGCGGCTGGATCTGACCGGCGCGCGCCGCGTGCTCAGTCCTGAAGCAGCTCGGGTTCCGGTTCCATGCCGGTCGGGTTGGAGCGATTCCGGGCAAGCGCCGAATAGGCCAGCGCAAGCTGGCCCGCCACTTCGGCGTCTTCGCTTTCGTCCTTGCGGAAGGCGAGCGCGCGTTCCTCGGCGGCGCGGCGGCGGAAATATTCGCGGTCGTGCGTCATGTCCCACCTCCATGGCTTGCGGTTAATCCTGCAGCAAGGATAGCGAAGGGGCGTGACAATTGGGAGTCACCACCCCTCCGGCTAACCCGCGTCGCGTTCGATTGAACGCAATCGCCCGTATCGCCGTGTTGCGGAGCGGAGCCCTGAACCACCGCTTTGCCGGGGCGTTTCCCCGTTGCTAAGGGGCTCCAGCGCGCCCTACGACCGCCAAGCTTAAGGACCTCTTATGATCCCCACCGGCCAGGACAGCCTCAAGACGCGTTCGACGCTGACGGTCGGCTCGAAGGCCTACGCTTATTACTCGCTGGAGAAGGCGGCCGCGGCGCTCGGCGACATCTCGCGCCTGCCCTTTTCGATGAAGGTGCTGCTCGAGAATCTGCTGCGCTTCGAAGATGGGCAGACGGTTACTCGCAAGGACCTCCAGTCGATGGCCGACTGGCTCAAGGAGCGTGGGATCAACCGCGAGATCCAGTACCGTCCCGCCCGGGTGCTGATGCAGGACTTCACCGGCGTCCCCGCCGTCGTCGACCTCGCCGCGATGCGCGACGCGATGAAGCAGTTGGGCGGCGACCCGCAGAAGATCAATCCGCTGGTCCCGGTCCACCTGGTGATCGACCACAGCGTCATGGTCGACGAGTTCGGCACGCCGCTCGCTTTCGAGCGCAACGTCGAGCTCGAATATCAGCGCAACCGCGAGCGCTACGAATTCCTCAAATGGGGTGCCGACGCGTTCGACAATTTCCAGGTGGTGCCGCCGGGCACGGGCATCTGCCACCAGGTGAACCTCGAATATGTCGCCCAGTGCGTGTGGGCGAGCGAGGACCAGACCGGCGAGACCGTCGCTTATCCCGACACTTTGGTCGGCACCGACAGCCACACGACCATGGTCAACGGGCTTGGCGTGCTCGGATGGGGAGTGGGCGGGATCGAGGCCGAGGCGGCGATGCTCGGCCAGCCGGTCAGCATGCTGATCCCCGAAGTCGTCGGCTTCCGATTGTCCGGCCAGCTCAAGGAAGGCATCACCGCCACCGATTTGGTGTTGACGGTCACCCAGCTGCTTCGGGCCAAGGGCGTGGTCGGGCGGTTCGTGGAATTCTACGGCCCCGGCCTCGACAGCCTGAGCCTCGCCGACCGAGCGACGATCGCCAACATGGCGCCCGAATATGGCGCGACGTGCGGCTTTTTCCCGATCGACGGCCGGACCATCGAATATCTGCGCCTGACTGGCCGCGAAGACGACCGCATCGAGCTGGTCGAGGCCTATGCCAAGGCGCAGGGCCTGTGGCGCGACGCGGCGGCGCCCGAGCCATTGTTCACCGACACCCTCGATCTCGACATGACCACCATCGAGCCCTCGCTCGCCGGCCCGAAGCGGCCGCAGGACCGGGTGCTGTTGTCCGACGTCGACGACCAGTTCAACGACGAGCTGGAGCACACCTACAAGAAGCACAATGACCCGCACGTTGCGGTCGAGGGCGAGGACTATGACATCGGCAATGGCGACGTCGTCATCGCCGCGATCACCAGCTGTACCAACACGTCCAACCCGTCGGTGCTGATCGCCGCCGGGCTGGTCGCCCGCAAAGCGCGCGCGAAAGGGCTTGAATCCAAGCCGTGGGTCAAGACCAGCCTTGCGCCGGGAAGCAAGGTGGTCAGCGATTACCTTCGCGAAAGCGGCCTTCAGGAGGATCTCGACGCATTGGGCTTCGACCTCGTCGGCTACGGATGCACCACCTGCATCGGCAATTCCGGACCGCTGGCCGAACCGATCAGCAAGGCCATTGCCGATAACGATCTGGTCGCGGTGAGCGTGCTTTCGGGCAACCGCAACTTCGAAGGGCGGGTGTCGCCCGATTGCCGCGCCAATTACCTCGCCTCGCCGCCGCTGGTGGTCGCTTATGCGATCAAGGGCACGGTCAGGAGCGATCTCGTCAACGAGCCGCTCGGCACTGCCAGCAACGGCGAGCCGGTGTTCCTCCGCGACATCTGGCCGACCAACGCCGAGATCCGCGCGCTGATCGACGCCCACGTCCATTCTGAGATGTTCCGATCGCGCTATGGCGACGTCTATGCCGGCGACGAGCTCTGGCATTCGATCGAGGTGACCGGCGGCGACACCTACAACTGGCCGCCGAAATCCACCTACATCCAGAACCCGCCTTACTTCACCGGGATGACGATGGAGGCGGTCCCCCCGGCCGACATAGAGCGGGCGCGGGCGCTTGCGGTGTTCGGCGATTCGATCACCACCGACCACGTCTCACCGGCCGGTGCGATCAAGCCGGACAGCCCCGCCGGCCGCTATCTGCTCGAGCGGCAGGTCAGCCGCGGCGAGTTCAACAGCTATGGCGCGCGCCGCGGCAACCACGAAGTGATGATGCGCGGCACCTTCGCCAACATCCGCATCCGCAACCGCATGCTCGACGATGTCGAAGGCGGCTTCACTTTGTACGCGCCGACCGGCGAGACCATGCCGATTTACGACGCGGCGATGCTCTACAAGCAGGACGGACGGCCATTGGTGGTCATCGCCGGCAAGGAATATGGCACCGGCAGCTCGCGCGACTGGGCGGCCAAGGGCACAATGCTGCTCGGCGTGCGCGCCGTCATCGCCGAGAGCTTCGAGCGGATCCACCGCTCCAACCTCCTCGGCATGGGAGTCCTTCCGCTGCAGTTCCGCGACGGCGAGCGCGCTTCGACCTTTGACCTCGACGGAAGCGAAAAATATTCGGTTTCTGAAGTGGCGGGGCTGGAGCCGCAGCAGGACGTCGAAGTGACGGTGCGCAAGGCCGACAAGTCGGAGTTCACCTTCACCGCCCGCTGCCGGATCGACACCTACAACGAGCTCGAATATTTCCGCTCAGGCGGAATCCTCCACTACGTGCTGCGGCGGCTGGCGGCCTAGTGGCGAACGGCCTGCTCGCGAGCTGCCATTGCGGGCGCGCGACCATCCGGCTGTCGCGCAAGCCCGACTATATCAACGACTGCAACTGCACCATGTGCACCAAGCTCGGCTGGACTTGCGCTTATTACAGCTCGGACGAGCTCGAAATTTCCGGCCAGCTCGACTCGTACGTCCGCAGCGATTTGCGGAAGCCGTACCTCCAGGTTTTCCGCTGCAGCAACTGCGGCATTCCAACCCATTGGGCGCCGCTCGGAGAGCCGCCTTACGACCGGATCGGGGTCAACGCCCAATTGCTCGATGACGCGCTGCTCGAAGGCGTGGAGGTTCGCCGCATCGACGGCCGGAGCTGGGACGAGTGACGCCGATCGAGCTTGCCGTCGAAATCGCCGGCTGGAGCGGCGCTGGGCTGATCCTGCTCGGCTATCTGCTGATTTCGACGGGCAAGCTCACCGGGCAATCGGCGGCTTATCACTGGGTCAATCTGGCCGGCGCGGTCGGCTTCGCGATCAACGGCTGGTGGCATGGGGCAATCCCCTCGGCTGCGCTCAATGTCGTCTGGGGGGCGATCGCGATATACGCACTCAGCCGGCTGTTGAATCGGAAAGCGCCAGCTCCAGCCAGTCCGGAATGATCGCGCCGGCAAGCGCGTCCACCCGGCGATGCTCGACCGCGAGTCTGAGCTTTTCGTAGACGATGCGGGTGCGCGGCCCGTGCTCGCTCGTCGGCACCACCACAAGCCGCCGGTTGACCTTCGCCCGCCAGTTCATCCGCGCGGTATTCTCCTGGCCGACGAAGCATCCCTTGGTGAAGCTGACGCCGTGCAGCTCCGCAGCATTGCACTCCAGCCACAGCACGTCGCCGAGCTCCGCGCGCCCTTCGCACACTCCAAGGCGTAGCCGGTGCTCGAGCCAGCCTCGTGCAAGCTCGCCGGGCTCGCCGAGCCAGCGCCGCCCGAGCGCCGGCAACCGCGGGTCGGCGGCGCCGTCGCTGCCGTCGGCCGACCAGTGCACGGCCAGTGCGGGGTCGCGCTCGATTCGGATCGGCCGGCGCAACCGATAGAGCGCCAGCCGCTTGATCAGATCGTCGGCCGACGCATCCTCGCAATCCAGCAGCAGCTCGTCCCTATCGCCCCATACGAAAAAATCGAACAGGCACTTGCCCTGCGGCGTCAGCAGCCCGGCCCACACCGGCAAATCGCCGGCGACGTCGCTGGTGACCAGCCCCTGCAGGAAGCCGCGCACGTCCTCGCCCGAGAGGCGGACGACGGCCCGGTCTGTGAGGGTGGTAGCGGCCATGGGGTTCAGTTAGGGAGCCGGCGTGGCAATGCAAACGCTGACGATCCGCCGTCCCGACGACTGGCACGTCCATTTGCGCGACGGCGGGATGCTGGAAGCGGTCGCGCCGTTCACCGCCCGCCAATTCGCGCGCGCGATCGTCATGCCCAACCTCAGCCCGCCGGTGACGAGCGTCCAGGCCGCCGCCGACTACCGCGACCGAATCCTCGCGGTCGCCGGGCCCGGCTTCACACCGCTGATGACCTGTTACCTCACCGACCGGGCCGACGCCGACGAGATCGCCCGCGGGTTCGCCGAGCAGGTCTGGGCGGCGGCCAAGCTCTACCCGGCCAACGCCACCACCAACTCGGCTTCGGGAGTGACCGACATTCGCCACCTCCAGGGCGCTCTGGAGCGGATGCAGGTGATCGGAATGCCGCTGCTGGTGCACGGTGAAATCACCGACCCCGACGTCGACGTCTTCGACCGCGAGGCGGTGTTCATCGACCGGGTGCTGGAGCCGCTGGTGCGCTACTTCCCCGAACTCAAGATCGTCCTCGAGCACATCACCACCAAGCAAGCCGCCGACTTCGTCGAAGGCAGCGGCGAGACGGTCGCCGCGACGATCACGCCGCACCATTTGCTGATCAACCGCAACGCGCTGTTCGAGGGCGGGCTTCGCCCCCACGCTTATTGCCTCCCGGTCGCCAAGCGCGAGCAGCACCGACAAGCGGTGCGCCGCGCCGCGACGTCGGGCTCGCCCAAATTCTTCCTCGGCACCGACAGCGCGCCGCACGCCCGCCATGCCAAGGAATCTGGCTGCGGCTGCGCCGGCATCTTCAACGCCGCGTTCGCGCTCGAAACCTATGCAAGCGTGTTCGACGAAGAAGGCGCGCTCGACCGGCTGGAAGCCTTTGCGTCCGAAAACGGCCCGCGCTTCTACGGCCTGCCGCTCAACGAGGGCAGCGTCACCCTCCGGCGCGATGCGGCGCAAATACCCCAGACGATCCCCAACGGCGCCGATCCTGTCGTTCCGTTCCTCGCCGGCTCGACGCTCGGGTGGAGCTTCGCCTGATCAGCCGCAGGCGCTGTTGCCGCCGGTCCCGCTGCCCCCGATGACTTCGGCGAAGTGGTTTTCGACGGCCGCATAGCAATCGCACGAGCGGCGCTTTAGCCCGACCCGGTCGATCACCTGGATGGAGCCGCGACGGCTGGTGATCAGCCCCTCGTCCTGCAGCGCCCTAGCGACCGCGTTGACCGTCGTCCGCTGCACTCCGAGCAGCCCGGCGAACGCTTCCTGCGTGAGCTCGATGCGGTCGCCGGCGCGGTCCTGCGCGGTCAGCAGCCAGCGGGCCGCGCGCTGCTCGATCGGGTGGAAGGTATTGCAGGCGACCGACTGCATCACCTGGCTGAGCAAATAATCGGAAAAGCGGCAGAACAGGTTGCGGATGTGCGGCGACCGCATCTTGGCATCCTCGACCGCGCTCATCGGCACCCGCAGCGCCAGCCCCGCTACCTGCACCTGGGAGCGGGCGAATGCCGGCGTATGGCCGCAGCTGATGATGCCGCCGACCGCGCCTTCGTGACCGATCGAGGCGACTTCGATCGACCGGCCGCCGTCAAGGTCGATGACCAGCGACACCATCGTCGTCCCGAACGGGAAGTAGGAGCTGGTGACGTCCGCGCCCGAATCGTGGATGACGTCGTTGCATTCCAGCGCGACGACGGTGGCGAACGGCTCGAACAGCGCCCGGGCCTCGGCCGCGAAGGTCGACAGCAGCCGGTTGCGCGAGAACGCCTCGTCGATCCGGGCAAGCTCGTCAGTAACAACCAGGTTCATGGACACCCCCTCCCCCGCGAGCCCGGTAGACTCTCGCAGGCGGACTTCACCCTTACGCCCGCCGGTCAGCGCACCTCAAGGTTTATTCCTGTGCCGTAACGCAAGTTGATCAGCGCGGCGCGGCGCCGACGGTTTCGCGGCGTCCAAGCAACAGGCAGTCGGCGACCAGTCGAAGCGGAGCGACGTCGACATGGCTCTGCCGCTCGTCGATCAACTGGACAAACTGGCGATAGATGTCGGGATATTCGCCAATTCCCTGCGTGGCCTGCTCGACACCGTCGATGCACAGTTTGCCGCCGCCGTCTTCCAGCCGGACCTCGACGCCGTCAGCGGTGCGGATGGTAATGGTCCACTCCTCGCCCTCGCTGCGGCGCCAGTCGAGGCTGCAGTGGACCGGGCCGTCGGCGACCGGGCTGGCAAAGTCGATCTCGGCCGCGACCGCGGTCTGGGCGTCGTCGGGAAAGCTCAGGGTCGCCGCCTTCACGAACAACGACCCGGGGAAGATTTTGGTAACGATCGACAAAGCGTTGATGCCGGGATCGAACACGCCGAACCCGCCCGGCTCCCAGATCCATTGCTGGCCCGGGTGCCATTTGCGAACGTCCTCGTGCCAGATGATCTGCATCTCCGCGATGCGCTTGCCGGCAAGCGCCTTGCCCGCCGCCTCGACCGCCGGATTGTGCCGCGCGTGCCAGGTGGTGAACAAGGTGCGCTGCTCCGCTCCGGCGATGCAGGCGAGGTCGTGGATGTCGGTCAGGGTGACGCTCGGCGGCTTTTCCAGCAACACGTGAAGCCCCGCCTCCAGGCACGCTCGGGCAATGTCGTAACGCACCGTCGGGGGGGTGGTGATCGCCACGGCGTCGAGGTCGCGCACGCCCTCCAGCAGCTCGACGTAGGTCTTGAACGAGGGCCCCGGCCCGGCGCCGGACCGGCTGACGGTCGCCGCCAGCTCCAGCCGCTCATTCCCGGCGATCGCGGGCACATGCTGGTCCGCGGCGATCTTGCCGAACCCGATGATGGCGATCCGCAGCGGCCGCATCAGCGCTTGACCGCGGCGACAAAGGCCCGCGCCTTGTCCAGCGTCTCGGCGGGGCTTTGCCCGGGCCTGTACACGCCGGATCCGAGCCCGAAGCCGTCGGCCCCGGCGTCCAGCCAGCCGCCTATTGTATCGGTGTCGACCCCGCCGACGACGATCAGCCGCACCTCCTTGGGGAGCACCGCCCGGATCGCCTTGACCACCTTGGGCGAAGCGGCTTCGGCGGGAAACAGTTTGAGCGCATGCGCACCGTTGTCGAGCGCGGCGAACGCCTCGGTCGGCGTGAACACGCCCGGGCTCGACACCATCCCCGCCGCGACAGTCGCCCGGATCACGGCGGGGTTCATGTTGGGCGACACCACCAGGCGGCCGCCCGCGTTCTCCACCCGAGCCACATCCTCGGCGCGAAGCACGGTCCCGGCACCGATCAGCGCCTCGCCCCCAAACCGCTGAGCGAGCAGCTTTATGCTGGCCAGCGGATCGGGCGAATTGAGCGGCACTTCGATGATCCGGATCCCGCCCTCGATCAGCGCCTCGCCGAGCGCGACCGCTTCGTGCGGCGTGACCCCGCGGATGATCGCCACCAGCGGCGCCTGTGCGAAACAGCGGTCGAAAAATTCCGTCGCGCTCATTCGATCAACTCCACAATCTTGCACGCGCCGGCGAGGAACGCCCGCTCGCCGTCCATTTCCGTGACCTCCACGTCGGCTTCCTTGAGTGCCGCGGCGTAAAGCTCGGTCAATTCCGGCCGGCCCATCACCACCACCGGCAGGACCGACTTGTGCTCGAGCCCGACCCGAATATCCTGCCCGATCAGCAGCCCGCTGACGAACGGCCCGCCGTCCTCGGGCCTTGTCCGCCCGAGCAGCACCCGAGCCCGGGTCTCGAACAGCTCGGCGGTCAGCGCCGCGCCGGCCAGGCTTCGGCGCACCCCGTCGCAAAACGCCTCGCTTACCTCGACATCGGCCTTGAGCAGGTCGGACAGGATGCTCCTGTCGCGCAGCAGGTTGAACAGTTCGCCGGTCATCACCGTCCGGAACGCGCAGATTCGACCGCCGCGGACCTGGATCCATTTGTTGTGAGTCCCCGGGTGGCAGACCAGGCAGTCGGGCGGTATGTCGCCGGCCGCCGCCGCGCCGAGGATCTGCACTTCCTCGCCGCGCATCACGTCGGCGCGTTTGCCAAGGTAAGCGAGCCCCGGCACCAGCGCCGCCGACCGGTCGGGCGACCAAACAAGCTGTCCGGCGAGGTCGCCGATACCCGCCGGGCAATGCGCATAGGGCACTTCGATCCAGCCGCGGTTGGAGCCGATCATTCCGGCGAGCAGCATCGGCTTGCCGCCCATCCGCTCGCGAATCTCGCTTACCGCGGCCTCGAACCCGCCAGCCGGCACCGACAATATGCCCTGGTCGTCCTCGAACTCGCTCGAGCACTTGCCCTGCGCGTCGATCAGATAGGCGCGACGGTTCGTCGTCCCCCAATCGACCGCAATGAATCCATCTGCCCAGCGCATGAGTCGGCTCATTGCCCGATTAACCGCGCGAGAGCGACATGGCTCCGCGGTTTCCTTTTGCGCCCGCCAGGCTAACGCAAGCGCGATGCCCGATGAAAGCGATGTCCGCTGCGTTGCCGACGTGAAGGCCGTGCTGGGCGAAGGCCCGGTTTGGGTCGAGGCCGAGCAGGCGCTCTACTGGGTCGACATCAAGGGTAGCAAAATCTTCCGTCTTGATTCGTCGGACCGGCGAACGCAGTGGGACACACCGATGCGAATCGGCTCGATCGCGCCTCGCTCCGGCGGCGGCTTCATCGCCGGGACCGAGCATGGCTTTGCCGAGATTGACCTCGACGCCGGGCGCTTCGACGTCTTCCACAATCCCGAACAGGACCGGCCCGATAATCGCTTCAACGACGGCAAGGTCGATTCACGGGGGCGCTTCTGGGCGGGAACGATGGATGATAATCAGAAGCAGGCGGCGGGCACATTATACCGGCTCGACCCCGACCGCAGCTGCCGGGCAATCGACCATGGCTACAAGATCGCCAACGGCCCGGCTTTCTCGCCCGACGGCCGCACCCTCTACCACACCGACTCCGCGCGGCAGCTGATCTACGCCTTTCCGCTCGGCGACGACGGTTCGGTCGGCGAGCGGCGCGAACTGGTTCGGTTCGGGACAAGCGACGGCTATCCCGACGGGATGACGGTCGATTCGCAAGGTTGCCTGTGGGTCGCCTTGTGGGACGGCTGGTGCCTGCGCCGCCTGTCCCCTGAGGGCGAATGCCTGCAAAAGATTGACCTTCCCGTCCAGCAGCCGACCAGCTGCGCGTTCGGCGGCCCCGGGCTCGACCAGCTCTACGTGACATCGGCGTCGATCGGCCTCGACCAAGCGGCCCTTGAATTACAGCCTTGCGCCGGCGGGCTGCTTTTGCTGGAGCCGGGCGTTACTGGGATTGCCACCGTGCCGTTCGCCGGCTGAACCTCAACCACGCGCGACTGCAGGAGACGAACCATCGCCAACTTCATGTTCGCGACGGGGATCGAGAACAGCATCCCGACGATCAACAACGGCAAGACCCGGGTCGACCAGATGGAGGCGGCCGGCTTCTACAAATATTGGCGCGAGGATTTCGACGCCGTCCAGGATCTCGGCATCCAGTATCTGCGCTACGGTCCGCCGCTCCACAAAACCTTTTTCGGCCCGGAGAAATACGACTGGGAGTTTGCCGACCTGACGCTTGCCGAATTGAAGCGCCGTGACATCACACCGATCGTCGATTTGTGCCACTTCGGCGTTCCCGACTGGATCGGCAATTTCCAGAATCCGGACTTCCCTTTGCTGTTCGCCAATTATGCCGGGGCGTTCGCCGAGCGCTATCCGTGGGTCCAGCTCTACACGCCGGTCAACGAGATGTTCATCTGCGCCGTCTTCTCCGCCAAATATGGCTGGTGGAACGAGCAAATGCGGACCGACACGTCGTTCGTCACCGCATTGAAGCATATCGTCAAAGCCAATGTGCTGGGCATGCTCGAAATCCTCAAGCGCCGCGCCGACGCCATATTCATCCAGTCGGAATCGTCGGAATATTTCCACGCCGACAGCCCCAGCGCGATTCATCACGCCGAGCACATGAACTCGCGGCGTTTCTTAAGCCTCGACCTCAATTACGGCCGGCGGGTCGACAGCGGCATGTACGAATATCTGCTGGATAACGGGATGACTCGGGAGGAATATCAATTCTTCCTCCACAACCGGCTCAAGCAGCACTGCATCCTCGGCAACGATTATTACCGAACCAACGAGCACCGGGTGTTCGAGGACGGCCGGACCACGTCATCGGGCGAAGTGTTCGGCTACACCGAGATCACCCGCCAATATTACAACCGCTACCGATTGCCGGTGATGCACACCGAAACCAACATGCGCGAAGGCCCGGTCGGCGACGAAGCGGTGCAATGGCTGTGGAAGGAATGGGCCAACGTCCTTCGCCTGCGCAACGTCGGCATCCCCACCGTCGGCTTCACCTGGTATTCGCTGACCGACCAGGTCGACTGGGACACCGCGCTCCGCGAGCAGAATGGCCACGTCAACCCGCTCGGGCTCTACGACCTCAACCGCAACATCAGGAACGTCGGCCGCGCTTACAAGAAATTGATCCAGGACTGGCGCGAAGTGCTTCCCGCCTCCAGCCTGTGCCTGGTCGTGCCGCTGGTCCCGCCGTCGCATTATGAGCTTCTGCACGCGCGCGAGCAGGAGGCCGAGGCGCGGGAAAGGCTTAAAACCGAAGAAGTCGATTTGGGCTCGGGCGGAGAGGGCATGTGATGAAAATCGGGCGCATAGAAACCTTTTTCGTCGCGCCGCGCTGGCTGTTCGTGCGGATCGAGAGCGACGACGGCGCGGTCGGCTGGGGCGAAGCCAGCCTCGAAGGCCATGCCGAAGCCGTCGACGGCGCGTTCGAGGCGCTCAGGGACCGGTTCATCGGTTACGATCCTTACGCGATCGAGGACATCTGGCAGGTCGCCTATCGGGGCGGCTTCTACCGCGGCGGCGCAGTGCTGATGAGCGCTCTGGCCGGGCTTGAGCAGGCGCTTTGGGACCTCAAGGGCAAGAGCCTGAACCTGCCGGTGTGGCAGATGCTCGGCGGCAAGGTGCGCGACAAGATCCGCGCGTACGCGTGGATCGGCGGCGACCGGCCCGACGAGATCGCCGCCGCCGCCGAGGCGCGTCGCGCCCAGGGCTTCTCGGCGGTCAAGATGAATGCAACCGCGGAGGTCGACTGGATCGGCACGCCCAAATTGTTCGACGCGGTGATCGACCGGGTGCAGGCGGCGCAGGGCGCGGGGGTCGACGTCGGCCTCGACTTCCACGGCCGGGTCCACCGCCCGCTGGCCAAGCAACTGGCCAAGGCGATCGAGCCGCTCGGCCTGTTGTTCATCGAAGAGCCGTTGCTGTCGGAAAATCCGGAGGGCCTGAAGCAGATCGCCGAGCTCACCAGCACCCCGATCGCGCTTGGCGAGCGGCTTTATTCGCGCTGGGACTTCAAGCCTTTCTTCCTGTCCGGCGCGGTCGACATCATCCAGCCCGACCTCAGTCACGCCGGCGGGATCCTCGAATGCCGAAAGATCGCGGCGATGGCCGAAGCGTTCGACATCGCCGTGGCGCCCCACTGCCCGCTCGGGCCGCTGGCGCTGGCTTCGTGCCTGCAACTGGCCGCCTGCACGCCCAACGTCGCGATCCAGGAGATGAGCCTTGGCATCCACTACAATGTCGGCGCCGATCTTCTCAGTTACTGTGGCGACAAGGCGGAGCTTACCCCGCAGGACGGCTTCCTGCCGATCCCGCAAGGGCCGGGCCTCGGCATCGTCATCGACGAGGATGCGGTGCGCGAATCGCACAAGGACCGCCACCGCTGGCGCAACCCGATCTGGCGGCTCCCCGACGGCAGCTTCGCCGAATGGTGAGCCCGCCTTGACGTGTGACTAAGCGCCTACGCCGCGCGGCGTTGCTTGCGCTTGCCAGCGCCGTCCCGATCGAACGGCACCTTGTCGAGCTTGCCGCGAAGGTCGTCGATGCCCGGGTTCGCGTCCGACACGACCGCGCCGGTGTAGCGAGTCTCGCACTCGGCTTCCTCGGCGGTCAGCTCGCGCAAATAAGTGATGGTCAACCGCCGGCCGAAGATGTCGTCGCCGCGAAGCTTGAGCTCGGGCTCCGCCTCGTCCGGCAGGCTGTCACGGATTGCGGTAAGCACATTGATCAGCGCGTCGAGCGACGTGTAGTCGCTGATCTCGACAAAGTCTTTTACGCGTCGGCCCATGGTCCCTCTCCCCGCGCCCCGGAGCTGAATACCGTCCGCTCGATTCCGAGCGCAACTTATAATCCGGATTTATCCCCAGCGAAGTTTCGCATCCGTGAACAATCCTGTTCGCCGCGGTTTAGAAAAGGCCGATGACAGACGCCTTGGTATTGCTGGAAGCAGGCCGCCTCAGGCTTGAACTCGCACCCGAAATCGGCGGGGCGATCAAGCGCTTGGACCATGTCGCGGACGGGCGCGTCACGCCGGTGCTCCGCGCCAGCCCTGCTTCGCTCGGATCGGTGCTGGAGGCCGCGTCTTTCCCTTTGGTCCCTTTCGTCAACCGGATCCGCGGCGGTCGCTTCGACTTTCGCGGCCGGGTGGTGCGCCTCGCTCCCAATATGTCCGGCGATCCGAGCCCTCTGCACGGCCAAGGCTGGCTCGCGCCATGGCGGGTCGAGCGGCGCAGCGAAACCGAGGCCGAGTTACTGTTCGATCATTCGGCTGGCGAGTGGCCGTGGGCCTATCAAGCGCGCCAGCATTTCGCCCTCGACGAAGGCGGGCTGAGCATGCGCATCGTCTGCCGCAACGCCTCGGATGCGCCGATGCCGTGCGGGCTTGGCATCCACCCTTATTTCAACTGCGGCCCCGACACCCGGATCCGGACCGGCGTCGAGCATGTGTGGACGGTCGACGAGGCTGTGCTTCCGGTCTCGAAGGTGCCGGCGACCGGTCGCTATGACATCGCCGGTTCGCCGGTGTGCGGCCGCGGCCTCGACAACGGCTTTGACGGCTGGAGCGGCAGCGCATCGTTCACCGACCCGGCCTGGCCGTTCGACATCGCCTTAACCTCGCCGGGGACGCGCTTTTTCCAGCTTTATTCGCCGGTGCAGGGCGGGATCTTCGTCGCCGAGCCGGTGACTCACGCCAACGCCGCGCTGTCGAACCCAGAAGAGCGCTGGGCCGAGCTTGGCATCCGCATCCTCGAGCCGGGCGAGACGATGACCCTCGATAGCCGCCTCGAAGTGCGGGCCAAATAGCGCGGCTCGGTTGAACGGCGCCCAAGCCGCCTATATAGGCGCCGCTCTGCCGCTTTTCGGAGACGTGGGTGAGTGGCTGAAACCAGCGGTTTGCTAAACCGCCGTACGGGAATTTCCCGTACCGAGGGTTCGAATCCCTCCGTCTCCGCCAGCTAGGTTCGATCATAGCGGAGAAAAGGAAGCTGCCCTGCTCGATTGGCGGGTTTCCGCTCGCGTGCCCGCCTAGCGGTACTGGAAACAGCGTCAGCAGAGAGCAAATCCGAAGTTCTTTGGGCCCGATCGCGCTATCGCAAGGGGATGATCGTGCAGCTTGGTTGGTCCTGCAACGGCGAAGCTCAGCCTAACGATCAGCGGCTTGTCGGAACTGCGTCGGATCGAAGGCGGTCAGCCGTACCTCAAGCGCCCTCACTAGCGCTTCAATTGGCTTCGGATGTGAGATCCTCGGATTTGGGCGCGATTGTGCCATTTCAGCACTCTAACACAACAAATGGTTCTCGCCCGCTATTTTGGGCTTTTGGGCACCATTTCTGGACGCAGCCAAACTCACGGGCGCATCCATTCGCACCCTTGGTCGTATCTTCAAGGTAATCAGGAGCGTCGCGCGAGCGGCGAGTTGGCTGGATGCTGCAGTACACGAGTATCAGACCCGTTGAGTGCGAAGAATCCCTGATTGAGAGTCCGATCGCAAATCCGCTTGTCACCAAACTTGATCGGTTCGTAAGCCTCGGTAGCGAAGAAGTTGCGTCCATCAGCGCCTTATGTCGCGATCAACGGACGCTTCCTGCCGACCATGTCATCATCGAAGAGGGCAGCCGCCCGGATCACGTTTGCGTGATTTTCGCCGGCTTCGCTTTCCGCTACAAATTCTTGCCCGGTGGGCGACGGCAAATCGTGGGTTATGTGGTGCCAGGCGACTTGTGCGACGTTCACTTCGCGGTGTTCGATCCTCTTGACCACAGCGTGGCCTCGCTGGGCGATTCAACCGTTGTGGAAATTCCGGTCCGCAAGCTCCTAGACCTGGTCGTCCGGTATCCGGCGATCGAACGCGGCTTATCGCTCGCCGCTTTGGTCGACCGGTCCATCCTTCTAGAATGGCTTCTCAATATCGCTCAGCGAAATGCCTATCAGAAACTCAGCCACTTCTTCTGCGAGATGTCGGTGAGATTGAAAGCGATCGGTCACGTAAACAGCGACGGGTCACTCGAACTGCCGCTGAATCAGGCTGCCCTTGCCGACACCACCGGTCTTACACTGGTCCACATCAATCGGACGTTGCAACGGATGCGCTGCGAAGGACTCATTGCCTTACGCAGACGTCGCCTGACGATCCTGGATCCAGATCGGCTCGCAGCGATTGCGGGGTTTGAAGACAATTATCTCGCGCCGCAGGTGGCCTCCAACTGAGTGCGTGGGTAGTGCAAGATGAGATTTCACGGGCAATAGCGAGGCGTCGCCACCAGATCATGGTTCATCCGGCGAATATCCCACGTTCCAGGCGCCTTGCGGCGTTGATGGCGGTGACCGCCTTGCACGCCTTGCTACTCCTCCTCTTCCTCACCGCCCGTTCAGTTGCGCCGCAACCAGCACAAGCTCCCGGCGCTCTGACTATCGTGTCGGTGGCCGACGACTCGTCAGCCACCCCGCCACCGCCGCCCAAACTGCCAAGCCCGGTCGTTGACGACGTGCAACTGGCGGAGTTCGCTCTGTCCACCGAAACGGACCCGACGGCGAGCGCTGCGAGCGCCAGCGGTTGCGCCGCGCTTGAGGCGGTCACCGAGGCGCTCCTCACCGACCCTGTGGCCGTAGCCGCTGTCCTCCAGGCTCCGCCCGAGACGCGCTCGATCGCCGAAGCGATCGTCGTCTGGAACACCGGATGGGCGGCGGCCACAGCGACCGCTGGAGCGCCGTTGGAGCCGATCCGCGCCACAGTCAGGAGGAGTCTTGAATCCATCGATGAGCGCTGTCTCGACGAGCCGATCGCCGGGCCCCGGCTGGTCCCAATCCCCGCCGGAGCCGGGACCATGTTTCTCGTTTTTGGCTCGGGAAGCTGGACTTGGCGGCAGCTCACCCTCGATCCCGACCCACTGCTTGAAGTCGCCAACCCCGGACCAGTTGCAGCCCCGCATCCTGCCCGGTTTTTCGAAACGAAACGGTGATGGAACATATTCCGCGCCCAGTTATTTCTAACTCCTGTCAAACCGGTGATTTCGAGCAACGTTCGGGACCAGGGCGAGCGAGAGGGGGACACACTATTCTGACGGGTTTGCTCCTCGACCGCTACAGGACTGAAGTTCCCAGTGCGCCCGTTCAAAGTAGCCCGATCGTCAGAAAGCTTGCCAGCTTCGTCGACCTGACCCCAGGGGAGATCGCTGCGCTCGATAGCCTGTCGCACAAACGCAAGACGTTTGCGGCCGGTGAAACACTGGTGCGACAGGGTAGCAAACCCTTCTCCGTCTTCCTCATCCTCAACGGCGTCGCATACCGTTACAAGTACCTCGCCAACGGCAAGCGCCAGATTTTCGGCTACTTGCTGACCGGAGATCTGTGCGACGCCCACTTCGTCCTGTGCAGGCATAGCGACCACGATATCGGGCTTCTGACGGAAGCCGAAGTTGCGATGATCCCGATGCATGAATTGACGGCCGTCATAACCCAATATCCCAACATACGTCGCGCTCTGTTGAAGATGAGGCTTGTTGAAGACGCGATCCTGCGCGAGTGGCTGCTTAACGTCGGGCAACGCAGCGCGCCGCAAAAGCTCGCACACTTCATTTGCGAAATTTCCGAACGCTTGCTCGGCGTCGGCAGTATCAACCCTGATGGGTCATTCGAAGTGCCCCTGACTCAGCTCGACGTCGCTGACACCATGGGGCTGACCGTGGTGCACGTAAGCCGGTGCTTGCAGAAGTTTAGGCGCGAGGGGCTGGTTCATTGGTCCCGGCGACAACTGACGATCGTGAACCTTCCACGGCTTAGGCAAGTCGCCGGTTTCGATGCAGGATATTTGCAAATTCGAAGGGCACACGCGCAGTCGCCCGATGCGGCTTATGCCTGACTGGGCCGCGTCGCGGTCTTTACCATTGCTTCGACCGGCTCGACGCCGACAAGGACGGGTTCGTCTCGCCGGCGGAGCAACGCTTGGGCGGTCTCGCCAGATAAAACAGGCCGCTGCCGGGCCCAAAGTGCTGGCTTAAACGCCCAACGTTTCGGGTTCTGGCGCAGAGGCATTCAGCCGGTGGTTGAACTGTATTTCGGTAACCAGACGCGCGCCGTCTTCCTGGCCCAGCTGGACGAATACATCGACCGTCGCCTTGATATAGTCGACCAGTTCAGCTCGGCCGAGTTCGGTCCCGGCCGACATCGACATCATTGCCAGCTGCTCGATCGCTCCGGCGGGGGAATTGGCGTGCACCGTGGTTATGGAGCCGGGGTGACCGGTGCCCACTGCGCGAAGCCAGCTGATCGCCTCCGCGCCGCGAACTTCGCCCATGATGATGCGATCGGGGCGCAGGCGGAGCGCAGCTTCCACCAGCTCGGCCGGGCTGACCGATGCTTCGCCGAGCTTGCCCCTGACCGCGACCAAGCCGACCGCGTTCTGGTGGTGCAACTGAATTTCGGGAGTATCTTCGATCAGAACGAACCTTTCGCACGACGGGGCTTCCTTCAGCAGTGCGTTAAGAAAGGTCGTCTTGCCCGTCCCGGTTCCGCCCGCGATGACCATCGTCTTGCGGCGTCGAACGGCGGCGGACAGGAACTCGATCGTGTTGCCGGAAGCGAGCAGGTCGGCCAGCGCCGCGTCGACGGCTTCGCGGGCACGCGCTGCCGCCCCCACTTTCGCAAAGGCGCCAGAGGCAAGATAATCGGTAAGGCGCAGATCGGGCATGCTGTGCTTGCGGATTGCGACGATGACGTTGCCACGGGTTGCGGGCGGCGCGCAGATTTGAACGCGCGCGCCGTCCGGCAGCGTCGCGGCGAGCAACGGATGCTCGCGGTTGATGCCCTGATCGGACGCCGCCGCAATCTGCCGGGCGAGTCGCCAGAGTGAGGCATCGTCCAGCGCGCTGTTTTCGTGTTTCTCGATGCCGGCTGCCGTCTCTAGCCAAAGCTCGCCCGGGCGGTTGATGTAGAGATCGGTAACATCGTCGCGCGACAGGGATGCGGCTAGCGGCGCGAGGAAGGCGTCAAGGTAGACGCGTTGCGCGGAGCTCATCTCGCCGGGCCAACGCGCGTGAAATCGAGATCGCGCGCAACGAATATACGCACTCGAGCGCCTTGGCGCGTGGTGATCGTCGGTGGGATGTCGTCGCTTCTCGACGCCTCGCCGGCCAGGCTGGCTGCCTGGCCGGCGCTGCCGACGACAATCGTCGATCCGCCGGCAAGCGCGGCTGCGGCCGCGTTGACCCCGCCGGTCAGCACAGAGGTCAGAATCGCGCCTCCGAACCGCTGCAGAAAATGCCGATTGACCTTGCCGCCGACGCCACCGCGCCCAAGTTCGTCGACTGCGGGCGAAGCCAGGTCAACGGACACGCCGTCGGTCCGGATCAGCCGAGTCCACAAGATGAAAACCCGCGAAGCGCCTTGCGCAACACCCGACTTATACTGTCCGATAATCCGGCTGCCGGCGGGAATCAGCACCGCCGAGCCATCGAAGCTGTAGACGTCTCGCTGAGTCACTGCGCGCACGTAGCCCGGAAGGTCGGAATTCAACGCCGTTTCCATCACCGCCCCGATGATCGCCCCTTGCGGCACCAGCCGGTCGAGACCGGTCATCCGCCGCGCCTGCGCGATCTCCAGCTCTTCGCCGCCGACCCGCGCCGCGAACCGCTCGGTCTCCGACAAATTGCGGTCGGCAACGGGTGCGGGGGCCTGCGCGGGGCCCCCGACTGTGCCGGTTGCCGACTGTCCCGGCGCGCGCGGCACCTCGGCCTGCGCCAGGTCGACGACCAGCGCCGGCGAGCGCAGGCCTTCATTCGCACGAACGGTCGGCGCGGGCGCCGGCATGGAAATCGGCGCGGGAGTTACAAATCCACTGCCGCCGGTCGGTTGCGTCGGCACCAACGTTACCGGGCCGCTGTTGGGAATGAAGAACGGCTGTGCGGGAGGCGTAGCCGTGGTTGCCTGAGCCACAGCCAGCGGAGCCGGCGCGGGCGCCGTGGTTGAGAACAGCGGCGGCAAGGCGGTGCCATCCTGCGCACTGGCAGCGCGCGCTTCGGACAGCCACAAGAAGATGCCGAGGCCGAGAATGCCGAGCAGAACCGCAGCCCACACCATCGAAGGCGCGCGAGGGGTCTTGGCGACGGCCGGACGCTTGACGAGCAATACTTCGCTCATTTTCTTTCCTTTATTCCATAGACGACCGTCCCGACCTGTTCGCCGCTCCGCAGCGTGAAGATGCCGCTGGTCTGCTGGACGATGACGACCCGCCCGCGGGTGACGGAGTTGACTAGCGATTCGCTCTTGCGCGGTACGCCGGCAAATATCGCCGGAATGACTTTCTCGGGCGAGAATTCGAAGTAGGTCATCAGCCCGTCGTCCCAGACTCGGGAGGGCCGCAGCGAGGGGTCGCCGGCTAGCGTGTAAGCGAAGTTAAGCGGCCGGGGCGGCGGCGGCGGCGGCTCCTCGATCGCTTCGACGATCTCCCGCGGATATTCGAAACGCACCACCCATGGCGTGGTTCGCTGCCGCGACGCGGTTTCAAGCGAGAAGGAATACCGCCGCTTGTCGGTGACCACCGTCATATTGGTCGAGGCGCTCTTGCCCAGCGGTTTGAGGAAGAGATTGCGAGCCTTCTTATTGGGGGTCACCTGCCATGCCAGCGCATCGCCGATCGACACGTTTTCGATGCGCTCGTCCGGACCGAATTCGAGCATGATCTGCCACCCCAGCGCGCCGCGAAGAAGCACGACTTCATCCGGGCTGTACAGAATCGATTGGATATGCGGATCGACCGGGCCGGGTTCCGGCTCGCGGGCTGCCAGCAGCAGCAGGAACAAGAGGGGAAGCGAGCGCTTCATCAGATCACCCCTTCGGCGTCGGTGCGATACCGAGTGACCTGGAATCCAAGTGGATTGTCGTAGCGATCCGCCTGCCGAAGCGGCCGGCCGCTGAAGCCAAAGCTGATCGCGGAAACATGGTTCGATGACTGGCCAGTTCCCGCACCCTCGGCAGTCCGCGTCGCGGTGTAGCGAACCAGTGCGGCTCCGTCGGCGATCAGCGAGACGCTGCGGATGTCGATCGACACGATGTCGCCGCGATTGAGCGAATTTAGCGGGCTAGCGGGGTTAGAGGCCGCCATCTGCGCCACGTAAGCCGAGCGGACGGAGGGCGATGACATCACCTGCACACGGCGATACTGCTGCGCAAGGTCCGTGGAATCGAAGGTTTCACGGGCGATCACATATCCGGCAAGCTGCGCTTGAATCACCGCCTCGTTCTGCGTGAGGCTGCCACCCTGGAGCGACGTCGCCGCCTCGACCGCGCCCGTCTGGCGATCGACGGTGAGCACGTACGGTTCCACCGACTTGAGCGGCACGAGCAGCATCAAGGTGATCGCGAGGAGCAGCGCGACCGCCCCAGCCGCCGCCGCGACCCGCCATGCAATCCGCGTCTGCCGTTCGGACGTCTTGAGCTGCCCGTCAGCCCACGTCCGCGCCGACTTAAAATATTGGTCACGCTCGCTCATGCGTCTCTCCGACTAGCTGCGCGTGAACGGCGTAACGGGGCCCGCATCTTCGCTGACTGCCGTCGCAACGGCGTCACTGCGATGTTGCCGCCTGAACTACCCACTGCGTCGCGGCCGTCACGCGCAGTGCTGCTGGCGCGCGCGCCGCTGAGAGAGGCTATCCGTCGCGGAGCGGCGGCCGGCGCATCGCGGCGGGCGATGCTTTCCAGAGCGCGGCTCACGGCCGGCGATGACGACGGGCCCGGGAGCAACAGCTGCCGCTCGGTTACGCTGCTTCGCTCAGTCACCGCGGTCGACTGCGCCGGCGGCGCGGGCCGCGCCCATGAAAGTCTAATGCCCCGGCCTATGCGCGCGCCCGAGCGCACTGCGATGACCATCGCGACGGCGAATACGATCGCTACCAGGCCGATCGGCATCACCGATGCAGTCTCGTAATTCTCCGCCGCTTGTTCGGCGAGGAGGCGCGCGATCATTGGTCCGAGTACCGCGAATTCGACCGCGGCAACGAGCAGCACGAACAACGGGGCAAGCGCCGCCGCCGCCATCACCCCAAGCCAGCCCTGGGCCATTCCACGGGTCGAGTCGAAGAGGATCAGCCCCGCCATCGCCGGCGCGATCGCGAGCAGGATTGCCAGGACAACCCGCATCGCCACCAACAGCCCGACCGTAGACAGGGTCAGCAGCACGGCGGACAGGTTGAGCGTCATCGCCGCTGCCGCCGGCCCGCCGACCAGGGGTGAGGCAATGCCGGCCCGCGAACGGTAGCCGACGGTTGCCTGGGTAAGATTGTCGATCGCCTGCTGCAGGCTTTCGAGCGGCGGCGCCGCGCCGATCCCTACCAGCATCTCACTGGCTATCTGCGTCGGGGCGCGGGCGAGGCCGTTATAGGCCACGGCCTGCCAGCTCTCCCATGAGCCGGCAATGACGAGAACAACGCCGATCTTAACCGTCAGGCTGACCGCATCCGCAAGGACAATGCCGCGGCCGAGCAACAGCCGGTAGCCGAAGAACGCAACGGCGATTGCCATCAGCCCCGTCAATGCCACCGACACCGTACCACCGGGCTGCGCGAGCGCCGCATAGCCGCGCTCGACCAGCCCGAAGGCCTGGCAGTCGGTGTCGGCGAGCAAGCGCGCCGCAAACTCGCCCGAGGCCGGGGTGCAGAAGCTCGCGATCATGCGACTTCAAGCAGGCGCGGCAGCCACGCATCTGGCGAATCGCCAACCTCGCCGCGAATCACGTCGAGCAGACGGACCGTGCGCTCGCGCCCGGAAAGGACAGTCAGCAGGTCGGGTTCGGTTGCAAGGTTCAGCCGGACGACGACGCTGTCCGGGCCATGCTTGACCAGGAAGGCTCGTGCGGTTTCCGGGATGGTGCGCACAAGCTCATATTCGTGCTGGGTCAGTCCAAAGCCATCGATGTAGTCGCTCGCCTGGGCGGAGGCATTGGCGAGGAATATCTGCGTTCCTGCCTGTTCGATTATCGCCGACGCGATCTTGCTTTCGAGGGCATCGGAAGCCGACTGGGTTGCGAAACCGACGATCCCGCCGCGTTTCCGGATGGTCTTCTCCCAATCACGGATGCGGGCGACGAACACCTCATCGTCAAGCGCCTTCCACCCCTCGTCAACGACGATGATCGTCGGTTTGCCATCGAGTCGCTCCTCGACCCGGTGGAACAGATAGAGCATCGTGGGAGAGCGCAACGCCGGCTGATCGAGAATCGCCGTCATGTCGAAACCGATCGTCTCGGCATCGAGCTCGAGGCCGTCGGTCTCGTTGTCGAATAGCCACGCGTGCTCGCCCGCCGAATGCCACGGCGCGAGGCGCGCGGCGAGGTCATTGCCGGAAGCGCGGCCGCGTCCGCGGAAAAGCTCGACAACGAAGCGAAGTCGGCGGTGTTCGGGCGGTCCGGCGTAGGATGCATCGATGGCGTCCGCGATCCACCCCGCTTCCTCGACGGTCGGAGGCTCGCCCTCGCCGGTGGCAAGCTTCGCAACCCACTCCGACAGGAACCGGCGATTAGCCGGCGTGTCCGGCAGAGCCAGGGGATTGAGCCGAGTGGGTTGCCCCGGCCGCAGCGTGTCGTAGACGCCGCCGATCGCGCGAAGAAATATTTCCGCGCCGCGATCCTTGTCGAAGAAGATGACGCGCGGCGAAAACCGGCGGGCCTGGGCAAGCAGGAAGCCCAGAACGACGGTCTTTCCCGATCCGGACGGACCGATGATGGTGAAGTTTCCAAGATCGCCGCGATGGAAATTGAAGAAATAGGGACCCGCCGACGTGGTTTCGAACAGCGCGACGGCGTCGCCCCAGAAGTTGCCCGATGCCTGTCCGACGGGAAAATTATGCGCGCTTGCGAACCCGGCAAAATTGGCCGAGGAAACCAGTGCGCGCCGCGCGATGTAGCTGAAGTTGCCCGGGAATTGCGCCCAGAATGCAGCCTCGAGGCCAAGCTCCTCGCGGACGGCGACAAACCCGGCGTCGGATAACGTCGCCTGCACCTCGCCGATGGTTGCGTCGAGCTCCTGCAAAGTGGCGGCTTTCACCATCACGGTCAGATGGTGTTCGCCAAACAGCGAACGGCCTGCCGACACTTCGTCCTTCGCAAGCCCGAGCTCGGAGCGAAGCGACACCGCCGCATCGTCGGCGGAGCGCATGCGACGCATGGCGAGATCGATGCGTTCGAGGGCGGGACCTCGGTCGACCACCGCGAAGCTTTGCGTGACCACCATTTCGAACGGCAGCCGGTACAGATCGTCGAGCATTCCCGGCCCGGTCTCGGCCGGATAGTCCTTGATCGACAGGATTGCCGCAACCTCGGAAACCCCGCCGTCGACCGGGCCGAACTCGATCGCATCGGCGCCGAAGCTCACCCTCCGCCGGGCGATGACGTCGGCGAGTTCGCCTTGAGGAAGCAATGTCGGTGAGGTCGTGCCGTTGAGCAGTGTGGCCAGAAATTCCAGGGATTCTGAAGCCAACCCGGCCGGCAGGTCATAGGTGCCGAGCAACTGCGGGCCATAGGGCTCGAGCGCAGCAAGCAACGCATCACGCGCCTGGTTGAGCTCACGCAGGTCCGCGCTGATGTCGGCGCGCTGATCGCGATCGCCGACAAACAGCCCAAGCAGACGATCCGCGGCGCGCGCGCGGCCAACAAGCGGCCGGATCACCAGAGTGAGGTAGAGGTCGTTGACGTACAGCCGCCGCGTCGCGAGGCGATCGCGCCAAGCGCTGTCGAGCGCGGCGCTAAACGGGTCGGCGAACTCGCCTTCGAGCTCCGGTGCAACCGAACGCCGGACGACATGATGTATGAGCGCAAACCGGGCCGAAGCGACAGCCTGGAGCATCATGTCCCGCGCAACCTTGCGTGCGTCGAGCTCGGCAGCCTCGACCGTTTCGAACGGCAGTCCTTCGAGCCGGAGCACCTGCAAAGCTAGCCCATCCTTGGTCAGAATGGTATGGTCATCGACCTGGGCGAGATAGGGGAGGTGATCGCCCACCGATTTTTCCCGAGCGGCCGCCTGTTCACGGGCGATAGACATTGGCACCCCACAAGCTGCGATTGGGCACACGTGGGACGCGCCGCAAGCGGGTGAGCCAAACCGCCATGATGTGCGGATCGCGAAGATGAGCGGCATAGCCCAGGGCATGGATCAACAGCGGCGGCACAAGCGCGAACACGCTCTTGAAGATCAGGAACAGTTCCGCCGCGACGATTCCGTTTAGCACGAAGAACGGATAGGTCACGCCCGCCACCATTTGCGGCCGGGCCAAGGCCCTGAACAGGCGATCGCTAGCCACCCTCAGCCTCCAGCCACCGAGCGAATGCCGGCGACGATCGAAGCGGCGCCGAACAGAATGAACAGGCCGAGAACCACGGTTGCCCCATATTTCCAGTTGATCCGTCCGGTAAGCATGAGGAAGCCGATGGCCGCCACGGCAATTACCGCAACTGCGGTGGCGACGTTGCCAAGCAGCGTTCCCTGCAGCCAGTTGACGGCGCCCACTATAGGACCGGAGCCTGCAGGGTCCGCGGCTGCCAATTGCGCATGCGCCGGGGCAGCAAGCGCTACGAGCAGGAATGCCAAGCGGGATGTGATCATCGGTTCGATACCTCGATTAGCATTGTCGGAATCGCCTGGATTGCCGGCGCTAGGGGGCGCCAGCGCGCCATGATTTTCGCGACATAGTCGCGGGTCTCACGATAGGGGGGAATCCCTTGGTAGCGAAGCACTGCGCCCGGGCCGGCATTATATGCCGCAAGCGCCAGCGGCACGCTTCCGAAGCGATCGATCTGGCGGCGCAGGTACATTGCGCCGCCGCGGATGTTGTCGGCGACGTCGTCGGCTCTGACGCCAAGTTCCGAGGCCGTGGTCGGCATCAGCTGCATGACGCCGAGTGCGCCCTTCGGGCTGACTGCGCTCATCCGCCCGCGGGATTCCTGCCAGGCGACCGCCTCCAGCAGGCCGGGGTCGATGCCATGGCTGCGGGCCGCGGCGGCGAGCAGCGCGCGCGGTTCGGCTATCGACGCTGCTTCAACCAGTTCGGGTTCAAGCGAGGTCGCCTCGACATCGGTAAAAATCGTCGGACCGTCGTAAGTTCGCGCGTTGCCGCTCGAATCGATTTCGATCACCTGGGCGCCGACCGGACCCGAGACCGCAAGGGCCGCGAGCCCCGCAAAAATCCATATTCTCATCATTATCCCATGTGATCGGGCTGGTAGCCGGGGATCGACACCAGCGAGACGAAGAATGAAAGCGATGCGACGGCGATGATCCAGCTCAGAACGACCTTCGGGACGATAGCATGCCCCCGGCCGGTAAGCCATTGTCCCGCAAGGAATGAGAGGGTCAGCGGGAGGATTAGAAACAGCTCGCCAGGACGAGGCGATAGTGACGCGAGAGCTCCAAGCCAGCCGCCGCTGTTGATTCCTGCTGCGATTGCCACGGAGTCGGGCAGCCCGCGGGGCAGGAATGCGAGCGCGGCGGTTGCAACCACGCTTAGCCACGAGCCGGTAAAAACCGGGCCGCTGAGGCTTTCCGGCAAGCGTAAGCTGGCGACAAGCAAGACAGTCACAATCAATGCCAAGACTGCCAACCATGCGCCGCGGCGAGTCGCGAAGGCGAGCGACAGACCGACCCCGGCGGTTAACAGCGCCATCGGCAGGATGCCCGCGTTCATGAAGCCAAACTGCCGGCAATGAACCAAACGCCGAAAGCGGCGATCACGCCGCCCGCCGTGCGAAGTGCTTTCGTGCCTGCCGGAACGCTCTTGAGCGTGCCGATCGCGACCCCCGTGAGGTGGAGAAGGCCGGTGCAGAGAATGAAACCGGTCGTGTAGCCAACCGGATCTGCAGCGGCCGGCAGTTCGATGCCGTGCGCGTAACCGTGGAAAAGCGCGAACATCCCGACAATCGCGCACGCCACGGTTACCGACGCTCGCACCGCCAGAAGGATCATCAGGCCAAGCGTCAGGACCGACACTGCAATGCCGAGCTCCACCGGCGGCATCGGCAGCGCCGCCATTCCTGCTGCGGCGCCGATCGCCATTGCGATCGGGAAAAGGACGGGCAGCGCGATGACCAGCGGCCTGCCGAGGAATGCGCCCCAGAGCCCGACCGAAACCATTGCCAGCATGTGATCGAGGCCGAGCAAGGGGTGCTGGAAACCAGCGGCAAATCCACCAGCAAGCCCAGTGCCGTCGTGACTACGCGCGGGCATCGGATCCACCAGCACCGCAAGCAACGCAGCGACGGTGAGTGCGCGCGCGAATAACTCTGCTGTCGACGCAGGCCCGTGATTACGGCACGCGGTTTGGACTCGCAAAATTGCCTCTCACCGCCCTGCGTAGCCGAAAGTCAGGCTGGAAAAGGTGGTGTCGAAATCAACCCGCGGATCGTTCCTCAGCGGTTCGCCCCAAACAACGTTCAAAAGCCACTCGCCCGACGCCGGAACGCGAAAACGCGCTTGTCCCAGCCGGTTGGTGACGGCGATGGCAACAGGGCGTTCGTCGGAGCGCAGGTTCGTCAGTTTCACGGTCGCATTCGGCAGTCGGCGCCCGTTGTAAAGAACGTGGACCGGAAGCATCCGCGTGGAATCCAGCGCGTAAGGGTTTCGGTCGGGGACGATCTCCAGCTTCAGGCCGATCGGCTTCGTCGCGAGCGTTTGGCCGGAGGCGGATTGCCTGCCGACCTGGATCAGCGCCTTGGCCCGACGACTGTAGCGTTCGCGGCCCGGTTTGCGAGTCGCGCGCGCGCGCTCACGGGCGGCAAGGATCAGAGCGAGCCCCTCTTCCTTCGCATAATCGTTGAAGCGGACCCCAGGCAGCTGCGAAAAGGCGTAGCTGGTTTGCATGCCAAGGACGTGAAGCCCCGCGGGAGCGAAGCGGGTGACAAAGTCAGCAGGGCCGGTGCTGCGCAAATCCCCGCGCCGATCGCGGCGGCTGCGTTCGAAAAAATCGCCCAGCAAAGTGATACGGTCGTTGTTGCTCCACCGCTCGCGAAACTTACCGTGTCCGACTTGGAAAGTGACCGGCAGCGCGGTGCCGGGCTCAACCTGGAAACGAAGCGGCTGAATCCAAAAATCATGGGCAAGCGCCGGCGTCGACACCAGCATGAACGAGAGTGCAACAAATAGCGATTTCATAATTAACTTTCCATGGGCACTCATCGCGCGGCGCGCAACAGCCCACTTCTCAAGCCTTGCGTCAATCGGGAATCGCGGCGGCGCGGGCCGCTGCCTTTCGATCCGGTCCAATTGACGCTGGAAGACATCACCCGAAGTCGTGCACGGTTACCCGATCGGCTCTGGCTCGGTGGTGAGCGAGATCGGGTTCACGTCGTTGGCGCTCACATTGGCCGGCTCGGAGTTTGGGTCTGCTCGGAAAGCTTCTCCAAACCCCTTGCCGAATTTGTCCTCCTGGCGACCCGCATCGGCGCGGGCATCGAGCACAGGGGCGTCGCTGTCACTGTTTTTTTTGTTACAGCCCGAAAGCGACGCCCCTGCTAATATCAAACCTACAAGAATAGTCAGTCTACTCATTACCTACGCCGGCCTTACGGGCGGTCCTGCGGCCGCGGAGCACCGCGCAGGGCGGGGTTCAGATACGGGAACCGATTCATCGTCCGAAGGGCGCTGGTCGGCGCTCCATCGGTATAAGCGACGAGCCCGGTGGGCGCGTCGGATGGCTGACAAAGACCCAATTGTGTAGGAGTGCCGTTGATCGGAATGGGGTGGCACAAGCGCCCCATTGCCACTCGCAGGACGATATCCACGACATCGTCGCCCGGACGCCGCCCGTTGGGGAAGCCGGCGAGATCGTCGGCAACAACACCCAATGGATGTTGAGACGCTATGGGCGTGGGATTGACCGCGGTGTTCAGGCGTTGCATTTCCGACGGCGTTACGGATGCCTGCTGATTGAGGGTGGCAATTCCGGTCAGGAAGGTCGCCACCAGGTCGTTGCGCGGGAAGTTCCTCGGGGCCAGGTTACTAAAGTTCGTTCCCAAAGTGGCGTTCACAGGCCCCAGGAACAGTACATTGAGAATTTCAGGAAAGGTCGGATTGGTGACAAAGTCGACAAGCGCCGCGTCGGCAGTTGGCTCGACTGCGTTGAACAGATCTTTCTGCGGCAGGCCGATCACGAGTTCGTTCACCAGCGGATTCCCGAGCCGCGAGACCTGAGTGAGGGCTCCGCCGTGGGTTTCGGGCTCCTCATATGTCGGATTCGGATTCAGTATTCGCGACTGCGGCATGCTTGCCGTGCTCCACACGCCGATGACGCCGTTGCCATTGCCGGTGAGGCAGCTGATCGGAACTTCGATTGCGAGGCTGGTGACGTTGTACCTGTCCTGCAGTTCCTGATTGGCATCGCTCTGCGTGATGCCGCCGGGGAACGGCTGGCCGTTTCCGTAAATAGGATCGTTATCACCCTGGATAGGGATGAAATTGACGAGGTCGAAGATTGGACCAAGGTTGACCGCAAAGCCTTCCTCGCGCTGTCCGACGAACACCTTTCCACCGCCCGAACATCCTGGGATCGAGACGTTGTAAATGAACTTATCCGAATATGTGGTGTAGTTGGGGATTGTCTTGTTGCCGACATTGTCGAACGGCTTGAAGAGCGTGCCGGCCACACTCGTCACGCGGCTGCGGGTGCCGGTGCGGCGGTCGCCTCTAACCTGAGTGACGGTATAGGTTTCAAACTCGCCCAGGTCCAGGTCGTTGACCTCGGTCACTTGGCCGGTTTGCCGGATGGCGACCGGCAAGTTTTTGCCGCCGGCAACGATCGTTCTTCCGACCCCACCACGGAGTAAGTTGTTGAAGTCGAACTGGAAGGTGACGTCCTCGACGGCGTCGCCGTTGCTGTCGACCATAATTTCGTACAGTGCGTCCTCGTCCATGGTAAAGTAATTCGGTCCGCCGCCCGGCTCCTGAAACGGTTGGAAGTGCGAGATCAGCGTGACGAAGCCGGCGCGGCCGGGCTCGTAGCTCCGGAAGGCGTAGACGTCGGTATTGTCGACCTTCGGCTTCTCGGTGATGTTGGGAGCCTCGCGATGGCTCGAACTCCACACAGGAGTGACTGCGGTCACCAGCAGGGCAACGCCTGCCATTAGTTTTACGCCGGAGCGAAGCATGTCTTAGTCTCCCACTTTTTACCAAGTCATCTGCCGCACCCCAAGGACTGGGCAGTCCGTCGTTAGTCAGGATTGACTCTCCGACGGTTAGCTAACGCTGGTACATTAAGCGGACGAGGCAAAATGCACAAATGTTATATTTCAGCGGCGTCCACGCAAATTTAAATACGTTAGTCCCATAAGTTAGCGCGCTGGCTGGTCACCCTGAGCAGGCTGAACCCGAGCCCGTGGAACCTCGACGTCACGCAGAGCGGCAAATTGTGCGTCGTCAACGCGACCAAGCTCAACCTGTGGCGGCCCGAAGCCGAATCGGCGATCCAGCTGACCGTCAAGGGCAGCGGCGTAGAGCAAACCATCGAATGGCCGGCGGGCAAGGACACGGTCGCGTGGCCGGCGTCGCTTCCGGTCACCAGCGGCGCCGTATCAGCTCAGCCAGCCCGAGACCGGCGACTCCGCGCGGGTCACCTTCGTTACTGTCACCAACCCGCCCAGCGATGCCGTCGGCACCGCCCAGACGCTGATTGCCAATGGCTGCGAGAACCAGCTCGACGTGCTGGTCGAAGCGAGCCCCAGCACCGACTGAACCGGCACAAAGCGACCGTCCGTCGGTTGTCGGCGCATGGCGGCGAAGGCAAAGCTCCGGAAGGCTGTGGCGAAGGTCACCAAGGCCGACGTCGCCGTCACCGATGCAGTCAGCGAGCATCGGCATTCCCGCCCCGTCGAAACATTGCTCAAGGCCAGCGACGTCGCCGACCAGCCGCAGCTTCGGCTAATCGGCGGGGCGCTCGTCGCCGCCGGGCTGATCGCCCGCCAACCGCGGCTGGCCCGCGCCGGCGTGCGGATGCTCGTCACGCTCGAGCTTGCAACCGCGGTCAAGAATTTCATCAAGCACCGGGTCGACCGTACGCGTCCTCGAAGCGCGCGAACCCACCGCCAGGCCAAGGCCAAGCCGGGCCGCGACACCGGCAAGGAAGTGACCAGCTTCCCGTCCGGCCACACCGCCGGAGCGGTGGCGGTGGCGCAGGCCTTTGCCCGCGAATTTCCCGAATATCGCGGCGCCGCGCTGACCGCAGCCGGACTGGTCGCAGTCGCGCAAATCCCGCGCAACGCCCATTATCCGACCGACGTCGGTGCCGGCGCATTGATCGGCGCGGAGGCCGAATCCCTGGTCGCGCAGGTCTGGCCGGCCGCCTCGGATCAGCCGGACGACAGTTCGGCAACGGTCGCGTCGACCGGCCCTTCAAAGGCGATGAACAAGGTGCATGCCTCCGCGCCCAGGCAAGAGGCGCGGTGGGGCAGCCCCGCCGGTCCGAAAGCGTAATCGCCGGCCGCGAGAGTGGTCGCCGCCGATCCCGAATATTCGACCCGCATCGTCCCGCTTACCAGGATCATCCGCTCCGCCGACGTGTGCCGGTGAGCGGGAATATCGTAGCCGCCGGGCACGCGCAGGAAGACATCGGCATTGGGCTTGTCGGGAGCGCCGTGGAGCACCGTGATCTGGCAGCCCGCGGGAAAGATCGGGGGGCAGGCTCCCCACTGCAAAGCGGCATCGTTGGCCTTGATCGCAAGCGGCCCGTCCTTCGGCTGGGCCGCGCTGTCCGGCGCTGCGAAGCACCCGACGACGGCGACCACCATCGGAATCCACATCAGCTTGGGCATGTCCTTCTCCCCTGATCGATCGGCATGATTTACATTAAGCTTCCCGCAACCAGCCTAACAGCGTCAAGCTTCCTCGGCAAAAGACCGCACTGTCCCAACGGCTGTTGGCAGGTGACGAAGCGAGCCGATTGCCATAAGCCGGTGGCAGCCACTTTCCGGGGGGACTGCCATGAGATTTCGCGCTTCTTTTGCCTGCCTGCTGCTCTTGCTCGCGCCGGCGGCCAACGCCGCGACCCCGGATCAGGCGACGCTCGCGCAAGTCGACAAGATTTTCGCCGACTGGCGCCTGTCCGCCCACGCGCCGGGCCTCGTCTACGGCGTCGTCGCCGACGGCCGGCTGGTGCGGGTCAACGGCCTCGGCGTGCAGGATGTCGCCACCAGGCGCTCCGTCTCCTCGGACAGCCTGTTCCGCATCGCCTCGATGTCGAAAGCGTTCACCGCGCTGGCCATCCTCAAGCTTCGCGACGAGGGCAGATTGTCGCTCGACGCGCTCGCCGAAACCTACGTGCCGGAGATGAAGGGCTGGCGCTATCCGACCGCCGACAGCCCCAGGATGACGGTGCGCAACCTGCTAACGCACAGCGCCGGCTTGGTCGAGGACAATCCCTGGGGCGACCGCCAGCAGGCGCTCCCCGAAGCCGGCTTCACCGCGGTGCTGAAGGCCGGCGTGCCTTTCTCCCGCTCGCCCGGCCTCGCCATGGAATATTCCAACTTCGGCTATGCCACCCTCGGCCGGATCGTCGGAAACGTTTCGGGCATGCCCTACCAGGACTATATCCGGCGCCAGATCATGGCCCCGCTCGGCATGAACTCGAGCGGCTTCGACGTCTTCGCATCCCCCCAGGCGCGCCGCGCCCTCGGCTACCGCTGGCAGGACAATCGCTGGGTACGCGAGCCCGACATGGCGGACGGCACGTTCGGGGCGATGGGCGGAATTGAAACCAACGCCGACGATTATGGCAAATGGGTCGCCTTCCTGCTGTCGGCATGGCCCGCGCGGAACGACGCCGAAAACGGGCCGGTCAGGCGTTCGACGGTGCGCGAAATCGTCACCGGCGCCAACTTCGCGGAAGGCTCGAACCGGAGCCCCGCCATCGGCGGCGCGCCGTGCCGCTGGGCCCAGGCATACGGCATGGGCTGGCAAGTCATCGACGATTGCGATCTTGGGCGAGTGGTCACCCACACCGGCGGCTACCCCGGCTACGGCTCGGTCGTCCTGCTCCTGCCCGACAAGAATGTCGGCATCTTCGCTTTTTCCAGCCGGACCTACGGCGCTCCGGCGCTCGCCGCTTTCCGTGCGGCCATGACGCTCAACAAGGCCGGTGTCCTCCAGGAAACCGCCATCGCGCTGACACCCGGCCTGAGCACCGCTTACGCGGCGGCGCGCAGCGTCTGGGCGACAGGCGACATCGCCGCCGGGCCGCTTGCCAACAACGTGCTGATGGACCGCGACGCCGCCGCCTGGAAAAAGATGATCGCGGGGGTCAAGGCCGAGGTCGGGGCGTGCGACACCAGCGCGCCGATCATGCCGTCCTCTGCGATGGAGGGACGCTTCACCTGGACCTGCGCGCATGGCCGGGTCAGCGGCCGGGTGCAGCGAGCGCCGACGCCGGCGGTCACCATCCAGGCGCTCCAGTTCGCGCCCGCGGCGCCTTGAACGCTCGCTAGACCTTCAGTGCCGCGGCTTCCGCTTCGCGCTTCAAATTGCGCGCCAGCTGCGCCTGCCCGTTGAGATATTGCGGCGGCACGTGGATGTCGCGGTAATCGAGCGCGGCGGCGGCGCGCAAAGTCCAGGACGGGTCGATCAAATGCGGCCGCGCCAGCGCCACCAGATCGGCGCGTCCGGCGGCCAGGATCGAATTGGCATGGTCGGGCTCGTAGATGTTGCCGACCGCCATCGTCGCTAGGCGTCCCTCGTTCCTGAGCTTGTCGGAAAACGGCGCCTGGAACATGCGCCCGTACACCGGCTGCGCGCCGGTCCAGGTCTGGCCCGCCGACACGTCGATCAAGTCCGTGCCCTCGCGGGCGAACGCCGCGCCGATCTTCACCGCATCGTCGGGCGTAATGCCGTCGTCGCCTGCCCAGTCGGTCGCCGAAATCCGCACCGACATCGGCCGATCCGACGGCCAAGCCTCGCGCATCGCACGGAACACTTCCAAGGGATAGCGCAGTCGGTTCTCCAGGCTCCCGCCAAAATCGTCGCCGCGCTTGTTCTGCAGCGGCGTTAAAAAGCCCGACAGCAGATAGCCGTGCGCCGCGTGAAGCTCGACCATGTCGAAGCCCGCCTCGATCCCCATCCGGACCGCCGCCACGAATTGCTCGCGCACCGCGTCCATGTCGTCGCGGGTCATCGCCTTTGGCGCCTGGTTGCGCGGCGACCACGCCACCTCACTCGCCGCAATCACCGGCCAATTGCCCTCGCCGAGTGGAGCATTGTCCTCTTCCCAACCGACCCGGGTCGATCCCTTGGCCCCCGAATGGCCGAGCTGCAGGCAGATCTTCGCCTTGCTGCTGGAATGAACGAAATCAACGATCCGCGTCCACCCCGCGACATGCTCACCCGACCACATGCCGGTGCAGCCCGGGCTGATCCGTCCCTCCGGCGACACGCAGGTCATTTCGGTGAACAGCAATCCGGCGCCGCCGAGCGCGCGGGTCCCGTAATGCACCAGATGGAAGTCGTCGGGCACGCCGTCGGCCGCCGAATACATCGCCATCGGCGACACCGCGATCCGGTTCTCGACGCGCATCTCGCGTAAGCTGAACGGCGCGAACATCGGTGCCGCGCTCTTGCCCGGCACGCCGGCCCGCTCCCAGAACCAGCGCTCGACTCCCTCCAGCCACTCGGCGTCGCGAAGCCGCAGATTCTCGTGGCTGATGCGCTGGCTCCGGGTCAGCAGCGAATAAGCGAATTGCAGCGGCTCGAAATGCAGGTAGCGGTGCAGCGTCTCGAACCATTCGGTCGAGTTGCGGGCGCTGTTGTGCAGCTTGAGCACCTCCAGATTGCGCTCCGCCTGATATTCGTCGAGCGCCTGGGCGTGGCCCAGCCCCGACCGGTTGAGCACCTCCGCCAGCTTGATCGCATCCTCGAGCGCGAGCTTGGTCCCCGACCCGATCGAGAAATGCGCGGTATGCGCCGCGTCGCCGAGCAGGATGACATTGCCGCTCGACCACTGGTCGCACTTGATCCGCCGGAAGTTGAGCCAGGCGGCGGAACCGACCAGATGCCCTGCATTCGATTGCAGCTTATGGCCGTCGAGGTACTTTGCAAAAATCCGCTCGCACGTCGCAATCGCCTCGCCTTGCTCCATCTCGTCGAAGCCGAGGCCGCGCCACGTCGCCTCCGAACATTCGACGATGAAGGTCGAGCAGTCGGGCGCGAAGCGATAGGCGTGGGCCCAGATCCATCCGTGCTCCGTCTCCTCGAACGCGAAGGTGAACGCCGCGAACGCCTTGGTCGTACCGAGCCACACGAACTTGTTGGCGCGGACGTCGACGTCGACCTCGAACGCTTTGGCGTTGGCATCGCGAAAGCGCGAATTGGCGCCGTCGCAAGCGATCACCAAATCGTAGTCATTCCACCGCGCATCGGCGGGATCGCACTCGGCCTCGAAGCGCAACACCACCCCAAGCGCGCGGGCGCGTGCCTGCAATATCTCCAGCAGCCGTTTGCGGCCGATGCCGATGAAGCCGTGCCCCGAGGAGGTGATGCACTCCCCGCGCAAGTGTACGTCGATGTCGTCCCAATGCGCGAATTCGTCGGCAATGATCCGCGCCGATTGGGGATCGTTCGCCGCCAGGTTCTCGACCGTCTGGTCGGAAAAGACGACGCCCCAGCCGAACGTCACCCCAGGCGCGTTGCGCTCGAACACCTCGATGTCGTGGCCGGTGTCGCGCAACTTCATCGAGATTGCGAAATACAGCCCCGCCGGTCCGCCGCCGATGCACGCGATTTTCATGGTCTCGTCACCCTGGCCCCACCAAAGACGTGTCGCGCCGCCTTGTCGAGTGCGCGGAGCCGACCGCGACGCCGGCGACGCTCCACCCGAAGCGGCGCCATCTCGCCGATCGCTCGATAACGGACGACGCGGCGCTGGCGCTCCCGGCAAAAACCTGTGCTAAGTCAATGCGATGACCGGCCTTGCCCAAACCTCGCGTAAAAAAGCGCTGCCCTTCCCCCGACACCCGCAAGCAGGCCGCTTTGTGCCTGCGCCACGCCTTTCCGGTCGGCGACGCCGGATCGTTCCCAGCCTGCTCCAGGCCATCGGCGACGACACCGCCTAGAAGCGGCTCCAGGCGGCCCCCTGCTTGCCGCGCGCGTTTCATTCAGGCGTGTCTGGAGGAGGATTGAGCATGCCCCTGTTCGACTTCCTCTCCGGCGCCATCACCCTGGGGTTCTTCGTGGCAGGGCTGTTCTTCCTGCGCTTCTGGTTGAAAACCCGTGACAGCTTGTTCCTCGCCTTTGCGATTGCCTTCACGCTGCTCGGCGCCGGCCAGGCCGTCCAGGCACTCGCGAACATCCCGCAGGAAGAACGAAGCTATATCTTCTTGATCAGGCTCGCTGCGTTCACGCTCATCCTGGCTGCGGTTCTTCGCAAGAACCGATCGAGTTCGTAGCCCGCGGATAGTGAAGGCGAACCACAGCCTTCACGCACCGATTTGGCCGAGGACCGCACGATACTCACGAGCGAGCGGACGTTTGCCGGGTGGATGAGCACGTCGCTTGCCTGTGTGGCAATCGGTATCGGCTTCAACGCTTTGTTCCAGAAGATGCAGCCGGTGTGGGTGCCTCGTGCAATAGCAACAGGGTTCCTGCTGCTCGCGATCCTGGTCATTGTCTCTGCCGAGCGGCGGGCGTCGGCTGTCATTAAGCGCCTGGGCGCTCACGTGGTCGTAACGGCGGACCATTAATCTCACGCTTTTCGCCGCAGCGACCTCAGCGGGGTCGGCAGCTCTGATTGTCGCGATCTGGTTGGTCGATTCCGCTAGAGTGAGTATTATCAAATGGCGGCCGCGATCCTCGCGAACCAACTCTACTGCACGTTCCGATCGTCAGATCGTCGGATGTACGCAATGGGTGGAAAGCGGGCGTTAGCTCTTGCGCACAGCGCCCTGGTTTACGGAAGTGCCGCCCGTGGCTCACATCCAGTAGGGGACTCAATCACTCTGTTTCTATGACCAATGGATGTAGTCTGCCCGCTACACTGTGGCTTCAGTTCGCGGAGAGGTTAGAGGCAAGCTTCCAGGCGACGATGGGTATCGTCGTCTAGAGGAATGGGTCGCCGAACTCGCACTGCGCCATCGTCGAACACATCGAACGCCAGTCCGCTCTTGGAGGTAATCTCGGCCCGCACGCCGTACCTTACCGCTTCCACCGGACCGAACGCGCCCTCTAAGCACTTGGCGAATACCTGCGGACCTTTAGCAGTCGAGTAGGTAGGGCCGGCGGTCTGAGATTGAACCTCGGGCGGAGCTACTGAACACCCGCACACGGCGAGAATTAAAAACGCCCCACTGCGTCGGATCCAATGAGACATAGTAGGCGGCACTCCCAGGACCTAAAGGGAGACGTGTGGGTCAGCCGCAGGTTCCCGAAGTTTTACACAGCTCCCGCGACGCCTCCGCGGGCACGTGTCTGCTTTGGGTGGAAAGCGGACATTCGTCCACCGCTCCGTAAGAATCCGCACGATAATCTTCGAAAGGCTAGATAACTCGACCGCTGCAGGTATAGGCGCCCACAGCTTCGGGCTTAGTAAGGTGGAAATGTGTCCAGCCAGCGTGACGACGTGCTCGCAGAGTTCCAACACCAGTATTGGCGCTCGGCTCCGCTCCTCACCGACGAACTGCCGCCTCTATCTGCCGATCAGATCCCAGAAGATCAATTTAAGCTGATTGCGGAAAACATTCCTGTCCTATGTTGGATGGCGAACGGCGATGGGTACATCGTCTGGTACAATCGCCGTTGGCACGAATATTCGGGTACCAAACCGGCTGATATGGAAGGCTGGGGCTGGCAGGCCGTGCACGATCCGGAAGTGCTCCCGGCGGTTATGGAGCGATGGACTCAGTCCATCGGCACAAGCGAGCCGTTTGAAATGACCTTCCCGTTAAGAGGCGCCGACGGGGTTTTCCGACCTTTTCTCACTCGGGTCCAGCCGGTGCGAGATGCAACGGGCGATGTCGTGCGCTGGTTTGGTGTAAACACGGAGATTTCGGCACAACAGGCGGCCGAGCAAGCGCTACGCGAAAGCGAAGGGCGTTTGCGGCTGGTCCTCGATGCGGCTCCTGGTGGCTTCTATGCTGTCGATCCGGAGGGGAACACGAACCTGGTCAGCCGCGGTTTTCTGGATATGCTCGGTTTCGAGGACGAGCAGGATGCGCTCGGTCGCAAACTGCACGAAATAATCCACCACACGAAGCCCAACGGCGCGCACTATCCGGTCGAAGAATGCCCGATCTATCGCTGCGCGTTGACCGGTCAGCCCGCGCATGTGACAGAAGAAAGCTTCTTCCGGCTCGACGGACTGGCCGTGCCAGTGGAGTATTGGGCCGCTCCGATCCACCGCGGCGGCGAGCATATCGGGGCAAGCTGCACGATAGTCGACTTGAGGGAGAGTAAGCAGGCAGATGCAGCTCTGCGGGAAGAAAGCCGCAGCCTCGAGACCCTCAACAGCACCGGATCCGCCATTGCCGCTGAACTGGATCTGGAACAGCTGGTTCAGATGGTAACCGACGCTGGCGTTGAACTTACCGGAGCGCAGTTTGGTGCGTTTTTCTACAATGTGCTGGACCCAGGCGGCGAAAAATACCTGCTATACACCGTCGCCGGTGCCGAGCGTTCGGACTTCGACCGGTTCGGAATGCCGCGCGCTACCGCGATCTTCCATCCTACCTTCATGGGTGAAGGAGTAGTCAGGTCAGACGACATTACAATTGACCACAGATACGGGAAAAATGACCCTCACCGCGGCATGCCCGAAGGTCATCTCCCCGTGAGAAGCTACCTTGCTGTGCCGGTAATCAGCCGTTCGGGAGAGGTGATCGGCGGGCTATTTTTCGGGCATCCGGAAGTAGCTCAGTTTACGGACCGGCACGAGAGATTAATTACTGGTATTGCCGCACAGGCGGCGGTCGGGATCGATAACGCCAGGCTCTACGATGCGGCACAAAGGGAGCTCGCCGATCGCGTGTTCGCAGAAACCGCGTTACGTGAGCTGAATGACACGCTGGAGCAACGCGTAACCGAAGAGATCGAGCGACGCACCGAAGCGGAGGAAGGCTCAGGCAGTCGCAGAAGATGGAGACGGTGGGACAGCTCACGGGCGGCATCGCCCACGACTTCAATAATCTGCTTCAGATCGTCAGCGGCAACCTGGACATTCTCTGCCGGAAGATGCCCGACGATGCGGCGCCCCTCCGCCGATATGCCGAGCGAGCAATGGTAGGCGCCCAGCGCGCGGCAACGCTAACGCAAAGGCTGCTGGCATTCTCACGACGCCAGCCGCTCGCCCCCAAGCCGACGGACGTCAACCGGCTCCTGCCGGGAATGTCGGAGCTGCTTCATCGCACGCTGGGTGAAACGATCGAGGTCGAAGCAGTGCTTCCGCCGCGCATCTGGCTGGTGGAGACAGACCCCAATCAGCTTGAGAATGCAATTCTGAACCTCGCGCTCAATGCCAGAGATGCGATGCCCGAGGGGGGCAAGTTGACGATCGAGACTCAAAATACACTTCTCGACGAGACTTATGCATCCCAGAATCCCGGTGTGACCACTGGCCAGTATGTCGTCATATGCATCTCCGACACGGGCGTTGGCATGGATGCGGAGACCATTGCCAAAGCCTTTGAACCGTTCTTCACAACTAAAGAGGTCGGCAAGGGCACCGGCCTCGGTCTGTCGATGGTATACGGCTTCATCAAGCAGTCGGGCGGCCACTTGAAAATTTACTCGGAGCCCGGCGAGGGGACGACAGTCAAAATCTACCTACCGCGGCTGGTCGGGCGGGCTGCGGCGGACACCGAAGATGAGCAAATGCCTCCGCCTGCAGGCAGCGGGGAGGAAACGGTCCTCGTGTGCGAAGACGACGAGGAGGTCCGCGCCTATTCGGCCGAAGTTCTGGGCGAACTTGGCTACTGTGTGCTGGAAGCGGCTGATGGCCCAGCCGCCTTGGCGCTGTTGCGCAACAAGGGGACGAAGATTGATCTACTTTTCACAGACGTAGTTCTGCCCGGAGGGATGAGCGGGGCCGCGGTGGCCAAAGAAGCGGCAGAAATCCGCCCCGGGTTAAAAACCCTGTTCACAACCGGCTATGCTCGCAATGCTATCGTTCACCAAGGTCGTCTAGATCCGGGCGTGCAGCTCATCACGAAACCGTTTAGCTACGCAGATCTGGCTGCGCGGATCAGGGACATACTGGATAAGCCATGACCGTCTCAACAGGCATGCCAAGATCGTGGGGATAGCTGACGGCCAACGATCGGTGGCGAGCTCGCAGTGCCGCACCAATTATGATTTGGGCGTGGCCGTGCCGTAAACGTCTTCGTGCAAGGTGAGCCAATGCAAGCGTCCATTCGGAGCCCCCGATAGGTACGCGTCGAGACCGGGTACATACCGAATGCCCGAGCCGATCAAATAGGCAGTATAGTCGAGATCACCGCGGCGGACGGCCCGCCGCTCTCCTTGAACAACAATCTCAACGGTCTCACCCGACTCGAGTTTAAATCGCCCGGCGGCACCTGAATGTCGACCATAGGACTCCCAAGCTCCCGCCTGGCGTGTTCCGGCTCAGCTTGAGCGAACGCTACCAGCGCACGCTGCAGGCGCTGCTGCAGGCCAGGAGCAAGAGCATTGTTGCTGACCATTGCAAAACGCTGATCCGACGATTCGCGTCCCAGTAGAGCATGTGGTGGAAGCCTTCGTGGTGGCCAAGATAATGGCACCGTCGACGGTCCTGCGCGCAATACCAGTTTCCAAGCGTCAATGCTGAATGGGCGCGGCCGATGCGCGCGGGAGTCGTGGCCATCTGCCGTATCGGTCGCAGCCATGACTGCCACCAGTTGCTCCCCAATCCGCAAGCTGTGTCGCCGGAATGCTGAAATTAGCTGCGCCGTAGAGCAGCTCGCCCTCCCAGCTATCGAAACGTTCAATCTTACCATCGGCCTTGCGGCGGTAACCGATTGCACGGCCCCTCCAGTCCACGAGCCGCTGCGGCCTTAAACTGGCCGCTGGGGACAGCGAGCCGCGCTTTAACGAATTCCAGATAGTGCAAGCCCGACACGCGCTCGATCAGCAGCGCGAGCGTTATCGAGCATAGGTTGCAGTAGGTGAACGCGGTGCCCGGCGGAAAAGGTGGAGCAGCGGACGCAGCGAGCAACTCGGCGTTGCTCTTGTTCGCCAGTCCCTCCCACGACTCCTTCAGATCAAGCCCGGCAGAGTGGGACAGCAAGTGGCGCACGCTCGTCGATGAATGTGGATACTCGAGCAGGTAGCGCTGCACGGGCGCGTCGAGTTCAATCTTGCGGTCTTGGTGAGGAGCAGGACTGCGGCCGACGTAATCGGCTTCGCGAGCGAGGCACTGTCTGCGGGTGTTTCGGGAGTGAACGCACGCCGCTCAAACGGATCCGCCCAGCCATAACCTCGTGCGAAGCGAAGCCCTTCACGCCCGCGCAAGACGACGGCGCCGCTGAACTTCCCCTCGCGCAGCAGCTCGTCGAGCGCGGCATGCAGGCCGGCAGGCTCGCGTGCCACCGCTCCCGGGCTCGCCACTGTCCAAGTAGCAGTCAGAAGTAGCACAGCCAGCAGCCCGATTCGTGCACGCATCCGTGCAGCTTAGCCCTGGAGCTAATGTCTGCAATGGGTCGAAAGCGGACACCCTGCCAATATCTGCTTTGCGTGGAAAGCGAACATTACAAATCGGGGCTCGACGCTAAAGGACGGGCACTCACTGAGCGGTCAGCACGTCCCCGGTGTCGATCGCCAGACCACTCGTTGCTTGCTTGGCGCTGCCGCCCACCAGTTTCACACCGTGCACATAGGCCGGCTGGGTGTCGATATTCGACAGACCGAAGCCGCGACCGCGCCGCCGCTCCCAGTGCAAGTGGACTCCGCCCGAAGCGCCCGAGTTGCCGATCCCGCCAATCGTTTCGCCGACCATAACCCGCTGCCCCTGTTTTACCTTGAGGCTTCCGTTCCGCATATGCCCGTAGAGCGTGAACTCGCCGCCGCCATGCTCGATCAATGCGTAATTGCCGTAGCTGGACATCGGATCCTGCTTGTTGGGCCCGCCCCACTTATCAACGCTGTTGATGGCCACATTATCCGGCTGTCCGTCATGCATCGCCACGACCGTCCCGGATGCCGCCGCACGCACGGGCTGCCCCCATCCCAGCCAGTCCGACGTGCGCTTCCCATCGCCGCGCCACAGCCGGCCCGCTCTGTCGACCACAACGAGGTCGATGCCAAATCGCTGGAAGTTGCCGGTAATGCTCATCTCGTCGGCAAGGCGGCCGCGAAAATCGCTTCGGCGATGATGCGACAGGGCGTCATAGCCATCATAGACAAGCACCCGCCCCTTGAGGGGCAAGATCAGACGGGGCTGGCCGGCAGCGCAGTCGACCGGCGTGACCTCCACCGCCGCAGGCGTCGAACTCGGCTCGTCAAGGTCAAACTCGAAGCGCATTCGGCGCCCGGGCGCGGCGCTATGGAAAGACATTGGATTGAACACCACCGCCGTGCCGCGCGCGGGCAACTGCGAATCAGGACGAATTGCCTTGAGCGAATCCTGCCATACCAAGCGTCGTTCAATCACCGCGCCGTCGCGGTCGAAAACCAGCCCGCGAATCTCGGTGATCGCGACGGGCTTGTCAGCCTTGTTCGTCAGAACGAAATCCACATTGGGATAGCCCGTTCGCGGATCAACACAGACCCGATCGGGTGCCGCAGCGACGCTCACTTGGGCTGCGAGGGCCATCGTCACCCACATGGTCATGCTCTCATCTCCGCTAGTGTATGAGTGATGTAATACACGCGGTCAGGTCATGATGTAAAGGATCGGTCGGAGAGCTTCACCCGATGGCTGGTGTCCGCAATGGGGTCGAAAGCGGGCATTCCGTTATTCTGACCATAGCCACTTGGCTGTATGGCGGCGAACTAGATCCCCTCGTTCACCCTGCGAGCCCGCTACGCCCTACCCAGCGCGTGAACGTCGATGCGAGCAATGAGTACCCCGTCAAAGCTGATGTGCCGCGCTTCCAGTTCCTCCTCAAACTCGCTTATCCCCAACCACGCCGAGGTCATCGCGCGCAAATCTGCGGTAACGAGCAGATCGACTTCGCCGCCGGGGTCTATGGAGCAAAGGTCAACCGGTTGATCTGGGGCGACGATCAACCAGTACCGGCGCTGGTCCAGTGGCAGCTGGGGAGATTGCGGACGTTGCGAGGGTGGCTGCAGAGGTCTGCAAGGAGCGAAAAGCAGACCTAACCGCTATGTCCGCAAGGGGTCGAAAGCGGACACTACTCTCCCCGCTCAGCCAGCGCGTTCACCCCCTCGATAAAGCCTTCGACCAGCCGGTTGAACTCGTCGGGCTTGTCGATGTTGGCGAGATGGCCCGCGCCCGCGATGAGGTGCATTCGGCTGCCCGCAATCGCCCGCGCAAGCTCGCGCGACAGGTCGGGCGGCGTGACCTTGTCTTGGTCGCCGACGATTACCAACGTCGGCACGCCGATCGCTGCGGCGCGCTGGCGCTGGTCGGCGAGCCACACCGCTTGCAGCCCGATGCGGAATGCCGCGGGGTCGATCCGCGCCATGGTCTCGATCACTTCGTCGCGCAGCTCGTCCGATGCGCCGGCGCCGAGCAGCAGCGGCGCCCGCGCCTCCGCCAGCGCGCGCATGCCGATGGTGGTGCTGGCCTCGACGCCGCGATCGTGGATGCCGCGCCCGTCGGGGTGGACAGCGAAGCTGTCGGCGATGATCAGCGACCCGCAGCGGCCGGGTGCCGCGGCGTGCATGGCGATGGCGACCACCCCGCCGAGCGACAGGCCGCAGATGTGCGCCCGCCCGACCCCGAGCTTATCCATCGCCGCCAGCATCGCCATCGCATAATCGTCGCGCGTGGTGTCGTCCGGAGGCGGGTCGCTGTCGCCGTAGCCCGGATAGTCGAACGCGATCGCCCGCCGGGTCCGGCCGAAATGGTCGAGCTGCGGCCGCCAAACAGACTTGTCGGAGCCGACGCCGTGCAAGAAGACGACCGGCACGCCGCCCCCCCTTTGCCCGGCGGCAACACCCCGTTCGGCGACGCCGACAGCTCCGAGCGCCGTCTCCACGCGTCGCATCACCCGTTCGACAGGGCCCGCTGCACCGCCTTGCACAAGGCGTCGGCGCGGAACGGCTTGTTAAGCAAGGGCGCGCCGGGAGCGACCCGCTTGATCGCATCCGTCTCGCTGTAGCCGGAAACGAACAGGATCTTCTGGTCGGAGTGCTGGGACAGGATTTCCCGCGCGACCTCGGCGCCCGACATTTCCGGCATGACGAAGTCGAGCACCACCAGGTCGGGCCGGTGCCTGGCGAAGGCCTTGAGGCCGGACTTGCCGTCGGCGCATTCGCGCACCCGGTAATGCTGGTCGGCAAGCGCTTCGGCCATGAAGCCTCTCACGTCGGGGTCGTCGTCGATCACCAGCACCGACGCGGTGCGCGCTTCGACCTCGCCTTCGTCGCCGTCCTGCTCGACGATGGCGGAGGCGAAGAGCGCGCTCGCCACCTTGAAATAAAGCTTTACCGCAGTGCCCTCGCCCGGCTTGCTGTCGATCTTGGCGGTGCCGCCCGACTGCCGCGCCATTCCATAGACCATCGACAGCCCCAGCCCGGTGCCCTTGCCGACTTCCTTGGTGGTGAAGAACGGCTCGAACGCTCGGGCGGCGACGTCCTCGCTCATGCCGCCGCCGGTGTCGCTGACGGCGAGCTCGATATAGTCGCCGTCGTCGAGCTCCGGGTCGCCCGATATCGGCATCCTCCGGGTCGCGAACTTCAGCACGCCGCCATTGGGCATCGCGTCGCGGGCATTGATCGCAAGGTTGAGGACCGCGACCTCGAGCTGGGTAGGGTCGGCCATCACCGCGACTTGTCCCTCGTCGAGCGCGAACTCCTTGGTGATTCCGGGGCCGAGCACGTTGCGCAGCAGCGGCCGCATGTTCTGGATCAGCGGGGTGACATGCACCGGCCGCACTTCCAGGCGCTGGACGCGGCTGAACGCAAGCAGCTGGCCGGTCAGCCGGGCGCCGCGCTCGGCCGCGGTCAGCGCGTTGGTCGCATAACGCTTGAGCTTGACGTCCTCGACTCCCTTGGCGACGAGATCGAGGCCGCCGACGACCACGGTGAGCAAATTGTTGAAGTCGTGGGCGATGCCGCCGGTGAGCTGGCCGAGCGCCTCCATCTTCTGGCTTTGGCGAAGCTGCTCCTGGGCCGCCTTCAATTCGGTGATGTCGCGCGCTTCGAACAATATGTAGGCAACGCGCCCGTCCGCGTCGCGAACCGGCTGCAACACGACGTCGAGATAAGCGGTCGGCATGCCGGGCCGCTCCATCGTCACCTGCGCGTTGAACAGCTCGCCCTTGGCCGCGGTTGCGACGCCTTGCCGAAGCAGCGCGTGGTGTTGCGGGTAAAGGCGCATCGTCGGCGCGTCCCAGATCTTGGTGCCCACGCCTTCCTGGAAGTTAGGGGCCCGCCATTGCGCATGCTTGCGGTTCATTTCGATCATGGTGCCGTCGGGGTCCAGCAGCACCAGCACTTCCAGCACCGTGTCGAAGATCGCCCGGAACCGCGCTTCGCTATCGGCCAGCGCGGCGGTGCGCTCCCGAACCAACGACTTCAGGTCGAGCTCGGCCTCCTTGGCGACGGTGATGTCGGTGGCCACGCCGATGAAGCCGACCACCTGCCCGTCGGGCCCGAACCGTGGCGACGACACCGAGCGAAGCCAGCGATAGTCGCCGTCGTGCCCGGCATAGCGCCCCTCGAGCGTGAACGGCTGCAGCGACGCTTCGCCTGCGATGCTTCCGGCCACCACCTGGTCGACGTCGTCGGGGTGGATCCGGCTTTTCCAGTCGAGCGTCCGCGCCTCATCCGGGTCGCAGCCCGGCCCGCACACGAACTCGGCATAAGCGTCGTTGACGAAGTCGCGCACCCGGTCGAGCCTGGTCACCCACATCATCACCGGCGCCGAATTGGCGATCCGCTTGAACCGCTCCTCGCTCTCGCGCAGCGCCCGCTCGGCGGTGCGCTGCTCGGTCACGTCCTGGATTACCGCGACGGTGCCCAGCACCTCGCCGCCGGGCCCCTTCCACGGCACATATTGGGTCTGCACCGCGGTTAGACCGAGGCTGGGATGGTCGAAGTCGGCGACGAAGAATTGCGGCTCGCCGCCAAGCGCCGCCACGATCATCGGCGCCCGGCACTCATAGCTCTCGTCGCCGATCACCTCGCGCAGCGCCTTGCCAAGCAGCTCGCTTCGCGGCCGTCCGAGATATTCGGCCAGCGGCTTGTTGAGGAACTGCAGCCGGATGTCGCGGTCGATGTAGCAGACCATCACCGGCAGCAGGTCGGCCAGCGCCAGCATCCCGGGCGCGGTGAACATCTCCGGCGGCAGGCCGGGCGGCAAGCGCAAGTCGCCCGCGCTCGTCTTGTGCCTCGGTTCAGGCTGCTTCCCCCTCGTGGCCATACCGCGAGTCTGCGCACCAACCCCCGGGAGCGCAAGGAAAAGCTGTCCTATTTGGATTTCGTCTGGTTCCTGCTCGAAGATGAGCAAAACACCGACCCACGCCGCGGCGGCTCCGACCGACGCCGCCACCGACCCGTTGCTGACAGCGCTTTTGAATTTCGAGCCGGTGCCTCGGCTGAACAAGCGCAAGGACGGCTGGACCGAGCGCTGCAGCGGCAATTCATCGCCCTGCTCGCAAGCACCGGAAGCGGTCGGCGACCGGCGCCGCGCAACGCATCGCCGCCACCGCGCAGCACCGGCCGCCGACGATCGACCGCCGGCGGCGCGACCCCTTCGGCGGGCGAACCGGGCCGGGCGCGGCGAGCGAGCCGGGCGAGCCGACGCCCGAAGAGTATGAGCAGGCGCGCGAGAACATCCGCCGCAAGCTGCTCGGCGCCAAGCGCCTGCTGCTCCTCGAAATCCGCGACGACCCGTTAAAGCGCGCCGCGTGGGAAGTCCTGTGCGGCCCCGTCGACTGGGACGCGGCGGAAGCGATCGGCAAGCAGCCCGACGAAAACACCAACCGCGCCAACATGCGCCAGCCCGACATGCTGGTTACGGCCGAAAACGGCTGGCTGGGCGACCTGACCGGCGGCGAGGACAAGAAGGCCGCGCTTCGCCGCGAGCTGACGAAGTATGAGCGGGAGAATGAGTTGGAGGTTACGTTTCCCGAGTGCCTCGGTGAAGGTTACGAAGATGAAATGGCCGCGATCGAGGGCGCGGTAGCGTCGGTAGACAAAGCGAAGGATAAGGAATGACGACTAGAAACCCCGTTCGTCCTGAGCCCGGACTTGATCCGGGGCTCTCCCGAGCGGCGTCGAAGGATCGAAGGGCGTTCGAACCGCACCCCCAATCGCTCGCGCAAAGCGGCGAGCGACGCGATGAATTCGCGGGGGCAGGATGAGCTGGACGCGGCGCGGGAGTGGTTGCCGCATGTTGAGGCGGGGCGGATTGGGTGAGACTAATGGTTGTTCGTCAGTTGTTAGCTATTGACAATTTATGTCAGTTCCACCATAAAAAGCTGTGAGTGATGGTGACAAGCCGCTTGTCTGGATTGGCTCGACCTTGAAGGATCTTCGCGCCTTTCCCGAAGAGGTAAAGGACGTGATGGGCTTTGCGCTCAGGGAGGCGCAAGCGGGAGGAAAGCACCCCGACTCGAAGCCTTTGAAAGGAAATAAGGGCGCCGGCGTCCTGGAAGTTGTCGATGACTTTGACGGAGACACCTATCGAGCGGTTTACACGGTAAAGCTGCAGGGCGTGGTTTACTGCCTCCATGCGTTTCAGAAGAAGTCGAAGACCGGAAAGGCGACTGACAAGACCGATCTGGACATGATTGAGAGAAGGCTGAAGCTGGCCCGTGATGACCATGAGAGGCGGAAAAGAGAGAGTGAAAATGGCTAAGCAAATCACACAGAGCAGCGGCAACGTCTTCGCCGATCTCGGCATGGCCAACCCGGAAGAGCACATGCTCAAGGCCGGCCTGGTGTCCAAGCTGGCCAAGGTCATCCGCGACCTCGAACTCAGTCAGACCGCCGCCGCCAAACGAACCGGCATCAGCCAGCCTGACCTTTCCCGGGTCCTTCGCGGCCGCTTCCGCGACATGAGCGCCGATCGCCTGATTCGCGCCCTCATCCGTTTGGGCTCCGAGGTCGACATCGACGTCAGCCGTGGGGGGGAGCGGGTTGGCGAACCGATCCATCTGGAGGCTGTCGCCGCGTAGGCAGGCTTAATTCAGTGCCACACCTTTGAAGCAATTCTCGCGATGCCAGCGCACGAACATAGCGTCCGGCTTGTCCGCTGGATCGTCCGGAAAGCGCGCACATCCAGTGGCGTTCAAAATCTTCCTGACCCCATCGACGTCGTTGATATGGTTCGACAGCAAAATGCGCTCGTCATCGGCCACGGACAGCAACCCGCGGTCGAACATCCAATGGACCGTCCCCGACAGCGCTAGGCCGTTTTGAACAACGTCCGGCCCTTTGTCCTGAAGCGACTTAATGTGAGCAGCTTCCACTTCGGCGCGGCCGCCGCCGTTGATGAACTGAAATCCGGTAAAAGCACAGCGCCTGTCGTAAGCCTTCAGCACACGTCCCCTGAAAACCCGATCCCGAACCGTGCGCTTGGTGAGCATCTGAACGCGATCCTGCTCAAACTCGTAAGGCGCGTGCTCCTCGGCAACCGCAGCCACAGCAACCTCTTCGTTGGAGCGCGGAAGCAGGTCTTCCGTCTGAGACCACCCCCAAGGCAACGATCCGATTGAAGTCCTCGCTCGGGATGGTGCGGAGCGCGGCCTGACACTCGGCCTTGCTCATTCAGCACGCTGCGCTCAGGATAATCACCTCGGGACTGGAACGAGACGTTTTGATCGAAGTCGAGGTAAGAGGTTGGATCGATGATAGCCAGATGCATTCCCGGGCTGCTGGGATCGAGCGACCGCCCCCTTGCCTCGAAGAGGCGCAATGGGGCGGCGGAAGCGCTAGCCCTCGTCCGCCCATCCTGAGCGCGGCAATAAACGCCTCCTGCGGAATACTCACACTCCCGTATTCCCGCATCCGCTTCTTCCCACGCGTTGTTTGTTCAGCAGCTTGCGCTTGCGGCTCGCATCCCCGCCATAGCATTTCGCCGTCACGTCCTTCCTCAGCGCGGCGATCGTCTCGCGCGCGAATAACCTTGCCGCCGATCGCTTCCGGCGTTATAACGCTCGTATGAACACGCAGCTCAAGGTCACGAAGATCGGCAATTCGGCGGGGGTTGTGCTGCCCAAGGAGCTGCTGGCGCGCCTGAGGATCGGTCCTGGCGACATTCTCTACGCGACCGAATCGCCCGATGGCGTTCGACTAACGGCGTTCGATCCCGATTTCGAGGCGAAGATGGCGCTCGCCGAGACAATCATGCGCGACGACCGCGATATTCTGCGCGTGCTCGCGAAATGACATCGAAACGCGTCGAGCCCATGTGGCTCGACGCCAAGGTCGCCCTCGCCGTCCACGACCGCCAACTTGCCGAACACGGCGGCGCCACCGGTGTGCGCGATCCGGCGTTGCTCGAATCGGCGCTCGCCCGGCCGGTCAACCGCTGGGGCTATGGCGACGATGACCGCTGCGCGCTGGCCGCCGCTTATGCATTTGGCATCGCGCGCAACCATCCGTTCGTCGACGGCAACAAGCGCACCGCCTGGGTGCTCGCCCGCCTGTTTCTGGTGTTGAACAATACCATGCTGAGCTTCACGCCAGAGGATGCGATCCGGACAATGCTCGCACTTGCTGCCGGCGAGCTTGGCGAGGAGGCGCTGGCCGACTGGTTCCGGGAGCGGACTCGGGACTGAGCTCCCTCGCGCTGGCGACTTAGAGTTGCGCTCGGTCAGCGCCTTACGCTGACCGTGCTTACTCTTCCCCCATCCGCAGCGCAGCAATAAACGCCTCCTGCGGAATGCTCACGGAGCCATACTCCCGCATCCGCTTCTTCCCCTCCCTTTGCTTGTCCAGCAGCTTGCGCTTGCGGCTCGCATCACCCCCATAGCACTTCGCCGTCACGTCCTTCCGCAGCGCCGCAATCGTCTCGCGCGCGATCACCTTGCCGCCGATCGCCGCCTGGATAGGGATCTTGAACAAATGCCTGGGGATCAGCTCCTTCAGCCGCTCGCACATCCCCCGCCCTCTTGCTTCGCTGTTGGCGCGATGGACGATCATGCTCAGCGCGTCGACCGGTTCGGCGTTGACCAGGATGCTCATCTTTACCAGGTCGCCGGTGCGGTGGCCGATCTGGTGATAGTCGAAGCTGGCGTAGCCGCGGCTGATCGATTTGAGGCGGTCGTAGAAGTCGAACACCACCTCGTTCAATGGCAGCTCGTAGCGCAGCATGGCGCGGGCGTGGCTGCCGGTGCCGACGTAGGTCAGGTCCTTCTGGATGCCGCGGCGGTCCTGGCACAGCTTGAGGACGGAGCCGAGATAGTCGTCGGGGACGTAGATGGTCGCCTCGATCCACGGCTCCTCGATCTGCTCGATGCGGTTGGGGTCGGGCATGTCGGCGGGGTTGTGCAGCTCGATGACCTGCGCGGCTTCGCTCTTCGAATGCGAGAGGTGGATCTTGTAGACGACGCTGGGCGCGGTGGTGATGAGGTCGAGGTCGTATTCGCGGGTCAGCCGCTCCTGGATGATCTCGAGGTGTAAGAGGCCGAGGAAGCCGCAGCGGAAGCCGAAGCCCAATGCGGCGCTGGCCTCCATCTCGAAGCTGAACGAGGCGTCGTTGAGGCGCAGCTTGTACAAGCTGTCGCGAAGCTTCTCGAACTCGGCGGCATCGACCGGGAACAGGCCGCAGAAGACCACCGGCTGGACCAGCTTGAAGCCGGGCAGAGCTGTCGCGGCCGGCCGCTTGGCATCGGTGATGGTGTCGCCGACGCGGGTCTCGGCGACCTCCTTGATCTGGGCGGTGATGAAGCCGATTTCGCCGGTGGTGAGCTCATTGAGCTGTTCGATCTTGGGGCGGAAGCAGCCGACCCGGTCGACCAGATGGGTGGTGCCGGTGGCCATGAAGCGGATCTGCTGGCCCTTGCGGAGCGAGCCTTCGATGACGCGCACCAGGATGACGACGCCGAGGTAGGGGTCGTACCAGGAATCGACCAGCATCGCCTTGGTCGGCGCGTCGGAATCGCCCTTGGGCGGCTGGATCTTGTCGACGATCGCCTGCAGCACGTCATCGATGCCCAGCCCGGTCTTGGCGCTGGCGAGGACCGCGCCCGACGCGTCGAGGCCGATGATCTCCTCGATCTCCTGGCGCACCCCTTCGGGGTCGGCGGCGGGCAAATCGACCTTGTTGATGACCGGGACGATTTCATGGTCGTGCTCGATCGACTGATAGACGTTGGCCAGGGTCTGCGCTTCCACGCCCTGGGCGGCGTCGACCACCAGCAGCGCGCCTTCGCAGGCGGCGAGGCTGCGGCTGACCTCGTAAGCGAAGTCGACATGGCCGGGCGTATCCATCAGGTTCAATGTGTAGGATTCGCCGTCCGCCGCTTGCCATTCGAGCCGCACCGACTGGGCCTTGATGGTGATTCCGCGCTCGCGCTCGATGTCCATGTTATCAAGCACTTGCGCGGTCATTTCGCGTGTCGTCAGCCCGCCGGTCGCCTGAATCAGCCGGTCGGCGAGCGTCGACTTGCCGTGGTCGATGTGGGCGATGATCGAGAAGTTGCGGATCTTGGAAATGTCGGTCATTTGGCGGCGCGCTAGCAGAGAGCTGCGTGGGCAACCAGCGCCCGGCACCGACTGGTGTAGCGCTAGCTACAGCCGCGGATAGCTGGCGACGAGCTCCGAACGGGCGCGGTCGATTGACCACAAGAGCTTGGGATTGCGCGGGTCCCAGTCGATCGCCTGGCCGGGGGTCGCCACCGGAACCGTTGCGACATGGTCAAGCACGGTGCCGGCATCCGGGATGCGGACGACGTAGATTTCCGCATGATCGTGGCCGCTGACCGCCAGGCGACCGTCGGCGGTCCAACTCGCGCCGGAGGCGCTGCGCGGGGCGAAGCGAGCAAGAATGCTCGTCGGGAACGTCCACGCCTCGAGCTGGCGGAACTGGTCGTCCATTCGCACCAGAAGTATCGAGCGATGGTCGCGGCCCGGCTGTCCGCCGCGCCCGTCATAATTGGCGAACACGCCCCACCACTCCCCGCGGTGGTGATCGATCACGGTGAGAGAGCCGGGGCCGAGGCTGACGCTGCGACGGTGGCGCAACGTCGCAGAATCGAAAAACTCGACGCTGCTCGCCTGCGGAACCGCGGGATAATTGGACATCGCGCACACCAACTCCCGACGGACGATCGTGCAGCTGTTGAGGTGCGGGAATCACTTGGGATCGCCGCTCCACGAGGCGACGCGGCGGCCGGTGGATATAGCGTATTTGCCGAGGCGCTGGTTATCGACCGCGTAGACGAAGGAGCCGTCGGAGGCGACGCCCTGCCGGGCTTCCGGCGCCTGGATTCGGCGCTCTACCGGCGCCGCCGCCGGCTGCGCCGGTTGCGCGAGTGCGAGCGCGAGGCCAATCGCCGTCAGCATTACCAGCGTGCGCTCACCCCGACATGGAAGGTGCGGCCATAGCGCTCGTTCTGGATCATTGCCGGCGTCCCGAGCCAATTCAAAGCCGTGCGCGTACGGCGTGTGCCCGGTGTCGCGCTCATACTCCTTGTCGATTCGGGCGATGACCTCGTCGGCTTTTTCCCCGCCCGCGCGGGCCTACCTGATACGCGGGCCGGGCTGCTGGCCGATGGTGGGGACGACCACGGCCGGCCATCCATCGCGCCATTCGATGCGGTCGATCAGCATCACGCGGCGCGTGTTGAGGTCGTCAGTCGGCTTGGTCCGGGGCCGCCGCGCGTCGACCGCGTGGTAGACGATCCAGTCGGTCCCGGCGTCGTCGGTGACGATCGAATTATGCCCCGGCGCGACCCACTGGCCGGTCTTCTGGAGGATGATGCTGTGCGGCGTCCCGTTCGCCTGCTCGAGCGTTTCGAACGGCCCGGTCGCGCTTCGAGAGCGGGCGACCATCACCGCGTAATTTGCCTTTGGCCCGCAGCAATTGTCGCCCGAATAGAACATGTAGTAAAAGTCGCCGCGGCTGATCACCCACGGGCCTTCGACAAGCACCGGGAAGGCGTCCTTCTTCGGGTTCGGCCAGATGAGGTCCTTCGGCGAGCTCGCCGGTGCGAACGACATGTTGTCGGGCCCAAGCTCCTGCACCCGGATCGGCTGGAAGCCGGAGCCCCAATAATAGAGCCGCTTGCCGGTCGCCGGGTCGTCGAACACCATCGGGTCGATGTTGACGAAGCTCTCCCCGCATTTGAGCGGGCGGCCCATGTCGACGAACGGGCCGGCGGGCGAGCTTGCGGTGGCGACCGCTAGGCATAGCCCCTTCTTATCGTCCTTCAGCGCCGCGTCCGGCTTGGCCGAATAATAAAGGAGGTGACGCTGACCATCGCCAAGCACGTGCGGCGCCCAGAAGTCCTGGGTTTGCGACGCCCAGGCCGGCTTGGTTGGCAAGGCGTCGCCAAGCTGCTGCCAGCGGACCAGGTCGGTCGATCGCGCGACCTGGATGTTGGCCATCTTGCCATCGCGATCGCCTTGGGTCGCATAGGCATAATAGAAACCGTCGGCGGCGCGGATCACGGTCGGGTCGGGGAAGTCGGCGTCGAGCACCGGGTTGGCGTAAGTCGCCGGCGGTGCGGCGAGCGGAACCGCGCAAGACGACAGCGCGAGCATGGCACAAAGCAGGATTGGTAAGCGCATTGCGCAACCTTAGGTGGAAGCGGGCGCGGGTGGAAGCGCCCACGCACTTGGCTACGCGCCGCGACCTGCTAGGCTGCGGGGTGAGCTCCAACAAGGAGGCGCTTGTGGCTTTGCGCGCTTTGCAGACGAATCTTGCGGCTGTAGCCGGGCTGTTGTTCATCGGCGCGGCGACCCCCGCGGCACACTCGTTCGTCCCGGTCCACCGCGACAATTTCCCCGACGCGTTCGTGGTGCCGCACGGCGGCGGCTTCATTGCCTATGCGACCAACGACGGCGTCAACCTGCCGATGCTGACGTCGAGTGACCTCGTCACCTGGACGCCGGTGATGGACCCGGCCAGACCCGGCGAGCGGCTCGACGGGCTTCCCGAGCTCGGCGCCTGGGCGAAAGAGGGTTTCACCTGGGCCCCCGAAGTGTTCGAGATCGGCGAGCGCTGGCTGCTGTATTACACGGCCAGCAGCCGCAAGCTGGGCGCGCAGTGCATCGGGGTCGCGGTCGCCGACAACCCTCGGGGCCCGTTCCGCGACCCGCTGGGGCAACACCTGATTTGCCAGGAAGCGCTCGGCGGGACGATCGACGCCAACGTCGTCCAAAGCGAAGATGGCAAGCACTACCTCTATTACAAGAATGACGGGAACCGGATCCGCAAGCCGACCGCATTGTGGGGGCAGCAGCTGGCGGCCGACGGCCTGTCGGTGATCGGGCAGCCGGTGCAGCTGCTTGGCGACCGCGAGAGATGGAAGGACCGGGTAATCGAAGCGCCGACCATGGTGCGATCGCCGGGCGGCTATCAGATGTTCTATTCGGCCGGTTACTACGGCTGGAATCCGGAGGACCGGCTGTCGCCTTATTCGATGGGCTACGCCAATTGCACCGGCCCGCTCGGCCCCTGCGTCGATACGCCGGACAACCCGATTCTGCACAGCTTCAACGACCGCGAGGCGGGCTGTGTCAGCGGGCCTGGACACCAGAGCATCTTCAAGGGCGCCGGTCGCACGTTCGTAAGCTTCCACGCCTGGGCGGCGACCCCCGCCTGCCGCAAGCTCGAGGACGAGCGCTACCTCTATATCGCGCCGCTGTTCTGGAAGGACGGTAAGCCGCAAATCGGGCCGAGCCTGAGGCCGCGCGGCGCCGGGGAGCGCGGATAGGCCAAAGCGGCGAGGAGGCGCATGGCCGCCATCAGGAAGCCGGCATAGAAGAAGGGCGGCCCCGAGAGGCCGCCCTTGTATCTGCCATTCGCTTATTCGGCTCGGCTTTAACCGCGTTCCACCTGAGGAGGAGGCGGCGGCGGCGGAGCCGGTGGCTCGATCATTGGCGCCGGCGCGTATATCGGTGCCGGCGGTGGCGGCGGAAGGACGACCGGAGCCGGTGGCGCAACCCGGCGCCCGGCGCCGCCGAAGCGGGCACGAATTCCGAGCGAATAGGTGGTCTCCTCGAACCGCAGGAAGCGAACAAAATCCGCGCGCGGCTGACCGCCCCGGGCCGAGCTGAGCCTCGACTTGAACGGATCTTCCAGGATGTTCGTCCAATCGAAGAACACCGTGAAATTGTCGGTCAACGTATAGCTGGTCGAGAGGTCCATCCGGCCCGCCGGATCACCCTCTTCAGTGTAGAGATCGCGCCCGGGATCGTCGGGATTGCCGGCCGGACCGCGGAAGTCGCGGCGATCGAGGAACTTGCCGCGCTTGTTGTAGGACAGACGGGCGGTCAACCCATTGCCTTCGTACATGCCGACAAGGTTGTAGGTGTGCTTCGACACGCCCAGCAAGCGGACATTATCAAAGTCGTCGGTGAAGGGGTTGAGAACTTCCGTCTTTGCATCGAGATAGGAGTAGTTCGCCTGCGCGCCGAAGTTGCGCAGGAATGTAGGCATCCATTCCCAATCGAAGAAGGTCGAGATCTGAGCTTCGAGGCCATCGATGCGGCCTTTGCGCGTATTTACTGGCCCGGTGACCCGGATCGGCCCGAGCTCCGGATCTTCGAAGTCGATAGTGTTGTTCTGGATGAAGCCGTCGAGGTCGCGGCGGAAAACCGCGACTGCTGCCAGCCCGGTCCTGGAGAAATAATATTCCAGCGACGCATCGTAGTTGTTCGAGGTGAACGGCTCGAGGAAGGGGTTGCCGCCACCGCCGGTGCGCCTGCCACCGGCGAGCGGGTCGGGCGGGCCGAGCGTCGCGGACGGGTTTAGCTGCTCGAATGTCGGCCTCGTCCGGGTCTGGGTGGCGGACAAGCGCAGCTGCAGGTTGTCCATCGCCCGCCAGCGGACGCTCGCGTTGGGTAGATAGTCGGTATATTCATTGCCGACCGCGACCGGCGTCAGCACTCCCTCGACGTTCGACGTGCCGTTGACTGTTGTGTCCGTACGAACAGCGCGGATGCCGACTACTCCGTCGATGGCGTCGCCGAAAGCGAAGTTCAGCTGCGCGTACCCCGCTAGAGTCTTCTCGTTCGCGTCGTACACTGATGTCGGGTTCGGCTCAACGTCCTCAAGGGTGAAGCGGGACTGGTCGCAGCATCCAGGATTGGCGATGACGAAGGCCCGAAGAGCCTCGCGGTTGTCCCGGATGCTGTCGTAGGTCGGCGACAGGAACGAGTTGAAGCCGGACTGCACGTCCGTCCCCTGGAAGCCCGGTGGGGTCATTTCGAAGTCAAGCGGCAAAACGGTGGCGAGAATGTTCTGCCCGCGATAACCGGCGAAACGCTCGCCGAACTCGCGATGCGCGTCGCGGTCGCTGTAGCGGACGCCCGCCTGAACGCTGCGCGCGAAAGCGGAGCCGTCCAGGTCGTACTCGGCATCCAGCCGTGCCTGGTAATCGTCGCCCTCCGACCTCTGCTTCTGCTCGTAAAGTCCGTCAAAGAAGTAATTGGCGGGGTTGCTCGCATCGAAATTGCGGATCGTGAACTCTGGCGTGTTGAGGTCGAAGTCGACGATCGTCTCCGCTTGTCCCGCGAAGATGCGGTCGACAGACTCGGTCGATCCCACGAAGGTGCTCTTCGTCCGCGCAAGGTCGGCGCTCAGCCGTAACGGGCCGGTTTCGTAATTGCCGCCGACGGCGTACTGATAAGTATCGGTTTTGTTGAAGGTGCCGCCCTGAAACGTGAAGATCGGATCGCCCAGACCGGTGACGGTGCCGCTTTCAAGCAGGTTGGTGCCGTCGCGGAACTGAAGATTCGAGTAGGTGCCGCCGTTAAACAGGGGCACCGCGACGAGGCGGTCGTCAATCTTGTTGCGGAAGCCTTGGTAAAGCCCCTCGGCGTAGAACATAAGGTCGGGCCCAGGCCGCCACTGAAACGCAGCGTTGGCGGAGGGGCGGACGCGATTGCCCGAGCGATAGAAGAGCCGCTGAACGTCGGGGAAACGTGCGTCCTGACCGTTGACGAAATCGGGAATGAGATCGTTTCCTTCCTGCCGGAAGGTCATCAGGAAGTCCGTGTTCGACGGTTCCGAGTCGAGATAGTCGAGCTCGGTGCGCGAAAAGTTCAGGAGCAGGCCCATCTCGCCCACGCCAGTGTCCCAGCGGGTGCTCGCGAGGACGTTGAAGTTGGGATTCCACTTCTCGGCCTGCTTGGTGCGCAGCCCCCACGCCGAGCCGGCGATCTCCGTCCCCCGGAAGTCGAAGGGACGCCGCGAGCGGACATTCACCTGGCCCGCAAGGCCGGCTTCGACCAGGTTGGCGGTGGTGGTCTTGAATACCTCGAGCGCAGCAATGTTGGCGGCCGGGAAATCCTGAAGCGCGACCTCGCGCCGCTCGGCAGTGAAGATTTCGCGGCCATTGTAGGTGGTCGAAAAATCCGGAAGTCCGCGCACCAGCACGGTGTCGGCTTCGCCGCCGCGCCGGATCACCTGAACGCCCGGGATGCGCGCCGCCGTTTCCGAAACCGCGAGATCCGGAAGCTTGCCGATGTCTTCGGCAACGATCGCGTCGACGATCTGCTCGCTGTTGCGCTTGATGTTTTGCGCGGATTGGAGCGAACGGCGCAGGCCCGTGACGACGATGGTTTCGTCACCGGGAGTCGCCTGATCCTGCCCCGAGGCAGTCTGCACCGCGTCGTCGGTCTGCGGTGAACCCTGCTCGGGATCGGCCGGCGATTCCTGCGCCTCTACCGTTGGGTCGACCGGCGTCGCCGGGTCAGCTTGCTGCGCGGCAGCGGGTGAGGCGATTGCGACCAGCGCGACAAGCGCGGTCGATGACCAGAGCAAGGATGAATTGCGCCGCATTTCTAGAACTCCCCCAAAGCGAAACAACCGAGTTTTTGTCGCTTATGACGAAGGTATGACTAAGGGCGCGAAACTTACAAGCCGGAAATCCGACGGTGCCAACATGGATCAGGCAGCTGTTGCGAAAGCGACACTCACTCGACCTGCGCAAGCAGCTCGTTCACTCGCCGCTCCGCTTCCGACAATGCGCGTTGCACCGACTTCTGACCGGTAAAGGCAGCCGCTGCTTCCTCCCCGACAATCCCCTCGATCGCGTTCTGCCGGCGCACGTACCCGGGCAGCGGCCGCCCGATCGACGCGACTGGAGCAATATCGGCGCGATGCGGGAGCGCCTTGAACCGCGGCTCGTCGAGCACAGCCTTGAAGGCGGGGAGGTGACCGGACCTCGCCCAGTGAAAATTGTGCGCCGCAATGAACCGGAAAAAGCGCGCAATCGCGTCGCGTTGCTCGGGCGTGCGCCGACGTGCGGGAACCACCCAGGCGTGGCCACTGACGAACTCGACGTGATCGCCCCACAGCCGCGGGTAGGGGAAAACCGCATAGCTGTTGTGCAGCGGTCGCCCGGGAGTGTTCGCTTCGGCTTCGAACGAGCCGATCATCCACGTGCCGGTCGGATAGACTCCGCCCTCGCCGCTCATGAAGGCTGCGATCGCCGCCGGCGTGTCCATGTTGAGCGTGCCGAGCCGTTCGTCATTGATGCGCTTGAAGAATTCGGCGACGCGGACGCCTTCCGGCGTGGTCAGCCTGATGTGCCTGGGATCGGGAAACAGAACCGCGCCTTGGGCCATCATGTAAGTGTAGAGGTTGCGCGCAGCGTAAGCGGTGTCGCCGACATTGCTCTGGATCAGATAGGGCTTGCCGGTGCGTTGCTGAAACTGCTTCGCCTGCGCAATCAATTCGTCGGCGGAGGTCGGAAGCACCGGCCTGCCGCCGCGCATCAGCCCGGCCTTTGCGAACAGCGCGGTGTTGACGTGGAACAGGCCGCCGTGGGTGTCGAACGGAAGGCCGTAGGCGCGGTTGCCGATGGTCACGCCCAATCGGGTGGCGTCGGTAAAGCTATCGACGCCGACGCCGGCAGCTGCAAGATAGGAATCGACCGGCTCGAGCAGGCCCTTGGCTGCATAATCGCTGATCACGCCCGAGTGCATGGTGACCAGGTCGGGCGGGTCGCGGGCGGCCATTTGCGCGGTCAGCTGCGGGTAGCCCGGCCAGGCGATAACGTTGACGTCCACCTGGACGTCCGGGTTCTCGGCGTTGAAGCGGGCGATCATCGTGGTGATGATCCCGCACTCGCCCTCGGCCTTGGCGAGGTCGATGTTGCCGCCGTACTCGGCGGTGCATTCGCCGAAGAAGCGCTGCAGATAAATGTGAGTCTTGCGCTCCTGCGGCGCGCAGCTGCCGAGCGCCAGCGCGGCCAGCAGTGCGGCGACCAGCCGCTTCATCGAACCGCCGTCCCGGCCATCGCGCTGACGATCTGCTTCTGGAAGACGATGTAGACGATGAAGATCGGAATGGACGCGAACACCGCCTGGGCCATCAGATAGCCAAGACCGCTGGTCTGCGCATAGTTCATCTGCGCCGCGGCCAGCCCGACGGTCAGCGTGTACATGTCGCTTCGGGTGGCCGAGATCAGCGGCCACCAATAATCGTTCCAGGTGCCAAGGAAGGTGAACACCGCAAGCGTCGATTGCGCCGGCACCGTCAGCGGCAGGATCACCTTGCGGAAGATGGTCCAGTGCGACGCTCCGTCGAGCAGCGCCGCTTCATCGAGCTCGCGCGGAATCCCGCGCATGTAGGTGGTCATAAAGAAGACGCTGAACGGCGCGATTAGGCCGGGCAGGATCAGGCCCGGATAGCTGTTGTGCAGATGCGCCCAGGCGAACAATTGGTGCTGCGGCAGGATCACCGCCTGGCTCGGCACCGCAAGGCCGAGAAGGACGATGACGAACAAGGTGCGGCGAAACGGGAATTCCAGCCGCGCAAAGCCGTAGCCGGCGAGGCTGGCGAGGACCAGCACGCCCGCAGTCGTCCCGAGCGAGACGACGGCGCTGTTGAGCAGCCAGCGCATGGTCGAGCTGTTGCCGAGGATCGCCGCGTAATTTTCCAGGGTATACGGCGCCTGCAGCGCAGCGCCGCTGTTGCCGACCAGTTCGGCATTATCCTTGAGCGACAGCAGCAACGTCCATAACAGCGGCGCTACCATCAGCAGCGCGCCTAACAGCAGCGCCGCCCAGCCGAGCGGGGTCAGGCCGCCGCGGCGCAGGTCAGCGGCCACCTTGCGCTCCCGATGCTCTGCCGGTTGCCCAATATTGGGTGAGGGTGACGGCAAGGATAATCAAGAACAGCACTTCCGCGGCGGCGCTGGCGTAGCCGATCTCCCATCGCCCGAACGCGGTTTCGAACAGGAAGAGCACCGCGGTTCGCGACGCGCCGCTGGGGCCGCCGCCGGTCATCAATTGCGCTTGCCCGAAGATCTGCAGCTGCGCCGCGGTCTGGAGCATGACCACCAGCACCAGCGTTCGCTTCAACGACGGCAAAGTGATCCGCCAGAAGGTCGTCCACGGCTTGGCCTGGTCGAGCGCGGCGGCTTCGTACATGTCCTCGGGGATTTGCTGCAAGCCGGCGAGGAACAGCAGCATCGGCAGGCCCAGCGACCACCAGATGGTGGTGGCCGCGATCGCCGGCAAAACGAGGTGCGGGGCGCTCAGGAATGCCAGCGGCTCCCAGCCGAGCGACGTCCATAGCTCGCCGAGAAGCCCGGCGTCGGGCGCCAGTACGAAGCGCCAGATCAGGGTGACGATGGTCACCGACAGCACCGCCGAGGAGAAAAAGATGCCGCGCAGCAAGGCCGCACCCTTGCCGGCGTTGTTGAGCGCGATCGCGAGCGCCAGCGAAATCACCGTCAGGACCGGCACGATCATCAGGGTCGCCAGGAAGGTGTTGGCCAGCGAGGTGGCGAAGATCGGGTCGTGGGCGAGGCGAAAATAATTGCCGAAACCGACGAAGTGGCCGTCGCCGAACAGGTCGACCTGGTTGAGACTGAGCCACATGCCCCGGAACAAAGGAAAAATGAGGATGATCGAATACAGCAGCAGGAACGGCGCGACGAACAGCAGCCCGCGCCGGTCCCGCTGGGCGGTCACGCGTCGGCCCGATGAAAACCGGCGCCGTCGGGCCCGAACAAATAAGCGCCTCCGCCGTCGATCTTGAGCGGTACCTCGTCGCCGATCCTGATCTGGCTGTTGCCTGCGTCTTCGGCGGTGATCGCCAGCCCGTCGGCAAGCCGCGCATAGATCAAGGTGCGCTCGCCAAGCCGCTCGACCAGATCCACCTTGCCCTTGGTAACATTCTTGCCGCGGCCGCCGACGCGCACCGCTTCGGGGCGCAGGCCGACGCGAAGATCGCCGCTTTTGGGGAGATCGCTGCGGCGCACCCGGGTTTCCACCACCGAACCGTCGCCGAGCTTAACGATCGCGAATTCGCCGTCGCCGTTTGCGAGCTTAGCCGGCGCCAGAGTCATCGATGGCGAGCCGACGAACTGGGCGACGAAGACGTTGGCCGGCCGGCTGTAGATTTCCATCGGCGGGCCGACCTGCTGAATGCGCCGATCGTTGATGACGACGATGCGGTCGGCAAGCGTCATGGCTTCGGCCTGGTCGTGGGTGACCATGATCACCGCCGCGTCGACCTTCTGCTTCAATTGCGCGAGCTCGACCCGGGTGCGAAGCCGAAGCGCGGCGTCGAGGTTGGACAAAGGCTCGTCGAGCAGGAACAGCTTGGGCTGCTTGACGATGGCGCGGCCGATGGCGACGCGCTGGCGCTGGCCGCCCGACATTTCGACCGGCTTGCGGTCGAGCAATGGTTCGATTTCGAGGACCTTGGCGGCGTCGTCGATGCGGCGGTCGATCTCGCTTTTCGGCATTCGCGCGTTCTTCAGGCCGAACGCCATATTCTCTCGCACGGTCATGTGCGGGTAGAGCGCGTAATGCTGGAACACCATCGCCACGTCGCGCTTGCCCGGCGCGAGCTGGTCGATGCGCCGCCCGTCGAGCCACACTTCGCCGGCATCCGCGCTTTCGAGCCCGGCGATGATCCGCAGGAGTGTCGATTTGCCAGAGCCCGACGGGCCAAGGAAGGCGATGAACTCGCGCGCTTCGAGCGCCAGCGTGACGTCGTCGAGCACAAGCGTGGCGCCGTAAGCCTTACTCACCCCGTTCAGCTGCAAGCTCACCAACCGCACTTCCCCTCGCGCGGCAATCTACAGAAGCGATTGCTGAGGGCAACCGGTTGCCGCCGTTGGTCGAAAACTAGGGTCGCCTTCATCGACTCCTGTTGTGCGGCGGACGGGCGCGGGTAAGGTTCGCGGTGATTATTTCCCGGAGTCTTGACCATCATGAACCGCCTCAGCCGCTTGTCCCTACTGCTCGCATCCGCGTCCGCGCTCAGCGCCTGCGCGACTTCACCGCAAGTCGCGGTCGCGCCAATGCCGGCCGAACCGGCGGTTGCCGCGGCCTCGGCAGTGCCGTCGATCGCGCCGGTCGCCGCGCTGGTCAGCGAAGTCGCCATCCCGCACAGCTCCTTCCAGCTGGCCAATGGGCTGACGGTCATCGTCCACGAGGACCACAAGGCCCCGGTGGTCGCGGTCAGCACCTGGTACAATGTCGGATCGAAAGACGAGCCGCAGGGCAAGACCGGCTTTGCACATCTGTTCGAGCATCTGATGTTCAACGGGTCGGAGAATTTGCCCGGCGACTTCTTCGAATATCTCCAGCAGATCGGCGCGACCGATTACAACGGCACCACTAATTTCGACCGCACCAACTATTTTCAGACGGTGCCGACCGGCGCGCTCGATCGCGCCTTGTTCATGGAATCGGATCGCATGGGCTATCTGCTCGGCGCGGTCATCCAGGAGAAACTCGATAACCAGCGCGGCGTCGTCCAGAACGAGAAGCGCCAGGGAGACAACAACCCCGGCGGGCTGGTCTTCTACGAGGTTCTGAACAACCTGTTCCCGCAAGGGCATCCCTACCGCCACTCTCCGATCGGCTCGATGGCCGACCTCGACGCCGCCAGCCTTGCCGATGTGAAGAGCTGGTTCCGCGACAATTACGGCCCCAACAATGCGGTTCTGGTGCTCGCCGGCGACATCGATGCGGCGACCGCCCGGCCGTTGGTCGAGAAATATTTCGGCGAGATCGACCGGGGGCCGGTCAATGTCCCGGCGACTGCCGTAGTGCCGACGCTGGCGGCGTCCAAGTCGATCGTGATGAAGGACCGCGTCGCCGCCGTCAGCATCCAGCGTTACTGGCCGATGCCGGGCCTGCTCGACCGCCAGCTGGTCGCGCTCGACATCGCCGGATCGGTGCTCGGCGGCCTGGCCAGCTCACGGCTCGACAATGTGATGGTGCGCGACGAGAAGATTGCCGTGGCGGTCACCGCCGGCCTGCTCCCGTTCCAGCGGGTCGGCATGTTCACCGCCACCGCAACCGTCAAGCCGGGCACCGAGCCGGCGCTGGTCGAACGGCGCCTCAATGAGCTGATCGCCCAGTTCATCGCCGAGGGACCCACCGACGACGAAGTCCGCCGTGCCGCAACCAGCGAAGTTGCCAACCGAATCCGCGGCCTCGAACAGGTCGGCGGTTTTGGCGGCAAAGCGGTCGCTCTCGCCGAAGGCCAAGTCTATGCCGCCGATTCCGATTTTTATCGCAAGACGCTGGAAACCTATGCCAGCATCACGCCCGCCGAAGTGCGAAGCGCGATGGGACAGTGGCTGACCCGGCCGGCCCTGACCGTCCGGCTCGAGCCCGGCGACCGCCCGGCATACCAGGAAGCCAAGGCGGTGGCGGCGGTCGCGGCCAAGGGTTCGGGCAAGGTCACCGTCAGCCAGAAGCGCGAAGTGCCGGCGCTCGCGGCGATGGCGCCGCTCGACTTTCCCGATGTCAGCCACACGACCTTGTCGGACGGCGTCAAGCTCCATTACGCGCAGCGCACCGCGGTACCGCTGACCCAGGTCGCGCTGTCGTTCAATGCGGGCTTTGCCGCCGATGCCCGGGACGGCAGGGGCCTCCAGAATTTGACGATGTCGGTGATGGACGAGGGCACCGCGACGCGCAGTTCCCAGCAGCTGGCGGAAGAGCAGGAACGGCTTGGAGCCTCGATTTCCGCCAGCGGCTCGGCCGACCGAAGCGGGGTCGCCATGTCGGCGCTCAGCGCCAATCTGGGCCCTTCGCTCGACCTTCTCGCCGACATCGTCCGCAATCCCGCCTTCGCGCAGGCCGAGCTCGATCGCGTGCGCACGCAAACGCTGACCGGCATTGAGCAGCAGCTCAAGGATCCCAACGGCATGGCGCGCCGGGCGCTACCGGCGCTGCTTTATGGCGAGTCGCACCCTTATGCGACCACCGCCGCCGGCGATCCGGCAGCGGTGAGACGCTTCACGCGCGACGATCTCGTCGGCTTCCAGCAGCAGTGGCTGCGTCCCGACAACCTCGAGATTTTCGTCGTTTCGAACCGGCCGCTCGCGGAAATCCAGGCCGGGCTCGAGCAGCGCTTCGGGCAGTGGGCCACGCCGTCGGTGCCGCGCGGGGTCAAGCAATTTTCGGCCCCGCCGGCGCGGCCGACGAGCCCGCGCATCGTCTTGATCGACCGGCCGCAGTCGCCACAATCGGTAATCCTTGCGGGCCAGGTGACCCCAGTCGATCCGCGCAGTGACGTCACCGCGCTGGGCACCGCCAACGATGTCCTCGGCGGCAATTTCCTGTCGCGCATCAACATGGACCTGCGTGAGACGAAGGGCTGGTCGTATGGCGTGCGCGGCACGGTGCAGATCAGCGAGAATGCCGTGCCCTACATCATCAGCGCGCCGGTCCAGGCCGACCGCACCGCAGACTCGATCAAGGCACTGGCGCAGAACTTCCGCTCGTACCTTGGCCCTAAGGGCACCACTCAGGCAGAGCTGGCGCGCAACACCGCCAACAACATTCAGGGGCTGCCCGGCCGTTTCGAAACGTCCGAAGCGGTGCTCGGCGCGATGCAGAGCAATGCGATGTTCGGCCGCCCGGACAATTATTACGAGCTGCTGGCCGATCAATACCGCGGCCTCACCCGCGCCTCGCTCGACCAGGCGGCACGCGCGGCAATAGCGCCACAAGGATTCGTCTGGGTGGTCGTCGGCGATGCGTCGAAGATCCGGCCGCAGCTGGAGAAACTCGGCATGCCGATCGAACAGGTCCAGCCGCGCTAGGCTCAGGCCGCCGCGCTACTTTTCCTCGCTCAGGCGGGTGACGTGGCCCATCTTGCGGCCGGGGCGCGGCTCGCCCTTGCCGTAGATGTGGACGTGCGCGCCGGGTTCGGCAACCAGCGCCGGCCAGCCGTTGACGTCGTCGCCAAGGAGATTGTCCATCGACGCCTTGGCGGTGAGGCGCCGAGTCGAGCCCAGGGGCAGTCCGCAGACGGCGCGGATATGCTGCTCGAACTGCGAAGTCGCCGCGCCTTCGATCGTCCAGTGGCCGCTGTTGTGCACCCGCGGTGCGATCTCGTTGACGATCGAGCCGTCGGCGCAGGCGAAAAATTCGACGGTGAGCACGCCGATGTGGCCGAGCGCGTGCGCGATGGCGGTGGCGATTCGCTCCGCCTCGTCGCGCTGGGCGTCGACGATTCCCCCCGCCGGGACGCTGGAACGGCGAAGGATGCCGTCGCGATGCTGGTTGAGCGGCGGGTCCCAGGTGGCGACATCGCCGTCCTGGGTTCTCGCGATCAGCACCGAGAACTCCGCTTCGAAATCGACTCGCGCCTCGGCGACAGCAGGCTGGCGACCGATCGAGTCCCACGCGGCCACGACCGAGCCGTCATGATGCGCCCAAGCCTGGCCCTTGCCGTCATAACCCAGCCGCCTGGTCTTGAGCACCAGCGGCAGCCCGAGCTGTTCCCCGGCGGCGCGGGCGTCCGCTTCGTTGTCGACGGTGAGCCACTTGCTGACCCGGCCGCCGGTGCGCTCGATGAACTGCTTTTCGATCGCCCGGTCCTGGCCGATCTGCAGCGACTCGACGCCGGGGCGCAGCTTGGCGCCGATCGCCTGCAGCGCCGCAGCCGGGATGTTCTCGAACTCGTAAGTGGCGACATCGACGGCGTCGGCGAAGGCGCGAAGGGCGTCGACATCGCCGTAGCCGCCGCGGGTGAAATCGGCGCACACCCTTGCCGTCGACGGGTCGGCGTCGGGGGCAAAGGCATGGCAGCGATAGCCGAGCTGAGCGGCCGCGACCGCAAGCATCCTGCCGAGCTGGCCGCCGCCGATGATCCCGATGGTGCCGCCCGGCTCGATCCTCATTCGGGCGATTCGGCGACCGATTCGGTTTGATCGGAGCGGTATTGATCGAGCCGCTCGGCAAGGTCGGCGTCGCTGGTCGCGAGGATTGCGGCGGCAAGCAGCGCGGCGTTGACCGCCCCGGCGCGGCCGATCGCAAGCGTCCCGACCGGGACGCCGGCCGGCATCTGCACCATCGACAGCAAGCTATCGAGGCCGCTAAGCGACTGCGATTCGACCGGCACTCCGAGCACCGGCAGCCTGGTCATCGATGCCGCCATGCCCGGCAAGTGCGCAGCTCCGCCGGCGCCGGCAATCACCACCTTGAGGCCGCGTTCCCTGGCGCTGTGCGCATAATCGTAGAGCCGCTTGGGCGTTCGGTGAGCGGAGACCACCTTTGTTTCATGGGCAACGCCGAGCTGGTCGAGAGTGTCGGCGGCGTGGCGCATGGTCTCCCAGTCGGACTTGCTGCCCATGATGATACCAACCTGCGGTCCGGGCACTTGTTTTCCTCGCGTCGCCAAGCGGCGGTTTAGGAAGATGACCCGGTGTGCGCAATCGGCACAACCGCGCACTTGAGATTTTCAGCGCTTTCGAATCGGGCTATGCGGCTCTGGTATGAAGGGGGCAGACGCGTGGACAATGCGGTAGTGAGCCTGTCGGACGCCGAGTCGCTGATCGCGGAAATCGCGCGGCTGCGCGCCCAGGTTGCGAGCCTCGAGGAACGCGTCGGCCAGCTCGACTTGCTGGCGCACCAGGACGCTCTCGTCGATCTGCCCAACCGTAGAAACTTTGTCGACCGGCTCGAGAGGTTGATCGCTCGTGTTGACCGTTACGGCGACCCGGCCGCGATGCTGTTCGTCGACCTCGATGGATTGAAGTTCATCAACGACAAGTTTGGCCACGCGGCCGGCGACCAGGCGCTGATCCAGGTCGCGCAAATGCTCGTCGCAAGCGTCCGGAAATCCGATTGTGTGGCGCGGATCGGCGGCGACGAGTTCGGAATATTGCTCGAACGCTCAGATGAACGGGGAGCGTGGGAGATGGCCTTGCGAATCGTCGAAACGGTGGTCGGTTCGGAGTTCTGCATTGACGGCACCTACCTTCCTCTCAGCGTCGCCGTCGGCGTCGGACCGATCCACGCGGGCGACGATCCGCAGGCGGTGATGGAGCGCGCGGACAAGGAAATGTACCGAGTGAAAGCGGCCTAGCGCTCGCTGAGGTAATATGTGTCGCGGACGCCCAGCTCGTCATTGAGCTCGAACACTAGCGGCTGGCCGGTCGGGATCTCGACCCCGACGATGTCGTCGTCGCCGATGTTCGACAGATGCTTGACCAGCGCCCGGATGGAATTGCCGTGGGCGGAGACCAGCACCCGCTGGCCAGAGCGAAGCGCCGGCGCGATCGCTTCGTCCCAATAAGGCAAAACTCGCGCGATGGTGTCCTTGAGGCTTTCGCTTTGCGGGACGTCGACCCCGGCGTAGCGGCGGTCGGCGCGGACGTCACATGGGCTGCCCGCCTCCATCGGCGGGGGCGGGATGTCGAACGAACGGCGCCAGATCTTGACCTGCTCGTCACCGACACGCTCGCGCATCTCCTGCTTGTTGAGCCCGGTCAGCCCGCCATAATGGCGCTCGTTCAGGCGGTAGTCCTTGCGCACCGGAAGCCACAGCCGGTCCATGCCTTCCAGCGCCAGGCTGAGCGTCTTGATTGCCCGGGTCAGAAGGCTGGTAAAGCAGACGTCGAAGTCGAAGCCGCGTGCCGCAAGTAGGTCGCCAGCCGCTTTGGCTTCGGCGACGCCCTTGTCGGTGAGGCCGACGTCCCACCAGCCGGTGAAGCGGTTTTCGAGGTTCCACTGCGACTGCCCATGCCGGAGGAGGACCAGCGTCGGCATCAGCCCTTCGCCTTCTCTTTCAGCTCCGGCAGGATCGCGTGGAGCGCGTCCATGCAGGCGCGGCCGAGGTGGCGCGACCGCTCGGGGCTCCAGCCGTACAGCTCGTCCGGCAGGTTGAAATTGTCCTTGAACGGCATTTCCAGGGTCATCGACACGCAGCCGAAACGCTCGGCCAGCTGGGTGGTCGACATCGACATGTTGGCCTTGCCCGGCGGCGGGATTTCATAGCCCTGAGCGGTCTGAAAATCGGGCGACAGGCGCTCCAGCGTGTCGCTGAACAATTTGAACAGTCCGCTCTGCCGCTTGGTCAGCGACGGAATGCCTTCGAAGCCGGCGAGGAAGTTAGCGGGGATCGCTTCGTCGCCGTGGATGTCCATGGCGAAATCGACTCCGGTGTCATCCATGGCATTGCGCACGCACAGCACTTCCGGGCTCTTGTCCGCCGACGGCTGGTGCCATTCGCGGTTGAGGTTCACGCCAACGGCGTTGGTGCGAAGGTGGCCGCGCCGCGAGCCGTCCGGGTTCATGTTAGGAACGACCCGGAACGTGCAGTCGCGGCGGAGGACCCGGGTGACGGGGTCGTCGGGGTCGGTGAGCTTTTCCAGCGCTCCTTCCATCCAATATTCGGCCATGGATTCGCCGGGGTGCTGGCGGGCGTACAACCAGGCGTTGATGGGGCCATTGCCGATCGTCAGGCAGTCAATGTCCTGCCCGTCTAGGCTCTTGCCGAGCGAGCGGTAGCCGACTTCGGGAAGCGCGGAAACGGAGGCGATGAGGTCGTGGTGCCGCTCCATCGAATAAGGCGAGAAATAAGCGATCCACACGACTTGCGCCGGCGGCGTGAAGCGCATCGTCAGGACGCCGTCTTCATAGCTGGTGCCGTCGATGCGCACCCATTCCTCGCGGTCGGTGGACAGGCAGGCGCGATAGTCCGGCCAGCCGTTGGGGTAGGCCGCGCCGGCGCAATTGGTGATCCGCAGCTTCACTTCGCGGTCGGTGCCGCCGGACAGGCGGAAGTAGAACCACTGGTAGAAGTCCGACATGTGATCCTTGACGATCTCCAGGTCGGCGGAGGCGTCCTTTTGATTGACGACGCGGATGTTCCCCGCGTCGAACGCGCTTGAAATGGTGAGAGCCATGAAACCTTCTTGGGAAAATGCGATGAATTCGCGCCGCTGATAGTGCGGGCATGACTCGGGCGCAAATGGCGAAAATGGGTTGGCGTCGGGAAGCCCCCTCGGCTAGCCAGCCGCTCATGCACAAACTTCCAGTCCTGGTAACCGGCGGCGCCGGGTATATCGGCAGCCACGCCGTCCTCGCGCTGAAAGACGCCGGATGGCAGGTCGCGGTGATCGACAATCTGTCCAACGGCACGCGCGAAGCTGTCCCCGACGACGTCGCTTTCTACGAAGGGACGATCGCCGACGGCGCGTTGCTCAGGCGGATCTTCGCTGAGCAGAAGATCGGCGCGATCATGCATTTCGCCGGCTCGATCGTGGTCCCGGAAAGCGTCGAAAAACCGCTCGATTATTACCTCAACAACACCATCGCCACCCACGCCTTGCTGTCCGCCGCGGTGGAGTATGGCGTCCGCCATATCCTCCTCTCGTCGACCGCCGCGGTCTATGGCGCGCCCGAGACCGTGCCGATCACCGAAGACGAGCCCAAGCAGCCGATCAACCCCTATGGCGCATCCAAGCTGATGACCGAGAGGATGCTTGCCGACAGCGCCGCGGCCTATGACATGAACTATGGCGCGCTTCGCTATTTCAATGTCTCGGGCGCCGACCCCGATGGGCGGACCGGCCAGATCGGCAAGGGATCGACCCACCTCATCAAGATCGCGGTCGAAGCGGCGGTTGGCAAGCGCAACCATATCGACGTGTTCGGGACCGACTATCCGACCCCGGACGGTACCTGCATCCGCGACTACATCCACGTCAGTGACCTCGCCGACGCGCATGTGCTCGCGCTCGAGCGGCTGATCGAACGGCCGGACGAGAATCTGGTGATGAACTGCGGTTACGGCAACGGGCTGTCGGTGCTGGACGTGCTCGACGCGCTCGACCGCTCGCTTAACCACCCGGTCCGGCGCGAGTTGAAGCCGCGCCGCGCCGGCGATCCACCGGCGTTGGTGGCTTCCAACCGGCGGCTGGTCGAAACGCTCGAGTGGACTCCGCGATTTGCCGACATTGGGACGATCGTGAAACACGCGCTTGAATGGGAAAGAAAGCTGCAGCGGGACGCCACCGAATGAGGCCGCTTCGACTGGTCCTGGCGCCGCTCGCCGCAGCGCTGCTGGTTGCCGGAGCGCAGGCGCAGACGCCGGCCGATCCGGCGGCCGTCCAGCGCATCCGCGCCGACGTCGAATTCCTCGCGAGCGACCTGCTCGAGGGCCGCGAGACCGGGGCGCGCGGGCACGAAATCGCTGCCTCCTACGTCGCGTCACGATTCCAGGCGCTGGGGCTTAAGCCCGGCGGCGAGAAAGGCGGCTGGTTCCAGCAAGTGCGGTTCCGCAACGCAACCAACGCCGCGCCGCCGGTGATCAGCTTGATGAGGGCGGGCAAGCGCTCGCCCGTCATCGTCGGTACCGACGTCGCGGTTCGGCCGAGCCAAATCGACAAGCAGCGCTCGTTCGAGGCGGGTCTGGTCTTCGTCGGCCATGGGCTGGTCGACCGGCAGCTTGGACTCGACGATTATGCGGGGCTGGACGCGCGCGGGAAGATCGTCGTCGCGCTTTCCGGGACGCCCAAGGGCATGGCCAGTGACGTCGCCGCGCATCTCGGATCGATGAAGGACGATTACGCGGCCGAGCGTGGCGCCGTCGGCTTCATCGAGCTTCCCGGCGACGGGCCGTCGGCTCGTTGGAACTCGGTCGCCGCGATCAACGTCAGGGCGACGACCGACTGGATCGACGCAAGCGGCTTGACCGGCGCCGGCGCCGTGGCGCGAATCACCCGCCTGTCGGTGTCCGAGGGGTTCGCCGCCCGCCTGATCGGATCCGGCCGACGGGGCTGGGCAGCCGTCCGCCGCGACGGCAAAGGGACCAAGCCGGTCCGCGGCTTCGACTTGCCCGGCCGGCTTGCGATGCAGGCGAGTAGCAACTGGACCGAATTCACCAGCCCGGAAGTCATCGGCATCCTGCCCGGGTCCGACCCCAGGCTCGCCGCCGAGCATATTGTGTTGATGGCTCACCTCGACCACCTCGGCATCGACAAAAACCCCAAGCTGGGCGCGGACGCGATCAACAATGGCGCGCTCGACAATGCCAGCGGTATCGCGACCATGCTGGAGGCCGCGCGCGCCTTTGTCGCATCGGGCAAGCCGCCGCGCCGCTCGGTCATGTTCATCGCCCACACCGGCGAGGAGAAGGGGCTTCTCGGAGCCGATTATTTCGCCGCCCACCCGACCGTTCCGATCGGCCAGATCGTCGGCCTGGTGAACCTCGACATGCCGCTACTGCTCTATGATTTCCGCGACGTCATCCCGTTCGGCGCCGAGCATTCGACGCTGGCCCGCGCGGTCGCCGACGCCGGCAAGTCGATGGGCGTCGCGGCCGCGGCCGACCCGATGCCCGAGCAGTCGCTGTTCGTCCGGTCAGACCATTACCGCTTCGTCATCCGCGGCGTGCCCTCGGTGTTCCTGATGACCGGCTATGCCAATGGCGGGGAGGCGAAATGGAAGGGCTTCCTCGGCGGCGTCTACCATAGCCCCAGGGACGATTTGTCGCAGCCGATCGACTGGAATGCGGCCGGCCGATTCGGCGAACTCAACTATCGCATCGCCCGTACCCTGGCCGACGCCGACGAGCGCCCGATGTGGTACCGCGGCTCCTATTTCGGCGAGACATTCGGCGGCGGCCAGCCGCGCGCGCCGCGCCAACCTTGACTTCGAGAGCCGCCCCCCATAGGTGAGCGGCGGTTTTTCCGAACCTCCCACAATCCGTTTTCAAGAGAACGAGCAAGCGCCCGGCCATGAAGATTCGCAATAGCTTGAAGTCGCTGAAGGACCGCCATCGCGACTGCCGGGTGATTCGCCGCCGCGGGCGCACCTACGTCATCAACAAGACCAACAGCCGCTTCAAAGCGCGCCAAGGCTAGGCGCAAGCCTGGCCGACCGCGCTCGCCAAGGCAAGGCGAGATGCCCGGCATTCCGCACGCTTGGCCCGTTACGCGCAGGGTGCACCTTCATTTGCTGTTCACCTGCCCAAGCGTATCAGGGACAGTGAGGAGTAGTGAGATGAGGAAGCTTTTGATCGTTGGAGCAGCAGGTTTGGTTGCAGCGATTGGCTTTGCCCCGATCGCTTCCGCAGCCGCCGACCCGGCGTCTAAGGCACGGGCGACTCCGAAGGGCTGGAACTACGAGATCAAGGACGGCAAGCGGGTGCCCAAGGCAGACCGCCAGACCAGCGCCGACGGCAGCTGGCGCGAGGAAATCCGCCAGGGCAAGTGCGTCACGCTCAAGGAAAAGTCGTCCACCGGCGAATATAAAGAATCGCGGCGCTGCAACTGATCAGCCGGTCGGCGCGGCCTTGGGCTGCTTGCTGACCTTGCATTCCGGAAGGCCGAACCGGGGCACGTCGACGCAGTCGCGCACCTGCGCGCTGCCGTCGGGCCCGGCGAAAATCGCCCAGTCGCGCCCTTCCGAACAGCTCGCCGTCCACATGTCGAGATTTTCGTGCGCAGCCACGAAACCCGCGTTTTCGACACGCCCGCAACTATATCCCGACGTTTGGATTGCCCGCTTAAGCGCGATCGAAAGGTCGAGCGCGTTCAACTGGTGAAGCGCGTCCTGCTCGGCGCTACGCACCGCGATCTTCGGACCGGTATCGCGCGGCTGCGGCTCCGAATTGCAAGCGACCAGCGCAAGCACGGGAGCGATCATCAGGGTCAGCTGGGTGCGCAATTGAGTTCTCCTTCATCCCACTAACGCGGCCAAGGCGCGAAAGCTTCGCTCGCCTAGTCGTAGCGGATCCGAACCGCCGCCGCTGCGGCCTTGGCTGTCTCGATCGCTTCCTCGACGCTGGCGCCCCGGGCAAGCGCGACCCCCATCCGGCGCCGGGCCAAAGTCGTGGGCTTGCCGAACAGCCTGACGTCGACCGGCCGTCCGGCAGCGCCTAGGGACATTGCCTCTGCAACACCTTCGAAGCAGAAGGAATTGCTGACCCGGTCGGCGAGAATGACCGCCGAGGCCGAGGAGCCGAGCAGGTCGATTGCCGGGATCGGCAGCCCGAGCAGGACGCGGACGTGAAGCTCGAACTCGTTGGGGAATTGCGAAATCAGCGTGACCATCCCGGTGTCGTGCGGGCGCGGCGACAGCTCGGAAAAGATCGCCTCGTCCCCGGAAATGAAGAACTCGACCCCGAAAATGCCGTGGCCGCCGAGCGCCTCGACGACGGCTGCGGCCTGCTCGCGCGCGGAGCGCAGCGCTTCGTCCGGAATTGCCGCAGGCTGCCAGCTTTCGCGATAATCGCCGCGCTCCTGCCGGTGCCCGATCGGCGGGCAAAACAGCACTCCATCGCGAGTAGCCCCGGTCAGCAGCGTGATCTCGCTGTCGAACTCGATGAACTGCTCGACGATCACCCGCGGCCGATCGCCGCGCATGTTGGCGACTGCATAATCCCACGCCTTGCTTACTTCGTCGCTCGTCCGGGCGGTGCTCTGGCCCTTGCCCGAGCTCGACATCACCGGCTTGACCACGCACGGCAGCCCGACGGCATCGGCGGCGGCAAGCGCCTCGTCGCGCGCTTCAGCGAACCGGTAGCGCGATGTCGTCAGCCCCAGATCTTGCGCCGCGAAGTCGCGGATGCCGTCGCGGTTCATCGTCAGCTGGACGGCGTGTGCGGAGGGCGCCACCCGCCAGCCCTCGACCTCGAGCTGGGCCAAAGTCGCGGTGTCGATCGCCTCGATCTCCGGGACGATGACGTCCGGCCGATGCTTCTCGACCGCGGCGCGAAGCGCTGCACCGTCGAGCATCGGGAAGACCTCGCAGGCGTCGGCCACCTGCATCGCCGGCGCGTCGGCGTAGCGGTCGCAGGCGACGACCCGGCAGCCGAGCCGCTTGGCCGAAATCGCGAACTCGCGGCCGAGCTCGCCGGAGCCGAGCAGCATCAGGCTGGCAAAGTGCATGGCGGCGCGCCTATCGTGTTCCGGCCAAAACACAAGGAACCCGCATGCGCCCGATGCTGATCCTCCCGCTGCTCGCACTTACGGCTGCCACTCAAGCGGCACAGCCGAAAACGCCGCTCGACGTCATCGCCGCCGCACCGGCGAGCGCATGGCGGACGATCCCGGCCGAAGATTTGATGGTGATGGACCTGGCCGGCGGCGGCCGGGTGGTGATCCAGCTCGCGCCGGCATTCACCCCGGTCCATGCCGCCAACATGCGCGCCTTCGCCCGCTACGGCTGGTGGAACGAGGGGAGAGCCGCAATCTACCGCGTGCAGGACAATTACGTCGTCCAATGGGGTCGCAACGAGACCGAGGATCCGATGCCGGCCGGCGTCGTCAAGCTGCCGCCGGACGAATATTCGCGGCGGTTGCGCGGCCTTGCCGTCCGCCCTTTGGGGTTTGCCGACCAATATGCGCCGCGCACCGGCTTCGCGCTGGGCTGGCCGATCGCTTACGATCCCAAGGCCGGCACCGCCAACCTGACCCATTGCTACGGCTATGTCGGGGTCGCTCGCGATCTGTCGCCGGACACCGGCAGCGGCAGCGAGCTTTACGCGAATATCGGTCACGCGCCGCGCCACCTGGACCGCAACATCGCGATTGTCGGCCGGGTGGTCAGCGGGATGGAGAAGATGAGCGCGTTCCCACGCGGCACCGAGGCGCTCGGAATCTACAAGGATCGAGCACAGGACATTCGGATCACATCGGTGCGGATGGGCAGCGACATGCCGCTGCCCGAGCGCCCCTCATTCCAGTATCTGGATACGCAAAGCGCCTCATTCGCCAGCTATCTGCGGCTACGCGCCAATCGGAAGGACGATTTCTTCATCCGTCCGGCCGGCGGCGTCGACCTTTGCAACGTGACGATCCCGATCCGGGTAACGCCGGCGGGTTGAGCCGTTCAGGCCGCCCAGGCGTGCTGGTGGCCGTTCTTGTGCTGAATGACGACCGGCGCGTTGTGCGAGCGCATGCTCGCCTCGGCCAACGGAAGCGCCGTCGTGCAGAAGGCGCATTCGGCGGACATGCGGCCGATTATCCAGTGGGTGCGCCCGCAACCCGGGCAATGATTGATGTCATTCTCGCGATAGACGGCGTGATAACCCCGTCCAGCGACACGGTAGGTCTGGCCTCCGTCTTTGAAACTCGTGCTGCCCGCCATTTGGACCTTCCTCTCGGCCCACTTGAACGAGCGAACTGCCGGTCGGTTTCATGCGAAGCTACGATTGGCGCAAACTGTGTCATTCGCGCACGGCCCACGCGGTTGATTGAGCCGCTTTAGGAGGGAAGCAGGCCCTCGACCGAAATCGGTTCGGCGAACTCCGCGCCGAGCTTGTCGCCGGCGGTCCATTTTACGACGGCATTAGCCCGCTCGCGCCCCGGAAGGATCAGCCACACCCTCGATCCGACCTCGAACTGACCGGCGGACTGGGCCATGAAGCCGGTTTGGGAGATATTGAGGACGTGCGCTTCGGTGCCGCTTTCGCCAAGCTCGCGGACGCGGGCGTCGATCCCGACCGGAAGCCGCGCGGCGCGACGCCGGTCGCTTTGATCGGCCGCTTCGGCAATCCGCGCCCTGATCATTGAAAACCCCAGTTCCATCGGACCTTACTCCAGCCCAGCCAAGGAGCCGCTGCCGATTAGCCCATTACGCGCCAATCGAGCCTGGCCATTCGTTTGGCCATGCCCGGTGACGTCAAACACTATCGGCTCGCCGATGGGCAGGTATCAAGAAGAACATGAGCATCGTGCACACGCCTTAGCGCGCACGCCTTAAGGATTGGTTTTTCCACGACTCTTGCCCTGAACTGTGGCTTTCTGCTCACTGGCAGCGACTGTTCAGGCGGTGTATGCATTTGGCAGGGCAAAGAGGGACGCCCATAAGGGGCAAGGGGCCGCTGACAGTGAAATTCCGACATCATCTGAAATCCGCCGCGCTGGTGTGCGCGACCTCGGCGCTTCCGTTCATCGCCCACGCGCAGCAACCGGCGCCGGTCGCCGCCCCTGTCCAGCAGCCCGCGGTCGCACCGGCCGAGCCGGCGCCGCTTCCGCCGCCACTTTGGAGCCCGCAGGATTCGCAGGAGCTGCTTGCCGTCATCCAGGCGGTCGGCCGCGAGGGCCTCGACCCGGCCGACTATGATCCCGCCGGGCTGGTCGCGGCGCTTCGCAGCGGCGACCCGATATTGCTCAGCAAGGCTTCGAGCGACCGGTTCAACCGGTTGGCGTCGGACCTCGCGCTCGGCCACGTGCGCGGCAAGGACCGGATCGACTGGCATATCAAGGACAATGACCTGAGCGCCGCCCGCCAGGACCAGCTGCTCCGTTATGCCGTCGGTCAGCATCAGATCACCAGGACGCTGCACGACCTTTTGCCGGTGCACCCGCAATATGTGATGCTGAAAAAGGCGCTGGAGGTCACTCCGCCAAGCGAGGTGTCGAAGCTCAACCGGATCCGCCTCAACCTCGACCGCTGGCGGTGGCTGCCGCGCGATCTTGGCGACCGCTACATCATCGTCAACGTGCCGGCGTACACCGCGGCGCTGGTCGAGAACGGCAACACGATTTCGCGCCACCATGCGGTCGCCGGGGCGATTCGGACCCCGACCCCGCAGCTCAGCGTTACCGCGACCGGCGTGATCCTCAACCCGTGGTGGGAAATCCCCAAGAGCATCGAAGGCGAGGTCCGCGGCAAGGCCGGCTACGTCGCGGTCAAGGGCAAGGACGGCGGGGTCCAGCGCTGGCGCCAGCCGCCCGGACCGAGCAACGCGCTTGGCAAGATCAAGTTCGTCATGCCCAACCCCAAGGCGATCTTCCTTCACGACACCAACGCCCGGAGCAAGTTCAACAGCCGAGTCCGCGCGTTCAGCCACGGCTGCATCCGAACCGAGCACATCATGGACCTGGCGACGATCCTGCTGACGCAGGGCGAAACCGAGTGGACCGCGGAAAAGATCAACGCGACGGTCGCCGGCGGCAAGTCGGTGCAGGCGAGCTTCGCCACGCCGCTTCCGATCTACATCGTCTACATGTCGTCGGCTGCGACGGTGGATGGAAAGATCATTGACTATCCCGACGTCTACAAGCGCGACGGCAAGGCGGTCGCGGCGCTGGTCAATTCGCAGCGCGGCGTCACACAGACTGCGTCGAGGTAGTTCTGAATGAGATCTAGGTTGCCGTCACGCGAGTGAATCGCGGTGGCTCAGGCGACCTTGTCGGCGAAGATCATCCGTCCGCCGGCGAGCTTTTGCATCACCGGCCCCTGGTCTTCGCGCGAGAAAGCGAAGCAGCCTTGCGAACGGCCGAGCTTGCCGTTCTGCGCGAGCACGTTGGGCTCGGCGTACCAGGCGTTGTGGATGACGATCGCGCGCGGCTCGGCATTATTGTTCGACCAGTCACGGCCGTGGGTCTTCATCGAGAGCCCATATTTGCCATGGTAATAGTCGCCGGTGGTGTAGGTGCCGTTCGACGTCGCGTAGGAACCGAACTCGTTGGAGAAGCGCTCGAGAAAGCCGTTGTGGCTTGGGTCAGAACCCGAGCCATGGGCGACCCGGTAGCTTTCGACCTGGCCGTTGCGAAGATCGACGACATGGAAGCGGCGGTCACCCGAAGGCTTGGAAAAATCGACGATTCCGATGAAGTCGCGAGCGGCAATGCGGTGCGTATTGAGCGCCGCTTTGGCGCGGGCGAAAAGCATCGGATCGATGCCGCCTGGAGCCTGCGGAACGGCCGAGAATAGCGGCGCCACACGCGGCGCCAGCGGGTCAACCGGGTTGAGCGGCCTGTTATAAACGGCCAGCGGCAGACCCATAGTCGCGGCAGCGGAAGAGACGATTGCAGCGCCCGCGCCAACGGCGCCCCAGCGCAGCATTTCCCGGCGATTCAATGGCATTTTTTCCCCTGTGTTCATCGCCTTCTACTAGCAGAATAAAGATTAATGGATGCTAACCATTTGAGAATGTTGCACCCTTTACCCCGCATCAGGCTCGCTTCGTCGCAACCGCCGGGCCGACTTCGCCTGATGATGCGCTTGAACTGTGCAGGGACGCCTGTTAGTGGGGCGCCGCCGTCGCAGCCACGCTGCGGCGAATGATATTGTATGCTCCGGCGGTTCGACCCCTCTTTGGCGTCAATGCGCCGGTGCCTTGAAACATTCGGAGTTCGACGGGCCTTTTATGCAAATCATCGTTCGTGACAACAATATTGACCAGGCGCTGCGCGCGCTCAAGAAGAAGCTGCAGCGCGAGGGCGTTTATCGCGAGATGAAGCTGCGCCGGCATTACGAAAAGCCGTCCGAAAAGCGCGCCCGCGAGCGGGCCGCAGCGATTCGCCGCGCCCGCAAGCTAGAGCGCAAGCGCGCCGAGCGCGAAGGCGTCCGCTGACCTCCCTTCACTAGAGCCGGCGGAGCCGACCCATGTCCGTAAGTACGCTCGCTCACCCCCCACGCCACGGCAAGGCGCTGACCAAATTCTGGCTCGGCGTGCTGTTGGTCGTCGCCGCCGGGATCGGCCTCGCCTGGCTAGGCGCCGGATCGCTTCGCGGCGAGACCACCGCCAGCGGCCTTGGCTTCCGCACCGTCGAAGCCGGAACCGGCCCCTTCATCCAGCCGGTCGACGGGGTGATGGTCGAATATGAGGGTCGGCTCATGGACGGCTCGGTGTTCGACGCCAGCGGCGAGCGCGGCCCCCAGCCGATGATCGCCGGGCAGACCATCCCGGGCTTTTCGGAAGCCTTGTCGAAAATGCAGCAGGGCGGGCGCTATCGAGTGCAGATCCCGTCGGAGCTGGCATACGGGGCCGAGCCGCCGCCCGGGTCGGTGCCGCCCAATTCCGACCTCGAATTCGACGTCAACATCGTCCAGGTGGTGCCCAATGCGGCGGCGATGACCGGCGGGCCGCAACAGCCGGGCGTGCAGCCGGGCGAGCCCGCGCCTCCCCAACCCGAATAAGCCTTATTCCGGCGGCGTTTCCTGGCGCGGCCGGAGCGACGATCCGGCGCGGCCGCCGCGCAGCGCCTGGAACCAGCTGACCGGGTTCCAGATCTTGGTCGTCCCGTCGAGCGAGAAAGTGATGAACTCGGCGCGCCCGCCGATATTCTCCCACGGGACCGGTCCGCCCAGACCATTCTCCGGCGGTCCCAGCGGAAAGCGGCTGTCGGCGCTTCGGTCGCGGTTGTCGCCCATCAGGAAGACGTGGTCGGCCGGCACCTGGACCGGTCCGAAACCATCGCCCGGGCTTCGGCCGAGGTCGGTCGTCTCGTAGCTCACTCCGTTGGGAAGAGTCTCGCGGACGATCGGCAGGCGGCAGTAATCGCGGCCGTCCGGCCCTTTCGCCCGGAAACCGGAAAATTCGATTCCGCACGGCACGTTGGCGTCGACCTCGATCATCGCCGCTGGCCGCGGCTCCCACTTCACCATCTTGCCGTTGAGGATCAGCCGGCCGTCGCGGACCTGGACGGTGTCGCCCGGCAGCCCGATCACGCGCTTGATATAGTCGTCGCTCTGCCCCGGCGGAGTGACGATGACGATGTCGCCGGGCCGGGGCATCTTGCCCAGCAATCGCCCCTGCCAATGGGGGAAGATGTGGAAGCTCGGGCTCACCCATGACCAGCCGTACGGATATTTGCTGACCACCAGCCGGTCGCCCTTGAGCAGGCCCGGCATCATCGATTCCGACGGGATGTAAAAGGGCTTTGCGACCAGGCTGTGAAACACCAGGACGGCCAGCAGCACCCAAAGAAAGCCCTTGATCTCGCGCCACACGGCCGAGCCCTTGCTCTCCGCGGGCGCGCTCTTCGGTTCGTCGTCGGCCACTGCTGAAGTCTCGTCAGCCAATCAAAGCTCCATCTTGCGCGCGACAAGAATCACGAATGCCTGCGCCCAGGGATATTCGTCGGTCAGGGTCAAATGAACGTCGACCGCGTGGCCTTCCGGCGTCAGCGCGTCAAGCCGCGCTTTGGCGCCTCCGGTCAGCCTTAGCGTAGGCGCACCGGACGCAAGATTAACGACCCCGATGTCCTTCATGAACACGCCGCGCTTGAAGCCGGTGCCGACCGCCTTGGCAAAGGCTTCCTTTGCGGCAAAGCGCTTGGCCAGCGTGCCTGCGGCGGTGTGCGGGCGCGATGTCGCCTTCGCGCGCTCGAGGTCGGTGAAGACTCGGCTGAGGAACCGGTCGCCGAAGCGGTCGAGCGATTTCTCGATGCGCTTGATGTTGCACAGGTCGCTGCCGATGCCGACGATCATCGTGCATCGTCCATCAACTTACGCATCCTCCTCACGCTGGCATCAAACCCGGTGAAAATCGCTTCGCCGACCAGGAAATGGCCGATATTGAGCTCGGCGAGCTGCGCGATTGCGGCGACCGGCGCGACATTGTCGAAGGTGAGGCCGTGGCCGGCATGCGGCTCGATCCCGTTCTTGACGGCGAGCGCGGCGCAATCCGAAATGCGTTTGAGCTCCGTGGCACGCGCCTCACCTTCGACGTGGGCGAAGCAGCCAGTGTGGAACTCGACCACCGGAGCGCCGAGGCGCAAGGCGGCTTCTACCTGCCGCTCGGACGGTTCGATGAACAGGCTCACGCGGATGCCCACCGACGACAGCCAGTCGACGTAATTGGCGAGGTGGCCCAGCTGCCCCGCCGCATCGAGCCCGCCTTCGGTGGTGCGCTCCTCGCGCTTTTCCGGGACGATGCACGCGGCGTGCGGGCGATGCGCCAGCGCGATTGCCAGCATCTCTTCGGTCGCCGCCATCTCCAGGTTAAGCGGCAAATCGATCTGGGCCATCAGCCGGTCGATGTCGCCGTCGGTGATGTGGCGCCGGTCCTCGCGCAGGTGGGCGGTGATCCCGTCGGCCCCGGCGGCCGCGGCGATCTGCGCGGCTCGTACCGGGTCGGGATGATCGCCGCCGCGCGCATTCCGGATGGTCGCGACGTGATCGATGTTGACGCCGAGGCGGAGGCGGCCCGTCCGGTCCTGAGCCTGTCGAAGGGTCACGGCCCCTCGGCGTCGCTCGGAACAGGGGCGACGCGGCTCCCGGGCTTGACCGCCGGGATTGCGGCCAGCTCCGGCGGCAGGTCGCCGGCTTGGTAGGCGGGAACCTCGATCTGGATGAGCGCGGTGTAGGGGACGCCGAGGTCGACGCCGTCGCTGGTGCGGTCGACCAATGAGGCTGCGGCGATCACCTGGCCGCCGGCAGCCTCGATCGCGGCGATCGATTCGCGCGACGACAGGCCGGTGGTCACCACGTCTTCGACCATCAGCACCCGCTGCCCCGGCTCCAGCGCGAAGCCGCGGCGGAACTCGAAGCGCCCTTCGGGCCGCTCGACGAACATCGCCGGCTTGCCCAGCGCCCGGCCCATCTCATGGCCGATGACGACCCCGCCCATCGCCGGCGAGACGACAACGTCGGCATTGCGGCGCGTGTCGACGGATAGCTTTTCAGCCAGAGCGGCGGCGACCCGCTCAGCCCGGCGCGGGTCCATCAGTAGCCGCGCGCACTGCAAATAGCGCGAGCTGTGGAGACCCGAGGAAAGGATGAAATGCCCTTCAAGCAGCGCATCGGCGGCACGGAATTCCTGGAGTATCTCTTCGTCTGTCATCTCAAAGCAGCCCCGCCCGCACCGAGCGCCGCAATAGTCGCGCCGAGCCGCCGCTTCAACTGGCGCGAAGCCCTCGCAACAGCGGCTTGAGGGCTGCGGAACCCGCGCCTATAAGGCCGCCCAACTCGGGGCTCCACACAGGCGAACGTCCCGAAAAACCCATGGTACCGGGGTAGACATGAAACGGATTGGATGGGCAATCGCCCTGGCCGCGGCTATCCTTACACCTGCAGCCGCGCAGGGGCCCGCGACTAATAATGCCGCGCCGGCTGGCGCTGCGCAGGCCGCGGGCGAGGCCGGCGTCGCGCAGCCGGTCAGCGAAACCGGCGCCAATACGCTTCCGGCGGCAACCAGCCAGCCGTTCACATATGCTGCACCGACGCCGGGCGTCGGCATTCCCGACGGCCGCTACGGCACCCAGGACCAGGTCACCGAAATCGGCAGGTTCGCCGCCGCCTTCCACGACACGTGGTTGCTTTTGCTGTGCGCGATCATCAGCGTCTTTGTCCTCGGGCTGCTGATGTACACGATGATCAAATACCGCCGATCGGCCAACCCGACCCCGTCGCGCACCTCGCACAACACGCTGGTCGAAGTGCTGTGGACGGTAATCCCGGTGCTGATTTTGGTCGCCATCGCAATTCCGTCGATCCGGCTGATGAAGGCGCAATATTCGCCGCCGCCGGCCGACGTCACGATCAAGGTAATCGGCAACCAATGGTCCTGGACCTATCAATACCCGGACAATGGCGGTTTCGAGGTCATCTCGAACATGCTCAAGGAGGCCGGCGACCCCACCCTTCAGCCTGGCGAGCGCACCCGGACCGATGCCGACGGACCGCCGCTGCTCGCCGTCGACGAGCGGATCGTCATTCCGGTCGGCAAGGTGGTCAAGTTCGTGGTCACGTCCAACGACGTCATCCACGCCTTCGCGGTCCCGGCCTTCTGGACCAAGATCGACGCCAACCCCGGCCAGATCAACGAGACCTGGGCCAAGGTCGACCGGCTGGGCGTCTATTTCGGCCAATGCTCCGAACTTTGCGGAGCGCGGCACGCCTACATGCCGATCGCGATCGAGGTCGTGCCGCAGGCGCAGTTCGAGGCCTGGATCGCATCCAAGGGCGGCACCATGCCGGGCGCCGTTCCCGCTGCGATGTCCGCCGCGGCGCCCGCTGCGACTGCGGCTGCACCACAGGCCAACGCAACGCCTCCCGCCGCCGAGCCCGGAGCGCCAACGCCGTCGGCCGCCAACCGCGCTACAGCCAACGACTGATCGAATCGGAAGCTACTGACCATGAGCACCACCCCAGCCGACGCCTCTCCCCTCGAAGCGGCCCCGCAGGCGCACCCGGCTGACCACCATGACGACCACAAGCCGGGGTTCTTCACCCGCTGGTTCATGTCGACCAACCACAAGGACATCGGCACGCTCTATCTGATCTTCGCGATCGTCGCCGGGATCATCGGCGGGGCGATCTCGGGGATCATGCGCGCCGAGCTGATGGAGCCGGGCATCCAGGTGATCAACGGTGCCTGGCCGCTTGGCCCCGGCACCGCCAACTTCGACGAATGGGCGCACCACTGGAACGTGCTGATCACCGCCCACGGCCTGATCATGGTGTTCTTCATGGTCATGCCGGCGATGATCGGCGGTTTCGGCAACTGGTTCGTGCCGCTGATGATCGGAGCGCCCGACATGGCGTTCCCGCGGATGAACAACATCAGCTTCTGGCTGTTGGTCCCCGCCTTCCTGCTGTTGCTTGGCTCGGCGCTGGTGCCTGGCGGGAGCGGGCTCGGAGCGGGAACCGGCTGGACCGTCTACGCGCCGCTATCGACGTCCGGGGCCGCAGGGCCCGCCGTCGACATGGCGATTTTCTCGCTCCATCTTGCCGGCGCCAGCTCGATCCTCGGCGCGATCAACTTCATCACCACCATCTTCAACATGC
>JBBJOG010000027.1:0-8405 GCA_037721775.1 Sphingomicrobium sp. | reverse complement strand
ATATGCCTCGCCGCGACCGTCATCTTCTGGCTCGATCAATGAGTCCTGAGCCTAGTACGTTCAAGAAAGCGAACTTAGGCCGGCCGGTCCAAAATGTCCGCAATGGGTGGAAAGCGGACGTCAGGCCGGGCAATCATTCTCTCTCCAGTATGCGCCCAGCTGTCCTCAGGGCGAGGGCCAAGATGGTGAGTGTCGGATTCGCCCACCCTGCCGTCGGGAAGAGCGAGCTCCCCGCAATGAAAAGATTGCTCATTCCGTGCACCCGGCCCCATTCGTCCGTGACACCTTTCTTGGGGCTCGCCGCCATTCGCGTAGTGCCCATGTGATGATAGCCGCCGATTGGATGAGCGCTGATGAGGGGATCACACACCCAATTCGCTGAAGAGCTGCGCAACCATTCAGATTTCTGCACCTCTCCCAGGCCAAGACGCCGGAAGTCCCGACTCATGCTATCTATGAGGTCGGAAGCTGTACGAACATCTAGCTCTTGCAACTTCCAGTCTAGCCGAATGCGGGGCATTCCAAGACTGTCGGTATCTTCATCGAGGGTCACACGGCTGTTCGGATTAGGTGCTTGCTCAGCACGAATGACGATCGCCAAGTCCAGTTTGCGTCTCCGCACAGCCATCCAGGGTGCAAGGGGGCCGGTCAGCCTAGTGATCGCTCGGCCCGCTCGCCGGTACGACTTCCAAAGATTTCGACCGGCCTTCGTGGGCTCAATTCTATGCCGAGCACGAAGATACATTCGCTTTCGGGCGATTTCAGACCCACCCGGCTGGGGTCGAGCCGCCAACGTGAGAGCGCTGTTCAGCACCTCACGCTTTTGCTGGAGATCGGCATTTAGTTTGAGCAAAGGTGCGGAAGCCACTTCAATGGATCCACCCTGTCTGAAGGTATTTAGCAACTTCCATACGGGCCCGCCGACCACCCGCCCACCGCGCGCATGAGGATGCTCCATGAAGAAGCGGCCGACGAGGTCGTTCTGGTTCCCCACGCCTCGTTGAAGAACCTTATTGCTCGCAAGGAGGATGCGTGGATTCTCCAGTCCTCCGGCGGCCAGGATCACTGTTTTTGCTTCGACCTTCAGGCGCTTTCCGTCAGGGCCCCTTACTTCCAAGTGGGAGACACTATCTCCCTCCTGCGTCGGTACGATTTCGTGGACAGTTGCATGAAGCAGAAGCTTCATGTTCCGATCCGCAATCAATTCCTTACTTGCTTCGTAGCCAAAACGATCGAACCGACGGTCGAACGTCCAGCGATCAACCATTATTTCGTCAAACGGCAGTTGATCAATCCAGGTTGGTGCCAGCATGGAGTGCTCGGCGACTCCAAGCAGATTGCGGGCTTTCGCGTACCACGGACGCAGCTGGTCGTAGGTTATGGGCCAACCGGAGTGCGGTACCCAGGGCCGTTCTTTAAAGTCGATCGTGTCGAGTTCAGCACAGCGCCCGCCCCAAATGGCGGTAGTGCCGCCGAAGAACCTTAGGCGCGAGTGTTCGAGCTCGTAGTATGGCTCACCGACAATCTTGCCGGCATTCAGATCCGATGTTGTCTTCTCATAGTCGACACCACCGCTCTCAATGAGGGCGACTTGTCGTTGGGCGGTTAGGAATGCGCGGGCCATCGTAAGTCCGGCCGCGCCAGCACCGATAATCGCTATGTCTGCCCGGATGACGTCCGGAGTTGCCGTTGCGAGATCAATCTGCATGGTCCGCTGTCCTTGATTTGTAGCAAGCGGTCGACTGCTCAATCGGAACGAAATGTGGTCGCAGGATGATGCAGTACGGCCGCGAGCATGCTGTTCCTCAGCCGAACTGGGCTATTCTATTTCCACGCGGGCTCGGGAACTGCGTTAAGCGGTCAGCAAACCAGGAGGAGCTCTAGCCCCACACGGCTTAAAGTGATTGGCTTCGAGTATGACGCTCGCTGCGCAACAAACGAGTGCCTGCAAAAACGATGGCGCGGCAGTCGTAGTGCAGCTGCCCGATCGAGGGGGCGCAGCGTCGCAGGAAACATTAGCATGCCCTGCTGGGGCGCGTCTGTCGTCGAACTGGACGGAAACCGCTGGCACCCTGGCAGAACTGATCAACCCGTCGAGGACAACAACCGTGAGTCCCGACCCGCCTAGCTCATCATGTTCGTACGCTTCACTTGGAAGGCAGTTGGCAGAGAGCGTTACAACCAGCAGCCAGGCCGAGATGAGCCGTATCAACCAGTATCTTGAGGGCTTCGAGCAATCCCAATCCCGCATGCTTCAGCGTATCAAAGCTCACAGACGATGTCTTCACTGTTACCGATCAAAATTCGGACCCATGCGGCTCCCGGAGTGCCGGGGTAGGTGCGTAGCTAATGTCCGCTTTGGGTCGAAAGCGGACATTCCGCCTACGGCAAATAGTTCCTGCCGCGAGAAGCACAGTCGCGAGCGCTACAGGCAGGAAGAATGAGCGGTACGCCCGAAGTTTGGGATGGTGGGGCCAGCGGATGGGATATCGGCCGCGGCTTATCACCAGGTTTCAACTGGTCAGGCCTCGAGCTTAACGGGCTTCCCGGAACGACACGGTGCGGTTCAACTTACCCAACTCGTCGACGATCTCGATCGCGCCGCTAACCGACACACGGCCTTCGAGGATGTCCTCCGCCTTAAGCCGCCGGTCAGCCGAAAGTTGCTGCTGCGCGAGGGACTTGACGATTTGCCAACCAGCCGCAAGGGCTGGCATTGCAATGCCGGGGCAGGCAAGTCACCAACGCCGGAGTTCCGATCCACAGCTTTTCCGAACAGTCTTTCGCCGGTGATCGGGAATGGCTCGGGGCTCCATTTAGATCCTCGTCATCATCAACACAGGAGGTCACTGCATGCTCGCCAGAAATTTCCTTGTTGCAATGTTGCTCGCAAGCAGCGCCGCTCACGCCCAGGAGCAGGTCCCGCCGAAGCCGGAGCCGAGCCCAAGCGAAGCTGCAAGCCAGCACGCGCCGCCGCAGGGCCCGGACTCGCCGGCACCGGCCGCTGAGCCGGCCAAGCCCCCCAAGTGGGACGTCGAGCGGCCGCGGGGGCTGACCACCAGGCGGGTGCAGATCGACACCGCCGAGGGAACGTGGATGAACGTCGACGTCTCCCCGGACGGGAGCCGCGTCGCGTTCGACATGCTCGGCGACATCTATGTCTTGCCGATGGCCGGCGGCACTCCGACGCGCATTGCCGAGGGCCTTTCGTACGAGCAGCAGCCGCGCTGGTCGCCGGACGGCACCCGCATCGCCTTCGTCTCGGACCGAGGCGGCGGCGACAATATCTGGATCATGAATGCGGACGGTTCGAACAGGAAGCAGCTGACCAAGGAGGAGTTTCGGCTCCTCAACCAGCCGAGCTGGAGCCCCGACGGCCGCTATATCGTCGCCAAGAAGCATTTCACGACCGCGCGATCGCTCGGCACCGGTGAGGTCTGGCTGTACCACGTTGACGGCGGCGCCGGCGTGCTGCTGGTCAAGCGGGCCAACGAGAAGCACCAGAAGGAGCTTGGTGAGCCGATTTTCGCCGCCGACGGCAAGAGCGTCTATTTCACCCGCAACATCACGCCGGGCGGAACCTTTCAATATGCGCAGGACACCAACCAGGAAGTGTTCGCGATCGAGCGTTACGAGCTCGAGAGCGGCGAAACCCACCGGGTGACCGGCGGCGCCGGCGGCGCGGTTCGCCCGACCCCCTCGCCCGACGGCAAGTATCTGGCGTTCGTCCGCCGCGAGCGCGCCAAGTCGAAGCTCTACGTGCGCGACTTGTCGAGCGGGAACGAGTGGAAGGTCTATGACAACCTCGACCAGGACATGCAGGAGACTTGGGCGGTCACCGGCGTCTACCCGAACATGGACTGGACGCCAGACAGCCGGGAGATTGTTTACTGGGCCGGCGGCAAGATCCGGCGCGTTGCTCCGAGCGGAGGCGAAGCGCGCGAAATCCCATTCCGAGTCCGCGACGACCGCATCGTCGCCAACTCGCTGCACCCGAGCACGCAGGTTGCGCCGGCGAGCTTCCAGACGAAGATGATCCGCTGGGCGCAAACCTCGCCCGACGGGCGGCAGCTGGTCTATGAGTCGCTTGGAAAGCTGTGGCTTCGGCCGGCAAGCGGCGGAGCGCCGCGGCGCCTGACCCGCGGCAACGAAGATCGCTTCGAAGCCTGGCCGAGCTGGTCGCGCGATGGGCGCTCAATCGCGTTTGTCAGCTGGAGCGACGAGGATCTCGGTAGAATCCAGCTCGTCGGCGCTCGCGGCGGCTCGCCGCGCAACGTCACAAGCGAGCCCGGCCATTACTCCAGACCGCGCTTCTCTCCCGACGGCTTCGCGATCGTCTTCGAAGCCGGCTCGGGCGGTAATCTCACGTCCGACAATTGGGGGCGGGACAGCGGCATCTATTCGGTTCCGGCAAGCGGCGGAAAGCCGATGCTCGTCGAGCGCAAAGCATCGAATCCGCAGTTCGGCGCGAGCGGTGAGCGCCTGTTCATGACGGTGCAGTCGGAAGACGACAAGCTACAGCTCGTCAGCACCGACCTGTCTGGCGAGGCGCGGCGAGTTCATGCGTCGGGGGACATGACCAGCGATTTTCAGATTTCGCCGGACGGCCAGTCGGTGGTGTTCCGCCAGAATTACGAGGCGTTCCTGATGCCGCTGATGCCGGGCGCGCAAGATGTCGAGGTCGCGACCGAGAAGGGCGCGCTTCCGGCGGTTCGCCTCAGCAAGGGGGGCGCCAACTTCACACATTTCTCGAGCGGCGGCGCGCGCGTCCACTGGAGCATCGGCCCGATCGTCTACACCGCCGACACGCGCGGGATCTACGCGTACCCGTTCACGGCGCCGAACACCGGCATTTCGCTGTCGACCACCGTTGAAGCACCCAAGCCAACCGGCAGGGTCGCGCTGACCGGCGCGCGGATCGTCACCATGCGCGGCGTCGACGGCGGAGTGATCGAGGACGGCGCAATCCTAGTCGAAGGCGACAGGATCCGTGCCGTCGGCCCGCGTTCGAGCATCGCGATTCCGGCCGGCACGCCGGTGGTGGACGTGACCGGCAAGACGATCGTCCCGGGCTTCATCGACGCTCACGCTCACGGGCCGCAGGGTGAAGACGGGCTGGTGCCACAGCAGAACTGGTCAACCCAGGCCAACCTCGCGCTCGGCACGACCACCATCCACGATCCGTCGAACAGTGCGACCGAGATTTTCGCTGCGGCGGAAATGCAGCGGGCGGGGCTGATCCTTGCGCCGCGCATCTTCTCGACCGGCGAGATCATCTACGGCGCCAAGGCTGCAGGGCGCTTTGCCGAGATCGGCAATTTCGAGGATGCGCTGGCCCACGTGCGCCGCCTGAAGGCCCAGGGCGCTTGGAGCGTGAAGAATTACAACCAGCCCCGCCGCGAACAGCGCCAGATGGTGGTCGCGGCGGCACAGGCCGAGAACATGCTCGTCGTGCCCGAGGGCGGGTCGCTGTTCAACATGGACATGTCGCTGATCCAAGACGGCAATGCGACGATCGAGCACAATGTCCCGGGCAGTACCTTCTATTCGGACGTGATCCAGTTCTGGACTCAGACCCGGACCAACTACACGCCGACTCTGGTCGTCGCCTATGGCGGGCCGGGCGGCGATCCCTACTGGCGCTCGCGGATGAACCTTTGGGAGCATCCGCTGCTCACTGCGCACACGCCGCCTCGGATCCTCGCCGCCGGGAGCGCTCGGCGAATGATCGCTCCCGAGGAGGATTATGCTGACACCTGGGCGGCGCGCGAGGCACGCAAGCTCGCCGACCGGGGCATCCAGGTGAACATCGGCGCGCACGGCCAGCAGGAGGGCATCGCCGCTCACTGGGAGATTTGGAGCTTCGTCAAGGGCGGCTGGACGCCGCTCCAGGCGCTTCAGGCGGCGACGATCATGCCGGCCCGGACGCTCGGCATGGAGCGCGACCTCGGCACCCTGGAGCCCGGCAAGCTCGCCGACCTCGTGGTCCTCGACGCCAACCCGTTGGCGAACATCCAGAACACCGACAATGTCAGCCAGGTAATGCTCGGCGGCAGGCTATACGATGCAGCGACGCTCAACGAGCAGGTGACTGGCACCCGCACGCGGCCCGCCTATTGGTGGGAGAGGAGCGGCAATCCGCAGGCAGGCGCGGCTGGCAGCTAAGCGCATCGGCATCAGACGTCCGCACCTCGGCGCACCCGCAAGCTCATGTCTGCTCGGGTGGTAAGCACACGCTACGCGGCGCTGTTGAAATCGCTGCTACGACTCACTTTGCGCTGTCCAGATCGGTGACCTGCGCAGTCGTGCTGTTGTTCCCGATCATCTCCCTTCACCTTTCCAACATCCCAGTCGTGGGTATAAAATGCGTGGCAGGGCAGACATTATGGTGGGATAAGGTGCTGTCCGCTTGAAGGAGGACCGATTGCCTACGCCTCGCCGTGCCGTGCTCGTCGCGCTCGGGCTGATGCTCTCAGCCGCGGCGCACGACGTCCAGGCGGCAGCCCAGGCTCCCCGCATTCGCAGGCCGATGCCCGCGCCGCCCATACCGCCGAACGTGCCGCCTCTCCCGCCGGCCGTTTTCGACCCCGGCCTCGCTGTCGGCGGCGAAGAAGTCAAAGCACGCAAGGTCGAAACACGCCTCACGGTCCAAGTGCACGTCAATGGCCAAGGACCCTACGACTTCATCGTCGACAGCGGTGCCGACACTTCGGTGGTGGGCCTGCGCATCGCGCGGAGTTTGCAGCTGCCGCTCGGCACTCCCGCCATCCTGAATGCGATGACGTCCCGTAACATCGTCGACCGCGTCAAGGTCGCCCAACTGACCCTTGGGCCAAGAACCATCAGAGACCTGCAGCTCCCGGCCCTGCGGGAAATGGATCTGGGCGGCGAAGGCATGATCGGCATCGATGCGCTCGTTCGGCAGCGCCTTATGATGGATTTCGAGAAACGCCTGATCAAAGTCGAGGACGCTCGCGTTCCCGAGAAACGCTACCCAGGCGACATCGTGATCATAGCGCAGCGCCAGCGGGGCCAGTTGATCCTGACCCACGTCAAGGCCGCCGGCCTACCGCTCGACGCGGTCATCGATACGGGAACCCAGATCACCATCGGCAATTTCGCCCTGCGCGACAGGCTGATCCGCCGGAACCGGGACAAGTTCATGACCATCCCCGTGACCGACGTGACCGGCAAGACGATCGATGTGCAAGTGGCGAAGATTGGCGAGCTTCAGCTCGGCCCCGTGGTCCTGCGAGATGTGCCCATGGCCTTCGCGGACGTACCGCCCTTCAAGCTGTTCGGTCTTGCCGACGGGCCGGCCCTGCTGCTCGGCACGGACATACTGGAAAACTTCCGGCGGGTGTCGCTGGACTTTCGGGCGCGCAAGGTCCGCTTCCAGCTCAGGAGGTGTTCGGACGGTGTCATCCTCAGCACCTCAACGACAGGTTCCATCACTCGCATATCCTCGCTCCGCAACGCCGACGTCTGCGCGCGTTAGAAAAACAGTGTGGCGGCCGGCGCCCCTGACAGGGCGCGGCATAACCCTGTCCTACAGCGCCCGAAGTATAGCGCGCTGAGGCGGGGAAAGGGTCGACCGCTCGGTGCGCCTTGAGCCTCGGAATGTCCGCGTGCACCATTGCGTTCTCGGCCTTCTGTTCAACTTATTCGCAGTTGAGCGGCAGGGTGAGGATACGCCGGCACCCCGGCTCGTTTCCTGTGCTCCATCTCCGAGGAATTAACCGATGCCCGATACGCCGAAGTCATCGACGCGCTCGAACGCGCCAGCCATCGTCGCCACCACCGGCAGCGGCGGCGAGGCCCACCAGAAGGGCGGCGAGCCGCTGACCACCAATTTCGGCGTGGCGATAAGCGACAATCAGAACAGCCTCAAGGCCGGTGAACGCGGCCCGACTTTGCTCGAGGATTTCGTCCTCCGCGAAAAAATCTTCCATTTCGACCATGAGCGAATTCCAGAGCGCATCGTCCACGCTCGCGGGTCGGGCGCGCATGGCGTATTCGAGGCGCTTGAGGACATCAGCGACCTGACCCGCGCTGCGGTGTTCAGGAAAGGCGAGAAAACCGAGACCTTCGTTCGCTTCTCGACCGTTGCCGGGGGCGCGGGATCGGTCGACACCCCGCGCGACGTGCGCGGCTTTGCGGTCAAGCTCTATACCAGCGAAGGCAATTGGGACCTCGTCGGCAATAATATCCCGGTGTTTTTCATTCAGGACGCGATCAAATTTCCCGACTTGATTCACTCGGTCAAGATGGAGGCTGACAAGGGCTATCCGCAGTCGGCGAGCGCGCACGACACTTTCTGGGACTTCGTCGGGCTGATGCCCGAGACTAGCCACATGATCATGTGGGCGATGAGCGATCGCGGCATCCCGCGCTCGTTCCGCACG
>JBBJOG010000021.1:0-29695 GCA_037721775.1 Sphingomicrobium sp. | reverse complement strand
GCGTGCGGTTTCATGGCGATGCCTTGTTCTGCCGCGCGGCGCGGTTCGCGACCTTACGGCGCGAACTTGGCGAGGGATTCGAGGGGATCGAGCTCCCCGGTCGGTCGAGCAAGGTCAATCTCGAGCCGCCACATAGCGTGCTGACCATCGGGCTGATCGACGAGGAGGGCGAACCGACGCGGGAAGCGATCGAGCGCGTTCTTGGGTTCTTGAGAGAGCGATTGCGTGTCGGGGTAACGCGGTCCGACGCGGAGTAATCCGCGCCGTCGGACGCCCCGGGGCAAGCCATCTGCCGATAAGGGCTAGCATCTTAAGGTGCATCGCGTGGGGAACAATGTCACCTCGCGTCCCCGGCATTCATCGGCTGGCGAAGTGTTCCTAAATCGCGTCGCTCGCCCGCCGGGGGTGTTTTACGATTGGACGTGCTTGAAAGCATGAAGCAGAGTCGCGGTATAAACGAATAATCTACACCGAGATTTCGATCCTTTGGCTTGAGCAGTTGCGTTTTCGTGGGAAGCAAGATGGACGGCAAATTAACCGGCTTACGCATCCTCATAGTTGAGGACTCACCCGTGATCGCGTTAGCGACTGAGGACATGCTTCGCGCATTTGGCTACGTGCCTTTGGGTCCCGCAGGCAACATGGCGTCGGCATTGGAATTGGCGGAGAGCGAAGAAATGGACGCCGCCATCGTCGATCTTAACATCCGCGGGACGAAAAGCTTTACTCTCCTAAGCATTCTGGACCGACGGGATGTCCCGTTTCTCATTATCAGTGGCTATGCGGATTGGAAAATGCCCGACGAGTGGTCGGGCCGCGCCCGCTTACAGAAGCCATTCAGTGAAACGCAGCTGCGCACTAAACTGGCCGAGATCCTCTCGGAGACGTGAGTGCCAGCGGTCTGCTCCAATAGTGTATGGGCGCTTAGGGTCGGAAGCCCGTAGCGCTAGATTTTACATGACGGCAGCTTTACCCACAGAGCCACCGAAAGCTGCCGGTCTGCTTACGGCCTACGAGCAGACATCACGGAGGCGGCGCTCTTAATCAGCGGGTCCTAGGTTCGAGCCCTAGTGCGTCCACCACCCTCAAACCCCGGCGGCGAACCTGTCGCGTAGCGTGTCGAGCGACGCATCGTGGGTGAGGTCCAGGTGCAGCGGCGTCACCGAGATGAAGCCGTCGGCGATGGCTTCGAGGTCGGTCGAGTGGCCGGGCGTCTGCACCATCGGCGCCAGTCCGAACCAGAAATAATCGTAGCCGCGGGGATCCTTGCGCTGGATGATCCGCAGGCGCCCGTAATCGCGGATGCCCTGGCGGCAAACTCGAACGCCGGCGACCTTTTCCGGCGCGAGCGCCGGGAAATTGATGTTGATCAGCGTTCCAGCCGGTGTCTCGAAGTCGACCAGCGGAGCCAGCACGCGCTCGCCCCACGCTTCGGCAGCGGCGAACGGCACCGTGTCGCCCATGCCTTCGCGCGAATAGCTCTGGCTGAGCGCGATCGAGCGGACGCCGGCAAGCGCGCCTTCCATCGCTGCCGACACCGTGCCCGAATAAGTAACGTCCTCGGCGAGGTTGGCACCGCGGTTGATCCCGGACAGGATCAGGTCGGGCGGCGAGTCCTTCATGATGTGGGCGAGCGCCAGCATCACCGAATCCGTCGGCGTCCCGGTGACCGAAAAACGGCGATTGTCGTGCCGCCGCACGCGGATCGGCTGAGTCAGCGTCAGCGAGTGGCCGGCGCCCGACTGCTCCTCGGTCGGAGCGACCACCCAGATATCGTCCGAAAAGCTGCGCGCGATGGTCTCGAGAAGGTCGAGGCCGCGGGCGTTGATGCCGTCGTCGTTGGTCAGCAGGATTCGCATTCGAGCGCGGCTATGCGGGAGCGCGCCGGGACCCGCAACCAGTGGCTGGGCAGGTGGCTTGGCCAGTGGCTCGCAACGACCGAATTGCGCCATATTCGCAACAGCTTCCGGATTAATCGCAGAGGCCCCCGTCAGTTCTTGTTAAGCGACTCGCCGCTAATTATAGGCGCGAATGGGGATGACCCGATTTTTCCGGCCCTAAGCCTCGGGAAAATCTGGTCTTAATCGTCTCCGGCTCAATCGGCGGCTGCGGCCGCTGCGGGCCGCGGGCGCACGGGGTCCACTTCGCGGCGAACCGCGGGTGGAATGAGTTGGGGAGAATGTTATGGCGACCGCTTTAGTCGACCTGTACGGCAGCCAGCCGGTACCATTCGATCGGATCATCGTCGCGGAGGGCTATCGCCCATCCGACCGGGACGAGTTCATGTGCGACCTGCACCGCGCTTATTTCCTGAAGAAGTTGCGCGAGTGGAAGGAAGCGATCGTCGATGAATCGCGCGCCACCATGGCGCAGCTTCAGATCGACACGCTTCGCGAGGCGGATGTCGCCGACCGCGCGTCGAGCGAAACCGACTGGTCGATCGAGCTTCGCACCCGCGACCGTCAGCGCAAGCTGATCGCCAAGATCGAGTGCGCGATCCGCCGCCTTTACCAAGGTGAGTACGGCTATTGCGAAGTGACCGGCGAGCCGATTTCCATGGCGCGGCTCGAAGCCCGGCCGATCGCGACGATGACCCTTGAGGCGCAGGAGCGCCACGAGCGGATGGAAAAGGTGTCGCGCGACGACTGAAGCGCGCAGCCAATGCGAGGCTGGCGAGCACTGGAAGCGTCGCGCGCCAGGCGGGTCTTATTCCTCGAAGTGACCTGAAAGCTCGTCCTTGAGCTTCAGCTTTTCCTTTTTCAGGCGATGGAGCAAATCCTCGTCGGGGTGGCTGCGATGCTCCTCTTCGTCGATCATGGCATGGAGCGCAGCGTGCTTGGATGCGAGTTCCTCGACCTGGGCCTTTTCCATCGGTGTCAGTTCCTTTCGCGAACGGTTGACAGCGGCGGACAGTAAATCACGATTTCTCCGGTTTGTCTCGCCTGCGCGATCGTCCGGGCGGCCGGCGCCTTCCCTTCGTCGACACTACGCTTGCGCTAACCGCGGGTGTCCCGCTTCGGGACATAAGCGGCAAGCCGCTATCAACCGGGCATGTTCTTCGTTTTCATGAGCGAAGGAAGGTGGCTAGCTTGTACGCAATGACCGACTCGGACGATGTCCCGGAAGCGCAAGCGCGGATCACGCCGCGGCTGATCGACTCGTTTTACACCGAGGCGATGCTGCTTGCCGATGAGGCCCGCTCCTACTTCGACGATGCCGCCCACCATGACCGCGACCGCCTCGACCCATTCACCCGGGTCACGTTCGCCTGCGAGTCGCTCAAGGTGACGACCCGGGTGATGCACATCGTCGCCTGGTTGCTCACCCAGCGCGCGATCGAAAGCGGCGAAATCCAATATGCCGAAGGGCGCCGCCCCGAGCGGCGGCTGGGCCACGCGCAGGACAGCGATCCGGAGACCGTTACGCGCCTGCCCGCCTCGGCGCAGCGGCTGGTCCACGGCAGCACCGATTTGTACGCCAGGGTCAGGCGCCTCGACGATGGAAGCATCGCCAGCGCGCCGGCGCAAAGCCCGGCCCGGGCGCTGATGGGACGGCTCGAGCGCGGCCTCACCGGCCAGGGATAGGCCCGCACAGGCGCGCCCGCGCCGCCTCATATTCCCGCGCAAGCTGAGCGATGTAATCGGCAGCGGGCTGGATTTTCCGGACCGCGCCGATCCCCTGCCCCGATCCCCAGATGTCGCGCCAGGCCTTGCTTTTGGCCGAGCCTCCCGAGCCGAATTCGGTTGTGGTCGCGGCTGCGGCGTCGAGCCCCTCGGGGTCAAGGCCGGAACGCTCGATCGACGAACGCAAATAATTGCCGTGGATTCCGGTGAAGAGGTCGCTGTTGACGATGTCAGCGGCGCCGCCCCCGACGATCGCCTGGCGGTAGTCCTCCGAGCAATTGGCTTCCGGAGTGGCGATGAACGGCGAGCCGACATAAGCGAAGTCGGCGCCCATGACCTCGGCCGCAAGCACCGCCGCTCCTGTTGCGATCGACCCAGACAGCACTAACGGTCCCTCGAACCAGGCCCGGATTTCCTGGACCAGCGCGAACGGCGACCAGCGGCCGGCGTGGCCCCCAGCGCCGGCAGCGACCGGAATCAGCCCGTCGGCGCCTTTGTCGATCGCCTTGCGGGCGAAGCGGTCGTCGATCACGTCGTGGAAAGTGATCCCGCCCCAGCGGTGGACGGCGACATTGAGCTCCTCCCGCGCGCCAAGCGAGGTGATGACGATCGGCACCTTCCACTTCTCGCATACCGCCATGTCGGCTTCGAAGCGGTCGTTGGTGCGGTGGACGATCTGATTGACCGCGAATGGCGCCGCCGGGCGGTCCGGGTTGTCGCGGTCGTGCAGCGCCAGCGCCTCGATGATTTCGTGAAGCCACTCGTCAAGCATGGATGCCGGGCGGGCGTTAAGCGCGGGAAAGCTGCCGACGATGCCGGCGGTGCATTGCGCGATCACCAGTCCGGGGTTGGAGATGATGAACAGCGGCGCGCCGACGACCGGAATGCACAGGCGCGACAACAAAGGTGGGATGCTCACTTGGCTTGGTAGCTTTTGTACCAGTCGACAAACCTGGGAACGCCGTCGTCTATAGTTGTTATCGGCTGGAAACCCAGGTCGCGCTCGATGGCGCTGATGTCGGCGCAGGTTTCACGCACGTCGCCGGGTTGCATCGGCATCGGTTCGAGCAGCGCTTTTCTTCCTGTCGCTTGCTCGAGCAGCTCGACGACACGCATCAAATCTTCGCTTCGGTTGTTGCCGATATTGTAGACCGCGTGCGGCGCATTGCTGCCGCCGGCCTTGGCAGCACCGTCGTCGGCAGGAGGCGAATCCAGACATGCGACGACGCCGCTCACGATATCGTCGATATAGGTGAAGTCGCGCCGCATCTGGCCGCCATTGTACAACGGCAATGGCTTGCCTTCGTACAGGGCCTTGGTGAAGATCCACATCGCCATGTCGGGGCGGCCCCAGGGTCCGTACACCGTGAAGAAACGCAGGCCCGTCATCGGCATCCGGTAGAGATGCGAATAGGATTCGCTGATCAGCTCATCCGACTTCTTGGTCGCTGCATAGAGCGACAGCGGATGGTCGACGCGATCCTCGACTCGGAACGGGACGCTCTTGTTGCCGCCATAGACCGAGGACGATGACGCATAGACGAAGTGGCGGGTCTCGCGCCTCCGGGCCACCTCCAGCATGTTGCAGTGGCCGACGAGATTCGACTGGACGTAGGCCGCCGGGTTTTCGATGCTGTAGCGGACTCCGGCCTGGGCGCCGAGGTGAACAATCCCGTCGAACCTGGCATCCTCGAGCGCGGCGGTGAGGCCGGCGGCATCGGCGAAGTCGGTCTTGATGAAACGGAACCGGTTGCCGAACCGGCTTTGCAGCCGCTCCAGCCGCGCCTGCTTCAGCTTCGGGTCGTAATAATCGTTGATATTGTCGATGCCGACGACGTCGTCGCCGCGCTCGAGTAGCGCGAAAGCGGTCGATGATCCGATGAAGCCGGCACAGCCGGTAACGAGCGTAGCCATTGGCGCGCGCTTAGCCGGAGCGGTGAGCCGCTCGCCAGCTTAAAGTTCGAGCCGCGACCGGCTCAAGGGACAAGCTTGCCGTCGGTGTTGCCGGGCGGCGAGTAGCGACAGATCAGATAATCCCACTGCGACGAGCGATAAATACCGCAGCCGACGCGAGTCGTCGTGCGCCAGATCATCTGGGTGTAATGCGACACATGCAACCAGTTGCCCGTGACGCTGACCGCGGGAAACACGCCGGGGCGGAACAAGCGCTTCTCGTCCGTCCAGCTGCCGACCATCTGGCCGGGCAAATATGCATGGGACGTGCCCCTCCACAGATTCTCGCGCTGGCCCGGGCGGCTGGCCCTCGGCGAATGCTCCAGTCGGCCCAGCGCAGCGAGCGTCGGCCCATAGGATATCGCCGCCATCGCAAGCTGCGGATCCCACTGCAGCGGCGGCGCACCGACCAACGCTCGCTCGCGGTTGTGGGCTGCCAGCAGCTGCTGCGAAACCGGGTCGAGCGATACGATCAACGGCACGACCGGAACCGGCGCGGTCGCTTGCGGTGAAGCGGCGGCAATGGCCGCAAGGGCAAGGAAAAAAGCCGTCATCGCCGCCTATATAAAGGATCAGAGATTAACGTGCCACTCCTCAAGGTGCGGCAGGCGTCAGCCTTTCGTTGACGACCTTGCCGCCGCCCGTGAGGCGGATCGCCTGCATAATCTCGTCGTCGTCCGGGAAGATCGGCGCGTTCGCTTCCTTGTCCCAGAATGCGCTGAGGAAATTGTAGAGGTTGCGGGCGAACAGCGCCGAGGAATCGGCCGGCACGCTGCGCGCCAGATTGCTCGCACCAACGATAGTTACCCCGTGCCGCTGGACGTCTTGGCCGGCGACGCAGCCTTCGACATTGCCGCCAGCGTCCGCCGCCAGGTCGACGACGACGCTTCCGGCCCGCATCGTCGCCAGCTGCGCGTCGCTGACCAGCCGCGGCGCCGGGCGGCCGGGAATCAGCGCGGTGGTGATGACGATATCCTGCTTGGCGATGTGACTGGACACCAGTTCGGCCTGCGCGTTGCGATATTCGTCCGACATTTCGGACGCGTAGCCGCCCGAGCCCTCGCCTTCGATCCCGGCGACATTCTCGACGAAGATCGGCTTGGCGCCCAGCGACTGGATCTGCTCTTTCGTCGCCGAGCGGACATCGGTGGCGCTGACCTGCGCTCCAAGCCGCTTGGCGGTTGCAATTGCCTGCAGCCCGGCGACGCCCACGCCCATCACGAACACCTTGGCCGGGCTGACCGTGCCCGCCGCGGTCATCATCATCGGAAAGGCGCGGCCGTAGAGCCCCGCGGCGTCTATCACCGCCTTGTACCCCGACAGGTTCGACTGCGACGACAATATGTCCATCGACTGGGCGCGGGTGATGCGCGGCATCCATTCCATCGCCAGCGCCTGCAGCCCCGCCCGGGCGTAGCCGTCGATGACGTCCTTGCGCCGAATCGGATCGAGGGCGCCGACCAGCAGCGCATCCGCTTTCGCGCCCTTCACCGCCTCTGCATCGGGTCCGTTGACGCACAGGACGATGTCGGCGCCAAGCACCTTGGCGCGCGGTGCGACCGTCGCACCGGCAGCCTCGAAATCGCTGTCGCTGACGCCAGCGCTGACCCCCGCACCCTTCTCGACCGCGACCTCGGCGCCCAGAGCGATGAACTTCCTGACGGTTTCGGGAATCGCCGCGCAGCGGGTCTCGCCCGGCGCCATCTCCTTCAGAACCGCGATTTTCATGGGCTTGCCTGGCTTTTTACGAGATGATCACGAGCACGAGCATTGCGGTAATGAACGAGACGATCGCGCCCCATTTGAACAAAGCGATAAAACGCGAATAATCGCGGGCGTGCCGGCCGATTTCGCCAGGCTGGTTTTGGTTGGTGACCGCGTCGACGTCCATTTGGCTTCCCTCTTCCTGTCGTCCGGCTGGCGTGCATAACAAGCCTGGCGCCGCCGCCCAAGCGCCAATCGCCGCGCTTAAGGCCCCCTTTACGCATCGCTGTCTACACTGGTGCTAAGAGGTGGAGTCGATGCCCGAGCAACCCGTGCGTTCGTTGCTGCTAGTCGAGCCCGACGCGGCCGAGCGGCGGCTGATCGGGACGATGGAGTCACGCGCCGGGTGGACGGTGATCGGCGCCGACGGCCTCGACACCGCTCTCGCCATCCTGCGCGGACCTTATGGGCCCGAGGTGCGGGTCGCGCTGCTCGCCAGCTGGGACGCCGACGACCCCGCCCGGATCATCGATGCGCTGCGCTCGTGCCGGCCGGCGCTGCCGGTGATCGTCCTCACCGATGGCGACGCAGTGCCGGTCGCGCTCGACGCGATCCGCGCCGGAGCTACCGATTTCCTCGGCCGCCCCATCGCGGCTGAGCGCCTGACCGAAGCTTTGGCCTCGGCAGCCGACCGCCGACGCCCGTCCGGCGAGCTGGTTCCGGTGGTCGAGAAACTCGCGCCGGAGCTCGAGCTCGAGCAGCTGATCGGGCGCCACGCCGGAATTCCGTTCGTCGCTCGCGATCGCTGCCAAGGCCGCTCGCAACCGGCTGCCGATCCTGATCGTCGGCGAGTCCGGCACCGGCAAGGAGACCTTCGCCCGGGCAATCCATGCGGCAAGCCTGCGTTCGCGCGGGCCGCTGGTCGCGGTCGACTGCAAGGCGCTTCCCGCCAATATCGCCGACAGCGAGCTGTTCGGGCACGAAGCCGGCGCTTTCCCCGGCGCCTTCCAGCCCAAGACCGGCAGGATGCTCGATGCCACCGGCGACACCTTGCTGCTCAACGACATCGCCGCGCTGCCCAAGCCAACCCGGGAAGCGCTCGACCGCGCGCTTGCGACAGGTGAAGTCCGGCCGGTCGGATGCAACGGCAGCAATTCCGTCGATGTCCGGTTGATCGCCACTTCCAACGGCCCGCTGCCCGACGACTTCCATGCACCGCTTGCCGAGCGAGTGGCGGTGACGACAGTACCGCTGACTCCGCTGCGCGAGCGGAGCAGCGATATCCCGGCGCTCGCCCGCCACTTGTTGGCGCGCTTTGCCGAGCAGCAGCTGACCCAGCCGCTCGGAGTCGACAATGCCGCGCTCAACATCCTCATGCGGTTCGGCTGGCCCGGCAACGTCCGTCAGCTTGCAAGCGTGCTTCTGCGCGCCGGGCTTAAGTGCCACAACAGCTCGCTCGGTGCCGATGACTTTCCGCACATCGCCACCCAGACGCGATTCACCGGCCGCGTCAGCGACGCCGGGCCGAACCTCAGCCGCCAATCGAGCGAAGCGGCGGTCGCCGGCGCGCCGGCAATCACCTTGTTCGCGGCCGACGGCCATATGCGCTCGCTCGACGAGATCGAGACCGACATCATCCGCCTTGCGATCGGCCATTATCGCGGGCGGATGACCGAAGTCGCGAGGCGCCTCGGCATCGGCCGCTCGACGCTTTACCGCAAGCTGGGCGATATCGGCATCGACACCGCCGCCTGAGCGCGTCAGCAGGCGCCGATGCGTCTCACCTTGCTCCCACTCCTGTTATTCGCCGGCTGCGAGGCCCCGCAGCAAGTCGCGGGCGAACCAGCCACCGCGATCCAGTCCTCGTGCAGCTCGCTCATGTTTGAAGGCAGTCGCTTCACCATCTGCTCGGCAAAAGCCGCTCGGATCGACGTTTTCACGTCCGACGCTTCGGGCAACCCGTTCAGAAGCTTCGCCAAGCTGGAGGCGTCGCTCGGCGGGCGAGCCAATCAGGTTGCGTTCGGCATGAACGCCGGCATGTACGATGAGGAGGGCGATGCAATCGGCCTGCTGATCGAGCGCGGCAGAGAGCTTCACCGGATCAACAAGCGCGGTGGTGGCGGCAATTTCGGCCTGCTTCCCAACGGCGTGTTCCTGGTCCGCGAGAGCGGCAAGGCGGAAGTCGTCGCCACCAAAGCGTTCAAGCCGGCCGACGACATCGCTTTCTCCACCCAGTCGGGGCCGATGCTGGTGATCGACGGCAATCTTCACCCGGCGTTCGAGCCGGATGGCGAATCGCGCAACATCCGCAACGGCGTGGGGATCGCTCCCGAAGGTAATCCGGTGTTCGCGATCAGCGAGGACGTCGTCTCCTTCGGCAAATTCGCGCGGCTGTTTCGCGACGAACTGAAGGCCAGGAATGCGCTCTACTTCGACGGGTCGGTGAGCTCGCTGTGGGACCCGGCCAACGGCCGCCGCGACGCCCGCGCCGAACTCGGCCCGATGGTCGTGGCGTTCAAAGGCGCGGAGTCAGCGCCTGGTCGCGAAGGCCGCGCCAGACCTTGAGCGCCTGCACGGTTTCGAACACGTCATGGACGCGCAAGACCTGAGCGCCCTGCTCCGCCGCTTTCATGGCAAAGGCGATGCTCCCGCCGAGGCGCTTGTCGGCCGGTGCCTCGTTGGACAGCGCGCCGATGGTGCGCTTGCGGCTGGCGCCGACGACCAGCGGGCATCCGAGCGAATGGAATAACGCCAGGCAATTCATCAGCTCGAGATTGTGGCCGACGGCCTTGCCGAATCCGAAGCCGGGATCGATCAGGATTTGCGACCGCTCGATCCCCGCCGCTTGCGCGGCCGCAATCCGCTCCTCCAGCCACAGATAGACCTCGACGATGACATCGCCGTAGCGCGGCTCGTCCTGCATCGTTTCCGGGCTGCCCTGGTGATGCATCAGCACCACCGGCACTTTCGCGGTGGCCGCGGTTTGGGCCGAACGCGGGTCGAAGGTCAGCGCCGAGACGTCGTTCACCAGCCCCGCGCCCACGGCGATGGCGGCGGTCATCACATCCGCCTTTCGGGTGTCGATCGAAACCGCCGCGCCCCCTGCGGCCAGCTGCCGGATCACTGGCTCGACCCGCTCGATCTCGTCGCCCGCCCATACCGGCTTGGCGCCCGGCCGAGTCGATTCGCCGCCGACATCGATGATCGACGCACCCTGCTCGGCCATCGCCGCGCCGGTCGCTGCCGCGTCCGCTGGCCCGTCGAACTGCCCACCGTCGGAGAAACTGTCGGGCGTAACGTTGATGATTCCCATCACCTGCGGCTGGTCGAGGCGGATGGTGCGCTCGCCGAGTTGCAACGGCAGCCTCGGAGCGGTCAGCGCCTGCCACTGGGCGGCCATGTCATCGTCGAAGCGATTCTCAAGGGCCTCGACAGGCAACAGCTCGGCCGCGACCCGGCGGTTCCCCTCGACCCGCAACAGTTCGACCGCGGAATACCAGCACATGCCGCCGGCCAGACGCGCGACCTTGCCGTCATGGCCGAATGGCGAATCGACGAAGCCGGTCGGGCGGACAAGGGTGCGCATCGCCCCTATTGAGCGGAAAGATAGCGCTGGCGGAAGCTGTCGAGCGATTGGAGCTGTCCCTCGCGTTCGACATGCCAGAAGGTCCAGCCGTTGCAAGACGGCGCGCGTGTAAGCGCTGCGCCGACCTTGTGAATCGATCCCATGGCGCCGCCGTGCGCGACCGAGCCGTCGGCGCAGACCTTGGCCGTCCAGCGGCGTTTGGCATCCACGAGCGTCGATCCGGGCGCGATGATCCCGCTTTCGACCAGCAGCCCGAAGGCCACCCGTGGCGCCGAGCGCTTGTCCGGCGCCACCGTCATCGCGCTTTCGTCGAGCGGCAATGTCGAGGCGATCCGTTCCCGCGCGACTTTCACATAAGACTTTTCGCGCTCGATCCCGATCCAGCGTCGCCCGAGCCGCCGCGCAACCGCACCGGTCGTGCCGGTGCCGAAGAACGGGTCGAGGACGATGTCGCCGGGCTTGGTGCAGGCGAGCAGTATCCGGTAGAGCAACGCTTCTGGCTTTTGCGTCGGATGAGCCTTGGCGCCGTCGTCGCCCCTGACCCGTTCGGGGCCTCCGCAAATCGGCAGCACCCAGTCAGACCGCATCTGAAGATCGTCATTCAACGCCTTCATTGTGCGGTAATTAAACGTGTAGCGCGCTTTCTCGTTCTTGGCGCACCACAGCAAAGTTTCATGGGCATTGGTGAAGCGGGTGCCGCGGAAGTTGGGCATCGGGTTCGACTTGCGCCAGACGATGTCGTTCAGAATCCAGAACTCCGCGTCCTGAAGCAGCGAGCCGACGCGGTAGATGTTGTGATAGCTGCCGATCACCCAGATAGTGCCATTGTCCTTGAGGATCCGGCGGGCCTCGGCCAGCCAATCGCGGGTGAAGTCGTCATAGACCGCAAAGCTGTCGAACTTGTCCCAATCGTCGTCGACCGCGTCGACGCGGCCGCCTTCGGGCCGGAACAGGTCGCCGCCAAGCTGCAGATTATACGGTGGGTCGGCGAAGATCATATCGACCGACTTGTCGGGTAGCTTCGCCATTTCGGCGACGCAGTCGCCGTGCAGGATACAGTCGACTGCAAGCTCGCGCTTGGCCTTGGCCGCGACCGCCCGATTGCGGACGCGCTGCTCCCCGATAGGCGTGATCAAATTCATGCCTGCGACTGCCCCCTGTTGGACGCAGAGGGTGAGTCAGCCGGGACTCCGGGTCAAGCCACTGTTGCTTATTGGCACGGCGAAATCCGCTAGATGGGCTGCACACTCGCGGGCGCGACCACAACATCTTGAGTCGCCGGTGGCATAGTGGACTCAATCGCTGGTGGGTGTGGCGCAAAGGACTCGGCTGGCCGGATTTCGATGACCTCGAGCTCTGGCTGGGCCCAGGCGGCCTCGATTTCGCGAACCGGCGCAAAGCTTCGGCGGTGAAGGGGTGTCGGACCGAGGCTGCTCAGCGCTCGGAAATGCTGGGGCGTGCCATAGCCACGGTTGGTCTCCCAGCCGTAGCCCGGATAGGTGCGCGCGAACTCCACCATCATCCGGTCGCGGGTGACCTTGGCGACGATCGAGGCGGCGGCGATCGATCGGCACTTGGAATCGCCGGCGATGATCGCCTTGGACGGCCGCTGCCAGCGCGGGCAGGCATTGCCGTCGACCAGCACCCACGCCGGCTCGATCCCAAGCGCTTCCACGGCCCGGCTCATCGCCAGCATCCGCGCCCAATAGATGTTGATCGTGTCAATTTCCTCGACGCTCGCAACGCCGACGCCCCAAGCGGCGCATTTCACCAGCCTGGCGTAGATCGCCTCGCGTTTTTCCAGCGGAAGGTTCTTCGAATCGTCGATCCCGCGCGGGAATTTGGCGCGGTCGAGGATCACCGCGGCGGCGACCACCGGCCCGGCAAGCGGAGCGCATCCCGCCTCGTCGACCCCGGCCAAAGGCTCGGGAAAGCCCATTTCAAGCTTGAAGCAGGGGCGCGCCATGGCCCGGAGCCTATTGGGACGCTCGCCCGCTCGCCAGTACCCGACTGAAATTTTTGTGGATTAGTCGATCCGCCACGGCGGGAAGCGCCTTGCTTCGCCGGCCTTGTAGAGGAAAATGACGTTGCCCGACGGATCGCGAAGGCACGCCTCGCGCCACATCCACGGCTGGTCTCTCGGCCCATGCTCGAACGGCAACCCCGAACGGGCGAGCCACTCGACCCGCTCGTCGAGGTCGTCGCACTCGAAATATATTGCGACGGTGCCGATGATCTCCTGCTGCGGGTCGATCTGCACCGACATGGTCGCGCCGCCCGCGGACTCGAAGCGAGCGTAGCCGTTCTCCGGGCTTTCGACGATCTGCCTGAGCCCGAGGCGCCGGTAGAAGTCGACAGACTTGGCATAATCGGTGCCGGTGACCGTCACCTGGTTGAGGCGCGGGCCGGCGCCCGCGTCCAGCCGCACCCGCCCCTGCCCGACCGGCCCGGAGCCCTGCCCCAGCCCCGGCGCGTCGAGCAGCGCGATCCGCACGAACTCACGGGCCCGGGCAACGGCGTCGGCCAGCGATGAGCCTTGCGCAAGGAACAGCGCGATCGCGCTGGCCAGCGTGCAGCCGGTGCCGTGGGTGCTGGTGGTGTCGATCCGCTGGCCCTGCCAGCTGGTCATATTGTCTGTTTCAATGAGAGCGTCGGCGAGCGCGTCGCCTTTCTCGTGCCCGCCCTTGATCAGCACCGCGCAGCCATGCTCGCCGACCAGGTGGAGCGCGCTGGCCACCGGGTCTTCCTCGGCGGTGAGGGCCTTCAATTCCGGCAAATTGGGCGTGGCGATCGTCGCCACCTTCATCAGCTTGCCGAAGGCGGCCACGGTGGCCTCGTCGGCGAGGATCGAGCCGCTGGTTGCGACCATGACCGGGTCGAACACGATCGGAAGGTCCGGCTGCTCGGCCCTGAGTTGCTCTAGACGCGCCGCGACCTGCCCGGCTGTAAACGCGCTTCCGATCATGCCGATCTTCACCGCATCGACACCGATGTCGCCGACCACCGAGTCGATTTGCGCAAGGACGATTTCGGCGGGCACCGCGTGGACCGCGTCGACTCCGATCGTGTTCTGGGCGGTCACCGCGGTGATCGCGGTCATTGCGTGGCCGCCGAGCATGGTGATCGTCTTGATGTCCGCCTGAATACCGGCGCCGCCGCCGGAATCCGATCCGGCGATGACCAGGATCCGGGCGGTCGTGGTCATTGCCCCGACGCCCGCCGCACCCCGCGTGACGATGTTTTCCATGTGCACGCCACCGGCCATGCGCCGGCAATCGCAAACAAAGCGTTCACGATGCGCCTGCCACGGCGTCGCAAATGTCGTCGACGATCCTCTGGACCAGCGCAGGATCGTCCCCTTCGGCCATCACCCGGATCAGCGGCTCGGTGCCCGATTTGCGGATCAGCAGGCGGCCTCGCCCGCTCAGCTGCGCTTGCGCCTCGGCAATGCGCTGCTTGACCGCCTGCTGCTCGAGCGGCGCGCCGCCGTTGAAACGCACGTTCTTCAACAGCTGCGGCACCGGCTCGAACTGGGCGAGCACTTCGCTCGCCGGCTTGCCGCTGTCGACTAGCGCGGCGAGCACCTGCAGCGCCGCGACCAGCCCGTCGCCGGTCGTCGAATGGTCGGCGAGGATAATGTGGCCGGACTGCTCGCCGCCGACGTTGCAGCCGCTTTGCCGCATTGCTTCGAGCACATAGCGGTCGCCGACCTGGGTTCGGACCATGTCGATGCCGGCCTCGCTCAGTCGCCGCTCGAGCCCGAGGTTCGACATCACCGTCGTCACCAGCGAACCCTTCAGCTCGCCGCGCTTTTGATGGTCGAGCGCGATCAGCGCCATCAACTGGTCGCCGTCGGTGATTCGGCCCTTCTCGTCGATGATGATAATTCGGTCGGCATCGCCGTCGAGCGCAAGGCCGATGTCGGCGCCGCTCGCCACCACCGTTTCCTGGAGGAATTGCGGATGGGTCGACCCGCAACCGTCGTTGATGTTGATGCCGTCGGGGCTGACCCCCAACGGAATGACATCGGCGCCAAGCTCCCACAAAGCATCGGGCGCGACATGGTAAGCGGCCCCATTCGCGCAATCGACGACGATCTTGAGCCCGTCGAGCCGGAGCCTCTCGGGGAACGTCGACTTGGCATGGTGCACATAGCGGCCGCGCGCGTCGTCGATGCGCTTGGCCCGGCCGATCTTCTCCGAGCTGGCAAGGGCCGGCGCCTGCTCGAGCCTTTGCTCGATCGCTAGCTCGGTGGCATCGCTGAGCTTGTAGCCGTCGGGGCCGAACAGCTTGATGCCGTTATCGGCGAACGGGTTGTGCGAGGCGGAGATCATCACGCCCAGATCGGCGCGCATCGAGGTGGTCAGCATTGCCACTGCCGGAGTCGGCATCGGGCCGAGCAGGACCACGTCCATGCCGACGCTGGTGAAGCCGGCGACCAGCGCCGATTCCATCATATAGCCGGACAAGCGCGTGTCCTTGCCGATGACGACCCGATGGCGATGGTCGCCACGCAGGAAATGGGTGCCCGCCGACTGGCCCACTCGAAGCGCCATCTCCGACGTCATCGGTTCGCTGTTGGTGAGGCCGCGAATGCCGTCGGTGCCGAAGAATCTGCGTGTCATGGACAGGCGTTTAGCGCGCGAAACGCGACGGCGCGAGCTTCAGCGCCGGTAGGCTTCGGGAAGGTCGCGGCGGGGGAGGTAACGGTAGCGCTGCAGCAGCCGCGTCTGATGCGTCTCGAGGGGCTGCTGGACGCCATCGATGAATACGGCTTCCGCGGCGCTGGCGGGCTCCAGCGGATCACCCGACCATATCACGACGTCGCCGCGCCGACCGGACGCAAGGCTCCCGATCTCGCCGCCCATGCCGATCGCTTCGGCTGGCCGCGACGTGATCATCGCCAGTGCTTCGCCCCAGCTGAGACCGCTCGCTCCCGGCACCTTGCTCAAGGCGACGAGGTTGCCGGCGTATTGGCGCTGCCGGAACGAGTTTCGGGTCTCGTCGTCATTGATCGTCCCGATGGAGACCTGGACACCGGCCTCGCGCATCCGGCCGACATTTGACTGGGTGGCGGCAAGCTGCTCGAAGCTCGATGGAAGGTCGTTAAGCGCCGAGGCAATGACGGGAATAGCTGCGGCGGCGAGGTCGCGCGCCACCATCCACCCTTCGCTGCCGCCGACGACGACCAGCTTGAGAGACGGGAACTCGCGGCGCAACTCGATCACCTGCAGGATATCGCTGGCGCGCTCGACGTGAACGAACAGATATTGCCGGCCCTGAAGCACCGGAACCAGGGCCGCGGCATCGAAGCGGGTCAGCAGCACGTCCTGGCTCCGCTGGGCGTTGGAGCCCGAGTCGCGAGCCTCGTTGGGATTGCGGACCACCGGCTGAAGGCGGTCGTCCTGCCGGCCCCCGCTGCCCGAGGAAACGGGTGAAGGGAAGCGGCCAAGCTCGGCGGCTTCGCGAAGCGCGTTGCGGAACAGCACGTGCGCCGAGGCGCGCGATCCGCCCGCCTTGTCGGCACCGGTCTCCCCCAGCTCGACGAATTGGAAGGCGCGAGCCCGGGTGATTGGCCGCATGTCGGCCCCGGTGTCTATGACCGCCCTGCCCTGCAAAGATGCTGCCCGGGGCCACGGGAGCAACGATCGCGCGGGTAACGCCGTCGGCGCGGTTCACCTGGACCGTCTGGTACAAGGGGTTGATCGCCGGCGCGACGTCGATGGCGGCGCTGAACGGCCCTTTTGCTGCGGATGTGTCTTCGGCACCGTCGACGCTGAGATCCACGTCGCTGAGGCCAAGGCGCGAGAAGCCGGCGACGATGCCCGGAGTTACCCACTTGCCCCTGGCATCGATCACCTGGGCGCCGGCGGGAACGGCCACGCCCGGCCCTGCCGCTGCGATTCGGCCATCGCGGATCACCACTGTCGCGCCCTGCATCGGCTCCGACCCGTCGCCGGTCGCGACGATTCCGTTGATGATGGCGATCGTCTGCGCCGTCGCCGGAGCGGCGAGTGCGATCAGCACGCAGGCCAGCGCGCCCCGAATCATTTCACGTCCCCTTCGCCCGGCTGCCCGAGCTCGAAGTCGCTTACGGGGCGCCGTTGCGGATTGCTCGAATCGTACAGTTCGGCGCCGTCGACCCAAACCCGCTCGGGCCGCGTATAGGTGCTGAACGGATTGCCGTTCCACAGCACCACGTCCGCCATCTTGCCGACCTTCAGGCTTCCGGTCCGATCGAAGATGCCAAGCGCCCTTGCGGGATTGGCGGAAAGCCAGCTCCAGGCGATCTGCTCGTTCAGCGCAATCCCGGCGCGGCGCCCGTCGGCCAGCGCTTTGGCCGCCTCTTGGTTCAGTCGCTGGATGCCGTTGGGATCGTCGGAGTGAACGATTGCGCAGCCGCCGGAATTGTGGACCAGCGGAATGTTCTCCTGCACCACGTCATAGGCTTCCATCTTGAAGCCGTACCAGTCGGCCCACATTGCAGCGCAGATGTTGTTGGCGGCGAGCAGATCAGCGACCTTGTAGGCCTCGACCGCGTGGTGAAACGCGGTGATGCGATACCCGAACTCCCTCGACATATCGATCATGTTGGCCATTTCGTCGGCGCGGTAGCAGTGGTTGTGGATGTGGATTTGGCCGTCGAGCACGCCCTTTAGCGTATCCATCGCCAAGTTCCGCTCGGGCCTGTCACCACCGTCCTGGTAGTAAGCGTCCCACTTGCGCTTGTAGTCCTGCGCCTTGATCCAGGTCTCCCGGGTTAGCGCGATGTTGCCCATTCGCGTCTGCGGCATCTCGCTTTTCGAGCCGTAGACCCGCTTCGGATTTTCGCCGCACGCCATCTTCAGGCCGTAGGGCGCTCCCGGGAATTTCATCCCCTGCATGGTGCGGGCGGGAACGTTCTTCAGGGTCACCGAGCGGCCGCCAAAGAGGTTCGCCGAACCGGGCAGTATCTGCAGCGTCGTGACGCCGCCGTTGGCCAAGGCCCGGCTGAACCCTGGGTCCTGCGGCCAGACGCTGTGCTCAGCCCACACTTCCGGGCGCACCGGCGAAGTCGCCTCATTGCCGTCGGAGTGCGGCGTGACTGCAGGCGATGGATAATCGCCAAGGTGGCTGTGCACATCGATGATGCCGGGGGTCACGAACTTGCCGGTGCCGTCGATGACGGCGGCTCCGGCGGGCGCGGGGAGTTCTGGACCACCGACCGCCTGCAACACGCCATCGGCGAAAATCACGGTGCCGCCCTCGAAGCGCCCGCCCTCGCCATCCAGCACGGTGGCGTTGCGGATCACCGTCGGCACGCCCGGATACCGCGTGTAGGTCGACGGCTACGGGTTATCGTTCATGCGGACCGGCGGCGCCTTCTTGGGAGGCGCAAGCGCCGCGCACCCTGAAAGTGCGGTGGCAAGCGCAGCCGCCGCCGCCATGAACCATGATTTCATCAGCTTCCCCGAGTGCTCGGGCCCGGCGCCCCGGGTGCCTGGCGCTCGACCTGCGGCTTCAGCCCAGGCGCGATCGGTTCGGCCAGCTGGTCGCGCCCGGCGAGGTCCTCGTCCTTCAGCGTGTCGAGATGCATCAGGCGCTTGATGAACACCGAAACAAGGATGACGCCGACGCCGATAGCGATCGAGATCCAGCCGATCTTGTCATAGATGGCGAGCGTGCCTTCCCTGGTCATCTCCCCGTCATGGCCGCCGGTCGCCTCGCCGATCTTGCCGGCGACGAAATTGCCGCCCGCGGTGGCGAAGAACCAGGCGCCCATGATCAGGCTCGCCATGTGGCGCGGCGCAAGCCGGTTCATCGCGCTCAGGCCGACCGGCGACAGGCACAGCTCGCCGGTCGTTGCGAACAGGTAGAACAGGAACACGAAGATGACCGGGATCAGAGCCGCCATTCCGACCGTCTGCGCGCCCCACACCAGGACCAGGAAGGACAGGCCGACCTGAACCAAAGCAAGGCCGAACTTGGCCGGGGTCGAAGGTTCGATCCCCTTGCGCGCCAGCGTCGTCCACAGCCAGGCGAACAAAGGCGCCAGCAGGATGATGTAGATCGGGTTGATCGACTGGAAGATCGACGCCGGCACGTTCTGGCGGTCGACGAACCTGTCGGTGAACAGGTTCATCGATCCCCCGGCCTGCTCGAACAGCCCCCAGAAGACCGGCTGCAAGGCGATCAGAAACAGGATCGCGAAAATCCGCTCGCGAGGTTCCTTTTCGAGCTTGAAGGCGGCGATCAGCACATAGGCAAGCAGCCCAATCCCGCTCACCAGCAGGATCCAGCCGACCGCGTCCTGATATTGGATCAAGGTCCAGATCACCGCGACCGAGGCCAGGCTGGCCGCGTAGAGCATCCACTCGAAATTCATTCCCGCGATGCGCTCGCGCAGCCGCATCGGATTGGGTGGCTCGCCGCGGCCAAGCAGCGATTTCTTGCCAAGGACGAAGACAATGAGGCCGGCGAGCATGCCGATTCCGGCAAGGCCGAAGCCGTAACCCCAGCCGACCGTCTCGCCGAGATAGCCGACGAGGATCGTGCCGACCGCAGCGCCAAGGTTAATCCCCATGTAGAAGATGGTGTAGGCACCGTCGCGGCGCAGGTCGGTCAGTTTGTAGAGCTGACCAACCATCACCGAGATATTGGCCTTGAGGAAGCCGGAGCCGACGATGATGAAGGCCAAAGCCAGCCAGAAAATGTTGATGGTCGGGTCGTCCTGCCCGCCGGTACCTTCGACCGCCATCAGGAAGTGGCCGCACATCAGCAATATGCCGCCGAACAGCACCGCCTTGCGCTGGCCGAGATATTTGTCGGCAAGATAGCCGCCGAGCACGGGGGTGATGTAAACCAGGCTGGTATAGGCACCGTAGATCAGGGTCGACTTGCCGTCGTCGAACAGCCAGTGCTTGGTCAAATAGAAGATCAGCAGCGCGCGCATCCCGTAGTAAGAGAAGCGCTCCCACATCTCGGCGAAGAACAGCATGTAGAGGCCCTTCGGGTGACCGATGAACTCGGGCTCCCGACGAGTAGCGACGACTCCGCCGATGGCGAGGAACGTGGCGAGCACGCCCAATGCAATGGCGGCGATCCAATCGCCTTCCTGCCAAAGCGAGATGTCTTTCAGTCCCATAGTCGTCCCTCTCCAGGCTTCGGCGCCGCACCCTAACGGGCAAAATGCACTTGTGAAGCCGATTGTTGCGAGGGCGTCCGGTCTCTAGATGCAAGAGCGATGCTGAACGACCGCTCCTCCGCGCTTGCGCTGCTGGAATCGCGCAGGTCGGCGAAACCGCGCGAGCTGGTTGGCGACGGGCCGAATGACAGCGAGCTTGAGCGGATGCTGGCGGTCGCCGCTCGGACGCCCGACCATGGCAAGCTTGCTCCATGGCGCTTCGTGGTCGTCGGCGGCGACCAGCGCGACGCGCTCGCGGCGCTGCTTCGAGCGGCGCTGACCGAGGAAGACCCTGGCGCGACCGTCGCCCATCACACCAAGGCCGACGACTTCGCCCATTACGCGGGAACGCTGGTCGTGCTGCTGTCGGCACCCACGATGGCCCACAAGATCCCGGTCTGGGAGCAGGAGCTGTCGTGCGGCGCGGCGGGGATGAACCTGCTGCTCGGCGCGCATGCCATGGGCTACGCCGCCGGCTGGGTGACCGGCTGGCAGGCCTATTCGGCGCGGGTTGCCGCTGCCTTCTGCGAGCCGGGCGAGCGAATTGCCGGCTTCATCTTCATCGGCCGGTCGGGGCATGAAATCGTCGACCGGCCGCGGCCGGCGCTGGACGACGTGGTCCGCCACTGGACTCCGGGCGAATAAGTTTGACGAACTTCTGCGCTGCTGTATTATCACAGCATGACGCTTCGATTTCAGCACGAAAAGCCGGTTTACCTCAGGCTTCGCGAGGCCATTGCCGACGGCATCCTATCCGGCCGCTACGGCGATGGCGACGCGCTGCCGTCGGTGCGCGCGCTTGCGGCGGAGGAATCGGCCAACCCGCTTACCGTGGCCAAGGCCTATCAGGGCCTGCAGAACGACGGTCTGGTGCTGGTCAAGCGCGGCGTCGGCCTGTTCGTCGCCCCCGGCGCCCGCGCCCGCTTGCGCACGTCCGAGCGAAGCCAGTTCATGAGCGAGGAGTGGCCGGCGATCCAGCAGCGCATGAAGCGCCTCGGCATCGACCCCGCCGAGCTGATCGAGCGCGAAAAGGCCTAGTGTTCCTGCTTGCGGCGGAATCCGGTAGCGGCAGCCAATGCCGCCCGATCTTGAAACGCGAGTTGTTGAATTCGATGATGCGGCCATCGGCCAGGCGGCCCGGCTGATCGCCGCCGGCGAACTCGTCGCGATCGCCACCGAGACGGTTTACGGCCTTGCCGCCGACGCCACCAACGCCGCCGCCGTCGCGCGCATCTATCAAGCCAAGGGCCGGCCGTCGTTCAACCCGTTGATCGTTCATGTACCGACCATCGACGCTGCACGGCAAATTGCCGATTTCGGCCCAAAGTCGCTGGCGCTCGCGGAGCAACACTGGCCCGGCCCCCTGACCATCGTCGCGCCGCTCCTGGAAGATTGCGGGATCGCGTCACTGGTGACCGCCGGCCTGTCGACGATCGCGATCCGGGTGCCCGCTCACCCCGCGATCCGGGCGCTGCTCGACGCCAGCGGCCGGCCTTTGGCGGCGCCATCGGCCAACGCCAGCGGCTCGATCAGCCCGACCAGGGCCGAGCATGTGATGCGGTCGCTGGGCGGGCGGATTCATCTGATCGTCGACGCCGGACCGTGCCCCGGCGGGATCGAGTCGACCATTGTCGGCGAGCTCGACGGCAAGTTGCGGCTGCTCCGCCGCGGGCCGATCGACATTGCGGAAGCGGAGCCGGTGGGTGAAGACGCGATCCAGGCGCCAGGCCAGCTCGCCAGCCATTATGCGCCGTCCAAGCCGATTCGCCTCGACGCCGAGCGCGCGGCAGCCGACGAATATCTTATCGGCTTCGGTGGCATAAAAAGTGACGCCAACCTCAGCCCGTCGGGCAACCTGGCGGAGGCGGCAACGCGATTGTTCGATCTGCTGCACCGCGCCGACCAGTCGGACAGGCCAAAGATCGCGGTCGCGGGCGTGCCGGACACCGGCCTTGGCGCGGCAATCAACGATCGGCTTCGGCGAGCCGCCGCGCCTCGCTAGACCGCCGCTTCGTCGCGCTTAAGTCGCGCCTGAAAACTCTTTCTCAGCTTCTGCAGCTTGGGCGGGATGGTGGCGATGCAATAAGGGTTACGCTGCCCTTCACCGTTCCAATAGTCCTGGTGATAGTCCTCGGCCGGCCACCAGTCGGAGGCGGGCTCGATGGTGGTGACGACATCGCCGTCCCACTCGGCCTGAGCCCGGGTAATGCCCTCGCGCGCCTCTTCATCCTGCCGATCGTCCAGCGGGAAGATGGCCGAACGATATTGCGTACCGACGTCATTGCCCTGCCGGTTGAGCTGGGTCGGGTCGTGGGTCGCGAAAAAGATATCGAGAAGCTCGCCATAGCCGATTGCGTCGGGGTCAAAGGTCAGGCGGATCGCCTCGGCGTGGCCGGTCTCGCCGCCGCACACCTGCTTGTAGGTCGGGTTGGACCCAGGGCCACCAATGTAGCCACTCTCGACCTTCTCGACGCCGATCACGTCCTGGAACACCGCTTCGGTGCACCAGAAGCAACCGCCGGCAAATATCGCTTTATCCTGTGCCATGGCTTCTCTCCGCAAGCCTCAAGATAGGTCGCGCAGGCCGCCGGTTAAAGGCCGGGCCTTGGCGGCATCGTCGCTTTCAGGCTGGCGACCTCGAGCCTTTTGCCGACCCACTCGGCCATCTCCTCGAACTCGAGCGGCTGCTTAAACACGATCCCGGCGCGCCGCTCCGAATACCAGCGCACCTCGCCCTTGATCGGCGAAGGCTCTCGACGACCACGACGACTTGCTTGCCGACACAATATTCCTCGATCAGCTCGACCTTCATTCCGCCCAGCGAAATGTCGTGGATGTCGACGGTGTAATAGACCTTGCCGACGCGGATAGATGCCTTGCACGCGACCTCCAGCCGCGGCGGGCGCGGGCGAAAGCCGTGGCGCGGCTTGCGGCCGGCCAGAAGCTCGCCGAGGTCGACCGTCTGGTCGAATTTGACGCCGACCATGCCTTCGCGGATCCAGACCACGCTCGACGGTATCTTTTGCGAGGAAAGCTCGACCGACACCTGCTCGCCGACTTGCGGCGGCTCGGCAATTTCACCCATCAGCCCGCCCGCGGAAACATTGCGCACGCGCATCAGCCGCTCGCCGCCCTCGTTGACCAGCTTGGCGACCCGAAGCAGCGGCACCAGCCGCTCATCGGCACGGTGCTCGGCCGGTCGCGGGACCGCCGTCGTCAGCGAGAATGTCGTCGACTCAAAGAGCGCTTCATCGGCGCTCGCCGGCACCGCTGGCTTGCGGCGAATCAGGGATGCAAACACGGGCATTGCCTCCAGTGGAGAGCAGAACTGTCTCCGAACTAGACGGAATGCGGTTAAAAACTGGTTTCATTCGCACAATTGGCAGCGCAAAGCGGCTCGAGGCGGATCCGCCTGGGAGGAAATGGATGAAGCAGCCGCGGCTGCTGCTAATCGACGACGAGCCGGCGCTTGGCGACTTCGTGGCCAACGTCGCGCGCGATTGCGGCTTCGATCCGGTGCTCACCTCGACCAACGAACAATTCCGTTCGGCCCTGCTTGCCGAGCTGCCGGACATGATCGCGCTCGACCTTGGAATGCCGGGGATGGACGGCGTCGAGCTGCTCCGCTTCCTGGCGGAGGCGGAGTGCCGGGCGCCGGTGCTGATCATCAGCGGTTTCGACCGCCGGGTGCTGGAGTCCGCTTTCCGGCTCGGGGAGGCGCTGGGCCTCAAGATGGCCGGTCCTTTGGAAAAGCCGGTTCGCGCTGAGGAGCTCGAGCAACTGCTGGCGCAAATGCGGCCGAGCCTCGCCCAGTGAGCGGCAATCTTGAGCGGTGCTTCGTTCAGGGCTTCGAACGGGCGCTCGCTCAAGGCGAGCTCCGGATGGTGTACCAGCCCAAAATCCGGCTCGACACCGGCAGCCTCACCCGCCTCGAGGCTCTGGTCCGCTGGGACGACCCGGAGCTTGGGCCGGTCGCCCCATCGCGCTTCGTGCCGCTGGCCGAGCAGCACGGGCTGATCGGGCCGCTCACCGACTGGGGGCTTCGAACCACGCTCAACCAGTGGCGGGCGTGGCGCGATCAGGGGCTCGACACCAATGTCGCCTTCAACATCTCCGCGATCAGCCTCCAGCGGCTCGATTTTCCCGATTTGGTAGAGCGCATCTGCGCCGAGCTGGACGTCCCCACCGACCGGCTTGTGCTGGAGCTGACCGAGGGCGCGACCCAGCCATTGATCAAGCTTATGGACACGCTCACGCGCTTCCGGATCAAGGGCATAGGCCTCGCCATCGACGATTTCGGCACCGGTTTTTCGTCGCTGATGCAGCTTCGCCAGCTGCCGTTCACCGAAGTGAAGATCGACCGCCAGTTCGTTGGCGACCTGCCCCGGGCCCATGACTGCTGCATCATCGTCAACGCCATCGTCGAGCTGGCGCACGGCCTCGGCCTGGTCGCGACCGCCGAAGGCGTCGAGACTGTCGAGCAATTGCGCTTCCTTCGCTCGATCCGCTGCGACGTCGCCCAGGGCTATCTGATCGCGCGCCCGCTGGAGCCCGACGCGCTCGGCTCCTGGTCGGCGGAGTTCGAGCAGCGCTGGCCGGCGCTCGCCGGCTGAGGGACGACCTTCGCCTGGCTCACGCGAACAGCGCTTTTGCGCGCGCCATTGCCGCAATCCCGGAGTCGATGGTGTCGTCGCGCTTCGAAAAGCACAGCCGGACCAGCTTGCGCGGCGGATCCTGCTCGGCGAACGGTGACAACGGCACCACCGCCACCCCGGCCTGCTCGACCGCGGCCGCGGCGAAGCTTTCGTCGTCGGCGTCGATCCCCGATGCCTCCAGGTCGACGCACAGGAAATAGGTCGAAGCCGGATTGAGCGTCGTGTAGCCGGCATCGTTCAGGCCGGCGATCATGCGGTCGCGGGCGCTTGCGAAACGCCGCCGCATCGGCTCGATCCAGCCGTCGCCTTCCGCCATCCCGAACGCCACCGCCGCCTGCAGGTTGGGCGCGGTCGAGAAAGTCAGGAACTGGTGCGCCCGGGCGGCGACGCCCGCGAGCTCGGGCGAGGCTGCGATCCAGCCGACCTTCCACCCGGTCAGGGAGAAAATCTTGCCCGCCGAGCCGACCTTCAAAACCCGCTCCGCCATGCCCGGCAAGGTCGCCAGCGGAGTGAACGCCTGGCCGTCAAGCAGGACATGCTCCCACACCTCGTCGCTGATGACGATGAGGTTATGATCCGTGGCGGCGTCGGCTATGGCCTGCATCTCGCCATGATCGAACAGGCGCCCGGTCGGGTTTTGCGGGTTGTTGAAGATGATCGCGCGCGTTGCTGCGCCGATTGCCGCTTGAAGCGCCTCGCGCTCGATTCGCCACTCGGGGGGCTGCAGCGCGATCTCGCGCACCACCCCGCCGGCGCGTCGGATGGTCGGCACGTAGCTGTCATAGGCCGGCGTGAAGACGATCACTTCGTCGCCCGGCGAGACGGTGGCGAGGATGCAGGCCGATAGCGCCTCGGTGGCGCCCGAGGTGACGCACACGTCGTCGGGCGCAAGCGCTTCACCGAAGTGGCGATTATAATGGTCGGCGACGGCGGCGCGCAGCTGCGGCAGGCCCCGCGACGGCGCATATTGGTTGCTGCCCTCGATCAAGGCACGGGCGGCGGCGCCGAGCATCTCGTCGGCCCAGCCGAAATCGGGAAAGCCCTGCCCCAAGTTGATTGCGCCATGCCTGGCCGCGAGCGTCGACATCCGCTCGAAGACGCTGGTCTCGATCTGCTCGTACAATGGGTTCACGCTCGTCCCCTCTTCTCAACCGCGCCATAGCCCGGGTGCCCGCATCGGGCGAGTAGCCGGGGAGCGCCAGGATAGCTTTTAGCGTCCGACCGGTTGTTTGCGCTTGTGAGACACTTGCTTTTGCCGCGTGAATCGTAACGGCGGACACGTCGCGCATGCTGGTCTCCGGCCCTTGGGCAAGTTCGGCTAAAGGGTGATCACCGCACCGACCGCGGCGATCCGCTCGACCTCGGCATAGGGTGGCCGGCCAAGCTCCTCGCCGAACACGTCGGGGTCCATTTCCTCCAGCTCGAGCGATGCGCCCGCTTCGGCGCAGGCGCTCGCCAGGGCATCGAGCAGCGGGGCTTTGCCGCCGGCATAGGCCGCCCCCGTGTAAAGCAGCATCGCGCCGCCCGTTGCCAAAGCGCCAATCGCTTGCCTGACCCAGTCGATCGCCACGGCCCCGCCGAGCAAGCCCCCGCCATCCCGATACGCGCGGGCGGCCGAGTCCATCATGTAAGGGGGGTTGGCAATGATCAGGTCGGCCCCGTCCGGAATCCTGGCTGACTCCACCGTTTCGACGTTCAGGCCGGCTGCGGATGTATTGATCCGGGCCAGGCGCAGCGCAGCCGAATTCACGTCGACTAGAGTTATCCGGTCCAGTGCCGTGCAGCGGGCAGCCGCCATGGCGCCGGCGCCGGCGCCCGAGCCCATGTCGACCAGCCAGCCCTTGGTACCAAGCCGCGGCAGCCATTCGCGGATGAAGCGGGCGAAGCGGTAGCTGTCGGGCCCGAAGAACACCGCGTCGGCCGAGTCCGTGGGGAAAGCGCCGTGCAGGATCAGATCATCGCTCAGGCTTGCAACACGCACTCGGCTGCGCAGCTTTCCGTCGACCGACTCCAGCGCGCCCGCCGAACGGAGCAGCGCGAGCAACCCCGGGTCGAGGTCGGCCGGATCGAAGATGCGGTTCCAGCCGAATATGTCGCGCAGGCCGGGAGAACCGCCAGGCGGCCGCGCAATTACTCGGGCGTGAGTCGCCGGAGTGACTGTCACGAAGCGATATCCGGCGGATGTCAGTGCTTCCAGGAGCTCGACAAGCGGCTCCCCGCCGCTCACCACAGCTCGCTCCGGTAGCGCTCGAAGCAGCGGGCGCCGCACTGCAGGCGCATCAGCGCCCCCTCGGCGATGGCCTGGGCGCGACGCGGATCCTCGCTCACTGCCGGCAAGATCGCTTCCGCGTTCCAGGCCTCACTATGCTTGACGTCGAGTACCGCGTGCAGGTCGAAATACAGCCGTACCTTGCCGGAATGGCCGAGCCGCTTGAGCCCGGCTGCGACCGCTGCCGAACGCGCCGGGGCGGTCAGCTCGATCGCGCCCAGCGCGCCGACCGCGTGCCACGCATAGTCGCGCCGCGTCGCCATCGCCGTCATCGCGTTGGCTAGCGCCAGGCTTTCGGCGACCGTGCCGTCGATCGTCGGCTCGAGCCCGAGCGCGTCGACCAGCCGGTCCAGCATCGGACCATGCATGCCCTTGGGGTTGCCGCGGCCCATTTCGTCCCAGTAATTGCGCGCCAGCTCCAGCTTGATGCGCGGCGGCAGCTTGACCTGCGTGTACGCGGTGAGGTCGTCAAATCCCGCCTCGCCCGCCGCTTCCTGGCCGAGGTACCAGCGCATCTGCTCGCCGCTCGACCGCTCGGCAAGCCACGGGAACAAAGGGTCGCTTTGGCCCGGGCCGTTGTCGTGAAGCGCTTCGAACCAGGCGATGAATGCGTCGGGCTCGTCCGGCGCGGCGGCAGCCGCTTCGCGGACGTCGGCGCGCAGCAGCTCCAGGAATCGGCCCTGCAGCTCGAGCATCGATTGGTCGCGCTCGACCGTCGCCAACCAGTCATGATCGGGCAAGCGAGGAGCGAGCCGATCATGGTTCCAGCGCGCCAGCCGTCGCTGAACCTCGTCGCCAAGGAGATCGGATCCGGTATCCGAGCCCTGCCATTTGAAAAGCGTTGCCATGAAGTATCGAAAACCGCCCGCTCCCCGCGGGGTTCCGTGCTTGGCTGGGGCGGAAGGATTCCCAGCTAACAAATGGACCCGAACGAAACGACCGAAAACCGCCAGTTTGGCGTCACTGTCGGCTCGTGTGTAGCCAGCAGTGGCTACAGTCGCAAGCGACAGTTCACGAGCGGCCTGCATCCGTAATAATCGCCGCACTGATTATGGCCAGGACGTCTGCTTTGCGCCCATCTCGGCCGTGAGCTGCGCACGGGGCGATGCCCGATAGCGGCCATTCGTTCAGCTTAGATCGCGATGGCGACCTTGCGCCCAACTCGGACTTTCACCGTCCACTTGAGGCCCCAGAGACGGACCTCGAAGCTCGTACACTCAACAGTTGCTGAGTGTGAGATGCAGACATGCGTCCCGGCCTCATGAAAGGTCGCTTTAAGGCGCAAGCGGTTCCTTGGAATGCTTATGTTACGAGTGACCGCCCAACGTCCTGCATTCAAGACACTGCCATTCAATCGAAATTGCTCACGGTAAGGCGTGCGGCATGCCATGATCGCCGCCTAAGCAGCAGGAGAGTCCGATGCATTGCCAGCCTGCTGTCTGCCAGCGATGTGGCGCTGGCCGACCATGATCTCGGGGCAGCAATCGAGACACTTGCAAGCAATCTTGCGAAACCTAGGCATGGCCGCCGCGTCTCCGTGGGGCGATGGAAAGCCGATCCGTGAAGAGTTGTTCAGTGCCGAGCGTCTCGAGGAACATGCCCGAAGCCTTGCCGGCGCGCAGCCGGTCGCCACCAAACGGATGCGCCGCCAGCCCTTGTCATCGCGGCTAAACGAGAACGAGTCGGCATTGCGGCGCGCCTTCCACGGCACGATCAGCGCGGTCGAAGCGGGGATCGCGATCACGCCGGCCGCCGAGTGGCTGTCGGACAATTATCATATCGTCGAGAGCCAGATCCGCGAAGTCCGGGCCGATCTTCCACCGGCCTATTATCGCCAGCTTCCGCAGTTGGTCTCGGGCCCCTTTGCCGGCCATCCTCGCGTCCTCGGGTTGGCTTGGGCCTATGTCGCCCACACCGACAGCCACTTCGACGCCGAGCTGCTCCGCCGCTACGTCCGGGCGTATCAGGAGGTCCAGCCCCTAACTATCGGCGAGCTCTGGGCGGTGGCGATCACCCTGCGCATCGTGCTGATTGAAAATTTGCGCCGCGTCGCCGTCAGGATCGAGCGGAGCTTAGCAGCACGGCTGGAGGCGGACGCGCTGGCCGAACGCTTGCTCGGGGTGGGCGACAAGGCTCCGGAGGCTGCCCAGAAAGTGCTGGCGGACGCGCCCGCCGGCCCGATTCCGGATGCGTTCGCCGTGGAGTTCGTACACATGCTCCGCGATCAGAATCCCGGTGTCGTTCCCTCACTGGCATGGCTCGACGATCGGCTGTCGGAACGCGGAACGACCACCGATCTGGCCATCGCGTACGAGCAGGAGCGCCAGGTCAGGGCCACCGTCACCGTCCGCAATATCATCACCAGCATGCGACTGATCTCGGAAATCGACTGGATGACCCTGTTCGAACGGATCAGCCCGGTGGACGATGTCCTCGCTGGCAATGGCGTCTACAGCCAAATGGATTTCGCCAGCCGCAATCTATATCGCAACTCCATTGAGGAGTTGGCGAGAAGCTCGCCTCTCTCGGAGATCGAGATCGCGCAGCAGGCGGTGCGTGCCAGCCAGGCTCCGAGCGTTCACGGCGACCCGCGGCGATCCGATGTGGGCTATCACTTGGTGTCTTCCGGACGTGCCGATTTCGAAGCGGGCATCGGATACCGGATTCCGGTTCGCGCTTGGCCGCAGCGGATCACCACCGCGCTCGGCATCGGCGGATATGCCGCTGCCATTGTCTGTGTCG
>JBBJOG010000007.1:0-120297 GCA_037721775.1 Sphingomicrobium sp. | reverse complement strand
CTTGGCGGCAAGCGCCTGGAGCACCATCGCCATGATGTTCGACAGCAGGATGACCGAGAGCAAGGTGTAGCCGAACGCCGAACCGCCGGCGAGATCGGTCGCCCAGTTGCCCGGGTCCATATAGCCGACTGCAACCAGATAGCCGGGTCCCGCGAAGGCGCCAAACTTGCGCCAGAAGGAGGCATTGCCGGCAGGGACGGCGATCGTCGCGTAGGATTCGGGAAGACTTGGTCGAGCGACAGGAACCGGCGCGCCCACGGGAATTGCAATGTCCGCAGGCGGCGTCGTCATCGTGCCCCTCTCACAACAGCGGACGCCCGACGCGCCTCGTATGCTCTACTCGTTCCAGCCTTTTTGTGTTCAGGTCGAGCGAATATTGCCGTTGAAGCCTTCGGGAAAAAAGCCGCCGGCCATGACTCCTTGCGCGGGGTTGCCATAGATGATGTTGAGCGCGTGCTGTGGAGTCCGTCCGAACGCAATCCCGTTCTCGTTGGTTGGTGTGATGTTGGCCATGGCGCCTACCTTGACCGGCGGCTGATCGAGATCCTGCGGGCCGTCGAGCCGGTCGCGAAACTCCGAGAGAGCGGCGGCACGTGAACGCCATGTGTCACCCATCTTGTAGATGACCGACCGGATCGCCCCCATGTGATAGCCTTCGCTGCCAAGCAGGCCGGCCGCGGACTCACGCAGCGTCAGGCTCCTCAGCTTGCGCGCCGAACCCTTGAGCACGCTGACCCCGACATCCTCGAACAGCATTCCGCCGAGGAAAAAGTCCATCTCGTTGCCGAAGGGATCGAAGTTCGACAGTCCCGCCGCGGCTGCAACGGCGGCGAACCCCGCGTCCATATCGATCGGCGGCCGCGGGGACGCCTGGCTACCGGTTATGGCCCGCACGAAATTGATATGCGCGACTTCATTGCCGGCAATGTTCTTGATCATGCCTTCGCGCGCCCGGTTCGAGAACTGGACCTTGCGGCCGCCCTTCACCGGCGCCCCGAACGATGTCCGAAACACCTCGTCGACGGTCATGCCAAGCCCGCCGCGCAGATAATAGTCTGTCTCGAGATATTCGAGGTTCAACGCGAAATTGAAAATGTCGATGTCGGTCGAACTCTCCGCTTGCTGAGCGACGGCTTCGTTGAGCGGGATGGCGGTAGACGCCGCGACCGCGCCCATCGCGGCGAGAGCGGCCTGGCCGGTCGAAAATCCAAACAGCGAACGGCGGTCCTGATCGATCTGTTCCATTCAGGCTCTCCTGCTCTGGCTGGGATGCATCGCGTGCCGCACGACCCCTTGGACACCGTTAGGAAAAAAGCCGCCGCGCTTCGCGTCCTTGTCCGGGTTCAGGAAGACGATGTTGAGAACGTCCTGCGGCGGCCTGGGGAAGCTGCGTCCCTGGGGATCGGTCGGCGAGATGACTACCTCGCCGGGGAACACTTCGCCCTGGCTGATCAGCTGCTCTTTGGGCCCCGCCACGCCGCGTACGCTCGTTCGGTTCGGCCGGCGGTTGTTCGGGCTTTCCGCCGCGCCGCGGGCGCGCGCGATGCCATCTGCGGCGGCGACCATCCGCGGCCCCATTTCGGCGATCGTCGCGCGAATTGCGCCGGCATGATAGGCCTCGATCGCCAGGATTCCGGCCGCCGCCTCGATCGAAGCGTCGTCGGCGATGAGATCGGCGCCTCCCGCATAGGCGGTGACGCCAACATCTTCGAAGATGAAGGCGCCCAATATATAGGATTCCTCGTCCGCGAACGGGTCGAAATTGGGGCCGAGCCCGGCTTGGGCGCCGAGCATTTGGAAACTGGTCTGGAGGTCGATCGCGGGGCGGTTGATTTCGATCAGCGGCGACGACGAAATCGTCCGCCGGATGAACTTGACGTGATTGGTCTCGTCCTCGGTAATCTCGGCGAACATCTCGGCGATCCAAGGCGTCCGGAACTGAACGCGGCGGCCCCCGCGAACGGGGCCCGGGTTGGGTCCTATCAGCTCCTCCGGAAGACCTTTCCCATAAACTCCCCGGCGGTAGTACTCGGCCTCGAGATATTCGAGGTTAAGCGCGAAGTTGAAAACCGCGGGGTCGGTCAACGGGTTCGGCAGCAGCGCCAGGCCAACGTTCTGCGGGATAAGGTTGGCGCAGCCGGCGAGCCCTGCTCCCATCAACCCGGCCGACACCATGCGCAGCGCCTGCCGCCGGGTGGAATCGAAGCTGAGATATTCCATATGCCAAACTCCGACGGGATGCCCCGGGGCTGGAATGAGCCATTCCACCGTGGAGTTCCACGGACTCAGGCGCCGAGACGGAATAGCACCGCAAAAAGACTTCAGGGCACGCATCACGAAGCGGTCGGCATGACCGCCGCAGGAGGTGTGTCCGTCTGCGCCTAGCCCGCGCCTTACTCCGGAGGCGATTTGCAAATAAGTGCGCTGCGGACTTTGCAAAAGATGCGCCTAAAGCAATATGCTGTTTTCATAACCTGCTCCTACCGCTTGCCAGATATCGGCCGATGAGCCGGTAAGCAGTAATACTGCGCTGCCTTTCAAGCCGACTTATAGTCAACGGCACTTGCGATTGCGGAGGGGCCAGTTCGTCGATTCCTCGCAGAGCTATCTCGTCGCCTGAGGTGCGATCAATGCTGGCGCGTGTCCTGAGCTCACTTACCCAAAACAGAAAAAGTTGGCCTCGTCACAAGGTCACGAATACTCTCTGCCTTGGAGCGTTCCAGACCAGCGCTCGAGATGCTCAAACCCTCTCGCCATGCGTAACGGTAAATCGTCTGAGGATTAACTCGCCATCGCGCGGCTAGCTCGGTGAAGCTGACGTAGGCGGCGGCAAGCTCTTCGACGGCGACTACCGGCACAGAGCGGCCTTGAGGGCGGTCGATACGCGCGATCTCCGACAACAGAGGGGTATAGGCTTTCGGCGAAAGATTAAGAGCGTCCCCAGCGTCGCGCTTTGTCATATGGTCATCGAATGGAAAGTCCGAATATTTTGCTTCATTCCTATCGAAACTGAGACCAGCAAAGACTTTCAGCGCACCTAGATTGACGACGATGCGGCTCGTCATTGGCCCTTTGCAAGCGCGGATCGCAAAGGGAATGGCTCCCTCGAGCAGCAGTAAGAAAATCGGGCCCCAGGGCTTTTGGCGTCCGCCGATAGCCTTGGATGCTTCGAGGAGGGTGGGGCCTCGGATCGTCGTGTTACGGCGACGTTTGGCTTTGGCTCGTTTTGCGATCGTTTCGAATGAGCTTCGACGCAGCTGTAGCGTACTGTATCGTAATCCGAAGTACGGCAGAACCTGACGCTCGATAATGCCCATAGCAGCCAACTGCTCTACGCCGTGGCACGGAATGCCAAGCGCACTTGCCACTGCCGTGTCACTGACCCTGTCGGCTACACCCTCCCGAATCTTGGCGATTTCTTCGAGATCAAATAGGGTCACTACCCGTCTTCCGTGCAAGCCATAGCGGGGACGAAAGCCTCCACCGCGCCGAATTGCCATGACCTGCTGCGTGCCTAGGCCCATTAACTTGGCGGCTTGTTTGAGGATTGCAGTGCCGACGGGTGCAATGCGGGCATCTGTCATGTTGCAACGTTCGAAGGCGGTCCGAATCGCGAGCGGTATTGGTACTGCCGAGGCGGCGCTCGATTCTGAACGAAGAAACGCCGTAGTGGCGCCTCTGTTACCGTCGCCAGATCGACCTACTCTCTTTGCCACGAGGGACCCAGCGAACTCTTCAAAGCCGTTCGGCCACGTGATCATTATGCGCCAGGCGTTCGCAACGAGTTCGAAGAGCCGGTGCGCGTCTATTGCTCCTAGCGCTTTTCCGCGTTGGCGCGGCATGGTGTTGTCAATGACGGGAAGGAGCCGCATCAACAGTTCGAAAGCCGCCGAATTCCCTTCGTGGCAGATTTCAAGGGGCAACATCGCCAGCGAGCGGCGACGCCGGTTTGGGTCGGGATGGATGATACCTATCGCACTTGCGAGCGTCTCGCGTAGGGCCTCGGGAACTGGTGTGCCGATACCCCGGCTTAGATCGGCGACGCAGTGATCGCACCGGTCCACGCCGTTGGTGTGATGCCAGCGCTGAATAGTGCCGCAGCGATGGCAGACGCTGGTAAGCATTTGCCAGCTTTCTTCGCAGAAGGAGAACGCCCGGACCTGGCTGATTGCCCTGATGTGCGGTGAGATTTCCAGCCCCCCGGGTGCGAACCGGCGCAGGCGCAGTTCCAGGTCATCCGGGCGAACCGTTACGCCGAAGAATGATCTGCTCGTCGCCCTTGGGTCGAGCGGGGGGTACGATCTAAGCTGCAATTCAGCAACATCGACCTCAAGGATTGAGGCAAGTTTCGGCAAACTATGCCAGCGATGCGTCGTGACGTCAGGCCTACTCCCATAGCGAACGCCGACCTGGCCGGTGATCTCTATCGCTGTATCCATCGTCCGTGCCGCCGCGAATCGCGCCACGAAACTGTCGAGCGCCTCACCCTCTTCGATCAGCAGAGGACGCCGCCTCGTCCGGACCTCGGCGGTGGTCAAGCGACGTCCTCAATGGAGCCGAGATCGCCGTCGTTGGCACTTCGATCCATCTCGAAAGGATTGTAGTCGATCAGCCCTTTTGCAATGGACCAGTCGGCAACAGCATCGGCAAGGTCGTCGCGAGTGATAGCGTCGCCGTCGCGGCGTACGACAGATATCATCGCCGTCTCGATGATCCTGGCGAGTTGGCGCAGAATTCCATTCGATGCCTCAGCTAGCAGGCGTGGCGTATCTCCCTTGGCGAGTTGCGATGGCCGACGAAGGATTTTCTTATCGACCATCGCTTCGTCAAAGTCGCGCACGAGATCCGAGAAGATCTCCTTGTCCTCATCTATCAGGAAGTCGAGCGGTTCCATGGTGACCGGTGCATCCAGGCGTTCGTCCAGATCCTGACAGTTGCGAAAAAGGGACTCCGACTTGCTGGTCCCTAGAAACGCGAGTGCGCAGATCCCCTCGTCTGCCAGATCCCTCAGAGCGCTGGCAATCGCACCGCTAATCGTTGGGCGGCGCGTCGCACGGTCGGTTTCGTCGATCGTCAGTAGACGCGTGCGGGCATCCTTAAGTGCCTCGCGCGCGCGCATCCACAGCACCTCCTCGTCGCCTTTGTCGGAACGCGGCTCTCCGAGCGCCCGAAGAATGGCAGAGGGGATCGACTTCGCCGTGCCGGCCGTGCTGAGCTTGGCGATGACCATTGGCCGGTCGTTGCGGTCTTGTCCCTGCTCGCGCAGGATCGCTGCCTCGACGAGTTGCGCGCCGACGGTCTTCCCCGAACCCCAGGGTGCCAGGAGTTGGACCCCGCCTTGAGGCTGACCCACGCTCTGGGTGGCAGTAAGGCGGAGTTCTTCAAGCGCGACATGCAACTCCGTTTGCCTGGGATGAGGGACGCGAATTTCCTTAAACAGGCTGCGGGCGCGGGCGACACGACGAGACCGCATGGAGGCGGTCTCGACCAAGGTGGTCTTGGTGCTCATTTGTAATTACCCGAAATGCGGCGCGACGAACGACGAACTGGGCGTTCGGTTACCTTTTTCCGGACCGGGGTGCCGGCGTCGCGGCTGTCACGTTTGGTGTTCTTCTTGCGGGTGTTCGATCCGATCGGTTCGCGGGGTGCCAGGATCTCGTTGTCCAAAGCGGTCATGCTTGCGAGGTCGTGGGCTACGAAGCTCTCAATGGTGACTGGGTGCGGCTTGACGGTGTGGAGGTGGACGATGTTGCCGGTGATTTGGCGAATGCGAGGTATCTCGAGTAGCTTGGCAAGGGTCTCCTTCTCGTGCTTTTTGGCGTCGGCAGTTATATTGCGTACCGCTTCGATGCGCCAGGAGCGGGCTTCTAAACGTGCTTCGCGCGTGTTGAATGCTGCTCCCTCGGCCTTCGCGGCGGCTTGGATGTCCTCGTGAAACGCCAGCGGCATTCCATCGGAATAAGTCTCGTCATCGCACTGCAGCGGCACGTACTTCATGGTCCGGCGGTTCCAGACATGAATCTCGTAAATGTTTTCTGGAGAATATTTGACTTTTACGGTCACTGTCGCGTCGTCCCGGCGCTGCCGCCGCGGTTCGAGCGGAGCTAGATCGTCGAGAAGCGTGGGTACTGCCTTCACGTTGTGGTATCTCAGGCCGAACATCCGAATTCCATGACCGGAAAGTTGCACGCCCAGCCGCACGTCCATCAATTCGTTCATGAAGCCCTTCACATCGTGGTGGAGGTCGATTCCATGTTTTGCGGTGCTTTTCTCCCAGACTAATAGTGGTTGGCGGCAAGCTAGGCCGTCGTGGGTCTCTGTGTGATATTCGGCGATAATTTGGTTGAGGAGTGCCTCGAGGCAATCGAGCGTAACGACCGCCGCCTTGGAGGCGTCGTAGCCCGATTTTCGCGACCATGCGATCGTGCGGCTTGAGCCTGGCAGGCTCTCCTGAATCTTACTGAAGACGGTGCCAAAAAAACGTTCGACGATTCCCTTATATCTTGGCTTGCCGAGCGGGCAAAAGCGAATGCCAAATCCAGCGCTCTTGGCTAAATCTTCAAGCCCATGGCCGCGGAACTCAGTGCCGTTATCGACGATAATCTCGTGATTTCCGCCGCAGATACGCTGCAAGCCTGGATACATTGCCAGCATCGCTGGCGGCGGCCGCTTCGGCAGATTCGCGCGCCTGATGCATTCCGCCACAGTCCAGAACGAGGGGTCACGGAAAGTAAGGACGTGGCCGAGGACGACGCGCGAATGGACGTCGAGCAGTGGCGACAACCACGGCATCCCAAGGACGATCTCGCGTTCCGGATCGATGACGCACCATTGAGGTAATGGTGAGTGGTCGACGATACCCAGTTCCAGGGCGCGACCCGCGGTAAGCCGCTTACCAGCCCCGCGCCATTCTGCGTCGATGATTTGCTCTCCGTCGCGGGCGGCGAGGGTGATGGAATTCTCGAGCGCGATGCAAGCGCGCCTAATTGTGGCATAGCAGGGAATCGGGTAAGGTTTATCGGGTTTTGGATAGTCTGGATTTAAGCCAGCATTGATGTCGAGCAACCACCCGCAGACTTCCGACTCCACCGCCTTAAAGGTCGTCTTGACGACGTAGTACGCAAGCGCGCCGCGCTGAATGCAGTCGTTGACGTCATTGTCGAAAAACGGTGCTCCGGGACCGCGGCCCCACATCCGCACCATTTCGCGCTGAGTGCGTTGACCCGGCTTTCCCCGGGTCAATCGCCAGCGCTTTACGCTGTGCGGGTTGTCGCATTCGCCGAAACGCTCAACGAGCGATCCTGTCCAATATTTCGCAAGGCCATCGATCACGCCCTTTATCCCGTTCTTCACACCGTGTTCGTCGAGCACTTGGCACTGAGCAAGAATCTTGGCAGACTTGGGATCAATCTCAGAGCAGTCCTGTGCATCCATGTCTGAGATCGCGATTGCACCGCCACCGCGGTGGCGGATGATCTCCAGGCGCCCGTCGAGCAAAAGCTCGTCGAATGCCTCGTAAGTCGGAAGCCCGCGTGTTCCATCTGGGTACTCGTGAATGTAAGTTGCACCGGTGATGCCGTTGATGATGTGCATCGTGCCCGGGGTAGTCTCCCCTATGCTTTTGTGTGGCACGCCTTCGATCATGAGGACGGTCGATTTATCCAAGTTGTAGTGAGCCATGATAACCTCCTATGTCTTTACAGGATGACGACGGTCGTATCGTCATGGACGGGTCGCGTTAGATCGATCTCGATGCGCCGCCGCACCTGAAGGGCCTGAATGACGGCCTTGCCGGCGACCTCCCAGTCGGGGCGGAGTGTCGCTGCGAGGTCCCCGTACGTCGTCGTTTGCCCGTTTCGCAGGGCGTAGAGCTCAAGCCGACGGAGCGCTTGCGGGGTCACCGTCGCAAAACGTCGCGAGGAGAAAAGTTCGACGTTGGCGCGGTGATGACGGTTGACGAAAATCTCGCTCGCAAAAACTATCCGGAATTCCCAACCGAGACGCCGGCATATTTCGGCGACGCCCGCTAGGGTGAGACGATAATCTTCGTCGGAGAGGTCGTCGGCCGTGCGTTTGATTTCGACGATCACGATCGTGCCGTCGATTAGCCGAAGTTCGGCGTCGCAAGTGTAAGTGCGCCGCCGACCCAGCGGAAAGACGAAGCGTCGCGATTCGGACTGAGCCCACAGCGTTTCGTTGTTGCATTCTTGGTAAAGGAGGTACGCCCTTTGCGCTGCGCCTTCCCAATGCTGAAGACGCCGCCTCTTGTAGCTCGGCCACCAGCCACATTCGTGCGCCAGGCCGCCGTTGAAGGTTCGGATCGACCCGCCGTGCTTAGCGACGAAAACGTGGCCCATAGCCACGATCTCGTCGCTTGCTGCTACGTCCGTGTCGGTCCCCATCGAGCGCAACCGAGAACGCGCAGGCTCAACCGAGCTGTCGAGGAATATGCCAGCGATGTCGCGGGTTTGCCGGACCGATTGCGAGAGGGGAGTGCCGATCAGTTCGGTTTGTAACTCCGAAGAACTAAGGCCCACCGGCTAGCCGCCGCGGGGCGAGTGGCGACGCGTAGTTTTGGCTTGCCCGGTGGGTGTAACAACATGGCGCCAGATGTTGCCAACGGCCTTGCCACGACTGGGGCCAGCGTCGGTTTTGAGGCAATGAGCGATGGACTTAAACGATGGCGACGCCTTTCCGACAGCGGGGTCAATCGCGACCGCCTTCGCCACATCGACGACAACATTCTCCGAGGATTGGGCGGCACGGATCTCCGCTGCGGTGTCAGGTGCCAAGTCCATCAGTGCTTGACTGGCGATCTGCGTCGCCTCCAAGGTCTCAACACGCCACCCAAGCGCTCTAGAGGCTTGCTCATTGATACAATGGGCAAGGAAACCGCTACCGAAGGTTTCGTGCACATCGAGTATCATCAAGCCCTCATGGGCTTCTACGATGGCGGTTGGCACGTGTTGGCGAACGCGGTAGCCGTCGTACGCCTCGATGAGCAGCACCTTGAACTGGACATCTCTCACCTCGGGCCGCCCGCAGAGAATCAACGCCAGCAAATTTCCGTAATGGGGAGAGACCGCTGGGACAGTGTCCGAATGAAGCGCAGGACAAGCGGAGATGCCAAGGGCTGGTTTGTCGAGCAGAGTGATCCGCAGATCCTTCGAATCATGAACGATCAAGCCATCAGTGGGCGGACAGGAATGTTGCCATTCGAAATCGCCGGCGATTTGGGCGGTTGTAAGATCTTGCGGCGAAGACAGTCGGGGTGGGTCTTCCGCGCTCCCCGGCGCGCAACCCTCTAAGGCTAAAACCAAGACACCGGTTTTCGCTTGGCAAACGGGTTGGGTAGGGCAGCGTTGGGGGGAGGCTTCCTCCTTCGACACTGTTACAACCCTGCGAGAAGAAGTACCCATAGTTAGAACCTTTCAATCGGAACGAACCCTTAGATAATGTTCATATTAAAAGGTTCAAGAGGGAAACCATAGATTGGCAAAGAAGCCATTGCTGGAAGAAAATCGGCTCATGGGTCACGCTTGGCCTGATGGCGTCCCGACTGAGGAGCGGGCGCTGCTTTTTTCGCTGAGCGAGGATCGCGCGAAAGATCTCTTGAGACGGCTGGCGGCTGTTCTTGTCGCAGAGCGGCCAGACCAAACTTCAATGAATGAACTTGCGCAATCGGCAGGGGTGTCGCGCACTCTTTTCTTTGAGATGAGGCGTCGTTGGGCTCAGCGCAGGAGTCTTTCGTCTCTCACGTCCTTTAAAAGGGTCGCCGCGCGCGACGTGGTCCACCGCGGTCAAGGACCTGAGATAGCCCAGCTTGCCGCTGACCTTGTCCGCACCACGCCTGACTATGTCGCTGCGGGCGTTGTCGCTCGGGAAGTGGCACGGGAAGTGCGGAACCCGAATGCATATCGAGCAGCCCTTCGTCATGTAAGGAGGCTTCGCCAGCAGGCGGGGACAGACCCTCAGTACCTGTCCATGAATTACGGGCAGGTCATAATTATAGATATGACGGCAGTGTGCGTTCGGCGAGGGCCGGGCCCTAAATTGGCGTTGGGGGATGCCGTTTTCGTCCTCGAGCGCGCGTCCGGCCTCGTCCTTGCGGCCACATTGATCAGCAATGATGATCCAATTGCGACACAGCGCTCAGCGGCCAAGCAGGCCATCGTGTTCCTGGCTGATCAAATCATAGATCGATCCGGCACAGATCTTCATTGCGCCGAAACCGAGCTCGTCGTTGCAGACGCACCCTCAGCCGTCACAGAAAGACTGAATGAAGAGTTGGAAAGCGATCCAAATGTCCGAGTTGTGGATCAAGGTGCCCGCCGGTTTGGCGAGCGTATCGTCTCGAGATTTGGCAGCCGTTTTGGCCGATTGGAGTTCACTCCTCGATCCACTGGGAAAAACAGACAAACGGGTCTGTCAGAGCAGGTGCCGTTGATGCCTGTCCCCTATGCCGAAGCGATACTCGCTTCGGAAGTAGCGCATCACAACGAGCCGCTGCTTTCCGCCCTTCAAGAAACTGCATCGACCGGCGGGCTCGAACTACTGCCGAGCGGCAGCCTTGGGATCCGACTGCAACTCGTCGCATCGGCGCTCGGCGCCTCATTCGTCACTTGAAGAAGATGCTATGTTGGCGAGCTCAGCCATCAAACGTGTCATAGCAGCGCCGCTCGGGCCGCCCAAACGAAGGGGAGCCGTATCATCAATCAGGCGCGCCCAAACGAACTCTTCTGCTTGATCCAGTTCGACGGCTTGGGCTCCCCTCATCAGTCGAGCAGGGCGATCGATAAATGTGCGATTTGTCATCCGCGGATGAAGCGAGATCGCGGCAACCTTTGGCCCAAGTAGGCTGGTGGTCGCGTCAGGGCGCCTGACGGTTGAGCGCCGTGTACCGACTGTCTCGATGTTTGCCTTGTGGAGGGCGGCATTCAACGCGTCCCAATCACTGCCGAAAAGCGGGTCAAGGTAGACGGCAGTCCTGCCCGCACCGCCTTCCGCAATTAATGCTTTTTGCAATACTTCTTGGATGACGTGGGCCGCAGTTGACGCAGTTGGAATCTCGCGGCTGAGCGCAACACTCCGTGCTCGCGCATCGCCGACGGAAGTGCAGATCGTCGCGATTGGCATGTACGCACCGCCATCTGGGCCAATGACGCCTACGTTGATCGCACAATGTTCCACGATAAGATCGACCCCCCATGCTGGCGAAGTTGACGGTAGGCGTGCGCGCAGTTGTTTGCGCACAACTTGCCGTATCGTGGAAAACACCGGCATTTCGACCCCACGACGTTGGCCGATTTCTGTTGCCAATCGGCTGACGTCCTCATGGGTGGCATCTGGAAGTTGCCTTAAGGCCTCGGTGATCATTTGTCGTTGGTCATCACTCAGTCGATTACGGACGGAAATCGGCTTTCGGGCGCCCGACAACGCGCTCGGATCCTTGCGTTGACGCCAGACCTTCGCAAGCTGATAAAACAACGTGACTCCTACCCCGATCTCGGCGCTGAGCTGCTCAGCCAAAATCCTGCCACCGCCACTCGCCAGAAACGTCTCAAGGGCTTCGATACGCCGCTTGATTTCAGCTCGCCTGTGGGGCGGCACAAAATTCAAATTATAACTCATGTCATTTTCCCTCGCGTATATGTTCATGATTTGTTCTAACTTGAAGCGTCACGTCACGGCGCGGATGATGCCGCCGCTAATTTCGATATTTCTGGCGGATAGCGGTTCGATGATGCGAAGCTGGCAGTTGAGATGGTCCGCGGGCTACCGCCGACCTTCTGGAGCGCAAGTCAGCGCAAGGCTCGTGCCCCGAGATCAAAAATCCACCGAGCTTGGCATTGGAGTGCAGAGCGGATCAGGGGGGCTTAGGCTATTCGGGTGGGAAGCCTCTTTGCACGTCGGCAATGAGGGCTGGAGGACGGAAGCACGTTGCGACCGCCCTCGGCATCGTACGGTCTCGAAGGGCAACTGAAGCTATTCAAGCTGGCGGCAGGCGGCGCCCGCACGATATCCTTCGCGACCGATCGGCGGGCGTCTCCGAGATCCCAGTTTCGGTTGTCCGGAAAGTAGCGGTCGACCTTGACGCAGCCGCTGTCGCTTGGGGGCGCCGACGCCATGGCGACCAGCACCGACGGATTGGTCCGCCTCGCGGATCAATTGCGGGCAAACCATCGCTCAAGGGATTTTTTCCGGTCATGGGATTCCCTTTGCTAGTCGAGCTCACGCTTGGAATTTCCGGCGTAGCAAGGTGAGCAGGTCTTCGGCGATACGCTGCCGATCCGCTTTCAACGCCGCGCGCGGCCGGTCGGAAGGCTGCAGGTGAACAGGCGTGTTGCGATCTTCGCCATGTCGCCAACCGATGTTGCTGCTATTTGGGCTGCGCCGATTCTCATCAAGCGTGCGCCATGAGCTCATTTCGGCGGCTTCCAGGTCGACGGCGATCACCACACGGGCGAGCTTCTGGGTGGGATCAATCAGCTCCAGCATGAGGTCGGCGAAGGCTATCCCTTGATGGAGCGCGGTTGCGACATGCTCCTCGATAAGGCGGCCAAATATTCCTTCGTCCGCTGCGACCGGAACGGTTAGCAACAGTGCGCCGGTCTCTTCTAGGCGCAGCGCAGCCCCATTTGACTGCGTCAGCAGCAACGACGATCCTTCAATTTGATCCTCGGTGCCCAAGCGATAGCTGAAATAGCCAGATTCATGCTGCGTCAATTCTGCGACTAACGAGCGCACCAGGCCTTGATCCTCAAGCTGCGCCGGGCGCAAGATGGCGTGGCCTGGTCCGCCAACTACAGCAAGGTGAAGCAGGGTGCCGACGTTTCGCGAATAACCCCGCTCCGGCTGGGGGATCAGGCCATCGGCGGTTGCGGTCATCTCGCCGACCTTCACTGGCTGTGCGACTTGAGCAAGGGCGTGATGATGAAGGGCTTGGGCGACCCAGGGCCGCAGCTCTCCGGGCGTCCTGAATTCGCGACCGCGGAATAGACCGTGATCCCAGTCTTGTACTTCGCGGACAAACTCATCTTGGGCCGGTTCGCGTGTCACGCCGGCTTGAACGAAGGCGATGACTTTTCCCTGATCCCGGGCTTCGTGGAACTCCTCGTGGGTGGGGGAGAGGCCTGATTCAGTTTCGGACCAGCCATAGGCGGCACCGAGGATAAGCATGACCACGTCGGCTCGTCTGACGCCATCGAGGCAAGCGATCCGGGACGACGAGGCAGTCGACGGGAAGGACTCTGCGGATATGACCTCATGGCCGAGCATCTCGATCGCCTCGATGGCAGCCGACCGGTAAGCTTCGAAGCCGTTCATGACCGAACTGACGAAAACCTTCACAGCTTTACTCCCCAATAGTCCGGCATCGCGGCGTATTTCGCCATGCCGAACCTACTGTTTTGAAATGATGCACTTTCGCATGTCGCTCGACCCAATGTTCTGTCTGCTTTTGTGACTAAGCAGCGCGAGGTCGCAGGTCTAGCTGAAGCGCTTAGGGCACGTCGGTCGTCGCAGGAGGTTCTCAGCGGCCGCCACCTATTGGAGAGAACCTATCCAACCGATTGGGAAAGGTGCGGAGATAACCACATGCAGTATGGCGACAGCTGCCGTTCTCGCCTATTAAGTGCCCAGCCTCACAGGAGACTAGAATGACCGATGAGAAGAAGCGGGAGTTTATAACTGAATCGGGGCAACCAAAGGCGCCGGGCCTACTTAAGAAATCGCTGCAGCCACTCTCCGCAGTGCCTCAGAGAAACCCCGCCGGAACCGGAGCCAGTGTCCAACCGAAGGCGCCAGTCCCGACGACGTCTGAGGCAAAGCCGCCGCCCTCCGGCGACGACTGATTGATGGCAGAAGCCTGACATTCACTCGCGCGATTTCGGCACTCGGCACGTAGGTCAGGCGCGCACCAAAATTAGGGTCGAGGGTAGTCGTCTGCTGCCGCTCGTCGCCCTCCTTAGGTTTCACCGAAGTCAGATACATGAGCACGTCGCCGTTCGTCCCCAGAATGCAGGGTGCGTATGGAGCGTCATTAAAGGTGGCGGTCTGATTGCAATGCAGCCACGTCCCATCTTTAAGCAGGACTGAGATTTGTGAGAGCGGATGTTCTCGATTTTCCTGCAACCGCGCCCATGCCGACGGTGTGTCATCTGACCACGTCGTGTTGCGCCCTCGCAGAAGGGCGGTGAGAAATTGCATGCCCCTGCGACGCCATAGGAGACCTGCCACAACTGTCAGCGCGAAAGCGCTCGCCCCAGCAGCCAGTGGTGACAAAGAGCGGGCAATCCACAGCGCGGCCGAAGCTACGAGACTGAACACGACCGTTAGAAAAATGGTGTCGTGGGTGGTGTGGTGCGCTCGGACTCCACGGTAACACATAATGTACGCCGCATAACCGCTCGCCAACGCCACCTGTACGCTCCAGGATAGGGCTATAATGTCGGTTGGCATACAACACCTTTAAGATGGAAGCCGCTGCAAGATAGGGGCTAAAAAAAACGACGTCAGTCCCTATCTGCAGTCAGTGTCACTAGAGCCGGGAGCGCGCATCATGGTCAAGAAAGTCGTCGACGCGAAAGCAAACTCAAAAGGGAATATTACGGCGGTGAGATTGAGCGGCAATAGCGGCTTCACACCGGTCGAGACGGCAATGCGGATGGCGGACAAGGGGCAGTTAGAGAATGCTCACTCGGTCAATCGGGCCGGTGCCAAGCCCCACCTGCGGACGAATCCAAACAAGAAGACGAGCGACAATCTCGACGACATGGCCGGGGACAGCTGACCAAAATGCGCGACGCCCTTTAAACAAGCACTGCAGCGGCCAGGAATAAGAGTTGGCTGGTGCAGGGAAGGTTATGCGGCCTTGCTTTCCCGTCGTCCTGCTCATCTATTTCATGAATGGTGAAAAGGCTGTGCAGTCACTTCCCGTAAGCTTCTTATTCCCTTGGCTCCCGATAGCGGTGTTGGTCATGTTGATGGTCAAGTTCGCACTGATGTGGTCGTGCCGAAAGGAACGGGGACGTGCTCCTGACCCAGTGCGGGCGGGCAAGGCTATTGCTTCCGATCTTGATATCTGGTCGCGGCCGATGGCTTGACCTCGTATCCGTATGGTGTCCGAACCAAGTCGTTAGTCAACGGTATCGCACCATTCGGCATTATTGGAAGCGATGCCGTCTGCGGCCAAGCCTCTTTAATTTTAGGGACGAGAATTTCTCTGAAACGTGCCGAACGGCTTGGGTCGTCCCCCTCGGGGAATGAAATCCAGACCCGGCCAATTCGGTCCCGAAAATCCATCGCGGATGCCATGGACTCTTCATCGTCGCCTCGCCAGACCGAGGCATTGAATGTCATTGGCGACACCTCGGAGACCACTTTCAGCTCCGAAGGCGACGCCGCATCGACATGGTAACCTTCGGCCTCGGCCACCTTTCCGAGGAGGTCGAGGAACCGCGCTTTATCAGATGCGGTAGGAAGAGGGACTTCATAGGCAGCCACGGTTTCCCGATTCTCGGCCCGAGGGGCGCTACATGCGGCGCACAAAAGAAACATCCAGATGGCTCGGCGCACCATGCATCGAAGATCAGAGATAAAGTGGGCGGGGTCAATGTCCGCTTTCCACCCAAAGCGGACATTAGGCTAATGTCCGCTTTCGACCCAAAGCGGACATTCCGTAGCGCGACCGGAGCCTTCAACCTATGCTCCGACGATGATGATGCGCGCGCTCCTATCGACGTTCTTGCTACTGAGCATTTGTGGCTGTTCGGACCGCTCGTCGATAGCGGCACCCTACAAGAGCCTGTGGGACAGGTTCATCGTCCAACTCGGCTTGGGCTTCGGTTACACGCCTTGTTATCGTGACGAGGCGTCCCCTTACGGCAATTTTCTGGGGTTCATCGGCAACGAGCAATGCTATCGCTTCAACCCCCCAGAACGGATGCGCGGCATTTGGCTAGACGAGGACGAAGATTCTGAGTTTCTCCCCAATGCCACAAGGGCGCCAGCGGAATGGCGCTATTCACCGAACGCTATCTGGTTAGACTTCACCCGGCATGAGCCCCTCCTCAACCGGGGGAACGGTGAACCGCAGGCGTTTGCGCTGGAGTTCATTGGCCGTCGCGCAACATACCCGGGGCGCTATGGCCACATGGGCGGAAGCCGCCACCTTGTAATCGTCAAGAAGTTGCTGTCGGCGAGGCGGATACCCGCACCGAAGCGAGATTAGCCAAGCTAGCCGCATGTCCACTTTCCACCCATTCCGGACATTAGCGGCTTATGTCTGCTTTCCACCCAAAGCAGGCGTTAGGTCCGCTTTCTACCCATTGCGGACATGACACGTGAGTGCGAAGCCCTGGCGTATGTCGCCAAAGTCCAAGCGCCTGCTCACGATAGTAGGAGTGACCCTATTCTGTTTACCGCTTGCCATGCTTTTCATGGGGCTATCACAGCTCGGTGACTGCTTCGAAGACGCCGCTGTGTGTGAGGAGGGGAAGCAGCGTGCACTTTGGCTAACGGCAGCCATCTTCGCTGCCTTCTACGCGCTCATGCTCTGGTCTTTTCTCCGCATGCGTTAATGTCCACTTTCCACCCATTGCGGACATTAGCGCATCCGCTACGCTAGACTGATGCAGCAAGCCAATTTGGAGAAGCCGGAATGAGTCTCGCCGAAGCAAGCGGGCGGACGAAGCTGATCTACGGCGTCTTTGTCGCCGCTTTCGCTATTGGTTTGGCTCTCATCCTCGCTCTTTTCGTCGGTTTCACTGGCGTTTGGCTCGACGCGCAGGTGCCTCACATTTCTGTGTTGATTGTCTATGTAGCTTTAGCGCTCGTCGTGCTTCGCCTTGCCCTAGCTTGGTCGATGCGAGCAGACCGGCGCTAACGTTGTGCGTCCGCTTTCCACCCAAAGCATACACTAAAAGCATACACTAAGAGCTTGAGGTTGGGCGGCGGCCCCGCATCGAACGGAGGACCTCCGGCGGCAGTGTCAGAGCAAATGCACTAGCCGCTAATTGCGTCAATTATCGTTGCTCGGCACACTTGCAAAATGGCGGAATTCCGGGATTCGGCGAAACGAGATTACGTTCGCCAACCGCTCAAATCATACTTGGTGCATTACTTTGACAGTGCCTGGAATTCACGCTCAACAGCGTTATGACGCTCCCGGGAGAGGGTAAGCATAAATGAAAATCTTTCTTGCTGCGCTCGTCACTTCTAGTGCGCTCACGAGCGCGGCTTATGCCGCGGACAAACCGGTGATCGGTCCGGTGCCTGCCTGGGTGAAGCCCGTCGCTAAGCATGCTGATTCCGCAAAGCCAGACCAAGCACCAGTCCGCCTCTTGCTGTCGGACCAGCAGATCGCCTTGGAACCCGGGCGGCAAACGGTCTACTCGGAGTTGGCGCTCAAAATTCAGTCGCCACAGGGGTTGGCGGCCGGGAATATCTCGCTCCCATGGCGCCCCGATTTCGATGTGCTGACCGTTCACAAGCTCCTGATCCGGCGCGGGGACCAGACTATTGATGTGCTTGCATCAGGCCAGACGTTCACCGTCGTCAGGCGCGAGCAGAATCTAGAGAGCTCAACACTCGACGGCGTCCTCACCGCAAACATCCAGCCCGAAGGATTGCAGGTCGGCGACACCCTCGAATTTGCGGCGTCAGTGTCATCGAGCGATCCGACGCTGAAGGGCCATGTCGAGCAGATCGCGGGCGCCTGGAATGACTTTCCTGTGGGGCGAGCGCACCTCCGCATGCAGTGGCCAACCACCTTGCCGCTGCGACTCCGGCAGACCGCCTCGCTGCCGGCTTTAAAGCCGATGACGGCAGGCAGCACTACCGCCGTAGAGCTCTCACTCGACAATGTGGAGCCCATCATCCCGCCCAAAGGCGCGCCGCCCCGTTACCGCATCGGGCGCCTCGTTGAGATGACGGATTTCGCCTCGTGGGCGGACCTTGGAGCGCTCATGGCGCCCCTGTATGACAAGGCCGCCGTCCTACCCGCGCAGGGTGCGTTGCGTAAGGAGCTGCAGCGCATCCAGAACCTCTCACCCGATCCAAAAGTCCGCACCGAGGCGGCGCTCGCGCTGGTCCAGGACAGGGTGCGCTATGTCGCGCTTGCCATGGGAGCCGGCGGCTATGTTCCGGCCGATGCGGAGATGACTTGGTCCCGCCGATACGGAGATTGCAAGGGCAAGACGGCGCTTCTCCTGGCCCTGCTCCACGCCATGGGCATTCAGGCCGAGCCGGTTGCGGTCAGCACTACATTCGGCGATGGGCTGGACGCACGCCTTCCCATGGTAGGGTTGTTCAATCACGTTCTCGTCCGGGCAACTGTTGCCGGCCGAACCTACTGGCTGGACGGGACCAGAACCGGCGACAGCCTCGACAGGTTGACGGTTCCCGGTTTCGGGTGGGGACTCCCACTACTTTCGAAAGACGCGGCGCTTGTGCGGATGGTCCCGGCTCCTCTTGAGGCGCCGACGCAGGACACAACTATCCGGATTGACGCGCGTGAAGGTATCTCCGCACCCGCCCCGACCAAGATCGAGACGATTCTGCATGGCGGCGAAGCGATCACAGCAAACGCTGCGCTCGCCAATCTGGTTGGCGAAGCGCGCGATCGGGCGCTCAAAGAATATTGGAAGAACCAATATGACTTCATCGACGTAAAGTCGGTGAGCGCCAGCTTCGATCCGAAAACGGGCGAGCAGCGCCTTTCGATGGAGGGCGAAGCGAAACTCGATTGGGCAAACGGCAACTACCAGACCGACGGAACAAATGTTGGCTATCGAGCCGACTTCACCCGTGATCCGGGACCGGACAGGGATGCACCGTTCGCCGTGCCGTACCCCTACTTCACTCGCACGCGCGAAACGATTCTGCTGCCGAAAGGCTTAGGCGACTTCAAGCTTGGCACTGGCATGGTGGTCGATCAGAAGGCCGGTGGTATCGAGTATCGGCGACACGCAACTGTCGCTGGCGGCGTGTTCACTATCGAGAAGACCGAACGAAGCGTCGTCCCCGAGTTTCCTGCCAAAGACGCGCCCGCAGAACAGGCAGCGCTAAGAATGCTAGCCGATCGACCTGCTATCCTGCGGATGCCGAGCGGCTACAGCTACAGCGGTAAAGACATCGCTGCGGTCCGGGCTGAAGTACCGACCACGTCCTCGGGCTATGTTGGACGAGCCAAAGTCTTCATCAATCAAGGGATGCGCAAGGAGGCGCTTCTCGATTATGACAAGGCCGTCGAGCTCGACCCAAGCAACGTCTACGCGTGGGCGAACCGAGGCATCACACGGGTTCGAGCTGGCGAACTTGCTGGTGCCAAAAGTGACTTAGAGAAGGCGGAAGCGATCGATCCGACCTTCGTACAAAATTTCATCGGGCGCGGCATGCTCGCAGATGCCGAGAGCCGTCCCCGCGATGCCGTCGACGCGTACACTGGAGCGCTGGAGCGGGAGCCTGACAATCGCTACGCCATCACACATCGGGCATCAGCCTACGCTAGCCTCGGCAAGACGGAACGTGCGCTGACCGACCTGACGGCAGTGATCGAAAAAGTTCCTGACGATCCTGACGGCTACATCGACAGAGGGAACTTCTACCTTAACAACGCACGCTACGATGAGGCTATAGCTGACTTCAGTCGAGCGAACGCGCTAGATCCTACGAGTGAATGGCCGCTGGCAAATCGCGGTATCGCACGCGTTTGGAAGCGTGAGTATTCCGCCGCCGCTAACGACCTTGACGCAGCGGCAAAGATCAATCCGAGGAACGCGGTAGTGTTCCGCGCCCGCGGGCTGATTGCGCAACAAAAAGGCGCGGCCCAAGAAGCGGTTGCGGCTTACACCGAAGCGCTGAAAATTGATCCGAAAAGCAGCTTTGCCTTGGGCCATAGGGCCGAGGCCCATCGAGCAGCAGGGCACGGCGAGGAAGCACTGCGCGACGCTGCTGCGGCTCTGAAGCAAAAACCCGGATGGATCGAGCTCTACCTGCTTCGCGCGAACATCCTGAGGAGCCAAGGCAAGCAGGATGAAGCGCTCTCCGAGGCCGCAGCGGCCATGGCTGCGAACCCGGACAATAGCTATGCCCACGTTGTCGCGGCGAACATTTACAGTGCATTCCGTAAGGATGCCGAAGCGATGCGGGCCTATGATCGCGCCATTGCGCTTAAACCCGAGCCGTACATCTATCTTAACCGCAGCCTCCGCCGGCCCAAAGCCGACGTGGCGGGCCGCCGGGCGGACCTGGATGCCGCCCTCAAGCTAGATCCAAATTTCGTCGACGCGATTGCCGAAAAGGCCGAGATGCAGGCCGATAAGGGCGACCTTCTCGGAGCGGTCGCGGCTTACTCGTCCGCGCTGGAAAAGTCGCCTGACGAAATCGCCCTGCTGATGGGCCGAGGGATCGCCTATGCTCGCTCGGGGGACTCTGTTCGCGCCGAAAAGGATTTCGCCGGAGTCCGCGCCAAGGCTACCGAGCCGGTCATCTTCAACAACATGTGCTGGTCCAAAGCGACCGCTGGCGTCGCGCTTGAATCGGCGCTGACCGATTGCAATACTGCGCTCGCCGATGCGCCTGAAGTCGGGGGATACCTTGATAGCCGTGGATTGGTCCTGCTCCGTCTGGGACGGCTTGATGACGCCATCGCCGACTACGATCGCGTTTTGGCGAAGAACCCTAAAATGCCATCGTCACTGTTCGGTCGCGCGGTAGCCTGGGCGCGGAAGGGTGACCGAGCGAAGTCGGAGACGGACGCCGCCGCTGCCCTGAAGATCGATCCGGACATCCGCGCCGAGTTCGAACGCTATGGGGTGAAGCCTTAGCGCATTGAGATGTGGAACCCGCCGAGACCCAAAGCAGACATTAGCGGCTTAGGTCCGCTTTCGACCCAAAGGGGACATTAGGGAGCTATGGTTCAAGAGACATGGTTCTACGCCCGACGCGTGCTCTCATACTCTTGAGTGTGGTCCGGTGCGTGCGGGGCTTAAAGGAAGGCGAGGCAACCGTGGCTGACGAAGAGAAGGCTTAGCCGGGAACGACCTAAGAATATCGCAGTGCATTGGTTTGCCTCGTGGTATGCCGGATCAACGCAAGGGGAGGATTAAGTGATGCCTAAATTGCAGTTTCTGATCCGCTTCGCCCTCGCGTTTACTATCCTAATTGCGCCTGCTCCTCTGTACGCGGCAGAGCTGCAGCTCGCGCAAAAACTCACGTCGCTTTCAAATGCCGGCAGCGGCGAGGCCTCCTACTACCTCGGAATGCTCCACCATTTAGGCATGGATGGGGTCGCGAAGGACTCGCGAAAGGCGTTTGAGCTGTTCAAGCTTTCGGCGGAGCGAGGCGATCCGCTCGGCGCCTACAAGTACGGTTGTTACTTTGACGGTCAGGGTGAAGGCATCGTCAAAATCGATCCCAAGCTGGCGCTGCGCTACAAGCTGATCGCTGCGGAGGCCGGATACGCACTCGCACAAGAGGACGTTGCTGCACACCTGTTCTCTGACGGCGACACGACAGGCAGTCTGCGGTGGCTTGAAATGGCAGCAGCACAAGGAAACCCAACCGCGCTCATGGCAATTGGCGGTCTATACGCAGGATTGGCACCCCCCGGCGCGCCGTCGGTGGCGCGAGATGCCGGCCGGGGTTACGCCCATTTCCTCATGGCTGCGCGCAACTCGCCGGAAATGCGGACTGCACTTGACGCCGAGTTGGCCAAGCTCACCCCAGAAGAGCGGAAACGCGCGATAGCGATCGAGGCGAATTGGCAACCCAGGCCAACTGCACTGACTCTCAAGGTCTTCGCCGGCTTCGAACCAGCGGAAAGATTGAGCGGCGCCGCTGGACGTCTCTGAGGCCAGAACACGCAACCCCACAACACAGCGAAGCGCTTTTCCATCCGTGACCTAACGTCCGCTTTCGACCCATTGCGGACATTAGATACCGCTGGCACGCCCGAAAAATGAAGTTTGCGATTCGCCCCGCCGTCGCTGCCGACGTGCCCGCGATGCACCGCTTAAGGAAACGCGTAGCGGAGAACCGCCTGTCTGACCCGCAGCGCGTTACAGAAGAAAGTTATCTGCTTTTATCGCGGCGGGCAGCACTTGGGTCGCGGCGACGGGCAAATGCATTTACGGATTCGGTGCCATCGATGCACCTAGGGCGACCGTATGGGCCTTGTTTATTGACCCGCAGGCGGAAGGTCGTGGCATTGGCCGCGCCTTGCACCACGCAATGATCGAATGGGCGTACGAGCAGGGAATTGGTCGGCTTTCTCTCAGCACAGGAAAGGGCACACGCGCTGTGGACTTCTATAAGCGATCAGGGTGGGCGGAAGTTGGTACGAGTCCCGACGGTGAGGCGGTTTTCGAAAAGCTACTGAGGTAGCATCTGCGCTGCGCTAAAACCTGCCGTCCGCTTTCGACCCGAAGCGGACATAAGCGGGATGTTTACTTACGGCACTTGCCGACATTTGCTCTGGCAGCGATAACCTCCTCATGTCTGACGCGGATCAAGTTGATTGGTTCGGTGCGCTCAATTTGTCGGTAACTGCGCCGACCTTGGCATTGATCGCGCTAATGCTGGGAACGCTTCTGCCAGTCATAACTCAGCTTCTGTTCGGAACAACCTTCGCCAACCCCGTCTGGGGCTCGATTTATGCACTGGGATTCTGGCTTTGGGAGACTCTTTTCGGCTATCCCGGGTTTGGGAACCTAGGGTTCCTTTACGCCGTGGTTGGCGCAGTCTTGTGGCCTTTGTCAGTGACGGTTGGCCTAGCAGTCACATTGGCCCGGGCACTCGGTCGGGCGTGCCGATTGGATGTCGCGCGTGAAGGTTAGCTCTATCCCGCGTGGATTGTTCCCAGCCCGCCGGTGAGAAGAATGAGACGATCTTTACAGGTTGGTCACTTGAGTTGCCCTGGGCGTGGGGAGTGCCCTTCGGAATGAAGACGAAACCGCCGGGACCGAGGCGATGCAGGGTACCGCCAATATGGACACTGAAGGTGCCGCTCACGACGTAGAATGCTTCATCCATCCGGTTATGGCGATGCAAGCCTGTTCGGGTTCCTGGCGGTTCGATGCGCTCGAGTGTTGACCATGACCCGCCTGTGGTCGCTTTGTCGGCGAGAATCCGGACCGTGCCTTCACCAACTTCGAGCGCTGGTGAGCCACTGCGCAACACCAATGGCGGGCGGGGAATCGTGCCGGCGCCCTCGGAAGCAGCCGCACATCCGCTGAGCGTCAGCGAGACAAAGAGACACTTCCACATAACGCCTCCTCTCCAACTGCTAGCAGGGGGGTGCCGAATGTCTGCTTTGGGTGGAAAGCGGACATTGCCGCCATATAGGTGTCGCTGACCATACCATTTGCAGGATCATGCGTTTCGCGTGACCGGACTAACGACCTTCGGAACCGTCAACGATCCTCAGTTGGCTTGGGCATAAAGGTGTGCCGGGTATGCCTGAGCGTGTCGAGAAAGTCGGCGACGAGCGTGTCGGGCGCATCAGCCTGCCAGCAGACGTAGGTACGCACTTCCCGTTTCGCGTTCTCGATAGGAACAAATGCGACACCGTCGGACCAGAGACGCGCCAGCGAACTTGGCACCACAGCGACGCCGACGCCCGCTTTGACCAAGACGAGAATCGTAAGCCAGTCATGTGCCTCCTGCACTGACTTGGGGACAACATGGGCGGATGCCAGTAACTCCTCGATCTGGCCGTACAGGCCCGGAGCGATCAACCGCGGAAAGCCGATAAACGGCTCCTTCGCCAGATCCGCCACGCGGATGACCGGTGACTGTGACAGTCGATGGCTTTTGGGAACAACCAAGCAAAATTTCTCTTCCCAGACAAGTTCGTGCGAGATGCGCGGCTCATCCGGCGCCGAACGGAGGAATCCCAAGTCGAGCGTTCCTGCGCGCAGACCCTGCAATTGGGCGGCGCTCGATATGTCTTGCAACCTTAGTTCGACATTCGGCCGTTTCGAACGATGTGCCTGGAGGGCATCCGGAACGAAGGTCGCCAGCACCCAGGTCGGCAAACCGATCGCGAGGGCACCTACCTCGCCGGCGGCGAGTCGCCCGATGCGCTCGAAGCCACGATCGGTTTGCTCGACGACTATCGCCAAGTGTTCGAGCAGAAGTTCTCCCGCGCAGGTTGGATGGACCGATGGGCGGCGATGGAACAGCGGCTGGCCAGCGACATCTTCCAAACGCTGGATCAGCTTGCTTAGCGTCGGTTGCGTGATCGCCAGTCGACGAGCCGCTCTGCTGAAACTGCCTTCCTCGGCGAGTGCGATTGCCGCCCTCGCGTGACGAACTTCAAGGCGCATTATGCGAGTTTCGAATGCCAACCTCATCTAATATGCATTAGACGCATCTGAACATGACGACTAGTGAGCCCAAAAGGGAGATTTGATCATGCGATTATCCCATTCCACGGTGTTGGTCCTCGTCGCGGCTGTCCTTTCGATGGCGGCGAGTTCGCCCGCACGCGTTCCGACGCGGCAGCCTGAAACCGGCAGCATCGATCATACCCTTGACGAATATCTTAAGCGCTTTGCGTCGTACGGGTATGCGTTCTCGTTTCTAGCTGCCCGCGACGGCCGGGTCGTACTTGCGAAGGCCTACGGCACCGGTCTGACCACCGAAAGCGTGTTCAACATCGCGTCCGTCTCGAAGCAATTCACTGCCACGGCCATCTTGAAACTGGTTCAAGAACGAAAGCTGTCGCTGAGCGACCCGATCTCAAGGTATCTTCCCGGCGCGCCAGCGAGCTTCGCCAATATCACCGTCGATCATCTGCTTGCCCATACCTCTGGTATCCGGGACGATTACGGCCTGTATGAGCGCCTGCCAAAGCCGGATGCGCGGGAAATTAAAGACGAAGTCTACAAGCGAACGCTCGGTAGCAAGCCCGGCGAAATGTGGGAATATTCGAACGACGGCTATTGGCTGCTCGCAATGATTGTTCAAACCGTCGCCCGCCAGCCCTTTGCGGATTTCGTGCGCGATAATTTCTTCAAGCCAGCGGGGATGACGAACAGCGGCTTCATGAGCGACCGTTGGCCGCAGTCGCAGTGGCCCACGCCCTTCGGCGGATCTCTGCCCCCGGAGCCTAGAGGAAAGGAATGGTCCGGCAGGCTGGGGCCGAGCGCGGTCGTGAGCACGCCAGGCGATCTGTTCAGGTGGCAGCAGGCGCTGGAGAGCGGACGAGTTCTGCGCTCCGACCTCGTTGCAAGGCTGACCGAGCCGCAGATCGTCGCAATTGCGCCAACGCTTTCCTATGCCCGCGGCTGGTGGGTGCGACAGGCGAACCTGGGCGTCGGTCCGGTGCTCAACGTCTTTCATAGCGGGGTGGAAGACGACGGTTCCAACGCTTGGTTCAGCCGCTTTCCCGACCGCCGGCTGTCGCTGATCTTCACCTCGCATCAGGCGTGGGAGGGTGTGCCGCTTCGCGAAGCGCTGTTCGCTGCCGGTGCGGCATCTCCACTGGAGGCTCTGCTGTTCGGTGGAGAAGTCGCGATGCCGCCGCCTGTGCAGTCGGTGGAGGTCACGCCGTTCGCCGGGCGTTATCGGTTGGCAGGTGGTGCTTGGATCGAAGTCGCGGCCGCCATGCCCTTCCTGAAGCTTATCCCTCACGGACAGGCAGCTTTCGACATGCTGCTGCCCGACGGCAGCGGTGAGACTGCTGCTGCGGTCCTGCTGTCTGCAACCGAGCGGACGAAACATGTCATGGATCGTCTGGCTGGCGGAGACATTTCGCCATTCCGGCAAGCCGTCGGTGATCGCGACGACGGCTCTGTTCTTCAACCCCCTTTATTCGACACCTTCGAGGTACTTGGCTCCTATCCGCTCAGAACGATCACGACCAAGCGTCAGCTTGTGATCACGCACGCATTTCTAACTCGGTCTGGTCAGCGGAGCCATTACCACTTTCACTGGGATGGTGACTCTCTGGTGCGCTTATGGCGCGACGATCAGCCGATCATTCCCGGGTTCAGGGCGGTCGGGCCCCAGGTCTTCGCAAATCTGCATCCCTTCATTCGCGGCACGACGCGAATCAGGTTCATCAATGGCTTGCTCATCGCTGCTGGGAAGGAGGCAAGAATTGAATGAAGGATCTTGGGGGACCAACAACCGGGTGACAACTACGAGCTGGGTTACCCCGGTGAAACGGCAGTTCGATCACTCCGCCTCATCAAGCTGGAGCGCGAGCGCGGGAGCGATTTACCCGCTAATGAAAAAGCTGGAGCGCCTGAAGCTGCTCGAAGCCGCTTCAGGGGATGGCGGCGCGCGCTTGTTCAGGCTGACCGAAGAGGGGGAAATGGCGTTTCAAGAATGGGTCCGCTCGCTTCCAGCGAATGCCGGCGAGGCCATGCCCGAGCCCATTCGAACCAGAGCATTTTTTCTTGAGTCAATGAGCCAAAGGGAACGAGCCACATTTCTCGCAGGTGCCCAGGCTCGGACTGAAGCAGCCCTCAAAAAGCCAGACGTGGTCGGGACTGCGAGGCCGTCTGGATTCGCAGGGCTGGCTTCATTCGCGACCAAATTAGAGCTTGAGGCACGACTTAAGTGGATTGCTTCGGCACGGCAATTCTTGGATGCCTTGCCGCCGCGCATAGGAAGCAACGAGAGTTCCTCTTCGCTCGAGCTGGCGATTTGATGCTACGGTTCGTCAGCGTTACCGCCATTGTGATCGCCTCTGCGACGCCTGCCCAGGTGACGCCGCCGGGCACGCCGCCGCCGATCGCTGCCCCCAACCAGCGCACCACCGTCTACGAGGCGGATTTCTTCGCATCCTTTGTGCCACGCACCGCGCTCGACATCGTCCGCCGGGTGCCGGGTTTCACCCTGGACGAAGGGAATAACGACGTCCGCGGCTTCGCCGGAGCGGCCGGCAATGTCGTTATCAACGGCGTCAGGCCGAGCTCCAAGGCCGAAAGTCTCGAAACCACTCTGGCGCGGATCCCGGCAAGCAGCGTCCTACGTGTGGAGGTCGGTCCAGGCGATCTTTATGGCGCCGAATATTCGGGCAAGAGCCAGGTTCTCAACGTGATTTTGTCGGCCGTGGGTGGAACTACCGGCAATGTCACCATGTCGGCACGGCGCGCCTATACCGGGCAAATTACGCCGAATGCAGCCGGCTCGGCGATGATCCAGCGTGGAGCCTCGACCATCAGCCTGTCGGCGGCCACCGAGCACAACTACCTTGTGGACGAGGGAACCGACACCCTTTCAGACCCCGCGACGGGCGACGCAATCGAGTTCCGGCGCAAGTTCAACAGATACAACGACCGCGATACCTATCTGTCCGGCAGCTGGGCGCTTGAGCGTGCGAGTGACAGCGCGATCCGGCTCAACGGCCGCTGGGAGCCGAGCACCTTTAAGCTGGAGCGGGACAATCGCGTTTTCCCGGCGGACGGCTCCCCGCGAGACGATTCGCTGATCCAGGACTACGACAATCCGGAATTTGAAATCGGCGGCGACATCACCCGGCCGCTCGCCGGCGGAGCTATCAAGCTGGTCGGGCTCGCGACACGGCACAAAAAGGACGATTTCGACGCCCTAATCGAGCGCAGCGGCCTGCTGAGCGACGGCGCGCAGGTGGTCGGCGGCTTCGAACAGACGCAAGAGGCAAGCCTCGACGAGAGGATCGGCCGCCTTAGCTGGTCGCACCAGGACATTGCCGGATTTTCGTTCGAGGCGGGCGGCGAAGCGGTGCTGAATACGCTCGACAGCAACGTCGAGTTGTTCGTCATCGATCCGGACGGCGAGCGGACGCGGATCGATTTGCCGATCGACAGTGCAACTGTGAGGGAGACGCGGGGAGAAGCGTTCGTCAACGCCGGCCGATCGCTCAGTCCGGCGTTGCGCATCGATGCCGGGCTCAACTTCGAATATTCACGGCTGAAGGTACGCGGCGACGCGTTCGCCGATCGCTCGCTGCGCTTCCTGAAGCCGACTGCGACCGTCGACTGGAAGCCCGGGGGCGGCTGGCACACGCAGTTCACGATCCGGCGCGCGGTCGCGCAGCTCGATTTCTCCGACTTCATCAGCGCCGCCGAGCTGTCGAACGACCGAGTCAATGCCGGCAACGAGAATCTGGTGCCGCAGCGCGGCTGGGAGTTCCGTCTGACCGTGGACCGGCCGATCCTCGGCGACGGCCTCGCCAAGCTCGACCTGGGGCACGATCTCATCAGCCTGCTCCAGGACCGCGTGCTCGTCTTCGGCGAGGACGGACGGGCTTTCGACGCTCCGGGCAATATCGGAACCGGCAGGCGCAGCTTTGCGCGGCTGACACTCGACGCTCCTCTCAGTGCCCTGTGGAGCGGCCTTCGCGCCAAGTTCAACGGACAGATTCAGCGAACCCGCGTCGAAGATCCGATCAGCGGCGAGCCCCGCAACTTCAGCGGCTTTTTCCCTGACTGGGAGTGGAGCGTCGATGTCAGGCGTGACGCCGGCGCCTTCTCTTACGGCTTCGTGGTCGCCGACCGGGACAGGTTTACCTTCTTCCGCACCGACGAGTTCGACTCCAGCTTCAACAGCGGGCCGTTCGGGACTGCATTTCTCGAGTACCGGCCCGATGCGCGCACAGCGATCACGCTCGATGTCGACAATTTGTTCGATACCCAGAGCCTGCGCGAACGGCTGATGTTCCTCCCCAACCGAGCGGCATCGGAATTGTCCCTTCGAGAATTTCGCGACAGAAACCGCCATCTGAACTTCGGCGTCACCTTGAAACGCAGCTTCAGCAGCGCCAGTGGCGCCTGAGCCATTGTTTCAGGCAGCTCCTAAAGCCGAAGGCCACCTCCATCCCTGTCGAGCACTCGGAAGCGCTTGCAGGCTGTGGCTTCGTCGTCAGTGGGTCCAAAGGCCGACATTGGCTTTATGTCTGCTTTGGGTCGAAAGCAGACATCAGCCGCAATTGTCCGCTTCGGGTGAAACCGGACGTTCATCCACGCGGTTGAACGTCCTCGCTTGCCCTTGTGAGGTCGTCCTCCATCGCCCCTGCGGCTCGAGCGGATCGTGGCGGTGTAGGTGCTCAATTGGGAACCCTTACGCCTAAACGAGACTCTACCTCTTGTTCGTCATGGACATTACGCAACCCACAAAACCGCCAAGGTCCGCGCCTGGCTCGCCCGCCGCCCGCACTATCACGTCCACTTCACGCCGACCTCGGCATCATGGATCAATCAGGTCGAACGCTGGTTCGCCGAGTTGACCCGAAAGCAGCTCCAGCGCGGCGTCCATCGCTCGACCGCCCAGCTCGAAGCCGATATCCGCAACTTCATCGACCGCCACAACGACAACCCGAAACCCTTCAAGTGGACAAAGACCGCCGACGAAATCCTCGCCTCCGTTAGGCGTTTCCGCCAGAAATCCGATCGGACCTTATGCAGCGAACTTTAGATTCACGTGACTCGATCAGCCGTCGATTATCACCATATTGTTCATCGTTGGCTCTCAAACTCCGCCGCGCAAGGATCATCGCGCCGACGATGCAGCCGCCGAACAATGCGCCCTCCAGGCAGCCCGTGACGATTTGGCTGATCGGCCCAAAACCGCTTTCGCCGAACAGACCGCCGATCTGATCGAGCTGAAGACGGGAGTTCGGGAAACGGCGCGCGAGGAGATCGAGGCTTCCGCCCAGCAGCCGCCCGCCGAGCAGCGGAATGAGAACGCCCGCCGCGCCGCCCGCAAGACCCGCAGCGGCTATGCTGCGCTGGAGGGAGGGAGACCCCGCTCCGCGGCTGCCCAGCCAAGCCCCCAGCCCGACCGCACCGCCAAGCAGTGCGCCCTCCTCCGCCCCGGTGATATCGCCCGGCGATTGGCCGAATAGTAGGTCGAACGCGTCGAGACCGAGCAGCTTGGCGAATGCCCCCACCACCAGCCCCCCGGTCGCGCCCCCGACGATGCTCCACGGCCGGTTGCGACCGGAGGCGAACCCCGCCGCCGCGATCCCGAAGCCGACGCCCGCGCCGCCGATGAGCGCGACGACGATCGTGACGCAGATGAGGACGAGAAGCACCGACACCGCCCCCATTCCGGGTTGCAGCGGCGGCGGGGCCGCCAGGAAGCCGTAGAACAGCCCACCGAAAATGCCCGCGGCCCCGCCCCCGATCGTGCCCGCTCCACCGAGCACGAAAAACTTACGCCACGAAGAGGAGGGCGGCGCCGCAGCCACCGGTCGAGCCGGTGCTGCGGGCGGCGGGGCGGGTTCACGGTCGGCCGCCTCGACGGACGCAATGAAGCGGTAGCCGTATTTGGGCACCGTCTCAATGAAGCGCGGCCGCGCGGCGTCGTCGCCGAGCTGCCGCCGGAGCGTCTTGATGCATTGCGTGAGCGCTTCGTCGGTGACGGGGACCCCCCGCCAGACCTCTTCGAGGAAGCGGTCTTTGGAGACGAGCTGCCCTCCCTCGCGCACGAGCAGGACGAGCGCGTCGAGGTAGCGGGCGTTGAGCTCGACCGGCACGTCGTCCCGGCTGAGCCGGCGGTCGCGGGGATCGAGCAAGAATCGATCGAAGCGGAAGCTCTCGCCTCCAGTGAGCACCTTGTCAGCCACTTTTCAGCAAAACCTCACAAGTTGCTCATGACGCTCAACCGCCGCGCCGACCATATCCGAGCCTCACTCATGTACGGAGGCAAGGCAATGGCGACGAGCACGGAAAATGGGGCCGCAGGGCACGGCATTCCCTGGAGGATACTCGGCTGGGGCACCGCAGCGCTGCTGCTATCGCTCCCCTACTTCGCGAACGCGCCGTGGACGCTGTCCGATTTCGTCTTCATGGGCGTGCTCTTCGGCCTCGTCGGGCTCGCAGTCGAATTCCTGTTCCGCAAATCGGGCGGCCTCACCTACCGTCTCGGCGCCGCGGGCGCGATCGTCACAGCTTTCATGACGATCTGGGTCAACGCCGCCGTCGGCATGATCGGCGACGGCCCGTACAACCTCCTGTTCGGCGGGGTACTGCTGGTGGCGTTTGGGGGTGCGGTCCTGGCGCGGTTCGCGCCGGCCGGAATGGCGCGGGCGATGGTCGCCGCGGCGGTCGTGCAAGGCATACTCAGCGCGATCGGCCTGTCGACCGACCCGCACGGCGGAGTTCTGAGCATGACCTTCGCGGTGCCGTGGTTGCTCGCGGCCGCTTTCTTCCGGAGCGCGGCGCGCGGCGCGGCCATGGTGGGCGGGTCGCCCCGGGCTTGAGCTGAACCATCCGCCACGCTGTTCCCGTTCGATTTCGACGCGCGCGAAGCCGGTTCCTTGCGCGTCTCAGAGGAATTCCTGCAAATGACCTTTACCAAGCTCATCGCAAGCATCGCGTTGGCCACGACGGTGTTCATCCCGTCGCCGTATCCGATCGGGTCGGTCTGCATGAATCTTCCGAACTGGGGTGCATAGACGCGCGCTTGTAGTGACCGCAGCAGTTGCCCCCGGCGCTAGCAGATCTCAGCCTCGCGCAGCTTGCCGATGATCTCCTCCGGCTTGTGTTTTTTCGATGGCAGTCCAAATCTCCTTCACGGTCCAAAATAACGGCGCGGAGAGGCGGGTGGAAGGAAGCAAGAAGGACGCAGTGTGCAGACAACAGGTTAACCCGAAGGGGGAGCCAGTCCTTTTATCTTGCTATCACCGTTCTGCACTGTGCGCTTATCAACAACGGTAAAAATCTGGGCGATCACTCTCTCTAACCGCGTCTGTCGCAATTTTTCGTAAATAGCTCTGCACCACTTTTCGATCATCTTGATCGCAGATATTGAAATTATAACTTTCATCAATCGAATAGATGACAGACAGATAAAATCGGGATTGATCCCCAGCTTTAAGTCTATTTATAAGTTGATCGTATGTTTCTTTGGGGTCTTTGTTAAAGGACTCCGAGATGGTCATTAAAGGATTGTGCCAGGATCGCTCCATGATCTCCTTGTGTAGGTCTAGGCGCTGTTCTACCGGTAAGGTGGCAGCATAGATATCCCATTCGGAATGCGGTAAATCATTAATGCGATTGTAGGTAGATGAACCCCGATCACAACCAGTCAAGCTGGTAATTGCGACAAGGACGACAAGCGGCTTTTTCCAACCCTTCACAATGGACATGTCTTATCCAATCCCGCCTTTTGATAAGCGTTATAAGTCGCTCGCGCAAAATCGACCGCCGCCTGCTCTAGAGGTGATGAATCGTGCCCAGTAAAAGCGACGTAGCCAGCACCGTGATGCAATGCACTAAGACCCATTCTGGCATTCTGACTCGTATGCCAAATTTCGTGGAACTTATGAATGATAGCATTCTTATCCGTGCGACCAAAAGTGTCACCGGAAAGATAGATGTTATTGCCATATGTTACTGAATTACCAAACCAGTTCCATATTGACCCGCCTTTATGAAGGGTAATGTCGGCAGGATTACTCGCAATACGTCGCTTTAGGAAGTTCTGCGCGCAACGCGGCAGTTTCTTTTCCTTTCGCCGCTCCCTTTGCGACTCTCCCCCATCGCCACCCCCGTCATTGCTTGCCCGGTCGCCGAAGGCAGCGGCAGCGCTAGCTGCGACATACATGAACGATGCAGCTACGGGCTCAATGCGTTTCAGAATCACGAAGATTTCCGGTCCGGTTCCAGCCTCGGCCGTCATCGCCAGCGGATCGACTAAGTTGATCGGATCGTTTCCGACGTAGGCATACATGTTCATCCCGTCGCCATAGCCGATCGGGTCAGTCTGCAAGAACCTCCCCAATTGAGGTGCGTAGACGCGCGCCTTGTAGTGATAGACGCCAACCTCCGGAAGCCACATCTGGCCCGTGTACTGGAACCGGCCCGAGTTGGTGCTCTGAGGCTTTCCGAACTCATCATAAGCGTTGATGGCGAGCTTGTTCCCGCTCGAGTCCGTCACTGCAATGATGCTGCTGCGCTCGTCGGCATGCAGAAACCGACGATCACCCGTGGTGCTTCCTTCATACTGCACCAACGGCTCATCCACGCCCGGCCCGAATACGAACCTGCGCTGGAGAGCATTGCTTGCGTTGTACTCGGCGATGGCCTGCAGCCCATCATAGGCAAACCTGGTCGTTGCAGTGCCTGCAACCTGGTACAACCGCAGCACCGGATCGTACGCGAGGGTAACCCCACCGGATGCTGAGGTCAGAAGGTTCTCTGAGCTGTAGCCGTAAGTTTTCCCTGAGGTAGGGTCGGACGTGAGGTTGCCGCGCGCATCATGCGTGGTGGCGGTTCCGCCAACTGAAGTGAGCCGGTTGAGACCATTGGCGACGCTCGCCGTGCTGCCTGACACGTGTCCGGTCCAGGCGTAGGCATCGTTTGACCGGCTCTGACTTATGATCTGGCTCGCGGGATTGTAGGTGAACGAGCCGATCGTGAGGTCATTGGCTGTGCCCGAGAGGTTCTGGGTCAAAGATGCGAGCCGCGACACGGGATCATGGCTGTAGGACGTTGTCGTGCCGTTGCCGCGGGTAAGAGAGGTCCGCCGGCCAAGATCGTCGTAAGCGAATGTCGCAAGTAAGCCGACGCCCGTCGTGGCGCCGTTCTCGCGGATCTTCGTCAGCTCGTCCGTGGTCAGGTAATCGTAGTTCAGATAAAAACCGGTACCAGGATAGGTGAGCTTGGTCCGGCGGTTGGCGAGATCCCATTCAGATGCGATCGTGCCCTGCGGCCCCACCTGAGTCAGGTTGTGCGAGAGCGCATCGTACGTGAACGACAGGTTGTTGTTCGTCTGATTGGCGGACGTAAGCCGGCCGAAATTGTCGTACCCGTACGTCACGTCGGGCTCGGTCCCGGGCAGGTTCTTCAGCGTCGGGCGGTTGAGCGCGTCATAGGTGAAGGCGATCGATTGTTCGTCACGAAGGCGCCTGGAGATCACGTTGCCGTTTGGATCATAACCGAGCTGCTCGTAATCCGTTGTGCTGCTCGCACTCGCGCCCTTGGTTGCGACTGGGTATCGGGTCTTCAGCAGCCGGTCGAACCCGTCATATTCATAGGTGGTGAGATTGTTCTCCGCGTCCTTGAGGGTCTTGAGCTCGCCGTTGTTCGTGTAGGTTAGCGTCCGCTCGTTGGCGGCGGCGGCCGTCCCGACACCGATCTGGATCTGGGTGGCCTGCCCCGCCGCATCATACACGGTCTTGCTGATGGAATCCGGGCCATGGCTCCCCTGAGTGCTCAGGGTGCAGGCGCTTGCCGGCAGGGATCCGTAGACAGCCGTGTTCATTCGAACAGCCTGACAGTCGGCGCGCCCAAGAGCATCGTAGCTTAGCTGCGTCAGTGCGTAAGCGGTCGTGCCGCTGGACAGCTTCTGCCTGATTGGTCGGGAGCTGGCATCGAAGCTCACATCCACCGCTTCGGCGGCGGCGAAGTTCGTCCAGTCGGCATCGGATTGGCTGAGGACCGTGCCGCGCTCCTGTTTGCTGACCTGCCCGTCGGGCCGGTACGTGACCCGGATTGCGCGCGGCTTCAGCGCACCGGTGCCGTCAGGATCCGGCGACGTCACGCCGACCAGCTGGTCGGCCGCGTCATAGCGGTAGCGCTTCATATCCGCCGTTCCGGTAAGCGGGCCATCGATGGTCAGGAGATTGCCTCTGGGATCATAGGTAAAGGCGTTGGTCGCGGCGAGCGTGCCGCTGCTGTTGCCCCGCGTGGTGGAGGTCGGAACCAGATTGCTGTTGTACGCTGCGGACGCCTTGACCTCATTGGCTGTGGTGCAGGTGGAGCCCGCCGGACAGGCGGCGAGTCCTGTCAGCATGTAGACGGGATCGCCCGACACAGCTGTAACCTGGGCATAGCTGAAGCGGGTCTGGGGCCGCACACCGCCGCTGGTGGGAGCAGGCGCAGTTACCGTCAGCACACCGCCATGGGTGGTGTTATAGACATAGTTGGTGACATTGTCCCGGGCATCGGTGGTGCTGTTCGGGCTGTTGCATTTGACGAGGTTTGCGCAGCTCGCGTCATAGCTTGCGCTGCTCCTGACGAAGCTCACCCCATCCTTGGCGACGTGCTTTGACTCAGTCACGTTGCCTCGGGCGTCGTAGGTCAGCTCGACATAGTTGCCCTCGTGCTGCGTAGTGCGTTTGGGCCGGCCGCTGCTCTCGTAGCTGAAGGTGGTCGTCCGGTTCAGTGCGTCCTTGAACGAGGTCGGCCGACCAATGTTGAGGTCCGACGTGACCACACTCGCCTGGCTCAGCGCATTGGTGACGGTCATCGTCCCAGTGCTCCCGCTAACGACGCGGGAGTAGCTTGTGCTGACTCCGTCCTTCGTTGCCGAGCTGACGGTTCCACTGGTGCCATAGGCGTAGCTCACATTGTCCGCCGTGCTCCCGGGACGCCGGACTCCGGTCAGCCGCCCGCTTGCGTCCGTGGTGAAGCGCCATTTGCGTCCCGCTGGATCGGTCACTTCAATAACTCCGGCCGCCGGTACTGCGTACCCGATGCTCGGAGCCGGGCTTACGGTGCTGGCGGTGTTGCCGAAACTTACCGAAGTCCGCCTGAACCAGTCACTGCTGGCCGGGTCGGTCGAGGCATAGGTAATGTTGAGCCAGTAGCCAGCCGAAGAGTTGACCTTGTTCAGGCGCTGGAAGGTGCGCAGGTTAATGCAGCCGGGTTCACCGGGAATGCCCTCGTCGCACAGGCGGCCCATCTCCCACTCAAGCACGAACCTGAGCCCGTTCGGCCTTGTGATTGACAGCGGCACGCGGCAGCTCGAGGCGTCTGCGCCGGGGCAGCTCACGGCGGTATTGTCGCCCCACTCGTTCTGGAAGCGGATCTTCGTGCCGTCACGCGCAGTGTATTCGTAAAAACCCTGGGCATCGATGATAAGTGTAGCACCGTCCGCCTTGTCGGACGTCCAGGTTGAGCCCGAGCCGCTGAACGTGTCGCTGATGCCGGCGATCTGCACGTAGATTTTCGTCACACCCCCGGAGGTTACCTTGAACAGGCCGCCGCTCCAGTTGTCGAGAAAGCCGGCGCCCTGCGCATAAATGCGCTGCATGCGCACGGCGCCTTCCCCCGATCCGATCCCGCCCTCATCGATGGAGAGCTGAACAAGACCCCTCGTGAGATCGACACCGTTCTGGTCAACGGCAGTGAATTTGGGCGCAGGCTCCGCGGCCTGGGCAAGCGAAGGGAAGCAGAGAGCGGTCGTGGCGAGCAGGGCGCAGTGCGCCACCCGCAGGGGAAGCGAGGTCATGGTCATTACTCCAGGTCAGAATTGGTTCGGTGCCGTGTCCGGTTTGCCCTTGGGGACGGGCTTCAGGCGCTCGGCGGGATTGCTTGAGCCATCAGCCTCCACCGTCCGGCGGAGGCTCGCTGGGTTCTGTGCTCGTTGTCGGCTCGGTGCCCGTGACTTCACCGGCGCCGGGGTCGGCCAGCGTGCAAGTGCCAGTATTGGTCACCGTGACACTGAGCGTCGCAGTTGCCGTAGCGCCGAGTGAGTCCCGAATCGTGTAGGTGCCCGTTTTGATGCCGGTGCTCTGGGTGGAGCTGAACTGGACTTCACTGGCCGAGAATACCGAGAAGCCGACGCCGGTAACGGCCGTGACGGTCAGAGGGTAATCGCCGTCCGGATCCGTGTCATTTGCGGTGACATTGAACTGGGTCGTCTCACACTGCCCGATTGAGCCGCTGTCATTTGCCGGCGTCGGAGCATTGTTGGATGTACTGTCATTGTCGTTAATCGTGCCCACGCCCTGGGGGTCACTGATAGTCGCCCCGCCAGTGGCTCCCGACAGGTTCAGGTAGAGCGTTTCGGCACTTTCGACGGTGGTGTCGTCCGTGGTGACGATGCTGACTGTTTTCGAAGTGTCCGCTGCCGCGAAGGTGAGCGTGCCGCTCTTGCTGGTGTAGTCGGAGCCCGCTGCGGCCGAGCCATTCGCGGTCGCATAGTTGACGCTGAAGCTGGTTGACGTCGTACCCGTCTTGGTAACGGTGAAGATGAGATTGCCGCCTTCGGTCACCGAAGCATTGTTGACCGTGAAGCTCGGCGCCGCGGCTGAATCATTGTCGTTGATCGTCCCGGAGCCCTGGCCATCGCCGATGACGGCGCCACTGCTGGGCGACGAGAGATTGACCACGAAGTTCTCGGCACTCTCGACTACCGTGTCCTCGAGGCCGGTAATGGTGACCGTCTTCTGGGTCTCGGACGCAGCGAACGAGACGGTACCCGACCCTGCTGTGTAGTCGGAGCCTGCCGTGGCGGTGCCGTTGGCTGTTGCATAGCTGACGCTGGCGCTGCCGGACGTGGATCCGCTCCTCGTCACTGTGAAGACAATTGAACTGCCTTCAGTCGCGGACGCATCATTGACCGAGAAGCTCGGCGAAGCCGTGCCCGTTGAGACCGTCAGGTTGGTTCGGTTGTCGGCCTTGTCGTAGCTGTAGATCGACGAGACGCCGTCATTGACGGTGCCGCTGCGAGCGACCTGCACAAGCCGCCCAAGCGCGTCATAGCTGTAGCTGATTGTCTCGGATGCAAGCGCAAGCGTCGGCAGAAGGGCCAACGCGCTGGTCGCAAGCAGTGTCGGTAGGCGCATGGCCGCAGGTTCCTCGTTGTCCGGCGGCCTACGGGAGCTGAAGGGGACTCGCTCCCTCCATAAGGCCGCCGGAACGGATCAGGAACTAGATCAGCGTGACGGCTGCGTATCCGACAAAATGATGATCATGTGCAGATTGTTGGAAAGTTCCTACAACCGAGCAGGGTCAGCTGATCTTGCGACCCGCCCAGACGACCCGGCCGACCACATCCACCTCTTTGGGATCGCAGTCCGGCCACGTCGGATAGGAGGCATTGTCGCTCGAGATGGTAAGCTTGCGCGAGCCCGGATGGACCGCGATGCGCTTGACTGTGAGCGTGTCGTCGCGGCGCAGCACATAGATGCCGTCCTGGAGCCGCGCGCCGGCTGCGGAGCGGTCGACCATGATGTCGTCACCGTCAGCAAGGGTGGGAAACATCGAGTCGCCCCGCACCCGGATGATTGAGAGGTCTGAAGAGCGGGCGTTGCAGAGCTGCTTGAGGAACCGCTCGTCGAACCCGAGATGCGCGACGGGAGCCTCGCCATCTGTGAAGGCCCCCGGACCGGCCGATGCCCGGATGTCAAAGCGGGGAATGGCGATCAGCCCTTCCGCCGGCCGGGGCTCGGCGGGCGGGCCGCCAAGGAGAGACTCGTCAACATCGAAGTAGCGCGCGAGCTTGCGCCGGTCTTCTTCGGCCAGCCGGCGCGGCACACCCCTCTTGACGTACTGCTGCACATAGGCGGCATTCCGGCCGAGGAGCCGAGACAGACCGGCATAGTCCTCGCGACGCTCGCGGATCAGGCGTTGAAGTTCAGCGCGGGCGCGGTCCTGTTCCATGCTGTTGCCTATGGCACACAGAAAAACCCTAGACAAGTAGGAATTCAAGTGAGAACACAAGGGGAACAAGCCAGTCGGAGTCGTTTTCCATGTTGCTTTTGAGGATTGAACGCCACCTGCGCGCACGTCGCATGACCCCGACGCGCTTTGGCCGCGAGGCAGTCGGCGATCCCAACCTGATTCCCCAGCTGCGCGACGGCCGCGAGCTCAGGGCCGCGACGGCGCAGCGGGTCGTCGACTATCTCGACGACAATGAGTGCGAACAGCGATGACCGGCCACCGCTTTCTTGCTACGCTGAGTGCCTGCTCGGTGCTTTTGTCCTCACCCCTTGGTGCAGCACCGTCGTTCGTGCCCAGCCCGAAGCAGGCGTTCGACGGCTTTGTTGCAATCAATGCGCCACGTCCCGAAGTGCCGGTTGGAGCGCTCTGGATTGATGGCTTCGGCCCAACCGGGCAAACTGCTTCCGCGGACAATCTTGAAACCGTGCGGAGCCTCAATGGCGTCGCCATCGACAGGGGGCTCCAGCTCGCTCTGACAGCCGGCATCTTCAGCCTGTTCGGAATAGAACCGAGGCTTCGGGACCGATATACCGCCCGCTTCACTGATCTGACGATCGTAAGGGTGAAGGACGTCTCCCGGCTCATCGGTCCAAAGGGCGAGCCGCGGATCATCGAAGCCGTCAAGGCAGCGACCATCATCGTCTCGACGGACGGCGAAGTCGGTTTCAACGGCCGCACTTTTGGCTGGCAACCGAGCGAGGTGGAAGTCAGCACAACGAACGGTCGCACACGCAATTACGCGATTGAGGGGCGCGATCTGTTCATCGCGATGCGGATCGCAACGCCAAAGCTCGTAACCGGAAATGAGCGCGCACTGGATGTCGTTCGCATTGGCGGCACCGAGGCCAGCGCGAGAATGGACGATTACTGGATCGCCATGCGCAGCGAGTGCAGCATGCGGGACGATCGGCACTGCACGCCTGGGTCGTACGCTGTCACCAAACTGAGCAGCTATCCCGATGCAGTCCCGGCGGAGCAGATCCCGGCAAACACAGATGCGGAAACGAGGCTTCCGCTGCCCGTTCCGGTCGCGGACGGGCAGGGGGGCCTGTTCGATGCACTCATGGTTCGGTGGATTGCGCCATGCGCAGTCCGCCGGGCGGACCATTGTCGAAAGGAGCCGCGGCTGCTCGCGCGCTTTGTGGGCCTGCGGCTCGAGGATCTGAAGTCGCCCGACGCCAGGGGCTGGTAAGGAGTTGGTTGGAAATGTGCGCTGATCGAAAGGGTCCAGGTGCGGGGCGTTTGCCCACCGCCGATGAGGTCCAGCATCTGAGTGCGAATTTACGCCGCGCCTGGCCCGTGGATCAAAATTCCTACTTCGTTCAGCTTCTCCGTGACATTGACGAGGCTTACCGAAATCGACGCCCGGAGAAATCCTGAAACGTGTCTTTTGTCAAAGGCAGTCAATTAGAGTCGACGGCTGGCCGGATGCCGCACTCGAGCACACATGGTCGGGCGCAAGCCCGTCGACCTCGGTATAACCAGAGACATCACTTCCGTGCCCCTTTTACTATCGCATAGCGCAAGTCCGAGGGCATATCCGCGGTCTGCCTCGGACCAACTCTTCGTCATCGACGAAGAGCACGGTTCCGGTCCACGAGTTCGCCGTGGTGCCGCTCCGAGCCTCGTGAAGCAGTCAACGATTTTTTGGCTGGCGACAGTCATACCTTCCGTTAAGGGGTCGGCGGCTTGGGTATCTGGAGTTCCTCAACGCCCGTGCAAGCCAAAACCTGCAAGAAGTACGCGGCGGAGAACCGCCCTCGCGAAAGCTTGCCACTGATGTATTTATGATGATCGACAACGCCCATCTCGCCGAGTTGGCGTTCAAGATCGACGTAGCTCATGTGTGCAAGTTTAAGATTAGCCTTGAGAAGATCCGCGGCAAGATCTTCCCACTCCCTTTGCGAAGTTGGCCAATTAAGTCGTCTCATATTTTCCTCCTATCTTTGGTGTATCAGTCAACTTGTAAAATGGATGGCGCGCGGACTCTGCGGGCATGCAGAGTCAAGCAAACAATTCCTTGCAGATGCAGATATTTTAGTTGCGCGGCGTCGGTCGAGTCAGCGACAATTCGCCGTCGGAATGTAAAGGGAGTTCAAAAATGAGGGATGTGCAATTGAGTAGGCTGAAAAGCTCGATGACCATGGTGGCGGCACTGATCGTGGTCCACGCTGCTGTCGTTCTGGGTGGAGCGGCGCTGGCCTTCGCGGGCGACAGCTCCCTTCTTTGGACAGAGGTTAAGGCGCTCGGCGCTTTCGATACGCTGCTTGCATGGGCGTTCGCGCTGTTACCCGTGGCTCTGCTTGTTGATCAGGCTTCTGTTCGTTTTGCTGCCGGGGTGAATCTCGTCAGCGTGATTGGAGACCCATCTGCGCACAGGACGTGCTTCTGCGCACAGCACTGATGCCTTGTGTCGACCGGGGGTAGGATTGGGCAGGGCGGCGTCGATCAGGTTTGCGGAACGGTCCACTATTTGCAGCCCGGCGGATCGAGCCTGCTAAGCCGCAAGGTATATACCATGGAGCAGGTGCGAGCCGCGGGCCTCTATCGGACAGATCGTGCCGCATACAAGGGCAGTTCGCGCAAGGTTATCTGCGCGGGGTCGTCGAAGATCGCCCGGCGGTGATCCAGCTCGACATGTTCATCGCGAGCCTCGCGGTGAACGAGCTTCTCGCGCGCCTTCATCCCTATCGGATCGATCCCAACGGCGAATATGCGATCCACCGTGTATCGTTGAGCCATGGTATTTACGAGCATCTGGAAGATGGCGATCCTTGCTTGGCGCTGGCTAAGCATGTCGGCCGCGGCGACGTCATGCCGCTGCTCGAATGGTCCGAGCTCAGCGAGCGGAAGGCTGCCGCATGAAGTGGCTCGCAAATCTCACTCGATGGCTGGGTGACAACCTTCTTCCACGATACCGGGCACAATTTGTCGACGATCTCCCGGATCAATTCGGCAAGCGTCGCGTCTATCTCGTCGGCGACGGGGGCGGTCTGGCAGGCAGCGCTGCTATGCCCGTGCGGATGCGAGGCGCATATCCAGCTTAGCCTTGTCGAGCGAGACGATCCGAGCTGGCGAGCAACGGTCCATCGGGGCGGACTTGTCATGCTGCACCCGTCTATCTGGCGAACCAAAGGGTGCCGAGCCCATTATTTTGTTCGTCACGGCCGCATCGCTTGGGCGAGCGACAGTGGCATCGCGCTGCCGGCCGATTACCGCTAAACAATGGACGTTCACCGAGCTCGACACCAGCCCACTTTAGACCGAATTCGGCAGGTCAGCTTCCACCCTATTCGCGACATAGCTCCGACTGCACATACGCGAAAGCCCACCGTCGGCTTTCGGGAAGTCCGTCAAGGGCATGCAACGACCGGGATGGGCGCTGAGCCGACCGGCTGAACTTGGCCGACAGCCGACGGTCTGCTTTGAAGCGTCAGAGCGCGATTTCTGCCGTCCGTTCGCAATTCCGGGAACGACCGGCACAAAACGGACCTTAGCTTTAAGGCCTTCCCGTCTTCCGATCGCGCCTGATGTCTTGCCGCACAGCGTCACGCGGTCGCTTGGGTGTTTTAACGGTCAAGTTCGCCTCGCTCTATGAAGCGGACACCTTCAAGCGTGACGGCGGCAGCCCTGACCCGATTGGAAACTGGGATGTGCTTAGGTAGCGCAGGGCCTAAGGCGATCAGGCCGAGGCCATATAGCTCGTCTTGGGCCTGTTCGCACTCCTCGGGTTTGGAGAACAGCGCGGATAGGGTCTCAGGAAACTCATACTCAAGCTGCCCGATCTTCTCGTCGCGAAAATGCCGCAGTATCATCTTCGCACCCTCAGAAAGGTCCTGCGGGTTGCCGCTTGTTGGTTGGGTTATCCTCATTCGAAACTAGATCGGCGTTCAGACGCATCCGGTCAAGCGCGGCAAAATTTCAAACTGACCAACTACAAGTTGACGAGGTCGCTTGCACTCCCATTGCGGGCCGACTACTTAGCAAGTGTTGGCAAGAGAGGACGGGCGCCGCATTTGGCTTGACCTTAGTCTCTATGGGCATGATTTTTGCCAAAGGTCGGATCGGGATGCCCACGGAATCCGTACGCGGCATGGATTGAGACCCATGCTGGCTAGCTCCTAGTCGATTTCTCTCGGCTAGTCACTGGTTGGTCTGCACCGTCCCATTCGCTTGGGACGGTGCGACCCCTTGATTGGAGCTAGGCGTCATGGACAGAACTGACATCAGTAACGAATTGCGCGCCATCAAGGTAGCGCTTGAAGATCGCTCCGCTCCCACGATAACGGGCGGTCAACTCTTCGCCCTGATCCGCTCCGCCGCGCCAGACCTCGACATCCGCACAGTGGTTGGCATGCCTAAGGGGTCCGGCGCCCTGACCGAGTTTATTCGCATGTACCTATCCGACGTAGTCGAACGGATCGGCAATCAGGGCGGCGATATCCTTCATCGTATCATGGGGCGCGAAGTCGCGACGCTACCGCCTTCCGCCTCTTCCCAAATCTGGCGGACGTTCGTCAGCCCGAACTCCTCCCAGCACCTAGTCCTGAGCATCTCTGCGCGACGTTTGCTCGCGCGCGACACGTCCGCTTCAACGGCCGAAGGCGACGTGGAGGTGGCCAAAGCGTCCCCGGATGAGCATGACAGGATGCGCGCAGACTTCGCGGCTTCCTTGCCCGAGCCCGCGGCGGCAGTCCTGAGGGAGCAAGTCGCGTCTGATGCCGATTTCGAATCCTGGATCGTGGCGCTGCGGGAACATCTGCCTGAAACGACGCGCCAGTGGGGCTACTACCGCCGCCGGCGGCTCTCCGAACTCTTCGCTGCCCGCATTACCGGGCTGGAGTTGGAAGATCCACTGCAACGGGCCGTGCTGGAACAGATCAGGACGGCAGAATTTTCGGCTTACGAGAAGCCGAGAGACGCCAAGGCTGCCTTGGTCAAGCAAGGGGCGCGGCAGACCGGCGGCCCGGACGATGCGACGGACGCGACCTCCCGGGTGCGGCGGCTGGCCCATGCGGCAGTAGACCTGCTGGCCTATGACGAACTGCGCGCGCTCAGGATGCCGCTCGGCGCCATGCTCGACGCAATCCGAGCCAAAGCTTGATGGCTCGAGCGCAGACGGATCGTGACTAACGGCATTCTCTTCCTCGTCCTACCAGAGAGCACCGTGGCCAAGGTCAGAACCGTGGTCCGCGAGCTTATCGTGCCGGACGAGTGCCAATTCGTGCAAATCCTCAGCGACACGGGCGCAGCCACCCTTTGCACCGACGTCAAGAGCCGGACTGCTCAAGATCTGATCGGACGCATCGCGGTCTACCCGCAGCACGAGGACAACAAGCTCATCGTCGGTCACGAAGTCCAATGCAGCATTGCTGACCTGACTTACTGGTGGGAAACGCACGACTTCGGCGCTTCCGACGTGCAGAAGCTGAAGCCTAAGGCCGTGATCCGCGCGGTGAAGGAGCATCTCGAAAAGACCGGTCGGCATTGGCGCGTCCATGCCATGGCCCAGATGCGCAGATTCGACGGTCCGACCGGCAACTTGGATTCCTGGATGCAGCAGTTCGGCGAGCTCGGTTGCACCGACATCGGTCGCAAGATCGCTGCGAAGCTCCGCGTCATACGCACGGGCGATCTAGCGCGCGGCTCGTTCGCCACGCGCGCCGCGGACCTGATCGGCCATCGCAAGGCCAGCTGCTACGTCCAGGACGACGACGCCGGCGGGAGCTGGCTCGAAATGCAGGCCATCTTGACGCACGCCTGCCCTCCCGAAACTGTCTTCCCCGTCCGCTGGGACAAGGCGGTCGGGCGGCTGTTCTTCCCAAACGTAACGGTTGACGAGTTCGTTATTCATGAGGACGGACTGTGGAGTGGCCGCGAGGCCGTCCGTCGTCTACTCGCCATCAAGGCGGAGCCACCATCCGCCCCCGTGACCTTCCGCTTCGGGGTGGTCACGGACTTCGGTCTTATGGTCGCCCGGCAGGCCATCCGGTCACTCGATCTAGGCGGGCGCGTCTCGATTGACGCTTCGGCCTCCGAGCTCATCGGTTTCATCAAGCACGGCATCCCGGCAACGCTTGCCTTGGGACTGGACATGCCGTCCGAGAATTACTTCGCGGAACTACACTGCCACTTACAGCCGTTCGCGTTCAGCATCAGCGAGGACTGGACCGCCGATGAGATCCGGATCTGCGAGGAGATCGGCAGGCAATTGGTCCGTCATTGGCTGTCGCGGCACTTGATCGAGCCACCTTCGACCGAGAAAGTTGAGTGTTTCGCGCTGGGAGGCGGGCGGTTCGCATCCACGGTTGTCTTCTCACGCAGCGTCCCGAAGGTCTGCCTGCCGCTCCTCTGGCTCGACGGCCCGGTCGAGCTCTATGGCAAGCATTTGAGTTGGAAGCCCCTTCTCGTTGACGCCCGACGGGTGTCGGATGGCAGCCTACTGCTCGCGGCCGCCATGAACACGCCCACCTGAACCACATGGATTCTCGGCGGGGGAGACTGCGGCGGCAGAGGCGCCCGTGCTGAGGCTGTTGATGGCGGTAGGCGCCCCTCAGCTCTCAACCAAATTTTTGCCGTGCCGCGGCGCATTTAAATCGACTGATCGAAGGATGGCGGGCTGTACTCGATTGGAAACTAAAACCCCCTCGAGCCAGGTTCAATCGATGCGCATAATACTCCGCGGAGATGGGATGACGCCAGCAGCCGGACCTGGGCCTGTGAGGAAAGCTCTATTTCAAGCCGGGACGATAATAGTCCCACGATATGACGCGCCACTCGGTTCCAGTGCTAACGGCGAGCGAGTTTTCGACCTGATTTTTAACGCCGGCGGTCAGGCTGGCGACGTTCGCGCCTCATCACGGCTCGGTAGTTGTCGCGCGCACATGGGCGTTCAGAACAATGTTCCTGCGATGTCCTTTCAGCCAGTCGCATCGAGCCATTGATCAAGGCGCCGTCCCTCGACCACTAAATCTAGAAAGTCCTCGATCGTCACGACGCGAAAGTGCGCGTCCGGATTGCGGATGAGGCTGAGGCGCCGAAGCGTTTCGAGGATCGATGTCCGTACCGGGAAGACAGCGGAAAACACGTCCTTCCAGTTATCAGTGCGATCGATAATTGCGCGATAATCCTCAAACCCCGCATAGTCGATCAGCGGGCCTGGACGGCGACCGTTGTCTAGATCAATCTGACGCCGCGCCCGCCACTTTTTTACGGTCTCACCATCGACCCGTTGCTTGCTCCATTTGGGGCCTGACACGACGATCATCCGCCGGTCAATAAACCTGCGAAGTCTCAATTCGAGACGGCGGACACGCTGGTGAACAACGCTTTCGAGTGCATCGGGATCAACCTCGATGTTCCGCATAGCCCTGCGGTCTATAGGCCCGAAGATGGTAGCCAGAATCGCTGGGGGAAGCGAACTTAGGTCCGGATTATAGCCGACTTCCAGCCTAAAAGCAGACCGCAGCACAGGGTCGGCGACGATGACTTCTGAAATCGGCTCAGTTTCTCGATAATCGCCAAGCTCGGCGCGCACGGCAGTTACCACTGTCCGCGATTCCGCTGGCGATTGCTCGACCACACCGCAGAGTGCGCGGGCTTCGATATACGCGCTGACGCTTCGATGCGGCTGGTCGCTATCCACCCATGGCTGACGCAGCCGGACCATCTCTTCCTGCAAAGTGCGGAGTCGTCCTTTGCGCATAAAGCGCTCGCCCAGCCCACTGAGATGAAGCTCGCCAAAATCGGACCATTGCGCCCGCCGACGAGAAGAAAAGAGGTCGGGCAGTTGGGCATGAAGCGAGGCTTGTAACGTGAGGCGCTTGGTCGACTCGCGCCACGCCATCGTTCCGTCTATCATAGCCTCATATCGCGACTTGCCCAGAAGCCCTCCCTCGATCAGTCCGGTGAACGCGGTGACTCCGGCGAGATCGCGAAGTGCGCGGTCGATCTTGAAGGAAGCCGAAGACAAAACGGAATTGGTAATAAATTGTGCGGACGTCGGGCCCATTCTCGCCAGCCCAAGCGATTCGAATGCCCTTTCATGCCGGCTCAAAACCGACCCTATTCCACCGAGCGCGTCGATGGCGCTGCCCATGGCTGAATGTCGGTTTGTCATTCCCTCGATGCTGCCCATTGCCGCGAGCGATCGTCCCAGTTCTCGATGTAACCGCGTTGCGGAACTCATTCCGCTCATCGCTTCTAGTGCATGGCCAGCACCCAGCAGGTTCACGCCGAGACCGTCGACCCTACTTAGGAAGGCTGCAGACTGCTTCACATCGGCGACGGTTCGGCTGGTCGCAGATTTGTCGAGACCTGCGGTCAGGTCAGCCAGTCGGCGATGACCGGACGCAAATTCGCTCAACGTGCGCGAGGTTGTGCCGGGCTCTCGTAACGTCCGCCCAACCCCGCCGTCGATCAAGTCGCGCAGCGAATTATTTGTCCGCGCCCTTCGCCCTTCGCCGTATTGATTGTCCTTGCCGTCCATGGTTCGATTCACGCTCCAAGCTTGCGTTCACCGTCACGACTAGCGTGTAGTCGAGCGTAAGTGGTTTCTGATAGCTTGAGAAGCAGCCCCCCAATACATGTTTCGGTCGAGGTTTGTCAGCCGCAGATGGCGGAAGTCGCCCGGCATCTCAACTCCTGCCAGCATGTCCCCGATTGTTAACCCTTCTAGGCCGCACAGGGCGGCTGCCAATGCCTCCACCTTCTCCGGATCGTGTGGTTCGACTAGGCTTGCCGCCTCTGCGGGTGGGTTTCTCCGAGCGTCGCGCTTGCTTGAGAGCCCTAGACGCCGGCTTTGGCAGTCCTTCCGATTGCGATTTGGCTCGCCTCGTCCGATAACCTAATCGGAAGGGAGATTAGCTAGGATGAGGATCGGCGAATTGGCCCGCAAGGCGGGGACTAAGGCTGAGACGATCCGCTATTATGAAAGCGTCGGTTTGCTGGCGAATCCCTCGCGAACGACGGGCAACTACCGCGATTACGGAGAGGGCGACCTCAACCGTATGATATTCATTCGCCACGCCCGCGGGCTTGGTTTTGAGATGGACGATGTGCGTTCATTCCTGGAGTTGGACAAAGGTACGTCCAGCAGTGAAGACGATCGCTTGGATGCGGCCACACGCCATCTGAAGCTCGTGGAATCGAAAATAAGGGAACTGCGTAAATTGCGAACGTCGCTGACCTCAGTGATCAACGCGATGAAGACTGGCCACCCCGTCGATGGGGTTATGTTGGAAGCATTGGGATCGCGCTCGCCCGTCTGACGAATCCACGTAGGCGCGTTGGGCCTTTCCAAGCTCCACCCCCAGCTACACACAATAAAATATTCAGGTGAAACCTTGTAGTCACTAGAATGTTTACTATGTCTATGCCGCGGTCATGATTGGGGCGCCAAGAGGCTTTGAGGTCCGGTAATCCGGTCGTCGGCGAAAGGCGGAACGGATGAATGGCCGATTGAGAAAGGGAGCATAACGATGATGCAGCTTTGCAGTGTCGCTGGCGCGATGCCAGTCGCCAAAATCTCGGGCCACGCCGCGATCGGGAACGCCACGATCGAGTATGTCGATCCCCTCGACGAGGACCTCCATGACTGCGATTAGCTGACGTGGACTGACATCTCTCAAGTCGTAGGGCGAATACGCTCCCGGCCCCCATCCATTCCTCGCGAAGCATTAGCCTGCGAAGAGCTCGGGTGCAGTGGCTAAGCACGGCGAACAATGCTCGATCGTTTGACATCGAACGGAAGGGAGGCCGACACTGCATAAGTTGCCTGCCGCCAGCGCCCAGTCTGATAGGGTAGCCGCCTCTAGCAATTGGATAAAGCGCCAGGCTTCGAACCTGGAGGTTGGGGGGTCGAGCCCCTCGGGGCGGGCACGTCCCAAGTGCATCCAAGTTAGGGGGCCTTGCAGCGGATCCTGAGTGTTGTGGGCGTTTCGCCACAACCGTCCTACAAGCTCCAAATAGTCATCTGGGGTTGAACCGGGCAGTGAAGATCGGCGAGTTAGCAAGTGCGGCTGCAACGACTGCCGAAACGATCAGACATTATGAGCGCATTGGGCTTTTGCCCAAGCCTGAGCGGACCAAAGGTAATTATCGGACTTATTCGGCTGAGCACTTTGAGCGGCTAGATTTCATCCGCAAGGCGCGACGTCTGGGGTTTGAAATCGCCGACATCCGAACACTGATGGATTTGAGTCGCGCTTCCGAAGCAAGCGATGTCGATCAGATTGCAGCCGATCAGCTAGCGGCGATCGAGGACAAGATTACGCAGCTTAGGCACCTGAAAGTAGCGCTGCGCCGTATTGTGAAGGAGCAGCGCGGCAATGAGCGATCCCCAACGGTGATCTACAAGGTACTCTCCAACACTAACTAGCTCGTCGAATCGCAAAGATGTCCGAAAAGCCAACTCCGCAACAACAAGTTTTCTCACCTAACCTTGTAATGATTACAAGGTTAGCTATATGGTCGTTGCCTTGCGTCGCGAGGTCTTGGAGCCAGGTGTGCGGCCTGGACTAGCTCAGTGTCCGCTGATCGATCGCTCTAAGTTGCTTGACCCACTTGAGAATGGGAGAAAGCCAATGAACCGACAATTGTGTTCACCATCGTGCGAGAATGCGCTCGCTACTATGTCCGCGGCTTCGTCCTACGAGCCGCCCGTCACCTATTCGGGACTGGTCTACGCCGACCCTCTTGCCGAAGATCAATTGGACGACGATCTCATCGTTCTGACTAACCGGCAATGGATGCGCTTGGTATTCGTTGCCGCTGATACGGGTGCCAGGTTCCAGCGCGAGGGGATCGACGTTGATCCCATCGACTGGTTGTCCGCGCCTCGACGCGTGTTCGACAATCGCTGTGCGCTGAAAGCTTGCACCGAACTGCCATCCTTCGTGCGAGCGCTGGTCCTTCATGGCTTGTCGATCGGCCTCGATGCCTCGCCGGAGGATCTGGACGGCCTTCTGGCCGATGAGCCTGATCACGTCTCGGCGGTTAGGCAACCTTTGAGCAAAAGAGGTGCGAGCCGGTTAAGTCCAGTTCCCGCTTAGCGGTCCGCCACGCTCCAGGCGAACGCTGGATTCACCATCTGGCAAATATCTCAGCCGCGCCTCCTCACCTCCGGCAAAGTTGGGGGTGGGGGCAAGGCGTCAACTGCATGGCGAACGCTGCAACAGGTGGCGTCTGGGGTCCTCCCGGACGCCACCGAGGAAGGGACGTTCACGGGAAGCATCATGCTCAAACAGCACGACCTCCATGATCTTATCGAGCGGATCGAAGCCGGTGGCACCTGCAAGGTGCTCCGCAAGGTGAAGGTCTGCGAAGGCCGCACCGGCATCCCCTATTATGGGGGAGACACCTTCATCGGCGTCGTGGTCGATGTCGAGACGACCGGTCTCAACACATCGAACGATTTGATTATTGAACTGGCCTTGCGCCGCTTCCGTTATGACAGTCGCGGTCGCATCCTGAAGATCGACGCGATCCGATGGTGGCTGGAAGACCCTGGCTGCCCAGTTTCAGCCGAAACCACGAGAGTTACAGGCCTGAGAGACGCGGACGTGGCCGGCCAGAGCATCGACGACCCCGAGGCAACGCGCCTGCTTCGCTCGGCTGGACTCGTCATCGCACACAATGCCGCGTTCGACCGCAAGTTCGTGGAAAGGCGGCTGCCGGAAGCCGCCGGTCTTTCGTGGGCATGCACCTTATCCGAGATCGATTGGGGCGAGGCAGGAATCGATGGGCAAAAGCTCGGCTGGCTTGCGAGCCAGGCCGGTTGGTTCTTCGAACCCCACCGCGCGAGCAACGACGTCGATGCGGTGTTCGTATTGCTGTCGCACAAACTCCCGGACGGTCGCACGGCTCTTGCCGATTTGATCGCACAGTCGGCCACTCCGTCAGTCATCGTTGACGCCATAGGCGCGCACTATGACGTCAAAGAAGCGCTTCGTCTTCGCGGTTACCGATGGAACCCGGATGAAAAAGTCTGGTCAAAGCAGGTGCCTCTGCCGGATATAGGCCAAGAGGAGAGCTGGCTCGACCGGCATGTCTATGGCCCGGATCAGCGGTCTACGCGCACTGGGCCTCGCCTGACACAGGTCGATGCGCGGACACGTTTCGCATGAGCGACGCATGCGAACCTCTTTATTGGTAGCCGGCGCTTCGCCCTTGCGCTGCCATTGAGCCAGAGGGTATTCGGTGCTCAAATGTCGGCTTGAGCCTGCCGCCTGTGCACTCGGACCAGCTCGTTCCGGTGCGCCTTCCGCACCAGCCCGGCACCGACCTTCCAGCCTACGAATGTGAATATGGCGAACGCCAGGATGAGCCAAGGAAGGTCCAGTTCGGAACGGGCGGTCGTCAGCTGCCGCTGGAACAAGACGAAGGTGTAACATGCACCGATATAGGCGGCGATAACCAATTGAGCCCCGCGCGGGGGCGCGGACCGAATAAGCATTCCGCCCAGCCGAACGATCCCCCAGATCGACGCGGCTGCGATGGGGATTAGGATTGCCGGATGGAGCGTCGTCGCCCCCGTCACGACTGCCAATCTGTAAATCACAAAAGCAGGCAGAAAGAGTGGAGGAATGACCACCAGCCCGATAATCAGTGCAGAACAACCCAAGCCGCTAGCGGTGTTTAAAACCTGTCGATCGGAATCATGCGCCATGAAGGTTTTGCCCTTTTGAAATGCGTCTTGAGTCTGGCTCAGTCGCCGATCCAGAGAGCTGCTGGCTTGCCTCTACGCATCTTGAAGGTGGCCGCACTCGCTTCCGGGCAGGTGAAGGCAACCGCAGTTCGGTCCTTGCGATCGCGTTCGATGTAACAGCTGCCGTTCCAGCGGCCCTTGAAGCTTGCTATCGTCAGCGGGCGCTTTTTCGATTTGCCGGGGAACTCGACGACGATCACGCCGGTATGTCGACCCTCGACCATCCGGACGAGATCAAGTGAGCCGTTACCATCGTAATCCACCCGGGCAGAAAAAGTGCATTTGGCATAGGGGTCGGTGCGATCACACCGGCTCTTCGGTAGGCTTTTCAGCTGATCTCGGATTAGATCCGGCCTCCCAGCCTGGAACGGCGTCGTCCACTGATTTGGTGCGGCCGTGGCCACAGTGGCGAACTGGGCGGTTGCGACGGCAAAAAGTGCCAAAAGACTGTTCATCGACATGCGCGTTCTCCCGCCGTTGCTCACTACCGCTAGGCAGCCGGCGGCACCCCTCCTTTTGGAGCGGTGCCGGCCTGGTAACCGGACGTTGAGAACCTGCTGTTGAACAGGCGCGAGCGCCTTTACCCGGAGGCTGGACATACGCGCCCGCCATCCGGTCGACCAAAGGTCGATCCCGACTTCAACAGCGAGGTTCTCACGCCTCGACCCACGGTTCCCGCGGGCGGAGCAAGGCTATCCTCATCCAGAAATAAAAGGAAGGGCCATCATTCCGCGATAGTGGGTCAGTTTGAAATCTAGCCTTAAAAAGCCGACTGGCCGCTTTCGACCCTTAGGGACATTGGGCTGATGGCAGCTTTGTGCCAACTGCTGTCATTCCGGAGTATCGACCTGCTCCCCGGAAGCAGACGTTGTCGTGCTCACGTCGGGCATTCGAAGGTGCCGATGTCAGCTCCTCGACACCTCTGCCGCCGACACCGTGAGGAATCACTATCGGCATCCCACCGGATCATTTTACCCGTGCTGGGAAACGCGTCAGTCTATACGTGATTTCGGTGCAAGCCGTCGAGCAACGGTCCAAGAACCGAAAATCGAAATCCCTAGGCTCAGGACTCATTGATCAGAGCCAGAAAATGACTGCAGCGGCGAGGGCGATGGCAGACATGAAGGCGTGGGCGCAACGGTCATAGCGGGTATGGACGCGTCGCCAGTTCTTGAGTTTGCCGAACATGTTCTCGATCTTGTGGCGCTGGCGGTAAAGGGTTCGATCGTGCGGGATCGGCACCTTGCGGTTGGCCTTTGACGGGATGCACGGCGTGATGCCGCGAACTTATTGAGCGGGTGAAGGGCGCGCGCTGTACGATCAGCTTCCGCGATGAGCCGAGAACCGAGCAGCAACGCTTTGCGGCCCTGGCCAAGCCGCACACGCCGGTGCGATTCGCACCCCTGGCGACGCTTTGACCTGAGCAACGCGACGCCCCGTGACCAACACGGGCGTCACGCGTCATGTAAATATGGCAGGCCGGACGCGTGCTGGGCTAGAATGGTGCATGACCAAAGCACCCAAGAAATCCAGAGCAGCGGGACCGCGAAAGCCGCGAGCCAGGGCGAAGCTGAAGATCAAGCCCGCCCCCGCCCCGCCTGCACGCGTCGAGGCCGAGCTTGAGACACGGATCGTGCAAGCGCTCACCACGGCCTTCCCGACGATCGATCCGGATTCGATCGTGCAGCAGCGGCGATTTACCGTCCGGCTCGGCCACGAGACCCATGAGTTCGAAACCACGGCGCAATGGGAAAAACATGGCCGCGCCGACATCTTGCTGTTTCGCGACGGCCGGCCCCTGGCGGTGCTGGAAGTCAAGCGCGAGACGGTGGCACTCCAGCACGCCGACTACGAGCAGGCGCAGAGCTACGCCAACATGCTCACGCCGCGTCCGCCGCTGGTGATCGTCACCAACGGTGATGAGACGTGCACCTATGACGCACAGACCGGCGAGCCCTGGTCCGCGGGCTCCGACGCTGAGGCAACGGTCCAGAAACTGCTAGTGAACGCAGCCAAGATCGCCGCTGCCGACATGCGCTGGGCGATCGAGGCGCTGATGGGCCGTGAGACCGATGTCTGGCCGCGCGTCGTGCGCGGCTGCACCACGCGACTCCTCAACGAACTGACCGACCCGCCCGGCGCCAGCGGCCGCGCGATCGCCCAAGACCTGCTGTTCCCGCGCATCGCGACAGCACGCGCGATCGAAGCCCTGAAGTCCGGCGCGATCTTCACGGTGGTCGACGGCCCGCCAGCGGTCGGCAAGACCAATCTCTTGCGCGAGCTCGCCTTGCAGACCGTCGACTCCGACGAGCTGGCGGTGTTGATGCTGCGTGGATCGGGCCCAGGACTATTCCAGGCGATCGCGAATTTGTTCGCCTGTGAGTTCGAATGGACACTAACGCCGCAGGACGCGAGACAATGGCTGCGGCGAATGTCGCATGGGTCCGCGGGCCCGGCGCTGGTCGTTGCGGTCGACGGGGTGAGCGCCGGGACGCGGCTGGCGGCGGACCTGCAGGAGCTCGTCAGCTTGAACCCCGGCCCGCAGCTCAAGGTGATCGTGACCACCGATCAGCGCGAAGGCCTGACTCGGACCGCGAACGGCCGCAGCTTGACCGGGCTTGGCGCGCATAGCGCTGAGCTCGAACTAGGGCCGCTCGGCCTCGAGGAGTTCAAGGTTGCGCGGCAAGTGCTTGAAGACGCCAAAATCCAGTTCTCGCGGGGTGCCGAATATTGCGAGGATTATCGCGCACCCTGGGTGTTGCGCACCATTTACAACAGAATCGCACGCGATCCCCGATATGCCAACGAGACCATGGGGGTGCGGCTTCCAGCCTCTTTAGATCTCGAGCTGATAGACGAAGCGCGCGAGGCATTCGCGGCCCACTCGGAATTGGCGCGTGGCTATCGCGTGCTGGCGCGCGATTCGCTGGCCGGCGGGCAAGCTGCCGCGGCCGAATTAGCGCTCGCCGAGTCCAACGGATTTGTAGTGCGACAGGATGCGTTGTCGCCGGAAAGCCAGGCGAGGCTTTCCGATCTGCGAGCGACGGGGCACGTGCGGACCTTTCGCAAAGGCCGCATCGACGTGGTGGTGCCGACGATCCCGGCCGCGTTCCTGGTCGAGCTCGCCGAGGCGGCAGGCGAGGAACTCGCCGACAGGATGAACGAGGACCCCAAAGCAGCCGGTGTCTGGCTCGGCAAACGGCTGGAAGGCGTCTATCTTGGCGATCTCATCGGTGCGCAAGCGATACGCAATATCGCCGAGATGAGCGGAGGGTTCAGCTCAGGGATCGTGGCTGGCCTGTTGTCGATCAAGCCTCGCGAGGAGCTGGTCGAATCCAAGCTGATCGCGTTCGCCACGCCCGAGGGCGAGACAGTTCATCTCAAGATCGAGGCGGGCAAGGCCTGGATCGCCGACCGGTTCGGCAACGTGCAAGGCGATCCAGTCGATCTTGGCGCCGAGCGCTCACGGATGCTCGCCGACGTGACGGGCTGGATGATCCTTGGTCAGCTCGCGCATCTGCCGACCGCGCAGGTGGGTAATGACCGCGCGCGTATGGACGCGCAGATCCTGTTTGAGATCGGACAATGCCCCTTTCCGCTTCTGCGGGCAAACGAGAGTGGCCTGGGGCATTTCGAGCACGACCTTGGGAAACTGGGCCGCGTTCCCTGTCCGGACCATGGAGCGATTGAGGCCGCGACCCGTGCCATGGCCGCATTGCTATCGAGGCCATGGGACGACGACGAGTCCTATGTGGCCGCGATTCTAGAGGAAGGTTCGCTCCCGTTGATGCACCGGCTGATGATCGCGCTGCAGACGGTACGCAGCTACCAAACACCCGATCGGGCGCAATGGGCTGACGAAGTGCTGCGCAAGCATGTCGTTCCTGCCATCAAGGCAACGGTAGACGCGGGTCTGAAGCGCGCCGCCGCAGCTAAGGGGAAGCGCAAGCCACGAGCAAATGACTCACCGAGCCGAGGAAAGCCCAAGAGCGAAACCGGGACGGGTTCAGGACGGAAACGTTGAGCAGATGCGTGCAAACGGCGCCGGTCGCCTGAAGTGGCTTTGTCCGAAATCGCTGCCTAAGGCAGTGGTGGCGAGTGCAGGATTGCTGATGGGATTTCGCTCTACGGGTCCTGGCGGTCGCAACAGCGTCAGCGGGAGGCTTGGATCTGAAGTCGGCTTTTTCCAGCTCCGCACCTGAAGCCGACATTCCGCTTTCGGCCAGCTTAAGCCGTTCAGACGGCTGGCGCCGCCTACTGCCGCAATGGGTGGAAAACGGAAGCTAGCGAAGGCAGTTAAGGACAACATGGCCGCCGCTCTTGAGACTTGCCCCGATTGCAAAGTTGCACTCCCTCGTAGCGAGGGGTCGCGACACCCATACCTTGGAGCGTCCCGTTCTTGCTGGGCAGCATACGGCCAGCTCCTTGCGAGAGAGTTTGGTGATCCGGCTTACATGGCAGTGCATCGTCAGAGCGTCGATGCCTATTGCGCGCAGCATCCCGGTCTTTCGGAACGCAGGACGATCCAATCGATCAACGTCCATCTAGCCGGCCTGTGCCTTGTAATCGAGCGAGGTTGCTCCGGCGAATTCGCGCGGCACGTTATTGCCACGTTGACCCAACACTACGAACACCAGTTTTGCTGGCTCCCGCCGCCCGCGAGTCTTGGTGACGTTCTGGTTACAGATCTTCTGGCGGCGAAGGATCCGAGCACCTACGCACGTGAAGTGCACCGATGGGCGGAGACTGTCTGGAGCTCTTGGGATCTGCACCATTCCCAGATTCGTGCGCTCGTAGACGCCGCGGTGAAAGATTAGCCGAACATACTGGTGAAAATCGGAAGTCAGCCGTTGAGGCTCTGCTTCTGCCTGTCGTCTGTCATTTTCGTTTGGGGATGACGCTTTGGGAAAGGGGACATTGCGTCCCTAACATTGTGATACTTAACGATGATGCATGTCCGCTCTTTCCGTTCCGAAGACGCGCCCATTTTGGCGCGCATCTTTCATTCGGCTGTGCATCGGATTGCGCGGCTCCACTATTCGACGGAGCAGGTTAACGCCTGGGCATCAACCGTGCCTAGCCCGGAGCGCTACCCGCGGGCCGCGAAAGCGAACGTTGCTCCCGCAGATGGGATGGCCTGAGGCGACCTGCGCCGCCGTCGAGCGGGCTTTCGGCCGTGTACCGATCACGTTAGTGGGAAGGAGCCGCTGCACTCGAGCCGTGTGCATGAGGGGAGACAGCGTGACGACGGGGATCAGTTCTTTTCAGGCGCAAGTCGAGCAGTGGCTCGAGGCCTGCTTTCCGCCGGCCGTCCGCTCCGATCGCGGCGAGCGGACGCATCGCTTCCTAGAGGAGGCGCTTGAGCTCGCCCAAGCGAACGGCTGCTCCCGAGCGGATGCCTACGCCCTCGTGGATTATGTATTTGGCCGTCCGCAAGGCGATCCCGCACAGGAGGTAGGCGGCGTGATGGTCACGCTCGCGAGCCTTTGTAGCGCTACCGGCATTAACATGGACGAAGCCGGTAATTTGGAGCTTTCCCGCAACTGGGACTGCATCGAGACAATCCGGGCGAAGCAGCACTCCAAGCCTCATGGCTCGCCGCTCCCGGAATGAAGGGATCGCGGCGGGAGATCGGCTTCGTAGAAGCGCCGCGGCCGGCCGCGCGGTGGCATGTCATGGGCTCAGCTCCTTGATCAACATCACGTTCGAGGGCGAGCCCCTCCACGAAATCTGCGCCGATCTCGAGAAGGCCGAGCAGGCTTACGGCAGCGTCAGCGCCGGCGCGCTGGTCGCGTTCATTTCAGACGCCCTGTCATTCGAGACGGCGGACGAGCTGTTGGCCTTCCTTGGTGACGACGCAAAAATTTTACCGGACGATTCCCTTTCCGTTGGGATTGGTGCAGACTATCGCGCGGCGCTAGTCGTGGTAGGGAAGCGTCATTCTCGCGATGCCGCCGGCCGCATCGCCTGGGCGAGCGTTACGAGATTAAAACTTTTGGCCATTTCGAGGGTGCCTTGATGGACGGACAGGAGTTTACGCCCGACTGGTTCTCCAAGCCTGGCGACTCGCTGCGAGCACTCATGGGGCGCAAAGGCGTAGCGGCACAGTCGGTCGCCGAGCGCCTCGACGGCGGTATGGCGACGCTGCGAGGACTTCTCGACGGATCGCTCGCGGTCGACGACCGCCATGCCGCGACCCTGTCGGCGTCGCTCGGCGGAACGTCGTCTTTCTGGCTAAAGCGGCAGGCCAACTACGAGCAGGCCCTCGAGCGAGCCCTCGAGCGTGCGATGTCGGACGCCCGGGAAAGCGCGGCTTGGATGGCGCTGCAGGTGCCGGGGCCGCGACCCAAGGGGCGGCTGGGCGAGGAGCAGCTGCGCAACGAGGTCCGCCGGCGTCTTGCGTTCTTCAACATGGGCACGATGTCGGCCTGGCATGCGCGATATGGCCGAATCTGCACCGAAACTCTTTTTCGCTCGACGCAAGCGTTCACCTCCGACGACAGCGCGGTGTTGATGTGGCTGCGTAACGGGGAGATCGGCGCCGACATCGTCGATACGCGGCCGTGGAATGCAGGCAACCTACACGACCGCCTCAAAGATATTCGGGCGCTGTCCCAAGTCAGACAGCCGGAGCGTTTCCTGCCGAGGCTGCGGACGCTTTGTGCGGAGGCTGGCGTCGCTTTAGTCACTAAGAGGGCGCCGGATGGCTGTCGCGCGTCCGGCGCGAGCCGGATGGTCGCGCCGGACAAGGCGATGGTGTTGCTGAGCTTCCGAGGCCTGTCCGACGACAAGTTCTGGTTTACGCTCTTCCACGAATTGGGTCATCTCATCCTGCACGGTGCGAAGACCTTTCTCGATGTCGACATGGAGGACCTTGATGAGAGTGAGCGGGAGGCCAACGAGTTCGCCACGCACCTGATCGTCCCATTGAATCGGCAGGAGGAGTTTGAGCGTCTGGTCCCGACCATGGACGACGTGGTCCGCTTCAGCGTCGCCGTCGACGTGGCGCCGGGCCTAACTGTCGGTCAGATGCAGCACCGCCAAATGATCCGAAGTAACCAGCTCAACTATCTGAAGCGGCGCTGGAAGTGGGAGCAGCTAAAAGCCTTCGTGGAATGATCGAAAGAGCGCAGCGCCCGCGGGCGACACCTCCGAAATGTGGACGGGCGTTATGTAGCCGACTTCATATGGCGAGTTGTCCATCGCCTCCAACCGACTTGAGCCATATCGCTTCCACTCCTTCACGTAAGGCTTGTCCATGATCCCAGTGTCACGTCGGACCGGAAGCTCGTTGAGCTTGAACGTCCGGAACGAAATCGCTTGAGACGGCAGGCTTGGCGCTGCCGGGCACTTGACGGCGGATTGATGGAGCGCGCGGCGTGTCTCTCATGCCTAGCCGATGTGGTGAACGAACTTGCGCGGGCTTTTTTGCCAATTGCAGAGCGCATCCTCCATGACGGCCATTCCAACCTTCAGCGCGACGTCGAGCTCGTCAAGCTTCATCTGGATTTCAGCGTTGCCGGTCGCGCTCTTGGGATTCCCGTGGACGAGCAGCCGCGCGCCGCGGCCCGGACCAGTTGCTCCGTCGAGATAGGCTGAGCCCGCCTCAATTGGCGCGAGTCGAAATCGGGAAACCAGCGACAGATAGTCGAACTTCGCGAGCCGGCCGAACGAATGGATCTTGAGGCTGTTGTAGAGGTAGTCAAAGATCGTGTGCGGGTCGTTGCCGGCCGAGTGGACGGCGTTCTTGAAGAACGCCGCGTGGCCCGCCGGCCCGATCCAAGCAAGATAGTCGGACACCGCGCGCCTCATCGGGCGGTTCTTGGCCGGGTTCAGGCTCTCATACTTGCGATGGTTGCCAAACGCGCCGCCTATGGCCTGCCAGTTTGCGGCCAGCCATTCGAAAAAGGAATCGGGGTCGGCTGCGACCTTGGCCCAGTCCCATGTGCCGGTGCCCAAGCCTCCATACACGTCCTTCAGCCGCTTCCATCCCGAGACAGGCCGAGCAAAGTGGGTCATGAGGAAGATGAGCCATCCCGCCTCGTCAACATTACCTTGCTGCATTTGGTGAGCGACGGCGCGCTCGGGGTCGAACGAGGCGCTGTTCGGATTCGCGCGATCGGCGGCGATCGGCTTAGCTTGGACGAGTTGAAAATAATTCTCGCGGCGCAGGCTCGCGACGAACTGCATCGACAGCGCCTCGATCGTCTTGTCGTCTGGCAGTCCCTTCAGACCCAGGGCGGTCTTCGCGGCAACGAGCGCGGCGACGATGCGGGCGCGCTCGACTTCCTTAGATGGCCACATCGTGGCCCCCATCCTTCGGTGTGGCGCCGGCAGCCGGCGCTCCAGCACGGCGCCGGGCGGAGTGGAGGCGGCCATCAACGTACGGCCTGTAGGACGTGGTCGAAAGCTGCGCCCGGAGCTTCTCCAGCCTGTCTGTCTGGTCCTCGGAACTCTCCTTGGCCCAGAACACCTGAAGAAGGCGGACGAGGTCCGCCCAGTAAGGATCGCCAGTCTCGGCGTCCGCGTCCAACTCTTCGCCGGCCCTCAGCCTAACTTCGATCGCGAGCAAGTGATCCACACGCTTAAAGGGATCGCCTGCGGGCATCGGTGGCATCTCAACCGTGCGCTGGAATCCTTCCTCGACGTACTGGTCGATGGCCTCGAGATAGTCGTCATAGACGTGCATGCTGCCGACATACTGGTAGTATTCGCCCAATTCCACGCCCAGCCTGCGAGCCATCATCTCCTGCAGCATTGTGAAGCAGAACACGTCGTGGGGCAGGCCCCAGTAGGCATCATTCGACCGCATGGTGACCGATAAGTGAAGCTGCCCTTCGCGCAGGTGGAACTGCAGCGTGGTCGTGCATGGAATCTCCTTGTGGTCTGTGGCGATGTCCTCGGCGTTGAAGAGCTGTATCACGGCCCGCCGCGAGCCCGCCTTTTCCGAGAGCAACCGGTGAATGCTATCAAGCTGGTTGATGCTGCCGCGCATCGCAGCGAGGCGGGGACCGTAGGCGCCTTCGATTATGCCGCCGACAGCGTCATCCTTGTAGGCTGATACGTAACTCTCGATGAAGGCAAGGCTATCCGAGCCCGAAAGATACCAGAGGAGTTCGCCTATCGCGCTGAAGGGCTTGCCGCGATTTTCCGAGTTGCTGATCCGCGCTCGCGGCTTCAGGATCCGCAGCGAGACGCCGAGCAGTTCCTTCGTGCCGCCACGTGATCCCTTGTGATGCCGCCCACTCTCTTTGATCGCAGGGTAGAGCTTGTACAAGATTCCATCTAAGCTCTCGGCTTCGAGTTCCATCGATCATCGCCGTCTGAAAACGGCGCCCCCAGTTGCATATTTCTCTGTCGCCACGATCGGGCTCATCGCCGCGAGGGTCAATGCGCCTAGCGGAAAATTAATCATATCGGCGCAGACCAACGCCCAGAACTGCCATATTCGTGGTGCCAGCCCGCGCAAAACGCATCTCGCCGCTTCCGTCAGGCTCGGGCGCCCGTCTCGTCATGCAGAGCCGCAACACGGGAGAGCTAAACCACGCTGAACAAATGGCGGCTTTTCGGGTCGACGTTCAGCGAGACGAGAGACCGCAATGGGCGCATGGCAGCCATTCGGATTAGCTCGGCTGGATGTCTGAAATGGGTCGAAAGCTGACATTGGCGTAGAACCTGAACGAACGTCCGCTTACGGATGATCGATCGGCGGGCTGTCAGGACCGGAATGGGCGCTTAGTGGACGCAGAGAGAGGGATGTAATTGACGGCTGATCTTAGATCGCCGCCCAGCCACAAGGTTGAACCAATTTCAGCCGAATACCATGTTGTGACAGTTGCCGAGTTACCCGCCTCGCGGCCTTCGGATCTCAACGATCAAACATTGTTACCTATGATGTCTGACACGGGGGCGCTGCAAGGTTGTGGCAAGGGCAGGGTAAGAGTGTCCCAACACTAGGATATTAGGCGTGGCCCGTTCCGATGGGCTCGAACCCCCAACCTCCGGGTTAGAAGCCCGACGCTCTATCCAGTTGAGCTAGGAGCGGCCGTAGTTGAGCTGCGGCAGGTAATCGACACGTCAACGGCCAGGAAGTGCGTAGCTGCCCTATGTCCGCTTTCCACCCATTGCGGACATAGGCAGTCTGGCGCATTCCTCAGCCCGATGTTTCGAGCCGTGGTTCCGATCCTCTGCATATTGGCTCTGTCTGGCTGCTCTTACTCATATGATGTGTGGGCGGGGGTGTCGGATGGACGCCTGACATTCGATGCCAATCCGCAGTGGGGTGCAGACTGCCTTCGTCGCGTGGAGGTAAGGTCGAAAGAGGACGGAGGGGGAACGGCCTGGGAGCAGTCAATCTCACACGATGACCACTGCGAGAACAGGTTCCCGATCACCTACGGTGAGCCGCTTCGTGGCCGCCCGCACATTTACGACAGCGGTGGCGTTCCTGATGCGATGATCGGCACTCCAGCACCTTCAGTGGTTGCCGAGAAGCTTCGAGTGGGAGTCATCTACACGGTATCAACGACCACGGGAGCGACCGGCTACGGCTGCGGGCGCTTCCGCATCGAACCAAACGGGCAGGTGCAGAACTTGGGCTGCTCCTGATGTCCGCTTTCCACTCGAACCAGCCACTAGGTGCTTATGTCCGATTTCGACCCAAAGCGGACATTAGTGATATGAGCCATTGCGGACATCTAGTCTCCCCGGCACAAAGTTGGCAGGGGGCGGCATGACAATTTTCGAGATGGTGTTTAACCTGATCGGCCTTGTGCTGGGCCTTGCACTTGTCGAGGTGCTCGGCGGACTCGCCAAGACCATCAAGTCGCGACCGGAGCAGAGGATCAGCTGGCTCACTCCACTGCTCGGCGCATGGGTGGTACTCGATGTCTCCGCCTTCTGGGGCATCGCCTGGGAAGTTCGTGACCTACTGACCACCCTGTGGCCCAGCCTCCTCGTGGGCGTCGTGCTGGCCAGTCTGTACTTCCTCGCCGCTGCGTTAATCTTTCCAGACGACCTCAGGGATCATCCGGACCTAGACGGCCATTATTGGGCAACGAAGCGGCAGGTGATCGGTCTGGTCTTCTTCTGCGACCTGACCGTGCTGCTTTTGGTGCAGCTACTGGGAAGAAGTCCTTCTGTCTGGGTCATAGCTCTTAACGCCGTTTACTTCACCACGATGGCCGCGACGTTCTTCGCCCGCGGGCGGACCACTAATCTCGTTCTGCTTGTTGCTCTTACGGGAATCATGGCCGCAGGCTTCCTGATGCCCTGATCTGAGCAATGTCCGCTCTCGACCCAGTGCGGACATTGACCTGGCTACTCGGCAGCCGAGGCAGGCTCGTCGATCACCGGTTTCTTTATGCCCTTGGACCAGCCCGCGATCTCATATCCGCGCTCTTGGAGACAGCCCTCAAGAGCAGTCTTGATCGCCCGCTCCTTCTTGGCCCGCTTCATCCTGGACATCCCCCATGCACCGCCCAAGATGGCGAATGGCAATAGCACCACGGTTGCAGACGCGAGCGCCGCTCCAACGGCGGGGGCCATGCTTGTAGCTGCCGCACCGCCGGCGACGGCCGTAGCCGCGCCCGCCGCCGCGCCGGCGCCCGCCGACCCGGCCCTGCCGCTGGAGTCCAGCTTACCCGCGACGAGGAGCTGCTGGCACGTCGCGTAGGCGGCGTCGAACTCGGATTGACTGGCCAGTGGGGCCGCCAGCCTCGGCGTGAACTCGCGCGGCCTGGATGAGCAGGCCTGCAACGTCAGACAGACGACCATTAAGCCTACCGTGAGCTTGTTTTTCATTGCATCCCCCTCGCCCGAACCGTCAGCGGCTCGATCATGCTGCCGCTGAATGTCATTCATTTGAATGCATTGCCATTTATTTCATGGCGCTCAGGCGGATGGCGCGCAGTCTGGCAGCCGGTGCGAGGCTCGGCTGCGTGTCCCTGCCTAAGCTGCAATGTCCGCTTTCCACCCATTGCGGACATTAGCGGCGTCGGTCAGGAGACACGCCCCCTAATGTCTCTCCAATACTCATCGCTAACATCAGGGTCTATTTCGACTGGCTTGGCACTGTCCTCATAGAGCCGGTCGCGGCCATCTTTGCGCGGACCAGAAATCCAGAAGCGGTCACCGGTCTCCACGTCAAAATAGTTGGCTTTGAAGCCGGTCCCACCGAGGCTTTGGAAAGTGCGACCAGCGTAGTGCAGCGAGCGACCGGACTTGGAAAAGGTCACCCGACCAATCCGGGCCGTCCCATTCAAGCCACCCGACTTGTCCTCGATATACATGATGCGAGTTTTCTTGGTGGACACTCTCACCTCCGGCTCGCGTGCACCTTTAGCCGCAGGCCGCTTTCAGGCAACGTCCGCTTTCCACCCATTGCGGACGTTCGCGTTGCATCTATCATATAACGAATGAGTGATGGGTATCAGGGGCTTCCGCCAAGCGACAGGTGGGGGTGCATTGCCGCTGCACTGGTCGGCTCTCCGCTTTTCTTCTTCCTGCTTGGGCTCGATGCGCTCGGCGATTGCGCTCCCGACACAGGCTGCCGGAAGGGTTTTTTGGTGATGGTCCTATTGCCGTCGCTTATCGTCATTGGGGTTGTATTTGCGGTCGTTCGAGCCGTCGTTCGGTCAAGCGGACCAAATGACCGTTAACCACCCAAAGCAGACATTAACCGAGTGCAAAGGCGAGTGTAGTGAGAGTGCCGTTGCACAGCCTCAAAGCCGCGGTACCATGATGTGGTGGATCGCAGAGCACCTGCTAGGCCGCATCACCAAGCTCCCCGGCTCCGGTCAGGCGAACCTCGGGTCGAAGCGTGCGCATCCTGAGGCTGCCTAATCAATGATCACCACCGATCGTCTCCTTCTCAGGCGCTGGCGCGAAGCTGACCGAGCGCCATTCGCGGCGATGGGCAGCGACCCGGAAGTGATGCAGCACTTCCCCGCTCTTCTTTCTCGCGAGGAGAGCGACGCGATGATTGATGAGCGGATCAATCCGCACTTCGAGCTGCATGGCTACGGCCTGTGGGCGATTGAACGTCGCTCCGATGGGGTCTTTATCGGATTCACAGGCTTGGCCGAAGTTGGTTTTCACTGCCCGATCGGGGACGATGTGGAGATCGGCTGGCGCCTCGCGCGAGAGGCGTGGGGGCTGGGTTATGCCTTTGAGGCCGCGACGGCAGTGATGAGCTACGGCTTCTCAGTCCTGCGGCTGCCACGCATTGTCGCGATGACCGTGGAGGCCAACAGGAGGTCGCGGAGGCTGATGGAGCGGCTTGCGATGAAGCGCGCTCCTCAACTCGACTTTGAACACCCTCGCGTGCCCGAGAACAGTCCAGTGAAACCGCAAATCGTCTATATGCGGATCAGCGACACGTAGTTTCCGTACAATGTCCGCTTTCCACCCAAAGCGGACATCAGCTCACAACTCGAGGGCCTCTGATAGCTCCAGCGCGTCGTCCACCTCTACGCCAAGATATCTGACGGTGCTCTCCAGCTTGGTGTGCCCCAGGAGGAGCTGGCAGGCGCGCAAGTTGCCGGTTTTCTTATAGAGTAAGGCCACTTTGGTCCGACGCAGGCTGTGCGTGCCGTAAGCTGCTAGGTCGAGACCCAATAGCCCCACCCACTTGTCCACGAGCCGCGCATACTGCCGCGTGCTCAAATGCGACCCGCGCTTCATCCTGCTCGGGAATAGCCAGTCGCCCAGGCCCAGGTGTTTTGCTCTCCAGCCATGCTGCGATCGATCGCCGCGTCTGCTCCGTGACTTCGAACTGCACCGCCTCCAATATCACGACGCAGGGCCGAAATTACCCGTCCCCCGACGAGCAAATTGCGTCGTTTGAAGTCGCGTCGATGTCTTGGTCGGATGTCGCACGCCAAGCGCTCAGAGCCGCCTTCGCTCCTTCCACTCCCATAAAGGAGCGGAAACAACGATCCCGTCCGGCCTCGCAGCTTGGCGTACCGCCTCTTCCCGGTGCACGGCCAAGGACAAATAGGTGAGCGCGGCACGGGCGAGCTTCAGGATGTGGAGCGCCTTGGCTTCGAGCATGTCGCGCCCGATGCGGAAGCTGAGATCGGAACCGTTGGGTGGGGCGAAGCGGCTGTAGGCGATGCCGAGGTCCTCATGGATCTGGCAATATTTGTGCTCGAGATAGTTTCTGAGGTCGGCAAAGCCCTCGGCATCCGGCTCCGAGACTTGCTGGAAAGCCGGTTCGTAAATGTCCTTGGACAACCAGTAGAGACCGCGAAGGGGCCAATTTTCCCGGTCCTTAAAGACGGCGCTCAGGGGCTTTGGATCGCCTTGCGCATCATACCAGATGCTGCGAAAGCTGACGGCTCGCTCGGGCAAACCGACGCGGAAATAGTCGTTAATGAAGAACGCGATTTTGTCGAACAGCGAATAGCCAAGCCGGAACGCGACCTTGGTCTTCTCGACGGCGAGCGAATAAGCGGGAATGCTAAGCGTGTCGTACAGATGGGTGTCGCGGTCGCTGAAATGGGCGCGGTGCTCGCTCAGCCCCTCGTAGCAAAGCCAGCGGGCCGAAATGAACTCCTGCTTGAGTTGGTTGAAGAAGCCGAACGCCACCGGTGGCGCCGGCCCTCCCTCGTCGAGGCCCTGTGTTAGCGACGGCAGATGCAGGACATCATGCGCGGCGATACTGTACGGCCCAAGGTCGTTGAGCGGGCTGAGGAAAAGTCGGTTATCGAGCGCCCAGCGCCGGTAGCTGCGCTCGGCTTGCGATCGACCAAGGCTGAAATCCCGGTTCAAATCCTCGCAGTCAACAGCGACCGGCAACCGCTCGGCAATTTGATCGACCATCGCTTCGAATTGCTGCCCGTAGGCGAGGCCTTCGGGTGAGTCGTAAACTGCGTCGGGCGCGCTCGCCGCGGATAGCGACTTGTGCGCGCTGCCCATCAGCACAGCCGAGTGCCCGCCGTCATAAAGTGACTGAGCATATGTCATGAGGCCATAGCCTCGGTTGCCGAGCGCCATCGCAAAGCGGGCGTTGAGTGCGATGGCCCGATCCCATTGGGCGAGCGCTTCGGCCGGCCGGCCGATCGTGTTGAGCTTGTTGCCGAGATTGGTGAGGATCTGACATTGCCGAAACGTATCAAGGCTCGGAAAGCCTTCGTGGCGCGCCGCGCGCCGCAGCTCGAGGAGCACTTTCTCGAAATGCGCCAGGTCCCACGACCAGCTTTGCACATCGCCGGCCTCATGCAGTTGATTCTCGAACGCGTTGGCGCGAAAATAGTGGAGGAGGACCTGGAGCTCTGCGCTTAGCTCCGGTCGCGATGCCAGAGAATCAGCTAACGCCAGCGCGCGCGTGGTCAGGCCAGCATCGCCGCTCTCGCCCGCAAGGTCGACCATCATGCCAATGGTGTCGAGCGCATCGGCATCCGCCAGCGCATCAAAGTCTTCGTCCGCTATCATCGCGTTTCGATACCGCCTTTTGGGCACGGCACAAACGCGCTCACATCCGGCTACTGACTATATCTATGGGCCGGGTCGACGAGCGCGGCGCCCAGCCCCTCGTTTCGGAAAATGACGTCGATAGAACGCTAGTCTCAGCTTGGGCCGAACGCCGTCCGAAGCGACGACGGAGTCGTTCGAACACGACCCAATTTTAGCGCGGCACAATCGCGTCTCCCGCAGGTTATTTCAAAGCTAGAACGTTATTAGTCCTTCTGTCGGGGCGGCAGAGCGAAAGGGCGTCCACGTACCCATGGGCGGAGCAGGCTTGGGCATCATCGGCGCTCCTTTAAAGCAAAAGGACAAGGTGCTGGCGCGCCCGGCAGGATTCGAACCTGCGACCCCAAGCTTAGAAGGCTCGTGCTCTGTCCAACTGAGCTACGGGCGCGCATCTCACGGTTAGGCGCATAGCAAATTTCGCCCAAAGCTTCATTCAGATAGCATTCAACGAATCGGGCCGATCGTCCGAGTCGATTGCAAGGGGGGAGGCATTGCGCTTCCGGATTTTGACTGGTGGATTGCTGGCTGCGTTCGCTTCCACGGCGGGCCCGGCGGCGACGGTCGTCGTCTATACCGATCCCATGACCATGGAGCGGCGGACGGTCGTCATCGATTCGGCCGGCCCCGACCGCGCTTTCGTCTGCATGCTTCCGCCCGGCGATGCCGGCTGCCGCGCCGTTCCGATTAAGCGCGCGCGCCGTTAGGCGACCGCTTCCAGCAGCCCTTCGAGCAACCGTCTTCCGTCGGTATTGCCATGCGCCGCTTCGATCGCGCGCTCCGGGTGCGGCATCATGCCAAGGACGTTGCCGGAGACGTTGAGGATTCCGGCGATCCGCCGAGCCGAGCCATTCACCTCCTCGGCATAGCGGAACGCGATTCGCCCATTGCCCTCGAGCCGGTCGAGAGTCTCGGCATCAGCCTGATAATTGCCGTCGTGGTGAGCGACCGGGATGCGGATCGTCTCTCCCGACTCATAGGCCGAAGTGAACAGCGACTGGGTGCTTTCAACCCGAAGTTCCACCGCGCGCGAAACGAAGTTGAGCCCGGCATTGCGCATCAGCGCGCCGGGCAGGAGCCCGGTCTCGGTCAGCACCTGGAAGCCGTTGCACACGCCCAGCACGGGGACGCCGCGTGCCGCCGCATCGGCGACCGCGCGCATGATCGGCGAGCGCGCCGCCATCGCGCCGGAGCGCAGATAATCGCCGTAGGAGAAGCCGCCGGGCAGGCCGATGAAGTCGACGTCTTCGGGAAGCTCGCTGTCTCTGTGCCAGACCATCGTCGGTGCTCGGCCGGTCACCTGCTCCAGGGCAACTGCGAGGTCGCGGTCGCAGTTCGATCCCGGGAAGACGACGACCGCCGTCTTCACGCGTCCGTCATCCGCTCGATTCGGAAATTCTCGATCACCGTGTTGGCGAGCAGCTTGCGGCACATCGCTTCGATGTCCTCGTCGCTGGTGCCTTCGGCGAGGTCGAGCTCGATCAGCTTGCCGGCGCGGACGTCATTGACGCCCGCGAAACCGAGGCCTTCGAGCGCATGGTGGATGGCCTTGCCCTGCGGGTCGAGGACGCCGGGTTTGAGAGTGACGAACACGCGCGCTTTCATGGGCGCGCCTATGGCCACGTTCGGAGCGGCGGGCAAGCTTCTGGCCAAGACTTCACGCGATGCGTAGTGCCACGGCCGTGACCGAGCTTCCGCCCTACGCCCAGTTGCTGCAATGCCGGCTCGAACAGCGTGACGGCGAGACTATCGTCACCATCCCGTTTCACGACGACGTCGTCGGCCGGCCGGGATATCTCCACGGCGGCGCCATCGCCGGCCTGCTGGAAATCGCCGCTTTCACGGCGCTGGCGCGGGAGATCGGGGATTCGTCGGTGGCGATGAAGCCGATCACGGTGACGGTCGATTACATGCGGCCAGCCGGCCATCACGAGACCCACGCGAGCGCCGTGGTGCAGCGGCTCGGCACCAGCATCGCCAATGTCGAGGCGTTCGCCTGGCAAATCCAGCGCGACGAACCCGTGGCGAGTGCCCGACTCAACTTCCTGCTCGACCGTCCCGCCAGGGATTAATGCCAGGCCGGGTCCGGCCGTGGGTCGAGCTCCCGGGCCGCCTTGATGACGTCTTCGAGCGTTACCGGCTCATCGAACGGATCGTCGTCGAGCTCGGTCACCCGGCCTAAGCGCCGCTGCCATTCGTGAAGCGCCTCGACGTAGGGCAGGAACGGCTTTCGCATCAGCGCGCCGCTGGGCAGCTGCTCGACGTCGCCGATGCCCATGTGGAGCCACTCGCCGTTGTGCCAGTCCGTCATGTCGACGGCGGGAAACAGGCAGATGCCGTGCAGGTCGACGCCGCGATTGACCGCGGCCAGGCCCTCGCGGGTGATGTTGTTCAGCCAATCCGGCCGGCCGCCGTGAAGGCCGGAGGTCTCGGCGATGATGCAGGGTCGCTTATACCGTTTCCACGCCTCTTCGAGCAGGTCGCAGACAGGACGGATGCGGTCGTCGCCGGGTTCAAGCGGGGTGTTTGGCCCGTCGCCGCCGGAATATTCCATTTGTCCGAAGCTGTAATTGTTGAAACCGAGGATATCGATCAGCTCCAGGCTTCCGCCATATTCGGGGTGCTTGAGCCCCGAGATGATGTCCCACGCTATGTAAGCGTCATCATAGCTTTCGCGATGCGCTTCGTCGGCAAGGTCGGGCCGGTCGCGCGGCGGGACGACCCACACCAAAGGGTCGATGTGGACAAATCGGGCTTGCGGGAAATCGTGGCGGATGGCCTTGCACGCGGCGATGTCGGCGCGGGCGAGCATGGTGGTGAACCTGCGGCGGAAGTCGGCGCTATTGCCGAACGGCGCGCACCATCCCCACTCGCCGCCCATATAGCCCCAGAAGGTCGGCTCGTTGATCGGCGTGAAGCATAGCGGGCCGTGATGCGCTCGCGACTCGACGTAGCGAGCGGCGGCGAGGGCATAAGCCTCGAACCGGACGATGAACTCTTCGGACATCGGGTCGAGGTCGTCGGGATAGCCGTAATGGCACAGGTCCCAGATCGGCAGGATCTTGTGGCGGCGCTGCGCGGCCAGGAATGAGTCGATGCACGAGAAGTCATAATCGCCGCCGCCCTTGTCGACGAGCGGCCAGGGAATGCCTTCGCGAGCGACCGCGATGCCGAGCGGCGGGAGCATCGCATAATCCTCGTCGGCATGGGCATAGTGTCTGAGTTCTTGCGCCAGGTCGCGGCGCTTGCGCTCCTTCCCCCACAGGAATGTCGAGCATTCGAACCCGGAAAGAAAGAAGGTCGGGAAAATCCCCGCGCGTTCGGCCATGCGGGGAATTACGCGTCAGAGCGCGAGGCGTTGCGGCCCTTGTCACTGTTTTTGACGCGGCCTAGCGCAACGCAAGGAAGATCGGAGGCCGCGTGGATTTCGACTTGAGCGAGCGACAGGCGCGATTCCGCGACCGGGTGCGGGCCTTCATGGACGAACATGTCCGCCCGAGCGCCGCGGACTATTCGGCCCAGCACGCAGGCGGCGAGCGCTGGCAGCCGATCGCGCTGATCGATCAGCTTAAGCCGAAGGCGCGCGAGGCCGGGCTGTGGAATCTGTTCATGCCGCCGGTCCCGGCGGTCCCCCAGGTCGACGACAGCTTCGAGTTCGAAGGGGGGCAGCTGACCAACCTCGAATATGCGTTGTGCGCCGAGGAAATGGGGAGAATCCACTGGGCGAGCGAGGTGTTCAACTGCTCGGCGCCCGACACCGGCAACATGGAGGTGCTTCACCGCCACGGCACCCGCGAGCAGAAGGAGCAGTGGCTTGGCCCCCTGATGCGCGGGGAAATCCGATCGGCGTTCCTGATGACCGAGCCCGGGGTGGCTTCGTCGGACGCCACCAACATCGAGAGCAGCATCCGCGGCGACGGCAATCAATATGCGATCAACGGCCGCAAATGGTGGTCGTCGGGGGCCGGCGACCCAAGGTGCCAGCTGGCCATCGTCATGGGCAAGACCGACCCCGAGGCGGAGGCGCACAAGCAACAGTCGATGATTCTGGTGCCGCTCGATGCCGAGGGCGTGACGATCGAACGCTCGCTGACCGTCTACGGCTATGACGATGCGCCGCACGGGCACATGGAAATCGCGCTCGACGATGTCCGGGTTCCGCCGGCCAATTTGCTGCTCGGTGAAGGGCGCGGGTTCGAGATCGCGCAGGGGCGGCTGGGCCCGGGGCGGATCCACCATTGCATGCGGATCATCGGCGCCGCCGAGGAGGCGCTGGGGCTGATGTGCGCGCGGCTGCAAAGCCGGGTCGCGTTCGGTAAAAGGCTGTCGGAGCAAAGCGTCTGGGAGCAGAGGATCGGCGAGGCGCGGACCGAGATCGAGGCGACGCGGCTGCTGTGCCTGAAGGCAGCCGACATCATGGACCTCGCCGGCAACAAGGCAGCGCGGGGCGAGATCGCGATGATCAAGGTGAAGGCGCCCAACATGGCGCTCAAGATCATCGACGACGCGGTTCAGTCGTTCGGTGCCGCCGGGGTCAGCCAGGACACGCCGCTGGCGCTGTCGTGGGCGCACATCCGTACGCTTCGCCTCGCCGACGGCCCCGACGAAGTTCACAACCGGGCGATCGCCAGGATCGAGCTGCAGCGGCACGCGCCGCCTGAATCGTGAGGGCAGGGCAATGAGAAAGGGCGGAGCCTGCGCCCCGCCCTTTACCCATATCCCTGATCGAGAAAGTCGTTAGGCGACTTGAGCGACCGGGACGACCGGTTCCGGCGCTTCCTCGTTCTCGGGATCGCGAAGCACGTAGCCGCGGCCCCAGACCGTCTCGATGTAATTGGCGCCGCCGCAGGCGAGGCTGAGCTTCTTGCGAAGCTTGCAGATGAAGACGTCGATGATCTTCAGCTCCGGCTCGTCCATGCCGCCGTAAAGGTGGTTGAGGAACATTTCCTTGGTCAAGGTCGTGCCCTTGCGGAGCGAAAGCAGCTCCAGCATCGCATATTCCTTGCCGGTCAAATGGACTCGGCTGCCGTCGACCTCAACCGTCTTGGCGTCGAGGTTCACCGCCAGCTTGCCGGTGCGGATGACGGACTGCGAATGGCCCTTTGACCGGCGGACGATCGCATGGATGCGGGCGACCAGCTCGTCGCGGTGGAACGGCTTGGTGACATAATCGTCGGCGCCGAAGCCCAGCGCCCGCACCTTGGAATCCATTTCGCCGACGCCGGACAGGATGAGCACCGGAGTGCCGACTTTCGCGGTCCGAAGCCGCTTGAGCACGTCATAGCCATGCATGTCGGGAAGGTTGAGATCGAGAAGGATGATGTCGTAATCCTAGAGCTTGCCGAGATCGAGGCCTTCTTCTCCGAGGTCGATCGTATAGACGTTAAAGCCTTCGGTGCCGAGCATCAGCTCGATGCTCTTGGCCGTGGTCGGCTCGTCTTCAATCAGCAAGACCCGCATGTCCGTCCCCCCGTTCAGGCCGCGCCCGGTAACGCTACAGCGTAACCCCTGCTTAACGGCCTTGAAGCGTGCATTAACCATTCGAGGGATGAAGGCAAAAGGTTAATTTTGTGTAACGCGCTGGAATCATTCGCATCGATGCGACGAGTCACAAAGGCCGCGGGGCGTGCTAGGTATTTGGCGGTGAAGGCCGAAGACATATTCATCCCGGAAGACGCTTTGTCGGAGAGCTTTCTCGCCGCCACCGGCCCGGGCGGGCAGAACGTGAATAAAGTCGCCACGGCGGTGCAGCTTCGCGCCGATCTCGACAAGCTTGGCCTGTCCGACGCGGTGCTCGAGCGATTGAAAGCCATTGCCGGCTCGCGGGTCACCGGCTCGGGCGAATTGCTCATCACCGCCCGGCGCTTCCGCTCTCAGGACGCGAACAGGTCGGATGCCCGCCTCCGGCTGGCGAAGATGATCGCCGATGCCCATATCGTCCGCGCCAAGCGGCGGGCAACGCGGCCGAGCCGGGCAGCAAAGGCGAAGCGAATTGACGAGAAAAAGCAGCGAGGCACGGTCAAGCAGGGCCGCGGGAAGGTAAGTTTCGACTGATGTACGACCTTAAGATTGGAGCGCCCGATACGGCGACGATGTACCGCGACCTCGCCTCCGCGCTCGAGGGTCTGACCGCCGGCGAGCCCGACTCCATCGCCAACATGGCCAATGCTGCGGCGCTAATCCGGGAGACATTGCCCGACCTCAACTGGGTCGGTTTCTACCGCAACCTCGGCGGTGAACTGGTGCTGGGGCCGTTCCAGGGCCGCCCGGCGTGCATTCGAATCGCCTTCGGCAGCGGCGTGTGCGGCGCGGCGGCGGCGAGTCTCAAGGTGCAGCGGATCGACGATGTCCACGAATTCCCCGGCCACATCGCCTGCGACTCAGCCAGCGCCAGCGAACTGGTCGTGCCGATCGTGGGAGCGGACGGCGAGCTGGTCGCGGTCCTCGACCTCGACAGTCCCACGAGGGCGCGGTTCACGAAGGACGACGAAGCGGGCTGCCTCAAGCTCGCCGAGATCCTGGCGCGCGTACTCTAGGAGAGCTGCTCGAGCCGTTCGTCAGTGAGGGAGCCGGGGATGATCATCACCGGGCAGGGCAGGTCGCCGGCGTCCTTGCCGCTGAAGTGGGCGACCAGGGGCCCCGGGCTTCCGCTCGGCGCGGCGCCCAGCACCAGCGCGGCGATGTCGTCGCGGATCATCACATAGTCGCGGACGATCTTGATCGCGTCGCCCTGGCGAAGCACGATTTCGGGGGTGATCCCGGCTTCGTCGAATATCTCGCCGACAGCCGAGCTGACGATGCCTTCGATGCGGAGCTGCTGCTCTTCCTCGATCGCCGCCTGGACCCCACCCCACTGGACGAAATCCTGCGGCGCGACGACGGCAAGCACTTCGACATTGCCCTTGGTCTTGGCGGCTCGGCGGGCGGCAAAGCGCAGCGCGACCCGCGCTTCGGCGCTGTCGTCGATCACCACGAGATAAGTGCGGACCGCCCGCTCGCCCCCTGTCATCGCCGCAACGCTGCTTGAAACCGCGGCCCAGCGCAAGCGTCCCGCCTTCTTTCCCGTCGCAGGCTTGACCCTGACCGCCGCATTGGCTTTGTGCCCAAGCGGAAGGACCGCGATGCCCATCGAGCTCAAAATGCCGGCGCTTTCTCCAACCATGGAAGAAGGCACGTTGGCCAAATGGCTGGTCAAGGAAGGCGATGAGGTGAGCTCCGGCGACATCCTCGCCGAGATCGAGACCGACAAGGCGACAATGGAGTTCGAAGCCGTCGACGAGGGCAGGATCGCGAAGATTCTGGTCGCCGAAGGCTCGGACGGCATAAAGGTCGGGACCCCGATCGCGATCCTGGCCGGTGACGGCGAGGATGTCGGCGAGGCCGCCAAGAGCAGCCCCTCTGCCCGTGAGAGAGAGGATGGCGAGGCGAACCCAAAGATGGGTGAGGGAGCGAACGGCGCGGAAAATTCGCCGCAGCCGGCGCCACCGGCAAAGGGCGACGGCGAAACCCCGCCCGCATCCCCGCTCCCCGCTCAGCCAACGGCTGAGTCGCCCTCTCCTGCAAGGGGAGAGGATCAGGGACGCGTCAAAGCCTCGCCCCTCGCGCGCAGAATTGCCGAGGCGCAGGGAGTCGACCTGTCCGGCATCAAGGGCAGCGGCCCCGGCGGCCGAATCGTCAAGGCGGACCTCCAGGGCGCACAGCCGGGCGCCGCGCCTCAGCCGCAGACCGCTGCGGCGGACACCGAGACTCCGCACGAAATCGTCAAGCTGTCGAACATGCGCAAGACGATCGCGCGGCGGCTGACCGAAGCCAAGCAGACCATCCCGCACATCTATCTGACCGTCGACATCCAGCTCGACGCGCTTCTCAAGCTGCGCTCCGAGCTCAACGCCAGCCTCGAAAGCCGCGAGATCAAGCTTTCGGTCAACGATTTGCTGATCAAGGCGATGGCGAGCGCGCTGATCGAAGTGCCCGAATGCAACGTCAGCTTCGCCGGCGCCAACCTCATCAAGTACAGCCGTGCCGACATTTCGGTCGCGGTGTCGATCCCCGGCGGTCTGATCACGCCGATCGTCGCCGACGCCGACGGCAAGAGCGTGTCGGCAATCGCCACCGAGATGAAGGACCTCGCCGGCCGCGCCAAGGACGGCAAGCTAAGCCCACACGAATATCAGGGCGGCACCGCCTCCATCTCCAACATGGGCATGTACGGGATCAAGCAGTTCGACGCGGTCATCAACCCGCCGCAGGGCATGATCATGGCCATCGGCGCCGGCGAGAAACGGCCCTACGTGATCAACGACAGCCTGCAGATCGCGACGGTGATGAGCGCTACCGGAAGCTTCGACCACCGCGCCATCGACGGCGCCGACGGGGCGAAGCTGATGCAGGCGTTCAAGCGGCTGGTCGAGAATCCGCTGGGGATGCTGGCTTGACCAAGGCGGCGCGAATTCCGCTGATCCGCGTCACCGCAATGCCCGCAGACACCAACCCCTATGGCGGGGTGTTCGGCGGGTGGCTGACGAGCCAGATGGGACTGGCTTGCGGGTCGTATGCGTCGCAGCGGTCGCGCGGGAAGGCGATCCTGGTCGCGGCAAACGCAATCAAGTTTCGGGTGCGATGGCGGTTGGGGATGAGCTCAGCGTCTATGTCGAGCTTGTGAAGCAGGGGCGGACGTCGCTGAGGCTGAAGGCGGAAGCCGTGGCCCGGGAGCGGGACGGCGAGACGGAGAAAGTGGTGGCGGAGGGTGAGTTCACCTTCGTCGCGCTGGGAGCCGACGACCGGCCACGGGAGATTGAGGCCTAATTGTCATTCCGAGGAGCGCAGCGACACGGCGATCCAGACTTGATTGCTTCGCTTTGCTCGCAATGACGAAGGAGTCTCAATATTCGATCATATTGGGGTCGCGCAGGCCCTGGCCGATGGTGCCGCGGGCGTTGTTGGCTTGGGCGCTGGTCACCGGATAGGCGCAATAATCGGCCGCGTAGAAGGCGCTTGGGCGGTGATTGCCGGACAGGCCGACGCCGCCAAACGGGGCGGTCGACGGGGCGCCGTTGGTCGGCTTGTTCCAGTTGATGACGCCGGCGCGGACCTGGCCCCAGAAGCGCTCGAACATCTCCGGGCTACCGCCGACCAGGCTGGCCGCCAGCCCGAAGCGGGTGTTGTTGGCCTCGGCGATGGCGGCGTCGAAATCCTTGACCCGGATGACCTGCAGGACCGGGCCGAAAATCTCCTCGTCGGGCCGGTCCCTGGTTTTGGTAACGTCGATCAGCGCCGGGGTCAGATACGGCCGGTCGTCGAACGGTCGGTCGAGCCGGCGGATCGGCTTTCCGCCCTTGATCATCAGTTCGACCCATTGCTCCAGCAGATGGTCGGCGGTTGCGTTGTCGATCACCGGGCCCATGAACGGCTGCGGGTCGGCGAACGGCTGGTCGACGATGATCCGGTCGATCATGGCTGCGATCGCCTCGACCAGCGGGCCTTCCTGCCCGTCCTCGACGATCAGCCGCCGCGCCGCGGTGCAGCGCTGGCCGGCGCTCAAATAAGCGGACTGGACCGCGATCGTCGCCGCCGCTTCGATATCCTTGGGCTGCCAGACCACCAGCGGGTTGTTGCCGCCTAGCTCCAGCGCCAAAATCTTCTGCGGCATGTCGGCGAACTGCTGGTGAAGCGACTGGCCGGCCCGCGCCGAGCCAGTGAACAGCAAGCCGTCGATGCCGTCCTGCGAGGCCAGGGCGCGGCCTTCGTCGGGACCGCCGATCAGCAGTCGGATGACGCCTTCGGGAATTCCGGCCTCGCGATAGCATTTCACCAGAAACTCGCCCGTCGCCGGGGTCTTTTCCGACGGCTTGAATACCACCGCATTGCCGGCAATCAGCGCCGGGACGATGTGGCCGTTGGGAAGGTGCGCCGGGAAATTATAAGGGCCGAGCACGGCAAGCACGCCGTGCGGCTTGTGCCGGACCGACACCTTGCTTCCCATCGCCGCTTCGATGGTCCGCTTGGGCGTTCGCTCGGCATAAGCGTTGATCGAAATGTCGACCTTGTTGACGACCGCGGCGACTTCGGTCTGCGCTTCCCAGAACGGCTTTCCGGTCTCGCGGGCGATGAGGGTCGCGAACTCCTGATCCTTCTTGCGAACCACGTTGGCGAAGCGGCGCAGAGCTTCGGTGCGGTAGGATACGGAGTGGCCGGCCCAGTCCGGCAGTGCCTGGCGGGCGGCAGCGACCTCGGCCGCGGCATCGCCGGGCTCTCCCGACCATAATTTGGCGCCGGTGGCCGGTTCGGTGGAGGTCAGTGTATTGGGCATCGGCGGGCTCCACCATGGGCCGCGAGCGCGGTCAAGCGGGGGCTGGTCCATCTTGCCCGTGAGCTTCCCCCATTCGGCGGACGGCGGCGATCTTGGTTTCGAACGGCGTCCAGTCGTCGCGTGTGGCGATCGCGGTCCAGATCGCCTCGACCTCGTCGATGTGCATCGAGCAGGGCTGCGGGTCGCTCCAATAGTCGTGGCTCGGCGGCCGCCGGTGCCCGGACAGCTTGGCGGCGAGCGCCCGGAATGGTTCGGACGGGTAGAGTTCGGCGCCCGGGTCGCGGCCGCCGCGCCAGTCGAAGACCAAGCGGTCGATGGTTTCCTGACGGGTTTCCAGGGCAGCGGTCAGCGCCGCAGCCAGATCGCGATCCCATTCCCGGCCACGGCTCTCGACGCCCAAACGCTTCACGAGCGCAGCGTCCAGCGCCTCCTCAAACTGGCCTCCCCAGCCGGACAGCGCTTCGGACAAAGCGTCGATGTCGGCGACGAGGGTGAGGCAGCTTGCGAATTGCGCCAGGTCCCAGTGGATCGCCTCCGGCTGCCGTCCGAACGCATACAGGCCGTAATGGTCGAAGTAAGCGGCGGTGAAGTCCGGCTGCCAATGCGGGGTGAAGCGCCACGGGCCGTAATCGAAGCTCTCGCCGGTGATGTTGATATTGTCGCTGTTGAGGACTCCGTGGACGAAGCCGGCGGCCATGTAGCTCGCCGCCAGCCTCGCCGTCGCCTCGCCGACCAGCGCGCAAAGCTGCACGGCATTGTCCGCTTCATTGTCCGACGGCGCTTGTCCGTAGAGATGCTCGAGGCTGTAGCGGACCAGCCGGTTGAGATTGCCGGTGTCGCGGTGGAAGGCGTGGCGCTGGAAGCTGCCGATGCGGATATGGCCGTGGCTGAGCCGAGTCAGCACGGCCGAGCGGGTCGGCGACGGCTCGTCGCCTCGCGTCAGCTCCTCGCCGGTCTCGAACAATGCGAAGCTTTTCGACGTGTTGACGCCGAGCGCCTCGAGCATTTCGCTTGCCAGGATCTCGCGCACCCCGCCCTTGAGCGTCAGCCGGCCGTCAGCGCCGCGGCTCCACGGGGTCTGGCCCGAGCCTTTGGTTCCCAGGTCGAGCAGCCGGTCGCGCTCATCGCAAAGCTGGGCGAACAGGAATCCGCGCCCGTCGCCCAGGTCGGGGTTGTACACGCGGAACTGATGGCCGTGGTACCGCAACGCCAGCGATTCCGGCAGGTTGTCGGGCAGGGGTTCGAACCGGCACAAGTGCGATGCCCACTCGTCCTCGCTCAGCTCAGCCAGCCCCACCGTCCGCGCGGCCCGGAGGTTAAGGAAGCGCGGCGAGCACGCAGGGAAATCAGCCGCTTGCACGGCGTCGTAGAACGCATCGCCAAGTGCGAGGATATTCATTTCGGGACGGTAAGATTGCGCGAGCGGCATTGGGTGGCGATAGGGGAGCCACAGCGATGGGGGAACCGCGAATGAAGGCCTGGAGCGACGGCTACTGGACCAGCCGCGACGGGCTGAAGCTTCACTATCGCGACTACGAGGGACCGCCCGGGCGCCCGCCGATCCTGTGCCTCCACGGACTGACCCGCAACGCCCGCGATTTCGAATCGCTGGCCGAGCTTCATGCCGGGCAATGGCGAGTGATCTCAGTCAACTTCCGCGGGCGCGCGTTGAGCGATCGCGATCCCGACCCCAGCCGCTACGCGCCGCCAGTCTATGCCGCCGACATCCTCCAGCTTCTCGACGAATTGGCGATCGACCAAGCGGTGTTCGTCGGGACATCGCTGGGCGGGTTGGTAACGATGATCGTCGCCGCGTTCGCGCCGCAGCGGATCGCCGCGGCCGTGCTCAACGACGTCGGACCGGAGCTCGACCAGGCGGGCCTCGATCGGATTCGCGGCTATGTCGGCAAGGAGGCCCTGTTTCGTGGCTGGGACGAAGCCGCGGACGCGTTTCAAGGCAAGTTCGGCCACGTTCACCCGCGCTACGGCCGGCCCGACTGGATGCGGTATGCCAAACGCGTGTGCCGCGAGACCGAGCGGGGCGTCGAGCTCGATTACGACATGGCCATCGCCAATGCATTCAGCGACGTCGGGGCCGAGCCGGTGGTGGACGCGTGGCCGCTGCTGCGCGCGCTCGCCGGGCGGCCGGTGCTGATCCTGCGCGGCGAGAGCAGCGACCTTCTCAGCCCCGACGTGGCCGGCAAGATGCGCGACTCCATCCCGGGCGCCGAGCTGGTGACGGTGCCGGGCGTCGGCCACGCGCCCGATTTCGAGGAGCCGGAGACGATCGAGGCGGTCGGCCGGCTGTTGCGGCGAGTGCTCGGCGAGGGCGCCTAGGCGGTCAGCTGCCGAAGCTTATCCATCGCCGGGGCGTCCTGCTCGTCGGCGGAAATCGTCGACTGGAACGCGCCGTCACGGTCGAACAGCAGCACGGCGGCGCTGTGGTCGACGGTGTAGCTGTCGCCCTGCGGCACCTTTTCCGAAAAGATCCCGTACTGTTTCTTGACCCGGTCGATCTGCGCCGGTGATCCGGTCAGGCCGATGACCGGCGAGCCGAAGGCGGTTGAATAGCTGCCGACCTCTTTGGGCCCGTCCTGCTCTGGGTCGACCGAGACGAAGACGATGTTGAACGCATCGTCGCCGCGGCCAAGCTCCTTGCGCAGCCGCGCCAGCCGGGCGAGCGTGGTCGGGCAGACGTCGGGGCAATGGGTGAAGCCGAAGAAGATCGCATAGGGCTTGCCGGCCAGGCGGGTGCTGGCGAATTGCTGGCCGTCGGCGCCGACCAAGGTGAACGGCCCGCCAAAGCTGGTGCCGGTTATGGTGATGGCCGGTTCCGGCATCGGGCGGCGATTGAGAAGCAGCAGCCCCATGCCGACCAGGGCGAGCGCCACCAGAATCCAGATGAGCAACCTGATCCGCCTCACATCTGACCTCCCGACGAGTCGCGGACGGCGGCAGCGACCTTGCGCTCACCGGACTTTTCGAAACGGAGCGTCAGGTCGACATTGCCTCCGACTTTGACGGGCTCCACAAGCCCGGTCAGCATCACATGGGTGCCGCCGGGCTCCAATTTCACCGTTGCGCCCTTCGGGACTGCCAGCCGGTCGAGCTTGCGCATGCGCATGATACCTCCGTCCATCGAGGTTGAGTGGACTTCGGCCGGTCCGATGCTGCTGGCCACGGCGACAAGCGCGTCGTGAGCGCCGCCGCTATTGGCAATGGTGAAATAAGCGGCGGTCGCTTTCTTGTCAGGCGCCGTCGCGCGCGCCCAAGCGTCGGCGACTCGGATCTCAGTCGCGCCGCTTCCTTTGGGCCCGCACGCAGCCAGAAACAGCGCAAGTGCCGCAATTATTCGTTTCACGAACGGTCCCCGGTCCGGATGAGCTTCGCGAGATCCCATGGCGCAAAAGTCGGGCCGGCAAAATCCCCAGTCAACCGTCATTATTCCGCAATGATAGCGTCATGAATGCGTAGCGATACGGTTCTAAATCCGACACTTCAACCAGAGGGCGATTTGCACAAGGCGCCTCGGTGGTCGGGCGAAAGGTAAGAGAATGTTCGGTGGTCGGGCGAAAGGTAAGAAAATGTTTCGTAAGTCCATGGCATGGGCGCTCCTTGTCGGGAGCGCGCTGCTTTATACGGCGCCGGCTCTGGCGCAGGATGGTTCCCATTCCACTGACACCCAAGCCAAGATCGAGCTGCTGGAAGCGCAAGTCCAGGCACTCCAGGATTCGCTCGAGGCGCTGAAGACTCAAGTCACCAACGCTACACCGGTGTGGAAAGGCGCTCCGCAATTCGTCGACAAGGACAACGGCTGGTCGTTCAAGCCGCGCGGACGCCTGATGTACGATTTCGGCAACGTCAGCTCGCCCGACGGATATGAGAATAATGGTCTTGGCTTCACTAGCGAAATGCGCCGGGCCCGGCTTGGCGTCGAGGGGACCATCCCCGGCGGCCTCGGCTACAAGCTGGAAGTCGATGTCGCGACCGGCGAAGTCGAGTTCGCCGATGCCTTCCTGTCCTATCAGACCGGCCCCACCGAATTCATTGTCGGCCACCAGAACAACTTCCAGTCGCTGGAAGAGCTGACTAGCTCGCTCCACACGTCGTTCATCGAGCGGGCCGGCTTTACGGACGCCTTCGGGTTCGAACGCCGGATCGGGGTTTCCGCCCAATATGCGAAGGGACCATTCCTCGCCCAAAGCGGCATCTTCACCGACAGCATCGCCGACCTCAACACCGTCGGCGATGACAATAACGGCTACGGCTTCGATGCTCGCGCCGTATTCATGCCGAAGATGGGCGACAACCAGCTGCACTTCGCCGGCTCGTTCCACTGGCGCGACCTGAACGATAGCGCGACCAGCTTGCGCTATCGGCAGCGTCCGGCGATCCACACCACGGATGTCCGGTTTGTCGACACCGGCAACATTGCGGGTGCCGAGAAGGAAACCGGCTACGGTCTCGAAGCCGCGGGCATCTTCGGACCGTTCCACATCGCCAGCGAAGCCTATTGGCAGAAGGTCGGCCGCGGCAGCGGGCTGTCCGATCCCGGCTTCTTCGGCGCTTATGTCGAGGGCGGATATTTTCTCACCGGCGAGAGCCGCGGCTACAAGGCCGGCAAGTTCGACCGGGTGAAGGTCGCCAAGCCGTTCGGCAAGGGCGGCATGGGAGCGTTCAGCGTCAATGCCCGCTGGGACTATCTCGACCTGACCGACTCCGGCTTCATCGGCGGCACCCAGAACGCCTACCAGGCCTCGCTCAACTGGAAGCCGACCGATTACGTCCTGTTCGGCCTCAATTATGCGTATATCCTGTATGACGACGCCGCTATCGATGCGGCCGGCGATCGCGACTACAGCGTCGATGTTATCGGGCTTCGGTCGCAGATCGATTTTTAAGGGCCTTTCCCACTCCCCTTTGGAAAGGCCGCTCCCTCGCCCCTTGGGCGGGGGAGCTTTCCTTTGCCCGGCTCTGGGATGGCGGCGGCTGATCAGCTAGTTGGAATTCCCATGGCCGAAGACTTAACTATTGCCGCGGTGCTCGACGCGCTCGACGAACCAGCGATGCTGATCGAGCGCACGGTGCTGGTCCGCGCCAACTTGGCCGCCCGGTCGTTGTTCGGCGCCGGGATCGAAGGCACGGACATCCGGCTGGTGATCCGACACCCGCGCGCGCTCGAGTTCATCCTGCCCGGCCGCGACGGCGATCTCGAGCTGACCGGCATCGGCGCGCACGGCCAGCCGTGGCAGCTGAAGTTGCGCCGGCTGGGCAACGGCCTGCTGTTGCTCCAGATGATCGACCGTTCGGCGGCGGCGGCGGCGGAGAAGATGCGGGTCGATTTCGTCGCCAATGCAAGCCACGAGCTGCGGACGCCTTTGTCGGTGATCCTCGGTTATGCCGAAAGCCTGGAGGACGGAGACGTCGAGCTCAAGGATTGTGGCCGGTTCGGGGGGATCATCCGCGGCGAGGCGAAGCGCATGCTTCGGATCATCGAAGATCTGATGAGCCTGTCGCGAATCGAGGCCGACCGGTTCATCGCCGCCACTGACAGGGTTGCAATCGCGCAGGTCGTTCGCAGCGCGGTCGACAACAACCGGGCCATGGCGGCCAAATGCGGCTGCCGGATCGATGTCGACATCAATGAGGATCTGCCGCCGGTAGCCGGCGACAACCCGCAGCTGCTCCAGCTGTTCGATAACCTGGTCAGCAACGCGGTGCGCTACGCCTGCGTCAGCGCCGATTGCCGGATCAGTGTTTCGGCCGCCTCCGAAGGCCAGCAGATTCGCGTCGTCGTTAGCGACAACGGGCCCGGCATCCCCCGCCAGCATCTGCCGCGAATCACCGAGCGGTTTTACCGAGTCGACGAGGCGCGCAGCCGGGACAGTGGCGGCACGGGTTTGGGCCTCGCCATCGTCAAGCATATCGTCGAGCGCCATCGCGGACTGCTGACCATCGACAGCGTCGTCGGCCAAGGCACCACGGTCACGGCCCGCCTGCCAGTCGCGCTCTGACCGGGCATTTGTCACACGAGTGAAATATTACCGTCATACGCGTGTCTCGAATTGGCAATAGGCCGGGGCCGAACGCAAAATCTCCGTTGAGAGAGGACTCCATGCGCAATATCATTTTTCTGCTGCCCGCCGCCGCGCTTCTTGCCGCTTGTGGCAGCAACAGCTCCGGTGGAGCAGGCACCGCCGCCCAGCTCAAGATCGTCGGGTCGTCGACAGTCTATCCCTTCACCACTGCGGTGGCAGAAGACTTCCAGCGGGCCAATCCAGGCGTCAGCGTTATAGTCGAATCGACCGGCACGGGGGCCGGCATGAAGCTGTTCTGCTCTGGCGTCGGCGCAAACACGCCGGACCTGACCAACGCGTCGCGGAGGATTAAGAGCAGCGAATTGGATGACTGCAACCAGAACGGCGTCAACCAAGTCATTGAATTCCCTGTTGGAATCGACGGATTGACAGTTATCCAGGCCTCTACTGCGCAGCCAATGAAGCTTACTCTTCGCGACCTCTATGCGGCGCTGGCGGCGACGCCTTTCGGCAAGCCGCAGACGGCGAAAACCTGGAAGGACGTCAACCCGGCTCTTCCGGCAACCGCGATCCGCGTGCTCGGCCCGCCCCCGACATCAGGCACCCGCGACAGCCTCAACGAGCTATTCCTGCAGAAGGGCTGCGAGAGCGATCCGGCAATGAAGGCCTTGAAGGAGTCGGACTCGGACAAGCACAATGAAGTTTGCACCAAAATCCGCGAGGACGGTGCGTTCGTCGAGGCCGGCGAGAACGACAACCTGCTCGTTCAAAAGGTATCTGCCGATCCCAATGCGCTTGGGGTGCTCGGCTACAGCTTCCTCGATGAGAATACGGACAAGGTCCGCGCGGTGGAGCTGAACGGCATGACGCCCGACGCGTCGAGCATCACCAACCTCAGCTACCCTGGCGCGCGCAAGATCTACATCTACGCCAAGGGTGAGCACATCCAGGCCAAGCCGGCGATCCGCGAATTCCTGGCCGCCTATGCGCGGATGACCGGGAGCGGCGGCCCCTTGCAGAGTCGCGGGCTGGTTCCCTTCGCTGCGGCTGATGCTGCAGCCGCTCAAGAACAGGCGACCGCGCTCAAGCCGCTCGACGCGGCGAGCCTGAAGTAAGCATACCAAGGCGGCGGGTGCGATGACTCTGACTTTCGCGCTCGCCGCCATAATCTTCGTCGCGGCCGCCGCCTTCTGGGTCGCTCGCCAGCGCGCGGCTGCGCTTCGGGCGCACGGCCGGCTCCACTCCCTGCCGGTCTATCATGGGCTTCATGCGGCGCTTTGGGCCGCAGTCCCGGCACTGATCCTGCTCGCCGCTTGGGCGCCGGTCCAGACTCGGCTGGTCGATTCGGTGGTGATGGCCACGCCAGAAGGCCAGGCTCTGCCCGCCGACGCCATGCAGCGCTCGACCATCCTGCAGGAAGCGCGCGAGATTGGGAGCGGCCAGCGGGAGGTCGGCTTCTACCCCGAATCCGCCACGCTCGCACCGCATTTCGGTGCGGCTGAAGCCCGTTACTCGATCATTGGCGGGTTGCTCGCGATCTCGCTTGCGCTGCTTGGAGCGGTGCTTGCCGTGCGGCGGACCGCGACGGCGTTCCGCGCCCGCACCGCGGTCGAGCGGTGGATGATGGGACTGCTGACGGCAGCCTCGCTGATCGCGATCCTGACCACGCTCGGGATCCTGCTTTCGCTGATGTTCGAAAGCCTGCGGTTCTTCAGCATGGTCCCGCCGGCCGACTTCCTGTTCGGCACACATTGGAGCCCGCAAACCGCGATCCGCGCCGACCAGGCCGGATCGTCCGGAGCGTTCGGCTCGATTCCCTTGTTCTGGGGGACGGTGTTCATCGGCGCGATCATCGCCATGATCGTTGCCATTCCGCTCGGGCTGATGAGCGCGATCTTCCTCACCCAATATGCGCACCAGCGGGTGCGCGCGTGGATGAAGCCGCTGCTCGAGATTCTCGCCGGCGTCCCGACCGTCGTCTACGGCTATTTCGCGGCGCTGACGGTGGCGCCGATGGTCCGCGACCTGGGCATTGCGATCGGAATCACCAACTCGAGCAGCGAAAGCGCGCTCGCCGCCGGCCTGGTGATGGGGATCATGATCATCCCGTTCGTCAGTTCGATGGCCGACGATTCCATCGCCGCAGTCCCGCAAGCGATGCGCGACGGGTCGCTGGCGATGGGCGCGACGACGTCGGAAACCATCCGCAAGGTAATCCTGCCGGCAGCGCTTCCCGGCGTCGTCGGCGGTATCCTGCTCGCCGTCAGCCGGGCGATCGGCGAGACCATGATCGTGGTGATGGCGGCCGGGCTCGCCGCCAACCTCACCGCCAACCCGTTCGCCAGCGTGACCACGGTGACGACTCAGATCGTCCAACTTCTGACCGGCGACCAGGAATTCGACAGCGCCAAGACCCTGGCCGCGTTTGCGCTCGGGTTAGTGCTGTTCATCATCACGCTGGTTCTCAACCTAATCGCTTTGACTTTCGTCCGGCGGTATCGGGAAGCGTATGAGTAGCGCCGCGCTAGCCACCAGCGCGTCGCGCGAATCGCGCTGGACCGACGGGTCGATGGACGGCGTGGTCCGCCGCCGCTACCGCGCCGAGCGCCGCTTCCGTTATATCGGCTTCGCTGCGGTCGCGCTGTCGGCGCTGTTCCTGGCGTTCCTGCTGGTGACCATGGCGTGGCGTGGGCTAAGCGGCTTCACCGCGACCGAAGCCGCCGTGACGATCGATTTCCCGCGCTCCGACCTGCTGCTCGATCCCGCGGCGCTGCGCGGGCCACAGTCGCAGGAAGCGATCGCCCGCGCCCAGTTCGAAGGTGTCCTGTCGCAAGCCGCGGCCCAGCAGTTCGGTGCCGGCGCCGAGGAACTGTTCGGCGGCGGCGGATTGCGGTCGCTTGGCCGCCAGCTGGTCGACGATCCCGATCTGCTGTCGAAACGCGCGACCTTGTGGCTGCCGGTTGCCAGCCGGGTCGACGTCGCTGCAAAGGGGGAGGGCACCGCCGACAACGAACGGCTGGTCGAGATGCTTGAGCAGCGCGACAGCTTGCGAAGGGCGCTCAACCTCAACTTCCTGACCGCGTCCGACGCTACGGATGCGACCGCCGCGGGAGTCTGGGGTGCCCTCAAGGGCAGCTTCCTGACGATCGTCGTGACGATGATCCTGGCCTTTCCGATCGGCGTGCTGGCTGCACTCTATCTCGAGGAATTCGCGCCGCGGAACCGCTGGACCGACGCCATCGAAGTGTCGATCAACAACCTTGCCGCAGTGCCGTCGATCATCTTCGGCCTGCTCGGCCTCGCGGTGTTCCTCAACGTCATGCATTTGCCGCGATCGGCGCCGCTGGTCGGCGGACTGACGCTGGCGCTGATGACAATGCCGGTGATCGTCATCGCCGGCCGCAATGCAATCACCTCGGTCCCGCCCTCGATCCGCGATGCCGCGCTCGGCGTCGGAGCGTCGAAGATGCAGGTCGTCTTCCATCACGTGCTGCCGCTGGCGCTCCCCGGGATCCTGACCGGGACCATCATCGGCATGGCCCGGGCGTTGGGCGAGACTGCTCCGCTGCTGATGATCGGGATGCGGGCGTTCATCGCCACGCCGCCGGGCGGCATTGCCGATCCGGCGACCGCGCTTCCGGTGCAGATATTCTTGTGGTCGGACGAGGTCGACCGCGGCTTTGTCGAGAAGACAAGCGCGGCGATCATCGTCCTTCTGATATTCATGCTTATGATGAACGGGCTGGCGATTTACATGCGCAACCGCTTCGAGCGCCGGTGGTAGGGACAATGAAAGAAAAAATTCCGCTCACGCCGGTTACCCCGGTGCCAATGCCGTCGACGGCGATTGCCGCCGAAGCGGCTCGCGACGCGGAAGAGATCATGGGTTCGGATATGCCCGACGACCGGGAGCCGACGGCCTTGCCGCCGAGGATCGAGATCGCCGACGACGGCGACGACCCCGGACCCGACCCCGCCAACTCGACGCCCAAGATGAGCGCTCGCGAAGTCAGCGTCTTCTACAGCGACAAGCAGGCGCTCAAGGACGTGTCGGTCGATATCCGCGACGACCGGGTGACCGCGTTCATCGGTCCGTCGGGCTGCGGCAAGTCGACGTTCCTGCGCTGCCTTAACCGAATGAACGACACCATCCCGACCGCTCGCGCCACCGGCCGCATCGAGCTTGACGGGACCGACATCAATTCCTCGGGAATGGACGTCGTCCAGCTTCGCGCGCGAGTCGGGATGGTGTTCCAGAAGCCCAACCCGTTCCCCAAGTCGATCTTCGAGAACGTCGCTTACGGCCCGCGCATCCACGGCCTTTCCAACAGCAAGGCGGAGCTCGACGCAATCGTCGAAAACTCGCTCAAGCGCGCCGGCTTATGGGACGAGGTGAAGGACCGCCTGGCGGAAAGCGGCACCGCTCTGTCCGGCGGCCAGCAGCAACGGCTGTGCATCGCCCGGGCGATAGCGGTCGACCCCGAAGTGATCCTGATGGACGAGCCATGCTCGGCGCTCGACCCGATCGCGACCGCCAAGATCGAGGAGCTGATCCACGAGCTTCGCGGCCGTTACGCGATCGCGATCGTTACCCACAACATGCAGCAGGCCGCGCGGGTGTCGCAGCGGACCGCTTTCTTCCACCTTGGTGAGCTGGTCGAATACGGCAAGACCAGCGAGATTTTCACCAACCCCAAGGAAAAGCGGACCCAGGATTACATCACCGGCCGCTACGGCTGATCGGAGCACAATGATGGCACTACAAACCGGCGGACATACGCTGAAAGTCTTCGACCAGGATATCGAGCGGCTCCGCGCCTTGATCAGCCAGATGGGCGGCCTTGCGGAGCATGCGATCGGCGAGGCGATGCGCTGCCTCGTCCAGCGCGATACCGAGGGCGCGCTGCGAGTGGTCGCCGACGACAAGAAGCTCGACGAGCTCGAAGTCGAGACCGAGCGCCGCGCGGTCCAGCTGATCGCGCTCCGGGCGCCGATGGCGGGCGACCTTCGCGACGTGGTCGCGGCGCTCAAGATCTCCGGGGTCGTCGAGCGGATCGGCGACTATGCCAAAAACATCGCCCGGCGGGTCCCGCAGATCGAAAGCGCCGGCAAGATCGAGCCGATGTCCCTGCTGCCCGAGATGGCGCGGATCGCGACCGGGATGGTCCATGACGTGCTCGATGCTTTCGTCGAGCGCGATAGTGAAGTCGCGGTGCAGGTGTGCGAGCGTGACCATGCGGTCGACGATTTCTACGATTCCATCTTCCGCACCTTGCTTACCCACATGATGGAAAACCCGCACAACATCGGCCAGTCGGCGCACCTTTTGTTCGTCGCCAAAAACCTCGAGCGGGTCGGCGACCACGCCACCAACATCGCCGAAATGGTCTATTATGCCGCAACCGGCGACCACATGGCCGAAATCCCCAAGACCCGGGCAGGCGCGTGACCATGGCTCGCGAAGCGCACAAGCGAGTGCTTGTCGTCGAGGACGACCGGAATATCGAGGAGCTGGTCCGGCTGCATTTCAGCAAGGCAGGATTCGAGGTCACCAGTACCGCGGATGGCGATGAAGCGCTGGTCCTGGTCGAAGAGATCAAGCCGGACCTGGTCATCCTCGACTGGATGATCGAGGGGACCAGCGGGATCGAGGTTTGCCGCCGGATCCGCCGCAATTCCAAGACCGCCCATGTCGCGATCGTGATGCTGACTGCACGCGGCGAGGAAAGCGACAAGCTTCGCGGCCTGGAGACCGGCGCCGACGATTTCGTGACCAAACCGTTCAGCCCGAAGGAGCTGGTGGCGCGCGCGCAGGCGCTGCTTCGCCGGACTCGTCCGTCGCTTCTTGCCGACAAGCTCGCTTACGGCGGGATCGAGCTGGACGTCGCCGCCCACCGGGTTCGACGCGAGGGCCAGGTCGTGCCGTTGAGCCCGACCGAATATCGCCTGCTCAAGCATTTCCTGGAAAATCCGGAAAAGGTCTATTCGCGCCAGCAGCTCCTGGATGTCGCCTGGCCGCACAATGAAGACATCGAGCTGCGCACGGTCGATGTCCACATCCGCCGCCTGCGGGTGGCGCTTGGCGGAAGCGGCGGCACCGACCTCATTCGCACCGTTCGCTCGGAAGGCTATTCGCTCGACGCTTCCGCCGCCTGAGCCGAGCCGCCCGTCCAACCGCCGGTCGCTTGGCAATGAAGGTGGAGGCCCGAGCCGGAATCGAACCGGCGTGCGAGGATTTGCAGTCCTCTGCGTAACCACTCCGCCATCGGGCCGGAGCAGCGCATTTCGGGGGCTTTGCCTCGCTGGTCAAGGGCTTGGCGAACCGGGCGGGGCCGCCGGCAAATTCGACCAACGGGGGTGGCGATCGCTTGGCGCGGCGCTCGGCTACCGATAAGAGCGGCTTGTATCCGTAGTGTATTACCGGCATATAACACCCATGAGCATCCACGCGCCCGTCCCTGATTATTCGGCTGCCCGAGAGTCGATGATCGACAGCCAGCTGCGTCCCCAGGGGGTCAGCAATCCCGCGGTCGTTCAGGCGATGGCGACGGTATCGCGCGAGCGGTTCGTCGCGCCCGAAGCCAGGCCGCTCGCCTACACCGACCGGGCAGTGCCGATCGGCGGCGGCCGGCTGATGTCCGGCCCGGCCGTGCTCGGCTTGCTTCTGACCGAACTCGCGCCGCTAGCCGGCGAGCGCGCGCTCGTTGTCGGCTGCGGCAGCGGTTATTCGGCCGCAATCCTCCAGGCGCTCGACGTCGATGTCGTCGCGCTCGAGGTGGATCCGGCGCTGGCGTCCGACGCGCGCGGTCACGGCATCGACGCGGTCGAAGGAACGCTCGACCAAGGCTGGAGCAAAAGCGCGCCCTACGATTTGATCCTGATCGACGGAGCGATCGAGTACATTCCCGACGCCATCGTCGCCCAGCTGACGCCCAACGGGCGGCTCGGCACCGCGCTGCTTGACCGCGGCGTCGCCCGGCTGGTGGTCGGCCGCCGAGCCGGCGACGGCTTCGGCCTTCATTCGCTGGCGGATGCGGGAGCGGCGGCTTTGCCCGGCTTCGCCAAACCGCCTCGTTTCGCTTTTTAAGTGTTGGAGCCAGAGTGATTTATCGCCCGCTGTACATTGGCAGCATGATCGCCGCGCTCGCGGCCGGCACCGCGTCGGCCGACACTTTGCGCGAAGCGCTGGTATCGACTTACGCGACCAACCCGACACTGACCGCCCAGCGCGAGGCATTGAAGGTGACGGACGCCAACGTGGCCATCGCCCGGGCTGCCGGGCGGCCGCAGATCAGCGCCACAACCGGGCTCAACCGCGACCTCACGCGAAGCGGCATCCTCGACGTCGGCGGCAAGGGCCCCGACCTGACGGTCGGCCTCGACGTCAGCTACCCGTTGTTCAACGGCGGCAGCGTCCGCAATTCGGTGCGGGCGGCGCGGACCCGGGTCGAAGCGGGACGGGCGATTCTGCGGGCGGTCGAAGGCGACATCTTCACCGAAGCGGTCGCCGCTTACATGGACGTGGTCCGCGACCGCGCCATCGTCGAGCTCAACGAGAATAACGTGCGCGTGCTGCAAACCAACCTGGAGGCGACCAGCGACCGCTTCGAAATCGGCGACGTCACCCGCACCGATGTCGCCCAGTCCGAAGCCCGGCTCGAGATAGGTCGGTCGAACCTCGCCAGCGCCCGTGGCACGTTGTCTGCCAGCGAGGAAAATTACCGGCGGGTGATCGGCCGCACGCCCGACCAGCTGGCGCCGCCGCCGCTGCTTCCGCCGCTCCCAAACACGCCAGAAGAAGCGGTTCGGATCGCGCTTGCGAACAACCCCGACATCCTCGCCGTCAACCGCCAGGCGCAAGCCGCCGGCTTTGACGTCAGCGTGGCGCGGGCAGGGCGGCTCCCGACCGTGTCCACCGGGGTCAGCGGAACCTATTTGAACAACCTTAGCGGCAATGGAGCCGACCCGTTCACCGGGCGCGACAACCCGAATGCCGGAACCCAGAGCACCGCCGGTCTCAACGCCCGCATCCCGCTTTACCAGGGCGGAGCTCCGGCCGCCCGAATCCGCCAGGCGCAGGCTCTCGAAGGTCAGCTGCTTGAGCAGTTTATCGGTACCGAGCGCCTGGTCGTCGCGTCGACCCGTTCGGCTTTCGCCAACTATCGGGCTTCGCTTGAAGCGATCGAATCCACGCTAGTGGCGGTCAGGGCCAACGAGCTCGCGCTGGAAGGCGCCCGCGCCGAGCGGTCGGTCGGGACCCGTACCGTGCTCGACGTGCTCAATGCCGAGCAGGAGCTGTTGAATACGCAAGTGTCGCTGGTCAGCGCCCGCCGCAATGCCTACGTCGCCGGCTTCCAGCTGCTCAACGCCATGGGCCAGGCCGAAGCGCAGGATCTAGGGCTCGACGGCGGGCCGCTGTACGACCCGCTCGGCAATTACCGCCGGGTCGCCGGGAGCATTAACGACTGGACGAGCGACCCGCGGCACGTGCCAGTCGCCACCCGAACCCTGACGCCTGAGGAGCTGCAACCGCTTCCGGCGCACCACGCGCAATAAATCGAAAGCGTCGTCAGGGGTGACTTCGAAGGCGCGATAGGCGATATTCCAGGGCATGCAGTCCACCGGCCGCGAACCTTCGATGGAAGACATCCTCGCCTCGATCAAGAAAGTGATCGCCGAGGAAAAGCAGCTGCGCGGCTCGGCCGATGCGGCCGCCGCCCGGCAGGCTGAAGCGCCGGCGTCCGACGAAATTGCGGAGGAGGAGGAGGACGTGCTCGAGCTCGACCAGCCGCTCGTCGCGCAGATCGACCTCGGCCCGCCCTTGCTCGACGCAGGCGTTGCGAAAACCGCCCGCCATTCGCTCGACGAGCTGTCCACGGTCGCCGCCAGCGTCCCGCCGCCGCCGCAGGTCAACCCGCTCGAGGAGATGATCCGCGACATGCTCCGCCCGTTGCTTAAGCAATGGCTCGACGAGCATCTGCCCGAAATGGTCGGCGAGCATGTGAAGCGCGAAATTTCGAGGATTACCGGCCGGCCGGTCTGACCCGCTGCTTACGGTTGAAGCCGCGCCCGGCGCTCGCTACGCCTGCGCCATGACCCGAACTTCGCTTCTCCTCGCAGCGGCCGTTGCCGCGCTCTCCGCCTCGCCTGCCATCGCCCGGCCGATGACCGCAACCGACATGCACATGATGCATCGCCTGGGCGCACCGGCGGTGTCGGCCGACGGCCGCTACGCGCTGTTCACCGTATCGCGGACCGACCTTGCCGCCAACCGGCGCAGCAACCCGCTCCATCTGCTCGACCTCAGGGCGCCCGGGGCGGCGCCGAAGCCGATTGCCGGAGCCGATGGCGGCAACAGCGCCGTCTTCGGGCCCGACGGCGCCATTTACTTCCTCAAGAGCGTGAAGGACCGAACCCAGCTGTTCCGGATGCCGGTTGGCGCGACCGCGACCCAGATCAGCGATTTCGGCGGCGAAATTTCCGGCTTCAAGATCGCGCCCAGCGGCGACCGGCTAATCGTCTGGGCCGACCGTCCCGATTGCCCGGACCTGGCCTGCGCTGCGACCACCTTCGCGGCCAAGCCGGAAGGGTCGGGGCGAACCTATGACGAGCTGTTCGTCCGCCACTGGGACAGCTGGGAGACGCCGGGCGAGCGCTCCCGCATTTACGCTTATCCGCTCGCGGGCGGGCGCCTCACTGGCGGCGGCGTCCGACTGACCGGGGAGTTGGTCGGCGACGTGCCGGCCAAGCCGTTCGGCGGCGGCGAGGAAATCGCTTTCGCGCCCGACGGCCGAACCGTCTATTTCGCGCTTCGCGAGGCGGGGCGGATCGAGGCGACGTCGACCAATCTCGACATCTTCTCGTCGCCCGCCGACGGATCGGTGCCGCCCGCCAATTTGACGGCGGCGAACGACGCGACCGACACTCTGCCGAGCGTGTCGCCAGATGGCCGCACGCTCGCTTATGTCGCGATGGCGCGTCCGACCTACGAAGCCGATCGGCAGGTGGTGATGCTTCGCGACCTTGCGAGCGGGCAGGCGCGTCCCCTGACCCAAAGCTGGGATGCCTCGGTCGGAAGTATCGCCTGGACCAGGGACGGCCGGGGCCTGATCGTCGGCGTGCAGGAGGTGCTCGAGCATCCCTTGTACCGGGTGGATGTCGCGACCGGCCGGCCCACTCGCCTGACCAGGGAGGGAAATGCCGGCAACGCCGTGCCGCTTGCCGACGGATCGGTGCTCTGCACGATGAACAGCGTGATGGCGCCGGACGACCTTTACCGGGTCGACGCCGGCGGCCGGGTCGCGCAGCTAACCGCCGTCAACCGGGAACTACTCGCTCAGCTCGATCCGGTGAGCTTCGAAAAGTTCAGCTTCACCGGCGCCGACAACGACCGCGTTTGGGGAATGAAGGTCAAGCCTCGCCAGGTGGCCGGCAAGCTGCCGATCGCCTTCGTCATCCACGGCGGGCCGCAGGGCAGCTTCGGCAACAGTTGGTCGTACCGCTGGAACCCGCGCCTGTTCGCTTCGCCCGGCTACGGCGTCGTCAGCATCGATTTCCACGGGTCGACCGGATACGGCCAGGCCTTCACCGATTCGATCCGCAACAACTGGGGCGGCTGGCCGCTGGAGGACCTGCAGAAGGGTCTCGCTTTCGCCACCGCGAAAGACCCGCAGCTCGATGCGAATAATGCCTGCGCGCTCGGCGCGTCCTATGGCGGCTACATGGTCAACTGGATCGCCGGCCGCTGGCCCGACCGGTTTAAGTGCCTGGTCCAGCATGACGGCGTGTTCGACCAGCGAGCGATGGCCTACGAGACCGAGGAGCTGTGGTTCACCGAGTGGGAGCATGGCGGCAAGGCCTATTATGAGGATCCGGCGGCCTATGAGCGCTGGAACCCGGTCAATTACGTTAGCGCCTGGAAGACTCCGATGCTGGTGGTCACCGGCGAAAAGGACTTCCGAATCCCCTACACGCAGGGCCTCGCATCGTTCACGGCGCTGCAGCGGCGGGGGATCCCGTCGCGGCTGCTGGTCTTTCCGGACGAGAACCACTGGGTCTTAAAGCCAAAGAACTCGATCCACTGGTATGACGAGGTCATGGGCTGGATAGGCCGCTGGACCGGCAGGGCGGCGCAGTAGCGTCATTGCGAGGAGCGTAGCGACGAAGCAATCCAGCCGCTCATGGATTGCTTCGCTCCGCTCGCAATGACGAGAAGACCTCGCTAACGGCTCCGGCAATGAGCGAACTGCCGAAAACCTTCGACCCCGCCGCGATCGAGCAGCGCTGGTACGCGCATTGGGAATCGAACGGGCTGTTTAGGCCCGACCGGCCGGACGCGCAGCCGTGGACCATCGTCAACCCGCCGCCCAACGTCACCGGTAGCCTGCACATCGGCCACGCGCTCGACAACACGCTTCAGGACATCGTCACTCGGCGGGAACGGATGCTGGGCAAGGATGCGTTGTGGGTGGTGGGCACCGACCACGCCGGCATCGCCACCCAGATGGTGGTCGAGCGCCAGCTGGAAGAGCGGCAGGACAAGCGCACCAATTACACGCGCGAGCAGTTCGTCGAAAAAGTGTGGGCGTGGAAGGAGGAGAGCGGCGGCGAGATCACCCGCCAGCTGCGCCGGCTCGGCTGCTCAATGGACTGGGCCAACGAGCGCTTTACCATGGACGAGGGCTTCACCCGCGCCGTGCTCAAGGTGTTCGTCCAGTTGTATCGCGAGGGTCTGCTCTATCGCGACAAGCGGCTGGTCAATTGGGACCCCAAGTTCGAGAGCGCGATCAGTGACCTCGAGGTCGAGACCAAAGAGGCGCAGAGCAAGTTCTGGCACCTCAGATACCCGCTGGCGGACAGCAGCGGCCACATCTCGGTGGCGACGACGCGGCCCGAGACGATGCTTGGCGATATGGCGGTCGCGGTGCATCCCGAAGACGAGCGCTACGCAAAGCTGGTGGGCACGCAGGTCCGGCTGCCGATCACCGGCCGCCTGGTCCCGATCATCGCCGACGAACATGCCGATCCCGAACTCGGCAGCGGCGCCGTCAAGATCACGCCGGGCCACGATTTCAACGACTTCGAGGTCGGCAAGCGCGCCGGGATGCAGCCGCGCGACATGCTCAACATGCTCGACGGCCAGGCGCGGATAGCGCAGACCGCCGACGGGCTGGTGCCGCAAGAGCTGCTCGGCCGTGATCGCTTCGATGCCCGCGACCGGGTGGTCGACATGCTCGACGCCGAAGGCGCGCTCGAGCGGGTCGAGGACCGCGTCATCCAGCTTCCCTACGGCGACCGCTCCGGCGTCGTGATCGAGCCGTGGCTGACCGACCAATGGTATGTCGACGCTGCGACGCTCGCCAAGCCGGCGATCGAGGCGGCGCGATCGGGCAAGATCGAGATTGTGCCGAAGAGTTGGGAAAAGACCTGGTTCAACTGGCTCGAAAACATCCAGCCGTGGTGCGTCTCGCGGCAGTTGTGGTGGGGCCACCGGATCCCGGCTTGGTTTGACGAGGACGGCAAGGTCTTCGTCGCCGAAACCGAAGAGGAAGCGCGGGCCGAGGCCGGCGGCAAGCCGCTCCGCCGCGACCAAGACGTGCTCGACACCTGGTTCTCATCGGCGCTGTGGCCGTTCGCGACGCTCGGCTGGCCCGAGCAGAGCGACGAGCTCAAGCGCCACTACCCCAACGATCTGTTGATTTCGGGCTTCGACATCATCTTCTTCTGGGACGCGCGGATGGCGATGCAGGGCATCCATTTTATGCAGGATGTTCCCTGGCGGCGGCTCTACCTGCACGGGCTGGTCCGCGACGCGCAGGGCCAGAAGATGTCGAAGTCGAAGGGCAATACCGTCGACCCGCTCGGGCTGATCGACAAATATGGCGCCGACGCGCTTCGCTTCACCCTCGCGGCGATGGAAAGTCAGGGCCGCGACATCAAGCTCGAAGAGAAGCGCGTCGAGGGCTACCGCAACTTCGCTACCAAGCTGTGGAACGCCGCCCGCTTCCTGCAGATGAACGGGGTGGGCGCCAGCACCAGCATTGCCGCGCCCGAAGCGGAGCTACCGGTCAACCGCTGGATCATCGGCGAGGTGGTCGAGACGCTGGCCAAGCTCAACCGCGCTTATGACGAGCTTCGCTTCGACGACATGGCCGACGCCATTTATCACTTCACCTGGGGCACCTTCTGCGACTGGTATGTGGAGCTGGTGAAGCCTGTCCTGAGTGGAGCCGAAGGGGGCGCGTCCAACGCGGAAACCAAGGCGGTCGCCGCCTGGGCGTTCGACCAGATTCTGGTGATGTTGCACCCATTGATGCCGTTCATCACCGAGGAGCTGTGGCAGGCCAATGAGCGCCCCTACGAGCTGATCGTCGCCAAATGGCCTGAGGCGGAAGCGAGCGTCGATGCGGCGGCCAAGGCAGAAATCGAATGGGTGGTCGGTATCATCAACGAGGTTCGCAGCGCGAGAGCCGAACTCGGACTGGGCACATCGAGACTCACCTTGCGCGTCACTCATTTGACGCAGCGCTCATTCAATGCTTTTTTTGGCAATGAGGAAGCGATCCGACGCTTGACACGGATTGATCGCATATTCTTGCATTCGATCAGCCGTGCTCGCGTATCTGCCGATCCAATTGGAGCGGAAGTAGATCGTTATTGGATGGATTTCGAAATAGTTGAAACTGGTGTCGTCCAACTCCCGCTGCCTGAAATGCAAGCCTACTTAGACTTGCCGGAGGGCTTCGACCTCGATGCCGAGAAAGCGCGGCTCGCCAAGGCGGCGGCTGCAGCGGAGAAAGACCGCGACGGTCTCGCCGGCCGTCTCGCCAACCCAAATTTCACCGAGCGCGCCAAGCCGGAAGCCGTCGAGAAAGCCCGCTCCGACCATGCCGAAAAGTCGGCCGAGGTTGAACGCTATCGAGCCGCGCTGGAGCGGCTCGGTTAGGCTTCGACCGGAGCGGCCACTTTCACCGCCTGCGGCAGCACCGTCGCCTCGAACGGCGTGTAAGGCCCAAGCTCCCCGTCGATCGAGACTCGCAGCGGCGGCCGGGTCTTGATCTTGAACCTCCTGGCGGAGAATTCGCGCACCGAGCGAGCGCGCGATTCCAGCTTCAGCCCGGCCTCGACGTAGCTCCAGCCGAGACGGACCAGGCTCCGCCCCGGCACCGCCTGGACCATCAGCTCGCCCGTCGCTGGCGACGCATCCGGCATCAGCTCGACCCCGCCGTGGAAGCGGCCATTGCCGATGCGCAGCTCCGTCGCCCAAAACCGATGCTCGCGCCGGCCGTCGTCGATGACCGCGCGGAACGCGTTGAAGCTGGACGCCGACCAGCCTGCCCAGATCAAATAGCCGAGGCGGCCAAGCAAGCGCTTGAGCCCGTGCGGAACGCTCTCCGCGACTTCCGGCGCCAGGCCCACCGCCGCGGCGTTGAGGAAATGCGTTTTGCCGATTCGGCCGACGTCGACCGTTTCGACCCGACCGTTGGCGATGACGTCGATCGCGCCGTCCACGTCCAGCGGAATGCCGAGCGTCCGGGCGAAGCTGTTGGCGGTGCCCAGCGGGAGCACACCGAGCACGCAGTCGCTGCCCAGGAACGGCTCGACATTCGACGACAAAGAGCCGTCGCCGCCGCCGAGGATCACCATCGGCGCGCGCTTGACCGCATCGGCGACCGCATCCCCGATCTCCTCCGGTTTCTCGACCAGCTTGCAGTCGAGAAGGGTAAGCCCGGCCGCGACCAGCTTTTCACGCGCCTGGTCGAACACGTCGGCGCCTGTGCGGCTGCCGCCATTGACGATCAGGATCGCGTCTTTGGGTAACCCCGTCTTGCTCATGGCGGCTCAATGCTTGAGCGCGCGGCTTCTTTCCACGCCCCAGTCGCGCTAGAGGCGCGCGCGATGAGCACTTATCCAAACCTGCGCATGCGCCGCGGCCGATCATCGCCCTGGATCCGCTCGATGCTGGCCGAGAACCGGCTTCACCCAAGCGACCTGATCCTGCCGATGTTCGTCTGCGAAGGCAGCGGCTGCGAGGAGCCGATCGCTTCGCTCCGCGGGGTCAGCCGCTGGTCGGTCGACCGACTTGCCGACCGCGCCCGCGAGGCTGCGAAGCTCGGCATCCCGTGCGTCGCTTTGTTCCCCAACACGCCTGCCGGCCTGAGGACCGATAATGCCCAGGAAGCGCTGAATTCGGACAACCTAATCTGCCGCGGCATTCGTGCGATCAAGGATTCGGTGCCCGAGATCGGGGTGCTCACCGACGTCGCGCTCGACCCTTACACCAGCCACGGCCACGACGGCCTGGCCGACGCCAGCGGGTGCATCGTCAACGACGAGACGGTGAAAATGCTGACCGAGCAGGCGCTCATCCAGGCGGCCGCCGGAGCCGACATCGTCGCTCCCTCCGACATGATGGACGGCCGGGTCGGGGCGATCCGCTCGGCGCTGGAGACAGAGGGCCATTGCGACGTCGCGATCATGGCTTATGCGGCCAAATATGCGTCGGCTTTCTACGGCCCGTTCCGCGATGCGGTCGGATCGCGCGGCCTGCTCAAAGGCGACAAGCGCGGTTATCAGATGGATCCGGCCAACGGTGCCGAAGCACTTCGCGAAGTCGCGCTAGATATCGCCGAGGGTGCCGACATGGTGATGGTCAAGCCCGGGCTGCCCTACCTCGACGTGCTGGCGCGGGTGAAGGACAAGTTCGGCGTGCCGACCTTCGCTTACCAAGTGTCGGGCGAGTATGCGATGATCGAGGCCGCGGCGGAAGCGGGGGTGGGCGAGCGCGACGCGCTGGTTCTAGAGACCTTGCTGGCGTTCAAGCGGGCGGGCGCGACCGGCGTCCTCACCTATCACGCACTGGACGCCGCGCGGCTGATCGCCGGCTGATGATCGCCGAATTGCGCGACCGGATCGGGCGCCTGCGCGAGGCTGCGACGCCGCTCGAACCCGACGACGCCGAACGGCGCGAGCTTGGCGGCCGAGCGCTCGATCATGCGCTCGCTTACCTCGACCAGGTCGAATCGGCGCCGAGCAACCGCCCCTGGTCGGAGGTGTTCAGCCAGACGCTCGAGCCCGAGTTCAGCGAGGACGGGCGCGATCCGGCCGACGTGCTCGACTACATCGCGGCCTGTGTCGACCGGCCGGGTTTCGCGACGACGTCACCACGGTTCATGGCCTACATCCCGGGCGGCGGGCTGTTCCATTCTGCGCTCGGCGACATGCTCGCCGCCGCCTCCAACAAATATTCGGGCTTCGCTTCGGCAAGCCCCGGCGCGGTCCGGATCGAGAATGCCTGCACCGCCTGGCTGGCCGGGTTAATCGGCTTTCCGGGCGAGGCGGGGGGAACCCTGACCTCGGGCGGAAGCATCGCCAATTTGACCGCGATCGTCGCCGCCCGCGAAGCTCGCGACGCCGACGGCGGCGGAGCGGTCTACATGACCCGCTTTGCCCATTATTGCGTCGACAAGGCGCTCCACATCGCCGGCCGAGGCCGAGCCCCGAAACGCGTGATTGCAACCGATGATGCCTACAGGATGTCGGTCGAAGCGCTGGAGCAAGCGCTTGAGGAAGACTGCCGCAACGGCGTCCGGCCGTGGCTCGTCGTTGCTTCGGCCGGTACTGTCGACACCGGTGCGATCGACCCGCTGCCCGAGATCGCCGATTTGTGCAGCCGCTACGGCGCATGGCTTCATGTCGACGGCGCTTATGGCGGCCTGTTCGCCTTGTGCGACGAGGGCCGGGCGCTGCTGCGCGGGATCGGCCAGGCCGACAGCGTCGCGCTCGACCCGCACAAGACCCTGTTCCTGCCCTACGGCACGGGAGCCGCTTTGGTTCGTGACCGGCGCCACCTGCTCGACGCGTTCAGCGCCAGCGCCGACTATATCCGGCCGCTTGGCGATTCCGAGGTCGGGCCATCGCCGGCAGACCTGTCGCCCGAGCTGACTCGCCATTTCCGCGCCTTGCGCTTGTGGTTGCCGTTGCAGATCGCCGGCTTGGCGGCTTTCCGCGCCGCCCAGTCCGAAAAGCTTGCCCTGGCCCGCTATTTCCACGCTCGGCTGGGCGAGCTGGACGGCTTCGATCTGGGCCCGGCTCCAGACCTTTCCGTGGTCGCCTTCCGCTTTAATCCGAAAAGCGGCGACGCCGACGATTTCAACGAGCGGCTGATCACGCACATCCAGCGCGAAGGGCGGGTGATGCTCAGCGGCACGCGCATCGATGGGCACTTTTACCTGCGCTGCGCGATCCTCAGCTTCCGCACCCACATCGAGCATGTCGACGACGCCATCGACGCGCTGGTGCGCGGGGTCACCGCACTCTCAAGCTCAGCGTAGCCGCACCTGAAGCTGGTCGATGAGCGCGGCCTGGCGGCGGTCGATCTCGCCGACCCGGGCCACCGCGGCCTGGATCGCACGCATGTCGGCGGATGCAATCCCGCCCAATTGCTGGATCCGGGTGGCGCCAAGCGCATCGATGTCGCCTAGCGCGCGAGTCACCGGCCCGCGGGCAGCGACGAGGCCCGACAGCGCCTGCTGGGCAACCACCCAGCTTTCGCTTTGCGGGGCGCCCGCGGACGCCGCTGCCTGTTGAGCCGACGGAGCGGCCGCCCGGAACTGCGAGTCTCCCCCCTGGGCTTGAGCGACGAGCGCCGACAGCTGCCCGGCAAGGCCCGGGTCGACGGCCGTCGACAGCTGCGGCTCTGGGACCGGCACGCGCGGGTCGATCGCTTCGGCCGCGCGGGCCCCGAGCGAGGGTGGCTGCAACGCCGGAGCCGCGCAGCCGGCGATCGCCAGGGTCATGAGTAGGGCGGATACGCGCATGCCGCGACCTGTAGGAACCGCGCTCGTGCCGCGCAATCGCCTGGCCAGAACGGCTGGGTCGAACGGCTGGGGCGGGGCTTGCCTCGCTAGCGGCGCAACCCTATGTCGCGCCTGCCCATTTATGAGGCATGCGCGCCCGTAGCTCAGCTGGATAGAGCATCAGACTACGAATCTGAGGGTCGGACGTTCGAATCGTTCCGGGCGCGCCAATTTCACCGATGATCAGCAGCGTTAAACGTCCCTTTACCGGGAGGGACTAGTCTTACTCCCGATGGACCAGTCCGGCGTGATTGAACGGCGTTCGAGCCGATCGAACGTGATGCTGCAAGCGACGCTCGAGATACCGGGCGCCTCGCTTCCGGTTGTCCTGCGCAATCTGTCGCAGGACGGCGCGCTGGTTCGGGGCGAGGATTTGCCGGAGGCGGGGACGAGGGTCCTGTTTCACCGCCAGGGGCTTTCGGTGCCGGCATGTAGCGTGGCTTCATAGCCAGCATGCGGGCCTGTCGTTCGATGAGCCACTGTTCCCCAAAGAGATGCTTCGGCACGTCCCGCCGATGGGCCACAAGCCGCCGCCGGTCGAGATTAAGCGCCGTCCCGGGCTCGCCGCCAGGCCGCTGACAGGGGCGGAGCAGCGGCTAATCGAGCAGTGGGCCTCTTCCGATTCGCCCTACACCCTCGGGGAATAGGGGTCAGGCCCGTCCGGTCGCCGTCTGGCCGCGAAGCCATTCCACCAACAACGGCAGCCCAAGCACGCTGTTGAAGGTGATCCCGTAAGCTCCGGAGCAACCCCAACGCACCACCGCCTGTTGCGGCGCAAGGCCGGTCAGAGTGACAATTACCTCGCCGCCGACTTCCAGGTCGGCGTTGCACTGGGCGCTTACCCCGCCCTGCGAAATATTGTTGATCACCGCGCGGTGGGACAGCGCGCCCTGGCGTACGACGCCGAACGAGCGCACTTGGACCCGCGGCATCCGCGGGCGCGGTCCGTGGGATCCGACCGTAAGCAGAGCGAGGACGTCGATCTTCTGCTTGAACTTGATTCCTGTATCGACCCCCTTGACCCAGCTGACCTGGCCCTCGATCGGCTGCTGCTCCTTGAGCTCGAGCCTGACCGACTGGCCTTCGCGAAGCTGGCAATAAGCGCGGATCAGAGCGCCCCCGGTTGAGATGTTCTTCACCAGGCACAGATGGCGCTGGTCGCCGACAAAGCATCGAACCGACCCTGAACAGGGTCAGATGCAGTTCGCCGCTGCGCCGGCTGGGCGCCGGGCCGGGCTCGTCGGGCATGGAGTAGAGCGTCGTCGGGCTCGGCAACTCTTCCACTCGCACACTCCGCTAAAGCGGGCAGTCACTCGCGGAAAAAAGCGTCCGCGGCCCCACCCGGCAGGTCGAAATGCCGGTATGAATTGCAACGCGTTACCAACTGGTTGCGCATTGCACCGCGCCGGCCTGAACAGCGCCGCGAAAGCCGATCGAATATTAAGGTGCTGGTGAGCCCTGCTGGGTTCGAACCAGCGACCTACTGATTAAAAGTCAGTTGCTCTACCAACTGAGCTAAGGGCCCTCCAGCGCCGCCGCGTTACCGCCGCGGCTGCCGTCGGGCAAGGCGATGCGCGAGATGGCGGGCGGTTAGGCCCTCTTTCAGGCGCCACTCCGGGGCAATCGCGGCAAGCGGCTTGATCACGAACGCCCGCTCCGCCGCCGATGGGTGAGGAACGGTTAGGCCGCGTGACCGCCAGCTACCCCCGCTCCAGGCGATAATGTCCAGATCAAGCACTCGGCTGCCCCAGCGGCGTCCCGCGCGGCGGCCGAAGCCGCGCTCGATGGCCTTGAGTGCGCTGAGCATGTCCGGCGGCATCAGCGCGCTTTCGACCAGCGCAACCGCGTTGACGAAGTCGCGGCCGGCCGCGCCATCGGCCTTGTTGTGCAGGATCGCGGAGGCGTCGAAGAGCGAGAAGTCCCGGTCGAGCCGGGTGATTGCAGCCTCGACCACCTGCGCCGGCCGGCCGTGGCGCCCGTGCGGGCGGTTCGATCCGATCGCGATCGCATAGAGGTGCGTTGCTTTTGGCAATCTTCCGTTCGTCCTGAGCGAAGTCGAAGGGCGGATGCGCGGCGCTAGGAGATAAGAACGCCCTTCGACAAGCTCAGGACGAACGGTATTGGAAAGGGGTGGACACCGAACAACCCGCCGACCGCTCTCCGATCCCGCAGGCGGAAGCACCGCGTGACTGTCCGTTGTGCCCGCGGCTGGTCGCGTTCCGACATCAATGCCGGGCCGAGCAGCCGGACTGGTGGAACGCGCCGGTCCCCGCGTTTGGCGACGCCAAAGCATGGCTCGGAATCGTCGGCCTCGCGCCCGGCAAGCAGGGCGCCAACCGCACCGGACGGCCCTTCACCGGCGATTATGCGGGCGAGCTCTTGTACGCGACGCTGGCCAAATTCGGCTTGAGCGAAGGCGAGTATAGCGCCGACCCGGCCGACGGCTTGCGCCTCAACGGCGCGATCATCCTCAATGCGGTGAAATGTCTGCCGCCCGCGAACAAGCCGGAGCCGGGCGAGATCAGGACTTGCCGAAACTATCTGGAGGCGGGGCTGGCGGCGCTGCCGACGGTCCGCGTGCTGGTCGCGCTGGGCCAGATCGCCCACGTCGCAGCGGCGCGGGCGCTTGGCCTGCCGCCGTCGGGAACCAAGTTCGGCCACGGCGCCGAAGCGACTGCCGGCGACGGCCGAATCCTGCTTTCGAGCTATCATTGCTCGAGGTACAATCAAAATACGCGCAAGCTGGACGCGGCGATGTTCGAAAGCGTGTTCGAGCGGGCGGTGGAGATTGGACGTAGCTGACGAGATCGCAACGCCGCAACTGTTGCTGCGCCGGGCGACGGCGGACGACACGCCGCACATGCACAGGATCTTCACCAACCCCGATGCGATGCGATACTGGTCATCGCTGCCGCACACCGACCTCGCCCAGACTGAAAAGTGGATGGCCTCGATGATCGAGGCGCCCGCCGAGCTGTCGGACGACTATATCGTTACGCTCGACAACGACGTCATTGGCAAGCTCGGCTGCTGGCGATTGCCGGAAATCGGCTTCCTGCTCGATCCGTCCTTATGGGGCTGCGGTTATGCGAGCGAAGCGCTGAGCGCGTTCATCGATCACCGCCGCGCGAAGGGCGGCGAGGAACTGACGGCCGACGTCGACCCGCGTAACGGGTCTTCTATCCGCTTACTGGAGAAGGCTGGATTCGAGGAAAGCGGGTGCGCGGCCCGTACCTGGCAGCTCGGCGACGAATGGTGCGACAGTCTTTACCTGAGGCTCGACCTCACGCGCCGCTAACGAAGCTGGCTGTCCTTGCTCCCACGCCGGTTGATGGCCGAATGGACGACCTCGGCATCGCGCAGCGCCTGGCAGGCGACGCAGGTGCGAACTCCGGGGACCGCCTCGCGCCTTTTCTTCGGGATCGCCTCGCCGCAGTCGTCGCAGTCCTCGGCGGCCTCGCCGAGCCGCAAGCGCGCGCGGGCGGCGGCGACCGCGTCCTTCACGGTGTCGTCGATCTGGTCCTGCACCGCGCCGTCGCGCGTCCATCCACCTGCCATGGCGAATCAATGAGCGACTCGCCGGTCTGGTTCCTAGAGGTCCTGCGTCAGCCGCCCGTACAGCTCGGGCCGGCGGTCGCGGAAGAAGCCGAAGGCGGCGCGGTGCTTCTTCGCCGCCGACAAATCGAGGGTAGCGACCAGAGCGCCAGTCTCCCCGGCACCGAACTCGGCGAGCATGTCGCCGCGCTCGTCGCAGATGAAGCTGTGACCGTAGAAACGCTGCCCGCCTTCGATGCCGATGCGGTTGGCGGCAACCACCGGCACCACGTTCGACACCGCGTGGCCGACCATCGCCCGCCGCCATAGCCGCGACGTGTCGAGCTCGGGGTCGTGCGGCTCGGTTCCGATCGCGGTCGGATAGAACAGGACTTCGGCGCCCATCAGCATCATCGCCCGGGCGGTTTCCGGATACCATTGATCCCAGCACACGCCGACGCCCAGCGTCGTATTCGCCGCCGGCCACACCTTGAAGCCCGTGTTGCCCGGACGGAAATAGAATTTCTCCTCATAGCCCGGACCATCGGGGATGTGGCTCTTGCGATAGACGCCGGCGACTTTCCCATCCGGGCCGACCATCGCCAAGCTGTTGTAATGGTGCGGCCCGTCGGCTTCGAAGAAGCTGGTCGGGATCGAAATCCTGAGCTCGGCGGCAAGCGCCTGCATTGCCAGCACCGACGGGTGCTCGGTCACCGGCCTGGCGTTGGCAAACAGTGCCTCGTCCTCGGTCCGGCAGAAATAGGGGCCTTCGAACAGCTCGGGCGGAAGCACCACGTGCGCGCCCTTGGAATGGGCCTCGCGCACCAGGTCGGACACGGCGCCGATATTGGCGTCGGTGTCCTCGCCGAAAGCGAGCTGCAGCGCGGCGACGGTGAGCTTGGTCATTCCAAATCCTCGTCTTCCCCGCGAAAGCGGGGAGGTTCCCGCTTTCGCGGGAATGACAAGCCGGGGCAACTCACGCGGGTATCTGCTGGCTGATGCAGTGGAAGCTGCCGCCGCCAGTGAGGATGTTGTCGGCGCGAAGGCCGACCGCCGTGCGGCCGGGGAACAGCGCCTGGACCGAGTCGACCGCAGCCTGGTCGTTGCCGGCGCCATATTGCGGCACCACGACCACGGCGTTGCCGATGTAGAAGTTCATGTAGCTCGCCGGGATAATGTCGCCTTCCGCCTCGACCATCCGCCCGGGGGAGGGAAGGTTTAGGACATCGAGGCCGGCGGATTTTAGCCGCTTCGCCGCGTCGCGATAGACGGCCTCGTTGGGATCGTCCCTGGCCGGCGTTGGGACTGCCACTCGTCGCGGGGCGACGAACCGCGCCAGATTGTCGACATGGCCGTCGGTATGGTCGTTCATGAGGCCCTCGCCGAGCCACACGACGCGCCCGAAACCGAGATCGTCGCGCAGCCTTTGCTCAACCTCTTCACGGCTCAACGCATTTCGATTGGGGTTGAGCAGGCACTGCTCGGTGGTGATCACGGTTCCCGATCCGTCATGGTCGATGGCGCCGCCCTCGAACACCCAGTCGGCCTTCGCGAACGGCAGTCCGGCGCTGCTCGCCAGCCGCTCGCCGATGTCCTGGTCGCCTTCAAGATCGTACTTGCCGCCCCAGCCGTTGAAGCCGAACCCCTGGGCGCGGCGCTCGCCGCCCGAGCCGACGATGATCGGGCCGGTATCGCGAAGCCAGATGTCGCCGAACTTCTCGACTACCACCTTGGCGAAGGGAGCGAACTTGCGCGCCGCCTCGGCCGCATCCTCATGCGCCGCCACCAACCGCACTTCCTCGCCTTTGCCACCAGCATGAACCGCTTTAGCGAAGGCGACGACTTCCTCCTCGGCCGCCTTGAGATCGGCGAGCCACAGGTCGGGATCGCTCGGAAAGCCGATCCAGACCGCTTCGTGCGGCGCCCATTCGGGAAGCGGTAACTGCATGATGCGCGCAGCTAGCAAGTCGCAAGAAAAAGGGCGACCCCGAAGGATCGCCCCAAATCGCTTGAGCTGACCGAACCGATCAGCGCGAGTAGAATTCGATCACCAGGTTGGGCTCCATCCGCACCGGATAGGGCACCTCGTCGAGCGTCGGGACGCGGTTGAAAGTGGCCTTGGACGTGCCGTCCGGAACCACGTAATCGGGCACGTCGCGCTCGGCCAGGCCCTGCGCTTCGATGACCAGCGCCATCTCCTGCGCCTTGGCGCCAAGCTCGATGACGTCGCCGACATCGCAGCGGCGCGAGGCGATGTTGCACTTCACTCCGTTGACGCGGATGTGGCCGTGGTTGACGATCTGGCGGGCGGCCCAGATGGTCGGCGCGAACTTGGCGCGATAGACGATCATGTCGAGCCGCCGCTCGAGCAGGCCGATCAGGTTCTGCGACGCATCGCCCTTCATCGCGCTGGCTTGCTGATAGGTCTGCTTGAACTGCTTTTCGGTGACGTCGCCGTAATAGCCCTTGAGCTTCTGCTTGGCGCGCAGCTGAATGCCGAAATCGCTGACCTTGCCCTTGCGGCGCTGGCCGTGCTGGCCGGGGCCGTACTCGCGGCGGTTGACCGGGCTCTTGGGCCGTCCGAAGACGTTCTCGCCCATGCGGCGGTCGAGCTTATACTTGGCGCTGGTGCGCTTGGTCACGTGTCATTCTCCAACTTGCTTTTCCTCAATTTCCCGGACCGCACCGTCAGATTTGCACCTGGCGCGATCACCGCTTCACCGGGAATGCGGGATCAATTGCGAGCCGCGCACCTAGGGGAGGCCGCGCTTGTGGTCAAGGTTTCGCCCGGTCGCGCGAGGGGCCGGCCAGCGCGCGTATCACCCCGCGGACCCCCTTCACCTCGCGGGACGACCAGCCGGGCTTGGTGAAGATGGTTCGAAGCGTGTTCTTGGTCACCTCGGTGCGCTCGGGCGGGTGGTAATAGCCTTTTAGCTCGAGCGCCTGCTCGAGTTGCTGGACCAGCCCCTCTAGCTCGCCGTGAGGCGCGGTGGGCTCCGGCTCCTTCGATGGCGGCACCGCGAGCTGCGACCTTTTCGACCATTCGTAGGCGAGCAGGATCACCGCCTGGGCGAGGTTCAGCGAGCGGAACTCAGGGTTGATCGGGACGGTCACTATGGCGCCGGCCAGCGCCACGTCGTCGGTGGCCAGCCCCGACCGCTCCGGCCCGAACAGGATCGCCGAGCGATGCGGGGAGGCGGTTATCGCCTCGGCCATCGCTTCGGGCGTAACGACCGGCATGACGAGGTCGCGGCGGCGGACCGTCGAGGCATAGACCGTGGAGCAGTCGGCAATCGCATCCCGCACGGTCGCGAAGACCTGGGCTTGCTCGAGCACCACATCGGCGCCGCTGGCCGATGGGCCGGCGTCGGGGTTCGGCCATCCGTCGCGCGGGGCGACCAGCCGCAGCTCGGTCAAGCCGAAGTTGAGCATCGCCCGCGCCGCCTTGCCGATATTCTGCCCGAGCTGGGGCCGGACGAGGATAATGATTGGGCCGCAAGTGTTTCGACGGTGCGTCTCAGCTTCGCTCGGCATGTTCCCTTGATAGGGTCTCGGCTTCGCTCGACATAGTCCCTCGACTTCGCTCGGGAGTAGCGGACTATTCTTTCTCGCTTTCCCCCACCGCGCCGGCGATTTCGGCGAAGTCGCCGGGCTCGCTGAAGTCTTTGTAGACGCTGGCGAAGCGGATGTAGGCGACGTGGTCGAGCGCCTTGAGGCCGTCCATCACCGCCTCGCCGATCCTGGTCGTCGTCACTTCGTCGCCGCGGGTCTCGAGCTGGCGCTGGATCGAGGACACCAGCCGGTCGATTCGATCGGGCGCGATGTCGCGCTTGCGGCAGGCGATGGCGATCGATCGGGCCAGCTTCTCGCGATCGAAGGGCTCGCGCTCGCCCTCCTTCTTGACGACGACTAGGTCGCGCAGTTGCACCCGCTCGAAAGTCGTGAAGCGAGCGCCGCAGCACTCGCACTGGCGGCGGCGGCGGATCGCGGCTCCGTCTTCGCTCGGCCGGCTATCCTTAACCTGGCTGTCTTCGTGCGCGCAGAACGGGCAGCGCATTAATCTTCGTCCGAGAACGGCGGCCTGGCACGGCAAGCGCGGGAGCGCATCAATTAACCCTGGTAGATCGGAAAACGGGCGCACAGCTCGAGCACTCGGCCGTTGACCTCGCGCTCGACCTTGCCGTTGCCGTCGAGGCCGTTCTGCACGAGCCCGTCGAGCACGTCGGCGACCATGTCGGCAATGTCGCGGAAATCTGCTTCGCCGAAGCCGCGGGTGGTTCCGGCCGGGGATCCGACGCGGATGCCGCTGGTCTGCATCGGCGGCAGCGGGTCGAACGGGACCCCGTTCTTGTTGCAGGTTATCCCGGCGCGCTCGAGGCTCTCGTCGGCGTCGCGGCCGGTCAGGCCAAGCGGCCGAAGGTCGACCAGCGCCAGGTGGGTGTCGGTGCCGCCCGCGACGAGGTCGGCGCCGCGCTCCTTGAGGCGGCCCGCAAGCATCTTCGCATTGGCGATGACGGCCTTCGCATAGGTCTTGAAGTCGGGCTGAAGGGCTTCGCCGAAGGCGACCGCCTTGGCGGCGATCACATGCATGAGCGGCCCACCCTGAAGGCCCGGGAACACCGCCGAGTTAACCTTCTTGGCGATGGCTTCGTCATCGGTCAGCACCATGCCGCCGCGCGGGCCCCGCAGCGTCTTGTGGGTGGTGGTCGTGACCACATGCGCGTGGTCGAACGGGCTTGGATGCTCGCCGGCGGCGACCAGTCCGGCGAAATGCGCCATGTCGACGAACAGCAACGCACCGACGCTGTCGGCTATGCTACGGAAACGGGCGAACTCGAGGTGCCGCGGATAGGCCGAGCCGCCGGCGATGATCATCTTCGGCTTATGCTCCGCGGCCAGCCTTTCGACCTCATCGAAATCGACGAGGTGATCGTCCTTGCGCACGCCATATTGCACCGCGTTGAACCACTTTCCGGACTGGGCCGGTGGAGCGCCGTGGGTGAGGTGCCCGCCGGCCGCCAGGCTCATGCCCATAATCGTGTCGCCGGGCTTCAAGAGCGCCATCATTACCGCGCCATTGGCCTGGGCGCCGGAGTGAGGCTGGACGTTGGCGAATCCGCAGTTGAAGAGCTGCTTGGCGCGCTCGATCGCCAGCGTTTCCACCGCGTCGGAGGGTTCGCAGCCCTGGTAGTAGCGGCGCCCCGGATAGCCTTCGGCATATTTGTTGGTCAGCACCGATCCCTGCGCTTCGAGCACCGCCCGGCTGACGATATTCTCGGACGCGATCAGCTCGATCTGGGTCTGCTCGCGCGAAAGCTCGGCGGCGATCGCTTCGGCCACCTTCGGATCGGCATCGGTCAATGTGCGGGTAAAAAAGCCCTCGGGCTGGACGTCGTTCAAATTCGCGGCGGAAGCCATCAGTCGCTGTCCTCGAGAAGAGATGAAAGCTGATCGACGCGGCGCTGGTGGCGGCCGCCGGCGAAGTCGGTGCCGAGGAAGGCCGAGACGCAGGCCTTGGCCATGTCGGGGCCGATCAGGCGCGCGCCGATGGCGATGACGTTGGCGTCATTATGTTCGCGGGCGAGCGCGGCCGACAGCGGATCGTGCACCCGCGCGCAGCGGCAGGCCGGGTTGCGGTTGACGGCGATCGAGATGCCGATGCCGGAGCCGCACACGGCGATGCCGCGCTCGGCGCGCCCGCTGGCTACCGCATCCGCGAGTTTCGCCCCGAACTGTGGATAATCGACGCTGTCGGCGCTGTTGGTGCCGAGATCGATAACCTCATGGCCGGCCTCGCCCAGCCATGCGGCGATCTCACTCTTCAGGATATATCCAGCATGGTCGGCGGCCAAAGCAATGCGCATGGTGGTTGACTAGGCCAAGAGCGGAGGAATCGCCAGCGTTGTGCCGTGCATTCCGGATGTGTATTATTGATACAATACACAGGGAGGGAAACATGCGTTGGCTGGCGGCAGTGGCGGCGATTGCGGGAGCGAGCGGAGCGCTGGCGCAGGGTCCAGCGCCAATCGACGTCATGGTCGTCGGGACCTACCATATGGACAATCCCGGCCTCGACCTCGCCAACATGAAGGTCGACGACGTGCTCAAGCCGGAGCGGCAGAAGGAATTGGAGGCGCTGTCGGCAGCGCTCGCTGACTTCCGGCCGACCAGGGGATCGTTGTCGAGCGGATCGCCAAGACGCCCGAGCTACTCGACCATCGCTACGCCGAATTTACGTCGCGGGACCTCAGCAAGAGCCGCGACGAGCGTCACCAGGTCGCCTACCGGCTCGCGCATCGGCTTCGCCACAAGCAGGTTTACGCGATCGACGAGGATGCGGGTCCCGGTGAGCCGGACTACTTCCCGTTCGACAAAGTGATGGCCTGGGCCAAGGCGAACGGCGCCGAGGGCCGCCTCAACGCCTTGCTCGATCAGGTAAAAGCCGAGGTTGCGCGAACCTCCGACTTGCAAACCAACGGTTCGGTGTCCGATGTCCTGCTGGCGCTCAATCGGCCGGAACGCATCGAGCTCGACCAAGGCTGGTACTATGGGATGCTTAGTTACGGCGACACGGAGAGCCAGCCGGGCGCCGATCTCAATGCCATGTAGTATCTGCGCAACGCCAAGATTTTCGGCAAGTTGATGACGGTCGTGAAACCGGGCGACCGAGTGCTTATCGTCTACGGCTCCGGCCACAATTATTGGCTCAGGCATTTTGCCAGGACGACGCCCGGCTTCCGGAACGTCGATCCGACGCCATTTCTCGCCAGGGCCGCGAAGGTTCGGCGCTAAGCGGCTTTCCGAAGCTGTATCTCCAGCCGGTCCCAAATCTCGACCAGCGCGCCGGTCAGTTCGTCCATCATCTCGGCGCTATGGTTGGGACCCGGGGTGAAGCGCAGGCGCTCGGTGCCGCGGGGAACGGTGGGAAAGTTGATCGGCTGGACGTAGAGGCCGTATTCGGCGAGCAAGATATCGCTGATGCGTTTCGCTTCGACCGGGCAGCCGACCATCAGCGGGACGATGTGGGTGACGCTGGGCATCACCGGCAGCCCGGCGGCGGCGAACTTCTTCTTGAGCGTGGCAGCGGCGGCTTGCTGGGCATCGCGCTCGGCGCTCGAAACCTTGAGGTGCTTGACGCTGGCCAGGGCTCCGGCGACCAGCACCGGCGACAGCGACGTGGTAAAGATGAAGCCCGGCGCATAGCTTCGGATGCAGTCGATGATCGCCTTGCTCGCCGCGATATAGCCGCCCATCACGCCGAACGCCTTGCCCAGCGTTCCCTCGATCAAGGTCAGCCGGTCGGCGACGCCATCGCGCTCGGAAATGCCGCCGCCCTGCGTCCCGTACATGCCGACCGCATGGACTTCGTCGAGATAGGTGAGCGCGCCATATTTGTCGGCGAGGTCGCAGACGGCGGCGATCGGCGCGATGTCGCCGTCCATCGAATAGACGCTTTCGAACGCGATCAGCTTGGGCGCCTCCACATCCTCGGCGGCCAGCAAGTCCTCGAGATGCTCGAGGTCGTTGTGGCGGAACACGCGCTTCTCGCAGCCCGAGCTCTTGATCCCGGCGATCATCGAGGCGTGGTTCAATTCGTCGGAATAGATCACGCAGCCCGGAAGCAACTTGCCGAGCGTCGACAAGGCCGCCTCGTTGGACACGTAGCCCGAGGTGAAGAGGAGCGCCGCTTCCTTGGCGTGGAGGCTTGCGAGCTCGGCTTCCAGCTGCACGTGATAATGGGTGTTGCCGCCGATGTTGCGGGTACCGCCCGATCCCGCGCCGACTTCGTGGAGCGCCGTCTCCATCGCTTCGACGACCGCCGCATTCTGGCCCATGCCGAGGTAATCGTTGGAGCACCAGACGGTGACTGGCTTCGGGCCGTTATGGCCGGCGAAGCATTGCGCGTTGGGATAGGAACCCTTGGTGCGCAGGATATCGATGAAGACCCGGTACCGGCCTTCGTCGTGCAGCTGTTCGATCGCCGCTTTGAAGATTTTGTCGTAGTTCACGTCTGTCCCGGCACCCTGCTCGCGGCCCCCATTACCGCCGCAATCGCGGTTTTTCCAATACAAACGACTCGCAACAAGGTCACATCGCAACCACTTCGGCGATGCCGTAGGCGGCAAGCGCATCGATCAGCGCCTGGTTGGGAGCCTGGCCAGTGAACAAGGCGACCCCGCCGGGGTAGGAGTCCGGCCACGGCTGGCCGCGTGTCAGAAACGCGATGCGGCGGGCGATTCCGGCGCCGCCGTCGACCCAGGAGGTGGCCGGGAACGCCCTGGTAAGCTCATCCTCGAGCAGCGGGAAATGAGTGCAGGCGAGGACGACGACGTCGATGTCCTTGCCGCCCGGCTGGTCGAACAATGGCTGGGCGGCGGCGCGGACTTCGCCGACCGTGACCGGAATTCCGGCAAGCTTGCGTTCGGCAATCTCGACCAGCTCGGACGAGCCGTAGCGAACCACATTGCGACCGGCGGCGAACCGCGCCGCGAGGTCGTCGACGTATCGCTGACGGATGGTGGCCTGCGTGCCGAGAACGCCGATGGCGCCGCTGGAGCTCATCTGTGCCGCCGGCTTGATCGCCGGGACAGTGCCGACCACCGGCACGTCGAGTGCCGCGCGGACATGGTCGAGCGCGATGGTGCAGGCGGTGTTGCAGGCGATGACCACCAGCCGCGGCTGGAATGGCTCGACCAGCCGGCCGAGGAGCGCCGGCACCCGCGCGGCGATTTCGGCTTCGGACTTGGTGCCGTAGGGAAAGCCGGCGCTGTCGGCCGCATAGACGATTGGCGCTGTTGGGAGCAGCGCCCGGGTCGGGCCGAGCACCGACAGCCCGCCGACGCCGGAATCGAAGAACAATATGGGCGCGTCGGGTTTCATGGCCGGCATTTGACGGGAGGAAAGGAATTCCACAAGAAACCGTTCGTCCCGAGCTTGTCGAGGGACTGCCCTCTTTCCAGGCAGGAAAGGGCAAGGCTTCGACAGGCTCAGCCTGAACGGGAGAGGGTTTGATCGCCGTCGAGATCATCTACGCGCTGCTGATAGGCTATTTGCTCGGCTCGATCCCGTTCGGGTTCGTGCTGACCCGCCTCGCCGGCAAGGGCGACGTGCGCGCCATCGGCTCGGGCAACATCGGCGCGACCAATGTCCTTCGCACCGGAAGCAAGGGGCTGGCGGCGGCGACGTTGCTTCTCGACCTCGCCAAGGGCGCGCTTGCGGTGTGGATCGCGCAGCGTTTCTTTCCAGCCATTCCGTCCGGCGACCAGGCCGCCGCCGCGGGCGCATTGATCGGCCATTTGTACCCCGTCTGGCTGAAATTCCGCGGCGGCAAGGGCGTCGCCACCTTGCTCGGCGTCTTGCTGGTGCTGTGGCCGACCGCTGGGCTGATCTACGCGGCGGTGTGGATAATCATGCTCCTGCTGACCCGAGTTTCCTCGGTAGCAGGTATCTCAGCTGCCCTCAGTGCACCGGTCAGCGCTGCGGCGCTCGGCGTCCAGGCGCTGTTTCCGTTGCTGCTCGGCTTCGCCTTGCTGGTGGTGTGGAAGCACCGCGAGAATATCGCCCGGCTGCGGGCCGGCAGGGAGCCGCGGGTCGGGCGAGCCAAGTGACCGACGATCTGATTGACCGGATCCGGCTGGTCCGCTCGCCCGGCATCGGCCCGATAACCTTCCGCCAATTGCTGTTGCGCTTCGGCAGCCCCGGCGCGGCGCTAGCGGCAGTCCCCGACCTCGCCCGCCGCGGCGGCGGCCGGGCGCCGCGGCTGGTCACCGCCGGGGAGGCCGAGCAGGAGGCGGCGCGGGTCGAGAAGCTTGGCGCGCGCTATTTGATGTTCGGCCGGGGGCCGTGCCCGGCGCTGCTTGCCGAAATGGACGACGCGCCGCCGCTGCTGATCGCCAAGGGCGATCTCGAGCTGATCGACAGGAGGACGGTGGCGATGGTCGGCGCCCGCAATGCGTCGGCAGCCGCGTGCCGCTTTGCGCGCGGCCTCGCTCACGATTTGGGTCTGGAAGGCGTGGCGGTCGTTTCCGGGCTTGCCCGGGGCGTCGATTCAGCAGCGCATGACGGCGCCCTCGACAGCGGCACCGTCGGAGTCGTCGCCGGCGGCATCGACGTCTTCTACCCGCCCGAAAACGAAGCTCGGCAGAAAGCGATGTTCGATCGCGGTCTGGTGGTCGCCGAAATGCCGCCCGGCACCGAACCGCGCGCCCGCCACTTCCCCTATCGCAACCGGATCATCGCCGGGATCAGCGTGGGCACAGTGGTGGTCGAGGCCGCGCCGCGCTCGGGCTCGCTAATCACTGCCCGGCTTGCAGCAGAGGCGGGCCGAGAGGTGATGGCGGTGCCCGGCTCGCCGCTCGACCCGCGCGCGCAAGGCTGCAACCAGCTGATCCGCGACGGCGCGACGCTGGTCCAGACCGCGGCCGACGTGATGGAAGCGGTGCAGCCTTTTCAGTCGAGCGTTGCCTCGCCGGCCGCAAGCTACGAGCTACCCAAAGGCGAGGTTCTCGACGACGAAGGGCTCGGCGATGTCGAGCAATTGCTTGGGCCCTCGCCGGTGCCTGTGGACGAGATCATCCGCCTGTCCGGTGCGTCGAGCGGAGCGGTGCAGATGGCGCTTCTCGAGCTCGACCTCGCCGGGCGGCTCGACCACCACGCCGGCGGCAAGGTCAGCCTACGAGCGGCTTGACGGGGGGATTTCCCCTGATTCACCATCGCGCACATGCGTAAGGATCCCTCATGAAGCTCGTCATCGTCGAATCGCCGGCCAAGGCGAAGACCATCGAAAAATATCTCGGCCCCGGACACCGGGTGCTGGCCAGCTATGGCCATGTCCGCGACTTGCCGCCCAAGGACGGGTCGGTGAACCCCGACGACGGCTTCGCCATGGAATGGGCGGTGTCGGCCGACAAGTCGCGGCAGGTCAAAGCGATCGCCGACGCGGCGAAGGATTCGGATACGCTCATTCTGGCGACCGACCCGGACCGCGAGGGCGAGGCGATCAGCTGGCACCTTGCCGAGGTGTTGAAAAGCAAGAAAGCGCTTCCCGCCAACGTCCAGCGAGTCGCCTTCAACGCCATCACCAAGTCGGCGGTGACCGCGGCGATGGCCAATCCGCGTCAACTCGATGAGGATCTGGTCGACGCCTACCGGGCGCGCCGAGCGCTCGACTATCTGGTCGGTTTCACCCTCTCCCCGATCCTTTGGCGCAAGCTCCCGGGTGCGAAATCGGCGGGACGCGTGCAGTCGGTCGCGCTTCGCCTGATCGTCGACCGCGAGCGCGACATCGAGCTCTTCCGCGCTCAAGAATATTGGACCGTCGCCGCGACTTTCGAAGCCGACGGCGCCAGCTTCACCGCGCGGCTTGTCCAGTTCGACGGCAAGAAGATCGACCGGCTGACGATCGGCAGCCGCGACGAGGCCGACAAGGCCAAAGCAGCGGTCGAAGCGGGCAAGTTCACCGTTGCGTCGGTCGAGACCAAGCCGTTCGGCCGCAACCCGCCGCCGCCGTTCACCACCTCGACCCTGCAGCAGGAAGCGGCGCGAAAGCTCGGCTTTGCCGCCAGCCACACCATGCGGATCGCCCAGTCGCTCTACGAGGACGGGCTGATCACCTACATGCGGACCGACGGGGTCGACATGGCGCAAGAGGCGATCAGCGCCGCCCGCCGGGCGATCACCGACCGCTATGACGCCGGTTTCGTGCCCGACCAGCCGCGGCGCTACAGTTCCAAGGCCAAGAATGCGCAGGAAGCGCATGAGGCGATCCGGCCGACCGATTTTACGAGCCCGCGCGCCGCAAGCGGCGACCACGGGCGGCTTTACGAGCTGGTCTTCAACAGGGCGCTCGCGAGCCAGATGGCGTCGGCGCGGCTGGAGCGTACAACGGTGGAGCTGAGCGACGGGACGGGGCGGGCCCTGCTTCGCGCCACCGGGCAAGTGGTGCTCTTCCCCGGTTTCATGACGCTTTACGAGGAAAGCCGCGACGAAAAGGTCGACGACGAGGACGGCGCCCAGATGCCGCCGCTTCGCTCGGGCGATGCACCAACCAAGACCGGCGTTGAATCCACCCAGCACTCGACGCAGCCGCCGCCGCGCTATTCGGAAGCGAGCCTGGTCAAGCGCCTGGAGGAGCTCGGGATCGGCCGCCCGTCGACCTATGCGTCGATCCTCCAGACCTTGAAGGACCGCGAATATGTCCGGGTCGAAAAGGCGCGCTTCGTTCCCGAGGAAAGCGGCCGTCTGGTAACCGCCTTCCTCGAGCGCTTCTTCGATAAATATGTGAGCTTCGACTATACCGCCGAGCTCGAGGAAGAGCTGGACGACGTCTCCGGCGGGCGGCTGGGATGGCAGAAGTTGCTCGACGGCTTCTGGCGCGACTTCCAGCCCAAGGCCGGCGAAGTCATGGACCAGAAGCCGTCGGAAGTGACCGCCGCGCTCGACGAGTTCCTCAGCCCCTGGCTGTTCCCCGACAAGGAGGACGGATCAGACCCGCGGATCTGCCCCAATTGCGGCACCGGCAAGCTATCGCTTCGCGGCGGCAAGTTCGGGGCGTTCGTCGCCTGCTCCAACTATCCCGAATGCCGCTATACGCAGCCCTTCGGACAGGCCGGCGGCGACCAGTCGCAGGACGGGCCGGTCGAGTTCGGCGACGGCATCACGCTGCGCACCGGCCGCTTCGGGCCTTATTTGCAGCAGGGCGAGGGCAAGGACGCCAGGCGCTCGTCGGTGCCCAAGGACGTGCCTACGGAAGAGCTGACGCCGGAGATGGCGCTCAGGCTGATTTCGCTGCCGCGCGAGCTGGGGTCGCATCCCGAAACGGGCAAGCCGATCACCGCCTCGATCGGCCGCTACGGTCCCTACCTCGCCCATGACGGCAAATATGCCAAGCTGGGTTCGATCGCCGAAGTGTTCGAAACGGGCATGAACGCCGCGGTGGCCAAGCTCGCCGACGCGGCTGCGGGCGGGGGGCGGCGCGAAGGCGCTGCATCGCGCGAGCCGATCGCGGTGCTTGGCGCTCATCCGGAGAGCGGCAAGGAGATCAAGGTGATGGCAGGCCGCTACGGGTCCTACGTCAGCGACGGCACGACCCACGCGACCCTGCCCAAATCGGCCGAGCCGACGGCGGTGACGCTCGATCAGGCGGTCGAGTGGATCAACGAAAAGGCCGCCAAGGGCCCAGCGAAGAAAAAGGGCCGCAGCGGCGGTGGCCGGCGCAAGAAATCCTAGCCGCAGGCCGCGCAGCCCGGGTCCTTGGGCAGCCGGATCGTTCGCCATTCGAGGCTCAATCCGTTGAACAGGAACAGCTTGCCGGCTGCATCCTCGCCTATCCGCGCGACGGTGCGGATCGCGAGCAACGCGGCGAAGCTTCCCGCAGTCGCGGTTAGCGCGCCGAGGACACCTTGCTCGGCGCAATTGTCGCAATCCTCGGCGTCGAACGCATCGCCGACGAAGCAGCGGTAGCAGGGCTTGTCCGCCTCCCACCCGCGGAACAGCCCGATTTGCCCCTGGAACTGGACCGCCGCCGCTGAGACCAAGGGGATTTGCAGCCTGGTTGCGGTGTCGCCGACCACCAGCCGGGTCGCGAAATTGTCGCAGCCGTCGAGGATCAGGTCGTGGCCGGCCAGCTGCGCGTCGACGTTGCCAGCATTGAGGCGTTCGGCGACGGCGCGAACCTCGATCTGCGGGTTCAGCGCGGTCACAAATTGCGCCGCGAGCTCGGCCTTGGCCTTACCGATCTGGTCGTCGCGAAAGATCGTCTGCCGCTGCAGGTTCGACCGCTCGACCGAGCCGTCGTCGACGATGGTCATCCGGCCGATCCCGGCGCCGGCAAGCGCGGGAATGGCGGCGCTTCCGATCCCGCCGGCGCCGACCACGGCCACGCTTGCCTGCTTGAGCCGGCGCAGCCCGACGCCGCCAAGCTCGGGAAGCACGATGTGCCGCGCGTAGCGGTCGAGCTCGTCGTCGCTGAGGTCAGTCACGACTTGCGTCTCATTGGCCGGTGCTTCCAAATCCCCCCGCGCCGCGAGCGGTGCCGCCAAGCTCGCCGACCTCGACGAAATCGGCGCGAAGCACCGGGGCCGGGACCAGCTGGGCGATTCGCTCGCCGCGGCGCACTTCGAACGGCTCCTGGCCGAGGTTGACGAGAATCACCTTCACCTCGCCGCGATAGTCGCTGTCGATCGTACCTGGCGTGTTGAGGCAGGTGATCCCGTTCTTGAAGGCGAGGCCCGAGCGCGGCCGCACCTGCACTTCGAAGCCGCGCGGAATCTCGATCGCGAAGCCGGTCGCGACAGCGTGCCGCTCGCCGGGCGCGAGCGTCAATTCCTCCGCCGCCGTGACGTCGAGGCCAGCCGCATCCTCGCTCGCATAGCGGGGCAGCGGCAGTCCCTCGCCATGGGGCAGGCGGATGAGTTTGATTTCGATCATTGCAACTCCCTGGCAATTCGCTCGACCAGCCGCCGCGCGACATCCTCCTTGGACATCTCGGGCCAGCCCTCAACCCCTTTCGCTGTGACCAGGTGAACGCGGTTGCGGGCGCTGCCCATGACATTTCCCGAAACATCGTTGGCGACGATCCAGTCGGCCTTCTTGGCCTCGCGCTTGGCAGCGGCCTTCGACTTCAGCTCGTTGGTTTCCGCCGCAAAGCCGACCAGCAGGCGAGGGCGCCTCGGGCTCAGTGAAAGCTCGGCGAGGATGTCGCGGGTGGGCAGGAACTTCAGTGAGGGCGGACCGCTGCCTTTCTTGAGCTTGGTCGGCGACGGCTCGACCCTCCAGTCGGCGACCGCAGCAACGAGGATCGCGACGTCGGCGGGAAGCGCCCCGTGCACGGCCTCGGCCATCTCCTCGGCGGTCTCGACGTCGGTGCGCGTCGTTCCGTCCGGCGTCGGCAGCGAGACTGGTCCGGCGACCAGAGTGACCCGAGCTCCGGCGTTGGCGGCGGCCGCGGCGATGGCGAATCCCTGCCGCCCCGACGAGCGGTTGGCGATCACCCGCACCGGGTCGATCGGCTCGTGAGTCGGCCCCGCGGTGACGATGACGTGCTTGCCTTTCAAGCTCACTTGCCGGCCAGAAACTCGCGGCCGAGCCAGTCCATGATCGCCTGGGGCTCGGGCAGGCGACCGGGACCGAACTCACCGCACGCCATCTCGCCTTCGGCCGGCTCGATCACCTGCACGCCGTCGGCCTTGAGCTGCGCGACATTGCGCTGGGTCGCGGCGTGCTGCCACATGCGAACGTTCATCGCCGGGGCGACGACCACCGGCTTGTCGGTGGCGAGCAGCAAGGTGGTGGCAAGGTCGTCGGCGATCCCGCCCGCCATCTTGGCAAGCAAGTCCGCGGTGGCCGGGCAGACGAGCACCACGTCGGCCGCGCGCGACAATTGGATATGGCCGATCTCGACCTCGTCCTTGAGCTCCCACAGCGAGGTGTGGACCTGGCTTTCGGCAAGCGTGCCAAGGCTCATCGCGGTGACGAAATGCTCGCCGCCCTTGGTCAGCACCGGGGTCACCTGGTGGCCGGCCTTCTTCAGCAGCCGAACCAGCTCGAGGGACTTATAGGCGGCGATTCCACCGCCGACGATGAGCAGAATTCGCTTCACCGCCTCAGCCTAGCAGAAGTAGTGCGATTGCGGCCACTGCCGCCCCGCCAATCGCCACGAGCGCATAGCCCCACCATTGCCGCCGCTCGACGATCGTCACCTCGGGCAGCGGCGGCGCTGGCGGTGCCGCTCCTGCCGGCGGGAAATATTGATCCATCCGCTGGATCAGCTCGGGGATCAGTTTGAACGACCGGACGGTCTCGACGACCCGGTCGGCGTAATAGGCTTCTGGCCCAAGCTCCGATCGCATCCACTCGGATAAAAACGGCTCGGCGGTCTCCCACATGTTGATGTCGGGATCGAGCCGCGTGGCGACGCCCTCGTTCATCACCATCGACTTTTGCAGCAGCAGCAAATGCGGCTGGGTCGGCATGTCGAAATCGCGGGTGATCG
>JBBJOG010000020.1:0-33705 GCA_037721775.1 Sphingomicrobium sp. | reverse complement strand
CCTGACCTCTGCAGTGCGATTGCAGCGCTCTCCCATCTGAGCTACAGCCCCGCGCCGGCCCCGATCGGCTGGGGAAGCGGCTCAATAGCCGCGCTTTTCCGCCCATGCAATCGCTCGCCGCAAGGCTGTTTCGCCTCAGCGAAAACACGGCGATTCGGCGGCTCCGCGGCGGAACGGGGTCACCCGGCCATGCGTTTTTCCTTCAGTAGCGCCCGGCTTCCCGCCGAGCGCCAATCCCCTGGAGGAAACCATGGCTTACGACCGTTATGATACGCGACGAGGCCACGAGCAGCCGCGCAGTTCCGAATATGAGCGCGGCCGCCGAGACGAGCGCGGCTTCTTCGAGCGCGCCGGCGACGAGATCGCTTCGTGGTGGGGCGGCGATGACGAATCCGACCGCGGCCGCCACCCCGACGACCGCATGAGCCGCGAAGACCGCTGGGCCGGCGACCGTGACCGCCCCCGCGAATTGCGCGGCAGCCGCGACCAACGTGACCGCGACCCCGGCTTCAAGCCCGAATATGGCGAGCAGCCAATGCGCGGCTCGCGACCGATGGAGCGTTCATCAGGGCCTGACCGCGGCTCGGCCGGCTATCGCCCGCTGACCGGCGACTATGGCCGTTCCGAAGAGCGCTCGAATGGCCCGCAGGACCGCCACTATCATGAGTGGCGCGAGCGGCAGCTGAGTGAGCTCGACCGCGATTATGACGAATATCATCGTGAGCGGCAGCAGCACTTCGAGAACGACTTCGGCTCGTGGCGCAGCACCCGCCAGCAAAAGCGGCAGATGCTCGGCCAGGTTCGCGCGCATATGGACGTGGTCGGCAGCGACGGCGAATCCATCGGCAAGGTCGACCGGGCTGCCGGCGACCGTATCATCCTCACCAAGTCCGACGCCGAGGACGGCCGCCACCATTCGATCCCGTGCACGATGATCGACAAGGTCGAAGACGATAAGCTGATGCTCGATTGCACGGCGGAGAAGGCCAAGAAGCAGTGGCGCGACGACGACCGTGAGCGCGCGCTGTTCGAGCGCGAGGACCAGGGCGAAGCCGGTCCGCACATACTCGACCGCAGTTTCTCCGGCACTTATAGCTAACAGTCTCGGTAACGGCTGAAATGACGAGGCCCGGCAGTGAAAGGCTGCCGGGCCTTTCGCGTATTGGCGCCGCCGCCTATCGCATCGATGCACCCTGAAAGGAGAACCATGTGGCTCGCGCCTGGCATTTGATGAGCCGTCCCGAAGCACTGCCGGGATCCGACAATTTCGCGCTCAAGGATTATGCGCTGCCGCAGCTTGGCGAGAACATGGTCCATGTCCGCAACTGCTGGCTGTCGGTCGACCCGTACATGCGCGGCCGGATGAACGAGGCGAAGTCGTACATCCCGCCATTCGCGCTCGACGCGCCGATGGAAGGCGGAGCCCTGGGCGAGGTGATCGAATCCAGCGCCGACGGCTTCAAGCCCGGCGACCTGGTGGTGCACATGGCCGGCTGGCGCGACGAAGCGGTGCTTGCCGCAAAGGCGCTGCAAAAGGCGCCGCAGATCGAAGGCGTCGACCCGCAGGCGTTCCTCGGAATCCTCGGGATGCCGGGCGCCACCGCTTACTTCGGCCTGCTCGACGCAGCCGAGGCCAAGGAAGGCGACCGCGTGTTCGTCTCGGCCGCGGCGGGCGCGGTCGGCTCGGCGGTGGTGCAAATGGCCAAGGCCAAAGGCATGACTGTGATCGGCTCGGCCCGCGGCAAGAAGAAATGCGATTTCGTCCGCTTGCTCGGCGCCGACGCGGCGATCGATTACACTGCCGGGCCGCTGCTCAAGACGCTTCGCGAGGCAGCGCCCGACGGCATCGACGTCTATTTCGACAATGTCGGCGGCGATCACCTCGACGCCGCTTTCGCCCGGGCGCGGCTCAACGCTCGCTTCGCTTTGTGCGGGATGATCGGCGGCTACAACAGCCGCGAGGCGCCGAGCTTCCGCTACATGATCCGCATCATCGCGATGCGGATCACCGTCCGCGGCTTCCTCTACGGCGATTACGTGTCGCGCCTCGACGAATTCTACCGCGAGGTCGGCGGCTGGGTCGCCAGCGGCACGGTCAAGTCGAACGAAACCGTTGTGGACGGCCTCGATGGAGCGCCCGGCGCCTTCCTCGGCCTGTTCAGCGGCGCCAACACCGGAAAGATGCTGGTCCGGGTTTAAGGCTAGCGCGCGTAATTGCAGCTCTCCGGGTTCCCGGTCGAGAGGCCGCGCTTGAGCGCTTCCATGCGTTGCGCCGAGCTTCCGTGGGTGAAGCTGTCGGGAGCCACCCTGCCCTGGGCCTGGCGCTGTAGCGTGTCGTCGCCGATCGCCTCGGCCGCGCGCATGCCTTCCTCGATATCGCCGGCCTGCAGGATCGAGCCCTGCGCGTCGCGCGCATTTGCCGCCCACACGCCCGCGTAGCAGTCGGCCTGCAGCTCTACTCCGACCTGAATCTGGTTGCCCTCGGTGCGGCTTGCCCGTGCCTGCGCCGATTGGGCGCGGTCGAGCGTTCCTTCGAGATACTGGATATGATGGCCGACTTCGTGGGCGATCACATAACCCTGGGCGAAATCGCCCGGCGCGTTGAAGCGGCGGCTGAGCTCGTTGAAAAATACGGGATCGATGTAAATGCGCTGGTCGGTCGGGCAGTAGAACGGTCCCATTGCAGCCTGCGCAACGCCGCAGCCGGACTGGTCGGTATTCGAGTAAGCGATCATCTGCGGCGGCCGGTAAGCCTGGCCGGCGCGCTGAAACAGTTCGCCCCACACACGCTCGGTCGACAGCAACACCCCGGACAGCACCCTTTCCTCCTCGGCGCTCAGGGTCGACTGGCCGGACGGCGCGCTGGTCGTCGGCCCGCCGCCGCCGGGAAGCAGCCCGCCGCCTCCACCGAGCGAGCTCAGCGCGCAATAGCCGAGCAGCAAGATGAGGACCCCGACGATGCCGAACTTGCTCGCGACCAGCGGCAACAGGCAACCGAGCATGCCGCCGCCGCCTCCCCCGCCAAAGCCAAGGCCTCCGCGACCAGTCCGGTCGATGAAATTGTCGCTGCCATCGTCGCCAAGCCGCATGGATTGTCCCTCCTATCGTCGGCGTAATGATTGGGCGGGCTTAACGGTTGCAAATCGCGCGCTGGCAACCGACAGCGACCCGGTTCGACAGGGAATGTTTTGAATGAGCATTGCGGGAAAAGTCGCGCTGGTCACCGGCTCCACGTCGGGCATCGGCCTGGCCATCGCCCGCGCGCTGGCTGCCGACGGCGCACGGCTGATGATCAACGGCTTCGGCGATCCGGCCGAGATCGAGCGGCTGTGCGGCGAGCTCGGCGCATTGCACGACGGCGCCGACATGTCGGATCCGGCGGCGATCGGGCGCATGCTCGCTCGCTGCGCCGACGAGCTTGGGGGCCCCGACGTGCTGGTCAACAATGCCGGCATCCAGCACGTGTCGCCGGTCGACAGCTTCCCGCCCGAAAAATGGGACGCGATCATCGCCATCAACCTGTCGGCGGTGTTCCACGCCACCCGGGCGGCGCTTCCCGCCATGCGAGCTAAGGGGTGGGGGCGGATTATCAACACCGCTTCGGCCCACAGCCTGGTCGCTAGCCCCAACAAGTCCGCTTATGTCGCCGCCAAGCATGGGGTTGCCGGTTTCACCAAGACGGTGGCGCTGGAAGCGGCCAGGGACGGGGTGACCGTCAATTGCATATCGCCGGGGTACGTTTGGACCCCGCTTGTCGAAAATCAGATTCCCGACACGATGGAGGCGCGAGGCCTGACCCGCGAGCAGGTGATGAACGACGTGCTGCTCGCCGCCCAGCCGACCAAGCAGTTCGTCACGCCGGAGCAGGTCGCGGCGCTCGCCTTGTTCCTGTGCCGCGACGAGGCCGCCTCGATCACCGGCGCGAACATCAGCATGGACGGCGGCTGGACCGCTCAATAGGGTCGCGGACGATGCGCATGGCCCCTCTCGCTCTGTTTCTCACTTGCGCCGGCTGCGCAATTCCCGCGTCGCAAGTGATCACGACACCGGCAAGCGACTGGCGGGCGGTCGCCACCGAGCGTGACCGCGAGCGGCTTCGCGACTGGCGGAGCGCGTTCACCTCTGCGCTCGCCGCCGCCCGCGCCGCCGGCCATGGCGGTGACATCGCCCGCGAGGGGGCGCTGTTCGACCCCGACGCGGCGCTCGGCGGCCCGATCCAAAATGGCGTCTACCGCTGCCGGGTGATCAAGGTCGGGGCTAGGTCCGCGGGACTGCTCGATTACGTGGCTTACCCCTATTTCGCCTGCCGCATCGAGCACAGGGGCGCTGTCCAGTCGTTCGCCAAGGTCACCGGATCGCAGCGGCAGATCGGAACCATCTTCCCCGGCGACCCGCTTCGCCAGGTCTTCCTTGGGACGCTGGTGCTGGGCGACGAGGCGCGGGCCATGCAATATGGGTCGGACGAGCAGCGCAGCGTCGCCGCTTTCGTCGAGCGGATCGGCCCGGCGCGCTGGCGCATGGTCATGCCGCGGCCGCACTTCGAATCGCAGCTCGACGTGATGGAGCTGGTGCCGGCCAGCTAGGCGCTGGCCGAGTTCAGCCGCTCGCCCTGCTCGACCGTCAGTTCAAGCTGCAGTGCCGCCACTAGTTCCTCCAGCTGCGGCACGCTGGTCGCGCTTGCGATCGGCGCGGTGATCGCCGGCTGCGCCATCGTCCAGGCGAGCGTGACCGTCGCCAGCGCCGCGCCGGTCTCCGCCGCGACTTCGTCCAGCGCACCAAGGACGCGCATGCCCATTGCTTCGAGATAGTCGATGTTGCGCAAGCCGCGGACGCTTTTGCCGAGGTCATCGCGGCTTCGGTACTTGCCGGTGAGGAAGCCGTTGGCGAGGCTGTAGTAGGGACAAACCGCCATGGCGGCGGCCGTTGCGGCGTCGCGCAGCTCGCCTTCGAAACGCTGGCGCTCGACTATGTTGTACCACGGCTGGAGTACGCTGGGGATGGCAAGCCCGTTGCTGCGCGCCGTATCCACCGCTTCCGTCAGGCGACGGGCCGAGAAATTTGACAGGCCGATCGTGCGCACCTTGCCAGCGGTCACAAGCCGGTCGAATGCACCGAGCGTGTCGGCAAGCGGCACCTTCTCATCGTCCTGGTGCGCGTAATAGACATCGACATGATCGACCCCGAGCCGCTGTAGGGATCCGTCGCAGGCGGCCGCGACCACTTCCGGTCGTAGGCCGCCGTCCATCATTCCAACCTTGGTGGCGATGACGACCTCGTCGCGCCTGCCGCTGCGCTTGAACCAGCGACCCATGAGCCGCTCGCTTTCACCCCCGACATGTCCGGGCGCCCACGCCGAATAGACGTCGGCGGTATCGACCATATTGCCGCTAGCACCGACGAAGGCGTCGAGGACGGCGAAGCTTGCCGCTTCGTCGGCGGTAAAGTCGAAAACATTGCCGCCAAGCGCGAGCGGAGCGACGTCGATTCCGCTGTTTCCGATTGGGCGTTTGTCGACCATCGGCGCCTCCTTCACCAGAACGCCAACCGTCGCAACCGGCAATCTGTTCACCACTTCTTTGTAAAGCCACGCGATGAGCCGCACCGACAACAATGTTTCAGGCGCCGCCAAGCTGCTCGGAATCAGCCGCCCGACGCTCTACGACTTGCTCAAGCAGTATCAGCTGTCGACTGGGCACGATTCCTACGGCAGCCGCTCGATCATCTCCGCGACCTCCAGCCAGCGCTCTTCTGCCGCGTGCTTTTGCGCGCGGAGGTCGGCGAGCTGCTTCGTCCAGCCGGCAAACGCGCCGGGGTCGCGCCCATACAGGCCAGCGTCGGCAATCGCTTGCTCGGCCTTGGCGATCTGCGCCTCAAGCCGCTCCACCTCCGCCGGCAAGCGGTCGAGGTCGCGCTGATCCTTGTAGGAGAGCTTTCTAGCTCCTCCCCCCTGGGGTGAGGTGGCGCGCAGCGTCGGAGGGGGCGTGGCCGAGCCCTTCGCCGCCCCCTCCGTCGGCCTGCGGCCGCCACCGCCCCCTGAGGGGGAGGGATTTGAACGCCGCTTCGCCCAATCCTCGTAGCCGCCGGCAACGATGTCGACCTTGCCCGAGCCGTCGAGGCCCAGCGTCACCGTCACTGTCCGGTCGAGGAAGTCGCGGTCGTGGCTGACCAGCAGGACAGTTCCTTCATAGTCGGCGATGACTTCCTGGAGCAGGTCGAGCGTTTCGAGGTCGAGGTCGTTGGTCGGCTCGTCCAGCACCAGCAGATTGGCCTCGCGGGCAAATTCGCGGGCGAGCAGAAGACGCGATCGCTCGCCGCCCGACAACGACCCAATGCAAGCGTCGGTAATCCCCGGGTCGAACAGGAATTCCTTCAAATAGCCCTTGATGTGCTTTTTCGATCCGCGGACGTCGATCCACTCGCCGCCGTTGGCGAGGACATCGCGAACTCGTTTGGCCGGCTCCATCAGCTTGCGCTGCTGATCGATGACGATTCCGGACAGGGTCTTGGCGAGGCCGACTTTGCCACTGTCCGGAGCGATCTCCCCGGTCAGCAGCTTGAGCAAAGTCGACTTGCCCGCCCCGTTCGGCCCGACGATTCCGATCCGGTCGCCGCGCTGGATGCGCAACGTGAAGTCGCGGATGATCGGACGTTCGCCGCCTGTCCCGGGCGAAGTCGAGGGGAAGCTCTTGGTCACCTCCTGCGCATCGATCACGGTCTTGGAGCGAACGTCGTCCTTGGCCAGCGCCAGCTTCGCCGTTCCTTCGGATCCTAGCATTGCCGCCCGCTGAGCGCGCATTTCGCCAAGCTTCGCGAGCCGCCCCTGGTTGCGCCGGCGCCTTGCGGTGACCCCCCGTTCGAGCCAGCGAAGCTCGATCGCCAGCTTGGCGTCGAGCTTTTCCACCGCCCTCGCTTCTTCCTCGTAAACGCTCTCGGTCCAGGCGCCGAAGCCGCCGAAGCCGATTTCCGCCCGCCGCACCTCTCCGCGGTCGAGCCACACACAGCTGCGGGTCAACCGGCGTAGGAAGGTGCGGTCGTGGCTGATGACGATGAAGGCGCCGGTGAAGCGGCCCAGCCAGTCCTCGAGCCACTCGATGGCGCCAAGGTCGAGATGGTTGGTCGGCTCGTCCAGAAGCAGCACGTCGGGCCGCTGGGCAAGCGCCCGGACGATCGCGGAGCGGCGCCGCTCGCCGCCGCTGGCGGTGGCCGCGGGGCGATCGAGGTCGATCCCGATCTGGTCGGCGACGGCAGCCGCTTCGTGCGCTGGGGGAGCGCGCTCTCCGCCGAGCACCCAGTCGAGCAAGGTGCCGTCCGACGGCATCGCCGGGTCCTGCTCGAGGAGCACGACGTTGGTGCCCGGGACGATGGTCCTTTTCCCCTCGTCGGGGTCGATCTCCCCGGTCAGGCACTTAAGCAGCGTGGTCTTGCCGGCGCCGTTGCGGCCGATCAGCGCCAGCCGGTCACGCTCCCCGACGTAGATGTCGAGGCCGCGAAACAGCCAGCCTTCGCCCTGCACCAGGCCGAGTTTTTCGTAAGAGAGGATGGGAGCGGCCATGTGGCGCTGCGCCTAAGCAAGTTAGGAGGCTCAAGGGAACCCGCTCCCGCTGTTGCGGATTTGTCTCAACCCTTGCCTGAACACTGCTGATCACCAGCATTCATAGGCCATTCAATGCTTTCTGCTACAAACCGCCCCAAGAGATTCGCATGAACCTGTACCGGACCCTCCTTTCGGCCGCCTTCGCGGTAGGCCTGCTGGCTTCGCCGGCGATTGCGCAGCAGCATTCGCGCGACGCCGACCGTGCGTTCCGCGCGACCGTGGAGGGGCGCTCGATGCCGCTGCCGAAGATCGAGCAGCGGGTGATGCCGTTCATGGGCGGCGCTGACTATCTGGGCCCTGAATTCAAGGGCGACACCTACCGGCTGAAGTTCATGAAGCACGGCCGGGTAATCTGGGTCGACGTCGACGCCGCGACCGGCCGGATCAAGCGCCGCTCGCGCTAGACGCGTGTTTCATGCCGCATTGACTTTTCGCCGGCATCCCCCAGCTTTCGTTCCGCATTGGCAACCGTTCAGCTTTGCGCGTGTTGAGTAGCCGAACCTCTCCAGGGGACTGACAAAGATGCGCGTATTGATCGTCGAAGACGAACCCAACCTCGGCCGCCAGCTGCGTTCGACGCTGGAGGGCGCGGGCTACGCGGTCGACCTCGCCACCGATGGCGAGGACGGCCACTATCTGGGCTCGACCGAAGCCTATGACGCGGTGGTCCTGGACCTCGGCCTGCCGGAAGTCGACGGGCTGACCGTGCTCGACCGCTGGCGCAAAGAAGGCCGCAAGATGCCGGTGCTGGTGCTGACCGCCCGCGACAGCTGGTCGGACAAGGTGGCGGGGCTCGATGCCGGCGCCGACGATTATCTCGCCAAGCCGTTCCAGACCGAGGAGCTGATCGCCCGCTTGCGCGCTCTCATCCGCCGCGCCTCGGGCAATGCCTCGTCCGAGCTCAACGCCGGCAACATCCGACTCGACACCCGGTCGGGCAAGGTCACCAAGGCCGGCGAGCCGGTCAAATTGACCGCCCAGGAGTATAAGCTCCTGTCCTATCTGATGCATCACAAGGGCAAGGTGGTCAGCCGCACCGAGCTGATCGAGCACATTTACGACCAGGACTTCGACCGCGATTCCAACACCATCGAGGTGTTCGTCACGCGCATCCGCAAGAAGCTTGGGGCCGACGTCATCACCACTATCCGCGGCCTCGGCTACAGCCTCGAGGATCCCGGCGCTTGAATGACCAGGCCGCCTCGCTGACGGCGGCCGAGGCGCCAACCGCGGCGCAGACGCGCACGCGCTCCCGCAGCGGGTCGCTGACTCGCCGGATGATCGGCGTCGCCGGGCTGTGGATCGGAATCCTGCTGGTGATCGGCGGATTCGCGCTCGACCGGGTGCTGACCCGTTCGATCGTCGATAACTTCGACAACCAGCTCACCTACGTCCTCAACGCCATGATCGCTGCCTCGGAAACCGGTCCCGATGGCGAGGTTCGCTTTAGCCGTCCGCCCGCCGACCAGCGCTTCATCGAGCCTTATTCGGGCGTCTATTTCCAGGTGTCTGGGACCGGTGCCGATACCTTCGCCTCGAGGTCGTTGTGGGATAGGCGGCTGCGGGTGTCGAGCGACCACTTCCGTGTCGAGCCGCACATCTACGACACCGCCGAGTTCGCGACCGAACCGCTTCGAGTCGCCGAGCGCGACGTGACTTTTCCATCCTCGCAAACCCGCTGGCGGTTCCAGGTCGCCGAGTCGCGCGACAACATCGACCGCCAGATCCGCGAGCTCCGCTCGACCTTGTTCTTGAGCCTCGCCGCATTGGGTTTCGGCCTGCTGGTGCTGGCCGCCTTGCAGACCGTCTACGGGCTGTGGCCGCTTCGGCGCGTCCAGCGCGGAGTGGCTGCGATCCGGTCGGGCACCGAGACTCGCATATCGGACGCGTTCCCGACCGAGATCCGGCCGCTGACCGAGGAAATCAACCAGCTTCTCGCCCACAGCGAGGAGCAAGCGGAGGAAGCGCGGCGCCATGCCGGCAACCTCGCCCACGCGCTCAAGACGCCGCTGACGGTCGTCACCAACGCGGCGACGGCGCAGGCCCCCGATCTCGCCGACACCGTTTGCCGCGAAGCGTTGGTGATGCGGCGCCAGGTCGACCACCACCTAGCCCGCGCCCGGGCGATCGGCCGCCGCGCCTCGGCCCAGGCGCGCGCCTGCGTCTGGGACAGCCTCCAGGCTGTCCAGCGCGCCGTCGATCGCCTCTACGAAGATGCGACCGTCGACATTGCCGGCGACAAGAGTGCCGATGTCCGGGTCGAGCGGCAGGACCTCGACGAAATGCTCGGCAATCTGGTTGAGAATGCCGCCAAATACGGCAATGGCCGAGTGTTCGTCACGGTCGAGGCCAGGGCCGGAGCGGTCGACATATTGGTCGAAGACGACGGCCGCGGCATCCCCGAGGTGGAGCGCGAGACGATCTTCGCCCGCGGCGCTCGGCTCGACACCGGCAAGCCCGGCACCGGGCTGGGCCTCGCCATTGTCCGCGACGTCGCGCAAATCTACGGCGGCTCGATCCACCTCGAGGAGAGCGAGGACCTCGGCGGCCTGCTTGCCCGGCTGACGCTTCCGGCGGGGTAGGAAAACAGCCGTCCGCCCGCTAAGGCAGCGCACGTGACCGCAAGCATTCACGCGCTCAATTCCGCCCGCGAGCCGTCGCTCCACGCGCTTGGCGAACTCGTCGCCGGGGATATGAACGGCGTCAACGCCGTGATCCTCGACCGGATGCAGAGCAAGGTCGCGCTGATCCCCGAGCTCGCCGGTCACCTGATTGCCGGCGGCGGGAAGCGGATGCGGCCAATGCTCACCCTCGCCTGCGGGCGGCTGCTCGATTACCCCGGCACCCGCCACCACCAGCTCGCCGCCGCGGTCGAGTTCATCCACACCGCAACCTTGCTTCACGACGATGTCGTCGACGGCTCCGGAACGCGGCGCGGCAAGCGCACCGCCAATCTGATCTGGGGCAATCCGGCGAGCGTCCTGGTCGGCGATTTCCTGTTCAGCCGAGCGTTCGAGCTGATGGTCGAGGACGGTAGTCTGAAGGTGCTCAAGATCCTCAGCAATGCGTCGAGCGTGATTGCCGAGGGCGAAGTCGACCAGCTGACCGCGCAACGCCGGATCGAGACCGACGAGGAACAATATCTCTCCATCATCAGCGCCAAGACCGCTGCGCTGTTCGCGGCCGCCTGCCGGGTCGCGCCGATCGTCGCGGAAGCCGGCGAGGACGCCGAGCTGGCGCTCGATTCGTACGGCAGGCACCTCGGCATCGCTTTCCAGCTTACCGACGACGTCATCGACTATGCGTCCGACGCGGCCGTGATGGGCAAGGGCGTCGGCGACGATTTCCGCGACGGCAAGATGACACTGCCGCTGATCCTAGCTTTCGCGCGGGGAAGCGATTCCGACCGGGCGTTCTGGCGCGCCGCGGTGTCGGGCGAGCGGATCGGGGACGACGACCTTGCCCACGCGATCGGGCTGATGCGGTCGAGCGACGCGCTTGGCGATACCGTCGAGCGGGCGCGCTATTACGGTCGCCGGGCGATCGACGCGCTGGCGCCCTTCCCGGGCGGCAAGACGAAGGCGGCGCTGACCGAAGCCGTCGAGTTCGCGGTCGCCCGCGCTTATTGAGCCGCTTGCCGAGCGCCGCGCGCCGTGCGCAGCAGCCCGATGGCGATCAGCACGGCCGCGGTCGCCAGCGAAACCACTGCGAGAACTGAACCGACTCCGGAGTCGAGGTGCGGCAGCAGCAGTGCCGCCGTCGACACCGCCCACAGGATCGACAACGCTGGCAGCAGCCGACCGTAACCAGGCGCCCGGAAGGGATGCACGACGTGAACGGGGGCGAAGGTCATGATCAGCAGCGCCACGACCACGATTGCGCTCACCGCCTGGTCGGGCTCTGTGACGAAGAAATAGAAAGCGACCACGTTCCACAGCGCCGGGAAGCCGCGGAAATAGCCATCTTCCGTCTTCATGTCGCGGCGAGCGAAAACGTAAAGCGACGAGCTCAGGATCGCGGCGCACAGCGGCAATGCGAGCGTCGGCGGCAAATAATCGCCGCGCCAGATGATCAGGACCGGCAGGAACACGTAAGTAAGATAGTCGATAACCAAATCGAGCGCGGCGCCGTCAATTCGAGGCAGGCGCTCGCTGACCTTTGCGGCTCGCGCAAGCGTGCCGTCGATGCCATCGACGACCAGCGCCAGGAACAGCCACAGCAGGGCTTCGCGCGGCTGCTGCTGTTCGATCGCGAGCAGCGCCAGGAAGGCGATGACCACGCCCAGCGAGGTGAACAAATGGACGCCCCACGCCGCGGCGAGGCTGCCTGTCCCCGGCTGTTTGTGCTCAACCATGCAACGGGCAACGACGCCGAGGCGCCTGCCGTTCCGAATAGGGCCGTTTCGGGCTCGAAACCGAATCTGCGGCGCCGCGTTATGACCTACTCCTGTGACCGGAGCCTGACCCGTGCTTGAGCCTGGCCGCAATTGCTGGCGAATCGAACAAGTGAAGCGCGCGGCGGTCGTGGTCGACGCCGCCGACTACTTCCGGCTGGCCCGGCTGGCGATGCTTCGCGCCAAGTCGCAAATTCTCTTGATCGGCTGGGATTTCGACACCCGCATTTGCCTCGATTACGAAGCCGATGATGGCGCCCCCAGCGAACTTGGCGAATTCCTGTCGTGGCTGCCCAAGAACCGGCCGGGCCTCCAGGTTCATATCCTCAAGTGGGACCTCGGCGCGATCAACCTGTTCGGGCGCGGCACAACGATCCTGCGCCTGGCGCGGTGGGCGGCAAGCAAGCAAATCCACTTCAAGCTCGACAGCGCCCACCCGCCCGGCGCCAGCCACCACCAGAAGATCGTCGTCATCGACGATGCGCTGGCCTTTTGCGGCGGGATCGACATGACGGGGTCGCGCTGGGACACGCGCGAGCATCTCGATTGCGACGAACGCCGCCGCCGCCCGACCACCGGGCGCCGTTTCGAGCCCTGGCACGACGCGACCATGGCCGTCGATGGCGCCGCCGCCGCCGCCCTCGGCGAGCTGTCGCGCGAGCGGTGGGAGATCGCCGGCGGCAAACCGATCCGCAAGCCGAGGCCGGGCAGCGACCCCTGGCCGCACGAGCTGGAGCCGCATTTCCGCAACGTCGATGTGGCGATCGCGCGGACTCGCGGGGCAAACGACGGCCGCCGGCCGGTTCGGGAGATCGAGGCGCTCTACTGCGGCATGATCGGCCAGGCGAAGCGCTTCATCTATGCCGAGAACCAGTATTTCGCCTCGCGCATCGTCGCCAACGCGATCTGCAAGCGGCTCGCCGAGCCCGACGGGCCGGAGTTCGTGATCGTCAATCCCAAGACCAGCCAGGGCTGGCTCGACGACGAGGTGATGAGCCCGGCCCGAGCCGAGCTTCTCGACCGAATCCGCAAGACCGACATTCACGGCCGCTTTCGAATCTACACGCCGGTCACGCAAGCGGGCGAGGACATTTACGTCCATTCCAAGATCACCATTGCCGACGACCGCCAGCTGCGGGTCGGCTCGGCCAACCTCAATAACCGTTCGCTTGGGTTCGACAGCGAGTGCGACCTGATGATCGATGCCGATCTGCCCGCGAATGGAGGTGCGGCGCAAGCGATCGGCACGCTTAGGGCCGATTTGCTCGCCGAGCATCTCGGGGCGTCGGTCGATAGCGTCGAAGCCCGCTTGGCCGAGAGCGGCTCGCTGATCCGCGCAATCGAGTCTTTCAGTCGGGGCAGCGGCCGCGGGCTGGTCCCGTTCATCCCGAAAAAGCCCAACGCCGTGGAGCGCGCGCTGGCGGCAAGCGAAGTGCTTGACCCCGAGAGCGCCGGGGAAGCGTGCGAGCCGATGGCACGACCGGGCCTGCTCGCCGCGCTCAGGCCGCACTGGCCTTTCGGCCGCCGGGCGCCGGCCTGACGCGAACGGTCGGACCGCGACCGATTGTCGGCAGCTGGCGTTCGCGCGATCACCCGCGAAAAAAAGAGGCATTTTCATGAGCATCGACCTACTCAAGACCTTTACCTATCTCGCGGTGCACCTCGCCGTCGCCTTCACGGTGGGCTAGGCGCTCACCGGCTCGCTAAAGATCGGCGGTCTGATCAAGCTGATCGAGCCGTTGGCCAACGCGGTCGCTTTCTTCTTTCACGAGAAACTGGAAACGGGTGCTCAATCACCGAGCGCGGGTCTCATTAACCGAACCGGAGCCGGCTTGATTAAGCGCTCGGGCTTTGCCACTCGCTGCACATGACCATCGCCCGAATTTCCGAGCTCGATCGCCGAACCACCCAGTCGGGCAAAGCCAATAATGGCCTGTGGCTGCTGGAGTTCGAGCGGACCGAGCCACAGCGTCCCGACCCGCTGACCGGCTGGGCCGGTTCGGGCGACACCGACACGCAGGTGCGGATGACCTTCAAGACCAGCGACGAAGCGATCGCTTACGCCGACCGGCGCGGAATTCCTTACCATCTGGTGCCGGCCGCTCCAGTGAAGATGAAGCTCCAGGCCTACGCCGACAATTTCCGTTAGCTTTTGAGCACTTGCGCGCTGCCTGCCGCGAAGGCAGACTGCGCCCGCCGAGCTAGGGGAGGCTGCCCGCTCAAGTCACGCTTGCAATCGGCACCCGCCCCGAAGCCATCAAGCTCGCCCCCGTTGCCGATGAGCTGAGCGCGCGCGCAGTTGCGCCGTCGCTGATCCTGACCGGGCAGCAACCGCTCGATCCGGCCGACTTCGGGCTCGACCGCTATCCGGCGATACGGCTCGATTGTGCCGGCGGCGGCGACCCGCATGTCCATGCCGGCGCCGTGGCCAAGACAATCCTGTCGCTGCTGGCCGAGGTCGAACTTCTGATCGTCCAGGGCGACACGTCCTCCGCGCTCGGGGCGGCGCTTGCCGCCTCGGCTGGGCAAGTCCCGCTTGTCCATGTCGAAGCGGGGCTTCGTTCGCACGACCGGCGGCGGCCCTGGCCGGAGGAGGAGTTCCGGGTCGCGATCGACGCCCAGGCACAATTGCTGTTCGCCCCGACCGAGCTCAGCGCCGCCAACCTGCGGCGTGAGCGGACCAGGGGAGGCATCCATGTCACCGGCAACACCGCCATCGATGCCGTATTACGGGCAAGGCGGAAGCTCGAGGAAGTGCCACGGACGCGGGGGCGGAGCCCGAGCTGCTCGTAACTTGCCACCGGCGCGAAAGCTGGGGCGACGGGCTTGCCGGGATCGCCGGGGCGCTTCGGTCCATCGCCGGGCAGCGGATCGCATCGATCAATGTGCTGCCTCACCCCAACCCGGCGACCGCGGCGCAGATGCGCGCCTTGCTGCTCGGGTGCGATTGCGTGACGCTTCACCCGCCGCTCAGCCACGTGGAAACCATCGCCGCGATGCTCGCCGCAACTTGCGTGCTCAGCGATTCCGGCGGAATCCAGGAGGAATGCGCGGCGCTCGGCGTGCCGCTGCTCGTGCTTCGCGAGCGAACCGAGCGGCCCGAGGCGATCGCTTGCGGCGGGATGACCCTGGTCGGCACCGATCCGGCGCGGATCGTCGCCGCTGTCCGCCAATTCTGCGAAGTGCCGCAACGCACTATAGGCGAGTCGGAACTGCCCTACGGCGACGGCCGCGCCGGCCAGCGCATCGCGGCGATTGTCAAAGCGTGGCTGGAAGATCGCCGCAGGGCAAAGTCACCAGCCAGCCTGTCACCAGGATTTCCGGCTGTCCCCCGGACAGCCGAATCCTGTCACCAGCCATGACGAGCTGCCCTCGGCAGCTCTATGGCTGGTGACCCCTACGGGACTCGAACCCGTGTTTTCGCCGTGAGAGGGCGACGTCCTGGACCACTAGACGAAGGGGCCGTGCTGCTTGGAAGCGGTGGCGCATATGTGGATTCGCGGCGGAGTAGTCAATCGCGGCGCCAGCGACCGGCGCTACCTCGCTACATGGTGTTCATATCATGGCCAGCGTGGGGATCGGGAGCCGGCGCGGCCGGCTTTGGCTTCGCTGGCGTCGGGGCGGGCTTCGCGGGCGCCGGCTTCGGCGCTGCCGCTCTCGGCGGGGCCGGAGGTGCCGGAGCTGTAGCGGCCGGCTGTGCAGCCGCTTGCGAGCTCATCGGCTCGCCGCGCAGCATGGCTTCGACCTGAGCTATTTCCTGCTGCTGACCCGCCTTGGTCTTTTCAATCTGTGCTCGAACCGCGCCGGTCGCGCCATTGGCGAGCGCGACGTCGGACATTGCCACGGCGCCCTGGTGATGCGCCAGCATCTTGCGCAAATAGGTTTCCGAGATGTCCGCGCCGGTTGCCGCCATCATCGCATTGCGCATCTGCATCGACGGCGGCCGGTAGAGCTCGGCACTTGCCTGGTCCGGGGTTCCGGTCGCAACCAGATTCTCCAGATCGGTGATCTCCTTCCCCTGCTTGTCGATGGTCATCTGGGCCATCGTAGCAACATCCGCGCTTGGATTCTGAGCGAGGACGATCCTCGACATATCGACGGCACCGCGATGATGCTCGATCATCTTGCGAACCCAGCTGTCGGCGGCGTTGATTCCGACTGCCGCCATCATCGCTTGGTCCATCGCCATTTCGGACTGGGCGAACGGGTTGTTCGGGTCCGCCTGCATCATGTTGGCGTCGTTCGCGGCGACCTGGTTCGCGGGTTCATCCGCTCCACCGCATGCCGTAAGCGTCGAAAGAAGCGCGAAAACGCTCGCGCCCATGATCAGTTTTTTCATCGTAATCACTCCTTGAATATCCCGCTCGGTCACGCGTTTTATCTACGGCTCGGCTCATCTGCTCTCCTCACCAGTTTAGATGGTCTATGCCGTGAACGAGCGCGCCGCCGAACCACCCCTGAGCGACGATCGCGATGGTCATGGCGGTCAGAGCCAGGATCATCCCCGTACCCCGATCCTCCCATGGCCGCCGCCATGCCCAGACACCAAGGAGCAGCCCGCCTGCACCGATCCCGGTGCCGAGCCAGCGATGTACCGCCATTAGCGGATCGCTGTCGGTCAGGCTGAAGCCGCCATTGAACCAGCCGAGCAGCGCGGAAATCGGGGCGATGATACCGCCCGCGACGACCAGAAACTGGATAGGCGCTCCAAAAGCGGGCCGTCGCCGGCCGACGATGGCGGTGAACAAAGCGGCCGGGAAGAAAGCGATCGGAAAGTGCACGATGATCGGGTGAAGGCGGCCTAGCCAGTCGAGGAAGCGTTCGGCAAAGGTCATGGCAGGGCCGCTGTTCCCCTCGGTCATCGTTTCGCTCATGTTATCGTGCATCGGCGCGGGCAACGCCTGGCCTTGTGCTCCGGCTTGACTTTGCCGGGCCTGCGCGGCGGCCTGTGCAGCTTGCGCGGCCTGCTGCTGCTGCAGGCGGTGCTGTTTGTGGGCATGCGCCGTGGAGCCGAGCGCGCCACTCAGCAGCAGGGCCGCGACGCAGGCAAGCAGCCATCGCCTCCACATCGCTGCAATCGCTTTTGCAGCGCCCATCAGAACCACATCCGAATGCCGGTCAGCAGGCTCCACCCACTGGCCTCGTCGCCTTCTTCGCGGAGGAAACGGCGGGTGTCGCCGAAGGCCCGCCGGTATTGAACGCCGACATAAGGCGCAAACTCCCGGCGGATGTCGTAGCGCAAGCGAAGCCCGATCTCGGCGTCGCTGAGGCCCGAGCCGATGCCAAGTTCGCGCGTGCTTTGCGCAGCGAAATTTACTTCCGCGCGCGGCTGGACAATCAACCGCTGGGTGATGCGCTGATCGTAATAACCTTCGGCTCGCGCGAGCAGCTCGCCCTTGTTCGACAGGAACAATGCACCCTCGACGTCAAAGAAACTCGGTGCGAGCCCCTCGAACCCGAACGTCGCGTAAACCCGCGAGGGGTTGGGCTTGAAGTCATAGCGGACGCCGCCCTGCAGGTTGAAGTAAGGGCCGATCGCGCGACTGTAGAGCGCCTGCACCTCCGCCTTTTCGATCGACCGGCGGAATGCGCCTTCGCCTTCGCTCTTGATCCACAGCCGGTTGATGTCGCCGCCATACCAGCCCTCGCCGTCCCATTCGAACCCGTCGCGGCCTTTGCGGAACTGCGCCTCGGCGATGTTGAACATCACCTGGGTGAACTTCTGGCCGCCGTGAAACTCGTTGAGGTGATGGCGGCCCATGTCCATTGCGCTGTCGCCATAAACGCCATCGGCGGCCCGATCGGCGGGTACCGGCGGCGGCGGAGCGTTGCCGGCGGGCAAATCGGTCCCGCCCGGCGCGCCGTCCATCGCGGTCATATCGTGCCCGGCGTTCGGGTCCGCCGCCTCGGCCGGCATCTGCGACCTGTCATGACCTGCGTGCGGATCGGCGACAGGAGTGCTCGGCGGTGCCGGCATGGCCGGCATCTCAGGGCCGGCATGAGGATCGGCGACCGGCGCTGCCTTTTTCGGCGTAACCTTCTTCGCCCCCGCCTTTTTGGGTGCAGCTTTCTTTGGCGCGGCTTTCTTTGGCGCGGCTTTCTTTGGCGTGGGCTTCTTGGGCGCCGGCATGGTCATGCCCGGCATGGTGTGCCCCTGATGCTGGGCATAGGCCGGGGCCGCCATCAGGAGGCTCGCGGCCGCGGCGAGCAGGACAGGCTTACGACACGTCATTTTGCGTATCTCCCTGCGACGGGCGAACGGTGACGACGCGCATCATCCCGGCGGTCATGTGGTAGAGGTTGTGGCAGTGGAACGCCCAGTCGCCCGCCGCATCGGCGGTGACGTCGAACGTCATCTTGCCGCCCGGCGGGACGTTGACCGTATGCTTGCGCGGACCGTTGGCGCCGTGCCCCGTGACCAGCTCGAAGAAATGGCCGTGGAGGTGGATCGGGTGCGGCATCATCGTGTCGTTGATCAGCGTGACCCGGACCCGCTCGTTGAGCCTGAATGGAATCGGCTCGGCCGGCTCGCTCATCTTCACACCGTCGAACGACCACATGTAGCGCTCCATGTTGCCGGTGAGGTGGATGCCCATCGATCGCGACGGCGCGCGAACATCCGGATTGCGATCGAGCGCGACCAGGTCGCGATAAACGAGGACGCGATGATCGAGACCCTCCAACCCAACCGGCGCCTCGCCCGTGCGATCGGTGGGCATTGGCGAGATCGACTGGACCCCCGGCCCATCCTTGACCTGGGGCGCATTGCGGAAATCGCGCGTGTCTATGGAGCCGTGGTCCATGCCCTGCATCGCTGCCGGTGCATTTGCTGGCGTGGACGCTGCCGCTCCGTGACCCATCGTAGAGTGGTCCATGCCCGCCATCGGGTCCGGCGGGGTTGGCGCTGCGGGCGGTGTGGCGGCATGGCCCATCGCCGTGTGATCCATCCCTGTCATCGACGCCGCAGCGGAGGCCGTGGAGGTCGCTCCAGCAGCCGCGGCCTTGATGGTCCCGTGATCGGTCGGGCCGTTCCAGCCCGTCAGTTTCCACAGGTTGCGCGATGCGTTCTGTTCGGCCGAGGGATCAACGCCGCGCAAGACCGCCGGATTGGCCAAGTTCGGCATGTCCATGTCTTCCATGCTCGGATGCCCCATGTTGCCCATCCCCATGTCCTTCATGGTGAGGATCGGGCGCGGGCGAAGCGGGGGCACCGGGGCGGACATGCCCTCGCGCGGCGCGAGCGTCGCGCGCCCGAGACCGGAGCGGTCGATCGACTCGCTGACAAACGAGTATGCCCGATCGGCAGGCGTGACGATGACATCGTAGGTTTCCGCCACACCCATTTGCAGTTCGTCGACCGTCACCGGACGGACATTCTGCCCGTCGGCCTGGACCACGGTCATGGACAGGTCGGGGATGCGCACGTTGAAGTTGGTCTGGGCGGCGGCGTTGATGATCCGCAGCCGCACGCGCTCGCCGGGCTTAAAGAGGCCTGTCCAATTGTCGAACGGGCCGAACCCGTTGACGGTGAAGTTGTAGGTCGAGCCGGTGACATCGGCGATGTCGGCCGGGTCCATCTGCATGTCCGCCCATAACCGCCGCTCAGCCGCGGATAGGTCGCTACCGGCGAGCAGGCCGGACAGGGTCATCCGCTGCATATTGAAATAGCCGCCGCCCATCTGCTTCAATTTCTTGAAGATGGCGGCGCCGCTCATCGGGCTGTGATCGGACAGGACGAGCACATGCTCGCGGTCGTATGCGACGGGGTCGGCGCCGGCCGGATCAATCACGATCGGCCCGTATACGCCGTCCTCTTCCTGATAAGCCGAATGGCTGTGGTACCAGTAGGTGCCCGACTGAACCACGTCGAACTCGTAGTCGAAGGTCGATCGGGGAAGGATGCCGGGGAAACTGATGCCCGGAACGCCGTCCATCGCGAACGGGACCAGCAGGCCGTGCCAGTGGATCGAGCTGTCCTCGTCGAGCGTGTTGGTGACCCGCAGGCGGACCTTCTGGCCTTCCCTGAGGCGAACCAGCGGCGCCGGCACGGTGCCGTTGACGCCGACCGCGCGGGAGACCTTCCCATCTACCCTGACAGCAATCTTGCCGATGGTGAGGGCAATGTCGGTTCCGGTTACGGTCGGGAGCGGGCGAGCCAGACCGGGCGACAGCGGCTGAGCCCAGGCGGGCATGACGCCGGCCAGGCCGGCACCCATTCCGCCAAAGGCAGCGGCGCGCAGGAACTGGCGTCGCTGGAGTGCGAGGGTGTTGAGCATCGATGATCCTTGCAAAGGCATGACAGGAAGCCACAGGCCGGCGACGCCCCTCCGGGCACTGCCGGCCTCGGCTTAGCTTGTGCTACTGAGTCGGAGCAGGGTTGGCCGCGGGGGCCATTGCTCCGGACGGACCAATGTCATGACCGGCATGCGGATCGGCGCTCGCCTTCATGTCATGCTTGCTGTGGTCCATCCCGGCCATGTCCTTGCAGCAGTCCATCTTGCCGTCTTTGCAGCAATCCATGTCTTTCATCTTCTCGCAGCAGCCGGCCTTGGGCGCAGGGGCTGGAGCCGTCTGGGCATGCGCCAGCGCGGGAAGAGCGATCGACAAAGCAACCGCGGTCAGAATCTTGTTCATGTCAGTCTCCGTGAAAATCGAAGTGGAAGGCGTCGATTTCACGCACGTCGAGGGGGCGGAGTCGCCAGCTTGGCGACGTAGCTGCGGCCGAACTGCTCGGTTTCGGGCTGGTCGGGGGTGCGTTCGCCAATAGCGAAATCGCCCGCCACGACAGGAGCCAGCGCCATGGTCGAGCACATGGCCGGACAGCAGGACCGATCGATCGATTTGGCGGGCTGGCCGTCGTCCGACAGGCCGGCGCAAGGAGCCATGTCAATCGATTGGGCGTGATGAGCGGACGGCGCCGCGGCCATCGCGCTTTGCATCGCGAAGGGCGCAAGCGCCATTACCAAAGCGATCAGCATCGCGAAGGCGCGGCGAAAGCTCACGTGCAACCATATGTGCGGAAGGGTTGGCATTTTCAATGCCCTGGCCCGGCTCCAAAGGACATCCAGGTCATCCACAGCGCCATTGCGATCATCATCAGATTTTCGGTCAGCGAGACGAACCCAAGCGGCACGTTGCTCGATCCGCCGACGCAGGCGCACTTCAATTCGCGCTTGTCGACGTACACCGCCTTGACCACCGAGACCGCGCCAACGGTACCGATGAACAGCGCGACCGGAATCGACAGCCAGCTAAAAGCGCCGGCGATCATCAGCACTCCGGCAAGACCTTCGGCGAACGGGTAAACGTAGCCGTAGGGCACCCAGCGCTTGGCCAGCAGGTCGTAATTGAGGAACATGGTCGAGAAGGCCTCGATATTCTGCAGCTTCAGCAGCGCCAGAACCGTCATCGAGAATGCGATGAACCACTGCAGCGCCTGGCTGGTCAGCGCGTCACCGGTGACCGCGAAGCTGGCGGCGAGCGCCATCAGCGCCGTCATCGCGAACAAGGCGATCACCGGACGATAGCTGGTCGCCTGCGGATCGACGACGCGCTTGCCGAGGAATTTGCTAAGGTCGTCGTGGCCGCCGATGCGCTCGCCGCCGATGAAGATTTGCGGGGTCGTCGCCACGTCATGCTCGGCCTTGAACGCATCGGTCTGCTCGCGCGTCGTCAGGTAGCGGTCGTCCACGTCATAGCCCGCGCTTTCGAGCAAATGCTTTGCCTTGAGGCCGTACGGACAGACGTGGTGCGGCATCACCATGCGATAGAGGACTGCTTGTTTCGCCTTGCTCGGATGACCGGACATATCCGCCATTTCGTCGCTCCTTGCCTTCGAGTCGGCACCCCTATAGCATCCGTACCATGGTACGGAGTCAAGCGCCGGCATCGTTGACGATCGGAACGCTTGCCGCTGCAGGCGCCGTTGGCGTCGAAACCATCCGATTCTACCAGCGCAGGGGCCTGCTCGAGACGCCAACGCGCGGCGGCTCGATCCGGCGCTACGGATCGGAAGACCTGCGCCGGCTGCGGTTCATCAAGCAGGCGCAGGCGGCCGGCTTCACGCTCGAGGAGGTCGGCGAGTTGCTCGACCTCGACTCGACCGAGAACCGTAAGCGCGCCCGTCAGCTTGCCTGGGCGCGGGTCGAGGCGCTCGATGCCAGGATTGCCGAGCTCGCCCGCGCCCGCGATTCGCTGAAGCGGCTGGCCCGCGAGTGCGGCGAGGGCAGCTCCGGCCCCTGCCCGATCCTCGCTTCGTTCGACGGGGCCGGCGCCGGCTAGACGCTCACTCGTGCTCGCGCAGGAAGCGCATCAGCTCGGCAAGCGTCGATTCCATCTGGTCCTGCATCTGCCCGACCAGCTCGTTTTCGCGCATCCCGACATGATCGAGCGGCTTGGAATAGCTGTCGGAAAAGGCGGTCAGATCTTCCTCGTCGAACACGCCCTTGGCGACCAGCTTGGCCAGGATCACCAGCAGGCCGTTGGTATTGGCGATATTGCCTGCAACCAGCGCCTCGTCGACCATCGACAGCCGGTCATCGCGCTGTTCGAGGTCGTCCACGTCTTCTTCGACTTCGCTCATTGTTTTACTGTGACTCATTATGCGTCGTGGGCAAAGCCCGATCAGACGAAGCGTGCCAGCACCCGCCAGGCGTCCGCCTTTTGCGCGAACGGCCGGGTGTTTGCCGGGCTCGACGACGGCAGGTCGAGCAGCGCCAGTCCGGTCCCGGCAAGCAGCCTGCGGCCGATCGCCGCCGCGGTGGCGCCGTTGAAGGCGACCGCTTCGAGCGCCGCAAAGCCCGCAAAATAATCTGCCAGCGGATTAGGCCCGGCGGCGCGGATCGACTGGTCGAGGCTTCCGGGCCGCCGGGCGGTGGCGATGACATCCCAAAGGCCGAGGCGCCGCTCGGCCAAGCGGTGCAGGCGGGCTTCGTAATCGATCGAGGCGAGGTCTTCGCCGATCGCTTCGCCGACCAGCGACCAGAATGCGTTTTGCGGGTGAGCATAATAACGCCGCGCGCCGAGCGAGGCGTCTCCCGGCAGGCTGCCGAGGATGAACAGCCGCGCGTAGGCAGGCGCGACCGGCGGCAGTCCCTGCTTGATTTGCTCGTCCCTGACCATTGTTACCCGTTTGGCGTTTGCGGATTGCGCAACTAAGCCGGACCCCGTGCAGCCCAGCGACCTTCGAATCGCCCTCTTCTCGGGCAATTACAATTATGTCCGCGACGGTGCGAACCAGGCGCTCAACCGCCTCGTTGCATATCTGTTGCGGCAAGGCGCCAACGTCCGGATTTACTCGCCGACGGTGGCTCAGCCGGCTTTCGAAGCGACCGGCGACGTCGTGTCTGTCCCGTCCATGGCGATCCCTTTCCGCAGCGAATACCGGCTGCCGCTGGCCCTGCCGCGTCACGTGCGCAGGGACCTGGATGCCTTCGCCCCGAACGTGGTTCACGTCGCCAGTCCCGACATAGTTGCCCACCGCGCCGTCAGCTGGGCAAGGCGGCGCAACATAGCTGCGCTGGCATCGGTGCACACGCGATTCGAGACCTACCTCGCTTATTATCACATGGAGATGCTCGAACCCGCGGCCCGAGCGCTGTTGCGGCGGCTTTACCGGCGCTGCGACGCGCTGCTCGCCCCTTCTGAATCGACCGCGGCGGTGCTTCGCGCGCAACGGATGAACAAGCAAATTGCCATCTGGGCGCGCGGCGTCGACCGCGAACAATTCAACCCCGAGCGGCGCGACATTGGCTGGCGCCGCGGCCTCGGCATATCCGACGAGGAAATGGTGGTCGCATTCCTCGGCCGGATAGTGATGGAAAAGGGCCTCGACATATTCGCCGAGGCGATCGACGCCCTCGATCCGCGCGGCGTGCGCTACCGGGTCGTGGTGATCGGCGACGGCCCGGCGCGCGCGTGGTTCGAGGCGCGCCTGCCGCACGACGCGGTCTTCGTCGGCCACCAGGAAGGATCCGACCTTGCGCACGCCCTGGCAAGCACCGACGTCTTTCTCAACCCGTCGATCACCGAGACCTTCGGCAACGTCACGCTGGAAGCCATGGCGTGCAAGCTGCCGGTCGTCGCCGCGGTTGCGACCGGCGCCACCAGCCTGGTGCGCGACGGCGAGACCGGCCTTCTGGTCGATCCGGGAGATGCCGAAGCCTATGCCGACGCGCTCGAAGCTTATGCTCGCGATCCGGCGCTTCGCGAGCGGCACGGCGAAGCCGGCCTGGCCTTCGCCAGGACCATGGACTGGGACCGGATCAACTCGACCGTGCTCGGCGTTTACGAGCGAGTCATCGAGCGTCGCCGCCGCTTCGCCCGCCTCACCGGCCGGTAACCTTCATTTGACCCGCTCGATCCGCTGCGCGGCTTCCTGCATTGGCCGCCTCCACCTCGCGCTGCGATTTGCCGGCATCCGGAATATTGACCGCGCAGCCAGCGAGGAACGCGCCGGCCGCGAGTAGTGCAATGTTTCTCATTTGTGTTTCCCCCTGGTCCACCCGATAGCAGCAAAGCCGCCGCGGGTGCCAATTGAGGCAGCAGTCGTTACACAGCTGCCGATGGCCGACCTCTTTGCCAACCAGCAGCTGTCACAAGCGGCGGACGCGCCTCCGGCCAACGCCCCGCTCGCCGACCGCCTTCGTCCAAAAAGCCTCGATGAGATCGTCGGCCAGGAGCATCTGACCGGGCCGGAGGGCGCGATCGGGCGAATGGTCGCCGCCGGCAAGCTCGGATCGATGATCCTGTGGGGGCCGCCCGGCACCGGCAAGACCAGCATCGCGCGCCTGCTCGCCGACGCGGTGGGCTTGCGCTTCGTTGCAATCTCGGCGGTGTTCTCGGGCGTCGCCGACCTCAAGAAACTGTTCGCCGACGCGAGGGCCGCCGGCCGCGCCGGACAGCGCACCTTGCTGTTCGTCGACGAGATCCACCGCTTCAATCGCGCCCAGCAGGACGGCTTTCTGCCTTATGTCGAGGACGGCACCGTCACCCTGGTCGGAGCAACGACCGAAAACCCCAGCTTCGAATTGAACGCAGCGCTGCTGTCGCGCTGCCAGGTGATGATCCTTCGCCGGCTTAACGAGGACGCGCTCGCGACCCTGATCGAGCGGGGGGAAAGCGAAGTCGCGCGCCCGTTGCCGCTGACCGACGATGCCCGCGCCGCTTTGGTCGCGAGCGCCGATGGCGACGGCCGCTTCCTGCTCAACCAGGTCGAGACGATCTTCGACGTCGAGCTCGCCGAGCCGCTGGATTCGGCGGGGATGGCGGCGCTGCTGCACCGCCGGGTGCCGGTCTACGACAAGGACCGCGAGGGCCATTACAACCTCATCTCCGCGCTTCACAAAAGCCTTCGCGGCTCCGACCCGCAGGCAGCGCTTTACTATTTGGCGCGGATGCTGGTTGCCGGCGAGCAGCCGCTCTATTTGATCCGGCGCCTGGTGCGCTTCGCGTCCGAGGACATCGGGCTCGCTGACCCGCAAGCGCTGGTGCAATGCCTGGCCGCCAAGGATGCTTTTGATTTCCTCGGTTCGCCCGAAGGCGAGCTCTCCATCGTCCAGGCCTGCCTCTATTGCGCGGTCGCGCCCAAATCCAACGCCGCTTATGTCGCGCAGAAGTCGGCGTGGCGGACGGCGAAGGAGACCGGCTCGCTGATGCCGCCGGCTAGCATCCTCAACGCGCCGACCAAGCTGATGAAAGAGATCGGCTACGGTAAGGATTACGACTACGACCATGATTCTAAGGACGCATTTTCGGGCAGCGACTATTGGCCCGAAGAGATGGCGCCGAAGAATTTTTACGAGCCCTCGGAGCGCGGCTTCGAGGCGCGCGTTCGAGAAAGGCTGCAGTTCTGGGCCGACCGACGCAGCCAGGTGACCAACGGCAAGTCCAAATAGGGGAAGCGAAATGTACGAAGTCGATGCAAGTGGCGGCTACTGGCAAGGCCAGATGATGTACTGGGGGCCCAAGGTCCTGATTGCGCTGCTGATCGTGCTGGCAACCTGGATCGTCGCGCGCGCAGTCAAATGGGCGCTTCAGAAAGCCATCGACCGAACCCCCGCGCTTCGCAAGCATACCACCGGCAAGCCCGGCGAGACCGTCGGTCATCAGCTTGGCACTATCGCCAAGCTCCTCATCTGGCTGGTCGGAATCATGGCCGCGCTGCAGTTCCTCGGGGTCGGCCAGATCCTCGCTCCGGTCAACCGGCTGACGATCGAGATCTTCGACTTCCTGCCGCGGCTGATCGGCGCCGGCCTGATCTTCTTCATCGGGCTTATCGTCGCCCGAATCGTCCGCCAGCTGACCGAGACGGTGCTGGTCGCGGCGAACGTTGACGGGCTGCTGGCCAGAATCGGCATCGGCGACACCGCCGGGACGGTTCGCGCCGACCCGACCGCGGTGCCACCAGGCACGACTCCGGGCGCGACCCGCGACGCGCTTGCCCGCGCCGCCGGAATACTGGTGTTCGCGCTAATCATCATTCCGGTCGCGATCGCCGCGCTGCAGGTACTCGGCATCGCCGCAATCTCCGATCCGGCGATCAACATGCTCAACCAGATCCTCGCCGCAATCCCGCGCTTGCTGACCGCGGCTCTGTGGCTTGGCATCGCCTTCATCGCCGCGCGCTTCCTCAAGACCATCATCGAGGGGATTTTGCCGCCGACCGGCTTCGACAATGCGGTCCGCTCGACCGGAATCCTGCCGACTGCCAGCAGCCCGTCGCGGATCGTCGCCAACATCGCCTTTATCGCGATCATGCTTGCAGCCGCGATCGAGGCGGCCAAGCAATTGGGCGGCGGCACCGTCGCCATGTTCCTGGCGCAAGTGACCGAGCTTGGCGGCAAGGTGATCTTCGGCACGTTGATCATCGTCACCGGCATCTTCCTCGCCAGGATCATCTCCAACCTGGTGGGAAGCTCGACCGGCGAAGGCGGCTACGGGCAGACCATCGTCCGCTACGCGATCATTGCACTGTTCACCGCCATCGGCCTGACTTTCATGGGGCTAGCCGACCAAATCGTGATGATGGCGTTCGGCCTGATCCTGGGCGCGGCCGCCATCGCCACGGCGATCGCTTTCGGCCTCGGCGGCCGCGACGCCGCCGCCAGGGTGCTGGACCGCTTTGTCGACCGCCCCGGGCCGATCGCCCCGCCGCCGCCGCCGCGGATCGCCAGCGCCCCGCGCGAGGAAAGCGACGACGTGCGCCAGCCGCCGCTGGTGTGAGGCAGTTCGAGAACTTCGCGGTTGTCGATTGGTCAGGGCAAGCAGTTGCTCGGCCCAAAGGCCTCGCGATTGCGCACGCGGTTCAGGGGAGCCGTGCTCCTGTCCTGCTGCGTCCCGCCAGAGGCTGGTCGCGCCCGATGGTACTCGAGTGGATCGATCGCCTAGCCGCAGCCCGTAGCAACATCGTGATCGGGCTGGACCTCTCACCGGCCCTGCCGTTCGTCGATGAAGGGGCATATTTTCCAGGCTGGCCGGAATCACCAGTCAACGCCTTCGATCTCTGGAAAATGGTCGACGAATTCGCGGCCAGCGACGATCACCTATCGGCCACAAGCTTCATTTTGCGTAGCGAAATTGGACGCCATTTCCGTCAGCTCGGCAATTGCGGAGACCGATTCGGATCAGGCCGGGGACGACTGCGAGTTTGCGAGCACGGCCAAGCTACAATGGGCCTTTCGCCGCAGAGTTGCTTCAACCTTGTTGGGGCGGCTCAAGTCGGAAAGTCCAGCCTTACGGGTATGCGTGTATTAAATCGATTGCGCGGACGCGTGCCGGTGTGGCCGTTCGATCCAGTGCCGGAAGCCGGGCCGCTCATTGCTGAAATCTACACTGCGATTGCATCGCGATCAGCAGGGTTACGGAAAGGCATTAGCAAGGTCCGCGATGCGGAAGCGCTCGACAACGTCTTATCTGCTCTCTCCACCGACAGGCATTTGCCATTTGAGAAATACGACGATCATTCGACTGACGCGATCCTAACCACTGCATGGTTGCGCAAAGTGGCGTCTGATGAGGCACTATGGAAACCCGCCGGCCTCACCCCCGCAATTGCCCGAACCGAGGGCTGGACGTTCGGAGTGCGGTGACGCAATGGCGCCTAAGCCGGATTAGCTCAGTTGGTAGAGCAGCGGTTTTGTAAACCGAAGGTCGCGGGTTCGACTCCTGCATCCGGCACCGCCCGTTTCCTGCCAGTTTCTATAGATCGTGCCCGGCCGGAGTTGAGACTCTGTTCGGGACTAGAAATCACATAACAAGCACGAAGGCAGATTTCGTGACCCACGCTATCATCCTAACATACACAAGGTAGTTGGCGAGATTTCGATCAACCCCGGCCTGGCCTCTGCCTGAGCCTTTGGCGGCTGGGGCGCAGCTAGAAAGCTGACCGCAGTCGAAGTGGTCAAGCTATGCGGTGCCGGCGATCTCCAGGCGATCTGGGGGCGACTTCAATGCGGCCGGTGCGGGATGAAGGAAGCTCAGCTAGTGGTGCTGCCGCCTCTCTAATGTCTGCAATGGGTGGAAAGCGGACACTCGACCGGTGTAGGATCATGACCGGGCTGAGGAGGAACGGAATGCGGGTAATGGTCTTAGTGAAGGCGACTGTCGACAGCGAAGAAGGCAAGATGCCCTCCACCGAACTGCTCGAGGCGATGGGCAAGTATAATGAAGAGCTGCTCAACGCGGGGATTTTGCTGGCTGGCGAGGGGCTGCACCCCTCCTCAAAGGGTAAGCGGGTGGCCTTCGATCGGGCTGATCGCACCTTAGTAGACGGTCCTTTTGCACAAACACGCGAGTTGGTTGCGGGCTTCTGGCTTTGGCAAGTCAGGGACATGGCGGACGCAGTCGAGTGGGTGAAGCGCTGCCCGAACCCGATGTCGGGTCCAAGTGAGATCGAAATTCGTCCTGTATTCGAACCCTCCGACTTTGGAGATGCCTGGACGCCTGAGGCTTCCATGGAGGAAGCCCGGCTTCGAGTGATCAGTCCGGGGCACTGAGGCTCTGACAGCTTAGATGTCCGCAAAGGGTCGAAAGCAGACATAAGCGCTAATGTCCGGAATGGGTGGAAAGCGGACATTAGCGCCCTTCCACTTGAACGTCGGCGCGCTCCGGCGCACAACTTGCAAGGGGGGGCTGGGATGTCCCGGATCTTTGTCAGCTATTCCCGCGCGGATGCGGGTACAGGATAGGGCTTAGGCTAGGGGGCGAAGATGCGCGTTCTGAGACCATGGTTGGCGGCATCGTTTTTCGGTGCTGCGGCAGTCCTGCTGCTGCTTCCGCTCCTCATTCCGTCCCCGCTGATCCGGCCCGTGCCATCGGACGGAGCCCTCCAAGTGCAAGACCGTCATGTGACGGCTTCTCAGGTGCGAGCCGAATCTGCGGCACGTACCGGGCTTGCGCCCTCTTGCTCATCGGGGGCAGCATCCGGTTTGATCAAGCACGAGCTTTTCCGGAGGGCTGCGCGGCTTCGCGGCAGCGATAGCGCAGCTTTCTTAACGGTTGCCAATCACTCGGTCGTCCGGTTGGAGTCGCCAATACTGAGGGGAGGAAACCAGGAGTCAGGAACGATCAGCTGCAAGGCTTCGGTGGCAGTAGATCTTCCCCCAGGCGTCATGGTCCCTGGAGAGCGGCGTACCCTGGCCACCGACATCGCTTATTCATTGCGAGCGGCTGACGGCGTGATTGAGATGGTTAGCCTCTCCGACGAGGGACCTATCGTGACGCCGCTAGCGAGGCTCGCGCGGATGCCGCGGCAAGCGACCGACCAGCTCGATCCGTTAGATGCGCCCGAGAAGGGAGTGCGAAATGAACCAGCGAGGGTTGTCGAGCAGATGTTATCCGCTGCGCAGCGGCCGGAGGCGGCAGTGGCTCCTGCGCAAGCCCGCCAGGCGCCGGCATGGCAGCGGCCAATAAAGCCGGCATGGCAACGGCCACTGCCGCCACCGAGAGAATAGCACATAGCAAGAGTATTCCGTCGGCTTTGTGGCTCATGTGCTGGGGGTGAGCCGGACTGGATGCCTTCGGAGAGTCGAGCGAGGGGACCTTAGACAATCGCTTTGGGACACGGTGGCCAAAGCCTTCTTGATCTGAGCCGGCTTGTCGAACGGCTGCTCGGACACATCACCTAGACCAACGGTGACCCACGCCACCGGAGCTCTCTTCTCAAGAGCGTAGCATCCCCCGGTGTTCGAATCTGGCAGGAGCAACGGCGCGAGGATGAACCTGACGGTGTGTACCGGCGTGTCAGTGTCCCGCTCGTAGCTCGTGACAAGTGCAACTGCGGGCTGCCGCGCACGGGCCTGGAGCTCAACGTAGAGGGGCTCCTGCTCAATGAGGAACGCCTCAAAATTTGTGTGTTTGACGAAGTCGCGCAGCGCCGAGATGAACCCTGCTAGCTTGCGGATCCCGCCAGCGGCACTGACAAGATCCCGTCCGACTGGATCACCGGATTCGAGTTTCGGGGGTTGGGAGAAATGCATCAGCGTTTGAAGCGAGGAGTCTGCGTTGAACTTGCTGTTGCCAGCTGAAAGCTGCCGATACATCTGCACAGCATAGTGATCGAAGTAGGCCGCGAAATGCCTGCGCACCTCCTTCTCGTAAGGCGTGGCCCCTTCGCTGGGCGCCGACCGAGCCGCAAGGAACTGGATGATGCTGATCAGTTCCACTCGCGGATCTGCTTCGAGCACCAGGTCTTCGCCGATCCAGCTAGGCGGTTCGGGGCGGACTCCGTGCCGGCGGAGGGCCGCGTTGCGCAGCAACCGGGGGTCCATTTCCTTGCCAGAGTGACGCGTAGAGAATGCAGCCGTTTGCCCCCACCACCCCGGCCAACGGTAGAAAATGTGGGTGCCAAGTACTGCATTCTTTGCCAGACTCGGCGCCCAATAGGGCACAACATAATCAGCGTGGTAATGGGTGGCGTAACCAACAGGCTTGAACACGGCGCCTGTCAGTGCCTGCTCCGCGATCCCGCGTGCCCTTGCCCACCCCAAAACCGTCGGCGTTCGGCGCATAGAGCCATCACAGGTGAAGGAGAACTGGCACCCGGTTGTGCGCATGGAGCCATGATAAACTGTGGCGCAGACGCCATCGGAAAAGGCGGGATGCCGTACCCGGTTGAGCACGACCTGTGCAACGGCGCGTTGCCCATCGGGAAGCTCGCTGCCCGCTTCATAATAGATCGCCTCTGTCAGGCAGTGGAGCGCGCGACTGTAGGCTGCGTCATCACCCCGGAACTTGAAAGCCCGCGCGGGCGGGTTTGGCTCATGAGAAAAAGGAATCGTCGCGTTTATGCTGAGCGCGTCCTCCCGATCGACATCACGCAGTAGCGTCGGAGGGGCTGTCGGAGGAGGGAGCCTGAGAACCACCTCGTTGCCTCGACTGAGGGGCGCCGCCACGCCAGAGGCAATATGAGGGATTGCCGCAGCGGCGAGCGCCACGATAGCGCTAAGGCCAACGGCACCACGGAGGTGGCCTGCCGGACGGCCGAGTAGAGGAGCAGCACTAGCGAACATTATGGCTGACGTCTTGTTCACTTCGCTCCCCGTCCCAACGGTTAGGTGTGTGGCGCCAGAATTATCGTAGTCGACGTTGCCGCAGAAGTAGCACGGCGTGATTGGATGCGGCCAACCGCTTATTCAGGTCTCATCTTTCTGGTTAATGTCGAGCATAGCAGCGACGCAGCGGAATGTCTGCTTTGGGTGGAAAGCGGACGTTGAAGAGGCTGGCGAAGGCAAATGCGAGGGGTGCAGGCCCGTAATCCGCCCGACCCGCTGCCCATGGTAATTTGGACCACAGCCAAGCCGATCCTAGGCGGAACGCGATGAACGTCTGCAAAATAAGGTTCCGAAAGCCTTGGCCCAGAAGCGCACTCCCCGGTTCACGGCTCTGACAAGATATAGATCTGGCTTCGGTACGGTCGACTCAGCCTCTACGCAGGCTCGCTGCCGCGACCGAACTCGCAAGCGAATTGGCGCAGCTTATCGGTGCGTCGCCTCATGCTAATGTCCGTTTTGGGTGGAAAGCGGACGTTAGTGACGGCCCTTTGTGCACCGCCGCAACTTCACAACGGTCCCATCCTGCCACCACGATTGATATGTGTCAGGTCCAAGCACCTCGATGCGCTCCACGTGGAGCTTATCAGCTGTAACTGGCACTTCTGCCCCGTCCGCCCAACGCTCCGTCACGGTGGACACGACCATTGGACCTTCAATCCGCCAAGTCCCGGCCGCTTCGTAGGCTACCCAGGTGCCATCGCCATTGTACCGGACGCCTGCGTCGCTTTCGCAACTTTCGCCTTCTGGAACCCAGCCGCCAATGAGCCAGCGAAGAGAAAGCTCCTGAGACGCTCCAGTGTCGATCTGGGGCACCTGCGTACACGCTCCCAAGAGCACAAGTGCGGCTGAATAGAGGACGCGCATCATGGGACAGTTTCAGATCGCGCTCATGTCCGCAATGGGTGATTTGCCGCCCGACAGCTATCCGGCGACGAACCTACAAAAGCGGACTTCTATTCGTTCTCCTACCGCCCGAGCACGACGTGCGTCGCGAGGTCAGTGGCAGTGGATTCCATCACGCGGTAGCCGAGAGCAGGGATATTCAAACCCTCGAACATCGCCTCGCCCCGTCCGAGCAGGACAGGCGAAAGCGCAAAGTGCAGTTCATCGATCAGGCCAGCCTGCAGGTATTGGCGAACGGTCGAGACGCCACCTCCGATCTTGACGTCACGTGCTCCCGCGCCGTCGCGTGCGCGCTCGAGCGCGGCGTGGATCCCGTCCGTGACGAAGTGAAACGTGGTGCCGCCCTCCATTACGATCGGCTCGCGGGCATGGTGCGTCAGGACGAACGTCGGAGCATGATAGGGCGGATTGTCTCCCCACCAGCCCTTCCAGCTGTCGTCCAGCCATTCCCCGCGCACAGGACCGAACATGTTCCGACCCAGGATGAAGGCACCAAAGCCGTCCATCGAGCGGTGGGCAAAGGTCTCGTCCACGCCCTCCGAGCCACCGCCACCGCCAAACATGGCCTTGAACGTCTTCGTTCCGAAGAACCAGCTGTGGAGCGCCGTCCCGCGCTCTCCCAAAGGATGCTGAAGACTCTGTTCCGGGCCCGCTCCGAACCCATCTAGGGACACCGAGAACCCCGCGACCCTTACACGCCCCATCCTAGCTTCCTCCACTGCTTGCGACATGCTGCTTTGCCGAACGAATGTCTGCAATCAAGACGCTCTTGCGCGGCATTGAACGGCGAGTTTGGGTCGGAAGCGGAATGTCGGCAAAGGCTCGAAAGCGGACATTAGGCTACCGCGAGCCTGTGCTGGTGAGGCATGTTGCCAGCTTGGCTCCCGGTCCACTCCTCTCGCGAGTGCTACGCTACTAGCAAACGCCCTCGTAGGTGCCTCTGCACCCGGCCCGCTCACTGAAAATCACGGAACCCGCATGATCTTCATGCGCTGCCGCTGCACACCTCTTGGAGTACTTCCCATGTCCGCACCAGAAGACCTGAAAGACCTTTACGTCGACGAGCTTAAGGACCTGTGGTCCGCCAATGATCAGATGCAACGTACGGTCAAGAAGCTTGTCAGCAAGGCTCAGGATCAAACGCTCAAGGACCTGCTCACGAAGTCCATCGACAAAATCGGCGAGCACACTGAGCTGGTGAAGTCCCTGATCGAAGGACAGGGGGAAAAGCTGTCGAAGGAGCACTGCAAAGGGATGCAGGGGCT